>CAWGCM010000033.1:0-77172 GCA_963821065.1 uncultured delta proteobacterium | reverse complement strand
AGAAAAGAGTTTATGCAGGCACGGTTGTTGGAAGCTGAAAAAAAGAAAGTTCATAAAGCAAATCAGGAACTGGAATACAAAGTAGAACAACGAACGGGTCAGTTATTAAAGGCCAATAAAGTGCTCAAACAAGAAATTGGTGAACGCAACCGTGCTGAGGAGAACGTTCGCGAAAGTGAGGAAAAATATCGCAGTATTCTGGAAAGCATGGAGGAAGGATACTACGAATTAGACATTTCGGGCAATTTAAAATTCTTCAATAATGCTTTTTTAAAAATTACAGGCTACAGCCATGAAGACTTGATGGGAGTCAACTATCGCAAATTTACCGATCCGCGAAATGCCAACAATGTTTTTCGGGCCTTTAACAATGTATATGTATCCCATAAACCATCCAGAGAATTTGAGTGGCAGATTATCAGAAAAGACAGTGAAAAAAGATACCTGGAAGCCTCGGTCTCATTGATGAAAAGCCCTGAAGGGCTGCCGAATGGTTTCCAGGGCATTATACGGGATGTAACCGATCGCAATCGCGCCGAAGAATCTCTGAAAAAAGCCTACAAGGAACTCAAACACACCCAGTCCCAGCTGGTTCAATCGGGCAAACTGGCCTCCATCGGCGAATTGGCAGCTGGCGTTGCCCATGAACTGAATCAGCCTCTGATGGTTATCCGGGGCAATGCCCAGCTTATTCAGCGCAGCCTGTCAAAAGGCAAATTAGAGCTTGAAGATATGCATCGGCAAATTGAGCCCATAGAGCGCAATACAAAACGGATGATGAATATTATCAATCATCTGCGAACTTTTTCGCGTCAGTCAAAAGCCGAATATTATCCCTTGGACGTCAATAATGTCATTGAAGAATCCTTTTTGATGGTGGGCGAACAGTTGCGGCTGAGAAATATCGAGGTTAATAAATCCCTGGATCCTGAATTGCCCAAAATTAAAGGTGACACCAACCAGCTGGAACAGGTTTTTCTTAATTTGATCACCAATGCGCGGGATGCCATTGCCGAAAAAAGTGAAAATGATAAGCCGCTGAACGGCAACACCGAATCAATTGAGATTATATCCAGACCATCCGATACGGATGATAGTCTGGTGGAAATATTATTTAAAGACTCCGGCAAGGGTATTAAGAAGAAAGATCAAACCAGCATCTTTGATCCGTTCTACACCACCAAGGAGGTCGGCAAAGGAACGGGGCTTGGGCTTTCCATTAGTTATGGAATTATCAGGGACCATAACGGTCAGATTGAAGTTGCTGAAACCGGACCGGAGGGGACGATGTTTAAAGTTAAACTCCCCATTGCGGATTTAAATTCAGGCAGTGACGTGGTTGAGGAAGAAAAAGCCAGAAAAACTGCATAATTGCCAGCAATTTCGGAGATTGTGATGAAAGAAACCATACTGATCATTGAGGATGAAGAAGATATTCGTGCCTTGCTTTCGAGCTTGTTGGAAAGTGAAGGGTATCACATCTTAACCGCTTCTAACGGACGGGAAGGAATCGATAAATTTCAGGAGCACAACCCGGATCTCGTACTTACCGATGTCAGGATGCCCGTTATGGACGGCATTGAAGTCCTCCGGGAGATTAAAGCCAAGGAGTCAGATACCGAGGTAATTATCCTGACAGGGCACAGCGACGAGGCAACGGCCATAGACTGCTTAAGACTCGGGGCCTATGATTATTTCCGTAAGCCACTGGAGGATATAGATGTTCTGTTTACGGCGGTGGAGCGGGTTCTTGAGAAAAGAAACCTTGAGTTGAAAAACCGTTCGTTAGTCAAACAGCTAGAGGAGTTATCAATCAAAGATTCTTTGACCGGACTTTACAACTATCGACATCTCCAGGCTTGCCTTGATGACGAGATCAAACGGTCCCAAAGATACGACCACTCGTTTTTTATTCTTATGATCGATGCCGATCGCTTTAAAGATGTTAATGATACCTATGGTCATCTGTTTGGTGACCATGTCCTTAAAAAATTAGGCGAACTTATTGCCGCTGAGTTGCGGTCGACGGATCGGCTCTTTCGCTATGGCGGGGAAGAGTTTTTAGTGATTATGAATGAAATATCCAAATCCGAAGTGGTGAAGGTAGTTAACAGGCAGATGGCAGCCATAAGAAATCATACCTTCATATACGAAAATCAAAAAGCAAAGATCACCGTCAGTATGGGCGGCGCCTTTTTCCCGGAAGATGCTCAGAATAAAGTGAATCTGGTTAGGGAGGCCGATCAGGCACTTTACCGGGCCAAGGAAGCCGGCAGAGACAGATTTGAATGCTGCTTTGAACTGCCGGTAGAAGTTTCGGAGCAAAGCCTGGAGCAATTAAAACATACTGCTGTTCATGATTTGTCCAAGGCCGTAAGTTCCAATTGATACGGAGTAGCCCCTCAACAGCAAAGGCCCCGGAATTTTCGGATGAACTACCCCGCCGCAGGCAACGGGGTATCAATCGGAATATTTTTATCGCCCCAAGGGGCGGAGAATTAAAACTTTATCCGCCTCGGCGACCCGTCCCCCTGGCGGATTTAACCTAAAAAAGGAAAGTAGGAATGAATAAAACAATTTCACGCAGAACCCATACACGGTACAAGGTCAAAGACGGTGCTTTTGCAGTACTTTATCAGAATTCATCCAAACTGGGACAAATTATCGATATCAGTATGGCCGGTTTCTCATTTCGTTACAGTGACAGCCAATACATGGATAATGACAGAGATGGCAAGGCCTTTTTTTATCATGACCACCGGGGGGAACTTGAAGACTTAACCGCTTTTGATATTTTTTTGGTCGAAAGCGGTATATATATAGATCGCATCCCATGTAAAATAGTTTCCAATTTTGAGATAGACGAACAGGAGTCTTCCAACTCGATTTCCATGAAACGATGCTGTATCCAGTTTGATGAACTTGTTCCCGAGCAAATATCTGATTTGGCCTATTTTATTGAAAACTGTACCGTTGCGGCTGACTGAATTATCTTTTCTGACGATGCCCTGCCCCTAAAAATTGGATCGTATTGAAACCCATTTTTCTGCAACCATTTATACCGCTCGCAACACCATTCCGTTTTTTCGAAATATACATCTATAGCAGTTGTCATGTTTATAATAAGTTTAGACTGTTACGCACCATCTTCTTGCGTTTCTAAAATATCAAGCAAACGGATCATATTTATGACAACCTCTATAACATTAAAGATTATGCTTAAATGGTCGATAATAATTTTAACCGTATCGATCTGTGGCGTGCAGGGTCTATAATGGTTGTCAAACAAACGTCCCCAAAATGACAAATCGAAGCATCTAGTATTCTAAACTTAAGATGAATGAAAAAATCCTCATAATTGATGATGACATTGAAATTCTGAAAATGCTCGATACCATATTATCGGCCGAAAAATATGATATCACCAGAGCTGAACGCGGCCATAAAGCCGTTAAACTGTTCAAGTCAGGATTTTTTGATCTCGTCATCACCGACATGAGCATGCCCGGCATGGGGGGATTAGAGGTATTAAAAAAAGTTAAACAGTTGGATGTGGACATTGAAGTTATCATTTTGACCGGCAATGCCACATTTGAAAATGCGGTACAGGCCATGAAGGAAGATGGCGCTTATAATTATCTGACGAAACCGTTGGATAATATTGAAGATCTATTAATTTCAGTCCAGCGCGCCATCGAGAAACGCAAATTACGGTTGGAAAACCGAACCCTGATTAACGAATTACAAAGCGAGGTGGAAGAGCGCAAAAAAGTGGAGCAGCAGCTGTTGCAGAGCAAGTCGAGCCTGCAGTCTGTTTTTGATGGCATTTCAGAACCTTTATTCATGGTGGATCACCGAATGACCATCAAAATTTTGAACAAAGCGGCTAAAGATTATAACGGGTTTTCACGGTACCAGGATATAATGGGTCAATCCTGCTATAAAATTTTTGCCGGACTATCATCGCCATGTCCGGATTGCCGATTTCAGCTGGCGGTATCAAGCAGAAATCCCGTCACTTTTGAACGCAACGGCTTAAAAGATCCTTCGCGATTCGAAGCTGTGGCTATTTACCCTATGCAACCGGAAGTAGAAGGCGAAGGAAACGCCATTATTCGAATAGGCGACATCACGGAACAAAGAAAAATAGAAGAACAATTAATACGTGCTGACCGTTTGTCCTCCCTGGGGCAACTTTCCGGCGGCATCGCCCATGAGATTCGAAATCCGCTGGCCAGTATCAACTTGTTTACTGACATTTTATGCGATGAGAATAAATATGACCGTCCCGATCAGGAAATGGAGCTTTTTGATGAAATTAAAGAAAACATAATTAGAATCGAGCAGATCATTAAACGGGTGCTGGATTTTGCCAAGCCACCGGTATCAACTTCAGATGAAATTGATCTGAATGACTTAACCCGGGAAAATGTTAAATTTTGGTCATCCAAGCTCAAAAAATTAAAAATTAATCTGAATCTGAATTTAAATAATGGATTGCCGCCGGTCCAGGGAGATGTCATCGGTCTTCAGCAAGTCATTAACAACATGGTTTTAAACGCAATCGAAGCCATGGCCGAGGGGGGCAGTATCGACATAAGGACAGCACTGGGCCTATCCTCGGTGGCCGCAAATAACCACGCGGTAATTTTAAGCGTCAGTGATACAGGTCCCGGCATCGAGACGGCTCACCAAGAAGACATATTTAACCCTTTTTTCACCACCAAAGCTACCGGCACCGGACTGGGATTGAGCATATCGCACCAAATCATAAAACGCCAAGGCGGCCAAATTTCCTTTAAAACCCATCCGCATATGGGAACAACGTTTACCATTGAGCTGCCGGTAGCAGATTTTAAGAATAAGATGCCCCAAACGCCTTTCCTTGAAATCAGCGGCGGGAAGATCTAAATTATGGATTCTAAAATTCTGATCGTTGATGATGATAAGAGCATCCGCAAAGGTCTTTCTTTAGCTCTTGACAATAAATACAACACCCTGACTGCCGAGGATGGTTTTGAGGCCTTAAGGCTTTGCGAGAGCGAAAGGCCCGACATCGTGCTGCTTGATGTCGGGCTGCCGGAAATAGACGGAGCCGAGGTGCTCGAAAGGTTAAAAAGAAACCATTCGGATGCCTCGGTGATTATGGTCACGGCGGCCGAAGACATCAAAACCATTGTGAAGGCGATAAAGCTGGGCGCCTATGATTATTTGGTAAAACCAATTGATTCCCAGGAACTTTTGCTAACCATAGCGCATGCGCTCGAAAACAGGGGATTGAAGAACCAGATCCGATCCATCCAGCAGCCCCGTGTTGACAGGTATAATTTTGATCTCATTGGTAATAATCCCCTGGTAAAAAGAATCGTTCAAATTGCGAAAAAAGCTTCAAGCAGCTGCGATACGCCCTTGTTGATCACCGGTGAAAGCGGTGTCGGTAAGGGGGTTCTGGCAAAAGCGACCCATTATAACAGCCATGAGATACCAGGGCCTTTTGTTACGGTAAACTGTGGGGCTATTGCCAAAGATCTGGTAGAGAGCGAACTTTTCGGCTATGAGCGTGGCGCGTTCACCGGGGCCAGGGCCGATGGCAGAAAAGGGCGTTTTGAAGAAGCCGGCAGCGGGACCCTATTTTTAGATGAAATCGGAGCAATGCCCCCCTCGGCCCAGGTAAAGTTACTTGCCGTTTTAGAAGATCGAGCCTTTTACAGAATTGGCGGCAACAGGCCGGTTAAAGTTTCAGCGAGAATTATAGCAGCTACCAACCTAAATCTGGAAAAGGCTGTTGAGCAGGGTGAATTCAGAGGTGATCTTTTCTTTCGACTCAATGTGGTTAGACTTGACTTGCCTCCCTTGCGGCAAAGACCGGAAGATATTATCCTCCTTACCCATCATTTTATGAATCAGTATAATCATAAGTTCAGCAAAAATTTTTCCGAGATTTCTCCTGAAGCCCGGGCATTTCTATTGGATTATCAATGGCCCGGAAATGTACGCGAACTGCGAAATGCCATCGAACGGATCATTCTCATCGAAAGCGGCACTGTTCTCACATCGAAACATTTGCATATTTTAGGTACACCAAAGGAGAACCATACCGCTGACTTCAAACCAATGGCTGCTGAAAATGACCTTGATTACAATAAGGTAACCAAGGGTCTCATAAGAGAAGCCATGAAAATTACCAGGGGGAATGTCTCTGAAGCTGCCCGTCTGATGAATATGCCGTCCCACAAGCTTCGCTATCGGATTAAAAAGTATGGATTATTAAATCAGCAGCTAAACTGACTATATCAAACTTTCGAATATTCTCAATCGGCTGACACTATTATCAGCTGTCTAACATACCTATATTACACACATAACTTATACGTAGCCGTAGGCCACCCAGATCCCTTACCAATATTTTCACAACGCATCTTCGATGCTGTTTAATGAAGTAGATTCCTGCAATTTAATTTCTATCTTAACCTCTTGAATTCATATTAAATTTAATTCGCAGCACTACTCTGCTAACGTGTTGGCATAATTGATGCTAAGGAAGATAAGTAAAGGCCTTTTTTCTCCGTCAAAGTCAATTATAAGGTGAACAGCATGGAACGTATATTGGTCATTGATGATGAAGCTTCCATTCGCAAAGCTCTGCAAATCGGGCTTGCTTCAGAGAATTTCGTGGTGGATTTGGCCGGTGACGGAATCAGCGGTATTCAGTTGGGACAGAAACGGCCATATGATATCCTGATTGCCGACCTATGCCTTCCCGATATTAATGGCCTTGAAGTTATCAGGGAAATCAAGCATTCAACCCCTGATATAATCCCCATCGTCATCACCGGTAAGGGCGACATGGGCAGTTCACTTGAAGCCATTAGGCTGGAGGTCAGTGATTTTTTAGAAAAGCCGCTAAGCCTCTCATCCGTTAAAGATTCTATCGCACGGGGGATAGAACGGCGTGCGATGAAGCGTCAGGAGGTTGAAAAAAAAGTCCACCAAAAGCTCCTCTCCGATTCACTCACCGGTCTCCCGGATCGATCCCTATTCATGGATCGATTGCAAAAAGCGATTGCCGGAGTCACCCGCGATAAAGATTATTACTTTGCTGTTCTTTTGATCGATATCGACCAATTCAAGGCGGTAAACGATGCCTATGGCCTGATTATCGGCGACAGGGTTTTATCCGAATTATCCCAACGCTTTAATACTTGTATTCGACCAACAGATACCATTGCACGTATCAATGGCGATGTGTTCGCCGTTTTGATTGAAGATTGCGAAGGAAATGAAAAAGTGACCGAGATTGCCGAATGCTGCCGGAAAACCGCTGAGCAGGCGTTTGAAATGGATGGCACTAGAGTTTCTATTAGCGTCAGCATTGGGATAGTGATGAAGACGGCTTTCTATGAATCGCCTGATGAAGTCCTGCGGGATGCTGAATTGGCGTTATCGCGCTGCAAGGAACAGGGCCGTGGGCTGGTTAAGATGTTTGATACGAACATGCTGGATCAGGCGGTTGAGTCACTGCAGTTAGAAAATGAACTGCGACTGGGAATCCCGAAACAGGAATTCATACTTCATTACCAACCGATTTTTCAGATGGATGACCGGCGGATAGCAGGGTTAGAGACTCTGATCCGTTGGAATCATCCTGAGCATGGAATAATATATCCGGCCAAGTTTATTCCGAAAGCCGAAGAAACCGATCTGATCAACCAGATTGGGAACTGGGTTCTGAATGAAGGCTGTCGCCAAATTAAAGAATGGCAGCGTACTATACCGGGTTTCGAAGAAATAACGCTTAATGTCAACATCTCCGGCAGTCAATTCCGGCAGCCGGAATTTGCTGATCTCGTAAAAGGCATCATTCATGAACACCGTCTCGATCCGGCAAGCCTGAAGTTTGAACTCACCGAAAGCGTATTGATGAAGGATGCCAAAACATCCATAAAAATTTTGAAGGCCCTAAAAAAAATGGGAATCAAGCTGGTCATTGATGATTTCGGCACCAGCTATTCACCTTTTTCATCCTTGCAGCTGTTTCCTTTAGATGAGTTAAAAATTAGCCGATCTTTTATCCAGAAGTTGGCGATCGATAAAGAATGTTATGAAATCGTCAAAACGCTGGTTGACCTTGCAAAAAGACTGGAATTGAAAGTGGTTGCCGAGGGTGTCGAAACTGAGAAGCATCTTGACAAGGTAAAAAGCCTGAATTTTGACATGTTTCAAGGGTTTCCATTTGCCAAGCCGGCAGATAAAGATTCAGTGGTTAAACTTTTTAAAAGGAGTTTAGCAAACTCAGACCTACCATCCTCTGAACCAGCAAGCTGAAAGTTCAATTCCTTCACGGACCGCCATTCCAGTGAAACCGGCTCAGAAGCCTGCAACAGCAATATTGCCCATTGACATTCAACCTGAGGTGTCTTAAAAATAGGGCCGATCAGCTTCCCAAATTAGCACTTGACACCGTATTTCGTCCTTACCATTGGAAAAGATTTAGCAGGGTTAGCTTCTATATTAAAAAGCTGACCTTTTTTTTTGGGCCGACCCCCACCACAGGCATCAAAGGGAAATGGCCCGATTGGCTGCAAAAGTCGGTGCCAATCAAAATCATCTTGACAGCTGATTTTTGTAAGTGTTATTAAAGTAAATTTTAACAAATATCGTTAAAAAAAATCCAATCCTTGCTCTGGACAGAACCAGGGCTTTATTAACCGGAAGGAGGATAAATGCGAAGGTACGAAACATTTGTAATCATGGACCCTGACTTGTCCCAGGAACAACGGGATCAGGTCATTCAAAGAGTCGAAGAACTGATCAGCCAGATGGACGGGTTTCTGGTGTTCACGGATGACTGGGGTGAAAGGAAGCTGGCCTACGATATCAAAAAAAGGACGCGCGGATACTACGTGCGCTTCGATTTCTGCGGCTTGTCTCCACTTGTAAATGAAATCGAGCGTTTTTTCCGCATTGACGATCGGGCTCTCAAATATATGACCGTTTTGCTGGACAAAGCCGCCGACCTTGAAAAAATTAAAGCCGATAAGGCGGCGGCCGAAAAAGCAGCGGCCGAAAGCAAGGCTGAAATGGAAAAAGCACGGGAAGAAGCGTCCCAGGAGGCGGCAACCGTGCCTGTAGCAGACACAGCGCCGGTTGAAGAAGACATGCAGACAGACGTTGCGCCCACTTCTGATGCGAGCGATTCTGCAGCGAATACGACCCCATTGAAAAATCCAGAGGAGGCATAAATCATGGCCGCACCGTCAAGAGGCCCCAGAGGCAATAGAGAAAACCAAAAGCCCAGAAGGAAAAGAAGAATATACCATCGCCGGAAAGTTTGCCGATTCTGCGCGGATTCAAGCCTTGTAATCAGTTACAAAGACCCTAAATCATTGAGATATTTTATCACCGAACGCGGCAAAATCATTCCCCGACGATTGTCTGGTTGTTGCGCCAAGCATCAACGCACCCTCACGCGCGCCATCAAGCAGGCCCGAACGATTGCCTTTTTGCCCTTTGTCGGATCCGTCGACCTTCGGTAAAATTGCGGATTTGGCTTTCGGCAGTCCCGGGGATTTCCCGCAAACTCCTATTAGCACATCAAGGGAAATGGTAAAGGATCTAATCACAGGTGTCTTAATCACAAGTCTGATATTTCTCATTTCGGTATTCATTCCGATTATCGGGTTTGTGTCTGCCCTATTTATTCCCCTGCCGATTCTCTTTTATCGCTTAAAGTTGGGAAGAATAAACGGGTTAATCATTGCGGTGATCGCAAGCCTGATCATGGTGACTTTAATCGGCGGCATATCCATTGATTTGATATTTTTCGCGGGGCTTTTGCTGACCGGCTTTATGCTGGGTGAGCTGTTCGAGTTAAATCTCTCGATCGAACAAACAACACTTATTGCATCCGGCAGTGTCGTTTTGTCGGGATTGATCAGCCTGATAATTTCCAGCCTGCTGACCGGGGAAGGTGTTTTTTCCATCGTTTCGGACTATGTTGCAAAAAATCTGGAACTTACTTTGGTATTATACCAAAGCATGGGAATGTCGTCAGAAAATGTTGAGCTGATTTCCCAGTCACTGGACAAAATCCAGCAGGTTTTAGTGACCATTATTCCCGCATTGGTCTCAGCCTCAACCCTGTTTGTGGCCTGGATCAGCATTCTGCTTTCCAAACCGGTACTGATAAGCCGGTCGCTTTATTATCCGGACTTTGGACCTTTGAACCTGTGGAAGGCCCCTGATTATCTGGTATGGGGCGTCATTGGCTGTGGTCTGTCATTGTTTGTGCCCCATACGGCGATTAAGGTCATTGGATTAAATGGCCTGCTTATTTTATTGACGGTGTATTTTTTCCAGGGCATCGCGATTGTCTCTTTTTATTTTGACAAAAAGAGGCTTCCCCGGTTTGTACGGGTTTTTCTGTACACGCTGATTGCCCTGCAGCAATTGATATTGATAGCCGTCATCGGGCTTGGTTTTTTTGATTTGTGGATAAATTTTCGTAGATTGGGCAAACAGACAGGCTAATGTGTTGCAGAAGTAATTGCCCGATGATCAGTTTTGTGGTTCGCTCCAATCTGGGAGCATTGATAAACGGAAAATTGAATATTGACGAATGATCCGCCTTGGCGGAACGATTGAAAATAGTCAATTAAATGGCGGAGGTTTTAAGAATGAAAGTTATTTTAAAGGAAACCATCAACTCTCTTGGTATTATCGGTAGCGAAGTTGCCGTAGCCAACGGATATGCACGTAACTATTTACTGCCCCAGGACAAGGCGGTTTTGGCAACACCGCAAAATAGACGCAAAATGGAGCACGAAAAGGCCAAATTTGAAATTCAAATTGCTAAAGAGCGCAAACTGGCTGAAGAAATGGCCCAGAAACTGGAAGGTGTTGTGTGTCAGATATCAGCCAAGGTCAGTGAAGAAGACCGCCTTTACGGATCGGTGACCACCAGGGATGTCATTAATGCGCTGGCCGGCCAGCAGATTGTGGTTGAAAAAAGAATGGTTCTTATGAAAGAACCCATTAAAGAAATCGGCAGTTTCAAAATCCCTATTCGGGTCTATAAAGAAGTGGAGCCGGAAATAACAGTTGAAATTGTACCCGAATAATGTCCTGAAATTTCTATCCACCATTCCCTCCGGGGCGTAGATCTTACAAGCCGGAGGCCGATAGGGGCAGCGCCCCTAACTTGAGGGACAATGGCCGAACGCCAGGAGCTTAAGCCGAATGATCCGGCATCGTATCGTCTTCCGCCTCAAAATATCGAAGCGGAGGAATCCATCATCAGTGCCATCCTTATCGATAACAATACCCTATTGGATGTTATCGAAATCCTGGCGCCGGAAGATTTTTACCGCACCGCCCACCAGAAAATCTATGCTGCCATCACCGACCTGTTTGACATAACCGAACCGATAGATCTTGTCACCCTGGCCAACAAACTGAGAGAAAAGGGACAGCTGGAGGAAATCGGAAGTGCCAGCTATCTTGCACGTCTGATCGACACTGTTCCTTCGGCCGTCAATGCCCAGCATTATGCTAAAATTGTCCATGACAAAGCCTCCTTGAGGCGGCTGATTGAGAAGGCCAATGCCATCGTCAAGCGCTGTTTCGAAGAACGGGGCAATGCCGATGATATCATCGACTTTGCCGAATCCGCCGTTTTCGAGATTTCAGAAAAAAAATCCCAGCAGGCTTTCTACCCCATTAGCAAGCTCATTCTCGGAAACATTGAAACCCTGGAGGAAAATCAGGGAAATCGCAGCCTCGTAACCGGAGTCCCGACGGGATTCAGCCATCTGGACAATCTGACTTCGGGGCTTCAAAACTCCGATCTAATCATCCTGGCGGCGCGACCCAGCATGGGCAAAACTGCTCTGGCACTGAACATCGCCCGCAATGCGGCCGCGGATGCCAACATACCCGTAGCCATATTCTCCCTGGAAATGTCAAAAGAGCAACTGTCGCTGCGGATGCTTTGCTCGGAAGCACGCATCGACTCATCACGCTTGAGGGGCGGCTTTTTCAGCATGGAGGATTGGCATCGGCTTACCGACGCCGCCGGCATTCTTTCTGAAACCCCCATCTATATCGACGACTCACCCAGCCTGACGGCCATGGAAATACGTGCCAAAGCCCGACGGCTCAAAATGGATAAAAATATCGGCCTAATTGTCATCGATTATCTGCAGCTTATGCAGGGACGTGCAAGTGCCGAACGAAGGGACCTTGAAATTTCCGAGATCTCCAGGTCCCTAAAAGCGCTGGCCAAGGAACTCGAACTGCCGGTTCTGGCCCTTTCACAGCTTAACCGGATGTTGGAACAACGCACCGATAAAAGACCCCGGCTTTCCGATTTGAGGGAATCAGGGGCCCTGGAACAGGATGCGGATGTTGTAGCCTTTATATACAGAGACGAAGTATATAATAAAGAAGAAGATAACCCCCGCCGGGGAACGGCTGAAATTCTGCTGTCCAAGCAGCGCAACGGCCCCACCGGTGATGTATTTTTAACTTTTCTAAATTCCTTTACACGCTTTGAAAATTTGGCGTCTGAAGAAGTTGGGACAGGAAGTTAATCGCTGCGTAGCCATTTTATATAAATAGACAATCACATGAAACATAGGAATTTATCAAATTAGCCGGATTGTATAATTTCCAAATTCAAGACACCAAACTCCAAACCTCATTGAAAAAGATCTACGGAAATACCAGCGGACTAAAGACGAATCAGATTAAACGGTTGGAAAATCTATATCGCCGTCGCATCCCGCCAGAATTTTTACTCACCTACGAATTAACACGCGACCTGTGCAGAATATCCCGTGAATTACGCCGGCAAATCGGTGTTCTGGTAAACCGCCGCAGCAAAATTGTCTTCGTAATTGTAGGTGACAGCAAAAAAATCGTCATCCCCAACACGGACGAATATCAAGCCGCGCCGGGGCGCTTAAAAGGGCTACGGTGTATCCATACCCATTTAAACCATGAAGCACTGACAGCAGATGATCTTACGGACCTGAGTTTGCTGAGGCTGGACCTGATGGCCGTGATTTTGAGCGATCATGACGGATTGCCGCAAAAAGTTCATCTGGCACATATTATGCCAAAAAAATCGGATCAAAAGCCCTATCAAATATTGCCGCCTTTGAACCCCGGTAACCTCGACATCGACTGTCTTGCGCTGATACAGGCCCTTGAGGACGAACTTGCGCGCGTTCGCAAGGGGCATCAGGCCGGCTCAAAAATTGAAAGGGCCCTGCTGGTCAGCGTGTCATCTGAAACCAGGGAGCGGGCCGAAGAATCAATGGCCGAACTCCGGGAATTAGCCCTATCCGGCGGTATCGATGTTGTTGGATCCGTCATGCAGCAAAAAAGCAAAACGGATTCAAGGTTGTTAATCGGGCCTGGAAAACTCCAGGATCTGGCCATACAGGCTTTACAGGAAGCCGCGACCATGATCATTTTCGATCAGGAGCTCAACCCCTCCCAGATAAGATCAATTACCGATCAAATAGACTTTAAAATCATCGACCGCACCCAGTTGATTCTGGATATTTTTGCCCAACGGGCCCGCACCCGGGAAGGCAAACTGCAGGTGGAGTTGGCCCAGCTGAAGTACTTGCTGCCACGGCTGGTGGTCAAAAACACCGCTATGTCGCGTTTAACCGGTGGGATCGGCGGACGCGGACCCGGTGAAACCAAATTGGAAATTAATCGGCGCAGGGCCAGAGAGCGTATCGCGCGGCTGGAGAACGCATTATTGGCGGTCAGGCAGCAAAGAAGCCAGCAAAAGGCGCGGAGACGCAAAAAAGGGCTGCCGGTCATATCCATCATCGGATATACCAACGCGGGTAAATCCACCCTGCTCAACACCCTTACGAAAAGTAAGGTGGTGGCCGAAAGCCGGCTTTTCGCCACCCTGGACCCCTCCAGCCGGCGATTACGATTTCCCAGAGATTTTGAAGTCATTATTACCGACACCGTTGGTTTCATAAGGGATTTACCCAAAGACCTCATGGCGGCCTTTCGGGCGACCCTGGAGGAACTCGAAAGCGCCGATCTTTTGCTGCACATCATCGACATCAGCAACCCGCGGTTTGAAGAACAAATCAAATCCGTAGAAAAAATTCTGGCTGACCTTAACCTGCAAAACACCGCCACCATGCGAGTGCTGAACAAAATCGATCGGGTTGATTCGCAAATCAGCATACGATTGAGGCGACAGTTGCAAGGTACGGCGGTATCGGCCAAATCCAAATCGACCCTGGGTCCTTTGATAGAAAAAATGGAAGGGCTTTTGGAAGGTCGAATGTCGAAGGATAAATGAAGAATTATGATATTGAAAGGTTATGCCCTATGAATTTCGAACCCCAAAAACAACTGGCTGTAACCGCCGCCGAAAAAGGTGCCCGCATACTGCAATCGCGTTTTGGCAACATATCGCGAATCCGAAAAAAGGCGGCTGAAGAAATCGTAACGGAGGCCGACACCGAATCCGAAAAAGCAATCATCGCCGTTATCCGCAACAACTTTCCCGAGCATGGGATTTTGAGTGAAGAATACGGATTGACAACGGGGTCGTCCCCATACCAGTGGATCATTGACCCGCTGGACGGCACGGTGAATTTTGCCCATCAAATCCCGATTTTCTGCATATCGATAGCCCTATCCTTTAAGGGTACCGTCGTCCTGGGAGTTGTTTTAAATCCCTTGACCGGAGAGTTATTTTCAGCGATCAGCGGAAAGGGTGCGCAACTCAATGGCCTACCGATTCAAGTCTCCTCGGTTGCCAGTATCCCAGAAAGCCTGCTGGTCACCGGCTTTCCTTATAATGTCAATGAGATTTTTGATCCGGTGATTACCAGATACGGCAACTGCCTCAAAGCCGCCCAGGGTATCCGAAGATTGGGCTCCGCCGCCCTCGATCTTTGCTATGTCGGCTGTGGACGCTTTGAAGGGTTCTGGGAACAAAATTTAAAACCCTGGGATACAGCAGCCGGTGCCCTGATTGCAACAGAAGCCGGCGGGCGGATAACAACATTTTCCCATCAACCCTAGACCGTCGACCAAATAGAAATTCTGGCTACCAATGGGCATATACATCAGGAGATGGTTGGGCTACTGAAAATATAATGATAAAGACATCGAACATCGAACGTCCAACATCGAACGTTGAAGGAGAAAAGCAGAAATAAAAAATATTAAATTTTAATCCCGCAAATCCACACTCCCAAATTGTCTGAGTTTCGAAGGTGAAATTTTTCAGTTGGGATTTAGGAAGGACGGGAATTAAAATTTACCGGATTCCAGCTTTGTGCGGAAAAAGCCGACCTGTTTGTGAATGGAGCTGTTTTGCTTTATACCGCGCTCAATACAGTTTATGGAATGCAGCGCGGTCGCATGATAGCGGTTGAATGATTTCCCGATACTTTGCAAGGGCGCATCCGTATAATGTCGGGACAGGTACATCGCGATTTGCCTGGGCCGCACGAAATTTTGTTTGCGCGAGCGTGACATAACATCCTCTATGGAAATATTATAGTATTTGCAAACAAGTTTTTTAATAACGTCGATGGTGATGCGTTTGCGCTGGCTAACAATATTTTTTACGACGCTTGCAGCCAGGTTGAGATCAATCGGAATTCCCAGCAGCGATGACTTGGCGGCAACTCCTTTCATTCCGCTTTCAAGTTGTCGAACATCGTCGGTCAACTCTCCGGCAAGATAATGAATCACATCTTCAGGCATCTGGCAGCCGTAATTACCCAGCTTTTTTTGCAGGATCCGCACTCTGGTCCGAAAGTTTGGCGGATCAATAGATGAAATTAGCCCGTAAGATAAACGCGATCTTAATTCGTCACTGAGCTTGGGGATATCGGCCGGCAGATAGCAGCTGGAAAAAAGGATACGTTTGCCCGATTCGAAAAGCGTGTCGAGGGCCAGTGCAAGTTCTATCTGGGTCCGCTCTTTCCCGCTGAGGTAATGAACATCTTCCAGAAGTAGGACATCACACTGGTTGCGGTATTTACTCTTGAACTTGTTGATGTCGTCATGCCGGTAGGCCTGCACCATTTCGTTGCTGAAATTCTCAGCAGTAGTATAATAAACCCGCTCCTTGGGATAAATTGACAGGACATGATTACCAATGGCCTGGGAAAGATGGCTTTTTCCCATACCGGTTTTGGAAAGCAGAAACAAAGCATTCTGCTGGGTCTCCTTGCGAGAGGCCAGTGCCAAAGATGCTGAATAGGCAAAATCACTGTTGTCGCCGACAACAAACCGGTCAAAGGTAAAATCTCTCCTTAAAAAGTTCCCGCCGTTGGGACGAGCGTTTTCGGTCGGCAACTGCCTCTGAGCGTTGCCACCATTGGTATGATTCGTCGTGCCGGCCTTACTGGATATTTCAAACTTCAGCTCGCAATCCCGATCCGTGGACTGCTGGATGGCGTTTCTAATCATCTCTCCGTAAAGGCCCTGCACCCGTTTCTTGGAAAAAAAATTCGGACAGTAGACAACCCAGTTGGTTTTGTCGACCTGGCTAACACTCAACGGTTCGAGCCACATTTTAAAACTGTGGTCTGGAATGCGTTGTTTGATCGCAGATTTTACCTTTTCCCAGACTGCTTCCATAGGGCCTAACGTTCTAAATGTTTAAATAACTAAACGATAAAATTAAAGTTTAATGAGGTTTCCAACTGGTTTTAACTGCTGATGTTAAACGGCAGGATAGGTTTACGTTTGATTATGCACTCACCTGAAGAAAGCCTGTGCCTGTTTATGGCATCAACCGATAAGTGTCAAACCCGGAAAACAGGATTCTGGAGTAAGCTATTATATGGTTTTGAACAATTTATATCTAACTGTTTTTATTAAATATAATTGATGTTTCGCGACAACCATCCTTAATCATGAACTTTTTAAATAAAGAATTTTTTTTAAGCATTTTAAGCATATCCACCAATTGACGCTAGTTATTGACATTCGGTACATCTTACGAAATCTCCTATTATCTTTTAATATCTTTAATTTTTAAAAAAGATAAAAAAAAATTGCTGACATCTTTTTAGCTTAACAAACTGCAATCGCAACAGGCGGTTAGCGGAATTTTATTTGATATATTTTTTTGAAACATGTAAGAAGGAAGAATTTTTAACAAGAAATGTGAAACATGTTTTCTGAAAAAATCATCATACAGGGGGCCCGGCAGCATAACCTGAAGAATATTGATGTCGAACTGCCGCGCAATAAACTTTTGGTTATCACCGGTTTATCCGGATCCGGGAAATCAACCCTTGCCTTTGACACTCTTTATGCCGAGGGTCAACGCAGGTATGTCGAATCCCTTTCAACATACGCCCGGCAGTTTTTAGAGCGCATGGACAAGCCCGATGTCGATCTCATTGAGGGTCTCTCGCCGGCCATTGCGATTGAACAAAAAACGGCCAGCCACAACCCGCGATCGACGGTCGGTACGGTTACGGAAATTTATGACTACCTGCGGCTGCTGTTCGCGAGGGTGGGTACCCCCCACTGTTATAGCTGCGGACGACCCATCTCCTCCCAGACCATTGACCAGATAGTGGATCGGGTAATGTCACTGACCGAGGGTTCCCGGGCCATTATTCTGGCTCCCCTGGTCACCGGTCAGAAAGGCGGCCACCAAAAGCTTTTCAAAAGATTGAAAAAAGAAGGGTTCGCCCGTGTCCGTATCGACGGCGAAATTCTGGACATCGAAGAAATTTCCGAGTTGGGTAAAACCAAAAAACATGACATTGATGTCGTCGTAGACCGTCTGATCGTCAAAGACGGTATTCGCAAGCGCCTGGCTGACTCTCTGGAGCTGGCGTTGGCTCAATCGGGCGGGCTGGTAGCGGTGGATATACCAGGTAAGGAGACCATCCTTTTCAGTGAGAAATCCGCCTGCATAAGGTGCGGAATCAGTTATCCCGAGTTCACCCCGGCCAGTTTTTCCTTTAACTCCCCCCAGGGCGCATGTCCGGCCTGCGACGGTTTGGGCTGGACCACCGATTTGGATCCCGAGCTGATCATCCCCAATCCGGAGCTCTCCCTGCGGGAGGGAGCCGTCAGCGTCTGGGCCAAAAAAAACAGTATGCATTTTATCGAATTCCTGGATGCTTTGACCAAAACCTATGGCACCGATATTTATACGCCATTTAAGGAATTGCCGGAAGATTTTCAGCGCACGATCCTCTATGGTTCTGGCAATGACCCGATCAACTTCTATTTTGAGCGCAGCGATCGCCGCTATACCTATCAGAAACCTTTTGAAGGTGTCATTCCCAATTTAAAGCGCCGCTATCGGGAGACGGATTCCAATTATATCCGGGAAGAAATTAAACAATATATGAATTTTAAAACCTGCTCGGAATGCAGCGGCACAAAATTGAACCTATCCAGTCGGTCGGTAAAGATCGGCGACCTTAATATATATGAAATAACCGCTTTATCGGTGGCCAAATCCCGCAATTTTTTTCTGGACCTGCGCCTGAACGGTAAAAAAGAAATTATTGCACGCCGAATTTTGAAAGAAATTGTTGAGAGACTGGGCTTTTTGCAAAGTGTCGGTCTCTCATACCTGACCCTTGACCGATCGGCCCAATCGCTGTCCGGCGGAGAGAGTCAACGAATTCGTCTGGCAACTCAAATCGGATCGAAATTAACAGGTGTTCTTTACGTTCTCGACGAGCCCAGCATCGGTCTGCACCAGAAGGATAATCAGCAACTGCTGGCAACACTTCTAAAAATGCGCGACCTGGGCAACACGGTTCTGGTGGTTGAACATGATGAAGAAACCATCCGTGCCGCTGATTATGTCGTGGACATGGGTCCGGCTGCGGGTATCAATGGCGGTGAGGTCGTTTTTGCCGGCCCTCCCGACCAGCTGTTGACGCATAAAACCTCTCTGACCGGACAATACCTGTCCGGGCGCAAAGCGATCCAAGTCCCCACCACCCGGCGTCATACCAACGAACAGCAACTTGTGCTGGAAGGCGCCGCCCAGAATAATCTGAAAAATATTGATGCATCCTTTCCCCTGGGGTGCTTTACTTGTGTAACGGGTGTGTCCGGTTCCGGTAAATCCACCTTGGTTCTGGAAACCCTGTACCCTGCCCTGGTTCAACGGCTTCGCCATGCCAGAATCACAGCAGGCCACCACCGCGATCTGCGAGGACTGGAGCATATCGACAAAGTCGTCCATATCGACCAATCACCCATCGGGAGAACGCCACGGTCCAATCCGGGAACGTACACCGGTTTATTTTCTTATATCAGAGAGCTTTTTTCGAGAACACCGGAGGCCCGCATGCGGGGTTACAAACCGGGCCGATTCAGTTTTAATGTCAAAGGGGGCCGATGCGAAGCTTGCCAGGGAGACGGCATCATTAAAATTGAAATGCACTTTTTACCCGATGTGTACGTCGCCTGTGATGTGTGTCACGGAGAACGGTATAATCGTGAAACACTGGAAATCAGATACAAGGGCAAAAACATAAAAGAAGTCCTGGAGATGACCGTTAACCAGTCGCTGAGTTTTTTCGCGCGGATAACAAAGATCAAATCTAAATTAGAAACCCTGATGGAAGTGGGCCTGGGGTATATCCAGATTGGTCAGGCGGCCACCACCCTGTCCGGCGGCGAAGCCCAGCGCGTAAAACTTTCAAGAGAGCTCAGCAAAAAAGGCACCGGCAAAACCGTTTACATTCTTGATGAGCCAACCACCGGACTGCATACCGATGACATTGGCAAGCTGCTGGGAGTACTCAATCAGTTGGTGGATTCCGGCAATACCGTTATTGTCATCGAGCACAACCTGGATGTGATTAAAACAGCAGATCATATCATCGATTTGGGGCCGGAAGGTGGCGACGAGGGTGGCTATATTATCGGATGCGGAACGCCTGAAAAAATTACAAGAATCAGCAATTCCTACACCGGTCAATTTCTGGCAAAAATACTTAAGGGTTGAAACGGTTCAGGGTTCAGCCCCGCCGCCGGCTGAAAATACAGCCGGTCTAATCGAAAAAGAAACTGACGTTTCATACGATCTGCATAGTATAAGGTTGTGGGCGCGGGGCGTATGCATGCGCTTTGATCTGGTTTTTTTCGTCCTCGTCCTCGTGCTCGTCCTCGAAATCAGAGTTCTTTAGGGGACGAGGGACGAGGACGACGACGAGGATGAAGTCCGTACTCTGCAGCCGTGGGTGGAATTTCACAAAAATGGCATCGAATTTCGTGTAGTTTCATATAAGAAGTTCAGGGCTCGGAGTTAAAATAGGTTTCGGGTCACCGATCACCGCCACCGCCAAGGAATGCTTCCAGAATTGGATCGTATCAAAATCCTGGAACAAAAGGGTTCTGGGTAGGGCCCCCATATAACCGAAACCGAAATGACGGCGTTACGGCCGCATTAAGGCCCAGCAGAACAACTGCATTTTTAGCATTGCTGACTTTGATCCGCAAACAAAAAAAGAGCAGCGTCCGCCCGGCGAACACTGCCCTTTAAGTGAGTTGACGCATCTTCTGTTTTTATTGGGCAAACAGGGCGGCAATCGAGGCTGCCTGAGGATGCGCAAAAATAAGGATCAAAGCAACGACGAGGGCGTAAATACACAGCGACTCGATCAGAGCAAGGCCGATCAACATGGTAACGGTGACCTTACCTGACGATTCGGGGTTTCTGGCGATACCTTCAACAGCCGAGCGCAGCCCGATACCCTGGGCAATACCACAGCCAAATGCTGCAATTGCAATTCCGAAACCGGCCGCCGTCACACACGCGATAAAAAACTCTAATGCTTTTGTTTCCATACTCTAGTCTACCTCCTTTAGTTGATATGTTATTGGGCTTCTTCCAGTCACCCATTGAAAGCTAACGCTTGGTTGATTGGTTTATTAGGTTGAATAGTTGATCGATGGTAGGACTCGGGTGGTTGCAAAATTCACTATTTAACCAATCAACAAATTAACTATTTAACTAGATTAATGCGCCTCCTCCATGGCACCGGCAAAATACATGATCGACAGCAAAAAGAAGACAAAGGCCTGGACCAGGGCCACAAATATACCCATTGCCATGATGGGCAATGGTGCAAAAAAGGCACCGGCCAGCATGAACAGGATGGCCAGCACCAGCTCATGACCGGTAATGTTTCCGAAAAGCCGGAAAGAAAGGGATAAAATTCGGGCCAGGTGTCCAATCAGTTCAATTGGCAAAATAATCGGAATCAGCCACCATACCGGTCCCAGAAAATGTTTGATATATTTTATACCATGGTACTTGATTCCGATAAAATGAGTAAACAAAAATACCGGAATTGCGCAAGCAGCAGTGGTATTGATGCTGGCGGTAGGCGGATAGAATCCGGGGACCAGACCCAGCAAATTACAGGTGGCGATATAAATGAATATGGTGGCGATAATCGGAAAGAACCAACGACCTTCTTCTCCGGTGATATCCACCATGAATTCTTCCATCCCCGAGATGACAATTTCAAAGAAGTTTTGTGCTTTGGTGGGAATCATCTCAATTTTACGGGTTGCCAGCACCGCGAAAATGATCAGCAAAAGGATCACAAACCAGGAATAAATTACATGGGGATATGCATGCGCAAAATGCCCCAACCCGATCGCCTCAAACAGCTTGACTAAAAAAAGATAGGGATGTTCCATCCTTAGACCGCCTCCTTGAAAAAAAGTTTTTTTATTTCGCACAGGGTCGCAAGCATGATACTGAAGACCACAACGGATAGTCCGATAATAAGCCCCACCGGGTTGACAATGTGCCCGGCAATGAGGATAAAAATTATAAATCCACTGGCAATAAAACGTAAAAAATACTTCGCAATTACAACATTATGAGAGGAAAGATGAGGTGGGGTCAACGCACTTTTTAACGTCCGCGCCAAAAGGTGGAAATTCGCTGTAACCAGCAGACCGCCGCAAAGGATTCCACCGGCAAAATCAGCAGGCATGAGAATAAAGCCCATGATACTGGCAACCGCAAACAGGACCCAGTTGGTGCGGGTTACAAATATAAGTATTCGCTGCTGAATTTCCACCTTCGCTTAATCCAGTGTTTTTCTCCGATTATAATTTTCGGACCCTTTTTATGGCACGCCCAATGTTTCTGAATCCGGCGACGATACCAAAACCCAGAAAAATCAGTGTAAACCAGGGCGATGTATCAAATTTGCGATCCAGCACCACCCCGATCCCGAGACCAATGAAAACGGCAAACGAAACGGAGAGACCCAAACTGCTGTAATAGGCCAGCTCCTTGAATGTGCGCCGGGTATCTCTTTTCATGAAAACAGGACCCTTTCCTGCTGGAAAAGGCTCTAAATCAAAACGATTTAAAGGCTCAGAACCTAACAAAGGATTGGTTGCAAGTCAATCTAAAATTCATGATTTTTCATTAATAAGGCCGTCGCCGACGGCAAACTTTAAATCAGCGGCATCAAAGACGGGACCATCCAGACACGCGTGTAAATAGCGCCCCTGATCTGCCCGCCCTTCAACGGCACAGCCCAGGCAGGCGCCCATGCCGCACGCCATCATCGTTTCAATGGAAACCTGGCAGGGAATGCGGTGTTTTTCAGCGATACCGATCACACATGCCAGCATAGCCATCGGCCCGCAGGCGATGATGATATCCGGCGGATTGTGATCGACGGCAAATTCCAATGGATGGGTAACCAGACACTGATCCCCGGCGCTGCCGTCATCGGTAGTGGTATCCACCTGTAATCCCAACTGAACAAAATCATCGCGGCACAACAGGTCTTCTTTGCTTCGACCCCCGATAAATACGCGGCAATTTGAAAAATCGAAGTTGTCCCGGTAAAGCTGGGAAACCAAAAATAACAGGGGGGCGACACCGATCCCGCCGGCCACCACATGGATACGCTTAGCCTGGCGGGGAATTATAAACCCTGTTCCAAGGGGTCCGAGGATATCAACCCTATCCCCCGGTTTTTGCCCCGCCATGATGGCAGTGCCCTTTCCCACTACTTTATATAACAATTCAAGGCCCTCGGCCCGTCCGTTTGAGATGATCAGATTGTGAATCGAAAACGGGCGGCGCAGGAGGGGATCCGACTGCCGTGCTAAACGCAACATAATAAATTGTCCGGGTTTGGCTGCAGAATAATATTCGGAGCAGGTCAACGCGATTTTGTAACAAACGGAACTTATTTTTTTGTTCCATAGAATTTTTGCTGGATGTTGAAACATGGCGATTAATTCCGGGTGTTTTATCGTTTTCCTGAATAAAAATCTTCTATCTCTACTTGAGCCCAATAACCGCGGCAAATCTGCCGGTGATTTTTTCGGCCCGATAGGAATAAAAAGCATCTGTCCGGCACCGGGTGCACATCTGACTGGATTCAATGTTTGGTTCCGGGACGCCGGCTTTCATCAGTTGATCGGAACTGATGGCCCAGAAATCAAAATGATCATCGGAATCCATATAGCCCCAGAATTCTTTGGGAATTTCGGTTTCATAATGGATAAATTCCGCACAACAGGGCCCCAGCGAAGGACCGATACCGGCTATAATACCATCCGGGCGGCAGTCAAAATGCTGTTTCATGGTGTCAACGGTGCGGCCGATAATGTTCTGGATACTCCCCCGCCAGCCGCTGTGCACATTGGCCACCACCTGCCGGGTGGGTTCATACATCAGCACGGATTGGCAATCGGCCACCTGAACGACCAGATAATTTTCGGACTGGTCCGTCACCACCGCATCGGCAATTAAGGGTCGGGCGGTCCAGGGATTGTTTTTAGCTTTCTGATCGCGTCCCAGTACGGCAATCTCACGGCCATGGACCTGATGGATATAGGTCATCTCACCCGCACCCATGATGCTGGATATAAGGTCACGATTACGGGCAACTGCTTTATCCTCGTCCCCGATACCATAGCTGATGTTTAAACTTGCAAAAGGCGCTTGGCTATGGCCGGCGCTTCTGGTAAAGATCCCATGATCAATACCCGGAAACTGTGCCAGGTTTTCAAAGCGAAAAAAAGATGCGCCGTTACGGATTGCGGAAATCATCACCTCACTCTCCCTGGTAGCGCTGCAATATAGTCTGGATGATACCGGTGGTTGACGTTTCCTCTATAAAGGATACGCGCACTATTTTTCCGCCCCGCGATTTAACATCATCGGCGCCGATAATTGCATCTGCCGCCCAATCTTCTCCCTTAACCAGCACATCGGGTTTTAGGGTTTGAATCAGCCTTAGCGGGTCCGGCTCCTCAAAAAGTACAACGTAATCCACACACGCCAGACTTGCCAGGACCTCAGCCCGGTGGTCCTGGCGAACGATCGGCCGCTTCTCGCCTTTTATGGCTCGCATGGAGCCATCGCTGTTTAAACCGACAATCAGCATATCTCCCTGGGACCTGGCTTCGGCAAGATACCTGACATGGCCAACATGCATGATATCAAAACATCCATTGGTAAATACAATCTTCCGGCCTGATTTGCGGACCTTACCCAGCCGGTTCACAAGGTCTTCAAGGGTCACGATTTTTTTCGCTGTCTCCATCGGATTCCTTAATATGACATACGAATTTACAATAGACCGGTCACACCGCCCGGGCCAATGTCAATACATCAACCTGATGCACCCCTCGGCTTAACAACAGTCGGCCACATTCATTCACGGTCGCACCGGTGGTATAAACATCATCAATTAACAAAACTCTTTTATCTACGATCGCCTCTTCCCGGTTTAGATCAAAAGCATTTTTTATGTTAACGGCCCGTTGGGCGCGGCCAAGCGCCGTTTGGGGTGCTGTGGGAAATTTTCTTGTCAAAAGGTCACGTTCTATCCGAATGGGGGAAAAATCACAAAACCTGCGGGCCGCCATCTCCGGCCAGTTTCGAATTAAAAGATCCGCCTGGTTGAATCCCCGCCGCCTGAACCTGCTGGAATGCAAGGGCACCGGCAATATAATATCGATGCTGTCTTTATCCCAAAAAGACATAAAGGCCGTCAAGAGAAGTTCTCCAAGAGGTCTGGCCAGTTGAATTTTGCCTCTGTATTTAAAGCAATGAATGACTTCCGTAATAATCCTATCATAGACCAGCGGTGCCCTGGCAATACCGAACTTTTTACGGGATACAGTGCATGCGCCGCAATAATGATCTTCTCCCTGCCGGCTCTTAAACGGTATGCCGCAGCAAATGCAAAGCGGAGATTCAACCCTAACCACTTCTGAGAGACAGTTTGGGCATAGGTAAGTGGCCAGCGATATCTCCACCTGGTCCTGAACCAATAACGACCGGGCATGTCCATCAGGACCGGAGCCTGCGGAACTCCCTTTGCGGCTTTGATCCGGAATCCGGAAAAAGGTTGCACACACCAGGCATTTAGGTGGAAAGACAGCTTCCTGGATTATCTGGTTGAGCCTATTTAAAAGATGAGATATCATCTACTGACCCTGTGGTGTCAAAAACCATGGAATGCGGAAGTGGGAATGCGGAATGCGGAAATTTGAAAGTCAGACATTTAACCATCTCCTTTTGCGCATTCCGCATTCCGCATTCAATTACCTTTGTCATCCGGTTTCCTTTCCGCGTTCCGCATTCCGCATTCCACATTCATTTGCCTCTGCCGCAAGGCCTCATACATGGCCACCGCCGCAGCCACCGACACATTGAGCGAATCCAGCGCCCCTGGCTGGGGAATGGAAACCAGAAAATCGCAATTTTTTCTTACCAAGGGCCGAATCCCCTTTTGCTCACCGCCAAGAACAATGGCGATTGATCCGGTCAAATCGCCGTCATAAAGGGACCGATCAGCTTCTTTGTCCAGGCCCAGGACCCATAGACCACTTTTTTGGCAATGTTTGATGGTTTGTACCAGATTGGTTACCCGGCTTAATAAGATATGCTCGAGCGCTCCGGCAGAAGCCTTGGAAACTGCAGGCGTCGGTGGTGAACTGCGATCTTTGGGCATGATGACACCGTCAATGCCGACACACAGAGCGGTCCTGACAATGGCCCCCAGATTTTGAGGATCCAGGACGTTATCGAGCATTAACACAAAATGCGCTCCGCCCTTTGCTTCAGCCACCGTCAGTATGTCGGAGACCGCTGTCAGGGGGAAAGGACCGACCTTGGCCGCGACCCCCTGATGACCGGCTATACCGACAAGCGCTTTGAGATATTTGGACCCAACGGTTTTTACCCGGATACCGCTATTGGTTGCTAAAGACGCCAGCCGGTCAAGACGACCGGATTGACTGCCTTTTTGGAGATAAATCTTGTAAATGTTTCGCCGCCGGGAGGCCAACGCCTCGTATACCGGATGGATACCGTAGAGTATTTCGGTTTTCACGAGCGATAGCTCTCAAAAATGGCGACCATTTCCGCCGTGGCAGCCGGCAAGTGATCATTGGTGACAATATGACGATAAATATGTTTTTGGGCCATCTCTTTTTGTGCATTGTCCAGGCGCACCGCAATGATTTCCGGGCTATCGGTACCCCGGGCTTCCAGGCGTTGCTTTAAAATTTCCAGTGAAGGCGGCAATATGAAAATCGTAATACCGTCGGGGTAGCGTTCAAGAATTTGATGCGTCCCCTGAACGTCTATATCCAGCAAAATATCCTTCCCGGCGGATAATCCATTGTCCAAAAATGTCGCTGAAGTGCCGTAATAGTTGCCGTGTACCTCAGCCCATTCAGCCCATTGACCGTATCTAATTCCCTTTTCAAACTCATCTTTCGGGACGAAATAGTAGTCAACGCCGTTTTGTTCCCCTTGGCGTGGGGGTCTGGTGGTATGTGAAATCGAGTATAAAAGATCTGGAAAATGATCCAGCATGGCAAGGCACAGGGTTGACTTGCCGGCCCCGGATGGCGCCGAAATGATAAAAAGATGGCCCGGACTTTTTAGCAAGCTTGAATTTACTGGTCGGTCGGGCCTTTTGGAATTGCCCCTTTTTCATTTTGATCAAGCCGACTCTTTCAGCAGGGCATAGCGCTGGGAGACGGTTTCAGCCTGGATAGCTGAGAGCACTATGTGATTGCTGTCCATAATAATTATTGAACGGGTTCGGCGCCCGTGGGTTGCATCGATCAGGCGTCTTTCTTCCCGGGCATCGTCTTTGAGTCGCTTCATCGGAGCGGAATTCGGGGATACAATCGCAACCACCCGATCTGAAACCACCGTACTTCCAAAACCGATATTTAAAAGAGTTTGATCCATCCTACCTCCATTTCTGCTGGCTATCGCCTGAAAAATGTTCAAAGGTTAAGAGCTAACCATGAAACCGGGATCATCTACTACGGGTTGCTATTCTACATTTTGGATCTGCTCTCTAATCTTTTCCAGTTCTGACTTAATATTGACGATTTTGTGAGATGTATCGGCGTGGCCGATCTTGGCGCCTATGGTATTAAATTCCCGATTGAGCTCCTGCAGCAGAAAATTAAGTTTTCTCCCCCCGGGTTCCTGAGCGTTCATTATATGGCAAAACTGCTTTACGTGGCTCTCGGCTCTGACAAGCTCTTCGGAAATATCACTCCTGTCAGCTAAAAAGGCTGCTTCCTGAGTAAGCCGTGCCGGGTCTATCTCAACCGTCTCACGGGTCAAGGCCGTGATGCGCTCCTTCAATCGTTCCTGGTACTGTTGTAACAGCGTCCCGGATTCAGCTTTTATTTCAGCAAGGCACCCTTCAATGTAATCCAGTCTGGCGGACAAATCCCCGGCGATGAAATCACCTTCTTTTTGACGCATTCTTTCAAGTTCGTCAAGGCCCCGGGTCAGGCAGTCCGAAATCGTTGTCCACAGGCCTTCGGGTTCATCGCTGGGCTCAACCGGTTTAATAATTCCACCCAGACTCAGCAAATGTTCCACCGAGATGTCATGGCCCAGATTCAACTCCTTTTTTAACTGCCTGAGGGCGCTATGAATTGCTTTGGCCCTGGGTTGATCAATTTCAAAGGCAATGGCCTGTGCGGATTCATCTTTGATCTGAACTTTGATCTCTACCCGTCCCCTGGCAATGCGCGCGGCGATAAGCCCTTTCACCTTATCTTCGAGCACCGTGTAACCCGGGGGCATCCGCAGGACAACATCCAGATGACGATTGTTGTACGCACGCATCTCAGCGGTGACCGTAATTTCACCGGCCTTTTTTTCAGCAGTCGCATAACCGGTCATGCTTTTAATCATAGGTGTTGATCTCCGTAGCGGATGAATGCAATGATTGCCGCATCTACCTTCAGGCAGATTGCATTAAGTCAGTTGCATACTTGCAGCGTACCTGCTCGAGAAAGCTGAGAATCGGCCGGTCCGCATAATCGGGATAGGTCCAGGGTAATTTTTTAAATGTCCCCCCCTGATAAATTAGTGTTAAATCGGCAAAAATTCGGTGTCCGATATAAATTCTATGGCTGAAGTTCTTACCGGAGGCCAGCACAAATCGTTCGTACGACAAGTAACCCGGGTCAATGTTGACCCGACGTCGGCCGTTGCGGACATACTGAGCTTCCACACGATTGGTTGTCAATTTAACCGTTGCAAGTTCCAGCTGTTCAATCAAAGATTTAAAAGCCAGTAGTCGCCGAAAAAGCGGCGCCCCCATTTCCTGCTCATAATAAGTTGTATAATCGAACAACAACCATGGGCTGACCATGTCCAAGGGACCAAATTCGGATACAAGTTCAGCGGACAGTGGTTCAAATAAGGCCTTGTCCTTCATGAAAAGTCCGATGACCAGTTTGGCAGGTTTGGGTTCCTGAAGGTTGCTCATCTGTTTCGTTATTTGTTATGGGTTATAGGTGAATTTGGCCTTGGCGTCAGATCTAAGCGAATAACAAATAACATTTAACTAATCATCAAGCGGTTTGGCTTCCTCAATGAGCATAATCGGAATATCATCCCGAATTTCATACAGCAATTTACAACTGTCACATTGCAAACCATCCTGGGCGTCATTCAAATATATGTCGCCTTTACACTTCGGGCAGGCGAGAATTTCTAAAAGTTCCTGACTGATTGCCATTGCGATCTCCTTGAATAAAAAAAATAATATAGGGACTGGTATTATTTATTGCAGAAATCAGATGATATCAAGTACAAAATACGAAAGACGGCGGGATGTAAAGAATTATGGAGAAGCCTTAGCACGTTTGGGGACCGCGCCCGTCATGTGAGCAAAGCCAGGCGGGCGGGTTTGCGTTAGGCAATTCACATCCGGCCTTGATGCGGGCAACTGCTTCGTCGATGCATGAAACAGAGGATCGCGGCTTGACACTCGATCATCTTTTTGCCATAGGTGGGCCATATAAATTATATCTCCTGTAGCTTTGGGTAAAAGCGGATTAAATTCACTGAAAAAGTCAGCCGCGACATGCAATCGATGAATCATGACCATGGGTCTCTAAATGGCCCCCTCCCGTCGGTCGAAGGAGATTCTCCCCGTCCGCGGGTGAGCTTCGCCATCCCCGTATATAACGCCGAACGCTTCCTCGGCCGGGCCCTGGATTCGCTCCTGGCACAGAATTTTGAAGACTTTGAAATTGTCATCTGTGACAATGCTTCAACAGATGGAACCCAAGACCTTGGGCGCCGCTACAGTGAACGCGATGGGCGCGTACGCTACATCCGCAACGAGGAAAATATAGGGCAGATCGAAAATTTTAACAGGGTTTGTGAATTGTCCCGCGGTGATTTCATTCGTTGGATGGGCGCAGATGACTGGCTTGAAACCGACTATGCACGCAAATGCGTGGCAGCCCTTGATAGGCGACCCGATGCGGTGGGTGTTACAACCCAATGGCGTTACATGGATGATAACGGAGAAGTTAATTTCCTCGATGTGCCCGGACCACGGGTTGATGCATCCACGCCGACCCGTCGTCTGCACCTCACCCTCAAGTTGCTGCAAAATGGAGAATTGCTATTCGACCCCATTTACAGTTTGATCCGCCGCAATGCCCTCGAGCGCTCTGCAATGCTACCGGTCAATCGCTGGACCGATCGCCTTCTGGCCTTCGAACTCTGTTTGATCGGTCCTTTCTGTCATGTAGATGATTTTCTGGCGACGCGACGCGACGCCCGCGAACCTCGTAAAATACGCATCGAGCGATGGCATCAGCGCTATAAAGGATGGAAAAAGCGCGAGCACCGCTGGATGCTCTATGTGAGCTACGCAAAAATTGTCGGCCGTGCGCCCCTCACGGTGTGGCAGAAGCCCAACTGCTGGGGAATCATTTTCTTTTACTGGCTGCGGGATGAAATCAGGCGCCGCGCGAAGCGTATCAAGCGCGGGTTGAAAAAAAACAAAGCCAACGCTCTATCGCGTCTAAAATAATTTGGGCTTTTAGAGGGGCCGAACCTAAATACGTCCTTTTTTCTGATGGCGCCGTTTCCTGCGAGCCTCGTATTCAGGGTAGAGTTCCGGGTAATATTTCTTCCAACGCTTGTGTACCCAAAACCACTGGTCGGGGTATTTGCGAACGGCTTTTTCGACAACATCTGTTATGAGTTGCGTATTGGTTTGAATGTCGGATCGCAAATCTCCCGTCCTTTTTATTTCAAGGGGAGGTTTCACTACAACGGCTAAACGGCCGTCGCTGTCCCGGATGCAAAAAAGCGGCAGCACCGGACTCTGGCACCGCATTGCCAGAAAAGCAGCCGATGGGGTGGTTGTAACTCGGTGTCCAAAAAAATTTACATCGACACCTTCCGATCGACGACTCTGGTCCACCAGCAGGCCGATAACGCCTCCCCGGCGAAGCATCCGGCGCATTTCAGGCAGCGCTCCCTTCTTATACACGATCGATATCCCGAATCGGGTTCGCAACCGGTGCACCCAACGATTCAGTGGAGCAAAACGTATCTTTTTAACCACCCCGAGGATCGGTTTTTCGATATGACAGCAGACAAAAAGCAGCCCTGTCTCCCAGCTTCCAAGGTGTGCAGATACAAGAATTAAACCGTTTTTGCTTTTTAAAGCGTTTTGCAAGTTTTCCAGACCCACCACCCGTACCCGGCCGAGCACTTGCTCCCGGGACAGGGTCGCCATCTCAAAGAACTCGAGAAAGGAAATACCCAGGTTTTGAAAAACACGCCGTGATATAATTTCAACTTTTTCGCGGGTCCAATCAGGATGGGTAAATTGCAGATTGCGCTGAGCAATACGCCGGTGGGGCCCATCCAAAAAATAGGCGGCACGGCCTAAGATCCTGCCAAGCCCGACTATATGCCGATGCGATATTCTGCTAATGATGCTCTTGGAAACATGACCGCCGTCATCGGCCCTCTGAAAACCAGAAGGTTTGCGGTCATCTGGATTGGACCCCATTGATCTCCTCTCCCAACGTATGCAAAAAGTGGCCTTTATGGTGGTTGCCAAAAACGTTACGGCATGCCAACGTTTTTTTCTACAATTTCTGATGCCGCAGTCCCGATTTCGCAAAATTATTATGGAAATCGGTGTACGAGTAACAAACAATTAATAGACTGTCAATGTACAGCCATCCAGCATTGTATAGATCGGCACTTCCACGGCTTGCCGATTGTTGGTTGTTAACATAAACACGAGGATTAAAAAATTTGACAAACAATGGGCATTTAAATACGATTAATTGAATTATTGCGGAGGGTGCTTGTTAAGCCTATGGCGGCGAATACTTTCCATTTCATACCGCTTATCATAATTTCATCGAAACCATATTAGATTACCAGCCACCATGTCGGATAATTTGATCCCAAAATTTGCTTTCGGATTGTATAATCTGCTCTGGGGTTGCGTGTTGCCATGGCTGCGGCTGAATCATCGCCTGGCCGAGGGATATCCGCAGCGATGCTTAAAAAGAATGCTGCCGGCCGCAGATATCTGGATCCAGGCCGCCTCCGTTGGTGAATCTTATCTGGCTTTGGAAATAATCAAGACCCTTAGATTCACCAGGCCTGTGAAGATTTTAGTAACCTCCAATACCAGCCAGGGAATTGATATTTTGCACCGGGCCCTGGCGGTTCGGGGAAAAGCGGAGCAGGGAATTCACGTTGCGGTTGGCTATTTTCCGTTTGACAAACCGGCCCTCATGCATAGGGCCGTCGCTGCCATCGGCCCTCGGGCCATGGTACTGTTGGAGACAGAGATCTGGCCGGGACTGCTGCGGGCTCTCGATCAGCACAATTGTAACACTATCATCATAAACGGTCGGCTAACCGATAGGAGTCTGAAAAGATACCTGCTGTGGCCTTCGATTTGGCCCAAACTCAGACCCGAAAGGGTTTTGGCCATTTCGCCGACCGATGCCGACCGATTCAAACAGTTGTTCGGCCCGGACGGGATTGAGACCATGCCGAACATTAAATTTGATCATGTCGCTTCCTCAACCACCTCCCCGATGAACCGGGATACGATTAAAAACCTGGTGCCAAGAACGTTGACCTTGGCAGTCCTGGCGTCCGTCAGGCGCCAGGAAGAACCCCTGGTCAAACAAATCATCATTGAAATTTTGTGCAGCCGTCCGGAAACTGTCATTGGGTTATTTCCGAGACACCTGCACCGGGTCCAGTCCTGGCAGCATATCCTCAATCAGGCCGGCATCCGCTGGTTTCTGCGCTCGGAAGCCAAAGCCCCGGCTAGGGCCGGCACGGTGATGATCTGGGATACTTTCGGAGAGTTACTGCAGGCCTACCAACTTTGTAAATCCGCCTTTGTCGGCGGCAGCCTTGTGCCGTTAGGCGGGCAAAATTTTTTAGAAGCCCTTGTTTGCGGTGCAAGACCCGTCATCGGGCCGTCGTGGGAAAACTTCATATGGGTGGGGACTGAAATCATCGAAGCCGGTTTGCTCCAGGTTGCCGGCGATTGGCAGGAGGTGGCCGCTCTGCTTTTAAAGGATATGGAAAGCTCTCCGCCCCGGGATGAAATCATCAACCGAACCCTTGAATATATCAATAAACGCCGGGGCGGCGCCGAAAAGGCCTGCCGTGCAATTACCGCCCTCATGGAAGGTAATTGAAAAGAAAATGAGCCCGCAAAAAATCTTACATCTATACAGCAACCATAAATGGACCGGTCCGGCGGATCATGCCCTCAATCTGGCCGCTTGGCTAAAGGCACGTGAAGACGTCGAGACTCTCTTTGCCTGCGGGCGCCGGCGGGGGGTGCAAAATCATCTCTACGAAAAGGCCGCTCACCGTCAGCTTGATTTTGTCAATGGACTTTTTCTAAAAAAACATCTGAGCTGGGAAATTTTTCCGGACGTGGTTTCTTTAAAAAAAATAGTCGCCCGCAAAAAGGTCAATTTGCTTCACTGCCATCAGGATAACGACGCGTTAACCGCTGTGCTGGCCGGTTTCGGGGACCGGATGGTTCGAACCTGTTATGACGGTGAACCCTCTCCGTTGAAATTCAGACAACGGTTTTTTTTCCACCGGACCGCAAAAATCATGACGGCTTCCTTAAAGCTGCAAACCCACCTTATGACAATTTTCCCTGGCAAGGATATCCAGCAGGTGGATATACCGGTTGATCCAGATCTCTTCCGCCCGCGTGACAAAAGCGTCCAACTGCTTGCAGAATTTGGTCTAAGCGTTGATACCCCGGTGGGAGGGATTGTCGCCCGGGTTCAAAAGCACAGGAAATTTTCCCTTCTGCTGGATGCCATTGAACAGGTCGTTAAGGTGATTCCTGATTTTAGATTCCTGATTGTGGGCCGCGGCACGCACATTGACACCGTCGCCCGAGAGCCGGTAAGCCGTCGGGGGCTGGACAAGCACATCATTTTTACGGGATATCGAAAAGATGACTACCGCGACGTTTTAAATCTTTTTGACTACAAGATCTTTTTGGTCCCGGGCAGTGACGGTTCCTGCCGGGCAGTAAGAGAGGCTCTGGCCTGCGGTAAGCCGGTAATTGCAGCTCGCAGGGGAATCCTACCCGAACTGATCAAAGATGGGGAAACCGGCTTCCTGATCGAAGATAAACCAACAGACCTGGCCCGGGCGATGATTACCATAATCAAAGAAAAAGACTTCCGGATGCGTTGCTCACGGTCAGCCCGGCAATATGCGGAAACCATTCTCAGTCCTGATAGATACATAAGAAAGGTCGTGGCCTGCTACGAATACTTGCACAAGCGTTCGTAGCCTATGGCCCAAAAAGAGTTCAAAGGTTCAGGGTTCAGCGTTCAGGATGATGGTTTATAAAAACCAAACGGCGGGAATTTTTTAACCTATGAACTCTGAACCTTGAACCTTAAAAGGGGATAGATTTGAGATAATAGAACTAATCGGATTTCTGCTTATTCTCCAATTCTCTTAATTTGATGTACTTCAAAAATTTTCCATAGGCAGTGTTGATCGCAATGACAAAACCTTCATATCCGTCAAGAATACCCAGTTTTAAAAAATATTTCTTAAAAAAAGTCAAAGTTGGATTCAAACATACATCCAGTAGCAGGTTTGATCGCCGGCCCTTTTCAAAGGCCGCCCGGGCTGCAATTTCGGAAAAGCTGTTTATTTGGAAAACGTGGCCCCGGATCGTCGGGTAGGAATAATGGAGCAGGTCACCGCTGAGATGGCGGATGCGGCTGCTTTCATCCATGCTCACATGATCATGAGGATTCACCCCGCCCCATTGCCCTTTTCTTCGATCCCACAATCTGACTTTTTTATCGGGATACCATCCGCAATGCCGAATCCACTTTCCGCAGTAATTGGTTAAGCGGTTCACCGAATACCCATCCGCACGCCAGTTTTGTTTGGCCGCTCGAATTGACTGGATGAGATCATCCGACAGCGCTTCGTCAGCGTCCAGGGATAACACGTAATCGTTACCGGCACAGGACAGGGCGTAATTTTTTTGCTCAATGTGTCCTTCAAAGGAGTGTTGAATGAAATCCACACCTTTGCTTTTACAGATATCAGCGGTCCTGTCAGTTGAAAAGGAATCGACTACCAAAACTTCATCAACCGTTCCCTCAAGCGATTCAAGGCATCTTTCAATATTCGCTTCTTCGTTATAAGTAATAATAACAGCCGAAATTTTTAATGGAATTTCCATATTCTCAGTTACCCTTCTATCAAAGTCCGGGTCAACCGCGTTCTAACCGCAGAAGAACCCTAACCGGGACGGCCGGCTGACAAAAGCCGGTTGTAAACCGCCAAATTATTTTCAGCCATGGCATCTATGGAAAATTTTGCCGATACCTCCGCCTTTCCCCGCCGGGCCATGGCTTCGGCTTGATCAACCTGGGTCAGCATCTCGACGATCCCCTTTGCCAGGGCGTGGGAATCACCCGCTTCAACCAGGCGACCGGTTTCACCATCCTTGATGATTTCGGGTATCCCCCCCGAATTAGCGGCCACAACCGGTTTGCCCAGGGCCAGGGCATCGAGAATGGCCGTACCCAGGCCCTCCTGGACGCTGCTCATAACAAAAAGATCGGCAAGCTTATAAAAAGCACCCACGTCATTTCTAAACCCGGTGAAGGTAAGGGCATGGCCAATTCCAAGGGAGACTGAAAGGGCCTGCAGTTCGGACATCAGTTCTCCTTCGCCGATAATAAAAAAGCGTACATTTGGAATTACAGTCAGCACATGGGGGATGGCACGAACCAGATACGCTTGACCTTTGTGACCGGCCAGGTGGGCGACATTGATAACCACCCGCTCATCAGGCTTCAAATTATACTCGTCCACTAGATGATCGCCGGCAGCCCGCTCAAACCGCTGCAGATCAATTCCGCTGTGCACAACAAAAATGCGGTCGGCTCCAATGCCGTCATTTACCATCACCTTTTTAATTTTATGCGAAATCGCAATATAATAATCAGCCATAAAGCGATACTTGATCCCATTGATAGGCAAGAACCGGTTGCGAATAATAGAAAAATCCACTCGGCGGGTAACCAGCCTGCATGTCCGGCAGCCTAATGAGGCAAAAAACACCAGGGTATGGGCGTGGGAGGTATGCGAGTGAACAATGTCATAGCCATGCGTCGTAATCAGCTTTCTGATTCGCAGGCAGGCCGACAGGTCCGCCTCACCGCGCATGGTGATGGGAAACACCTCAACACCGGCTTCAATCGCTTTTTGGGCCATCGGAGATTGGGCCTGACAGACCAGATGGCAGCTGATCCGGCGTTCATTCAGCGACCGGAGAAGATATAAGGTTTGCTGTTCGCCACCTCTCCAGGTCCTTTCGGTGTTGATGTGAAGAATTTTCATTCGGAGTTAGAATTGTTTTCAATGTGAGAAATTATTTCATCGATGACTTTATCGTAAGTTCGATGGGTATGGGCAAACTGGTAGCCGTTTTGAGCGATCTGTTTGCGGCGGTCTTCATGTTCCAGGTAATAGTCAATTAACTCAAGGCATTCTTCCTGGTTGTGATACCATTCCAGATGTTCACCTTTAGTGAATATTTTTTCCAGACCGGGATTATAATTGGTCAGCAAAAATCCGCCACACCCCAGGGTAATCCAGGTCCGGTTTGAAAAGTATCCTTCCAATTCAAAGGATTGGTCACAGCCCAGGATAATTTTTGTGGCGTAGCATATCTTGGCGTATTCTTTGGGATAGACTCGGGTTTTTAAGCAGCTAAGGCCATACTCCCGCCACTGGGCCCCCCAGGTTTTGAGATGATATTTCTGATGGATCGCTTGAAGAAGTTTGATGCGGTTTTCTTGCCAGGGTCTCCCGATAAAAGCGACCTCAGAAGCCCACTTACTGTTTTGGGTAGCCAATATGCGATGCACATCACGGTCGCATCCCTGCATACAATAAATCGGATTTTTTACGCCCCGGGCTTTTAAATCCGCAAGATGCGTTTTGTTGGTAATAAATAAAAAGTCAACCAGTGCCCCATAGCGAATAAGCTTTTGGTCGGAGGGGCCATCCGGGTCCGGGAAAAAAATGGCCGTTTGATACCTGGGATTTATTTTTTCCAGCACCGAATAGGGAATGTCCTTGGAATAGATTAAAACCAGATCCGGATTTTGTTTAAGAATTTTATGAAGAATTAAGTTGCGGTAATCTGTCCAGAAATAGTATTTTCTGACACGCGGCAAATTCAAAAAGACAACGTTTTTCACCCGTCTTTGAAGGGCCTTGAGCATAAACCGGGTATTGCCGGTTTTCTTTTTGCTTTTACCTAGGAATATAACTTTGCGAATTGGCATAATTCCGTAAAATACATGGGGTTAATTTGTGATGTCGGTGAGGATTTTTTCCAACGGTTTCTGGTCCGTCTCTTTCATGGGTGTGTTTGATCGCAATTTGGCAACTTCCTTTAGCCTGATGAGCGCACTGAACAGGGCGATGGCATACACACCGTCCAATCGCAGCAACCGCGACAAAAGTCGCACGAATATCCAGGGTATATGGGAAAGAAAAAGCGTGCGTGTTGACAAATGCAGCCACAGGTAAAACAGTCGGTTCCGTCTTCTGATAATTTTAGTTTTTTTACTAGAAAAAAACCGCTTTATGGTGCTCGAATGATCATGGACAACTCTGCTCTGCGGCTCGAAGTAGGTTTTCCAGCCGTGCTTCCAGGCCCTGGTACCCAAATCCCGGTCCTCGTAATAAAAGGGGCGGTAGATCGAAAGAAACCCGTTAAGTTGCAAAAACATATCCCTGCGGATAGCTGCTGAGCCCCCGGCGGCAAAAAGACTTTTCAGTGAATGTCTGTTTTGATTAAGTTCCAATGCGGTTGTTAAATCCCAGTTGCGGCTTCTTATTTCCCCCCTTATCAGTGTGACAAGGTTCCATGAAACTCTGGTCGGGTTCCCGTTCGGGTCTAGGATGAGAGGGGAAACCGAGAAAGTATCTTCGCGGCTGAACCATTGAACCAGGGGCGCAAGGAAATCACGCTCAGGATAGACATCGGAGTTAAGCAAAAGGAGAATCGGATAAACGGCGGCGTGCACCCCACTGTGAACGGCCTCCGAGAAGCCCCTGTTTTTCTCATGCCGGACAAGTTTGACATCCGGAAAATCTTTCGAAATCAAGTCAATGCTGTTATCCTGGGAGGCATCGTCAACAACGATAATTTCGCATTGCCCCGCATAGGCCCGAACCGCTTCGGTAAGACTGGTCAGCGCTCGCGGCAGTATCTGCTCACCGTTGTAGTTGGGGATGATGATGCTTACCGGCCAGGTTTCCATAGCTTATCGATATCCAAATCATAGTAGGATGTAGTTTTGTTTCGGGTAATATCCCACACTTTGCGGTAGACCGCTCGTCGCTGCGGCCTGGACGGTTGATGGTCGGCTGTAAGATATTGATAAAAGCGCAGACGATCTTTGACGGTAACGGCGTTGCTCACGGATGCGTTAAGCTGGGCCAGATTGACAATCTGCTTATGTTCGCTTATACGGCGGATTTTAACGCCGTCAAGATCCACCATGAAATATTCGCCATTCCGGCACAATATATTATCGGATTTGAAGATCCCGCTGCCAGACACGGGTATCATAGAATTTATGCAGCCACAACGCAAGCTTCTTTAAGGCCCTGCGCTTGCTGCGTGCATCTGTTATGGAAGACAAATAGGTGTTGAGATCGAGTCTGGCATCGATCAATTCCGATACAAAACAACTTAGGTTATCGATTTCAAAATAACCCAGTGAACGGGGGACAGCAATACCGCGCACTTCCAGGGCCCTGGACATTTTCCAACTTGTAAGGCAACGGTTTCCATGAAAACGCCGTCGAGGCTGTTTTTTGATACACACACCCTGATAGGCAATTACGTGGGAGCCCTTGAGTGGCTGACCGGCTTGCATGGCTTGACGCAGATCCTGCTGGCCCCAGCGAAACGATTTTCTTTTATAGCCTTTAATTCCGCCATTTCTGACTACCATAAATTCCGAGCTGTTTCGGCAGCAACGCTTGGTCCGCGAGCGGTATTTTATCTGTTGGTGGCGTTTGGCAGCCTGCTCAAGTTGCGCCTCACCTACCGGTGCTTTAGCTGCAGTGTTGTAACCCTCGAGAAATCTCCCGAGCAGGTTGGGGCTGTCATTAAGGGAGCGTATATTATTATAGAAGTTACCCAGATTGTGCACCCGCAGCCGGTGCGGGAGCCATCGCAAAAAGATAACCTGTTGGACATCAATGAGCCGGGGCTGGCCATCGGGGGCCATAATTATATTGTTGGGATGCAAATCAGCGTGATAGACACCCCTGGCATGCAACCCGGCCGCATATTCACCCAGCTTGCGGGCATCGTCGCTCGTATTGATTTCAAGGGGTAATCCCACCACCTGTTGCGTCAGTAAAAAAAAACGAGCCGGATGAGATTTGTTATCCTCACCCTTTAAAACTGGTTTTGCAGTCGTGATCCCGACCTTGAGAAGACGATGCAGATTACGCCATTCCGACCATTTCCTGAAGGGCAAAAGGAAGTGACGCCACTTATCTTTTCTCCTGACCAGGGTGCTGACTTTAAGAAAATAGCCCGTCTGAGGTGTTTCGAAATAGTAGACCTGACGCCGCTCATTTTCTTTGATGATCCGACAGGCCGTAATTTGATTAAACAACTTCTCAAGGCACAAGTCCGGCATAAGCGAGCTCGTTGTCAGATGACAGCCGGCAAGTTTGTGACGCAGGTGGTCCACCGGTACGGTGTTTATTTTTTCCAGTTTCATAAAAAGTGCCCTGTGGGATTAACAGCCCAATGAACTTTAAATTCTAAATATATCAATCCATTATCATTGGCGTCAAGGACAGAATTGGACAGCCTGCCCTATATATATTCAGAGTGGTGGGCTTTGTCAGGTTGACACATTCAATCTTTTCTTATAATTTTTAATTAAAATCAATAAAGGCACATGATACCCGGTAGATAGCATCATATTCGCAAAAATTTTCAAAACGGCTTTCAGGTTGCCTTGCCGGTTTGCTGAAATATGCAAAAAAGGACGTTGACGCCCACATATAACGCCTATCAATTTGGCACTTGCACGCCCTTGACCGAACTGCAAATGAACCGATTGATAGGTTTTTTTAGTCAACCCCCGCCGAAGACGAATTCTGTTTTGGGCGGGAGAAGCTCGGTAAGCTATCATCGGATAGAAGACCTGGGTCCGGTGGTGGTCAAACATTATAAAAGAGGTGGTCTATGGGGCCGCCTGGTCAGGCGCAGGTATTTGAAATGGGGGAAATCTCGCAGCCGGCTGGAATTTGAATTGCTGCTAAAAGCCCGAGACCTGGGTATCAATGTTCCGGAACCGCTGCTTTATGCTCACCGTGGTCGCTTGATCTATCGTGCCTGGCTGGTCACCAGGGAAATTAAACAGCCGCAGTCCCTGGCCCGGTTGAGTTTAAATGATGAAAAGCGCACCCGGCAGGTGATGGCTTCTGTGATTGACCAGATTTCACGACTGATAGACCATGGCATATGGCATGTCGATTTACACCCCGGCAATGTGGTGATTGATCAAAATGGTCGGGTGTTCCTTTTGGATTTTGATAAGGGATCGCTCCATCAGGGAAATAAAATGAAATTAAGGGATCGGTATATTAATCGCTGGCAACGTGCCGTCAGCAAGCACAGATTGCCGAAAATGCTCAGTGAAATGCTCCAGGCCGGACTACAAGGCCTTAAATGATCTGGATCCGCCCAAATCCGAAATCCCCTATCCCAAATGCGATGATAATTTTCTAAATTGCGAAATTGCATGATAAATAAAAAGTCCACAAAAAAGACCCCAACTGCCCCTTCGATTCTTATCATTTTGATGGGATCGCTGGGCGATGTTGCCAGGGGGCTTTGTCTGGTATCCCACATTAAAGATCATCTACCGGACAGCAGGGTTTCATGGCTGATAGAAGCCCGCAGAATTGATATGGTCAACTTTCATCCACAACTGGATAAAATTATTGTGTTTGAGCGTTCAAAGGGCGGCACCGGGGTTTGGGACCTTTATCAGACACTACGCCGGGAGCATTTCGATGTTACGCTGGATCTGCAACGCATTTTTAAAAGCGGCCTTTTCTCGCTGCTTTCAGGCGCACGGCGCCGCATAGGATTTCACCGACGCAACAGCAAAGAATTTAATTGGTTGTTTAATAATGAGTACATCCCCTATTTTCGTGAAAACCTTTCCAAGCTGGATCATTATCTGAAATTCACCGAACACCTGGGCCTGTCTGATCCGGCTCATCTGGAGTTTGGGTTTAGACACCTCGATGTCAATCAGATGGCCCCACCGGCTGTGGTTGAAATTCAAAAAAAATTTATAGCCGTGGTGATGGGATCCTCCTGGGAATCAAAGGACTGGCACTTTGAAGGATACTGCAATTTCGTGCAATATGTCCTAAACAACCTGAAACGACCCGTCATACTCCTGGGGGGTAATTCCCAGAAGCCCATCGCCGCAAGGCTCGTTAAAAAAACCAATTCGCATGGGGTATTTGACTTAACCGGCAACTCATTGCTCGAGATGATCGCCGTATTGAAGGCGGCGGCAGCAGCCGTCGGCCCTGATTCAGGCCCGGGACATCTGGCGGCGGCAGTGGGTACGCCCTATATCACACTGTTTGGTCCTACACCGGCAGACAGGCATGCGCCCTATGGATGTGAACATCTGATTGTGCAATCAAACCTCGACTGTGTCCCCTGTTACAAGAGACAATGTCCTGACCGCCATAAACAATGCATGGAAAATATCGATGTAGATGACGTCGCGGAAAAAATCTCCAGGGCCCTGGGAAATAGCCCGGGCGGACAGAGCCAAGGTTGAAAAATCCCCCGAACACTCAATCAATGTTGAATCCTGTTTGGGATTGACACTCCCGGTGACTTCTTTTATATTCCGCCACAAAACTCCCGATTGGTTTTAACCAATCGGGATAGGATTATCGCCCACAGTGACATCAGACAATAAGCCAGAACAAGCCGATACCATATTGGTCTTTTGCCCCAACTGGGTCGGTGATGTTGTCATGGCAACACCGGCCTTTAAATGCCTGCGGCAAAATTATCCGGATGCCCGGATCATTGGTCTGATTCGCGGCTACGCCAAAGGCGTTGTCGAAGACGCGCCCTGGTTCGATCGACTGATCGAAATAAACGATAAATCCTGGCGAGGCTTTGCCCATTTGGTTTATCAGATTCGCAGTCTGAAAGCGAAGCTGGCCGTGGTGCTGCCGAACTCATTGCGGTCGGCCTTGTTGGCAAGGCTGGGAGGCGCTCGACAGATATACGGTTACCGGCGAAACGGCAGGACCATGCTGCTGAGCGGTGGACCGCTGCCCCTCCGCGACGGCGGGAAAATTAGACCGGTACCGATGGTGGATTATTATCTGGAAATTTGTCGCCGTTTGAAGCTGAACATCGATCCGAAAAAAAAGCCCCGTTTATATATTTCTGAGTCTTTACAGAAAAGGGGCGATCGGCTGCTTGATGGCTACGGGATTGCCTCCGATGACATGGTGATTGGTTTGAATCCGGGTGCCCGCTATGGGGCCTCCAAGTGCTGGCCGCCGGAATATTTCGCCAGTTTGGCCGAGCTGTTGGAGCAGCGCTGGAATTGCAGGCTGTTGCTATTTATCGGTCCCGGAGAAGAAAGCATCGGTCATAAGATTGTACAACTGAGCAAAGCGGCAATCATCAACACCGAAGCCGACAATGTGGATCTGGCCCTGCTAAAGCCGCTGATTCAACGCTGCCGACTTCTGGTGACCAACGATACCGGACCCCGGCACTATGCCGTGGCCTTCGACATACCGGTGGTTGTTATAATGGGGCCGACAGACCCCCGCTATACGCATGCCAACCTTGAGAAAACCACGGTATTGCGACAGGAGTTGGATTGTTCGCCCTGTCACCTCAAAGAATGTCCGCTTGAGCACAGCTGCATGCGGGAGATCTCACCGGAAGCAGTCCTGCAGGCCGCTGACCAATTGGTTCAGGAGCAACGCTAATCCATGAAATCGTCATTTTACAGAAAAAAATGGACCGACATCAAAGTCGATAGAGTCGATCCGGAAGAATTATCCCGTCTGTCCCGACAGATTGCCCATTCGTTTATGGATGCCTATCTAAAAGATTGTCATTATGAAGAAGATTATATTGATCTGCTGTGTGAAATGACAACCTTTTCAGAAGATAACGACCTGACCGGCCTAGCCGCCCAGGCCCTGTTTCGCATTATTATCGAAAGCCTGTGCGATGATTTCGAAGATTTGCAGACCGAAACATACAATCGCGTCATGGCCCAACTCATTACCTTTTGCCGTAAACTTCCCTCCGGCCAGGAGTTGGATCGCTATTTGAATGATTTTCAAATTCTTGACCGCGATGGTCTGCTCAAGAGAATAAAGACGATTCGGAGTGATGGAAAACATTTATCCCCACAAAAGAAGGTCAAAAAGATCCTGCTTTTATCAAGAGTCACAATCGGTGCCGATGTGGCAATTACCAGTATTATTATTCAGCGTTTTGCAGACCGGTTCCCCGATGCGGAACTGGTGCTTATCGGCGGCAGTAAACTCGATGAAATTTATGGCGAAAATTCACGCCTTCGTTTACAGACGGTGGATTATAATCGCCAAGGAGGTTTGGTAGAGCGATTGTCCAGCTGGCAGCTGGTGCTCAATATTATCCAGCAGGAACTCGATGCCTGTCCGCTGGAAAATACCATTCTCATCGATCCGGATTCCCGTCTTTCACAACTCGGGGTATTGCCCATCTTCCCCGAACATCAATATTTCTTTTTTGATAGTCGCTCGGACACTTCCTTTGCAAGCAATATGTCCATGGCCCAATTAACCAACACCTGGATTAATAAGGTCACCGGCCAGGAAAATTTTCACTATCCCAGGATCTGGCCGCATTCATCGGACCTGGCACAGGCCACCAAGTTTTACAATCAACTGAAAAAGGGCGGCGCCCGCAGGGTTATTGTGATTAATTTCGGTGTCGGCGGCAATCAGCGTAAAAAAGTGGGATGGCGGTTAGAAAAAGACCTGTTACTGTCCCTGTTGCAGGAGCCGGATACCGTGATCGTGCTGGACAAGGGCTTCGGCGATGAGGAACTTCATAATTCCCATTTGCTTCTTGAGGCCGTCAAAACAAAGGGGTTTGCCACTCAGGAGGCTGTATTTGGCACCGCTCTCGACTGCGGTATCAGCAGCGGCGTCATCGGCATGCAGACCCGCATCGGTGAAATTGCAGCCATTATTTCAAAATGTAACGAGTATATTGGCTATGATTCTGCCTGTCAGCATATCGCAGCGGCGCTGGAAATCCCTTGTTTAACTATTTTCGCCGGTTCCAACAATATGCGATTCATTCGGCGCTGGAGCGCCTTTAGCCCTAACAACTGCCAGATTGTTCATGTCGATACGTTGACCGACCCGACCTCAATCGACGAAGAAGATATTATTACCCGTATTATGAACGAAAGAAGGATGCGCAAAGGATAGGTTCAAAGGTTGAGATGTGCAGAAGTTTGGCCGATCCAGAATAACCCTGAACGGTGAACCCTGAACCCATGAACCTATGCGTCTGAACCTTTGAACGGCAAATTATGAAAATACTCTTCATATACCCCAACGCCGGCTCCCAGACAGGTTTTAACTACGGCATTGCCCATTTGTCGGCGGTGCTCAAAGAAGCCGGCCATGACGTTGTGCTGTGGCAGCTTTGCGAAGAGATAGAGCCGTTGCCGACCGAAACGCAATTTATTGATCGTGTTCGTCGGGAAGAAGCCGGTATCATCGGCTTTTCAGTCGTCACCAACCAATGGCCCTACACCAGAAAACTTGCCGCCTGGGCGCGCAGGGCAACAGATGCGCCACTGGTCTGCGGCGGTATACATGCCCTGGCCGCCGGGGAGCAGGTTTTGCAGTCCGGTGACTTCGACTATATAATCCGCGGTGAGGCCGAAGAGGCCTTTGCAGAATTTGTCGAAAAAATAAATGCCCAGCAGGACGTTTCGGAGATTAAAAATCTGGGCTATCGGCACGAGGGAACCGTGCGACTGAATCCGTTGAGGGCATTGCCCGATTTAAAGAAGCTGCCGTTTAAAGACTACGACATATTTGATTTTCAAAATATTATTGATGCCAAAAACGGCTGGGTCGGTCTGATGGCCTCACGCGGCTGTCCCTTTTCCTGCACCTATTGCTTTAACCATCAGCTGGTCTCCCATTACCGCAAAGATCTCAATTGCAGTTTCAAAGGATTAAATTACATTCGCCATTTCAGCGTGGAGCAGATGATGAGTGAAATCGATTATCTGCAGCGTCGCTATCAAAATATCAGCATGTTTATTTTAGACGATGATCTTTTCACTTTTTACCGCCAGTATGTTGAACAGTTTTGCGAGGCCTACGCCAAAATCAGCTCCCTGCCCTTTGTGGTAAATGCCCATGTGGGGTTTTTCGAAAAACACAGAGCGCGATACCTGGCGGATGCAGGCTGTAAAATCGTGAAATTCGGCGTTGAAAGCGGCAGTCAGCGGGTCCGCCGCCAGATACTGCAACGCCGCATGAAGAATGAAAGTATTGTCAAAGCCATCGAAACAGCCCACCAATACGGGCTGCACACCTCGGTATTTTTAATGATCGGTTTGCCCGCTGAAACCCATGATGATGTCATGGCAACCATCCATTTGATGGCCAAAGCCAAACCCGGCCGTTATCGCTGGTCTTTTTTCTTTCCCTTTCCCGGGACCAAGGCACATGAACTAAGCGCCCAGGGCAACTACATTGATTTTGAAAAAATGGCCCGGATGGAAAACTTCACCGACGACACCTGTCTGAATTTCGGCCAGGCGCACAATCTTTTCTTAAAAAAAGTGGGCCGGGTTATGCCCTGGTTTGTAAATGCCTATTCGGATCTGCCGGTGGCTAATTTTTACAGAACCAAAGTTGAAGAGATCCTGGCCCTGGATGCCGGGGCCTGGAAAAAAAGAGCCCTGACGATTGAAAAAGAAGATAAAAGAATTTCTGAAGAATTTGTCGACCGCGGATTAAGCCACTATGCCATCAAGTACAACCGCTTTATGGGTGTCATCTCGGATTATTTCACGGCAGAAGAATGAGGCGCTCACCAATAACTGAATTTATTTAATGTCTAAAGCCGATCTTTAATAAACGAGATAAAACCCGGCCCGTCGTCTTTAAAGGCCACCCTCACACCGACAACCACCAAATCCATGGGACAGGCCCCTTTACCGGTTAGACGAACGTAGTCCTTTTCGGTTGTTATCAGCTGTCGGGCCCCGGTTTCGCCGGCTGTGCGCAGAATATTTATGCGGTCCGGCTCGGTGTATCGATGATGATCTGAAAATTCAAGAAATCCCGTGGCATTAAATCCAAGTGTTTTAACGGTATGTTGAAAATCGTCATTGCGGGCAATGCCTGAAAAGCCAAAGACTTTGCGGTTTTTGCTATCCTCCAAATCGTGGGGTTCAAAAAAATTGGGAGCCGCCTCCAAGGGGGCCATGGCACCGTTTTTGAATGTGCAGCAATAGGGTATAGCCGACGATTTGAATACCGGGGTTTCCGGTGAGAAAGATTTTATCGAGACCATCGAAGATTGTGCTCTTTCATCCGCATCGCCCCGGCAGCGGGTCAAAATGAGGGCCGTGGCCCGTTTCATAGCAGTCAGCGGCTCCCTTAAAATTCCCCTGGGCAGCAGGTGCGAGTTTCCAAAAGGCTGGTCATGATCCAGCAAAACAATATCAATATCTCTTTTAAGCTGTAAATGCTGAAAAGCATCATCGAGGACGATAACATCAGGCTGGAATTTGGCGACCGCCAGCCGGCCGGCCTCAAAACGGTTTTTCCCAACAATCACCGGAATATCTTTGAGACGGCAGGCCATCATATATGGCTCATCACCGGCCCGTTCGGAATCCATCAGCAGGCAGCTGCCGTCGCTGACAATGCCTCCCTGCCTTTCGGCACCCCCTTTGTATCCCCGGCTGACGATGGCAACCCGGTAGCCTGCCTGCTTGAGCTCTTGGGCCAGGTAAATTGTCATGGGTGTTTTCCCGGTCCCACCCACCGTCATGTTGCCGATGGAAATCACCCGGCACGGAAGTTTTTGGGAACGCATTATCTTTTGCCGGTAGCAGCCGGCTCTCAGTTTTTGGGCGGCACTATAAAAAAGGGATATCCCGTAAAGCATCGATGCAACCGGAGAAACAGAAATTTGATCCGGGCTGTATATGACAGATTCGATTTTTTTTTTAATGGTCCGCATTCTAGTCTGCATTTAGGAAATTAAAAACCGCAAAAGATGTAAAAATAAAATTTGCTATCCAGGCGGCTACATACGGTGGCAACAGGCCCCCATATCCAAGGGATGAGCAAAAACTCTGGGTAATCCAATACAGGAATACAATCACCATACCGTATGCTATACTCACCGACAGGCCCTCTCGGCTGGTCTTTCTGAGCGTAATACTGGCCCCGATAAGACAGACAATCATACAGGAAAGCGGTAGAGCGAACTTACCCTGCAAGTCAACCCGGTAAGGTGTGGCGTCATAGCCCTCTGATTCGACGTCTTGGATGTAACGATAAAGCTCCTTGAAACTCATCTCTTCTGATTTTTTAGCAACCTTCTTCAGATCTTCCGGTGAGAAATCAATATCTTCAACCTGTTCATCGGCAAAATTGACCACATATGACCCGTTTTGATTATTTAGCTTCTGCTCCATAACGTCATAAAATATCCACCGCTTGTTCTGGAATTTTGCCTTGGCAGCATCAACCCGCCGGGTAAGTCTGAACTGCTGATCAAAATAGTTGGTGGCAATCCCGGATATCGATTGGTCCTGGGGGTTAAAGTAGGAAATGTATGCAATGGAGCGATGGCCCTTAATCCAGATATTTTTCCGAACCGCGGTCACGGCATATTTTTTTACTTCAAAACGCCAGATCGCATTGGCCTTGCTGATGGTGATCGGCACGACTATTTCAGCCAAAATAAAGTAACCAATTGTAATTAAACACCCCAGGACCAAAATGGGTTTCAAAAAATGATAAATACTCATGCCGCCACTTTTCAAGGCAATGATCTCATTGTTTTTATTCATCAGGCCAAAAGTAATCAAAACCGCCATCAGGATACCGACAGGCGTGATTTGGACAATAATCAACGGCAGCTTTAGCTGAAAAAATTCCAGGGCCCGCGAGACAGGCAGGCCGGCTTCCATAAAGCGGTCAATATTTTCAAAAAAATCAATGGCGACATATATGACGATGACAGCGGTCAGAACGATGCCGAAATGCTTTAATATTTCTTTTATAAGATAGCGGTCGAAAATAGACATGCTGATAAGGTGCCCATTTAGCTGAAAGAAGAAAAGAGTGTCGTCTGCTGTATTATTAATGCTGCGGGTGCATGCCCCGGCCGTCTTGGGCTGCCGTTACTCCTATTGGTTGTTGGCAAACTGCATCTGGTAAAGTTTGTAATACTCCTGCCCCAGGCTCAGCAGTTCGTCATGCGGGCCCTCTTCCACGATCCGGCCATCGACGATAACGATAATGCGATCTGCGTTCCCGATGGTGCTGAGCCGATGAGCAATGACAAACGTCGTGCGGCCCTGCATCAGATTACCCAGTGCTTTCTGGACCAGGATTTCGGACTCAGAATCCAGTGATGAAGTGGCTTCGTCGAGAATCAAGATGGGGGCGTCTTTTAACAGTGCCCTGGCGATACAGATGCGCTGTCTTTGACCACCGGAAAGTCTTCCGCCAAGCTCTCCTATCGATGTCGTAAATCCATCGGGAAAACTCTCTATAAATTCATTGGCATAAGCCGCTTCGGCAGCGTCGGCGATCTGCTGATCGGAGGCTTCCGGAATACCGTAGGCAATATTGTTGCGCACCGTGTCGTTAAATAAAATCGGTTCCTGGGTGACGATGGCAATCTGGCTGCGCAGCCTCGCAATAGAAATCTGACGAATGTCGACGCCATCGATTAAAACCAGGCCGTCGGTTGGATCATAAAACCTTGGGATCAGGTTCACCAGGGAGGTTTTGCCCCCGCCGCTCATGCCCACCAGCGCAATAATCTCGCTCGTCTTGACCCTGAGAGTAATATTCTTGAGTACCAGGTCCCGGTCATATTTAAAAGATACATTTTCAAATGCAATCCGGTGCGAACCGGAAGGGATATCAACCGGTGAAGCCGCTTCTATGATATTGGATTCGCGTTCAAGAATATCATAAATGCGCTCGATAGCAGCCATACCACGCTGGACGGCATTGTTTAGGCGGGATATTTTTTTAAGCGGCTGGTACATCAATCCGACGGCGGTCAGAAAGGACATAAACGCACCAAAGGTGTAGGTCCCGGATACGACCTGCCGGCCGCCATACCATATGATAAAGCCAATTCCGAGTCCCCCCAGCAATTCCATTAGGGGAGATGACATCTCTCTGACTTTATTTTCTTTCATCTCCAATCTAAATATTTTGTGGGACTTTTGCGCAAAGCGTTTTTTCTCGTGTTCTTCCATGCTGAAGGCTTTTACAATTTTAGTGCCGGTAAAGGTTTCATGTAAAAACGAACTTAAATCGGCCCAGGATTCCTGAACACCCAGACGCACCCGCCGAATTTTGCGTCCGAAATAAAAAAGCGGATAAATAGCAATCGGAAAAACAATAAAAGTGTACACCGCCAGGTTGGGTATCAGAAAAAAGGTCACGGCGATAAGCCCGATAACGGTAAAGCCATCCCGAATAGATCCGGTAATCGCTGACGTAAACATGGAACTGATAATGGCAACATCGTTGGTAATACGGGACATGAGATCGCCGGTTTTTTCACGCTGAAAAAAGGCCAGGGGAAGGTCCTGGATGTGATTATACAGACGATTTCTCAATCGCCTGATGATATCTTGACCCACATAACTCAACAGGTATCCTGATCCGTAGGCCGCAATCCCTTTAATGGCAAAAACGGCAATAATGGCCGCCGGAATCAAGATCAGCATCTGCGAGTCTTTTTGCTCAAAGATCTTTTCAACGGCCGGTTTGACCAGGTAGGCGCTGGATGACGTCATGGCCGCCACTATAGCGGAACACACAGCTGCTGCGAACAGTCTCAACCAACTGTCTTTGGCCAAAGACAGCATTTCTTTGTGCCGCCGGGTTAGTTTCAGAGGTTTCAAACTTTTCATTTTGGAAGCATTCCAAGTGCCAGTTGCGCTACTCTATCTGAGGCGCCGGCACCTCCCATCACATTGCGCAGGGCAAATAACTGCTTTTTGAGATGAGTGAATTGAACGCGATCCGCTAACATGTCTGCCACCGCCGATGAAATATTTTCAGCCGTAGCTGCGTTCTGTACAAATTCGGGCACCAGTTGTCGACCGGCTACCAGGTTGACCAAACCGATATTTGGCACCCGGACCAGGGCCCGGCCCATCATGAAACTGATCGGGGACACTTTATAGATAATTACCATCGGGGTGCCGTGTATCGCAGCCTGCAGCGTTACGGTCCCGGAGGCGGCAACAATCACATCACTGCGCCCAAACACCGTCTCAACTTCGTCGGAAAGAATTTCAACATCGATCCGGCCTGGATGCTCGGCAACAATCATCTCGATCTGTTGGCGCGCAACTGACGGGGCGTGGGATATTATAAATCTAACATGCTTTAGTCGGTCTTTCAAAATATCAGCTGTATCCAGCATAACCGGGAGATGCCGGGCAATTTCATTATCACGGGAACCCGGCACCAGACCGATGGTGACCTGCCCCTCGACGCCGGTTGCAAAAATCTGATCCGCTGTGGGTAAGGCGGTATCCAGCAGGGGGTGTCCCACGAAGGTCACCGGGACATTGTTAGCTATGTAAAACTGCTTTTCAAAGGGCAGGATAACCGCCATGTGATCGACGAGCCTTCTGATACGCTTGACCCGGCCCCGACGCCAGGCCCATATCTGGGGGCTGATATAGTACAAGACCGGAATGCCTAATTTTTTGGCCTTCGCTGCTAATTGAAGGTTAAAATCGGGAAAATCGATGAGAATAAGAAGGTCGGGCTTCAGGCTTTTTAACAGTTTTTTAATGGTTCCCATACCCTTCAGGATAACGGAGAGTTTAGAAAAAACTTCGGTTATTCCAACCACCGTCAATTCGGAAGCGTCCACCAGGATTCGCACACCGGCCTGCCTGAGAGCGGGCCCACCGATACCGCAGAAAAACAAGGCGCAATTTTTTTTCCGCATGGCCGCTACCAGTTTGGCACCATGTTGGTCGCCGGAAGCCTCACCGGCTATAATAGCCACACAGGTTTGATTGGACAGCGGGTTCATAATAGCTTAAATATAAGGTTTAATGGCGGTATTAATCTGATCGGTGATATTCAAAGCAACTTCCAGGGCTTTACGCCCGGCCTTGCCGGAGACCACCGGATTTTGGCGTGTGCTAACCGCCTGTATGTAGGATGCAAGTTCATCCTCCAGGGCATCCGATTCGGAAAATGAACGCTGGCGGATGTCCATGCCGGGTATCAAATCACCGGTAATACTTTCGTCGCGACGGATGATAGTGATATCCCGGGTGGTAAAATCAACAGATACGTAGGCATCTTTTTGAAACATTCTTATTTTTCTTTGATTTTTTGTCGATATCCGGCTGGCGGTTACATTGGCGACACATCCGCTTTCAAACTCTAGGCGAACATTGGCAATATCGGCATGCTCGCAAATGACCGGAGCACCTGCTGCATGAATGCTTTTAATCTTGGATTTGACAATGTTCATAATAATATCGATATCATGGATCATAAGATCAAGCACGACACTGACATCGGTGCTGCGTTCTTTAAAAATGCTCAATCGGTGAGCTTCGATGAACATCGGGTTGTGAACAATATCCTTGAGGGCAATCACCGCAGGATTAAACCGCTCCAGGTGGCCGATCTGCATAATACGCCCTCTTGATTCGGCGATCTTGATCAGTTCATCGGCCTGCTCAAGGGTAGCTGTCATGGGCTTTTCAATCAGCACGTCCAAATCATGGTTCAAACATTTAGCGGCGACGGAAAAATGATCCTCGGTCGGCACCACAATGCTGACAGCATCGACATGCCCGATAAGGTCCTGATAATCGGTGAAAGCACGGGTGTCGAACCTGACTGCGACTTTCTCTGCCCGGGCAAGATTAACATCAACCACCCCCATCAGCTGCACATTATCCATCCGGGAGTATTTTTCAGCGTGAAACTTGCCAAGGTATCCAACGCCGACAACCCCTACGCGAACTTTGCCCATTAACCCTGCGCTCCGATAAATTAGTATATAAATAAATGATCCTGTTACCTTGTGATGCCCCGCTGGGAAGATTTGATGAAATTAATGAAAGTATTCACTTCCGGCAAATGATCTACTTCAGCCTGGGCCCTTTCAATGGCTTCATTGAGCGTAAGCCCGAATCGGAAAAATATGCGATAGACTTTTTTTAAGGCGGCTACCGTGGATTCGGTAAAGCCATAGCGTTTTAACCCGACCCGGTTAAGACCGTGAAGTTTTGCGCGGTCGCCGGCAGCGATAACATAAGGTGGGATGTCTTTGGGCACTGCTGATTTGCCGCCGACATAGGCGTAATCTCCGATTCTCACAAATTGATGAATCGCGACAAGACCTCCGACGGTTACATAATTCCCTATGACGATATGACCGGCCAGGGTTGCATTGTTGGCCAGGATCACGCCGCGTCCCGTCTGGCAGTCATGGGCTACGTGACAATAGGCCATCAGCAAATTATCTTCGCCGATTTCAGTAACCCCGGTACCAAAGTCAGTCCCCCGGTTTATGGTGGCAAACTCCCGTACAGTTGTACCACGCCCGATCTTGACATAGGTCTTTTCACCTTTAAATTTGATAGCCTGAGGCTCGGCCCCTATCGATGCATACTGAAATATATGGCAATCTGCTCCGATGGACACATAGGGATCAACCGTAACATGAGGGCCGATAACTGTTCCCGATCCGATCGAAACATTATCGGCAATAACGGTATAAGGTCCGATTTCAACATCGGGATTAATTTCAGCTTTCGGACCGATAATAGCAGACGGATGTATCATTTACTCTCTCCAAAGGAAGCCATCAACTCGGCTTCAGCGACTAATTGGTTATCAACAGAGGCCGTTCCGGCCATTTTGGCGACCTTGGTCCGCAGTTTTAAGATTTTGGCCTCTAATATGATCTGGTCTCCAGGGACCACCGGTCTGCGAAACCGGACCTTATCCATACCCATAAAATAAATGAGTTGGCCATGATTATCGGCAGTGCCTGATTCATAGGCCAGCAATCCCCCGGCTTGGGCCATGGCCTCGATAATGAGGACACCCGGCATGACCGGTTGTCCTGGAAAATGACCCTGGAAAAATGGTTCGTTAATCGTAACGTTTTTCAGGGCGATGATCTTGTCACCGGGTTTCAATTCCATGACACGATCGACTAGCAAAAAAGGATACCGGTGTGGCAGCAACTCCAAAATTTTCTGGATATTATACTCGGCTTTCATTTTTTATTCCATTTTCTCTTCAAAGCGTTTTAATCTTTTCTCCAATCCCGCGATCCTTTTACTAAATTCCGGCAATTTTGGAATCAACCGTTGAACCCGCAGCCATATTCGATGCGGCATCTCCGGAATACCGGAAGACACAATCTGACCATCGGGCACCGGCCTTCCCACACCGGTCTGGGGGCCGACGGTGGCACCGTCACCAATGGTCAGATGGCCGGCGACGCCGGCCTGACCGGCCAGGATAGCGTTTTTGCCGATCGTAACGCTGCCCGAAATACCGACCTGGGCGACAAGGACCGTATTTGCCCCCACGCTGACGTTGTGAGCGATGTGAACCAGGTTGTCGGTTTTAACCCCTTGTCCGATGTGGGTTTTAGCGAAAGTTCCTCTGTCGATGGCATTGTTGGCCCCGATTTCGACATCATCATCGATTTGAACAATTCCCGTATGAGGAATTTTGTAATAGCAATTGCCGTCCGGTGCAAACCCAAAGCCATCACTGCCAATCACCGTACCGGCATGAATGATGACCCGATTGCCGATGACGCAACGCTCCTGTATGGTTACATTGGGGTGGATGACGACATCATCACCCATAATGACCTTGTCTCCGATAACCACTCCGGGATGAAGCCAAACACGATCACCGACGGCAACATGGCGACCGATAACCACCGCCGGGCCGACCGCAAGGCCCCGGCCATGATTAAAATTCTGGCCGATCACGGCGCCGGGATGGATTCCCGCCTGAGGCTGGGCCGGTGGATGAAAATATTGCAGGGTTTTGGCAAAAGCCACCATGGGATTGTCCACCTGTACAAGATTGCAGGCCCCGGTATTGACATCCCTGGGGACAATTATCGCCGCGGCCAGGCAATCGCCCAATTTTTTTAAGAATTTGGCATTGCCCGCAACTGTAATTTCATTTTCTCCAGCCTGCTCGAAAGGAGCTGCGCCGCTGATCATTTGGTTTGAATCGCCAATAAGGTTGCCCTGCACCAGAGCTGCAATTTTGGATATTGCTACTTTCATAACCGTCACTGGTTTTAAAGCTTATGCTTAGGGGTGATTTACTTTTTGGTCTTGGCAGTTTTGGTGTTGAGTTTCTGGATAAGTTTGTCGGTTAAATCAACAGAATTGGGCGTATAGATGACGCCGCGTTTGTCCATGATCAAAAGGTAACCTTCTTTTTTCCCGATTTCCTGGGTAATGGCAGTTACATCGCTTTGCAGTTGCTGCATCAGTCGACCTTGAAGTTTCTGCAGCTCAGAGCGGTACCTTTTTTGCAGCGTTTTAAAATCATTAACCTTGATGCGCTGTTCCCGTTCTTTTTCTTCGCGCATCTCTTTGCTCATCACCATGGATTCGCGCTCGAGCCGCTTTCCAATGGTTTCAATTTCGTTGCCTTTATTCTGCAGATCGGCGGCCATCTTTTCGTTTTCTTTTTTGAGTTCAGCCTGGATCAATTTTCCGGCATTGGAAGTCTCCAGGACCTTTTGAAGATCAATCACACCTATCTTGGCAACATCTGCAGCCAGTGCAAAATTACAGTAAAATATGAAAATAAAAAAACTGACGATACAGACAATTTTATGGGCTCTCATTGTATTCCTCCTTATTTTGATGCAGGGAATCCGAACCATGAGGATTCGGCTTTGACTCCAGGTATTCTATCAGTGATTTTTTTCTAATGAAAAAAGAAATATGTTAGCACTACCTCCCGTTAAGGGGTTGACCCCCAATAGGAAAATTGGAAAAACGGGACTCAGGATACTGCAATATTGGGCAAATAGCAAATTCCGGTTTAACGATAAACTAAAAAATGTGTAGTACCGCCGAATTTCTGGCCAACGGTTTTGGCTGATAATATTCTTTGGTTGACCTAAAAAGCCGAGGCCATGGAAAATTCCCAGGCCCCGGTGCCGCTATCGGTGGGTTTGGGATCTAGGATCCAACCGTATTCCAGACGAATCGGTCCCATGGGCGACAGCCATCGGATGCCGCAACCGGCGCTTTCCCGCAGGTTAGTAATATCAATATCCTCATTCTCTCCATAAATATCCCCGGTGTCAAAGAAAACAACGCCATACACCCCGGCCTGCGGGACAAGCGGAAATCGAACTTCGGCGTTCGCCTGAACAAACTTGGTGCCGCCAACCTCGGAGCCGTTTTCATCCCGCGGGCTCAAGTCGTCACGTTCAAACCCCCGCAGCGCATCAATGCCCACCATATAAAATTTTTCATAGTCCGGCAGTGTTTTTCCCTGGAGCTGTTTTACATAACCGGCTTTGCCGTGCAGAACCCCCACAGTTTTCCAGATCAGTGGAAAATACCAGCCGGTTTCACCAATGACTTTGTTAAATCCAACCGTTCCACCTAACCCGGCGAATTCATATGAAGCCGAATGCGCGGACCCTCTGGTTGGATGAAAAAGATCATTTCTGGAATCATATTTTAAACGGGTGGTAATACTGCTTTTAATATTTTCCCCTTGATCCCTTTTGATGGAATCAGAGGCATCTTCACTTACGTTTGTGATATCTGCAATATCATAGGTGTAGACCAGATTAATTCGGGTAAAATCAATTACCGGATAGCCGAATCGCAGATTGCCGCCGACACTGTCTTTATCATAGGTTGAGAAACTGTAACCCCAATTGTAAACATCTGCACCGGCCGACAACGGAATATCAAATAACCACGGCTCTGTAAAACTCAATGTAAATTTGGTGGTTTTTGCTCCAAACTGTCCCCTTAACGCCAGCGTCTGAGCGCGTCCAAATAGGTTCCGTTCGGATATTGATGCGGTTAAAAAGAAGTTTTCAAGGTTCCCATAGCCGGCGCCGAAACTAAAGGCCCCGGTATTTTTTTCGGTTACATTGATGCGCAGCCTCATCTTATCGTCGGCACTGCCTTTGACGGTGTCGACCTTTATGTCCTCAAAATAATCAAGCCGATATAAGTTTTGAACACTGCGCTTTAATCTTCGACCGCTATAAAGTTCTTGCTCATAAACCTTCAACTGCCGCCGGATCACCTTATCGCGGGTCTTGGAGTTGCCGCTGATGGTGATTTCTTCAAAGTAAACTTGCTTGCCCTTGGCAATGTCAAAAGTAATATTGACCACCAACTTCTCGGGATCCTGTTCGATGCGCGGCTCAATATCGACATTGGCATAGCCTTCATCGGCATAAATATCTGACAGCGCTATCACATCCAGGCGTATGGCATCCCGATTATAATATTCCTCCTCTAAAATTTTTATCCTCTTTAGCAGTTGTTCCGGCGGAATGATTAAATCGCCGGCCATCGTCACTTCGCCGACCTTGAACTGCGGTCCCTCAACAATGCGGATGGTTATGACAATACCGTCCTCCTCGAACTTGACTTCCGGCTCGCCGACTCTGGCCTGGACGTACCCTTTATTGTGATAAAAAGAGGTCAGTTTAGCCATGTCCTGACCGAGGTTTTCTTCGTTAAGATCACCGGCTGATGTGAACCAGGAAAGTAGGCTTTCTTCGGAGGTCTCCATCAACCCTTTTAACTTGCCGTCCGAATAGGCACTGTTGCCGACAAATACGATTTTCTCAATATGAAATTTTTGACCCTCAGCGATTTCATATTCGATATCTGCCTTATTTTCTTTCTGCGGGTAAACATTAAATTTGACTTTGGCATTGTAAAAGTTTTTTTCCTTGTACAATTCTTCAATCCGTCGCATATCACTTTGGATGGTATTGATATTAAGGATGGAACCCTTGCGGATGGTCAGAACTTCTTTAATTTCATCATCATCGTAAACCCAACTGTTCCCTTTAACAAGAATACTCCGCACGGTAGGTTTTTCCTTAACCCTAAAGATGATAATTTTGCCGTCGGCGACCGTTTCAGCATCCACGCGAACATCATCAAAATAACCCATGGCATAAACGGCTTTTAATTCATCAGAGATAGTTTTTAAAACAAATATGTCACCTTTTTTTACTTTTAAAATTTTTCGGATGGCATCCTCTTCGATACGCTGGTTGCCCTTAATCTGAACCTCAACAATCGTTTCTCGCTCAAAAAGCTTTAAGGTCATTTCCTGGACCATTTTTTTTACAGTGGCAGGAAGGTTTTCGACGCCTTCGCCTTCAGCTGAAAACGCATGAGGATCTTCGATCTTCTCCGAAGGCAGCAATTTGGCATCCAAACTGAAATTCTGACCGAGCCAGGTCAGGCTTCCCCAGATAACGTAGTTTCCACCGGTATCCACTCCAATCTGTCGGATGGCGGCCGGGCTGTCTGTCCGCAATCCGCGGGAATTCAGGGTCTCTTGATCCAGAATGAGTATTTTAGCGCCTTCCTGCTCCAGCTGGGTTTTAATAACTGCGGGAATTTGCTCCTTTAAATAAGACAAATCTTGCTGAGCATATACTTCAAAGGGCAGTATGACAACGCGGACGGGTTGTTGCCCATAGGCAACGTCGGCTATTAAAGCGAATAATATTAAAAGGATCGGGCATGCGCGCTTATTCATAGAATCCTTTTAGAAAGGATGGTTAACCTAACGATGGTCACGGCATAGCCGTTAATTTTCCCTCTACAATCGTTACACGACGGGACATGCAAGAAGCAAGTTCCATATTGTGGGTTACCACAACCAGTGTCATGGAAAAGTCCCGATTCAGCTCCATCAGCAGGGAGTGAATGTGTTCGCTGTTGGTTTTATCCAGGTTTCCGGTGGGTTCATCTGCGAGCAGAACGAGCGGTTTTAAAACCAGGGCTCTGGCAAGGGCCACCCGCTGCTGCTCTCCACCCGACAATTTTCCAACTCGATAATTTAATCTATCCTTCAAACCGACCCTGACGAGGACTTCCTCTGCTGCCTGAGCCGCAAGTTGTTTCCCCGTGCCCTGAATCAGCGCCGGCATCATGGCATTTTCAAGCGCGCTGAATTCGGGCAGGAGATGATGAAATTGAAATACAAACCCCACTGACTCATTACGAAACCGTGCCAATTTAAGATCATCATATAAAAAGACATTTTCGCCTTTAAACAGCAGCTGACCGCCGTCGGGCCGATCCAGGGTACCGATGATATGAAGCAAGGTAGATTTACCGATACCCGAAGCACCAACAATGGCCACGGTCTCCCCGGTGGCTAAATCGAAATTGAGCTCTTTTAAAACATCAATACTGACCCCGCCGTTGGAAAAGCTTTTGCTCAAGCTGCGAACAGTGATGACACTTTCCACCGGTTCGGAATCCTTTTCGTGATTTTCATTTAGCATGGGTTACCCGACAGCCCAGTTGAGCATTTTGCACTTGAGTTAAATAACCTAACCGTATCTGATGGCCTCAACAGGATTTAGTTTAGACGCCTGTCGCGCCGGATAAAGGGTCGCCAGAAAACATATCAGCAAGGCCGCCGCAATAATCGAAACAACATTTATAAATTCAACCTTGACCGGCAATGAGGTCGTAAAATAATAAATATCCCCGGCCAATTCATGGACATCAATGTGTTTGAGCAGAAAACATAGAATGAGCCCCAGTACCAGTCCCAGCAATGTGCCGACGGTTCCGATGACCATGCCGTTGAAGACAAAAATTTTTCGTATACTCTTCTCGGTGGCTCCCATGGCCTTTAGAATTGCAATGTCCCGGGTTTTACCCATGACCATCATGATCAGGCTGCTGGCGATGTTAAAGGCCGCCACCAGAATAATGAGGGTTAATATGATAAACATTACCCTTCTTTCCAGCTTAAGTGCCTTAAAAAGGTTGCGGTTCATCTGCATCCAGTCCATCGCCCAATAGGGAAATTTCAATTTAGACGTAATTTTTTGGGCAACATTTCTCGCGTCATATATATTGGTCACCCGAATATCAAGTCCGCTGACGGAATTTCCCATGCGCATCAACTTCTGGGCATCTTTTATATTAATGTAGGCAAAGGTCTGGTCATAATCATACATACCGGACTCAAAAAATCCGGTCACCTGAAACTGTTTCATTGCCGGCACATGCCCGATGGGAGACAACATTCCCCGGGGAGAAATCAAATAGATGACATCGCCTTCAACAACCCCAAGGTTTCTGGCCAATTCACGCCCCAGAACAATGCCGGGAATAGCACTTGAAGCGTCCCGGGAGGGGCCGGCGGTTGCGGGATCGGGCAAATTCACCTGCTCAAGGGTCTTCATAACCCGGCCGGCCGATGTTGGGTCAATTCCCCGCAGCACTGCACCGGAAGCCCCACCTCTCGCCCGCAACATAATCTGAGAGAGGATAAACGGCGTCGCGGCTTCAACGCCTTCAGTCTGTTCGACTTCTTGCAGCACTTTACGGTATTCTGTAAAAGCACCTCCGTGACGTTTAAGGATCACCTGGGGTTGTCCACCTAATATGCGACTCTTCAGATCAGCCTCAAAACCTGCCATCACCGCTATAACCACGATCAGGGCCATCACGCCCACCGCCACCCCGGCAATGGAAAGAATGGTGATCAGGGAAATAAAAGCTTGCCTTTGCTTGGCCCTCAGATATCGGCCGCCGATGAATAATTCAAATCCCATGGAGGTTTAGGTGTTCGTTATCAGTTAATAGTTATTGGTAAAGATACCGATTTCTCTAACCTTCAGCCTTATGCTTCATGTGCGGAAAGAGGATAACTTCCCGGATGGATGCAGCATCGGTGAGCAGCATGACCAGCCGGTCGATGCCGATGCCCTCACCGGCGGTCGGAGGCATCCCGTACTCCAGGGCCTCTATATAGTCATTATCCATTCGATGCGCTTCCTCGTCACCTGCCTGGCGTCCTTCAACTTGCTGGCGAAAACGCTCATGCTGATCGACCGGATCATTGAGCTCGGAAAACCCGTTGGCTATCTCGCGGCCGGCAATAAAGAGTTCAAATCTTTCAGTAAGGTCCGGTTGCTGATCACTGCGCCGCGATAGGGGTGAAACCTCCGCAGGATATTCAGTAATAAAAGTCGGTTGAATCAACTTGGGCTCCACCAGGGCGTCAAATAATTTGGTGATCACCTTACCCAGCTGTCCGGTCTTGGTTACCTTAACCCCCTTCCGGGAAGCCAATTTGAGGAGCCCTTCTTTGTCCTTTAAAAGGGCCGGATCAATTCCTGCCAGTTCCTCGAGCGCTGAATAAAGTGACAACCGTCGCCATTTTCCTGAAAGATCGATGGTCTGGCCTTGGTAGCTGATCTGCGCCGATCCGGTAACCGCCTCAGCGATCTCGGCAATCAATTGTTCGGTTAATTTCATCAGGTCGCTGTCGGTGCCATAGGCCTGATAGAATTCGAGCATGGTAAATTCCGGATTATGCTGGGTGGACACCCCTTCGTTCCTGAAATTGCGATTGATCTCAAAAACCCTCTCAAATCCTCCGACGACAAGGCGCTTTAAATATAATTCCGGCGCAATGCGCAGGTAGAGGTCCATCCCTAACGCATTGTGATGGGTTTTGAAAGGAGTGGCTTCGGCCCCTCCGGGGATGGGTTGCATCATGGGCGTTTCAACTTCCAGAAAATCCCGCTCAATAAAATAATTGCGGATCTGTTGAATAATCTGACTACGCTTTAAGAAAATATCCCGCACATCGTCGTTCATGATCAGGTCGACATAGCGCTGCCGGTATCGCTTTTCGGGATCACGCAACCCATGGAATTTCTCAGGCAAAGGGCGTGTGGCCTTGCACAGCAGCGTCAGTTCCTGGGCCAGCAAGGTCCATTCGCCGGTCCGAGTTTGAAATAGCCCGCCTTTTAACCCTACAAAATCGCCGATATCAAGCTGTTTGAAAAGCCGGTAAGCATCGTCGCCGATGCGGTCTTTTCTGACATAGCCTTGAAGCTGTCCGGTCCGGTCCCTGAAACGGATAAATGCGCTTTTTCCAAAACTGTTGATCGCCATCATGCGACCGGCGGTGACGAAAACCGGTTCGCCCTCGGTCAGGCTTTCAGATGATTCTTTGATAGCGTTTTGAATGTCTCGAACCGTGTGCGATACGACAAATCCATTGGGATAAAGATTGACCTGGTTCTTTTTTAATTCTTCAATTTTTGCTTTTCGATTTTGCAGCAGTTCGCCAGTTTTTTCCATAATTTTATCGATTCTCAAATCTGTTTTAACATAACAGATCGCACTGACAGCTTCTATAGTGGTTGTCAAAAAAAGCTCCGATATTGAAACATTTTTTCTAAAACCACTTATACCGCAATTCCGTGTATCAGGTTAAAATTAAGGAAAGCGGTATGAAATTAAATCGTCTTAGTTAGCGTATTTGCTGGAAACTGTCAAGATCAAGTTAATCCGCTAACAGAGTATCGTCAATTGGAGGGCACTAAACAAGAGCTGGACAAAATTCACCTCACACAAAGCCGCAAAGGCGCCAAGTTTTCAATTTATTTCTTCGCGTCTTGGTGTCTTTGCGTGAGAATCTTTTATTTTTGCCGAAATAAGGCGGTTTCCAGGTGAAATTTGCAAAGATGACTTAGAATTGGGAAAGCTAAGTCCATCGATTCGTAGATGCAATGACGTATTCACTCACTCAGGACTTAGTGCTGAGTATGCAATTGTGTTGGATTGGTGAACAATTATATGTCACTGCAATTGCGAATCGAAGCGCTAAGCCGGAGAATCCATCTGTTTGAATTGAAGGGTGAAGGTGGTGCCTTTGTTCTCTTCGCTTTCGACATTCAGCCATAAGTCATAGGCCTCAAGAATGCGATGCACGATTGACAGCCCGAGACCGGTGCCATTGGGTTTGGTGGTAAAAAAGGGATCAAAAATGGTTTTAAGCTCGTCCTGAGACATCCCGCAGCCGTTATCGGTAATTTTGATACAAGCGCGTTTGCTTTTTTGGGCATACATTTCAATGTCGATCACACCTTCACCGTCAATGGCTTCTGACGCATTTAACAAGAGGTTCCAGAGAATCTGCCGCAGATGAACCGGATCCATTGAAATCCATATATTGGATTGGATTTTCTTGGTTGTTGTGATGCGACCGTCATTGGATGCATCCTTTTCAAATAACTCGGCTGTTTCGACTAATACTTTTTCAAGCTCAATGGGCTCAACTTTCCCTGCCGGCGGTCGTGCATACATCAAAAAATTGTTAGCCAATGAACTTAACCGATCGGCCTCACGCAAAATAATCTGCATGAGCCTGTCATGATCAGGATCATAACGGATATCTTCTTTGAGAAGCTGTATTGATCCGGTCAGGGAGGCCAGTGGATTTTTTATTTCATGGGCTAGGCCGGCGGCCATCTCACCGACGGATGCCATTGTTTCGACACGCTTTACGTGATTTTCCATGACCCGCAGTTCTTTTCTGGTACTTCGAACTTGCTCGGACAGAAAGCTGCTCAGAAAGGCCACTGCGAAACAGGCGGTCATGGTTATCAAAATTTTGTAGAGGACCTGGTTCCAGGGGAGGCTCGAGGCGAGCATCCCATCCTCGCTTACAAATGGAAGGATGACGCCATAATATTCAAAATCCACCATGATGCCGAATTGGATGCTGCAAATCGCAGCGATGACCAGAGTTCCCCGAATTGACAGCAATATGCTGGAGTAAATGATGACAACCAGATATAGAAATGAGAAAATGCTCGAAAAGCTTCCGGTAACAAACAGGATCACCGTAACAATCAAAGTATCGACTAAAATTTGTACATAGGCAAAGGCGATGTGTTTTTTAATGCGATCGATGGACAGGGCATACAAGATTGACAGAAAAAAAATGGACGCAATAAGACCATATAGAAGTTTTAGGGGGGGGCCGATGGGCGGGGGGGATTCTCCGAGTTGCAGGACAATGGACGAGCCCAGCAACAGGGTTGAAAAAAGGACCCGAAAAAGCATCAACCACTTCAATTTATCTTTGAAGTCCTTTTCGGGCATTTGCAATGCGTGATCCATAAAAATGACTTGATGGGCTTTCCGCCGCCCCGAGTAGTGGGATCTCTGCTTCGCTATGACAAGCAACGGGGCGTCAACCGGAATATTTATTATGGCCCCAAAAGGGGCGGAGAATTATACCTTTATCCGCCTGGAGGATTTTCCTGCCCCTGGAGGGCTTGCCCGCCGGTGGATTAAAATGGCTGGAGCCCGCGACGGGTACAGTTGCTTCTACCAGAGAACAGAAACAACCGTACCTTGGGAATTTTTGAGTTACCTAATTTTTGATTCAGCTAGGAAATGGCTCCGGCCATTTGGAATATCGGAAGATACATGGCAACCACCAGGCCGCCGATGGTCACGCCTAAAAATACCAGCATGAAAGGCTCAATCAATGCGGTCAGGTTTTCAACGGCCTGATCAACTTCTTCATCGTAAAAGTCGGCAATTTTCTCCAGCATGGCATCCAACGCACCGGTTGATTCGCCAACACCGATCATCTGGCATACCATCGGAGGAAATACGCCACTTTCGTTTAAGGGATCCGCCATGGTGCGGCCTTCAGCAATGCCTGAGCGGACACTGTAAATCGCCTTTTCAACGGTTCGATTTCCTGCGGTTTTGGCAACAATATCGAGTGCTTCCAAAATGGCCACACCACTGCCCAGCATGGTGCCCATGGTGCGGGTAAACTTGGCGACAGCTACTTTGCGTAACAGTTCCCCGAATACGGGGATTTTCAAAAGCAGATTGTCGACCATATCCCGCCCCTTTTGGGTACTGTGAAACTTCTTGAAGGCAATCGCAAACAGAAAAAGACCGATGATGATATAGATAATCTTGCTTTTGACCATATCACTCATGGCCACAACAATCTGAGTGGGCAGCGGAAGTTCACCACCCATATCTGCGAACATTTCCTCAAAAACCGGAATTACAAAAACCAGAATAACTGCCAGAACAACAATCGCAATGATCAAGGTGACGATGGGATACGTCATGGCCCCTTTAACCTGAGACTTGAGTTTGGCAGCCTTTTCCATATAGGCTGCAAGCCTTCTCAAAATTGCATCAAGGATACCACCGGCCTCGCCGGCAGCAATCATGTTGACGAACAGGTCATCAAACTGTTTGGGAAACTTTTTCAGTGCTTCGGCCAGGGTTGCCCCACCCTCGACGGACTCTTTGATTTCTTTCAGCATTTTCTTGAACGTGGCGTTGGCCTGCTGAGAATAGAGAATGTCAAGACATTGAATGATCGGCAAACCGGCATCGATCATGGTCGAAAATTGTCGGGCAAAAAGTATGATATCATGCTCTTTGACTCTGGGCTGGAGAAAGCTGACGTTCTCGAATAGGTCTTTGGGCTTCTCCTTAATTTTGGTCGGCGTAATCTTCTGGCGAACCAATTGTGATTTTACAGCCTCTTCGCTGACAGCTTCAATCTCGCCTTTTGAGGTTCCGCCCGTTCTATTTTTGCCCGTCCACACATAAACTGCCATGATCAATCCTCCCTGATAATTTGAAATAAGACACAATGGCCGGTGGTCTGCGCCTGCCTTTTATAAATCTGCCCTGGTTACCACCGCCTGGAAACTGTGATTTTTAATCACGAGCAGGCATCTTTGGCGATAATGTAATATTCAGAATCATTATCGGCCGGAGAGGAAAAAAACTTAAGTCTTTTAGACAATAATTTGTGAACCGTGAAATTAATCCTATTAAACGGCCACTGGAAAGTCAAGGATTGCAACCTGTTCGATTCAAACGATTTCATTTATATTTTCAAGATCATAAGCCGGGCCCTGATCGGGAATAAGCTAGTGGCAATACCAGGCTAAATATGTTAACCTATGGGGTCTGAATGTTTGACAAAATGGCCAATTCAGCGAAATGTCCTAATCGCACCCGAAGGTGCATCTGTCTTCCAAAGTCCATTGATTCGTGAAAACGATGACATATTTACTTACCCGGGACTCAGTGCTGAGTAAGCACTTATGTTGGATTGGTTAAGAATCATGTGCCACTGTAGTTGTGGATTCAAGCACTAAGGTATCACGGATTACGACTGTGCCTAAAAGCAAAAAATCAATTAAAAATAAAGATGTTACCGTCATAACCACCCACGTAAATGCCGACTTTGATGCATTAGCCTCCATGCTGGCCGCCCAAAAACTGTATCCGGATGCGCTGGTGATCTTTCCGGGCTCACAGGAAAAAAATTTAAAAAACTTCTTCATCAATTCGATGGCCTATCTGTTCAACATGGTGAATATCAATCGAATCGACTTCGACAGCGTCACCCGGCTGGTTCTGGTGGACACCCGGCAGATCGGCCGCATCGGCAAACTTGCAAACCTGTTGGACAAGCCCGGGATTAAAATTCATATCTACGATCATCATCCGCTCACCGATAACGATATCAAAGGCGAAATTGAAATCCATGGGGAGACCGGTGCCAATGTTACCATCCTGACCGAGATTATACGGAAAAAAAATATCAACATCTCTCCGGAGGAAGCCACCATTATGTGCCTCGGAATTTACGAGGATACCGGATCTTTTACCTTTCCTTCAACAACTGAAAGGGATTTTCTGGCCGCGGCTTATCTGTTGTCCCGGGGGGCCAATTTAAATATTGTTTCCAATCTCATTGCCAGAGAACTCAGCCCAGAGCAGGTCGTATTGTTAAACGATCTGATTCAGGCGGTTACCCGATACTACATCAATGGTATCGAAGTCGTTGTCACCAGCGTCACCATGGAAAAGTATATGCCCGATTTTGCCTTTCTGGTTCAAAAAATGGTGAAAATGGAAAATCTTGACGCTATTTTCGCCATTGCCCGAATGGAAAATAAAATTTACGTGGTGGCCCGCAGCAGAATTAACGAGGTGGATGTTGGCGCCATATTGACACCCCTTGGTGGCGGTGGTCATCCCTATGCTGCGGCGGCATCGATTAAGGGCAAAACGCTGGCGCAAACGGAAACCGGACTGGTGGAAATCCTTTACGAAAAAATCAGGGCCAGTCGCCAGGCCAAGGATTTGATGTCATCGCCGGCCATCTCCATCAGCCCCGATGTTGCCTGCAAAAAAGCCCGGAATATCATTGCACGCTATAATCTGAATGCGCTTCTGGTCACGGAAAAAATAAATGGCACCGAAAAGCTTTGCGGATACATCACCAGGCAGGTGATCGAAAAAGCCCTCTACCATAAGCTCGACCGGGTTCAGGTCAAAGACTACATGACCACAGAGGTAGCCAGTGTTCAACCGGATGCTGATCTTGTTGAAATACAAAAGAAAATCATCGACAACAAACAGCGTATTTTGCCGGTTGTGGAAAATGAGACCATCGCCGGGGTCATTACCCGCACCGATCTTTTAAATATCCTTGTGCGGCGTTCCCAGCCTGCAGCGGATGAAGCGCCCGATCCCGCCAAGGAACCGCCCCATGCACATACCCGCAATGTTGTTCGGTTTATGAAAGAACGGCTTTCAGCCGATCTGATCAGAAATTTGCAGCAAATCGGTGAAGTGGCAGATGAAATTGGTTCAGGGGCCTATGCCGTCGGCGGGTTTGTCCGGGACCTGTTTTTGTACCGCAGTGATGAGGACCTCGATATTGTCATTGAAGGCGATGGCATTGCCTTTGCCAAAAAATATTCCAAAATAGTAGGCGCCCGCATCCATATCCATGAAAAATTCGGGACCGCCGTCATTATTTTTCCGGACGGATTTAAAATTGATGTGGCATCAGCCCGAATGGAGTATTATAAATTTCCGGCCGCCCTGCCGGTGGTGGAAAGGAGCTCGATCAAACTTGATCTTTACCGTAGAGATTTCACCATAAATACGCTGGCAATTCAGCTGAATTCGGATAAATTCGGTACGCTTATCGACTTTTTTTCCGCTCGCAGGGATATCAAGGAAAAAATTATTCGGGTGTTGCATAATCTCAGTTTCGTTGAAGATCCCACCAGGGTGTTTCGCGCCATCCGATTTGAACAGCGTTTTGAGTTCACCCTTGGCAAATTAACCGCCGGTCTGATCGCCAACGCCATCAGCATGGATTTTTTCAGAGAGCTAAGCGGCAAACGGGTGTTTGCTGAATTGCGACTCATCCTGAAGGAAGAAAATCCAGTGGCTGCCATTAAACGACTGAATGACTTTGATCTATTAAAAGTGATTCATCCATCAATCAAGCTTGACCAGGATTTACTGGCAACCCTCAATTCAGTTAAAAAAGTCCTGTCCTGGCATGATTTGCTTTTTTTGGAGGAATCCTATAAGAAGTGGATCGTTTATTTTCTGGCGCTAATCCGAAATTGCAAATCCCATATTTCAGAAGAGATCTGCCGTCGTTTCGAACTGGCACCGGATGATATAAAAATAGTGTGTGCCGAACGATTTGAAGCCGATAGATGTGTATTCTGGCTTGAACGAAATTTGCCGGTATCCGACAGCGTTCTTTACCGCAAACTTATCGGATTTAAAACCGAGCTGATTTTATTCATGATGGCGATTGCCAAAAATAAGGCCGTAAAAAAATCCATATCCCATTTTTTTACAGATCTTCGCCGCACCAGGCTTTCATTAAGAGGCAGGGATTTGAAAAAAATGGGGCTGAAACCCGGCCCGGTCTACCGGCAGGTGATGGAGGCTGTTTTGGATGCCAGGCTGGACGGTGAGCTCAAATCCAAAAAAGATGAAATCGAATTGGCTCGTCATCTGGTTGCCAAGCAATAAGCCATGCCGAGGTCCCTGTCCTGGATTGACCTCGGATTATAAATTGCACCTGTCGATCCATTTGATAGAGTAGCTTTTTTCCAGAATCAGAGTTTTATTTGGGGGAGGTAAAATCCCAAGGAGGAAAAATATAATTTAATGAACCAAAAAAAACGAATCTTAAGTGGTATGCGCCCCACCGGACCTCTTCACCTGGGCAATCTTCTTGGAGCACTGGCAAACTGGGTGAATATGCAGGATGAGTATGATTGCTATTTTTTTATCGCTGACTGGCATGCGCTCACCAGCGACTATGACAACACGGTACCCATTGAAAATAACCGCAAAGAGATCATGCTTGACTGGCTCAGTGCCGGACTTACACCGGAAAAAAGTACGCTGTTTGTTCAATCCTTTGTCAAGGAACATGCCGAACTCTTCTTGCTGTTGACAATGATCACGCCGGTGCCGTGGCTGGAGCGCAATCCAACCTACAAGGAACAAATTGGCGAGCTCAGCAACAAGGACCTGTCCACCTTCGGTTTCCTGGGCTATCCCGTGCTGCAAGCCGCCGATATTATCATCTACCGACCCCACGGCGTTCCCGTAGGTGTCGATCAGGCACCCCACGTTGAAATTACACGGGAAATCGCCAGGCGCTTTAATCATTTCTACGGAGATGTATTTCCGGAACCGGCCACCATTTTAACGGAAACCCCCAAGATCCTGGGCATGGATCGGCGCAAGATGAGCAAAAGTTACGGCAATGCCATCTTTTTGTCAGACAGCCCGGATGAAGTCAGCGCCAAAGTATCCCGCATGATCACCGATCCCCAGCGCGCACGGCGAAGTGATCCCGGGAATCCCGATATATGTAATGTTTTTGATTTCCACAAGCTTTACACCGACGCGAATACGGTTAAGGAGATCGACGAACAATGCCGGGCGGCGGGAATCGGGTGTGTGGAATGCAAACAGAAAATGGCCCGGGGCCTTGTATCAGCCCTTGAACCGATTCGTGAAAAACGCGCCTACTACGAAGCGCGGCCTGAGATGGTATACGAAATTATGGTCGAAGGCAGCAACCGCGCCCGCAAAACCGCCTGCGAGACGATGGAAGTGGTCAGGGCGGCGGTCAAGATATAAAGAGCCAAAATAATATCGGAAGATTAATTAGGCAAAAAATCCGGATTTTGGATTTCGTGTTTCGAATTTGCGGTGGAAACGGATTTGGTACATCATGATTTATAGGAAAATATTTACCGGCTTAACTCATGGAGACCCGAATCCAGTTTAGGAGCACACCGACGTTATGTTAGAAAACCTATACCGCGTCCAGTTGGATGACATATTCGAGGGTCCCATGGACCTGCTGGTTCATCTGGTCCGGAAAAATGAACTCGATATTTATGATATCCCCATCGCTCTGATCACCGAACAGTATCTCCAATACCTCGGGTGGATGCAGGCCATGAATATCGATTTCGCCGGTGATTTTCTTCTGATGGCCTCCACTCTCACCCAGTTGAAATCACGGATGCTGCTACCCGTCCATGATGGTGAAGATGAGGAAGGAGATGTCCTGCAGGAGATCACCCGACCTCTGGTGGAATACCTCCAGATGAAGTCTGCCGCCGATGAGCTGGTTGAGCGCAATCTGCTGGGCGAAAAAGCATTTATTCGAAATCCGGACCGCGGTGAGTTTCTAGCAGGTGCGGATGATGAGTTTATTAAGATCGGCCTGTTCGAGCTGATTGACGCCTTTCAGAAAATTCTTGAAAGAATCCCCGATGAACACCGGGTGAATATGACGGCCGATGAAATATCGGTCAAAGATAGGATCGCCCAAATCATTGACATCCTTGAATCCAAAGAGTCGATAACTTTTTTGGAATTGTTTTCCGATTTCCCGGATAAACATGAGATCATCGTCACGTTTTTGGCCCTCTTAGAAATGGTCAAACTCACTCTGGTACGGATCGTCCAACATGTTCAAACCGGGGTAATACGGATTTTCTACATTTAGGCACTTTTAAATATGGAAAATATCAAATATATCATCGAAAGCCTGCTGTTTGTGGCCGAAAAACCGCTGACGGTTGATCGGATAAAAAGCATTCTCGCCCAGGCCGAAACCGCCGAAATCCGAACAGCTGCCAATGAATTGGCGGCTGAATATGAGGAACGCCAGGGCGGCTTTTATCTTGACGAAGTTGCGGGTGGATATCAAATCCGAACTCGTCCTGAATATACCGAATGGATTAAAAAACTCATCCAGCCGAAGCCGTTGCGCCTGAGCAAACCGGCTCTGGAAACCCTGGTCATCATCGCGTATAAACAACCCATCATCCGCAGCGACATTGAACATATCCGGGGGGTTGATTGCGGCGGCGTTCTGCGCGTGCTCCTTGAGCGCAAACTCGTCCGGATCCTGGGCCGCAAGGAGATTGCCGGACGCCCGCTGATATATGCGACAACCAGGCGTTTTCTGGAAGTCTTTGACCTGAAAAGTCTCAGAGACCTTCCAACACCCAAAGAAATCGAAGAACTCGGGGCTGCCGCCACCGAAAAGACGGATGCACATATTATTGATACCGCCGCGACATCAGCAACCCTTTTGGAGAATTCAGGTGGCATAGAAGCCACAGGGGAGCGACTCGAGGCAACAAAAATCACCTGAAACCGGCTTGCCGGTAGATGAACCGTTCCGAGATACGCTGCGCGAAACCGAAAACGATATCGAACCGGAACCGGAGACAGACAGCCCGGATAAACCCTTTGAAAAAAGCTCTTGATTTTATACTAAAGAACCATTATCTATAAAAAGCTCTACAACGATACGGGCGGTTAACTCAGCGGGAGAGTGCTACCCTCACACGGTAGAAGTCACTGGTTCAAATCCAGTACCGCCTACCAGTAATTTCAAGGGGTTACAGTTTTTACCGTAACCCCTTTTTTCGTTTCTGCTACCATTTTGCTACCACTTGATTCAAAAATGGTATTTTCCAGCCTGGAAGGTGCCTCTTGATTGACGGGTTTCATCAGGTGGGCATAAACGTTCAAGGTCACTGTCGGACTTGAATGACCTAATCTGAGTTTGGATGTATTTAATGTTTTCCCCTTGCTCAATTAAAAGGCTTGCATATGTGTGCCTCAAGTCGTGAAACCTGATTCTTTCAATCCTGCCTTTTTTAATGCCGGATTAAAATGTCTATTCACCATGTTGTTATGATTTATTGGCTGTCCTGCTTCATTGGGGAATATCAAATCAAGGTCATTTGGAGGGCAAGCCAGTTTCCACTCTTTAAGCTCTGTCATCATTGCAGGCCCCAAATCTATTTTCCTATTTGAAGCCTCTGTTTTGGTGTCGTACCACCTCTGATTGTTGAAAGTTCGTTGAATATGAATTTGGTTATTTTCCCAATCAACATCCGACCATTTCAAACCTAATAGTTCACCCTGCCTTGCTCCGCTAAAAATTGCCAGCCTAAAAAAGGTCCGTATTTCATATCCTTTTCAGCATCTATAAAAGCATTGATTTCGGAGGGTGCCAAAACCTTGATTTTGTCCTTCTCAGTTTCACCGTTACCCCTTGGTCTTTCCGCATCCCTGACAGGATTATAATCAATGTATCCGTGCCGCACTGCATAGGCCATAATTTGACCCAAGGTTACGAGTATCTTTTCTAATGGTGCCGATATTCATTCCTTCATTGTGTCTGGCTGTAATCCACTTTTCAATCTTTGCGGTGGTTATTCGATTTATTTTAATCGGTTAAAATCATCGAAATGGTTTCGAGTATGTCCCTCATAAACAGACCATGTTGAATGTCTGAGATTGGGTTTTTTGTATTCAATCCAATCCTTTGCAACTTGCTTGAAATTTGGAATCTTTTTATCAGGGAAATAAATACCCCTTCTGCAACTGGTCTTCAACTTCTCTCAGTTTTTCCTTTGCCTTTTTCTTGGTAGTGCCTTTCGGCATTGTTATCCATCGGCGTTTGCCATAGGTATCATAAAAGTCTATGACATACCGCCCCCGCCTTTTAGCAATGCAAGCCATCATTTACCTCCTTTCATTTTGGGTTCTTTAAGTTCATAGGTCATAATCAATGCCCTTTCAATTAGCCTCCCTGAAGGTTCAGGATGTTTCTTTAGCCAATCGGCAAGCCATAGAGGCAATCGAACATTTATTGGCTTTCTGCGCCTTTCTTCAGGATATATTGAGCCGACTGGACGTCCGGCTCCTGGTCTTTTTCCGCCTTTCATTGAGTCTACCCATAAAATATGGTTTTCCATATTAATAGGTTAATTAAGATTATTTGTCAAGTAATAAATCTATAAAATACTATATTTCGGGATTTTTTAGAGATAAATTCTTGCTTTTATGGCTGGAAACAAAATCTTTTCCTGGAAATCGGAGGGGGCACCCCCCCCAAATTGCCCTATACAACTCTCATTTTGATTGGCCCAGTGAATACGAAAATCATAAAAGGGATTCGTGATAAAGAGGCAAACAACGCTCCGAAGTCCGTTACCGTTTTGATCAGGTCATAGCTGAATTCCCGCTCGATGACCGATCCGGTCTGAAGCACTTCTTTGGCACCGTCCGGCAGCGAGTCGACCCGGGCCATAATGACATCGTGGATCGTGGCCGGTATAGTGAGTTTATGTTGGTCGTCCGCAATGCGATAGGTGTGGTCCGTTATTTCGATGATCTTCAGCGACACCAACGATTTGATAAATTCCTCGATGAAAAAAGGCACCCCTTCGGTTTTTTCCAGGATCAAATCTTCAAGCGCCCGATCGTTGCCCTTGGAACCTAAAAGATTGGCGCCATGGCCAGACTTTGACGGTTGGAAAGCCGGTTCAGATTTACCTGGCTGTGGTAGGACTTTCCGCCCCAGGTGTGCACATACTCGGGCCGGTAGGTAAAAATTATGAAGACCCTTGCTCCGGATATGGTATCCAACAATGCCTTAAAGGCTTCTTCGGAACTCTTATCCACCCAATGCAGGTCCTCGATGGCGAGGATCAACGGCCTTTTTTGCGAACCTTTGATAAGGATTCGAGTTAAGGCTTCGATAATGCGATCTTTCATGATCTCCGGGGTGACTGACCGTTCCGCCTTCACCGCTTTGCCGGACCGATAAAAGCTCCAGAAAATAAGGTACGCTCGAAGCCTCATCAACCTCCAGGGTCTTGAGGTCGTTTTTCACCTTTGCCGTGATTTCGGCATCACTGTCCGATTCATTGATGAGGAAGTTTGATTTTAAGATATCGATGACCGGATGATAGGCCACATTGCGGCTGTATGACAGACACTTTCCTTCAAAAAAGGTCACATCTTCGTTAGCGACAGCCTTTCTGAACTCATACAGCAGCCTGGATTTCGGCGTAAATATATCGTTTAACCGGCAACGGCTTTAAAGCCGGTTTGTCGAGATTTTCAAACAGCTGTTTGCGGGTGCCATCGAGCTTTTGGAATTTACGGTTGTTAAATTCAACGAGTTTTTGTGCAATGGTTTTATTGAGTTCGGCCAGGCTAAAGAACGTGTGATTTTCTCAACGCTGCCAGGATCCAGCGCTCGACGACCAAAACGGCGTTTTCCACTTTGGCTTTATCCTTTGGTTTTCCGGCCCGCGCTGGGATTACCGTGGTGTGGTAATGCTGGGCTAAATCCAGATAGGTGGGGTTGACCTCGGGCTCATAGCGACACGCATGGGTGATACCGGATTTAAGATTATCGGGCACCAAGATTTCGGGAACGCCGTTGAAAAAATCAAAGGCCCGTATGTGAGAGGCAATCCAGTCTGGCAAGCTCTGAGAGGCACTGGCTTCGGCGAAGGTATAATTGCTGGCTCCCAGGGTGGCGATAAAAATTTGTGCATCGTATTGAAGCGTTCCGGTCTCAGGATCAATGATGGCAACCGTTTGTCCGGCATAATCAATAAAGGCCTTTTCACCGGCCCGATGGTGCTGTCGTAAACAAACATCAGTTTTTTAACCCACTGGCTGTAAAGTTCACAAAAATAGCTGTACTGATAGCCATCGGGGTTTTGCTGTTTGTATTCATACCAAAGCAGCTGCAGAGTGACATGCTTTCGTTTCAGTTCCTGGTGCAGGTACTGCAGCGAGCGGCATCGCAGGCTTTTGCGATGGTTTTCTGGGGACATGCTCAACGAGCCGTTTTTCAATTTCGGCATCATCGAGGTTTTCCGGCAATGGCCATGACAGGGCGGCCTGTTCAGCTAAAGCCAGGTATTTGCCGACCGTCACGTGGGATGTCGAACGACTTTTGGCGATCTGCCGATTGCTCAGATCGGATTCAAACTTAAGCCTGAGAACTTCTTTCAATTTTCGCATGGATAATCTTTCCTTTGCCATATGTCCTCCTGAATATAATTTTAGGAGGACGATAACTCAAAAGACCAAATTATCCAGCGTCGTCTTCGATATAAATTGCCCGTTAAAGTGGTAACAATCCAGCGGAACGGGTGGTCACAATGTTCCGGAATGGGTGGTCACAATGCAGCGGAATCGGTGGTAACAATAAAACGGAATGGGTGGTAACTTTGCTCCGGAATACGCAGTTGGAATGGCATATTAAATATTATTAAACAAATTGATGGGATTTAGTCAATCATAATCGTGGATTCCGGCAGGTGGTGATATCTTAACAGAAAATCAAATATTAGTCGATTAAAGGTATATTGAGATTATGCAAACCCAGGGAAAAGTTGTGATATGCGCAAAATTAGACCCAAAAACAGTTGGTTGTCAAACCTGACTTATCTTGCCAATCTATGTAATTCGATAATCATCGAAATCTATGGTGATATGATTCGAGTATCACACGGTTTTAGCCGGATTGATATGTTGTTTTTCATAGCAGAAAGAACAACCTGATGCCAAATAATTAGAATTGATAATATCATAACTTTTTTTGAGGCTACATTTTTACCGATTAGTTGGAGATGTACAGCTTGATATCGGTTGCGCTTATTGGGATTTAGAATCTTCCTAATATAATTTTTCCTTTTCCAAGAAGCAAATTTTTACCTGAATTTTCATTTTTTATTGCCATTATAGTGGCCACATATTTATTCCTGAGGCCACAACCGCACGGAGCCAAATACGGACCTGATGCACCGATTGGAGCAGTATGTTCGGATTCAGCTTCAATTCCTTTAGGCAAATTGTAGGTTTGGTCTTGAAAAGATGGAATAGCTATTTCCGCTTTTTCAGGAACTGGAACCCTGATTGCACCGTGAAAAACATTCATAGTTTTATCTTCAAATTCAACGATAAGGACATCTGTATTTTCTGGTATATTTTTAACCAGCAGAGCCGGGCTGAGTCCTTTGCCATCACAAGATCTACACTGCCCACTTGTAGGTACATCTTTACCATCCCAGTTCTGGTCAATAAAAGAAATAGATAATTCGGCAACATTTTCCGCAGATTTATATCGACTATCAGAGCAGGAAAAAAAGCAGACAATGGCAAGAATAATGAAAGTTCCTTTTTTCATCCCCGTTCTCCTATTTGTTTTATAAAAAGCAAATGTGGTTTTGCAATAAAGGTACATTGAGATTCTCTGAACCTCGGCAAAATTAAAGATATGCTCTAAAATTGCCCCGAATTTGACGAGTACGCCAGGTACATGTATCTTGATAATCATCTAAAAGGCACCTCCCCATCGCAAAACAGTTTGCGATTTGTTATAAGCGGTTAAACCCACATTTAACCCCCAAACCAAAGGAGGTGCCGTATGCAACTATACGCTGGTTTAGATCTTCATTCAAGAAATACTTACATCGGTATCATGGACAAAGAATTCAAACGCGTCTTTGGAAAACGAGTTTTAAATAAGTTGCCTGTGATTTTAGATACACTTTGATCCATTCCGGGATCAACTCAAAGGAATTGTCGTTGAATCCACTTTCAATTGGTACTGGTTAATCGACGGTCTGATGGATGCCGGATATCAGTGTGTTCATCTGGCCAATCCATCGGCGATGAAGCAATACGAAGGAATCAAGCATACCGATGATCAGCACGATGCCTTCTTTCTGGCTCAGATGCTGATTTTGGGCATCTTACCGCAAGGCTACATTTATCCCAAAGAAGACCGGCCGGTGCGTGATCTGGCACGAAAGCGCTTGTTCTTAGTGCGCCATAAAACCTCTCACATCCTCAGTCTGCAATCCTTAATTGCGCGCTGCTGTGGCCAAAGAGTCAGTGCCAATGACATCAGAAAGTTTACCGTCGAAGACTTACAGCAGCTATTGAAAGAAGAGCATATCGTTCTCTCCGCACAGGCCAATTTAGACACGATTGTATTTTTAAAGCAGCAAATTCAGCGACTGGAAAAAGCAATACAAAAGAAAGTAAAACTCAATAAAGCATTTCAGCAATTGCTGACGGTTCCCGGCATCGGCCTGATTCTGGCCATGACCATTATGCTGGAAGTCGGTGATATCGGTCGTTTTGCCCAAGTCGGCAACTTTGCTTCCTATAGCCGCTGTGTATCTTCTAAGCGACTATCGGACGGCAAAAGCAAAGGACATGGCAACCGTAAAAACGGCAATCGCTATTTGAGCTGGGCGTTCACCGAAGCTGCCCATTTATCCCGTAGATACAATGAGCGTTTCAGAAGCTACTATAACCGAAAAGTGGCCCAGGCAAATACGAGCCTTGCCACCAAAGCGCTGAGCAATAAACTGGCTCGGATTTGTTATTACATCATGCGAGATCAGGTTCCTTTCCGTCAGGAACTTCTATCTCAATAGTTGGGACTGCAACGGTGATCCCGTGATATTGGTGGTTGAAATCCCCATAGCTTGGTTGGCACACCGTTGCACTCCCTTAAAACAAAAATCCAGGCGGATGCCTTTTTTCGTGATCTGCCCTTGTTGTGAGCCCTCTATGGCTGGCGTTTTTTAAGCCCTGTGTTTTGTAACAACCCATTGGACATAGCAAGGTACCGATGTTTTTCTGGGGTCCAAT
>CAWGCM010000032.1:0-70614 GCA_963821065.1 uncultured delta proteobacterium | reverse complement strand
GGCCATCCCCGTCATACTCTAAAATATCCTTAAATGCATCTGGATTTTCCTTTACATCCATATGGTATTCATCTATTGCCTGCTGGTATAATTTAGGGTCCATATCCTCTTGACCCGTTTTGGGATCATATTCCAAATAGCTGCAATTCTTCATTGCATTTGTCGCATCTTCTGGTGTCATTGGATAAAATCCAGAAGTTCTAGCACGCCATACACCCATAGCAACCCCTTCGCCAAGGAAATAAGTTTTCCCAGGCTTGAAATCAAAATGAGCAACACATGTATTCTCGGTTGCTACCACTACATAATGCGGTCCTGGTGTAACAGAAGTTACAAAATATGTTTTTCCCATAGTTTCGCCTATTAGCTTGCCGTCTAAGTAGTTCCAGAAAACGATACCACCGCCAAAGAAAGTTTCGCGAATAATTACTAGTGTCGCTTTGTCGGTCTGCAGGTTTAGATCGGGAGCCTTATCGGTTTTAGACATGTGTGTGGTCGCGCAGCCTGCTAACAGGAAGATAAAAGAAATGATAAAAATTGATTTTTTCATATCTCACCTCTTGATTGCTGTTTGTGCGTTATGAGAAATGTTTCAAACCAGACTATCACCCATATAATTTTTATCACTGGCAAATTGTGGCAAAATGGGTTCATTTCAAGGTATCGAAAATTTAGAATCAAGTATCTGCGATGTAAGATACCTTGCCAATCTCTTTAATTCGATGGTTATCGAACTATGTAAAGATATATTTTGAGTATGTCAAAGATTTTAAACCTGTCTGCCAATAAATGTATATGGTATCTTCAACGATTTGGTCACCTGGCGGAGTATAATAAAACCAATGATTAATAAACAGGTTCAAGTTTAATTTGGCAATTACTTTCGCTAACCGCTCGCTTTAGCCGCTCAGGGGCCATGAAGTGGTCGGCATGTTCTGCATTGAGGCCAATGTGTGTCGTGATTTAGGTATTGGCTATCCTTGACCGTCGCCATCGCAATTTTCACGATGCCAATCCCAAATTGAATATGTACCATTGTAGATGCCCCCTGCTCGGGTTCTTTGGCAAGTAATGTCATCCCCCCCAGCAATCTTCATGAATTCTAACTTGTCCGCTGCGTGGTCTTGCGATAATAACCTTTTCTCCTTTACGTTCCCCTTGTTGAGCGATCGAGGCTTTGACTCAATATATAGTCCCTTTGCTAGACCTAACTTTTTGGATAACTCTTTTTTGTAAGACAGTCGTGCATTTGTGCAAATGACGGTGGCATATGACTAGACTCCCTGGTACCGCCGGTATATTGATCACATAACCAGTTATAAAATTGTGGCTCATTCATGCCATTATCCAAAGGCATCAACGACCGCCGGTGAGCAGCGGCCTAAATGAATCTCCCCGCCGCAAGCGGGCGGGGTATCAAAACTGATTAAAATCTGATTATACTTGGGGGGAAACGTGGTTTCCCCCCAAACCCCTCTTCCGCATGCTTACCCCACCGCAAGCGGATGGGGTATTCAAAAGATCATAATAAACCTCAGGCTTGCATGACCTCTACGTAGAACCACGGTCTTCAGGCCGTCTGCTCCAGTGGCAAGGTTATAACTTGTCGTTACTTACTTTTCTTAGCTTTAACCTTAAAGCTATCCCCAAGAAAATAGATCTTGCCGTTTATTAGATCACCTTCGATGATTACCCAGCCCCTGCCTGATGCAGGATCATTCTCATCGCTCGCGGTCCCACTAAAATTCAAGCCTTCTAGCCCATCGATGTCTTCAATTCTATAATCTAATTGCCCTTGCACTAAACCAAACTGAAAACTTCCTAATTCATCTTTTTCAAAAGTGAAATGGCCTTCAATTTCGAGATCTATAAAATCCTGATCCCACATTTCCATTTCAAATATTCGCCACTTACCAGAATATAGATTTGCCTTTCGTCCCATAATTTATCTCGGTTATAACCAGTAATTATACTGCTCAGTTTATCATGTAAATTGTAATGATATACAGAACTAACTGTAAAATGTTATGTCTTCAAAATTCAGATTGCTTGCCAGTAGCTCAACTATCAATTCCGACTGAAAAAAGCCATATATAATTCGAATATCTCACGGAATTTAGCCGCTTGATATACTGCTTTTCATAGCAGTTACATGAAATGCATATAAACGAGACATATTAGCAATATCTACCATTATTGGAAATACAGATTTAAATAGTGTTATCATTTTTTATAATTTAGAGTTTCTTATCATAGTCCACTTCTTATTCTATTACATAATCGATGCGATAATCTTGCGTTCTCAGGTATTGTCCTTCCGCCCTGCCAATAGCAGACTATGTGGTCAAGCCAACAAGACGCACGATGTATTTGATTCCTTGGGTTCACCAGAATATTTAAAAATCCAACCATCATTTTCTTCACGATACTTGATATGACGATCGATGCGACTAATATTTAAGAAATCGTTACTACCAAGACGTTTGTTGTTTATAGCCATTTCCTCGAGCAACTGGTCATATGTTCTTCCTTCGAGTAAAGCCTTGTCCATACACATTGTAATTTTAGAATCTGGTGCATTTTCTAAGTGATCTTTCAAGTCCTCAAAATCCTGATAGCTTCCTCTTTTTCTAAGTTGAGGAGGATAATTTTTTTGTGCTTTTTTTTAGCATTTTTTCCACTGATGTTTTGGTTTTTCTTTTTTCTTTCATCATTTTTCTCATGGTTATTTATGTTTATCAATATAGAATTGTATCGGTTCGATCAAGCCTAATATCCAATCGTCTTTTCCGTCACTTAAATATTTATAATGCAATACTTTTACATCAGGTCGTTCCTCTAATTCTTTGATCTTATTCTTTCTTTTCAGTCCACTTAAGAACAATACAGGCGCTTTATGCTTCAAAGCACCCTCTTCAATTATCCAATCGAAGCTAAAACCTGATTCTGCTTTTAACTCAGTTTCGTCCATCAGAGAAAGTAATATCTGCTCCCTTTTTATGACATCGGGCCTAAATCTGTGTCTTCCAAAGCAATAATGAGCTGAACGAGGCAACCAGCACTCAAAACCATGTGTGGCTTTTTTTTGTTTCCCGATTAAATCTGCTTTTTTCTCTAAAACCCTTTTATATACAGGTTTGAAAACATCGTTAATCAAATCAACCACAGTTACCTCCTTACCTTCAGGTATCGGGTTTTCCAGTTTCTCAAAGCACATGATACTTGCCTATGCTCAACACTCGATATTAATTTTGAACGTTAAGAGTATCCCAAAAAAATAAAGGTCTCTTCGACCTGATGTACATTGCAGGAACTCAAATTATTCAAAGTGCTATACTACTTTTAAGTATCGAAGTTGCAAAAATTTAGGAATATAGTATTTCCAAAACTTTAACTGTGTTAGTTATAATATCAAACGTATCTCTTTTCGTCTGGATAGAAATTTGATTTAATGATCTTTTGTCATGCATAATTTCATTTGCAGACATACGTATTTTATCGGCTAATTCTTTTCATTACTGTTTAGAAGATTTTCTTTTTTGGCTCGAATTGCTAACCGCTGCAGCACGTCCTTTTCTAATTCATTTGATTTATTCTTAGGAAATTTTTTATGCAACTTGTCAAAAAGGCACATCTCCAACACTGCTCTGCATAAAGCTATAGCCGATAAATAGAAGCCAAGCGAATAGACTTCCCGTATTTCATCAAAATAAACTAACGCTCTCGATGGTATTTTTGAAGATGATAATATTGGTCCTATTGCCATGATTTCTAAATGATAGGTCAAAGGATGGTATCTCTGAAAGAAATCATCAAACCACTCATCATATTTAGCCAGTAAAAATTGTTCAAAATCAATAGCGAAATCAAAATTTTCTCGCATTTTAATTAAAATTTCCTTGTTAGTTTCAGAATCCTCGAGCCAGTCTTTCGAATATAGTTCATAAAATGCAATACACTCGAATTTCTTTTTTTCTCGTATTTTAATTAAAATTTCCTTTACACTGTCGTTAAAAACTAAAATGCTCATGTTTTCAATAAAACATTCAGCGATATCATTTCGAAGATGGAAAGCCTCAGCTCCAATCAGCCACAATTCCTTAGCATACTTAGCAATTTCATCTCGCGTTGGTGGTGATTTAGATTGATAAGTGATTCTTACATATTCTTTATCAGTGATTCTTAGTATTTTTTTTCCAGATCCTTTAGTTTCTGGGCTTTCTCATAAATTGCTTTCTCAAAAGGGGTCATCATAATATTGCACCATCAACTAAAGAACAATTCAAATATAATCTTTTGCAGCACAAAAAGAGTTATGATTAAAAGTTGTGTTTAGAGGAAAAGGCGGTGTATCCACCGGTTAATTGTGTCTCCAGCAGTCGAACCGGCCACTTTAAAATGGAAAGGATACACCACCCATGAGAAACGATAATGTAATTGATTTCAAAAAGCCAGAGCCGTTTATCGATGACCAGATCACCAAATTATCCGTCAGGGAGCCCGAAATTGTTAGCCCAGGCATTGGAGGCCGAAATCGAGCTTTTTATCAATCAATATGCCGAGTTAAAAGGACGAGTCCGGCAGACAACGGATTGTCACAAATGGTTATCGGCCCGAGCGAGAGATCCAATCCGGAATCGGCCCGGTTCCGGTTAAAGCTCCTCGTGTTCGAGATCGTCATCCGGATCCGTCAGGAAAGGATTCATTTCAGCTCCTCGATTTTGCCACCATATCTTCGCAAAACCAAAAGCATGGAAGAGCTGATTCCCTGGCTATATTTAAAGGGCGTGTCCACAGGTGATTTTTCCGATGCTCTGACGGCCCTGGTTGGCCAGGATGCCCCAGGGCTGTCGCCGGCCACGATCAGCCGGCTTAAAGACGGTCTGGCAGCAGGATCTGGATCAGTGGCAAAAGCGCGACCTTTCCGGCAAAGCGGTATGTGTATTTCTGGGCCGATGGCATATACTGCAATGTGCGCATGGACGATAAGCAGTGCCTGCTGGTCATTATCGGCGCCACAGAAGACGGTAACAAGGAACTGGTTGCCATCGAGGGTGGATTCCGCGAAAGCGAATTGTCCTGGACCCAGCTGCTGTTGGATCTCAAAGGCCGCGGTCTTGAGATCGGACCGCAGCTGGCCGTGGGAGACGGCGCCCTGGGGTTCTGGAAAGCACTGACCAAGGTATACGGCAACACCCGCTGGCAACGCTGCTGGGTTCACAAGACCGCCAACGTGCTCAACAAGTTGCCAAAGAGCCTACAGGCAAGGGCCAAAGCCAAACTGCATCAGATTTGGCAGGCCCCGGAAAAGGATGAGGCCCAGCGTCACTTTGATGATTTTATCCATGTCTACGGCACCAAATATCCCAAGGCGGCAGAGTGTCTCCAAAAAGATCATGAGGCGCTGCTGACCTTTTACGATTTTCCCGCTGAGCACTGGAGACACATTCGTACCACCAATCCGATTGAATCAACTTTTGCAACCGTAAGGTTACGAACCAAAAAGGTGCGCGGCTGTTTTTCAGCCCAGACCGTTATTACAATGGCTTTTAAACTCTGCCAGTGTGCACAGAAACGATGGATTCGACTGCATCACCCACAACGCCTGGCAGAAGTGATTAGAGGAGTAAAATTTGTCAATGGTGTCGAAGAAAAACGGATCGCCGCCTGATTTCTTCATACACAACTATTGACTATATCTCACACAAAAAGGCATATATGTTAGAGTCAAGCAACTTTTTATAACTCTCAACTTCAAATAATACGCCCATACCATACATATCACAAGGATATTTCATATAGTACTGCATAACACAATACCACAGTGCATAGGGTAATTGATAAAGATAATCAATAACATTCGAGGTATTTCATCAAATCTTCAATCCTCCCAGCTAATTCTACTGTTGCCTCACCTGTCACAAAGTCCTTTGGTTTCTTTATTCCGTCACATTTTTTGTGGGCAGATGATAGCTGCTGGCATGCTCCTTCAAAGTCTCCAACATTGATCAAATCGGCTGCTGTTTCCAGAAGATTCCCAAACGCGTTTAATCGTTTAACGGCTGATTTGCCAAAGCCTTGCCCCAAAAGACTTCCATCACTGCAAGAATTATTAAAAAAATCCAATATTTCATCTATTGTATATGACACCGGGTAGGCTTGAAAAACATATAAATCTATTACGCTTGGAGCAAAATCACTCCCAATTCCAAAACCAATACTTGTTACATGATTAAGATAATCAACAGAAGTCAAATCAAGAGTTAAAATCGCAGAATCTCCAGATTCAAATTGAGTCCAACCGCCATAATAGCGTTGGTTAGATTCACCAAGATCTGAATAGCCCGTTTCAATAAAAAGATTTACAGACCAAATTCGCGGTGGGTTTTTTACATTTCGGAGATTTAATGCAAATTGATCATAACCAGTAAGATCAGCAGCTCCTATTTCCTCCAACGTATCTCTTTGCCATGAAGCAGTTTTTATCAAAACAGATCCAATACCAAGCTCACCCCAATTTTCTTCAGAACTCTGGCCGATTCCAAACTTGTCCAAAAAACTGATAACCTCCTCCAATTGGACCGGTAAAATATTCTGGATGCGAGGGATATGGGTTATAGGGATCATCTTCAGCAATATAAAAGGTGTACCCACCACCTGGGTCTTCATATACAGCTCCAAACTTGGACAATTGCCCCTGGTAAAGAGTAAAAATACGAGCCATCACATTTCCGGGTAACAGTAGTAAAATGATAGCCAATGCAAGAAAAATTATTCCTTTTTTCATCTCACCCCCCTTCCTCCAATAAAAAAGCCAAGCCACCTATAAAAGGCAACTTAGCTTTTGGTTTAAGACAGTCTGCATTTCTCCAACCTTCCCCCGAAGAATGGGTGCTGCTTATTTTATATTATCTGTATGGTATAACTTTATCAAAGGCAGAGCCATTGCTGACCCTGCCCATGCTTTTTGAAAATTAAGTGGATTTATGGAATGTCAGCCTTCGCAGCACATTTCTGAATCTTTCCTTTATCTTTGCCGCTGATTATCCCCTCTTTCTTCAGGGAATTGGTTGTGTGAGATACTGCGCTTACAAATTCACCGTGATTGTCAGCCTCATCAGCACACTCAGAAATAAGATCAGAAATAGTGCAACCATCCTCGAGAAGCACGTTTTCAACTCCAGAGTCCCAACCATCAATTACAACGGTGTCGCTCAGGTCTGAATAAGGACAGGCATCTTCATCGTCGGGGATACCGTCACCGTCTGTGTCTTCGGGTGCTGCTGTAAATACATTATCTGCATCATCACTGCTGTCGTAGAGAAGTATTTGGCTGGGATCGGGGGCTCCAACATTATGTCCAAAATCTAATAGAGCTAAATCGCCACTTGGTGTAAAGGCCATTCCAAAAATCTGTCCAAAACCAGGATTAAAGACAGTTAACAGTCCGGTACCATCAGGAGAAACCTCATTAATCATCCCTCCCCCATCTGCGAAGTACAATTTTTGGGAGATAGGATTAAAACCTAAAGCAAAAGCTCCACCAACATCAAGGTGGTTCAGAATTGTGCCATCATTTGGATTGATTTTAAAGATACCATCCGGCCCTCCATGGGGCTCGCCATTGAAACCCAGACACGACCTGTAGAGGATCAACGGTTAAACCCTCTGGATCTTCAGAGTTATCTCCTGACCCAAAAAGGTCATACGGGCATTTACAACTCCGCCTGAGATGTCTGTTTCAAAATAAGCATCAAAACCAGGGTACCCTCCGTCATCATCATCTCTGGCATGAAGTAACCTTCCAGTGACTGGATTGTATTCTGAACCGTGGTTATCAATCTTAATCCCACTGCCTAACGTAAACGAACCAAGCACGCTTATCTGTGACAGGATCAATTCGGATAGTATTTGTCTTGCATCCAGTTGGCAACGTAGAGTTCATCACCCACTACATCAACTTCAATAGACCCAACGTCTCCAACTAAAGGTTTTAGATCGATGGTCTTCACCAGAGTGAAACTGGCTGCATGAGATTGTATTGTAAAGCAAAATAAGATTCCTATCGAAATTAAACTCAACTTAAAGGCTCTAAGCAAATGTTTATCGATCATTTTCATCCCCCTTTCTCCAATAAAAAAGCCAAGCCACCTTTCAATAGGCAACTCGGCTTTTGGTTTAAGACAGTCTGCATTTCCCCAACCTTTCCCCAAAGTATGGGTACTGCGTGTCTTGTGATTACCGAAAAATTTTATTCAGATTTATTATATTCAAAAATCTTGTTTGACACATTTAATGGAAAAAATGAATCGAGAATGAGGCCAGCAGAACAGGAGAAGTTTCACAATGGAACCTGATTTAAGATACAGGACCGGTTTCAAAAGGAATGTGTTTCTATTCAATACGGTAACGAATCAATAACGTCAACAAAAATATAATTATTTTAAATGTTTATACCACATTGTGGTATTGTTTGGATGGGATTTATCGATGGAAAGGAGGTCTGTGCTTGATTACAGATCATCTTGCCAATATGTGAAACTGGCCAAAGTGCATGTATGTTTCGTATATCTTACAGTTTTCAATGCCGTCAATACCAGCGATATATAGCAGAAACATGCAATTTAGCATCGGATACTGGAAATGATGATATCACAAATTTTTTTAGGGTACTGATATTTACAACTTTGTTAGAGGTATAAAAGGTTTCAGAGCTGCATTAAAGATTTGTGATATACCAGCGTAATAGAAAATATCGGATAGGGCCACGTCTCCCTAAAACTGTACTTCACTTCAACTATTTAGTGTCTGTCGGGCTTGGGCATGTCGTTAGGGAGTTGTGGTCGGGTGGGAGTTGTATAGTGCTTATCGAGCAGATTATAGACTGATCCTCGCACCTCAAGGCCATTATACCCTACAGCATCGCCGAGAAATGATCCCATGAGTTGAAACCTTTGGAGTAATATTCGGCTCGATGCTTCATGACCAATCGATAAAATTCTTGCCGACGGAACACAGCAAGAAGTTGACTAAAAAGGCTTGCCGACGTACCATGATCTTGTCCTCCTCTCTTTGGGGTTTTGTTGTTTTCGTCACTAACTACGTTGCCCCATGAGGAGGACGTTTTCAATCGTTTTCAGTCAAAAACCGTTTTTGGACAAGAGTGATATCGTTTAAAATAAAATAGGCTATTTACCGTCATCATTTAAAAGCAACAGAAACGACACGGGAGAGGCCTTAGAAATACGGGTGACAGGGCCGATACTGTTGCTTGTCACCTTGACATACTGTCCAGCTTCAAGCGTTACGCCTGACAGTGCCGTGTTAGCGGGATCAACCGTCACACTTCCCTTATAACAGGCGGCAATTGTCATATCTGCGTCCGGATTATAGCCAACTGCAAAGTCATTTTGTGAAAACGAGTTCACTGTTGCCGTCCCGGTTTCAATGTTTATTTCCAGATCTGAACGCGCACTTTCAAAGCGTGCTGCTCCGGATTTCAGTTCAAGTGTCACTCGATTACTTTCTGTTGCTTTGGCAGCAGTTTTATAAACCCCTGCATCACAGTCTGGTGAATTGGCCTCAAGACCATCCAAAAATGCGATTAAAAGAAGAGGGAAATTATGGACTAAATCATCCTCAAAAAGTTCCAGAATTAAAAAAACCAAAAACCCATATCCAGCACATTCATAATCTATACGAACCCTCGAATCCTTGCTCATTGAGAGGATGGTGCCTTCGTCAACCTCTCGACTTTCATTTGGTGCTAACGGTACATTGTTGACGTTGGCCGTGGGCTCACATTCACCTCCATTGTTAAGGCTGCTAAACTCGTCAACCTCTTGACTTTCATTTAGTTCTAACGGTACATTGTTGAGCTGGGGCGGACAACTACTTGTATTCGTAATGACAAAACGCTCATCTTCCAGTGTAACAGTTCCCGGCTCATAGATGAAATTTACATAGAATTGAGCACCTATACCTAGTCGAACCTTTATCTTGAGTTGACCATCAACCAAGTCCGGAACCTTGAATGCATTTATTTCAACCGCTGATTGGTTTTCTTGGTCAAGGCCCATCTGCATACTGAATATTTGACCCAATCTTTGACCGCTATAGCTCCACGTATCCACATAAGACATAAAGCTTTCAGAGGAAGACTCATGCCAAGTATCACCACTACTAGCTACCCATCACCAAAAAGCCACAGTCCTTACCGGGTATTAACTCTTCGGGAGGGGTGTCATAGTCAAATCTAAATTCCACATCTTGCCATAATATTACGGTCCCGTCCATGGTTGTCTGGGTATGTTTCGTCGTAGATTTCAATTGCAACTCCCACTAGTGAAACGGAATATTCCGTTTTAAAACCCCACGCCTCGACTACCCACTCAGTGTATTGATCTGTTCCGTATTCAACCCTATCCAACACCCATGCATTGTTTTCAGCTTGCACTGTGCTTGCTCCAGATATCAGGAGTACTGAGCATAAGAACACGAAAAACGCAGCATAGTTCGCCACCTTATGAAAACTAAATTCCATTGTCCTCATCACGATCTCCTTTATTGTGGAAACAGGGGTTACTAGTGAACTGATACTGATAAGAACTCGCTTTCGATAAGAGCGAGTAAGGACAAATAGTAATGACAAGAATGTTCTAAACAACTATTTGGCATTTCTCCTCCTCCTTACTAAGCCATGTTATATCTCAGAAGCGAACTCTCACAACCAACAGAACTGAAGTCCTATTAGGAACAGAGTCGTCAGCATTGCAGCCCCCCAATTTTAAGGTTTCAAACTTTGGACTCTGTATGTGTGTTTTCCAGAGAAACGCAGTGTCAGATGAGCAGCAGGATTAGATCCAGTTGCATGAAAACCACTTCAGGTCTGGTGGTATAGGAGAATCAGCGATAGATTATTATTTTTCATACCCAAATCGGTGGGTTTTAGTCAACCAATTTTCCGGATTTCGACCAAAATTGTGATATGCTCTAAATTAGCACTAAATTTGACGGAATTCCGAGTACAGATATCTTGACTATCTGCAATCAAAGTAAATTTCAGATATTTTTCGTATATCCCAAACACGAAAACCCCATCTCTCTATGAGAAATGGGGTTTTGAAATAAAGCTCATTCGATAATCTCCTTTTGGGTTATCGGTTGGCGCTTTTTTAAAAGTTTAAATTCATTGGTAGATAGCAATTTTGACACTGGCCTGTCAAATAAAATCAAAATCTTGACTTGGGAGGGGCATCGATGACATTTATCAGATACTTACAATTAATTAGCGGCAGGGTTACCGCCTCAGAGGCCCATAGAGCAACGATCTATAAAAACGAATATAGTGGCAGCATGGTAAATCAATAACTTACAGGATTACAGGGGGGCAATCCTGAACCTGAAAAACAGGGGGAAATAAAACCGGCTTTCATTCATTTGGGGGCCGGTTTTTTATTGAAAATAAAATGGAGACAGAGTGGGGACAAATTAACCAACCAAAAGCAAAATCTAATGAAAAAGGGTTTATGGCAATCGCCGCAAACCCTTTATTTAACTGGTGCCCGGGGCCGGAATCGAACCGGCACAGCCCTTAGGACCGAGGGATTTTAAGTCCCTTGCGTCTACCTATTCCGCCACCCGGGCGTTTCAAGATTTGTTGGCTATTCTGATACCTGAATGTTGAAAGGATTTCAAGGGAAAAGACGGAATACGGATAAAATTTGAAGGGATTTGCCGGCAACACTAATTCGGAAATTCAAATCCTTGTTCGTTGAAGATCTTTAAACAGGCCGCCACCACATCGGCGTCGTAAAGGATTCCGCTGTTGCGGGTAATCTCTTCCAGGGCCTTTTCAATGCCCATGGAGGGGCGGTAGGGACGATGGGAGGCCATGGTTTCAACCACATCGCCGACGCCGATAATGCGGGCTTCAATTGAGATGTCATCGCCCGCAAGGCCCCGGGGATATCCAGAACCGTCCAATCTTTCATGATGCTGAATAATAATGTCGGCTATGGGCCATGGAAATTCAATACCTTTCAGGATATCATAGCCGGACTGGGCATGGGCCTGTATCAAACTGATTTCTATTTTGGTCAATTTTATCGGTTTAGACAAAATTTCAGCGGGTAGCGATATTTTGCCGATATCATGAAGGGACGCCGCCATGTAGGCCCCTTCTCCCTTATCTTCCGTAAGTTTCATCGCTTTTGCAATGGCCCTGGTTAGTGCGGCTACCCGCATCTGATGTCCTGAGGTGTATGGGTCCCTTTTTTCGACCGTCATGGCGATGGCCTGGACGGTCGAATTCATCACTTTTTTAAGATTCTGAACGCTTTGTTCCAGTTCCGCCTGTATATGTTTGCGGTTTTCGATTTCCATCTTAAGCAGCTTATTGGATTCCACCAACTCGGCGGTACGCTTTTCAACCAGGGTTTCTAACTCAGAGTGGAGATTTTTCAGCTGCCTTTCGGCCTGCCACTTGGTGCTAAGAGCTGTCGAAAACTGAATGATTTCTTTGCGGTGAAAGGGTTTTTGCAGATAGAGCGATTTGTCGGAAAAATTGGACTTCGTCTGCTCATGGCCGGTATTGGTGCTGCGATAACCGGTTACCATGATGATATTGATCCCCGGGTCCAGGTTGTGGATTTCACCGGCCGTCCATTGCCCGTCCGGTCCCGGAGGCATATTTAAATCCAAAAAAGCAACCGCAAAAGGCTCGTTTTTCTCAAGTGAATTTTCAACCGTTTCAACCGCTTCGTCTCCCTGGGTGCAACAGGTCACTTCGAAGACCGGCATCGTCAGCAGCGGATCATCCGGACTCAGGATTCTCCGATACAGCTCCAGGATGGTCGGATCATCATCGACGGCAAGGATGCGAAAGTGTGTGTTATTAGATTCTCTCATGCATTAGAATTATATAGACAACTTCATACGGTGGCCCTGGCGGCAATCTTGAATTTTGTAATTATATGACGATTGGTGTTCAGGTGCAAGTTTTTCCGGAACAATTAGACAATATTGCTGAATCATTTTGTAGCCTAATGGATTTTTCATACCGGCCAAACCGTCAGTTGGACATACGGCGATGCCTGCCATCACACTTTTTCACTGCTACAGGGCGCCAACATCGTCTGGAAAACCTTGTCAATCGGCCCGCCATTTGCTAAAAGGTCCATATGAAAAAACCGGCCAACGACCCCAAATTGATTCTGGCCTCGCAATCACCCCGTCGCCGCCATCTGTTATCAAAGGCTGGTCTCGAATTTTCCGTCATCCCCAGCCGCTTTGATGAGCGCAGGGTAACGTTGTCGTCCCCAGACTCCTATGCCAGGCATCAGGCCGAGCATAAGGCCTCAGATGTCTCGGTTCAATATCCCGATAGTTGGGTCATCGGCGCCGACACAATCGTATTAATCGACGGCGCCATACTGGGCAAACCGAATTCGCGGTCCGAGGCGCGTACGATGCTCAGCAGCTTGAGCGGACGAACCCATCAAGTGTTGACGGGTTACTGCATTTGCTGTCACGCAACCGGCAGGTTTTTTTCGGATACGGTTTGCACCGATGTTTGCTTTAAAACATTAACTGATCACGAGATTGACTGGTACATTATTTCCGGAGAACCTTTCGACAAAGCCGGCGCGTACGCCATTCAGGGCATCGGCTCATTTCTTGTCAAGCGTATCAATGGCTCTTATACTAATGTCGTTGGCCTGCCGGTTTGCGAAGTGGTGGAATTCTTACTTAGCGAAAAAGTCCTTGAATTGAAGCCTTGAAGAACTTGAGGACAAACACGTTTAAGAGGAATAAAAATTTAATGGAGACATTGATTTGAAAAACCGCATTGAACAGGTATTGGAGCGAATCAGGCAGGCAGCAATTGCCTGTAACCGCCCGGAAACCGATATTCGGCTTGTGGCCGTCAGCAAAACCATGCCGGTCGAAGATGTCATAGAGGCGATTGAGGCCGGCATGACTGATTTTGGTGAAAATTATATCCAGGAAGCCAGGGAAAAGACCGTCAGGCTGGCCAGGTATCCTGTGACCTGGCACTTTATCGGCCATTTGCAGTCGAACAAGGCCAAATATGCCGTCCGGATGTTTGATCTCATTCACTCGGTTGATTCCCTGAAGTTGGCAAGCGAACTGGATCGATTTGCAAAAAAAATAGATAAAATTCAGCTAATTTTAATTCAGGTAAATGTCGCTCGGGAGGACTCAAAATCCGGCGTCTATGTCGAGGACATCCTGCCGCTATTAAGGGAAATCGGTCAATTTAAAAATCTGGCCGTGAAGGGCCTGATGACCATGCCGCCCTACTTCAACGCCCCTGAGAAAGTCCGGCCGTTCTTTGCTGCTTTGAGGGAGCTTCGCGAGCAAATTAAAGATGAGAACATACCCAATATTTCTATGGAAGAGCTTTCAATGGGCATGACCGGAGATTTTGAAGCCGCCATCCAGGAAGGGGCTACCATGGTGCGGGTCGGCACCGCTATTTTCGGAGAAAGACATTGAAAATACTGATCCATATCTGCTGCGCTCCCTGCGCTGTTTATCCGGTTAAATTCATGCAAGCCGGGGGGCTTGACGTCATGGGTTTTTTTTACCGTCATAATATTCACCCCTATTCCGAGTGTCTTAAACGGCAGGAAACTCTGGAAAATTATGCCCGACAGATAGATATGCAGCTGATCATACAAAAAAGCTATGACCTGGAAGGATTTATTCAAAATGTGGTTTATCGTGAAAAGGACCGCTGCACCTATTGCTACCATGACCGCCTGCGTACCACCGCCCTTCTGGCCAAACGCGGTAAATTCGACTATTTTTCATCCACCTTGCTGTATAGCAAATTTCAAAAACACGACATGATTAAATCAATTGGTGAATCCATCGCCCAATCCACTGGCGTGCCGTTTTTTTATGAAGATTTTCGATCCGGATGGCAGGAGGGAATTGAAACATCAAAGAATCTTGGATTGTATCGCCAGCATTACTGTGGCTGCATATACAGCGAAAAGGAACGCTTCTATCGTCACAAAACAAGTCGAAGTACAGTGCAGTGAATCTTTTTTTGTTAGCCTTATAGAAATTTGAGCCTGTTGCCTTTTGGGCAGATACGAGTGGAATTCAATGTTCGGAAATTTTATATACTTCATCCTTGTTTTGCTCATTTATTTGACCTACCAACCCTCAGATGAAACCTATTTTACGGCTTTCGAGTCCTTCACCTTTTTTTTCTGCCTGATCTTAATTTTTGTTTTTTTTACCCGGTTTCAATTTCAGAGAATCGAAAATCGGATTTCTCAAGGGAATTTTCTGCGCATCGACCATCAGTTCAGTTCCACCCTCCTCCATCAGAGCATCATGGCAATCGTCTTATTTGCCATCAACATTTACGCCTTGAATCTTTCATCCTTTCTGGCGGATATTGCACCCTTTAAAACGATACCGACCCTGTTGGCCATGCTGTTTCTTTTATTGTTTGTTTTCTATCTCGCAATTGTATGGACCTTTGCCTACGGTCCCTATGAAAAATTATATCAGGCCGACATTTCCAGACAGACCTATGTATTTTCAAATATCTCGTTTTCGATTCCGGTGCTGCTGCCCTGGCTGTTCCTGTCCGGAATTGCCGACATCATCCGCGCCCTGCCGTTTGAGGCTCCTAAAAACTTTCTGAGCACGACTGAAGGTGAAGTCAGCTATTTTCTTTTTTTCCTTCTGGCCGTGGCGATCATGGGGCCGGTTTTGATCCAAAAGTTCTGGCGCTGCAAACCTCTCGAGAACGGATACTATCGCAGCCGAATCGAGAGTTTGTGCCGCCGGGCCGAACTTGCCTATGCTGATATTTTATACTGGCCTATTTTCGGTGGTAAAATTATTACCGCCGGGGTGATGGGGCTTATCAAAAGATTTCGTTACATTCTCGTGACCGACTCGCTGCTGCAATTGCTCGAACCGGAGGAAATCGATGCCGTCATCGCCCACGAAATCGGGCATATCAAGAAGAAACATTTGTTGTTTTATCTTGTTTTTTTTGTTGGCTACATGCTTCTTTCCTACGTGGCCTTCGATGTCATTATTTTTGCGATCATCTACGCCGAGCCTTTCTATTGGATCATCGGCAAAGCCGGCTTCAGTCAGACGGCCGTTATCTCTAGTCTTTCGAGTGTCGTTATCATCTGTGTGTTCCTGATTTATTTCCGCTTTATTTTCGGCTTTTTTATGCGCAATTTCGAGCGTCAGGCCGACAGCTATGTCTATGCCCTGTTTGACAGTGCCAAACCGCTGATCACCACCCTCGAAAAGATCGCCGCCAGCAGTGGACAGTCTGAGGATAAACCCAACTGGCATCATTTCAGCATCCGCCAGCGCATTGATTTCCTGAAAAAATGCGAGACTGATGCGTCCTGGATAACCCGCCATGATGCTAAAATCAAAAAAAGCATCGGCGTTTATTTGGGATGTCTGCTGCTGCTTGGCGGATTGGGTTATCAGCTGAATGTGGGAATGATCGGTGAAAGGCTAAACAGTCGTTTTCTTGAAAAAGTGGTTTTGCGAGAAATTGACAAAGGGACCGAAAATCCGACTTTATACAGTCTGTTGGGAAATATTTACTACAACAAGAAAAATTGGCCCGGGGTACAGGAGGCCTGGGAAAAAGCATTGACGCTGGATCCAGATCATGCCGAAGTGCTCAACAACCTGGCCTGGCATTATGCCACTTGTGAAAATAAGCAATATCGGGACCCCGATCGTGCTCTGGCACTGGCAACTCTGGCCGTCAGGATCGCGAACCTTCCCCATATCTGGGATACTTTGGCCGAAAGCTACTATGTCAATGGAATGCACGCTAAGGCAGTGGAAGCCGCCCGCAATGCCCTGGCCTTGGCCCGTGAAAATCGGAGCTACTATGGAGATCAACTGAAAAAATTCAAAAAGGCGGATGGGTCCTGAGGTTCAGGAATAACAGGTTCAGGGTTCTGCGTTAAGGGTTCAGAGGTTTGTGGATCAACAATCCAAAGAGATAATCTGAAATCAGCCCTGATGTAGTGTCATCATGACAAATTCCGGGGCAAGCCCGGAATGACAAATCGACCAATTATGCGGATAAATGGAAGGCCTATCGATTATGTCAATGTAGCCCTGAACGTAGAACCCTGAACCTTGCAACGATTCCTATTAACGAATACAGACCTTGCGGACCTGCAGCAGGTCCAAACGACCGCTGAATACTTTTTCTATGCCATCTTGTTTCAGCGTTCTCATTCCATCTTTTATGGCCTGGGTTCTGATCGCGTCAATTTTGGCCAGATTTTGAATCTGCCTTTTGATTTCATCGGTGCCCATCAATAGTTCGTGCAGCGCCATCCGGCCGCGGTAACCGGAACCGTTACAAAGGTTGCAGCCCGCCGGTTTATTCAGCATCAATTGCTCTTTAAAAGGAATATTTCCCCTATCATTGAAATCGGTCAGCCCATATTCCCGTGCCAGAGAAGTATATTCCTCCAATGCGGGATGATAAGACTGCCGGCAGTTTTTACACAGGGTCCTGGCCAGTCGCTGGGCCAGAATACACAGGATCGCATCGGAAAAATTAAAGGGATCCATTCCCATATCCAGCAAACGGGAAATACTTTCCGGTGCGCTATTGGTATGCAGGGTCGATAATACCAGATGCCCCGTAAGTGAGGCCTGGATTCCAATGGATGTCGTTTCTTTATCGCGCATTTCACCCACCATGATTACATCCGGGTCGGCCCTGAGAAACGAACGCATGGCGGCAACGAAATCCAATCCGATCTTGGGCTTAACCTGCACCTGGCGCAATCCTTTTTGAGTAATTTCTACCGGATCTTCAGCGGTCCAGATCTTGGTTTTAGTCTTGTTAAGATACCTCAAAGCACTGTGAAGGGTGGTGGTTTTGCCGGACCCGGTGGGGCCGCAAACGAAAATGATGCCATAAGGGTTGGAAATCGCCTCCACAAAATTTTGATAGTTGCTTTTGGAAAAGCCTATTTGATCCAGCGGCAGAGGCTCTTTGCCGTCCAGAATACGCATGACGACATCTTCCATGCCACCCTGGGTCGGAAGGGTTGCAACCCTCAGCTCTATATTTTTGGCACCGAATTTATTAAATTTAATTTTCCCGTCCTGGGGCTTGCGACGCTCGGCAATATCCAGATCGGCCATAATTTTAATCCGTGATACAACGGCACTACGGTAATTGAAGGGGATGGTCTGGTAGACCGAACAATCTCCATCAATTCGTATCCTGACCCGGGTGTTTTCTTTACCGGGAAAGGGCTCGATATGAATATCAGAAGCGCCTTTCGCATAGGCATCCAGAATGATTTTATTGACCAGTTTAATTACCGCGCTGTCTTCTTCAAGAATCGCGTTTCCAGCTTCTTCAATTTCATTGCTTTCTTCGCGCATTATGGACAGAATTTCTTCAATATCGGCCAGTTGTTTTTCATCCTGGTAAAAAAAATTGATGAATTCAAGAATATCCTGCTTCAACGCCACACAGAACTTGAATTTTTTTCCGGGAAAAAGAGCCCTCAGTTCGCCAATCCGCTGCTGATCATAAGGATTGTCAATGGCAATGATAATTTTATTGTCTTCTTTGCCTAACGGAACCCAGAAATGCGTGCGTAAAAATGGTACTTTTAGACCGGCTATCAGTTGGCCGGGTATTGGAATATTCTGGGTGAATTCAACAGGCTCAATATCATAGAACTGGCTCAGGGAGGCCAAAAGATCTTTTTTAGCAATATTGAAATCCGAAATTAATATCGATTCAATTGAAACGTTTTTTTGTCTGGCTTGAATAATGGCTTTTTCCAGTTCGCTCTGAGCGAGCAGATGATTTTCCAGGAGAAGGTTAAATTTTCCGGTGGCATAACGTCTGGCGAGTTTTTTCTGGGTGTTAAGGGCAATGCCGAGAATGTCACTAACTTCTTTGAGGGACCGTTCATCGATTTCCATAAACGCAGATCCGGCCTTGCGGTTCATCAGTTGAATAACGCCCAGCAAATAGCTATTGAAGACAATCGGATGGGCCAGAACCTGTCTGGTCGTAAACCCGGTTTGCATGTCCCAGCGTTCATCGAATCTCAGTTCAGGATCGATTGCGGCCAGTTCCTTTTTATTATATGCATCCCTCACATTGATGACCCGGTTTTTAAGGGCGCACCAGCCGGCGATGCTTCCGGCAGATATGGGTATGTGGATTTCCTCGATGTCGTTGGCTGACTTGAATCGGGATACCAGTGCATGGTTTTTGGCATCAACGACATAGAGGGTAACGCGATCAGCTGCAAAAAGTGAGATGATATCATCTTTTAAATCGATTAAAAGTTCATCTAAATTTCCGGCCGCGTTTATCCTGTTGCAGATTGCCTGCAGGCGGGTCCGGTAAACCACTTCGGACGCCAGGTGCTGAATCTGCCTGTCTTTGCTGTCTGAAGTTATGAAGGCGGAAACCATGGCGGTGTCTCACAATCCCTGATGTTATGTGAAATATGGAAAATAATTTAACGCCTGAGTGTTTGCCACAATATTGAGGTGAAGATTTTTTAGATTTACAATCCTTGTGAATTGCTGGAATCGTCGTTTTTTAGCTTTTTAAGGTTAGCGTATATCTTTTTAACTCCTCCTAATAATAAACCGAAGTCTATTAAATAAAGACAAAAATATATAAATCCAATCTCCAAAGAAGTAGATTCGATCGTTTTAATCCTATGCATAGACTTGGGGGATCTGAAAAAAAACGGCTACCCCGACTAGAACAAGCAATACGCCCCAAATCAGCTGAAAATGAGTTTTGTTTTTATCATCCTCCGGCTTCAAATCCTAAACCTCCAGATCCCTCAAGAATCTAGTTTTTTTATTCGGCTTTATAAACTTCGAGTCACTAACTTAGCCTTTCAAACTTCCTTTGAATTCCGCTTTACGTTTTTCGACAAAGGCGCTGGTGCCTTCTTTAGCGTCGGGGCTGGCGAAGCTGACGGCAAATGCGTCGATTTCAATACTGCAGCCGGTGGCAAGGTCCACATCCATTCCGCGATTAATTGCCTGTTTGGCCTCCCGTAAGGACACTTTACCCCTGGACGCAATTTCACCGGCGGTTTTCATGACTTCCTCCATGAGCTGTCCCTGGGGGACCACCTTGTTGGCCAATCCGATCTGGAGGGCTTCGGCGGCGGAAATCATTTTACCGGTAAAAATCAACTCTTTGGCCCTATTGGTACCGATCAGGCGGGGCAGTCGCTGGGTACCGCCGAAACCGGGAATTACGCCAAGATTTATTTCAGGCTGCCCAAACTTGGCGTTTTCCGAAGCGTAGATAAAATCGCAGGCAATAGCGATCTCGGTGCCACCACCCAGTGCAAACCCGTTTACAGCGGCGATGACGACAATCGGAAGCCGCTGCAGTTTACGGATAATAGCGTGGCCGATTGCGGCAAAATTTTTGGCTGAGAGCGAATTAAATGTCGCCAGTTCGGTGATGTCGGCGCCTGCCACAAATGATTTGTCCCCTGCCCCGGTTAACACAAGCGCGCGGATATCCTCGTCAGCGGCAATTTCATCCAGAGCCTGTGATAGCTCAGCAAGCAGCATCCCATTCAGGGCGTTGAGGGCTTTGGGTCGGTTGAAAGTGACGGTGGCAATTCCTTCTTTTACTTCATAGATAATATTTTCGTACATCATTTTTACCTCCATTGAAGTGGATAAGTTTAATCAAAAGAATTATCTATTGGATAGAAGATAGATAAGGTTTTGTCAAATCCAAAACTATTTTCTCTCACCTGCTGCCGCTAAATATATGGCTGATAATATGAACAATCCGCCGATAGCTTTAGGCCAGGTTAGCCCCTCATCAAAAATCAGATAGGCCATGATGGTACTTCCAATGGGTTCCCCCAGCAGTGCTACGGCAATAAAACCGGTGCTGAACCATTTCAGGGCCCAGTTGTAGCTGGAGTGACCGATGATCTGTGAAACCAGGGCCATGGCCCAGAAGGCGGCAACGGTTTGTGTATCGTATCCGCTAACCGGCAACCGTAAGGCAATCACAGCCAGCCATAAAAACAGTGCGGCACTGCCGTAACATATGGCAATATAAGCGAGCAGGGAAAGTTTGCGGCGCAAATTGCGGCCTAACAGAAGGTAAATTGCAGCACAAATAGCCCCGAAAACCGCTAACAAATCGCCAATCAGCGCCTGTCCTCCCGTAGCGAAATCTCCAAAACCAATAATGACTCCACCGATGACACTACCGATGATGCTGATGACCGTGGCCCTCGTCAGGCGATCTTTGGCTATCATCGGAGTCAAAAGGCCTACCCAGAGCGGGATCGTGTTGACCAGGACGACACTATTGGCAATGGCGGTATAATCAAGAGAGGAAATCCAGCTGGCAAAATGCAGCGCCAGAAAAAAACCGGAAAATATGGCCGGTATAATTTCGCGAGAGGATAAATTGCGTAATTCATCTCCCGCCTTCCAGACTGCCAGAGGGATTAAAATCAGCGCGGCCAGCCCGACCCTGTAAGCGGCGGTGACCAGAGCCGGCGCATCTGCCAAACGCGCGAATATCGCACCGGTGGACACTCCGATAATGCCCAGAACCAGGATCAATAGTGGATTAAATGGGAGGTCGAGATTGACATGTTTGTTCAGCATAGCGCGCTAGCCGGGAGCAATAAATAGATAAATTTCTTTATTTCCGAAGTTATCCACTATTTGCTAATTCAGGAGGCTCCTTCAACTGGGCCGTGGGGGTTATCTCTTTGATGTATTTTTTTATCCCGATAATGATGGCTTCGCATATGCGCTGCTGGTATAGGGGATTCACCAGTCTTTTACATTCTCTGGGGTTACTGATGAAAGAAGTTTCAACTAGTATCGCCGGCATTTGGGCACCGAGCAGAACATAAAAAGGTGCCTGTTTGACCCCTTTATCTTTTATGCGGCTGTAGCGCCTGCGCTTCAGATAGCTCACCACCGAGCCCTGCACATTGCCCGCAAGCCGGCTGGATTCGTTGATTTTAGCATTTTGCATTAAATCATAAAGGATGGTCTGAAGGTCACTGATATTTTTAGTTGACGTCGCATTTTCCATGGCGGCCACCCGGATGGCATCGTCGTCTGTGGCCAGGTTCAAGAAATAGGTTTCTATGCCATAGGCCCTGCGATCTTTGTGAGAGTTGGTGTGGATGGAGATGAATAAATCGGCGTTTTTGGTGTTGGCGATGGCGGTGCGTTCTTCCAGGGTCAGAAAGCGATCACTATTGCGGGTCAGGAACACCTCGCACTTCAATTCTTGGCGGACCAATTCAGCGAGTTTGCGGGCGACTTGAAGGGCGATGTCTTTTTCATGAACCCCTTTCAGATATCCCGGTGCGCCATAATCTCTACCGCCATGTCCGGGATCGATGACAATCCGTCGGACACCGAGGGCAAGCTGTTTGGCCAGTGCGCTGGTGGGAAGCTTACCATTCTTTTTTATGGTTACGGATGGTGGTCGGGATGCCGCCTGGTTGTCACCGGCGGTACCCCACACATCAATGACGATTCGAAAGGGATCCTTCAATGAAAATATCTTATAGGTTTTAAAGGATTTAATATCGACCACCACCCTCACCGAATCATTGGTGTACTGTGCGGCGCGGGCATCACTCAACAAATCGTCGTTTATCGGGATATTTTTTTTTATATTCTGGCCCAACCGGCTATTTTTCAGGTCAACATACAAACGCTGAGGTTTTTTGATAGACGGGTCCTTTTTCAGCAGATGGTGGTAAAATGCAGTTTCTTTGCTGGCATCAATAACGACGCGTGTGTAGTTGGGATTGGACCAAAATCGCAAATTTTCAACGGTCCCCCTGCCTCCCGACCCGGAACTGCTTTCGACTGCAACCGGTTGTTTTTTGCCTGATTGTTTTAGGGTGGTGTCCTCGATTTTCTTGGCAAGATCAGCGTTCTGATTTTCAGAATCTTTTTTAACCCATTGGGGCATGGCGTCGATGAGCAATGAAGCCTTTACTTTGTAGCGGCTGTCCGGAAAGCTGACAGTGACCTTTTCATACATGGTATGGGCTGCGCGTAAATCAGATTTTCGTTTGGACAGTCGGTAAAGATCGGAATACAATTTTCCGGTCATATATAAACTGGCGGCGGCCCGATCTCCGTCAGGATCCTGCCGGTAAATAGAATAAAATTTTTCGATACATTGCAGCCAGTTATGGCGATAAGCCATCTTAGTCGAGCTTTGCTTCAGACTGCTGTAACAGGATTCGGCATTCAGGTACCGATTTTTTGCAGTGGACTTTGATATCGGCTGATTTTTTGATGGAGCCGATTTTTTTTTCGCGATGCCTGATTCGGAGAGCCTTCGAATTTCGGACAAGGCTTTGTCGTGATATTTGCTTTTGGGATAGCGCTTAATGATTCTCTCAAAAATATCCCGGGCTTCCTGCTGATCTGATGCCTTCCATGAGCGCTTTGCCAGTTCTTGATAAAGCTTCCCGGACATATAAAGGCCGGCCGGTGCCCAGGGGCCGTTGGAATTCAGCCGGTAGACGGTTTGGAATTTTTCAATACAGCGCAACCAGTTGTCGCGGTATTTCATTTTCGCAGAAGAATTGCGCAGTGTCTTATAGCAGGACTCAGCATTGAAATAGGCCTGCTGGGCCGTTTTCCCCTCGGCAATGCCGTTGCACAAAAAGACAACACCGATACCGGTTACAAGGAAAAAGAAAGTGTGGAATTTTTTTAGATTCATTTTAAAAAAAATATGTCAGTTGACCGTTATATTGATACAACGGACAACGAACCACTTACGACCCTGTCAGGTCTTAATTTTCTCCTGAAATTCGTTTAAAAAATTCAAGGCCTCCAACGGTGTCATCCGGGAAATATCCATTTGAACTAATTTTTCGATGAGCCTGTTTTCTGCTTTGCTAAAAAGATCAAGCTGCACGGGAGCCCTGGCAGCCGATTTGTTCCCGCTGATCACGCCGAGCGATCCACTTGGATAGTAGTCTTCCTGCTCGATTTTGTAAAGAATCCTTTTGGCGCGGTCAATTACCGGGGGAGGAATACCGGCCAGGCGCGCCACCTGGATACCGTAACTGCGGTTGGTTCCGCCCTGCACCAACTTTCTTAAAAAGATAATCTCATCATTCCATTCTTTAACCGCAATATTGAGGTTCTGGACCCTTGCATGGGTCCGGGCCAGTTCTGTTAATTCGTGGTAATGGGTTGCAAACAGGGTTTTGACACCCTCCCCACCTTTTAAGTCGTGCAGGTATTCCGCCACCGCCCAGGCGATGCTGAGACCGTCGAAGGTACTCGTCCCCCGGCCAATCTCATCCATTATAACCAGGCTTTTAGCGGTGGCATTATTGAGAATATTGGCAGTTTCCTGCATTTCCACCATGAAGGTGCTCTGGCCCTGCGAGAGATTGTCAAGGGCGCCCACACGGGTAAATATTCGGTCTGTCAAGCTGATTTTTGCCCGGGCGGCAGGAATAAAGGCGCCCATTTGGGCCATTATGACAATCAGGGCCACCTGCCGCAGCACGGTGGACTTGCCGGCCATGTTAGGACCGGTGATGATCAATACCTGATTTTCCCTATTATCCATTGTCAGGGTATTGGGGACAAAGCGTTCGGCAGTAATCATTTTTTCAATTACCGGATGACGGCCATCTTCGATAAAGATATCGCCGTCGGTCATCATTTCGGGACGGCAGTAATCATTTTGGGCAGCTACCTCGGCTAAATTGATCAAACCATCGATGCGAGCAATGAAACGGGCGGCCTTCTGTATGCTGGGGTTGTTTTTAGCCACCTCATTTCGGATTTCATTGAATATTTCGTATTCAAGAGTTGCCCGTTGGTCTTCGGCGCCAAGAATTTTCATTTCGAAAGACTTTAGTTCATCAGTAATATAGCGTTCGGCGTTGACAAGGGTCTGTTTGCGGACGTAGTTGCCCGGGACTGAATCCGAGCGACTTTTGGGAATTTCGATGTAATATCCGAATACTTTGTTGTACCTGACCTTCAATGAGTTTATTCCAGTGTTCTCCTTTTCACGGACTTCCAGCTGTGCCAGCCAGCCTTTGGCGTCCCGACTAATCTGCATCAACTCATCCAGTTCAGGATTATAACCGGTCTTAATGATACCCCCCTCATTAATTACGAGCGGGGCATCCTCCCTGATGGCGCGGTCGATGAGATCGGCCAGTTCAGGCAGATGCTCAATGTTATCAGGTGACCTGAAAAGCTCACTTTTCAATTCCGACCACAGCGATTCCAGTGCCGGCAGCATTTGCAGTGAACGCTTCAAGGCCGTCAGGTCCCTTGCATTGGCATGGCCCATAACAATTTTATTGCCGATTCTTTCGATATCAAAAACTGATTTCAGGGTCTCGCGAATGCTTTGGCGGATTTGAATGTTTTGTTTGGCCTCACCTACGGCTTCATGTCGCAAAACGATCTCATTTATATCCATCAGGGGATAGCGCATCCATTGAACCAGCAGCCGGGCCCCCATGGCCGTGACGGTCTGATCGATGACATCTAACAGGGTGGCCCGGCGCGATCCGGACCGAAGATTGGCGGACAACTCCAGGTTCTGCCAGCTTAACTCATCGACCATCAAATAACTGTCCAGGCGATGGGTTGTGATCCGTGTCAGGTGCTCTAATTTCTGCTTTTGAGTTTCACGAACATAAAAGATGACGGCACCGGCAGCGCAAATGCCGACCTGCAGATGTTGGCACCCAAAACCTTCAAGGGAAACGGTTTTGAATTGATCGGTCAGACGATCATAGCTCCCTTTATACTCGAAGGCCCGGTCCTCCAGATAGGATATAGCTATTTCGGTTAAAACTGCTGCGATGGGCAAAAAGGCCGGGTCGGATTTGGAGGACTCCGGCAGCAGGATTTCACTGGGCGCGATACGCTGAATCTCTTCGATGATAGCCTTCGAATCCTCTGATTCGGCTACCCTGAAAGCACCGGTGGAAATATCCACAAAGGCGATGCCGGTCAGGCCGTTTTGGCACTGTAGGGCCAGGACATAATTGTTGGATCGTTCATTCAACAGTTCGTTTTCAACAATCATTCCGGGGGTGATGACACGGACCACATCCCTTTTTACCAGACCTTTGGCCTTGGCCGGGTCTTCGATCTGGTCGCAAACCGCGACCTTGTATCCTTTGTCGATCAGGCGGGCGATATAAGTTTGGGCAGCCCGGTGGGGAACTCCGCACATAGGAACGGGGGATTCGTCATTTTTATTACGCGAAGTTAAGGCAATCTCAAGAGCGCGGGAGGCGATATGCGCATCTTCAAAAAACATTTCATAAAAATCGCCCATGCGATAAAAAAGAATTGCATCCGGATACTGATCCTTAATCGCCAGGTACTGCTTTATCATCGGGGTCGATTTGGGAGGACTCATGGATTAATCGAGGATCTGTATGCTCTGCTCAGGGGCTGCGCCTTAACAGGATCATTGGCACAAAGGATTTTGATCACTTTACGGGTTTCGAGTGGCGTCTTGGGTGTTAAACTTGGGGAAAAGCTTCTTTGTAACCTGTATTCCTCAACCCGAAACACGTCTGCCTTCGGTTTCTCCATCATTCCATCATTCTAAGTGCTATCGCTTTTTTTCGTTTGAAGCTTCCGCCGCTTTATCGGTGGGGTTTGTCGCCTGTCATATCAGCCGAAAACGAGACCGTTTGGCCGGCAGGATCGGCCTCAAGACCGTCGGAGGAAATTTTCTGGGTTTTAACCAGATCGCTTTCTGATGCGGATGTATCCCCTTCTGCCGGTGGGTTTATGCCCTTTAGCGAATCAATTTCACCTTTCAACCCGGCCATGTCAGCATCGTGAGATGCAATGGTGGCATTTAATTTCTTGATGGTGCGTTTGGCTTTGAAACGGGCTGAAATGTTGAATAGGTAAGCGATAATGATTCCTGCGAGAAAGAAAAGCAAAAACGTAACCGCAATGGGTAATTCCGGTGTATGATAGGCCTCAATAACACCGAGGTTTACGCGCAACGATTGATTGGTCAAAAAAAAGACCTGATTTTGAAAAATCAATAGTGCAATCACTCCAAAAATAATCGCCCAGATGATCAGAGTGGCTTTTTTCATGCATATTCTCCATTAATTTTGGTTAGGTTAATGATCAGTGCGCCCCAGGTCCAGGTTTTTAAAATGTGGTTTTAATTTTTTATAGGTGGTTTGGATGTGTTCCGGAATTACCCTGACATCTGCAAAAACAGTCAGGGCATTGGTATCGCCGAACCACCTGGGAACGATATGAAAGTGCAGGTGCTCTTCAACACCGGCCCCGGCGACCTTACCCAGATTCAGTCCGACATTATAGCCGTCGGGATTCATAACCTGTTTTAAGATCTCCACCGACCGATCCACCGTTGCCAGCATTTCGCCCATTTCGTATTTGTTAAGCTGATCAAGGCCGGCCAGATGCCTGACCGGCGCAACCAAAAGATGACCGTTGATGTACGGGAATTTATTCATTATTACCAGGGTATCGGGTCCCTGATACAGGGTCAGTTCGTCGTTTTGGGAAAGCGCATCGCAAAAAATGCACCGTTCTTCCTTTTCGGCCAGAATGTATTCCATCCGCCATGGCGCCCACATTGTTTTCACGCTGGTGTTACCTCAAACTAGAGAATCTGCCTGCTTTAACAGGTAGTTGTCTTTTTGGAATTTAACTTACGCTGTTTGAAATTAAAACTCAACCCTTTTTTCTCTCCTAAAGATGCCAACCTTAAAGCAGCCCCGCGACTAATTTCTGTCCTTCAGCGCAACAACTTCCAAATCGCCCCACATCCCGATTTTTTCGCCTACAATTACCACTATTCCCCTTAATTCACCAATTCTCCTGCCGGTTTTAATTGCGCTATCGATATCTGCCGGCGAGTCAATCAAATTGCCGATGGATGTGGCTGCGGCATCTGCAATCGGACATGAGTCGGCAACCACACAGACGGCATCTGCTTTGCCCTGGCTAAGAGAGTGACCAATAGTACCCGAAGATGTGCAGACGGCTTCCGGCTTTGATCTGTTATTCAACCGGATACCGATGCGTAGACTCAGAGGGGATTTTCCGGCAAATATTCCAATTGTTACGGAGGAATTCGATTTTATAAAAACGTCTCCCCCGTTTTCGATAATGACTTGATCCGTCAGTTTTAATAGTCCGTGACCCACCTGTTCAGCAACGGCACCGGCGATGGCAGCCATCGGACCGACGCCTGCATTCCGGGCGGCTTTTATCATATTCACAACAATACCCGGTGCCGGACCGTCAAACTGCCAGGGAACGAGGGTCTTGGCAAAATCAGGATGTGATTTGATAAAAACCTCGACATAACCCCTGTGTTCCAGCACAAGTTCTCTGATCTCGGCTTCCAGCTTTATTGCTGTATACACCATCAAATCGGTTTCTTTAACGACTACCCTACAGGGGATCAGTTTTGGGGAATCAATTAGATTACGGTAGGTACGCTCTTGATGCATTTCTTTGGCCTATGCAAAAACAGAATAATTTTGCCTGATCTTTAAATGGGCTCTAACTGCGGCCTCATCTTTTCCGGACATTGATCCAAAAAATATTGATCGGTCATACCGGAGATAAAATCCCGGACGATTTCGGCCGGTCGGTGGCGTTGTGGGTATTCATCCGTCATATCCTTCAGAAACTGGCCGAAGATCACGGAAGATTTTCGATGTTGGCGGATGTCTTCGAGATAGGTTTCGAAAAGTATTTCAAACAGCATTTCAATGCGCCGGGTGTGTCTTTTTATCCTGGTATTCAAATAGATGTGCGCCAGGTTAAACTTTTTTAGCTGTTCCACAGCGACGGATACTTCAGGACTAAAAGCGATGTAGGGTTTTTGATAGCTGTTGCGGATGATGTCGGTCACCAGATTAAAAACGATGCTACCGTTGGTATCTCCGAGTACGCCCACACTTTCAGCCGGCAATTCATCCCGGCGTATCAGACCCAGACGGATGGCATCTTCAATGTCACGACCGATATAACTGACCGTATCAGCCATCCGGACGAGACAGCCCTCCATCGTCATTGGCATAAGCGCCGTTTGGGAGTCAGATTTTTTGGCAGCTATCTCAGCGTCAAGGTTTTCAAAGGTTTTGCCGGCTGCCGGCAATAATCGTTCATTATGTATTTCGCCGTCATGACACAGAATACCGTCTAAAGTTTGAAGGCAAAGATTCCAACCCAGGCCTTTGCGCTCAACTTTTTCCAGAAACTGAACGCTTTGCAAATTGTGATGAAAATACCCGATACCGTTTTTTTTACATAAATTCGAGAGAAAACGTTCTCCATCATGCCCGAATGGCGTATGGCCGATATCATGTCCTATGGCGATGGCTTCGAGCAAATCTTCGTTTAATCCTAAAAATCGTCCGATGGTTCGGGCAATCTTGGAAACCAGCTGTACGTGAAGGACCCGATGGGTAATGTGGTCGTTTTTTATCAAATAGAACACCTGGGTCTTATCAATATAGCGCGCATAAGCCAGGGAGTGCAAAATACGGTCGGCATCCACCGAAAACGCCTGGCGGTATCCGGCTTCGAATTTAGGGTCAGGTGTTCGACGGATACCACTTGCATTGCAAGATGCCCGGGGAGACAGGGTTTCCGATTCAAGTTTGTCCAGCAATGCTTTTAATTCGACCAGCGTTTGGTCGTTTTTATATTTCTTCACTTTCGATCATGTCTCCAATCACTTGGATGTAATCTATACCGGCCTGCCGGAAACCTTCTTTGCCGTATTTCATATTGGCTTCTAACACGTAATATTTCCCGTTATGTCGACATATATCGATGCCGACGTCGTCCCAGCGGCAGGAATGTCCGATGTGCAGGGCCAGATCAAGCGCCTCACTGGGCACCGGATCCAGACTTATTTTTCCTCCTACAGCCACGTTGGTGCGAAATTCGTTTGGGGGTGCAAGGCGCCAGTAGGCATGCACAATTCGGTTTCCGATAATGACGACCCTGATATCACGATCAACCGGCAGAAATTCCTGGATATAGGCAACATCTACTTCCTGCAAGAATTCTTGGAGATCAGCGGGATTCTGAATCAGGTAAACCCCGCGCCCCATGGCGGAGCCCCGTGCAATCTTGCCGATAAATGGATAGGTGAAATAATCAGCAATGCTCTCTTTCTGGCGTTTGCCATAAAAGACCCGGGTACGCGGGTGCGAAATATTCAGAAGCTCAAAAAGGGCGGTTTGTTTAATTTTGTCCTGCCCAAACTTATAACAATGATAGCTGGGAAAGGTGGGTTTACCCATGGTATCAAATAACTCAGCGTAAAATGATGAGGGATAGTATATTTTGCGGGCATCACGGATTAAACCCACTTCCCATGGCTCGTAATCTGAAAAATTGGGTCGTACACCCAGGGTGATGACATTTTTGCAATCCCTCAAACGAGCTTCCAGGGCAATGGCTTTGGAACTATGACTCATAATTACACCAGATTGGCTCCTCGATCCAGAATTTTAAGCTAAATCTGTCAATCGTATGAATCAGTATTAACTAAAAAGCTGGTTAATTATTTCCATGCTTCTTACTGAGTGTGTTCCCGACCAGTAAATACGCCTGCATTGGCTGCACTCATTAAAGGTATTATGGGTTTCCCAGATATAGTCGGGTACCCGTCCATAAATTTCTTCTTTCTTGACTTCGGCAATGGTAAAATTGCATTTGATGCATCTTGAAAACAGCCTGATGTCGGATGGGTTGATGCCGATTTCATCGACAACCTGCTTGAGTTGATCAACCAGATAGTTGGATGTAATAAAAACCGTTCTATGGACGGCAAACTTTTTTCGGATTTTCCGTGTCCGGGTTAGCAGTATGCGATCGTCTTCCAGGTTTTCAAAAAATGATTTGCTTGAACTATCCGATTCGTAAACCGTATCGTAGCCCAGAATACGCAGCCATTTGGCCAATGTCCCCAGGGCTCTATCTGCAGCGAAACAGAAAGCCATAATTTTCAACAGTTAAAAAAATTTCAGGGAAATCGCTGTATCCAAATTCAGTAATTTAGATGGTCGCGGATTTCGAATTTTCACTAAGAATAGCTATGATCCAATTCTGTTGACCTGCCATACCTACTTATTTCGAGCGTAACTCCTGGTAAGCCCTTTGGATTTCCTTAAAGCGTTTTTCTGCCATTGCTTTAAATTCGTCTCCCAGATGCGCTACTTTGTCAGGATGATATTTCCCGGCAAGAAGTCTGTAAGCGTGCTTTATGTTTTCTTGAGATGCACTTCGATCAACACCAAGGATTTTATAAGGATCCCATACATTGGAAGATGTCCCGGAATTTGTGTCTGTGCGAGACCCCTTGCCACTGTCCGAATTTGCATTGTTGTAACCATAAGCGTTCTGATCGCTTTGATGGTATTTTTGAAAAGCCTCTCGTTTTTTCTTCAGCTTATATAAGTAGCGCCCCAGCAGCCCGAGTACCACAAGGTCATCGAGCCATCCCCAACCGATCATAAAATCCGGCAAAATATCATAGGGATTTAAAGTATAAAGAATAGCCAATATGATGAGAATAATTTTCCACATATTTTCGATCAAAAACTGCTGAGGGTATGTGTGGCACAGTATAGATTAAAGTCACAGCAGGGTCAATGGCAAGGGGGCCGTACGATATGGAAGACGACAGCCACACGCCCCCGGTAAATGAACTATCCCGCCGGCCCGAGTAGCGGGATCTCCGCTTCGCTGCGACAAGCAACGGGGTATCAACCGGAATATTTTTATCGCCCCAAGGGGCGGAGAATTAAAACTTTATCCGCCGCAGGAGGACTTGTCCGCCGGCGGATTAAATTTGAAATTTGCCCGGATTGGATGTAGAATAATCGGATATAGACACCTATCAGTCAGGCGATTATGAAAAATGCGGGGATTAAAAAAAATGGGCCCCGGTCCCTAATTGATTGCAAACCGAAGCAAATTTCAACGGCAACTAAAGTTCTTGAATTTTTTACCGATTTATACTGTTTAAGGCCACAATTTCCCATAATTAAATTTAATTCTCTCAATTTCGAGAAATATGAAATATTTTTTTAAAGTATTTATCATACTGTCCCTGCTAGCCGTTGGCGGCACCGCGTTATGGGTCCATTTTAGCGACCAACAAGTTTTGGTCTTAAAAGATGGCAACACTAAAACGGTGGACGAGATCTGGGAGTCAGGCAATTCCATTTTTTATGAGATTGAAAACGAAATATTCCTGCTGGATCAAGATGAGATAAAAAGTTACGGAAAACTCAATTTCGGGTATTTTATCCAGAAAGTTAAGACGGGCCTTATCAAAGGTTCCAAGAGCTTCGAACTCAAAATAAATAAGTTTTTCAAACAAAACAACATTTCTGTTAACCTCAATTTAACCCAATACATATTCTTGCTGGGCCTGCTGCTTTTTCTACTGATTCTTTTTCTTACCGGACGTTTTGCTAAAAAGAGACCCAAGCCCGTTGCTGAAAGGATGGAGGGCCTTCCACCCTCGGAACTAAAAGATGAAGTTCCCACCCGGATTGATATCGTCCGCTTTTTTTTAAATCTTTTTAAGCAGCAACTTGATGCGGACCCGGACGCCCCGGTGGAATACGTAAAGCTTACGTCCAAAAATTCCGGTCCCAACCATATTTATGAATTACGTGTCAAACAAATGGAAGACTGGACCAAACGTCGAATGACCATCGGCCCTTTGGGGGAGGAAAGCGGCAGCAAGAGCAAGTGTTACTTTGTGATCTACGATGTGCACATGGTAGTCAAAATTCCGACCAAACCGATAACCGACTTTGAACGGTACATCGAGAGCATCAAAAAGGAAGTGCATATCGTCAACAAACTCATACCCAAGGAGTGCATTATCCCCAAAGTGTCCGTAGTCCTGGGTATGATTCACACTTTTCCTCACAGCGAAGGCACCCCGCCGGATCGCCTCGAAGAGAGATACATCGATTGGATGCGTCGGTCGCCGGAATATCAGGAGTATTTGAAGATTGACAGTACCTTCGTCTATATTATGGACTTGTCCAAATACTATTTCCTGAGTCATATTCTTGATGAGCTGCATGATATAAAACATTTGATCGCCAGGGAAATTTCCGAAAATGCCGCGATCATATGGGAACCGCAAAAATTTAAAGGTCGTTATGGAACGGAAAACGATGCCCTTTTTGAAATCCGGGACGTATACAACCAGTGCGCGGTAAACATCCGTCATCTGGTGGACAGAGTCGGTATTACAGCGACGATTTCCGATTATCAAATCCAGTCCTGGTTCATCATGCATCTGGCCGACGGAGGCATTTCAGCCAATGGCAGCGGTTATCCGGAAAATTTCATTTCTGATCTGAACCGCCTGATCAAAAAAGCCATCCGGGACAATTCAACCGTTATTGAGGTCTACCGCAAAACGATCAAAAATTACATCTACCTGTCATCTTTCGAACAAAACAAGGCTCAGATGGCAGCCATCAGTGTCAACCTGCTCGATATTCTGGCGTGGTTTCGAAAAAAGCGCATATCCATGCGCGATCTTAAACCGGACAATTTGTTCGTTGCCGGTGATCCCCAAAGATACCCACTGTTCTTACGATCGGCCCAGGAATTCTCGCTGGGCATTATCGATGTCGAAACGGCTGTGGATTTTGAGAGATCCAGGTATGTCAAAACCAGACAACCTTTGCTGGGGGGCACGCCTTTTTACGCGACGCCATCGCATTTTATCAAAAACGATATATTGCGACACAGCTTCGGCAATCTGGGTAAAATCTTGCATCTCCAGGACTGGCATGCCACCCTGGTAATGATTTACAAGGTAATTACAGGGGAGCTTCTGTTTGATCAAACTGCCAAGCTTTTCGGCGAACTGCGCAATATGATGATCCAGGCCAACCAGACAAATGGCGATCAAGCCGAGGATATTGTCAAGGAAGCCAGCCGGATGTTCTGGCATAGCGCTGTTGTTGAATTTCAAGTAAAAACCGCTGAGTCCGCCAAAGCGCTAAAATCCATCGTGCTCGCTGTTCCAGAACCCGTTCAAGAGATGTTCGGCAAGGTTTTGCAGAAAGAAAGAAAATCGCTTGCCAGATCAATTCAACAAAGTGTGGACACGCAGGGCATATTCGAAAAAGACCAAATTCGTGAGGTCCTGCTGAAAGCCTCGCATTCCAAAATCTGTCAATTTAGGGCCGATCTGGAACGCAAGGCTAAAGATTCTGATAATCATGCGGGGCTAAGAACGGAAGCAGTCACATTTTTACATGAACTGGCGGACCTTAAAGCCCAGTCAGGACAGCATGCCCATCTGCAAAAACTATTATCACAACCGGATGCCCGGTTGTCCGCCCACAACATTCTAACTTTTATGTTCAATGTGGTGGTACACAACATGTACAAGCCTCACTGGGCGCCTTTGTTCGGCGAAACAGTCGACGACTGCGAGCAGCCTGACGGAACAACCATTTTAGCTGACGCCGTTTGAAAAGACAGCCCGGCCCAACTTTCAAATCTAATGCCGGGTGGCTAACCCATTTTTAGCAATCCAGGGGCTACCCTATCCGTGATGGTGTTTCCATTGACAGTCTTTCACACCCGTTGTATCTATTACCAGGATAGACATCAATCAATAAACTTATACAGCGGTTGTCAAAAAACGCCGCGTTATTCGAACGTTTTTTTCTACAACCACCCTTCCGTATTTTGAAACTTATTTTTGAAAAGCCGTATAATGGAAAACAATCACGAATCGAAGGCGACTTTTACCGCCGAACAGGGGCAGATGCTCGTAAAACTGGCCCGTCACACGATCATGAAAAAGCTGGGCCGAACGACATCTGAGTCCGAATCGGATGCGTTGATCCGCGCCCGAAGGGACGAAGGATTCCAATCCCCTTGCGGCACCTTTGTCACCTTGAAAATCCATGGCCAACTGCGTGGCTGTATCGGCAACCTATCATCCACGGAAACTGTTTGGAACGGTATCGAGCGCAATGCGATCAATGCCGCTTTTCATGATCCCCGGTTTGCGCCGTTGACGGCTAAGGAACTGGATCAGACCGTGATTGAAGTCAGTATTTTAACTGAACCTCGCCCCCTTGATTATCGAAGCCGAGAGGACCTGACCCAGAAGCTTCGTGTCAATGTCGACGGCGTGATTATCCGCCAAGGCCATGCCAGTGCCACATTTCTGCCCCAGGTTTGGGAGCAGCTCCACCGTCCGGAAGAGTTTCTTTCCCATCTGTGCATGAAAGCCGGCCTGCCATCCGATGCCTGGAAAAATCCCGAACTTGAAGTTCTGACCTATCAGGTTCAATATTTTGATAAAGAATGAATATTCAACAAAGGCCGGGAATTTGCGGGCTGAGCTGAATTGTGCTAAACTAACCCTATCTTGATTTGCCGGAAGCGATCACAGGAAACTAATGCTATGGAAGGTTTAGACAGAATTTTCAAAAAGAATGAAAACTTTGTTTTTCGAAAGATAGAGGATGAAACCATATTGGTTCCGATTAAAGACAACGTCGGAGACATGGGTTCACTCTATAATCTCAATGAATTGGCGGCGTTTGTGTGGGAGCAGCTCAATGGCAAAAGGAGCCTGCAGGATATTAAAAACAGACTGTTGGAAGAATATGATGTCCCCGCTGAGAAAGCCGGAAATGATTTGTCTGAATATATTGCCCAATTAAAGGAAATCGATGCGATCACCCGGGCAGGATAATAGCTTAATTGATTGTATAGCGATGTTCGCGAACTTGGAATCAGGCCAATTACCTCAATCTCATCCATTCCGGGTGCTGCATGAAAATTCCAGGACGTTTGACTATCTGCCTAGCTGATGTGCCAATTGCTATCGAAAGCGATGTCCGACTGCCTGAGTGGGAAATTTTACCGGCCTATCGTCCTTTTATCACCGGTAGCAAAGGAGACATCCTTTTGGGTCTGCATTCAGGGATACCTGAAATGCCAACCGCTAAAAAAGTTTTTGACAGTTCACCTATCTGGACCCTTCACCGTTACCGCCATACTTCCGTGATCAAAATTTTTGATCAATTCCCAGGTCTAAAACGATTGCTGGTTCTGCCCCCTGATCCCAAGCTGGCTGATCTATATTTCGACGAAAAATGCGATCATTTCATGGGCCCCTTTGTGGGCCCCGCAATGGAACTGCTGATGATTCATTACCTGGCCTGGGCAAAGGGTATCATCCTCCACGCCTGCAGTATCGAACGCCAGGGTAAAGGCTATTTATTTGCCGGCGAATCCGGGGCCGGCAAAAGCACCCTAGCCAGATTCTGGAATCAGGAAAAGGGGGTGGAGGTGCTCAGCGACGATCGAACCATCGTGCGTATACAGGACGGACAATTCCGGCTGTATGGCACTCCCTGGCATGGTGACGCGCCGTTCGGAGCTCCCCGGGGCGTTCGATTGGAACGTATTTATTTCCTGGGTCACGGCAGCAAAAATGCCGTTCGGGAACTCAAAGGGGCCGGTGCCATGCTGAAGTTTCTCAAATGCTCGTTTCCACCCTATTGGGATGCCCCAGGAATGGAATCGGCAATGGAAATATTTGAAGAATTGGCAACCCGGGTATCTTGCTATGAACTGTCGTTTAAGCCGGATCATAGCGCAATTGAATTTTTAAAGAATTTAAAATAGGTCGAAAAATTATGTCATCCATCCGCAGAAAAACCATTCGGGGATTAACCGACGGTGACAGGTTTATCGTATCGCGACAGTTCACCGAAGAGGACATGTTGGCGTTTGCGGACCTTACCCGTGACTACAATCCGGTCCACTTTGAGAAGCGTTTTGCACAAGCAAAAGATTTCAAAAGCCGAATTTGTCACGGGTTGCTGGTCGGCAGCATCCTTACCGAGATCGGCGGACAAATCGGATGGCTGGCGTCAGAAATGAACTTTCGTTTCAATCGACCGGTCTATTTTGGTGATACGATTGAGTGCACGTTCACCATCACCGAAATTAATGCGAATAATCGCGCTAAAGCTGAGGCAATCTATCGCAACCAGGACGGCACCATTGTTCTGGAAGCGGATTTAGCAGGCATTCTCCCGGGTCCCCGGGAACGGGAAGTTCTCGAAGAAATGGGGGTGACGGGCGATCCGACAAATAAGTTGGGGGGGAATTAAAAATTGTAAATCAATTGTCAATTCTTAGGGTTATCTGCCGCCGGTTTGCCGCCGGTGGTTGAAGCCGACGATTTGATCATTTTGGAGCGGCCTTCAAAAAGCGCACCTTCATTGATGTGGATAGACTGCGCCGCACAATCGCCCAGCAATTTGCCGGAGGATTGAAGCTGAAGTTGCTTGTGGGCCATGATATTACCGGTGACTTGTCCCTGAACAATAACGTTGTAGGCCTCTACATCAGCTTCGACAATACCCGTCGGACCGATAAAAATATCGCCGTTGATCTTGATGGAGCCTTTAAAATGACCCTCAACGTGAAGGTCTTCGTTTCCCTGGATTTCCCCTTCTATTTTGACCTTTTTGCTCAACAATGAGGTCGAGCCGGCTGCTTTGCCTCTTTCCATTTACACATCTCCTCTTATCGAAAAAGAAAATTACGATAAATTGCGATATAAAAAAATTATAGCTCCGTTTCTTTCTTCTTGAGCGCCGCAGAAGCAGGTGGAGGCTGGGTTGGACCGGGCGTTGCCGGTTTAGAAACCTCAACAGCTCTATCGCTCATCTTGATTTCGCCGTCAAACCTAGCGCCTTCAAGAATCGAAATTTTAGGAGAAACGATACCGCCTATAATTCTGGCGGTATTGTCCAGTTGAACCCTTTCGCTGGCCGCAATTTCACCCTCAATATTTCCACTGACATATACGTCTGTGGCTCGAACATTTCCTTTTATTTTAGCACCTTGTGCAACCTTCAGTCGCCCTTTTAGATCAAATTTCCCTTCCAAAGAACCCTGAATAATTATACTGCCCTCACCGGAAATATTCCCTTTTATCTTTAGGTTCTTTCCGACATAGGTCGTATCCAGTGACGTATCTTTCTGGCTGCGCTTGGGCTCAGCCTTGGCTGCAGCCGGAGCTTGAACCGCAGGAGGCCTTACCTCATTTTCCTTTTTCCCGAATATAGCCATTCGCTACACTCCTTTTGCAAATGATTGAATATGGTTGATTGAATATTTTTAATATATAGTAAAATTGCCAAAAAGTAAAAAGATTTTGTAAAATTTAAGGTTTAGAGACTTTTCAGCCTCTGGTTTTGAACCCGAAATCTCTGAAACCGGAACCTCAGAACTCTGGATCTTTGAATCCGCTACTTGGGCCGTCGAAACTTTGATCCCTTTGCCTGACATTACATTTTTTTTATGCTATATTGGGTTTCGCTTTTTTTGCTGATTTTTTCCGGTTTATCCGGGTTATACCGCTTTTCAAAAATAAGTTCACCAATACGGAAGGTTGGTATAAGTGGTTGTAGAAAAAACATTCGTATAACGGAACGTTTTTTTGACAACCACTTTAGGAGCATCGTCATGAAAAAGACCCTTTCTATCCTTTTGTTCCTCGCTTTTTTCTCTTCAACCCTATCTGCTGAAGTTGTTGCCGACTCAACCAAGTTTAAAAAAGCCAGAGAAAACTTGATACGCAATTTTATTGAAGGGCGTGGTATTTCAGATCCACTCGTACTGAAAGCAATGCGGGAGGTTCCCAGACATAATTTTATTCCCCGCAAAATCGTCCCCAAGGCCTATGCCGATACGGCGCTTCCCATTGGAGAAGGCCAAACCATATCCCAGCCCTATGTTGTTGCCCTCATGACAGCAAGTCTAGAGCTTGGCGCCCATCACCGGGTGCTGGAAATCGGAACCGGCTCGGGTTACCAATCAGCGGTGCTGGCCAAAATTGTCAGGGAAGTTTACACCATCGAAATCAAAGAAAAGCTTCACCATAAAGCAACCCGTCTGCTAGAAACACTTGGATTCACCAATGTCAAGACCCGTCACCGGGACGGCTATTTCGGCTGGCCGGAAGCCGCACCTTTTGACGCCATCATGATAACGGCGGCCGTCAACCATGTTCCGCCACCCCTATTAAAGCAACTCAAGGACGGTGGATTGCTCATCTTGCCGCTTGGCAACCCCTTTTCATACCAGAACCTCACCCTAGTCACCAAAAATGGGGATGACTACACCACCCGATTGATTACCGGCGTGCTGTTCGTACCGCTGACGGGGCACGCGATGGATAGATAACACGCTTCCTGGAATAAAACGGCGCATCGAGTATCATAATTATGTTATTGATGGCTATCTTCTTTATATCCTTTGCCACCCTTGCCTTTGAGGTCCTCCTTACCCGGGTTTTTGCCATCGGGCAGTGGAACCATTTATCATTTATGGTCATCAGCATTGCCCTTTTCGGATTCGGTGCCAGCGGGACATTTTTAAGCATGCTCGAAATGTCCAGAAACCGGAAGCGCCGGCACCTGGCGTCGACAGCCTCAATATCTATTCTGCTCTTTCTTTTTTCCATCACCGAAATTTTATCTTTTCTATCGCTTAATCACATGCCATTGGATTACTTCAGGCTTCCGGTTGAACCGATCCAGATTATTTTTTTATTCGCTGCCTATCTAATGTTAGCGTTGCCGTTCTTTTTTTCGGGGCTGATCATATCCATCGGTTACACCACAATGCCCCATAAAGCCGGCTTTGTCTATTTTGCGTCCATGGCAGGCTCAGCCCTGGGAGCCGGCATTCCGATACTGGCACTGCCTTTGCTTGAGGAAGGCAGGCTCATCATCATATCAGCTGCCGTGCCCCTGATTCCGACGGCCCTTGTCGTACTAAAATCAGTAGTTATAAAGAACAGAGTTAATCCGGATCAAAGCTTTTTGCCAAATTGGGTACTGATTGGCAGTTTGGCAATCATTGTTTTTGGTGCTGCCTCCCTGACTAAAGCCGTCGGCCTGATTATTCGAGTATCGCCTTCCCCTTATAAGGCTCTGGGCCAAATTCTTCAATTTCCTGAAACGTATATAATCGAAAGCAAAACCGGGGTCAGGGGCAGAATCGATCACGTGAAAACGCCCTATATTCGATTTGCTCCCGGGTTGAGTCTCAAATACACTCACACATTTCCCAACCAGCATGTGATCTACAGGGACGGCGACAACCCTCTGGTGCTGTATGATTTAAAAGAGAAAAATGACGCTGATTTTGCCGCCTATATGCTTTCTTTTGCAGGTTATTCCCAGGTCAAGCACCTTGAAAAAGCTCTGTTGATCCAGCAGGGAGGGGGATCAGCCGTGCCCTGTGCCATCGCCTCCGGAGCAGACCACATATCCATCATCGAGCAAAACCGGTCGGTTGCCCAACTGCTGCGCCGGCAATACGGCCTGCCGGTGATTAATCGGGACCCGCGGCCATTTCTGGCTCAGGATAAGAACCGCTATGACATCATTCATGTGGAAAACTGGGGAGCATCTATTCCCGGCACCGCAGCCTTAAATCAGGAGCATATCTTTACGATCGAGGCATTTGATGAGTATTGGAATCATCTCACACCCAACGGTGTGATTATTATTTCGCGCAAACTTCTTCTGCCGCCCTCTGACTCTCTGCGCCTATGGAGCACGGCTTACAGGGCACTTCAAAAAAATGGTGTAAAGCAGCCCCAGGGCCATCTATCCCTTTTACGCAATTTTGACACCTTTACACTGCTTGTCTCAAAACCGTCAGTAAACGCAGAGGATATCACTGAATTTGCCCGACGCAAAAATTTCGACCTGGTTTTCTTTAAAAATATTCATCCGGACATGGCCAATAAATTTCATGTATTTGAAGAGCCCTATCACTTTCAAGAGATCAACAAACTGGCCGCAGCTTATGCTTCGGGTCGGCAGAATGAATTTTTTCAAAAGTATCTGCTGGATGTTAAACCCCAGTCGGACAAACGTCCTTTTCCGGGCAGGTTTTTAAAATGGGCAAAGGTGAAAACGCTTTATAAAACCTTGGGCAGCCGGTTTTATGCTCTTTTAATGTCCGGTGAAATTGTAGTTTTACTAGTTTTTATCGAGGCCCTCATTCTATCAGTTTGCCTGTTGATTCTTCCCCATGTTCTCATCAGCCGCAAAATTCAGAAACCGACCCTTTCCCAGGTGGCCTATTTTTTTGGAATCGGAGCAGGTTTTATGTTTATCGAACTCTATTTGATCAAATGCTTTATTTTAATTGTGGGCACTCCCGTCATCAGTTTTACGCTGGTTGTTTCAGCCGTACTCATTTTCTCAAGCCTGGGAGCTCTGTGGGCACACACCAAGGCGAATCGGAACATCCGCCCCGTTCTGATAACCTTAATCGGCATGCTGATTTTGACGACAGCCGGCGTTGAATTGCTGGAAAACCAAATTCTGAAGGCTTCCCGGGTCATGCGCTATTTGATCGCACTTTTATTAATATTTCCAACCGGCTTTATGATGGGTTTGCCCTTCCCGTTGGGGATGCGCCATATTTTAAAAAGTCCGCTTCAAAGAGCATACGCCTGGTCGGTAAACGGATGCGCATCGGTGCTGAGCGCCATTTTTGCGGCACAGATGGCGATCAGCTTTGGGATACCGACGATTGCGGTGGCTGCGGTTTTGGCGTATGTTGGCGCATATCTGGCAGCTGCAGTAATTGATTCGGGGCTCAGAGTGTAAGTTGCAAAATTGCATTATTTGAACACATTGGTCAGTTCATCACCTTCGGTGATATTGTGGCCCTTTGCCTCCTGCCCGGCGCCATGCGCCTTGCGCCATCTGTCCCGCTTTATTTTTCTTCCTCTTCTTCCTCCCATTTTGCATAGGCTTTCCTGCGAATCAATACCCGAATGAAGCCAACAACCGTTAACACCGCTGCCAAAAAGAACAGGATGCCATAGATGTTATTGGCCAGAAATATAAGCCAGCGGGGTGTGCGTTCAATGTCAGCTATCCATTGTTTTTCCAATTCTGTGATGGTGATGGACAGGCTTTGCATACTTGCGGTCTCTAAAGTTTCGCCATTTTTCAGGTCACTTAAGATAGTCAGAATAGCTTGTTTCCCGAATTGCCTGTCAATGAAGGCGACAACGCTTTTGCTTTGTTCATAAGCCAGCATCAAAGACATCTTGTCCTCTGGAAACCTCTCTTCCAATTGCGAAAGGCGGAGGGTTTGACCGGCCAAAATGGCCGCGTCGAGCCCTGACCAGCTCTTGTCTATAAATATTTCTCCGATTCCATCGCTGACCCACTGGCAAATCCCCTCATCAAACCATTTGGCGAGGTTTCCGGAGTTGATATGATCATGCAGCAAAAGATGACACAATTCGTGCTTAAAGGTGATGTTGAGATTAAAAGGTCGGGTTGACATCCTGGAAAAATCAATGACGATCAGGTTTTTATCAGGGACTGCAAATGCAACAATCAGGTTATTGCGGGCTATTTTTTGGAAAGTTTGATTGGTTTTTATCAAAACCACCTGGGGTCGGGCATCCAGAGGCCATCCGAAAATATCTTCCAGTTCTTGTTTGAGGACCGGATACATCCGAAGAACCTCACCGGCAGCGGACTTCAAAGGTGGTTCATAGACGACCATAATGTCGTCATTTTGCAATATTTGCGTTTGAGCCACGACCGTGTCATGCAAAAAAAATATTACTATCAAGCCCGTTAGGGGCCCGAAGTACTTAATAATGAATCGTTTTAACACAAACCGAATCCTATTCCATTTGTTACTTGAATTCAAATATAGCTTTTTTTATTGATAGATTATCCAATTATAGGCATGTTGTAAATTAAAACGTAAGGGGCTGCAAGGACTTGAACCTGTCATGCAAATTCGTGTAGACTGCTATGCCGGATACCGGGGGGAAGAATCACCTCGATACATTAAAATGGCTAACAATAAAATAGAGGTCATTCAGGTACTTGATCGATGGCTGGCCCCGGATCATCGCTATTTTAAAATCCTTGGTGATGATAAGGCAACCTACATCATTCGCCATGATAGTGTATCCGGGCAATGGGAATTGGTGTTTTATCAGGCGGCAGGAATAATCACCGGAAACGGCGGTGAAATCGGAGAAAGTTAAAGATGTCGGGTAACAATTCATTTCAACCTTCCTGGTATTTGCGTAACGGTCAAATTCAAACCATTCTGGCCAGTATTCCATTTCGGGCCTGGGGAAAAAATAGGCTACGCAAGGCCGCGCGGGAAATAATCATTAAAACCCCGGAAGGGGTCCGGCTGCAGGGGTATCATTCATCCCGGGGATCGGCACATTTCCCGGGGGCTTGTCATATTATTGCACGGATGGGAAGGCAGTGTCGATTCCACCTATATAGCCTGCACGGGCAATGCGCTTTATCAGCACGGCTATGATATTTTCCGCTTGAATTTAAGAGACCATGGCAACAGTCACCATTTAAACCGAGGACTTTTTTATGCAGTACTCCTTGAAGAAGTCTTCCAGGCCGTTGAGCAAATTTCCCGTATGGGGAAGAAAAATCCGGTTTTTCTGGTAGGGTTTTCTCTGGGAGGAAATTTTGCACTGCGGATTGCCCGCGAAATGCGTCGTATAAAAATCGATGCCCTCCGGCATGTGGTTGCCATCAGCCCTGTGTTAGATCCTGAAAAAGCAACCGTCAGAATTGACCGGCAGGCCATAATTCGGAAATATTTTTTAAAAAAATGGGTTCAATCACTGAAAGTAAAGCAGGGATTGTTCCCGGATGCATATGATTTTTCAGAGATGCTCAAACTGAGCACAATTATGGCCGTGACCGATAAAATGCTTGATGAATACAGTGACTTTAAATCAGCATCCGATTATTTCAAAGCTTATTCGATTTTAAATGATTCGATAGATGATTTATCAGTTCCAACCACAATTATTACAGCCACAGATGATCCGATCATACCGGTTGAAGACTTTTATCAGTTAAAACTCAATCATCTCACCCAACTGATAATCCATAGCTATGGCGGACATAATGGTTTTATTGATGGCCTTTTTTTGAAAAGCTGGTATGAACAAAAGCTTGTGAATTTGTTTGATGAAATAGCAATCAGGGCTGGGATGCCGGGCGACTTGAAAGATTGAGAAATACAAGGCCTCCTGGCATCCCAGTGTCGAAAATACTTGCATTTTTCACAACAGATCCTAATCTATAAAGATACTATTAATCGTGACGGGGAGGTTAACAATGAGCGAAGACAGAACGGTCGAAATTTTAAAAAATGCTATATTGCTGGAAAAAAGAGGCCAAGCCTTTTACCACAAAGTTGCCGAACAAGCATCCGGCAAAGCAGTGAAGGCATTTTTTGAAATGATGGCGGATGAGGAGATCAAACATGTAAAAATTCTGGCAGATCAATACAAGGCTTACCAGGAAAATCAACAATTTAATCCGGGTGATTATAGTGAAAAACATGGCGAAGAAATGGCGTCCAAAGTTATCACCACGGAGTTTAGGAAAGAAATCTCAGCTGCAGATTATGAAGCAGCAGCCATATCGGCTGCCATGTCCATGGAAAAAAATGCGATAAACCTCTATGAGGACCGGGCTGCAGAAGCCAGTGATCCGAATGAAAAAGCGCTGTACAAATGGCTGGCCGAATGGGAGACCCAGCACCTGCATTTTCTCTCTGAAATTGACAAGGAACTGCGAGAGCAGATATGGAATGACAACAGCTTTTGGCCGTTCTAAGGTTCAAAGGTTCTGGGTTCAACGTTCAGGGTTAATTGGGCAAAGGCCATACGGCATGAACTTTTTAACCCGCCGGAGGCGGATAAAGTTTTAATTCCCCGCACCTCGGAGCTTGGCTAGGTCTAAATTAATATGATCGCATGAGTAACTCTGAACCCGAAACCTTGCGTTCTATTCACACAGAGGTACCAGCATTACCGGACAGGGTGCTTTTTCAAGGATAGTCATTCCCACATAGTCGATCCGGCCCATACACATTTTTTCCGGCAGTTGATGGCAGCCCAGAACAATGAGATCAGCATTAATATTCCGCGCCATTTTGCAAACTTGCAGTGCGGGATCGGCCGGCAGGCACTTAAAGGATACATTTTTCAAATTCCCTAAAAGCGGTTCAATTTCTGATTTAAAGCGAAGCTCTGTTTCATGCTTGACTTCAAGCAATCTGGGATCATTATCGTCAAGGTCCTGCAACAAATAGTCCAGCGCATGAAAAATTTGAAGCTCGGCGTTGTTCAGTTGCGCGATCGCCAAACTTGTTTTCAATGCATACATGCTTGCAGGTCCAAATTTTAATGCAACTAGAATGCGCTCAAACATCTTGCATCCCTCCCCCTGGTTTTGCAAAGTCTTTTGCCCTTTTGGATGGCTCTACTGCAAAAAGATGAGTGGGTCCGGTACGCGATTCGACGCAGAAGGCTGCAGCAAAAGTAGGGCCGAAGCATGAATTAAGGCAATACGCTCGGAACTGAATATACCGCAAGAGAAAGAGTTGTCTTATCCTGCCATCTCATGTATGGTTTAATCAAGCTGTTACCAACTCATACCCTTTTCGAGCCATCATAGTCAAACGATATTTCTCCAGAGGGCGGATAAGAAGATGCCATTTCCATTTGATTCGATGCTGCTATTCGGCAGTTTGGCAATTATGCTTTTGATGGGTGTGCTTCTGAGGGCTAAAATCACCTTTTTTCAACGCTTTCTCATTCCGAGTTGCCTGATCGGCGGTGTGCTGGGTTTGATAATTATCAATGCCGGTATTATAAAATTATCCGTAACCGACCTGGAAACATTTGCCTATCATTTATTTAACATTTCCTTTATTTCTGTGGGATTGACAAAAAGCGCAAATCAATCAGACAATTTCATCAAGAAAAAGGGATTTATTAAAGGGCCTCTGTGGATGGCATTTTCTCAGACGATCGCCTTTAATTTGCAAGCTATTATGGGTGGCCTCTGTGTAATTCTACTTGGTGTTTTGGGATTTGAATTGTTTCCAACTTTTGGATTTTTTGCTCCGCTGGGGTTCGAGGAGGGACCGGGACAAGCACTAGCATTTGGAAAAATCTGGGAAGGGTTAGGCTTCGATCACGCAGCTACGATCGGGTTGACGTTTGCCGCCATCGGTTACTTTGTTGCTTTTTTTGTCGGCGTCCCCCTTGCAAACTGGGGAATCCGGCGAGGTCTGGCCGTCAATTCCCCCAAAAATTTGCCGCGGGAATTTTTGACCGGTGTTATGACGAGCAAGACACTGAATCGATCGGCCGGCACCCAAACACTGCATTCGGCAAACATAGATACCCTCGCCTTTCAAGCAGCGATGATCGGGCTGGTGTATGTTTTAACATATGCATTTATACAATCTTTAGGTAGTTTTTTAGCGCCGGATGTCGCATCGTTAGTGTGGGGCTTCTTCTTTTTCTTCGGTTTAATCATTGCATTTATCGTCAGATGGTTAATGGGCAAGCTCGGCGTGGATTATTTGATCGATCCGGGCGTTCAACGGAGAATTACCGGTTGGTCGATCGATTTTTTAATTGTCGCCACCATCATGGCAATAAAGCTGACAATTGTCTGGGCCTATATATTGCCCATCTCAGTCATTTCTCTTTCCTGCGGCGCATTAACGACAATAGCCATGATATATCTTGGCAAACGCCTCTGGTCCTATAATTTAGAGCGAACCATTGTTATTTTCGGCACGGTTACCGGGACGGTATCCTGTGGTCTGTTATTGCTGAGAATCGTTGATCCTGATTTCAAAACGCCGGCCGTAATCGAAATTGCGCTTATGAATGTGATCATGCTGTTTCCGCTTGCCGGACTCCTGGTACTTGTTAATGCCCCTGTCTGGTGGAACTGGAATCTGGGCCTGACCCTAATGGCCTTCACTGCCGTTATGGTGCTAGCCGGTTTTTTAATGAAAATTTTTAAGCTTCTCGACAGCCCGAAATTTTAATAATAGTTGCCGGACTATTATTTAACGCAAAAGTAAAAATAAATATTGAAATCAATCACGATAGCACGAATTTTTTTTCTTGCTTCCTTCCTTTCACGCTTTCATGATACTATATATAATTGAGAGGTCGGGGAGTTTTTCGATCTCTGCCCGGCCCCTCATATAGTTACATGCTGAATTTATAGCGGAGAGATTTCAATTGAAAGAACCAGACAAACTCAAACAGGAATTAAGCAGGCTGAAAAGTGAAAAATCGGCTCTGCAAGTCCAGAGTAAACTGCTTGAAAATTTTGTGACGTTTGCAAGGTCTTCAGCCAAAGAACATGTCTTGACGCGACTATTGAAAAAAACCCTGGAGGTTTCCGCTGAACTAACCGGGGCGGACAAAGGCAGTTTATTTCTGGTAGATGACAATGGGGCCATTACGGACAGCATTTTAACCCGGATCGATCCCACACCCGAGCAACGCTCCAAAATAATCGGCCAGGTGTTTGACGAAGGACTCGCAGGTTGGGTCAGACGAAATCAGAAGGTAGGATTAATCGTTGATACCCGTGATGATGAACGCTGGGTGAGCCTTCCCAACCAACCGTATACTGTCGGATCGGCACTGGCCGTGCCTGTTCTCCGCGGTGACAATTTGCTGGGCATAATCACCCTGCTGCACGATAAGCCTGGCCATTTTGATCAGGAGACCGCTGATTTAATGTTGCTGACCGCCGGTCAAATAGGCAGTGCCCTTGAAAACGCCAGTCTCTACTCGAAGCTGGATGAATCCTACCGGTCCCTGGAACAGGCCAAGCAAGAAATCGAAACCTATTCCAAGGCCCTCCAGGCGGAAATGGAAAAGGGTAGAAAAATACAACGGGATTTTCTGCCCACCCAGATCCCGCAGCTCCCGGGATGGGAAGTCGCCTTCTACTTCCATCCGGCCCGTCAGGTTTCCGGTGACTTTTATGATGCCTTTCTGCTGCCAGGTGATCTGGTTGGATTGGTAATCGCTGATGTCTGTGACAAGGGTGTCGGCTCAGCATTATTCATGGCGCTATTTCGCAGTTTAATACGCGTGTTTTCAGGCCAGATCAATTTGCAGGGAGTTTCCGTACCCGGCAGCGACAATCAGGGTCCTGATTCAAGGGGCAATCATCTTTATCAAGCACTGGATGCGGTATTGCTTACCAATGACTATATCGCCCGGGCGCACGGTGAGGAAGGCATGTTTGCGACCCTTTTTTTCGGTGTTCTGGATCCCCTGAACGGGAAACTGGCCTATGTTAACGGCGGACATGAACCGCTTATTCTCTTCAATCAATTCGGGATAAAGCAGCGACTAAAAGCTACCGGACCGGTGGTCGGCATGATGACCGGGATGGAATTTAACGTGCAGCAGGTTCAAATGGAACCCGATGACTTTTTAGTCGGGTATACGGATGGTGTGACGGAAGCACTGTCACCTGAATCCAAGTTGTTTTCTAAAAAGCGGTTTTTATCTCTTCTGGAAAAACCTGCTGCAACTGCGGCCCAACAAATTGAGCAGATCAAAATAGATATATTCAATCACATAGGTGATGCTCCCCAGTTTGATGATATAACGATGATAGCAGTGCACAGAAAAAGTGATTGAATTGTGGTCAAGCGATTGCGCAAGTAGCAAACCTCTCGAGTTTTGCCCTTCTATCTTAATTATAATCAGGAATAGAACATGATTCATTCAGAATATCCCCACTTATTGGCTCCTTTGGATCTTGGTTTTACTAGATTAAAAAACAGGGTCCTGATGGGCTCAATGCATACCGGACTCGAAGAAGCTCCCAATGGATTTGATCGAATGGCAGCTTATTACGCCGAAAGGGCTAAGGGCGAGGTGGGCCTTATCGTCTCAGGGGGAGTAGCGCCCAATGAAGCCGGATGTGTTGCTCCCGGAGCTGCCAAACTTACCACCGCCGAGGAAGCCGAGCAACATCAGGTCATAACCAGGGCTGTTCATATGCAAGGCGGCAAAATTGCGATGCAGATCCTGCATGCCGGACGGTATGCTTTCCATGAATATCTGGTCAGCGCCTCGGCTATCAAAGCGCCGATAAACTTCTTCAAACCACGAGCATTAAGCGAAAAAGAAATCGAGGATCACATTCATGACTACGCCGTCTGTGCCCTATTAGCCCGCCAGGCAGGCTATGACGGTGTCGAAATAATGGGCTCTGAAGGTTACCTCATTAATCAATTTATCGTATCTAAAACCAATAATCGCACCGATGATTGGGGCGGTAGTTTTGAGAATCGAATTCGATTTCCCGTTGAAATTGTCCGCCAGGTCAGGGAAAAGACCGGATCTGATTTTATTATTATTTACCGGCTTTCCATGATCGATCTGGTCAAAAAGGGAAGCTCCTGGGAGGAAGTCGTCAAATTAGCCGAAGAAATTGAAAAGGCCGGTGTGACGATCATCAATACCGGGATCGGATGGCATGAAGCCCGGGTACCAACCATTGCCACAGCGGTGCCGCGGGCGGCCTTTACCTGGGTAACGGCCAAATTAAAAGGACGGGTTTCCGTGCCCCTGGTAACCAGCAATCGCATCAACACCCCCGAAGTGGCCGAAGAGGTCCTGGCACGGGGTGATGCCGACATGATATCAATGGCCCGGCCCTTTTTGGCGGATGCCGATTTTGTAAAAAAGGCCTCGGAAAACAGGGCCGATGAAATCAATACTTGCATTGGTTGCAACCAGGCCTGCCTGGATCACATTTTTATGGGAAAAATTTCATCCTGCCTTGTCAATCCGCGGGCCTGCCACGAAACCGAACTTCAATACCTACCGGCAACAAAGAAAAAAAGAATCGCTGTTGTTGGAGCGGGGCCGGCTGGACTTTCTTGCGCCACCGTTGCTGCAGCCAGGGGCCATGATGTCACGTTGTTCGAGAAAAATAGCGCAATTGGCGGCCAGTTTAATATGGCCAACCAGATCCCGGGCAAAGAGGAATTTAATGAAACACTCCGCTATTTTAAAAAACAGCTTAAACTGAAAGGTGTTGAAATCCGCTTAAACTCGACAGCTGCGGCCAAACACCTCCTGGATGCAAAATTTGATGAAGTCGTTCTGGCCACCGGTGTAACGCCTCGAAAACCTGACATTGAAGGCATCGATCGGCCCAATGTGCTAAGCTACGTGGATGTGTTGTTGCACAAAAAACCGGTTGGCCGGCGAGTCGCCATTGTGGGTGCCGGTGGAATCGGATTTGACGTCGCGCAATATATCACCCAACAAAATGAATCCACCAGCATCGACCGGGATGCATTTTTAAATGAATGGGGAGTGGATAAAGACTATCGTCATCCCGGCGGTTTAACACCCACCCGCCCCCAAATGCCTCCAACCGAACGCAAGGTCTACCTTTTGCAGCGGAAAACAAATAAAATCGGCGAAACCTTAGGGAAAACCACCGGTTGGATTCATCGCCGCACCCTGAAACAACGCAACGTTGCCATGATCAACGGCGTAACCTATACGCGGATAGATGACCGTGGCTTGCACATAACACTCAAGAAATCTCCAAAGGTTTTAGAAGTCGATACCGTTATCATTTGCGCCGGCCAGGAACCGCTGAAAGACATCAAAGACGAATTGAAAAACGAAAAAATGCCGGTTCATTTAATCGGCGGCGCCGAGCTTGCCGTTGAGCTGGATGCCAAACAGGCCATTGATCAAGGAGCCAGGCTGGCTGCAACGATATAATTATATATCCACGAGTAAACATTCTTAAAAAATTAATTCAGCGGATTCAATAGTAAAATTCCAATTAACAAGCACCAAATTGCAAATGGTTCGACAGACTCACCACCCTGAGCAAAGTCGAAGAGTAAATCTCAACTTCCAATATTCAATGACCAAAACAGCGAATTTGTTATTTCCAATCTAACGAGGCTTTATCTCTATCGATTTTTCCAAATTGGCTTCTCTTTATTCATAAACGCCTTAATTCCTTCTTGAGCATCTTCCGCCACCAGGTTCATGGTAATCGTGTGTTTGGCATAATGCATCGCATTTTTATCGGACTGGTCAACCTGGGCATAGAACCCCTGCTTTCCGATTGCCAGAACAAACCGACTGGCTTCGGCGATCTCGTTGGCCAGTTTGTCAGTTTCGGCTTCTAATTCTTCCAAAGGCACCACACGGTTCACTAAACCAAGTTCTTTGGCTTCCCGGGCCGGAAAATAGCGTCCGGTGAGCAGCATCTCCATGGCCGCCTTGCGTCCGATGGCCCTTGAGACCGCCACACTCGGTGTTGTACAAAATAATCCTATCTTGACCCCTGGGGTTGCAAATTGGGCCCCTTCTTCCGCCACTACCAAATCGCACCAGGCAGCCAACTGGCACCCTGCGGCAGTGGCAACACCCTGAACCTGAGCTATCACCGGCTGGGGGATGTCGTGTATCATTTGCATCATATGGGTGCATTGATCAAAAATTATTTTATATTCCCTGACACCGCCGTCAACCATTTCCGCCAGGAAATGACCGGCACAAAAATGTTTGCCGGCGGCACGAATAACCAGCACCTTTACCGCCTCATCGGCAGCAATAGCACTCAGGCAGCGAACTATTTCGCTGATCATCAATTTGGACAACGAATTGATTTTTGGAGGATTGTTTAAGGTCAGATAGCCAACGGGTCCCTTGGAGGAATATTTAATCTCATTGTATGCCATGTTCGATCTCCATATGCAGGTGCAGGGTTCAAAGTTCTGGGTTTTGCCAACTGGATTTCTTTAAGCTGCCCTTTTCCGTATTCCGAGATGTTTTGTTATTTTGGGATTGCTGCAGCGTGATCAGGATGGTTGTGTCTGACAGGAAGCTTGTAGTTTAATTGTTTTGAAAGCCCATTTAAAGATCCGGTACTCGAAACGTTTAAATGGGCATTGATCTATGCGAAATGGTGCGAAAAACCTTGCGGTTGATTATCTCAGGACCCGGCCCTTCCGTCATCACAAGGCTCATCCAGGTCATCGAACCGCGAGTGTTCGGCCGTGGAACTCATCCCGCAGGCATCCAGTCCTTCAACCTGCATGGATTTACCGCAGCATTCCGGTATACTCGAGTCCTCGCTGTTTTGCTCAGTTTTGTTCCCGCAATTCACACATTCGAAACTTACCTTTTCTGCCATGAATTCCTCCCTTCAATAGGTCAATGATAATATTTTTACTCAAAATAAGAGATTGTGTGCAGTATGTCAAGCATGGTCGTCATATCTACCCGGGCAATAGGATTGTTTTTCTGCAAGGCGGGGGAAAACTTTAGAACCGGCTTTCCAGTTTAGAAGTTCGGTTAGATTATTCTTTGACAACCACCCATTATTACAACATATTTTAACTGCTATTCAATATTCGTCATTTGTTATCCGATGATCCCCACAACGGCGCCTGTCATACACGTGGAAAGGGTACCGGCAATGATGGATTTAAATCCCAGCTCAACGATTTCATCCCTGCGGGTCGGTGCCATGGTTCCCATGCCGCCGATCATTATCCCCAGACTTCCGGGATTGGCAAAACCGCACATAGCATAGGTCATAATTAATATGCTTTTGGGGCTCAATGCGCCGGGAGACAAACGACTCAATTCCAGGTAGGCCAAAAATTCGTTAAGGATCGTTTTGGTCCCCATCAGGGCGCCGGCGGTTGTAGCCTCTTTCCAGGGCACTCCCATCAACCAGACGACCGGCGCCATGATAATGCCCATAATACGCTGCAGGGTAATTTTCTGGCCGCCAATTTCCGGCAGCAATCCCAGGATTGAATTTGCCAGGTACACCAGTGCTACCAGTACCACGAGCATGGCGATAATATTGATCAACAGCTCGACACCTTGCAGGGTTCCCTTGGTTATGGCATCCATGGATCCCGAAGCCTTTTCCGGTGCGGTCAACTCCCCGGGCGTCAGCCTTCCGGTTTCCGGCACCATCAGCTTGGAAATTGAAATTGCGGCCGGGATACTGATAATAGAAGCCGTCAGTATGTGTCCCATGATATCGGGAATTGTTTTGGAAAGAATACTGGCATACAACACCATGACGGTACCGGCAATGGTTGCCATTCCGGAGGTCATCAGGGTAAAAATTTCACTGCGGGTCATAGTTTTCAGATAAGGCCTGATAAATAGCGGCGATTCCACCATCCCGACAAAAATATTGGCGGATACACCCAGTCCCTCGGTGCCGCCAAGGCCCATGGTCCTTTGCAGAGCCCGTGAAAATGCGTTCACCACCACCGGCAGAATTTTCCAATAAAACAACAGAGCTGATAAGGCACTCATGAGCAATACAAGGGGAAGTGCACGGAAGGCCAGAATGAAACTTGCCCCTGGAAATTTTTCGGCAAACGGCAGATCCCCACCGCCCAGGTATCCGAAGACAAATGAAGTTCCCGCCGCAGTTGCCTCTTCCAGGGACAGCACCGCTCGATTCAACAGTAGAAAAAAATCCCTGAAAAGGGGAAGCTTTAATAAAATAAGCCCCACCAGTAACTGCAGGACGATACCGATTACGGCAATTTTCAATTTGGCCTGTTTGCGGTTTTCACTCATTGACCAGGCAATGGCCCCGAAAATCAACAATCCGGCAATACTTTGAAAAATCATTGGGTTATCCTTTTTGAATGGGGGCTAAACCCTGGGGCCCCGGATAGGCTGGTAAACTTACATATCAAAACCGGTTTCGATTGTCTATCGGGCATCAAAGCAAGGAGAACACCAGAGTAATATATTTGAATAATTTTTCTTTACGGCTAACTATCTTTACTGATAAATCATTACCAGTATTTTTTTCAGCACAAGATAAGGTCTATCACCGTGCCGACCCTGCTAAAATATATTCTCTGGCCCCTGCTCCTGTATGCCGCATACTGTGGCCTTCTTTTTGTCCTGCAGCGCCAGATCATGTTTCCCCGCAACCAGATTCCACAAGCGTTGCAGGCCGAGCAACCCATTGCGGGTCTTGAAAAACTCTGGCTGGATACGGATAGCGGAAAGGTTGAAGTCTGGGTTGTTCCTTCGGTCGGTTTTCCATCAGATAAACCGCGACCGGTTGTGATTTTTGGTCATGGAAACGGCGAAATAATCGACTTCTGGTCTGAAGAGCTTCGGCAGTTCACCCGCCTTGGTGTCGCCGTAGTGCTGGTGGAATATCCCGGATACGGGCGCTCGGCAGGAAATCCTTCTGAAGAAAGCATCACCGAAACCTTTGTTGCCGCCTACGATATGCTGACGACGCGCAAGGATGTTGACCCAACACGCATTATTCTTTTGGGTCGATCTCTGGGTGGTGGCGCTGTTTGTGCCCTGGCCCGTCAGAGGCCATCTGCGGCACTGATTCTAATGTCAACTTTCACCAGCGCGAAATCATTTGCCAAAAATTTTCTGGCACCATCCTTTATTGTGCGGGATCCGTTCGACAATCTTGCGGTGGTCAAAAACTATCCCCACCCGGTTATGATCATACACGGCAAGCATGACGTCGTCATACCATTTTCCCATGGAAAAACATTGCTGGCGGCAGCGAAACAGGGAGAGATGATAGCCTATAATGCGGGACACAATGACTGTCCGCCTGATTGGAATATCTTCTGGAGAGATATGGAAGGATTTCTGCGAAAACATGAAATAATTTAGAATACTGTCATGATGTCGTCTCCAACTGCCATTACCTGATAACTATGTAACTTTGGGCTTTTGCCCGACGGCCAGCATGCGTCGATTCATAAACCCGAAATCACCTTCAAACCGATGGGGTGAAAAATCGGTGTGAAGTTTAATTTGATTGAATCCAGTCGATTCCAACAGGGAAGCAAGGGATTGAGACTCGTACAAACGAACGGCATAGGTTCTGTCGCGAATGATACCATCCCGTTTGCTGATCACCAACTCACGGGCCCGGACAATGTTCTCCTGGATTTCGCGTTGCCGGCATACTACCGTATCTTCGCCGATTTCATGCCAGGCATTGGGATTAAAAATTTTCTTTACCGCAGACCCGTCCGTGACATCCACCAAAAGCCATCCCCCGGGCTGCATGACTCTGTAAGCCTCTGATAAAATTTTCCTGTCAGCATCCGACTCCGGAATATACCCCAGCGAATTCCCCATAATTAATACATGGTCAAACTGGTTTGAAGCAAGATCCATCATGCGGGCGTCACAGCGCATCACTTTCAGGGGGATATCGCTTGTGCGAGCCCTGCTTTTGGCAATATCGGTGAGCGACTGCGAAAAATCCACAAGGGTGCAGGCCGAGAAACCTCTTTTGCAGAGTTCTATGCTGTGCCGTCCGTGTCCGCCGCAAAGATCCAGAATGCTGTGGCCAACCTTTAAGGGAAGCAGTTCACACACAGCATCAACTTCCAGCCGGGTCAGGCTTTCATCGCACACTGATCGGGCGTCTGTCAGCAGGTAGACATCGTCAAACAGGGTCTTCCACCACTCTGAATCGACCTCAATGGGCATCATGTCCTCTACTTCCGGGGTTCTGCGCCAAAGCAAAACAGCCCGTCTGAAGCAATAATGGCGGCTGAACCTTGCCAGGGGTTCATACGCGCGATCTCGAGCTCTTCCGGATCTATATTGATCATGTCATCCAATTGACCGGCTTGCCACAGTTTTTCCAGTGTCAGGCAGTCGGCCCACACTTTCCGGCCGTAGTTTTTTAGGGCATCAATCTGTTCGGTGGTAATCACCCTGGGCCGCAGCGCTATTTTTACCGGTCCCAGTAAATAAGTAAAATCACAATCCATGGCCATTTTTTTTTGTTTATCGATTACCGCAAGCAGGTCACCGACATCCAGGTTGATGATGGTGTCATTGATTTGATTAACCGCATCTCTAACGCTCATATCGGAGGAAAGGACTGCCAGGGGCTGAAATCCGCCTCCGCTGCCAACATTGGTCGGCACCCCACCGTAGCGCCCTACAAATCCGACCAATCCGTCTGCTCCCATCAGACAGCGAAAATCCGTCTGATACTGTTTAATGTGAATGCTTTCATCGCTCACATAGGGAATTTCTTCCGCCCACAAGGCAAGTGGGATTTTCTCCTGGACTATATAGTCGCCCTCTTTGAGCGCCAGATTTACGGCTTCCTCTATGTCATCATTGACGACACCCACCCTGACGCCGTGACCGGAATATCCCCTTTCCGGTTTGAGGACAAGGTCATTCCAATTGCTGCGTGTCCATTCCATCAGGTCATTGATTATCTCGCCATTGGGACCTTCAGTTTTGCGGATAGAAAATTGCCGCGTCCAAGGAGTTCGCTGCACAATTTCCTTGTGGAAACAACCCCTGAAAGGACCGGTGATCACTTCAAACATACTTTTAACATTAAACGGTTCAGTTCCCCGGGGGTTTATGACGCGATGTTCTTTCACCGCCTGCAATAGCGGCGATAAATTCTGTTTGCGATGAAGCGTCATGAGGACATCGGTATTAAAATCCATAAAAATCACTGATACCGGTTGACCGCCTAAGCAAACTTTGCCGCCTTTTAGCTCGAGTTCATGGGGCGCGGACAAAACGCCACTGATGCCATCGATGGCGTCCAGGTGTTTGGCGAGATTTATATTTTCAGTAACATCGGCCAGGGTCTCTTCTTCGGCAACGACGGCGATCAATCCGGAATTTTTGCCGGATACGGATCTGTGCGCCTGAACCATGATGTCCACCAATCCGTCTACGGGAGAAAAATACGGATGGTCAAAATCCAGATCCACCTTGAGAGGTTTTTTCTGGTTGATTTGCTGCCAAACGGCTTTTCCGATGATCTGGGTTAGACGTTGATAATCCCATCCTCCCGGACTGCCCAGGTTCCATTCTGAATGGTAGCCAATAATATTTTCCACTTTTAATTCCTTAATGAGGAATTCGCAAATGCCGAATTCATCGGGTATTTAGTTTTTCGTATTTTTTGTTTGGCGGGGGGCCTGAAGGGACCTGTCGCAGGTATTAAAACACTAAACACCAAATACAAAACACAATATATTAATCTCAATTATAGCGCTATTTGCCCAATCATCATTTACTATTTTTATGAACAAACTCCTCAAATCTTCTTTCAATTAAATGAAACGGCAGTTCACCACCTTCAAGCAATACTTTATGAAACTGGGTTGAATCCATTCGACCGCCGTGTGTGGCCTTCAATCGTTTAAATTCATGGCAACCGAGACTGTAACACAATTGATATCCGGGGTTCAAACGAAAACGATCCACCTGTCGGCGTGCTTCTTCGGGAGAAAACCCGCAAACATTTAAAAGATGAATCGCATTATCCGAACAGATTTTTCCGGTGGTTAACCCGACGTCCACTTGACAGCGCGCGGATCTCCACAATCGCCGTTTGTAATCTACCAGCAAATCCATCGGGCTGGCGATATAGCCTGAATCGATGAGCAGATATTCAGCATAAGACGCCCAGCCCTCATAAAAAAGCGGTGATTCGATCTGGCGTCGCACCGGGTTGGCCAATTTGCGACGTACGGCATCCAAATAATGATGACCCGGTATGGTTTCGTGCGCGGTAAGTAGTTTGAACTCGCGATGGAATCGTTTTTTAAGCAGATTTTCAGCTACCGCAGTATTTTGACCGGCAAGATGGGTCGTGATGTAAAAATAGCTTTTTTCTCTGGCATCCGACGAAAATGCCGCGGCAAAAGAGGCTGCCCCCCGAACGGATCGGAGGTAATCGGGGGTTTCAGCAATTTCTACCGGGGTGTTTAAATCGTCGGTGCTAAATCCCTGACGGCTGAAGAAGGTTTTCAAGCGGTCAATCTCTTCCTGATAAAGGCTCATCGTATCGGATTTATCAATGTCGGAGGGAAAGTACCCGTGATACAAATCCTGCCAGGAGGACGACGGGTCGATTTTTGATTTTAGCTGCTCCAACAGCTCCAAATTTATAGACCACTCCTCAACCGCCATCTGATATATTTCGTCCACACTGCGATCAGATAAAAAGTGTTGCTTCAAGGTTTGCGGCATGGTTTTTACTGCAAATTCCCGATCCGGCCGGGGTGTTGAAGAAGATAAAAAGTGATCCAGGGTGTCCAGAGCGGTTGCGCCCTTTTTTAGGTATGCCGGCAGCTTTCCGACCGATTTGCCCGCAATACGACCGGTCAAATCTTTGACGATCCACTTCAGGTATCGCCGGCAATCCGCTATCATAGATATCGATGCCTGGTGATAGGTTTTCGGCACCGCGGTGATATTTTTTATCGCCTGTCCGAGTACTCGGTGAGTATCCGCGAGGCGGGCCAGCACCCGATTAACACGTTCTTCATTGTTGTCGGCCGGTTTGGTCAGTGCATGATCCAGGCCGATAAAAGCGATTTTCAAGTAAAGTAAGGGATTAAATTGCCAGATTCGTTTTATATCAAATTCAATAATAAAACCGGCGATATTGGCCTGAAGAAGTTGGAGGTCGATATGGGTTTCGAGCCTATTGCCCGGGTGATCCAGGCAGGCAAAGGTCTCTTGAAAATTTTTTAGTTTTTCAATGCTATCTTCAATCGTCCGGGGATCGAGGTCATCCAATTTGTCATAATAACTGGCAGCGGCCTGGGACCGGGGAAGAAAATGAAATTCATCGCTGGCACACATGACAGGAAACCTGCGGGCCAGTTCGTCGAAGTAATCTTGAGCCAGTATTAAGTATGAGTCCGGATCGGGCATGTTATATCTTTAAACCGTCATTGTTTACTTGTATTGACCTTCTGCCTGACAATTGATATCACTATAGCTATAATTAATCTAACCCCACATTTTATAGATGAAATCTATTCAAACAACAAAATCCTCTCTTAAAAAAGCTAATGGTGAGGTTGGTTAAAATGATTTCGGATTTTTCATACTGCAGGGTTTCATGTCTAAAACTTAACGAGCGAAAGGGTTTGACGTCAAATGCTATCACAGTTTAATAATGAGGTTTTGTCTTATGGTCCAACAGCGGTTTTGCCGCAGAACTTGAACAGCACTTGGATTAAACGGCTGCAGAAGATGGCCGATGACTTTCTCGACAGCAATTTTGTCCAACATGAATGCAAAGACCCCAGCAATATCGGTGATCCGATATTAATGGCCTGCGTATATGAAATTTTAAGCTATCAACAGGAAGATAGCGCGGGGCTATCGCCTAAAGACATGGCCGAAAAAATGGCTATCTATTCACTATCGATTTTGATGGAATCAGTTAATAGGGAGTCGCATATCGGGCTGGAACCACCGGACCTGAATACTGTTCTTTCGATGGACAGAATTATCGCATTTAAAGAAAAGAATCCCGAATTCGTCAAGGTACTAAAACAAGCCTGTATCATTCAAAATTCCGAAAAAGGCTGGTTCCAGAACATCAAAGATAAGCTGCTTTAGGCAGCAGCATCAATCTTTACACTTAAAGGGACAAAAGTGATGAAAACAGTAACTGGCCGGATTTCCATAGGGTCTTTTTTCAGTTTCCATGCAGGCTGAAATCATTTCCCTGGTCTTGTCTTCGTAATCCGGCTTTTTTTCTTCTTCTTTTTTGCAGGTCATGCAAATGGGCTGATGGTCATAAACCGATAAAAGCCTCCGATCCTTATTGCCCAGGGGCGTGCTGCATCTCAGGCAAATCTCGGCACAGGCAAGTTGCTTCTCCCAATTTTTTTCCATGTCTACCCTCCGGCGTGCTTTTTATGCGAAAAATCCCCTAACTGCCGCTTTCCCGTGATCACGATTGAACATAATACCAATTTTTCTGCGGATCAAGATTTTAAATCCAACAGCCAGAATAGTTTCGCCAAGAAGTGTTACCCCGCTCTCAAGTGTCTACCATGCAATTTTATTGGGAAAAGACATGAAAAATGGATTTTCAGGGGAAGGATTAATGTCAAGCTTCGGTTGGTTGGTGTTGGTTTATTGGGAATTCGATACGAATTCAAACAGTGAGCCTTTTTTTTAACGCAATATAAAGATTTTTCCCTCGAAAATGGTATTCTTTAACCAGTTTGGTAATGAAATTTGTAACCCTTTCATCGATACCGATAAACTCAATTCCGCAAAGATACGTTCCAATGGACGTTTTTTTTGAATATATTAATTTGCTCTTCACTTCGATGAAATTATTCTCCTTATCAGTAGCCGTTAATACCAGTGAACCTGATTTGATAGGATATGGGGTCTCAAGTAATATTCCGCCTCTACTAACGTCTAAGGCTATCCCCAATCCATGGGAACTTAACTTGCCATTTTCATCAAAGGAAAAGTAGGAAATCAGATTTTGGGTATTAATCCTTTTGCATTTTCTTCGGTTAACATCAGACGGCGGGTAAACGTTGAAGACTTCTCCGCATTTCGAACACCTGACCAGAGATCCGCTGGGTTTTAAAAGCTTGCTGTCTAATTTAAATCTGGAACGACATGATCTGCAGGTGATTATCATTGGATTCGACCTTAAATATACAATCTAAAAAAAAAGATTTGTTCGATTATATATCGGGATCTTTGTAATAATTCTTAAATCTTATTCTTAAGAACATTTTGTTACAGTTTTATATATTGTTTTACATATTTCTCGGGTTCAGGTGTTTTTTGTAATTCCCATATATTACTGAATTTATTACGATTTTAGAATAAACCAATGCGTGGCATATCTCTTGCTATTCGATAATGTTGCCTGACCAATCATTCAAAGACCATATTTCAAGCTTTTGTCATTGTTATTCTTTGAAATTACAATTCAGATAATGGTCAGGTCTTCTTTTGCAACGGGGCGGATTACAGTCCGCCCCTTTTCTTACCTAAATCTTGCATGGAAATTAATATTGACAATTGGTATCGAAAATAGATCAGGAATTGAGAGGCGCTTGTCTGACGGTTTTAATATTCGATCACTGATCTTTGGTGGGAGCAGGATACTGATAAGACGTCAGGAAGATAGCGAGAGACTTTTTTTCGTTGATCAATACAGCCCAAAGTTATTTTTGGCTATTGTGGCCATTCTTTTTTTGTGTGTAATTGATGCCCTGTTAACCTTTTATTTGATTGGCCATGGAGCGTATGAAACGAACCCCATATTTGCTTACACACTTGATGTCAATCCTTATACATCCCTTATTCTTAAATATGCATCTACAGCTGTTGTAGCTGTCTGCCTGCTGTTGTTTAAATGCGTTGTTTTTAAGAAATTTAACATTAGTACCCATACATTGCTGTATTTTATTGCTGGTTTATATTTAGCTGTTGTCGCATGGGAACTATATTTGCTCTCGAATGTCAGCATCTGAGCCTTCTGATATTTCTAAATTTTCAAAAGGGATTCTGATGAAACCTACTGAGGAAAAAAGGCAGATAGTTATTGAAAGGGGCCCACCTTCTGAGCCATACGCTAAAATAATTCTACCGGAGAAAAGAAGGGGGTCGAAAGATAGGCGAAAAATCAAAACGTTCATTGCGAATGATAGACGCAGTGGGATCGCTGACAGACGAAAACTGCGATGATATGACGTCAGGCTGCGGACAATTCGGATTGTTCCCCACTTTGCACACCGCCTTTAAATTTTAGTCTGTAAATTCCATAAGGTGTTTCTACCTCCTTGCCCATTATCATTTTTTTGATTTCCGGGGTAACCTTCGTATAAGTTTTGTAGAGCTGATCCATAAGTTCAAGTTCTGAGATCTCCATCCACTCGTCCGCTTCATGATATTTGGCCTCGTACAAAGGCATTGCAAACTTCAACATCCCTATGGATCCTCTCGCCGTTCATGTCAAAATTGAGTTTACAAACAAAAAAGCCGGACCACCAAATTGGTTACCCGGCTCAATTTTGTATTCCCCGGCAACCCAGCCACCTTTTATCAAGGCCTGTTGGCTTTCCGCCCCTGCCTCACAGCAAGTTTGGCTTTTTCGTGGACTTATTGGTGCTTGTTATAGAATAAGCCTACCAAACACCAGCACATTCGTCAACTGCCAAATTGTAGTAATGATCTTTAAATATTCCAGATGTTTCATCTACATTAGCTATGTTTGAAATTAATAACTACCAAGAATTATATCAGTGATTGAAGACGCAATAATCTCAAAGGGTATTACTTGAGAGGGGGGGTAGAGTAGAGATAGAAAAGGGCAGCCTATCGCCTCCCACAGAAATGGACCGCCCTTTTCACAGGAAGAAAAATATAACCACTTTCGTGGTCATGGACTATGTCAATATTTTATCACAGCTGTTTTGTCTGTCAAATTTTTCGAAAAAAAGGGCGCTCCCACGCTCACCGGAAGCGCCCTCAAAGCCAAGAGCTACATTTATCTTGACCATAATAACTATCAAACCGCTGGGAAGATCAGTGATTCCAATCCCCTTAAATCATTCTAAAGTCAAAGCAAATGACATGCCAAAGCCCATCTGTTAAATTAATGTTGTTATTTCAGCAAATTAATTGATATGGAAGATAAGAAGCCCAACCATAAAAAATGGAATTGTCAAATTGTTGACAAAATACAAGTAAAATAATGGCATTTTCATACATCATTTGGATGTACGATATACCAATTGTCGAACAAGGCTCCCGTCAGGCGATAGGAGGGAGTTTTTTTATGTCTTTCATCTGAATAGATGCTGACCCACACAAAGTAAAGGCTTCAGTGAAATTACCCTGAAGCCTTGATATAGCTGGTGCGCCAGGCAGGATTTGAACCTGCGGCCTACGGATTCGTAGACAGAACCTCTGAGTTTCCTAACCCTCTCAAAATATTATAAACTATTGAATTAGTTAGATATGTTTTTCCGCATCTTTTCTGATTTTTCCCAATTTTAGCAGATTTTGGAAAGTTTTTCTCACACAAACTCTCACACAGCATTAGTGGTTTAACAGTGTGTATTGGTAAGCGAAATGAAATGTTTTTATCCTCATCGCTGATTGTGTATAGATAGCCGTAGTCAAACAAAAACAAGTTGTATCTACGACCACTATATGTTGTGGCTTTTGAAATCTTAAATTCTTTTATAATGTCTTTCATTCTGTCTGCTTTGAATCGACGATACCTTGCCATTTCCAGACACCATTCTCTTTAACTATATGCAGGTCATCAGGCAAACGGAGTTCACCCAGTGCGCTGCCCTCGATATAACCTTGCACCCGGTAGGCTGCACCATTTCGTTGCACGCCGGTTACATGCAGCCGTACCCCGGAGCGTCCTTTCAGAAAAGGTTGGAGGCGTTCGGCAAACAGCTCTCTCCCTCCTCCGGCCAATTGGAAGGTCTCAGCAAAACAATCGTTTCCGAATAACGAAGATTCCCCAACCAGGGGACCGGAACAGTCATCCACGAACCGTTGCTGCTCCTCACTCAGCTCAGCATCAAAATAGTCATCACGATCCAGCAGGGCGGTCTTTTCCGGCAACCCGAGCCATCTCCATCGACCTTTCAGTTTAATTAAATTCTCCAGTGGGAACACGCCATCCGAGCCTGCGAATATATGTATGTAATTAAATTTCAAAGTGCCTCGCAGATAGGCTCTGTTATTTTCGATACGTATCTTGGTAATGTGAACATACTCCAGATGGGGCGGACTGACGCCAAACATCAGACGGGATGGGGAGGCAAGGAGTATCCCTACTGTGTTCGTATGCGCGCGCATAGTTTTCAGCAATACGGCGGGTATCCTTGCTAACGATATCCTGTGCAAATTGATGGAAGAAATCCAATATGTCTTGTGGCACAGGTGTGGAGAAAACATAATTAGGCGCAAATATGTCGGTATATTGCCCTGACTCCGTTTCTGGCTTCAGCTCTGGCCTGGCCACCATCCCCGCTGTGTCAGACGTTTCCAGAACAGCTTCGATAATAAGCTGCAGCAGTCGGTCATGCCCATTATCTTGTGGCAGCGCAAAACGGCTCGTCGATGTCGTTACCACCACCGCATGCAAAGCCGGAACCAGGACAAGATATTGCCCCCCATCACCTCGCACCACCAAACTCTCATGCCCCCTAATCGTTGTCTTGAACCCAGCTGCCCCCCGGAGTGTCATCAAATTCAGCGTGAGGGACCTTGAAAAATAACCAGCGAACCCATTCCTTAGAGACGATCCGCTGACCATCCCAAGCCCCTTCCTGGGCCAGCAGATAGCCTATCTTGGCAAGATCCAGTGCTTTGAGCTGAAATCCGACCATTGGATCGTGCGGCAGGTCGTCATCGTCGGCTGCGTAAGTCGTAATTCCCAGAGGTTGGAACAGATAACGGTAAGCAAAATTGAATACGCTCTGGCCGGAAACCTGTTCAATCACCTGGCTCAACAAATACGCTGCGGCAAAGTTTATCGCCGGTTGGTTCCTTGTCTGTTGCCGGGAAATTACTCGCAGACTGGCCTCAATTCGGTCTGCGGCGTAAAACAAATCCCAATAGTCCGGGTTCCCGGCACCCCAAAGTAGTGGTGCCTGTGCCCTTAGCAGGTGGCTTAGCGTCAGCGACGCTGTACCATCGGATAGGGTTTGCGTCAGATGTTTTTGGAAAAAAGCAGATAGGGGTTGCTCCGGCCCCTGGATCAATTGATGATCGATTGCGATACCGATCAACACCTGGAGGAGCGGGAGATTCAGGGAATGCAAATAATCCGTCACCTTGGGACCACCCAGCCAGTAGTATTTTTCGACTACCGTCTTACCGTTGCGAAGCAGCAACAGGCTTCGAGCGGTGGGCAGCCGCGTGTCAACGTAATCGAGCGCTTTGTTCAAACGGGCCGGGTCGATGTGCTGAGTTTCCGGTTCCGCCGGATGCCATTGTTTCTTATCAAGATATAATGTCTTTTGAGCATAAAAAACAATGCAAAGTGTAAACCCCCACTGTTAAGGCTACAAGACAGACCAGGTAAACTGCAATAATCTTGAGGATGCGTTTCATAGATATCATACGTTCTGCGCCCTCGGAACATCAAATCGTTTCAGGGAATCCATCTGCCCGGTCCCATAAAACATCCGCAACAGGGCCGGCGCGAGCAATACATCGGCCAGAAAGGCCACGAGTAACGCAATACCCATCACCAATCCGAAATCGGCTACCACTTTCAGGTCACTGAATAGTCGCATCCAGAAACTGAAAACCAGAATCAGAGTTGTTGCCAGCATGGCTCGGCCTGCCGATCCTAAAGTCTCGCTCACCGCAAAGTTGATATCGCCGGATTTCAGGTAGTACCTGCGGAAGTTATGGAAAAAATGGATGGTGTCGTCCACAGCTAATCCAATGGCGATACTGCCGCCAATCAGGTTGTATGTATTTAGCGGGATGTCCAGATATCCCATAACCCCCAGAGCAATGATAATCGGAAACAGATTGGGAATCATGGCCAATAGTCCCAGGCGCACATCTCCAATGGCCAGAATCATTAATGCCGTAATCAGCAGGAATCCCGTGCTATAACCGATGGCCAGGCTGGTCATCATCGCATTAATGATGCCGGAATTGATGGAGACAACACCGGTTACCGCCACCTTGACACCGTCGTCGAACAAAGTTGCGGCATATTTCCGCACCCGTGCAATGAAATCAACATCATGGGCAGCATCCCTCCAGTACATCATGGCGGTCAAACGACCTATGCGTAAGTCAGCATCGGTGTATTTTCGTAACGTCTCAGGGACAATGCGACCGATGTGATCGAATTGCTCAGCCAGGGCCGGTTCGTCTTTAGGAATCGGGCATGGGCTCTGATCCCGTCCTGTTGCTGCACAAGAGATTTCCTTGATGAGATCGACGAGAGATCGGGTTCTACCAACATAAGCGCGCCCCTGAATATCAGTCTCCGATCTCAGGTAGGTATCCAGCTGCTCGATAGCCTGAAGCAGGTCGTGGTCGATGATTCCCCGTTCCCGCTGTGTATCGATCATTACTTCCAGCGCCCGAAATCCACCGGTCTGTGCTTCAATTAGCCGGACCTGCCGCATGAAATCGGAATCTTCAGTGAAATAATGCAGTTCGTTGTGGGAAAAATGAAGCCGGGAGATGCTGAACCCCACCACAAGGGTGCTCACCAGGAACAGAATCAAAACGAGGTAAGGCCGGGTAACCCCGAGGCGACCCAACGCCAACAGGGTTCGGTTGAAAATGGAAGCCTCATAGTTCGCTTCACCCTGTTTCACACCCGAAACAACCTGCAGTATGGAGAGAAATGCCGGCATGGTGAAGAGCGTAAACACCAGGATGGCAAGAATTCCAATAATTGTGAAATTCATCAAATCCGCGATAGGCGCGATATCCGAGAAGGAAAATGACAGCATTCCCGCCACTGTTGTGAAACTGGTCATGGTGATCGGCAAACCGGAGTGCTTCATGGTGGCGATAATGCCCCGGAACTTCCCGACCCGCTTTTGGTACTTGTAATAGACCACCAGGAAATGAATCGGTGCGGTCAGGCCGATGGACAACAGGATGGAGGGCAACATAGACGAGGTCAGGCTGAAGCGAACCGACAGCAACGCCATCAATCCTAAAGCTACCATCAGGCCCAAAATTGCCGTCACCTGGGGCAAGAAAGCACCCGAGCCCCGACCAAACACAAACGGCATGAACAGAACCGGAACGATGAGGATCGCGATACACATCTTCTTCATGTTAGAGCGGACCATCGGCTCGACATGATACTGGTAGACCGGCGTTCCACTGAAGGCAATGCTGAAGTCAGGAGCCTGGTATTGCTTGATTACTGCCTCAACGATGCCGATGACGGCAATATTCTCTACTTGTGATATCGACTGTTGTTCCACAGGGGGAGGATGCGCTTCTGCCCCGTGGACACCCCGGGCATAACCCCGCAATCGCAGGCCATCGGCCGACAACGCCGAGACCGCCTGGGTTTTGATAACAACGATGGCATGCTTGCCATCCGGGGTAAAATACAGATTCTGGTATCCTGGATAGGAATGGCCACGTTGTCTGTACTGCTGCGCTTCTTCCTCTGTCCACGGCAGGTTATCGAGAAAGCCCCCGACACGCACACCGTTATCAACGGGCTCGATATAGGGTGCATTGGCCAGCGAACGGACCTCTTTTAACAGCGGTACTGAATTCTCCAGATCCTCATGAAATTGCTTGAGCGTGGTGAGGAATTCAAGGCTGAAGATATCGGAGGAGGAGATCAGCAGCACAATTTCTTCGTCACGTCCGAATTGACTGCGAAACCGTTGGTAATCGGTAAGTATCTGATCGTGCCGCGTGAACATGCTTTCTACAGAAGTGGCGATACTGAGTTTGGGGAGCTGAGTAGCAGCCAATCCGGCCACCACAACCGTCATTAGCAGAATAGCCAAACGGTAGCGAATGACACTGATGCCCAAATATTGAAATCCTTTTTCTATCTTGCTCTTATAATCATACATCGGTGTCACTCATTATAACGCCTTTCTTTTAAGGGCTATCAGATAGTCAGGATATCACAACATGTATCGCAATAGTGAAATATTGAGATGAAGCCACGTTTTATTTCACTCTCGAAATAATGTGATATAGAACGATATGATAATTTTTGAAAATTACACTTATCATCCTTGACCTGAATATATCAACTTTGAATTTCGTGAAGATCTTCATTCTATATCATACAGAACAGCACTTGAACATTGACCCTGTCACCTTTGATTTGCAGGCCAAACCTCTTTTTTATGTATAGAAAATTATGTGAAAGCCGCTTCATATAAGGTGATTCTTTCCGAACGTCAATTTGCCAGATCATCCATTACAGTTCATTTGTCCTATATTGAAGGATACAATCGCAAGGAGCAGCCGGACAATCGGTGGTGGGCATTAAGATTTGATCAAATTAGGAGTACACTTCCATATTTGGACTTTATGATTGGATCTAAAATTCTCAAGGATTTTGAGGAACCACTATATGTTGTGGTTGTCCGATACGCAGGAAAAGTTTACATTACGTGCCCTATCGAATCCTTTCAATAGTATGAATATATTATGTATTTGTTCGGCTAATCTGCAACCGGCAGTCAATTTTCGTCAAATAATCGTTATTTTCCGTGGGCAGCTTGAATTTTGTACGCATCTTATCGCCGAATTTTGTGGTGGGAGTAAAATAGAGGATTCAGGCTGATTAAAAGCGATGGCTGATGCCAGATATCATTTGCATATCTTTACGAATAAACTATTGCTTTCAATAAAGATATATAGCAGAACTTCACCGGATCCCAAAGAAACCGGAATGATGATATCACAACTTTTTTAGGGCCGCTAAAAGTGCATAGATGTTGGAGAAAATATGCAATTTTTAATAGTGCTTGTATATTACAGTACAGTGGCATGATATCTGTATGCAGATCATTCGGGCAAACCCGCCTTACGTAGACCCTCAATATAATGCTCGATGTCAGTTTCATTCTTAAACAGTTTCTGTGAATGCGTTCGAACTTCGGACAATGAAAACTGTGGACTAATTTTCAATATTTCTTTTACATGCATCCGCGCTTTGTCAAGGCGACCGAGTTGAGCATAACTCGCCGCCAACAACCGATGGTCACTAATGTTCAGTTTTCTTTTACGGACGATAACTTCGACAGCATCATTGTAGCGTTTTGTATAGTAATATCCAAAACCAAGAAAAGTGTCCCAACCTGAGCGATAATGTGGGTTCAAACGCATTGCCTTTTTGAACAAAGGGATGGATTCTTCAGAGCGACTGACATAAATCAGCAATAGACCGTAATTGGCTATAATTTCAGCATCATTCGGGTTTAGTTCTATCGCACGCTCCATGTGAGCCAAGGCCGCTTGATAGCGTGCTCTCGCTATTGCGATACGGCTTAGCAGAAATTGCATGTCGGAGTTGTTTTCGCCGAGTGCCACTGCTTTATTTGTCCAAACTTCCGCTTTGTCGAGATTTTCGGGTTTGAACCCCCACAGTCTCCACTCAATATAATAAGTCCAGGCAAGCCAAATATATGCCATTGATAAGTCCGGGTCCAATTCAAGGGCCTTTTTAAAAAGCGTCCGGGCTTTTACATTATCCGACTTATTCCACTTGATATAGTGCGCTCTTCCTTTCAGATAATAATCCCAGGCCTTGAAATTTGAAAGAGGCTTTTTGGTCAAAGCTTTTGCGCTCACCTGCCATATCTTCTCAGCAAGTGTTGCGACCACCGTCATCGTAATCTCGTCCTGAATCTCGAAAATATTCGATAGGTTACGGTCGAATTTTTCAGTCCAGACATGTTCTCCAGAAATAGCATCAATGAGTTGTGCTATGATGCGTACTTGGTCGTCAGACCTTTGAACGCTTCCCTTAGCAGGTAGCGGACGCCAAGTTCCTGACTGATTTGCTTTGTCTTTTTTTTACTTCCCTTATACACAAACGCCGAGTGACGGGCGATGACAAATAGATGTTCGAATCGCGAAAGCTCCGTTGTTATGTTTTCACTGATGGCATCCGAAAAATACTCCTGCTCGGAATCATCGTTAAGATTAACAAAGGGAAGCACCGCAATGGATGGTTTGTCTGGCAAAGGATATGCCATCTTATCTTCAGATGCAGGCTCTATTGTCGGGAGATGCGCGAAAAATTGCCATATCCCTAAAGTGAGAGCCAATACAATCAGAATAACTGCCCCAACAAGAATTGGCATGCGCCGTTTACCTGAAGATTTCTTCTCTATGGGTTTCCCTGATACCGTTTTTCTCGGTTCCATCAAGACCCGATAGGCACCGATCGGTTTGGCAATATTTTTTACCGTTTGATCGCCTATAAAATCGTATCCATAAGGCAGTTTGCTTTCAATATGATCAAAAGCAGTTTTAGAAATGCAAATGCCCCCTGGTTCAGCTAATCCTTCCAGTCTGGCAGCGACATTGACACCATCACCATAAATCCGCTCTTCTTCCTGAATCACATCCCCCAGGTTGATGCCAATACGAAACTGCATCCTCCGATTTTCAGGCAATTCGGCGTTGCGGGATTTGATCTCTTTTTGAACGGCCACCGCACACTGGACGGCATCAACAACACTGGCAAATTCAGCCAAAAATTGTCCCCTGGAGAATCCAATACATTGCCGTTATGCTGTTGGATGAGAGTGGAAAGCACTTCTCGGTAAGCCGTTATGGTGCGGACGGTGGCCTCTTCGTCTTCACCCATCAGACGGCTGTAACCCGCGACATCGGCACTGAGGATGGCGGCGAGTTTGCGTTTAAAACCTTTGTCTGGCATATTGGCACCCCCATTTTTAAGGTTTCAAACAGAGGAAAAATTATGTAATTGTTTCAAGCAGCGAAAAAACCGGATTCAATTCTGGAAATGGAAAACTGTTTCAGATCAGGAAGGATACGTAAATACAGAATTAGATTATAAGGGTTTATACCCAACCCGATTGGGAATTAGTCAATCATTATCCTGGGTTCCGGCGGGTGGTGATATAATACTGGAAAACCAGATATCGGGCGATTCCATGTATATTGAGACTATCCCACTTCGATGAAAAGTTGTGATATGCTCTAAATCAGCCCCAAATTTGACGAAGTCCCGGCTACAT
>CAWGCM010000031.1:0-384658 GCA_963821065.1 uncultured delta proteobacterium | reverse complement strand
AAAATTAAGACGGACGTTGGCGAAGCGCTTCAGATCGTTCAGCAAACCACCCGGGAGTCACTGAATTTGTGGATAGAGACCAACAAGTTTGATCTGAACCGACTTGCTGGAGATCCGCGCATCGTATTTTTGGCCGAACACCAACTGATAGTGCCCCGCAACAAAGACGATTTGCTGAAAAACCTGACATTAAACGAGCTACGCAGATTCTTCCAGAATAATAAAGACCGGTTTGGCCAGGCAAATTATTTTATTATTGCCGCTGATTTTGTCAATATTGCATCAATGGATGATAAAAATATAGGGTCCAAGAATCCTATCGCCTCTCAAGCCTTGGATCTTCTCAACAAAGCATTTAAGGGCGAGACTGTTATGGTTCCGCCAATTTGGGCCGATTCGGTTTTGACCTCATCTTCCGGTGTTAATTCTGCTAACATTCCAACGATGTTCTTCGTGGCACCCATAAAAAATCTCCAGGGTCAGATCATCGCGACAGTCGCACGACAGATCGACCCGTCACAGGATTTTACAAGACTCATTCAACTGGGGCGGATCGGGAAAACCGGGGAAACTTATGCCTTTGGCCGCTATGGCAAACTACTCTCCGTAAGTCGTTTTGAGGAGGATTTGCGAAAAGCCGGGCTGCTCGACCAAGGCGGAAAGAGCATTCTATCGGTCAGCGTGCGTGACCCCGGCGGTGATCTGACCAAAGGCTTTTCCCCTTCAGTTCCCCGCTACCAGCAACCGCTAACCCTTATGGCCGAGCAGGCAACAAAGGGGAAATCCGGTTTAAATGTGCAAGGATACCGGGATTACCGGGGCGTGCCGGTATATGGTGCCTGGTTATGGGATGAAAAGCTGGGTGTCGGATTGGCCACTGAAATCGATCAGGCCGACGCTCTCGGTCCCTATTTCACGACCCGTGCGGTGATCCTAACCGTGTTAGGAATTACAGTTCTGCTGGCGCTGGGTTCAATAGTGTTTGCGGTGTTGATTGAGGTACGCGCGAACCGGGCGTTGCATAAGTCCCATGAAGAGTTGGAACTGCGTGTTGAAGAAAGAACGGCCGAACTGAAGGAGAACCAAGCACGCCTGGAGCTGGCCGAGGAACGCAGTCGTTTACTGCTTGATTCTGCCGAAGAAGGTATTTTTGGCGTGAGTGAGGATGGATTGGTGAACTTCATTAATCCAGCCGGGCTGAAAATACTCGGGTTTGATACTGAGGAAGTGATCGGGCAAAAGATTCACCCTCTGATTCACCATACCCGGACCGATGGCAGCCCCTATCCGATAGAGGAGTGCCCGATGCATCACAGCCTGACCAAGGGCATGAGCGCCAACCGCGACGACGAGGTCCTGTGGCGAAAGGAAGGCACCTCTTTTCCGGTAGAATACAACAGTGTTCCGATCCGCAAGAATGGTTCCATTGCCGGCACTGTGGTCGTTTTTCGCGATATCAGCGAACGCCAAGAAGCCGAGCAAGCTTTGAGAGAAAGCAGAGCGACTGCCCGAGGTCTGCTGGATGCAACGAAGGAATCCCTTCTTCTCCTGGATAAAGAGGGCATCATTATCGCGGTAAACCAGACCGCCGCGCGCAGACATCAGCGGACACCGGAAGAACTCGTAAGGACCAACCATTTCGATCTCTTACCTCAAAAGCTGGGTGAATCCAGAAAAGCCCATTTTAGCAACGTCCTGCAAACCGTTAATCCGGCGGATTTTGAGGATGTTCGGGACGGAATGGTGTTTCACAATTTTTATTATCCGGTTCAGGATAAGATCGGTGCTATCATCGGCGTGGCTATCTTTGCCCAGGATATCACCGAACGCAAGCACATGGAAGGGGATCTGAAGCGGAATGTGGAAGAGTTGGAGCAGTTTAGTAAATTGGCGTTCGGACGTGAGATAAAGATGATCCAACTCAAGGAGGAAATAAATGAATTACGGGGCCAATTGGGCCAGAGTGAAAAGTACGAGATTATTCAATAGCATATGGAGGACAGAAGATGTTTAAAGAAGAAAGAGAAGAGCTAAAATTCGATTGGAGCATGATTGGAAATATCGGGGAAGGTCGCCCCAATCTTGGGGATACCATGGATGTGAGTGTTTACCGACTGATGCAGTTTACCCTCAGAGATGTGCTCATAAAACAATACGATACAGAAACCGCAGATATAATATTTTATGAGGCCGGTAAACAGGCAGGCCGAGAATTTTGTAAAGAGTTGATCACCAAAAAAGATGATTTTAATGAATTTGTTGTCGAGTTACAGGAATTACTTAAGAAACTCAAAATCGGCATATTAAGAATAGAAAAAGCCGACCTTGAAAAAATGAACTTCATGCTGACCGTCGCTGAAGATCTGGATTGCTCCGGCTTGCCGGCCAGTGATGAAACCATCTGTACCTACGATGAGGGATTTCTTAGCGGGTTGCTGTCTGAGTACACCGGCAAAAAGTTTAGCGCCAAGGAAGTCGATTGCTGGTGTTCCGGCGATCGAGTTTGTAGGTTTGAAGCAAAGGCAGTCGCTTAAGGGATAAACGAATGCTCAAAGTTAAAGAAGAAGATATCGATAAGATAACGGAAGCATTTTATCTGATTCTCAGGGGCAAAAAGCCAACGCCCATCGAGCTGCCCGGGGATTATCCGGACAATGAGATAAAACAGGCGGTAGGCTATATAAACAAATTCATAACTGAATATAACAGCGCGACTGACTCAATTCACGCCCTATCCAAAGGTGATTTGAATCTTGAACTTCCTAAAGGAAAGATGTCAATTCTGCAATCGCTTAAGAATTTGCAGGCAAGTTTAAAACATTTGACCTGGACGACCCAACAGATTACCAAAGGTGATTTCAACCATGAAGTCGATTTTATGGGGGATTTTGCAGCTGCATTCAACAGCATGACTCAGCAATTAAAAGATTCCTTCACTGAAACGCAAGCCGCAAATGAAGCCCTTGAGAACCGTGTCAATGAACTGGATGAGGCCCGCCGGGCCATGCTGAACATGATGCAAGATCTTGATGAGGCCAGAAGTGAGGCTGAAGATGCCACCAAAGCCAAAAGCGAATTTTTAGCGAACATGAGCCATGAAATCCGCACACCCATGAATGCCATCATGGGGATGGCGCATCTGGCGTTGAAAACCGATCTTACCGCCAAGCAGTATGACTATCTGAAAAAAGTGGATATCTCCGCCAAGTCGCTTTTGGGTATCATCAACGACATCTTGGATTTTTCCAAGATCGAAGCCGGCAAAATGGACATGGAGTCCGTGGACTTCCAGCTGGAGGATACACTGGATAACATTTCGACACTGGTCGGCATCAAGACCCAGGAAAAAGGACTGGAACTTCTGTTTAAGACCGATCCGGCAGTGCCGAGGGCACTGATCGGTGATCCCTTGCGCCTTGGGCAGGTTCTGATTAATTTATCAAACAACGCCGTCAAGTTTACAGATACAGGGGAGATTGTCGTCGCCACCGAGTTGGTCAAAAAAGACCAGACGCAGGTCACCTTAAAATTTTCTGTTCGTGATAGCGGCATTGGCATGACGGCAGAGCAAGCCGCCAAGCTGTTTCAACCTTTTGCTCAGGCAGATTCCTCAACGACCCGCAAATATGGCGGCACCGGTCTGGGGTTAACGATCAGCAAGCGGCTGGCAGAGATGATGGGCGGGAAAATCTGGGTGGAAAGCCAACCTGGCCGGGGCAGTACCTTCAGTTTTACCGCCAACCTGGGCCTGGGTAAAGAGAGAGCCAAAAAACGCTTCAAGCCCGCATCGGAACTGCGAGGTATGCAAGTCCTGGTGGTGGATGACAACGCCACTTCGCGGAGCATATTGCAGGAAATGCTGGAATCTTTCTCATTCGAGGTCTCATTGGCATCGTCTGGGGAGGAGGGAATCACAGAACTTGAAGCCGCCAGCAAAGATAAACCATTTGAGCTGGTGATCATGGATTGGAAGATGCCGGGGATGGACGGCATCGAGGCTTCCAGGCGGATTAAAGATCATAAAAATTTGAGCAAAATTCCACCTATTATATTAGTAACCGCCTACGGCCGTGAAGAGGTCATGCAGCAGGCCGATGAGGTGGGACTTGAGGGTTTTCTCCTTAAACCGGTCAATCCTTCGATGCTTTTTGACGCGATAATGCAGGCCTTTGGCGAAGCGCTGCCCGAAACTTCACGGGTTGCGCAGAGACATGAACAGGAAGCCGAGGCTTTAAAACATATTCAGGGAGCTTGTGTGTTGTTAGTGGAAGACAATGAGATCAATCAGCAGGTGGCCAGGGAGATTCTTGAGGGTGCCGGTCTAAATGTTACTCTGGCCACCAATGGCCAGGAGGCTGTCAACGCGGTAAAAGAAAGCAATTATGACGCGGTGCTCATGGATGTGCAGATGCCGGTGATGGATGGATACACGGCCACTCGCAAAATACGCGCGTGGGAAGTGGGAATGCGGAATGCGGCATGCGGAATGGGAAATAAAATTGGAGAGGATTCCGATTTAAAATCCGAAATCCGAAATCAGAAATCAAAAGTCAAAAGTGTGCCCATCATTGCGATGACTGCCCATGCGATGGCTGGAGATGAAGATAAAAGTTTGCAAGCCGGCATGAACGGCCATGTCACCAAACCCATTGATCCGGATCAGCTTTTTGCCACTTTGCAGATATGGATCCAGCCAAGTGAAAAACGGGGGTTGACTCAGGCACCTGTTGTTCCCGTCGAGCCCTCCGGTGGGGACAATGTGGTTTCGATTGAAGAGACACTTCCGGTATCTTTGCCGGGATTTGATCTGGCAGATGGATTAAAGCGATTGCAAGGAAACAAAAAGCTTTACCGGAAGTTGCTTTTAGATTTTGCCACAGATTACCACGAGGCAGCAAATGAAATCCGTGAGGGGCTGGATGCACAAGATTTTGATCGCACCCACAGGCTGGTACACAATCTCAAAGGATTGGCCGGCAATCTATCAGCCACAGACCTGCAGGCAGCCGCGGTGAATATGGAAAAACTTGTCAAAGGCGTTGACAAAAAAGCCCCGTCATCCAAACAACTGAATGTGAGACTCTCGGAGCTTGAAACTGTTCTCAATCAAGCCTTGGAATCGGTTCAAAGCCTTGGCGTTTCGGGCGAAGAAAATATCTGTAAACTATCCGATGAAGAGATTGTAGCTATCCCTTCTGAATTAGCTCAGGATATTGCCCAACGCATCCGCGATGCTGCTGAAATGGGAGATATCACGACGCTCAATGCCATCGCAGAAGAAATTAAGACACATTCAGAGTCCTGTGTACCGCTCAGCGAGCGGATTTTTCAATTGGCAGAGGACTTTGACCTGGATGGTATTCAAAAATTAACCAAAGCATTGGATGCATGCTAATGTTAAAAAAGGACGGGATTGACCAAATCATCGGGCGTGACCATATTCACAATAAGGTGGCCGATGCCATCCAATGGCCTATCCAAGAGAAGAGACCGGATGCCAAGAATGACCGGTAGTTGTTTACAAATAACAAATATCTGAAAGGAGAAACACAAAGTGGCTAAAGAAAAAGTGAAACACTTGAGTGGCGTATTCGCATCTGTTTTTGCACACCACGGACACATTACCAAGGAAGAAGCGAAAGAAATCAGCGGCCTGGCGGATCATGAGTTTGAAAAAGCTTATGACAGCGCGTCCAACATCGCCGACAACGTCATGCAGCATGAAGGCGAAAAGATGGATAAATTCCTGGAACATTTCGCCAAAGAAATTGAAAAGTATACGGAGCATTTTGGAGGGAAGTTGTTCAAGTAAGTTTTTTTTTGGCTGATATTGATCCACTACCGAGATACAGAGGATATTTTGCAGGTATCTTATAAAAATAGCCGTTAGTTTGCCGTGTATTTTAACAACTTGTTAGCTAAAATCCCGGTGGATAGTATTTTTCTCATAATTTTGATCGGATTTAAAGGCGGGCTGCTGCACACCAAAAGCGTTGTGGTTGACCGGCAAGTTGCATTGTTCGGCTCGGTCAACCTCGATGTCCGCAGCTTCTGGCTGGATTTCGAGGTGACCCTGGGCGTGTATGATCCGGATTTCGCAGAACGGCTATTGGCACTGCAAAATACGTATATTGAAAAATCAGTAGCGGTGGATTTGCAGACCTGGCGGCAGCGGCCCGGCAAGGAGCGCTTTATCGAAAACCTGGCGCGGCTTGCCAGCCCGCTTCTTTAAAATAATCAAAAAGATTTCTATTGGTCTACCGGCAGCCGAATTGGTAAATGAAAGATAATCCGTATTAAAGAGGAAAAATGAATGCGTGCATAACTTTCTAACCCGGGCTGAAGGGGAAAGTAAAAAATGACAAAAGAAATAGATGCCCAAACGCAACCAGCCGTGAAGCTGCCTGAAATGACTATTGCCCGGCCCAGTGATGATACACGGTGCTTGGGTCTTTCAGGAGACTGGCGCACAGGGCAGCCGATTCCATTCTCAGGGGACATGGAAAAGCAGCTTAAATCCGAACCCGGGGTGCAGAAAATTACCTTTGATAGCTCGGAGATTGTCGACTGGGACAGCAGCCTGTTGACGTTTTTGATGGACATCCACAATGACTGTTCGAAGAATAATATTGCTGTCGATACGGGCGGACTGCCGGATGGCGTCGACAAACTGATTGCCCTGGCGACGGCTGTTCCGGAAAGAAAGGGGGCGCGCAAGCAGGCCACCCGTGATTCTGTTCTGGTGCGCATCGGCGCAGCATCCATCACGCAGTGGCAGGCCGCCTCGGAACTGCTGGTGTTTATCGGCGAGGCGGTGGTTGCCTTTTTAAAATTTCTGGTGGGCAAGGCCAGCTTTCGCCGCAGCGATCTGGCGCTGCTGATCCAGGAATGCGGCATCAATGCTCTTCCGATCGTGAGCCTGATCAGTTTTCTGGTCGGCCTGATCTTGGCCTTTGTGGGCGCTGTTCAGCTGGAGATGTTCGGCGCCCAGATCTATGTGGCCAACCTGGTCGGTATTGCCATGGTGCGTGTCCTGGGGGCCGTCATGACCGGGATTGTGATGTCGGGCCGCACCGGTGCGGCCTTTGCCGCCCAGCTGGGAACGATGCAGGTCAACGAAGAGATCGATGCGTTGAAGACCATGGGGGTGTCTCCGATGGAGTTTCTGGTGCTGCCGCGGATGCTGGCCCTGGTCCTGATGATGCCGCTGCTGTGCGTCTTTGCAGACCTGATGGGTATTCTCGGCGGTTTGATTGTCGGTGTGGGCCTGCTCGATATCGGTCTCATTGAGTATCTAAACCAGACCAAAGCCGCCCTGAATTTGAACCACTTTTTTATCGGAATTTTTCAGGCCTGTGTATTCGGGGTGCTAGTAGCCCTGGCCGGGTGTTTAAAAGGAATAGAATGCGGGCGCAGTGCCTCGGCCGTGGGTGACGCGACCACCTCGGCGGTGGTCACCTCGATCGTGGCCATTGCCGTGGCAACGGCAATCATTACCCTGGTGTGTAATGTGCTTCATATTATAGTGTTCAGGTGTCAGGAAAAAGAAAACCGAAATCTGATCCCTAACACGTTTCGAACTCGTACTCGTTCTCGTACTCGAGCTCGTCCTCGAAAAACCAAAGACGAGTTGAAGTTGTGCAAAAGACTATCGAGTACGAGAACGAGAACGACGACGAGAACGACGACGAGGACGACGACGAGGACGATGAGATGGGCAACGACGGTTTCGTACTCCTCCTCGTTCTCGAACTCGTCCTCGAAAGCAGGAGTTTGTGTAGAAGTTGTTCAAAACACTGTCGAGTACAAGGACGAGCACGACGACGAGGACGATTCGACAGCGACAATCTCGTACTCGTCCTCGAAAGCAGGAGTTCGAGTCGAGGTTGTTTAAAAACTGCCGAGTACGAGAACGAGCACGACGACGAGGACGATTCGACAGCGGCAATCTCGTACTCTTCCTCGAACTCGTACTCGTCCTCGAAAAAGGAAGTTGGTGAAGGATGACCCGATAAACTGCCGAGTACGATAACGAGCACGACAAGTCGAATGACTGGAACCTGCAAGCCGGAATAGTTAATGAAAAAATGCAAATTTGATCATGAAAAATTAGACGTCTATCAACTCGAGTTGCAGTTTGTTACTTGGGTGACGCCATTAATCGAGGAAGTAAAAGCGTCGCACGGACCTAAAGTGCGAGAAGTTTGTAATCATTTGGATCGAGCAAGTCTGTCAGCGCTTTTTAATACAGCCGAGGGTAATGGAAAAAGACAATCAAAGTTACGTGCGCGTTTTTTCGACGATGCAAGAGGATCGGCTGCGGAATGTGCGTCTTGTTTAGACGCTTTGGTTGCAAAAAATGTTTGTACCGATCAGCGAATAGACGAAGGCAAGGAGTTGTTGCAACGTATTGTATCCATATTGACCAAGTTGATAATGCGATTTACGCCTTCATCGGAAGTTCGAGAGGAAGTTGTTCAATACACTGTCGAGGATGAAAACGAGGACGACTGTGAGAGGTGAATGACGACAATCTCGTCCTCGTACTCGAACTCGTCCTCGAAAAAGGAAGTTCGTGAAGGATGACCACCGATAAACTACCGAGTACGAGGACGAGCACGACGACGAGGACGATTCGACAGCGGCAATCTCGTACTCCTCCTCGAACTCGTACTCGTCCTCGAAAAAGGAAGTTGGTGAATGATGACCCGATAAACTGTCGAGTACGAGGACAAGCACGACGACGAGGACGATAAGAAAAATGACGACGACGAGGAGGGAGGTAACTGCCGCGCCTGACACCTGAACCCATTAACCTGTCAACAATTACTCTTTTTAACGGGAAAGCTAATTATGCCTGAAACTGATAAAAGCAAAAAGCCCCATATCATCGTCAATGACTTGACCATGGCTTACGGCACCTTTGTGGTTCAGCGGGACCTGACCTTTACGATCAACCGCGGTGATATTTTCATCATCATGGGCGGCAGCGGGTGCGGCAAAAGCACGCTTATGCGGCATATGATTGGATTGAAGGCGCCGGCCAAAGGCACGGTGAACTATGGCGACACCAGCTTCTGGGATGCGGAGCCGGCCGAGCGTGAGCGGCTCATGCGGCATTTCGGCATCCTCTATCAGAGCGGCGCCCTGTTCAGCTCCATGACCCTGGCCGAGAACATCGCGCTGCCGCTGCAGGAATATACGAATTTAAAGGCGGGTCAAATTGGCAAGCTCGTATCCTTGAAGCTGGCCCTGGTCGGCCTGGCCGGATTTGATGATTACTACCCGTCGGAGATCAGCGGCGGCATGCAAAAGCGGGCCGGGCTGGCGCGGGCCATGGCCCTGGACCCGGAGATCCTTTTTTTTGATGAGCCCTCGGCCGGGCTGGACCCGATCAGCTCCCGGCTGCTGGATGATCTGATTTTAGAGCTGCGTGAGAGTCTGGGCGCCACGGTGGTGGTGGTCACCCACGAGCTGGCCAGCATATTTGCCATCGGGAATAACTCGGTCTTTCTCGACCCTGACCAAAAGACCATGATTGCCCAGGGGGATCCCAAAAAACTGCTGGCGGAATCCAAGGATCCCACCGTTCACCGGTTTTTGACGAGAGGAGAAGAGAGTTCATAGCTCATGGCTCATAGCTGATAGCTGACCAGATGGACTTTGTCAGAGCGGATGCGGAATTAATTGATACGTTGATCGATCTCGTCCTCGGCTTGAGAACGAATTTATCGAGGACGAAGGACGAGAACGAGACGAGGACGATTGGAGAAGTATACCCGACTGAAGTTTGGTTTCAAAGCCTGATCCAAAGTCTGCGTGTAAATTAACCAGCATAAAAAATTAGCGGGAAATCCTATATTTAGGAGGCGATAAATCATGAGTAAACAAGCAAACAAGAAAGCAATCGGTGCATTTGTCGTGGCGGCGCTGGTGCTGGCGCTGGCGGCCATCATCGTTTTTGGCTCCGGCAAATTTTTTGTAGAAAGAAACCTGTTTGTGACCTTTTTCGAGGGATCGGTCAAAGGATTAAGGGTTGGAGCACCGGTGGTCTTCCGGGGTGTCAAGGTTGGTGAGGTCACCAAAATGATGATTTATGCCCATCGTGACGACCAGTCTTTTGAAATACCGGTTATCCTGGAAATACAGGAGGACAATTTCAAGAGTATCGGCCCTGAAATTAAGGATGCAAAAAAATATGTCCAGGAACTCATCAAAAAAGGACTAAGGGCCCAGCTGCAAATGCAAAGTATGGTGACCGGCCAGCTGATGGTCAATCTCGATTTTTATCCGGACACCCCGGTTCGACTGGTCGGTACCGACAAGATCGTTATCGCCAAGGGCGTGATGGAACTTCCGACGATTCAGACAGCGATGCAAAAACTTGGAAAGACCCTGGAGGATATTCCCATCGGTGAAGTTGTAGACAGCGTAAACAAGTCCCTGAAGGCTATCGAAGCCCTTGTGACCTCGGAGGAACTTACCAAGAGTCTGCACTACTTTAAGCAAACCATGAAAGCTATGCGCGATCTTGCCCGCCATGTGGATGAAAAAATTGATCCGCTCGCTACTGATCTGGATCAAACAATGAAAGACGCTCAAAGGTTGTTGCGAAATGTCGACAGTCAGGTTGATCCGCTGGTTGTCAGGATCAAAAATTCCGCCGATGCCGCCCGTCAGGCTGTAAAAGAAGTTGAGAGCGCTTTTGCCAACATAGCGGCCCTGACCGCTAAAGGTTCTGAAGAGCGCAAACAAATAGACCGCACCCTCAAGGAGTTTCAAGCAGCGGCCCGTTCCATCAGGCTTTGGGCCGAATACCTTGAGCGACACCCCGAAGCGTTGATCCGCGGCAAGGGTAAATCAAAGAGGAGGTGAAACCGTGAAGGAATTTTTACTTGGACAAAAACACGTTGCCATCATTTTTCTGTCGCTGGTCCTGGCGGGCTGTTTGGGTGGCCGATCGGCGCCGACAAGTTTTTATATGCTCAGCCCGTTTAGTCCCTCACCGGCCGGGAGGTCTCCGACAACCTCAGAGGCTCGCATCCATATCGGTCTGGAAACGGTTGTGGTGGCCGAATATTTGAATCGCAACGAGATTGTCGTCAACCTGGACAATACGGTCTATCGGCTCGCAGAGTTTAATCAGTGGGCCGAGCCGCTGAGCAATAACCTGACGCGGGTGCTGGAACAAAACCTGACCAACCTGCTGCGCGACGATTCAATTGACGTTTTTCTGGCATCTCAAAGCTCGATTCCATTTGATTACCGGTTGGAAATTGATGTGATCCGCCTGGACGGCAATCTGGCGGATCAGGCCACGCTGGTTGCTCAATGGGCGCTTTTGGAAGGAGAGGAAGACGATTTGAAACTGATGCGGCGATCGGAATATCAGGAGCCGGCCGCGGATAATACTTACAAAGCACTGGTGTTGGCCAAAAGCCGAATGATTGAAAAATTGAGCCGGGACATTGCAGCGGCCATCAAAAAGGCTCTGGGAAGCAGATAACAGAGGACAGATGACGCGTCTTCGCCCGAAGGGCTATGACGCGGCACGCCCGTCGGCACCCTGAAGGGCTATGACTCGGTAGGCAGAAATCAGAGGACAGAAGATCTATACAGCAACTTGTTGAGTTGGCGTTTCGGATGGGATAAAGGAATCGGATGCGTTGGAAATGGATTTTGGCAATCGGTGTTTTGGTCATCGTTATTTTGATTGCGGCCATCTATGTCTATCTGAATACCTATGACTACAATAAACTAAAGCCTTTGGTTGCTCGAATGGTTGAGGATGCCACCGGCCGCAAACTGAGCCTGGATGGCGAAGTAAACCTCGAAATCGGATTTGCGCCGGCCCTGGTGGTGACAAATGTGGCGCTTGCCAACGTCTCCTGGGGCTCGCAGCCCCAAATGATCGAAATTGAGAGACTTCAGGCCCGGGTGCGGCTGCTACCGCTGTTGGTTAAAGATCTGGATATAAAGTATATCCGTCTTGCCGGCGTCAAGGTGTTGCTTGAAACCGGTCCTAACGCCCAGGGAAATTGGAACTTTCTGGCAGGGGGTAATTCTGCCGGCAGCATCGGGGCGTTTAAACCAGCAGCCATAGAAGTAAAACAGGTCAGCATCAAGAACTTGCATCTGACATTTCGTGATAATAGGACCGGGCCCCCAACGCAGTTTACACTGGCGAGCCTGGAGATGAACCGGCAGAAAAATGAAGATGGGCTGACGCTTAAACTCAAGGCTGATTATAGCGGACAACCGCTCGAGTTATCCGGTAAAACCGGCCGCATTCGGGATGTATCTGGGCACCAGCGCTTTCCGGTTCAGTTGTCGGGGACGTTGGCCAAGGCCGCAGTCAAAATTAATGGTGCGGTTGACGATGCCCTGACCCTTCAGGGTATAGATGTGGCTACCCAGCTGAACGGTAAAAACCTTGCGGCCCTCGGGCCTTTTCTGGATATTCAGCTACCAGAGACAAAAACCTTTGATGTTGCAGGGCACCTGAAGGGATCCGGGGACTCGCTGAGGCTTGACAATATCAATGGGAACCTGTCCGGAAGCAGTATCGATATGGCCATCAGCGGCAGCGTGGGCAACTTGATCGCCTTCAGCGGCATTGACCTAAAACTGAAAAGCTCCGGTAAGGATCTGGCGGTGCTATCGACGTTCATCGGAGAAAAAATTCCCGCCACCGATCAATTCGAGATTCAAGGCCGCCTGACCGGTTCCAGCAAAGCGCTAACGATGAAAAACGCCCAAGGTAGCGCCCGACGCGGTGAACTGCACTTCGCTTTAAACGGTGCGGTCAAAGATCTGTTCACCCTCAGGGGCATGGACCTGCAGTCACAGCTAGGCGGCAAGAGCCTATCCGAGTTTGGTGAGATCATCGGAGAAAAACTTCCGGCAACCGATGAGTTCGAGATTCATGGTCGGCTGAACGGCTCTACCGATGTGCTTGCTTTGCAGAAAGCTCAGGTCAGCGCCCGCCGGGGCAGCATGCGCCTGTCTTTAAGCGGTGCGGTCAAAGATCTGCTTACCCTCGGGGGCATGGACCTGCAGTCCCGGGTAAGCGGCAAGGAACTGGCCGAAATCGGGCCGCTGTTCGAAACAAAGCTGCCCGGGTTGGGTCCCTTTGATATAAAAGGCAGGCTTGCGGGTTCAGCAAAAGCCATTTCGCTGAACGGGGTTTCAGCAACGGTAGATAAGAGCGATTTTGCCGGCCAGGCCAAATTTGAGTTTCTCAAGCGCCCCAAAATTACCATCCGCCTGGAATCGTCGGTGATCGATTTTACAACTCTGATGGAAAGTTTAGAGCAGGACGAACAAAAGACGGCCGATAAAAATCAAAAAAAACGTAGTTTGTTTTCGGATGATCCCCTGCCTTTTGACGCCCTCAATAAGGTGGACGCCGATATCGTATTAAAAGCCAAGAATATCCATGCCAAAGACGCGCGCTTTAAGTTCGGCAATATGACGATTAAACTCGAGGACAGTGATTTCAGCATCAATAAGTTTGAAGCGACGTATAAGCAAACGAAAATTTCCGGTGACCTTCACACCGCCCATGGTTCACCGACCCGGGTCGCCACCAAATTCCTGGTTCAAAACTTCGACCTGGGCGGCTTTCTCAAGGAAACCGGGGTGAACGATCAAGTTCAGGCCACCGTTGATATCGCAGCTCATCTGGATAGCAGAGGTGATTCTGTTCACAGCCTCATGGCAAATCTCAATGGCGCTATCGGGGCCGTGATGGGTCAAGGGTTCCTGACCAAATACCTCAATATGCTTTCTATAAATCTCACCCAAAAGGTCATAAATTTCTGGGGAAGCCATAAAAAAGCAGAACAGATTAAATGTGCCGTCGTCCAGTTCGACATCAAGAACGGAGTTGCCGCCAGCAAGGCCTTTGTTTTCGATACCCAGGCCGGCATTCTGGCCGGTGAAGGCGAGATCAACCTGGATACCGAACAGATAAATTTTTTACTCGCGCCAAAATCCGCCCATCCTAGCCTGAGCTTTTCGACCAACCTGCGGGTTAACGGCGCAATAATGGATCCCAAGGTGAGTCCGGACAAGTTTTCTTTATTAACCAAAGGCGCTGAGTTGCTTAGCACTGTTGCGATCGGTCCGCTCGGATTGCTGGCGCCGTTTGTACACCTGGGTGCTCACAAAACGCACCCTTGCGATATCCAGAGTATCGGACAATTGGGATTAAAAAGCCCTGCCACTAAATAGCCGGCCAGGCCAAAGATGATCAGCTCTGCCATAGATCAAATCTGTTTATGGTTTCAGGTGTTCCGCCGGAGGTATCATCTCTATCACCCCTGCGGGGTGGACTCAAAGCCCGGGCCCTATGGACCCGGATCTTTATTCATGGGAACATACCCACGGTTTTTACTACGCACAGGTATATGGCTCCTTTTCTTTTTTACCACAGTGTCATTGAATCTAAAAACAATTGCTTCAAATCTTCAGCACTGGCCGGGCGCGGGGACAGCTTTGTCACCCGGTGCTGGGGCAGGGTGCCTTCAACCAGCTTGTCGACATTTTCCGGCCCGAAACCCACTGCTGTCAGACCATTGGGCATGCCGACTTTGCGCATCAAATCCACCACGGCTTTTGAAAGTACTTCCCCCGCTTCTTCCGGACGGGCACCGGAGATGTCCACACCCATCAGCCTCGCGGCATGTAGATGCAGCTCCGGGTTTGCTGAAGCGGTAAACCTGAAAACGGCAGGCGCATGCAGGACGACGGCCATGCCGTGGGGTACGATCGGGTGGCCGGGGGGATAGCCTTCGGGCACATACTCGCGAACCGTTCCCGAGACAGGATAGGACATGCCGTGGGCCAGATGGACACCGCCGTTTCCGAACCCGATCCCGGCGTAGGTGGCGGCCAGCAGAATTTCACCCCTGGCGGCGTCATCCGACGGATCTTCGATGACGCGCACCAGGCTTTTGGCAATCATTTCAATCGCCCGGGACGCCCAGATATCACTGATGGGGTTGGCTCCCTGGTAAGCAGGGCGCATTTTGGGGTGTTCGGGCGCCGGTCGCTGGTTATATGGCAATGCGGTCATCGCTTCCAGGGCGTGGGTCAACTGGTCCAGCCCGGTACAGGCGGCCACCATTTTGGGCAGAGATCGTGTGTTATCGGGATCGATAAGCCCTTTGACCGGTCGCAGGGCGCGGTGAGCGATACCGGTCTTGGCATTCATTTCTAAATAGTCAAAAATGGCCACCCCCGTGGTCTCGCTGCCGGTGCCGGCGGTGGTGGGCACCGCCACCAGGGGCTTCAAGGGGCCCGGTATGGGAGTGCCTTTGCCGATGGGCGGATTGACGTAGGTCATAAGTTCCGCCGGATAGGTAGAATAGAGATTGGCCGCTTTGGCGGTATCCATGCTGGAACCGCCGCCGACGGCCACAAATCCGTCAAAATTTCCATCTTCGGCAAACTTGATGGCCGCTTTAAAGGAGATATCCGTCGGCTCAACACTGGCCTGATCGAAAAGTACCGCATCTATATTATGTTTGCCCAGTGATTCAAGGGCCACGGATACCGGTTCGCTTGCCGTCATATTCTGATCGGTCACGACCATTACGCGGCGTGCCCCCTGTTCTTCCATATCCCAACCCACTTCCCGGGTAACACCGGGGCCGTATTTAATACTGGAGGTGTCCATCGAAAAAGCGGTTTCAAATTCCATTGTTTCTATCTCCCTTTTACCATAGAGTTTGTTTTTCGAATTTCTATCTATTTTATGCAGGTTTTCACTGTTGCGCGTTGCGTGTTGCGGGTCTGAACGTCAGAATATCTAACCGCGTAACCCGCAACCCGTAGCTCGCAACCTGCAACATCTCGTATAGCAAATACCCAATAAAACGAATAACTTATAACTATTAACTTTTTATCCCAACCCCGACTGTTCCCGAATAGCACGGGCAATGGCGGAAACATCATCATCACCAAAGCCGCGTTCAATCAGCCCATTTTCAAACTGGGCGACCAGGGCCGTGGCCGGGAGGGTGGCCCCCAGTTCACGGGCCGTATCCAGGGCGATATTGAGATCTTTATGGTGCAGGCTGAGACGGAACCCGAGCGGATAGGTGTTGTTGATCACATTTTGGCCGCGATTGTGCAATACCCATGAGCTGGCGGCGCCGCCGCCGATGGCCTGCAGCACTTTTTCCATATCGAGCCCGGCTTTCATCCCGATTGTCAGCCCTTCGGCCATGGTCAGATACGTTCCGGTAATCATAATTTGATTGATGGCTTTGGTAATCTGGCCGGCCCCGATTGATCCGACATGGGTGACGGTTTTCCCCATGGTATCCAGGATGGGCAGTGCTTTTTCAAAGACGGTGGCATCACCGCCGACCATAATGGCCAGGGTCCCGTTCTGGGCACCCTCGGGTCCGCCGGATACCGGCGCATCCAGCATGCCGACCCTTTTTTCTGCGAGCATTGCGGCCATACGGCGGGTAGCGGCCGGGCTGATGGTGGACATATCTACAACGATGGAACCTTCCGGGGCTCCGTGGATGACGCCGTCGTCTCCCAGGACAATGCCTTCAACATCCGGGGTATCGCTGACACAGATAACAATGATCTCCGCGCCCGCGGCCGCTTCTTTGGGAGATGCCGCGCGCACGGCGCCTTCTGCAGCCAGTCGTTCTTCCTTTGCCCGGGTGCGGTTATGCACCGTGACTTCGTGACCTGCTTTGAGGACGTTCATCGCCATTCCGATGCCCATTGTTCCCATACCGATGAATGCTACTTTCATGGTGATCCTCCCTTGTGATTAACTATAAAGAATTGGATATAAAGTGAGATTCTTGCGTATTTAGCTCAAACGCTGAGGCCTACTAAGTCCTGCCGTCAGGCTTCTGTTTTCTGTCCTCTAACATCTGACCGTGTATATAAACAAATACGCAGGGGATCAAGACAAATTCCGGTTGACACCCCGTTGCTTGCGGCGGGGTAGTTTATTTGGGTACAATTTGCCGACAATGGGTTTCCCGGGTGAAAAAAAGCAATGCCAAAGACAGCAGGGCCCACACCAGCATCAGCAGGAAGCCGGCGCGGTAGGCTGCTAAATCATAAATCCTGACGCCTTGCACCAGGGCGCCATTCCAATTTCTATCCAGCATCCAGCCCACGGCGGGCTGCAGCAGAGTCGGGCCTGAAATCACGCCCATGTTGATCACACCGTTGACCGTACCGGCCAGGTGCGCCGGCACGGATTCTTTGGCAAAGGCAAAACTGATAATCATGCAACCCGATGCGAAGCCTGTTATAACCAGTATGGTTGCGAGCAGAAAAATGGGTAAATTCGGAATAAACAGTATGATGATCCAGCCGCCTACCGCCAGCACACATCCTATAAAATACAGCGGTTTGCGGCGGCCAATGCGATCGGAAAGCCCGCCGAAAATGGGCCCGCCCATGGCCCAGGCTACCAGCAGGGCCGAATTTAGAGCTGCGGCCTGGGTGGTTGGAAGGTTGTGATGGGTGCTCAGGTAAGGAACGCCCCAGAGGCCGCCAAAGGTCAGCACGCAGCCGACGAGCCCACCCGGTATTACGAACAGCAGCCAGGTGTTGGGATAACGCAGAACCTCAAAGATACCGGAGAAAATCCCCGGGCGTGAGTCTGGGTCTGTGCCGGCGGCAGCATTTGTATAACCCGCATAGCCTTTTTCGCCGGGGTGGTCACGGACAATCACCCATACCCCGGCGCAGATGGCGAATGTTATTACGGCAGATACCAGTATGGTGTTGCGCCAGCCAAAGGCGAGCACCAGAATCCGTAATGGTGTTCCGGCAAAGACCGCACCGACAATACCAAAAAACAGGGCAGCGCCTGAGACCATAGCAAAATAGCGGGCCGGGAACCATTCACTGGCTAATTTCAGGTTGCCTACAAAGGCGACCGCCACGGCACCCCCGATCATAAATCGGCCGAGGTAAGCCCAAAAAACGGACGGGGCCATGGCAAACAGCAACGCACCGACAGCCGCCACGAACGCACCGGCGGTCAAAAGCCGGCGCGGCCCCCAGCGATCGGCCAGGATTCCGGTGGGGATTTGCATCGACACATAACTGTAAAAATAGAAGGCGGATAAATTGCCCAGCGCGGTGGCGTTGAGGTTAAACTCCTGCATGAGTTCGGCGGTCATCACCGCCGGCGCAACACGCTGGAAAAAACCCATGAGGTAGAAGGTGGCGCCGAATCCCCAGATGGTCCAAGCCAGACTAACAGGAGGTGTAGTAGTCTCTTTCAATAGTAATTTTAAATATTCGTGTTATTGATCATGCTAAAAAAAAGGGAATATGGACGATCTGTAAGGATTTGATTATTCATATTTCCCAAAAGCGATGCCGTGAACGAAGCAATCCTAAATAGTTGGTTTTCATTTTGGTGGAAAGGAAACTTTTTTGAATCAAGTCTATCCATTGTGGATATGCCTTTGCTATTCGCTGAAAGGTTTGGTCTATTAATTTTGGTGTTAAACCTAAACGTCTTTTGGCAAAATAGTCTATAAAATCATCTTTTCGAAGTTTGTTCTTTTTTCCGTTGAGAGGAAGGGCAAGTTCTTCTCCGGAATTTATTACTATGGTTGAATTTAAAAGATCATAAGCCGGCGACAATTCCACCTTAATACCTCGCCTGATCACAGAGAAATTTTTCAGATGCATATCTTCATTGCCTATTAAAAAGCTGAACAATGTAAGATTAAATAGCTTGTATTTTTCTATTGCCGGAAAAGTGCAGAACTCATCAATGATGGATGCAACTTTTTCCATGGATGAACTGTATTTTGTTTCCCTGTTTTTTTGGGAAAGTTGTGCAAAATCCTCCACCGGAATCTTTTGGTATCTGCCAAATCTATCGAATCGTTTAATAAAATAGGTGAATGACCCATCCCTGGAATACAAGAGACCATGTATCGGGACCTCTATTCCGATTGATTTTGCCAGCCGCATAGTCAGATCTTCATTTTCAGGGACTTCCTCATAAGACATAGTCTGGGGCTTAAAAATATAATGACCGCCGGTATCTACAATTTCAAATATTTCTCTTTTGATATTTAATTTAACGCTTAATTTTGGCTGGACACCCTGAATCGACATTTTACTTGCCCGGGCCACGGCTTCTTTTACCTGCTCGTCAGCAGAGTATGGGAAATCATTTAATTTCTTCAGTTTTGGAGAGATTCTTTTCAATCCTTTGTCTGAATATTTTTCTTTGCCACATTCTTCATAGGTAATTGGGCAGCGGTTTGTCATTTTTTCTCCCTGACGGTTACGGCACCAACCAGATCATTGCCAACCGCTATTAGCTGACTGAAATAATCATATCGATCAATTTTGCATTGTTTAAGAAGGCCGTCCAGCAGGATACCTTCAGGTAACAGTCCGTCAAAAAACGCAGGGAATTGATCGAATATGAACTCCTTTTTTTCAACCGGCATGGTCAGGGAAATCGAAGGTCCCTCATAGTTTTGCAGATATGAAAAACGATAGGATTTGCCGTCTTCAATTACTTGCAGCACGCCGGCCACTTTTCCATGCATGCAAACTTCAGCTTTCCTCATTGAAAATCTCCATGAGCGGGCTTTCATATTTAATGGTTATATTTAAAGCCTTAAGCACCCTGTATAGCGTGGCAAACCGGATCGTTTCCTTCCCCTTCTCGATATCGTAAATCACCGTCTTTCCAACGCCGGACAAATCTGCCAGCTGTTTTCTGGAAAGTCCGCTTTCTTTTCGATGAAATAAGACGATCTCGCCAAGATTATGTGCCATTTTTCCTCCATATTACCGCTTAAGCGGTAAAAAGGCAGTCAAAAGGGATTTTAAACGAGGATCTTTATTGCTTACAGGTATTTTTTTACCGCGATAAAGGTAAAAAATGCAAGTTAAAAATGAAAAAGGGAAAAGAATTAAACATAAACGCTTTTTTTGCTGCTATAGCGGAACAAATAGGCTGGATTGTAAATTACCAACACACATTGCTATCGAGGCCTTGTGAGGCCAACCGCCGGGTATAAGGATGAATCTGAGTACTGTTTGCTTATTTCTCTAATATCAGCACGATCAACTCCCGGGGTCCGTGCACGCCAAAGGCCAGGGTCATTTCGATATCGGCTGTTTTGGAGGGGCCGGATATCAAGACGACATTGGTGGGCATTTTAGTCGACCACTTTTCTTCTTGCATGGCCTCCAAAAACGAGCTGAATATTTTATCGGCTTCCAGGACGGCAATGTGAATGGACGGGACCAGCGACATCAGACGGGGCTCTTTTTCCGAAGGCCATAAGATGAGGGCACCGGGGTCGGCGATGGCGCCGGCGGTGGAGGTGATGCCGGCATCGATGGTAAACAGCCGCTCCTTGAAATCCTCAATTTCTTTTTCGTAGGGGATTAATTGCGGCAGGTTTCCTTCGGCACTTTCCCAATGACTTTCCAGGGTGCCACCGAGCGTCGTCTGAGGCCCATAAACCAGGCTTTTTAATTCCCGGGTTTTTAAAATTTCTTCTAATTTATGAATCCAGTTTTGGGCGTCGGTGACATGCACCTCGGTGCGCATGGCTTCCATCAGCGCTTTAAATTTTTCAATTTTCTCCGTCCGGCTGTAAGTCTTTGCCGGTATCGGGTCCGGCTGTGGGATCGGCGCTGACGCCTGTCGACTGCCGGCCGCTAATCTGGCAAGAATTCGTTGACGTGATTGTTCACTCATTGTCGACTCCGCTATGTTTGACAAGTTCATGCAAACTCTGGGGGGCAAATTCAGGGGCCTTGCGGTAGCGGGTCCAGCGCTTTAGCGGCCCCACTTTCGGCAATTTCAGCCCCAAGGCACCCAGCATTTTGATACCGGCCGCATTGATCAGCGGCCTGGTGTTGGCAATAGCCCAAAGTTTCCAGGTCAGGCTTTCGATCCAATTGCTTTTGTAGCCGTGTCCCGCCACCATACTGGTGGGGTCTTTGGAGTAGCTCTCGTTGCGTATGCGGCGGATGAGTTCCGGGATGGGGATCTTGACCGGGCAGACCTCCTCGCAGGCATTGCACAAACTGGATGCCGTGGCCAGCACCCCGGCAGCTTCTAACCCTTCAACCTGCGGGTTTAATATTTTGCCGATGGGCCCCGGATAAATATAGCCGTAGGCGTGGCCGCCGATTCGGTTGTACACCGGACAATGGCTGAGGCAGGTCCCGCAGCGAATGCAGTAAAGCGTTTGTCGCCTTTGGGGGTCGGCATAGATTTTTGAGCGGCCGTTGTCCAAAATGATTAAATGAACTTCTTTCGGCCCGTCTTTTTCACCCGGTTTGCGCGGCGAGGTGATCATATTGACGTAGGTGGTGATCAGTTGGCCGGTAGCCGAGCCGATCAGTAACCGCAGCATGGGCGGCAAATCTTCAAGCTTTTCGACAACTTTCTCGAGGCCCATGAGGGCGATGTGCACGTCGGGCACGGTGGTGCACATGCGGCCATTGCCTTCATTTTCGACCAGACACAATGTCCCGGTTTCGGCCACTGCAAAATTAACCCCGCTCAGCCCGACATCTGCTTTTTCAAATTTCTGCCTCAGTGTTTTACGGGCGATGGCGTTGAGCTCGTCCACATTCTCGGTATAGGGTGCACCGGGGATGTTGTCATGGAAAATTTTTGAAATCTGGTCCCTGTTCTTATGAATGGCGGGTACGATGATGTGAGCCGGGGTTTCGTTGTTCAATTGAATGATAAATTCACCCAGATCGGTTTCCAGGGCCTCTATGCCGTGTTTTTGTAAATAGGCATTCAACTCCATTTCTTCGGAAACCATGGACTTGCCCTTGACCAGGCGGGTGGCACTATGGGACTTCATAATGTCTAAAACCAGCTGGTTGGCTTCGGGGATAGTTTCCGCCCAGTGCACCTGGATGCCGTTTTCGGTACATTTTGTTTCAAGCCGCTCCAAAAGCTCCGGCAGTTTACTCAGGGCCTGGTTTTTAGTTGCATTTCCCAGCGTTCTTAGCTGTTCGGTTTCAGCGGCATCTGAGAAAATATTCTTCCGCTTAAGGACCAGGGTGTTCATGGCGGATTTGATATTTTTGATTAACTGCTTGTCGTTAATGGCCCGGGCCACGTTTTTTTCAAAATCAAGCGGTTGATGATTCGCCATTGATTCTCTCCCAGATAAATTCGGCCAGATGCTGGCCCTTGATCGATGTATTTTCATATTGCATGGCGCCGCTGATATTCATCAGGCATCCGCAGTCTCCGGTGATGAGTCGCTCTGCTCCCGTTTGCCTGATGTCATCGGTTTTGTCTTTTACCATGACAGCGGAGATGGCCGGTTGCTTGACCGCAAATGTTCCCCCGAAGCCGCAGCAGTCCTGTTCTCTTTGCAGTTCAACCAACTCCACGTTTTTCAACTGCCGAATCAATGATTTGGAATCTTCCGTAACCTCCATCTCGCGCAATGCGTGGCAGGACGAATGCCAGGTTACTTTGATCGGCAGCCCTTGATCTTCCAGTTTTATGTTTAGAGCATGGACCAGAAATTCGGACAGTTCAAAAATCCTTTCCGAAAAACTGATGACCTGATCGATGCGAGGATCGTTTTCAAATAATTTGGGGTAATGATGCCGCATCATGCCCGCGCAGGACCCGGATGGGACAACGATCGGATAATCTTTATAAAAAAGCTCTATTTGCTTTCTGGCTACGATTCTGGCTTCATTCGGAAATCCGGAATTATAGGCCGGCTGGCCGCAGCAGGTTTGTTGTGACGGGAATATAACCTTAACCCCATTTTGTTGGAGCAACTTTATACCCGCCATGCCGGCCCCGGGATAAAACATATCCACCAGGCAGGTGCCGAAGTAATAGACTTTTTGCGGATTGTCAGGATAGTTACGCATAAAATCCCCATTTCGAAATTTGGTAAAGAAGATCTTAAATACCGCAAATCATAAAAAAATTAAAGGCCTATTATTCATCCTAGATTCTTTACAATTATCCAAGATATTGTTACATTTAGTTATTCTTCTTTGAGATAAATGAATTTGTATTGTTACAACCCGGGTGCAATTGTTTGAATGCGTGCATGCCTGGCTGCTAAGTTAAACCTTTTCAGGAGTCCCAAAATGTTCCTATCGCGGATAAAATTTCTCGGCAGTGTGATTTTAATTGCGCTTTTATGGATACATCCGGCCATTTCAGAAATGTCCATTTCAGAAAGGTCGCTGCCCGCGGATACGGTCATTAAGGATTCTTTTCAAGCCGGTACCGGACTGCCTGTGGGAAAGATCCAATCCGTGCGGGGTGAAACATTCATTTTTCATCGTGATCCTGCGGTGGGATACCGGGCCAAAGCCGGCCTGCCGCTTTATCAGGGAGACATCCTGCATACGCGCAATAACTCCCGGGTTTTATGCCGGCTTGTCGACCGAAGCAGATTGGCGATGGCACCGGGAACCATGCTCACCCTTCTGCTTTCAAATTCTAATTCTGCCAGAAAGTCCAGCCGGTCCTTTCTATCCCTGAAACAGGGAGGGATCCGCATCTATGTGAGCGGTACGCCTGAACCATTCGCCTCTGAGCTTAAAGTTCAGACTGAAACAGCATTTATCCTGGCAAAAGCAGCAGATTTTATTGTCAAAGCGGATCCGGGGCAAACCGAGATATTTACTTTTGAAAAAAGCCGACTTGAAGTGACGAGCCTGGCAGAGCCCGAAGAGGTTCATTATCTGTCAGATTACCAGCGGGCAGTTGTTAAATCGGAATCGGCTGAACCCTTGATAGAGACGATGTCCCCGGGTGATTCCGCAATATTGACGGCTGAATTCCGTCTTACCCCGGATATCCAATTACTTGCTTCCGGTGCAAAGAATTTTCGCGGCGATGATACTGTCAGTGAAAACCCGGAAGTATACGAGGTTCCGGATGATTAGGCTTATGAAGGTCAAGGCCGTCAACTCAATAAAACCGGCCAGCGCAATCAACTAAAGTACGGTGGGCCAATTGAAAAAAAATATACTGCAGGAAATTGAAGATTGGATTACACGGGCCATTGTATTTGTGACCGTCGATATTTGGCGTATCCGGCTTGAAGATCTGCCCTTCGGAAAATCCTTCCTTATCAAACAGCTCAGGATCTTTCTTCTGACCGTTCGTGGCTTTGACGAAGACAAGTGTTTTACCCGGGCCTCATCGCTGACCTTTTACACCCTGCTCTCCATTGTCCCGGTAGTGGCGATGCTGTTCGGAGTCGCCAAAGGGTTTGGTTTTGAGAAAATTCTTGAAAATGAGCTCAGGGGAGTGGTAGCGAAACTCCCCGGGCAGGAAGAAGTGCTGACTAAAGTAATCGAGTATGCCCAATCACTGCTTGAAGCCACCAAAGGCGGTGTGATTGCCGGGATCGGCCTGGTTTTGCTTTTCTGGTCGGTGATCAAAGTGCTTAGCAATGTCGAAAGCTCATTAAACGATATCTGGGAGATAAAAGAGCCGCGCACTTGGGGCAGAAAATTCAGCGATTATCTCGCCGTTATGCTAATCAGTCCGATGCTGATCCTGGTATCCGGCGGCGCAACAGTCTTCATAACAACCCAGATCACCCAACTGACCGCTAAAATTGAATTGCTGGGGATGATCAGCCCGTTCATATTTTTGAGTTTCAAACTGATTCCCTATGTGCTGATCTGGGTCCTTTTTACGGTCATTTACGTTTTGATGCCAAATACCAAGGTCAATCTGAAAGCCGGTCTGGTGGCCGGTATTATTGCCGGAACCATCTTTCAGATTGTCCAGTGGGGCTACATCAGTTTTCAGATCGGGACTGCGAGATACAACGCTATCTACGGAAGTTTTGCCGCGCTCCCCTTGTTTTTATTGTGGGTGCAGATCAGCTGGTGGGTCGTTCTGTTCGGGGCCGAATTATCTTTTGCGCACCAGAATGTCGGGACCTACGAATATGAGCCTGACAGCAACAAGGTAAGCCCTGGCTTTAAAAAAGTGCTTACCCTGCAAATTGCTCACCTGCTAATTAAAAACTTTGCCGGTGGCCAAAAACCATTAACGGATACCGAGATTTCGGCGCAATTGAAAGCACCCATTCGACTCGTTCACAATATATTATTTGATCTAGTCGAAAGCAGACTGGTCTCCGAGACCACAACCCGGGTGGATAAAAAATTCGGCTATCAACCGGCCCGCGACATCAGTACGCTCACCATAACAGCTGTGATTGATGCCATCGAACAAAATGGCACGAATAACATCCCCGTTGTGAGGAACGAGGAATTCGCTGCCCTCTCCGAGGCGATTGACAAATTCAGGGAGGAGATGGAAGCCTCGCCGGCGAACCGGCTCCTTAAGGATATATAGAACCCGACTAACGGCTCGCATGTTCGGATTTAGTATTTCGGATTTAAAATCGAGATCGGATTGCGATTCGACGCTGTTTTCCATAATCCACTCACGTCAAGTGCATACTAGGAGAGAATACCTTGCCCATTCCCGGAAACCTGTTAACCACCGCCATGGCGGTTATGCCGCATACGGATGCCGAGGCCGCCCTTGATGCTGCTTTGTCGCTGGACATCCCCTTTTGGCCTCAGCTTCCGCGCTTAAGTTACTATGAAGATATGTATGTTCAGGCTTCCGAGCATTTTCCAGGGATCGTGCTGGATATGGACAAACAAACCCTGGCATTTTCCATGGATAAGTTTGTCGACGAACTGGAGGAAACCCTGGCCCATTTCGATGAACCGGCCTATTTTGACATCAGCCCTCGATATTCGGATGTCTATCACCGCTTTCTCAATCTTAATTTTTCCAAACGGCCGGCGATTAGAGGACAGTTGGAAGGGCCCATTAGCTTTGGTTTGAATGTGCTGGACCAGGATAAACGCCCGATTATCTTTGACGACACCGTGCGGCCCTTTATGTATGAATTCATGGCCAAGCGCATCAACGTCCAATTGGAGCGCCTCAAAAAGCTCAACCCCAATGCGTTCATGTTCATTGACGAGCCGGGCCTGCAATTTTTATTCAGTGCGCTGTCCGGCTACGACAGCAGCGCCGCACGCAAAGACATGGAAGAATTTCTTTTCATGATTGAACCCCCGCGCGGGGTCCACCTGTGCGGCAACCCGGACTGGGATTTTTTACTCAACCAGGACATGGACATCCTGTCCATGGACGTTTATCTGAACGCCGAAATTTTTGCCACCTATGCAGATTCGATTAAACGGTTTCTAGACAGGGGTGGGGTGATTGCCTGGGGAATTGTTCCGACCAATTTCGAACCTTTTGAAGCTGAAACAATTGATACCCTTAAAGACCAACTAGAGAACGTATGGGGCATACTTGAAAAAAAAGGGATCGAAAAAGAATACCTTCTTTCCCAAAGCCTGATTTCTCCCGCCACCTGCTGTCTGGTTAACCCGGATGGCGAAAAAACCGTTGAAAAGGCCTTCAAAGTGGTTCAAGACCTCTCTCTGAGACTCCGTGAAAAATATTCTCTGATTTGAGTATTCCGTCTAAAAATCAATATTTCGCTTGCTATTGGTTTAGATAAGGGTTAAGTCCTACCCAATCAATTAAGTCCCGCATCATAAAATCGGGATGGTTTCTTTCTGAAGGAACAATCCATTTGTCAAAGTGGCATCCTCCAGTTTGCAACATTGAAATTTTTTGAAAGGAGAATGTTATTATGACTAATGGAACTGTTAAATGGTTTAATGACAGCAAGGGCTTTGGATTCATTGAGCAGGAAGACGGACCGGATGTGTTTGTTCATCATTCAGCAATCAACTCAAGCGGTTTTAAATCCCTCAATGAAGGCGACCAAGTTTCCTTTGACATCGAGCAGGGACCAAAAGGTCCTGCCGCTGCAAATGTCACCGTGATTTAACCTTCGTTTCCGAGCAAAAAAAGGGCATTCTTCGAATAGAGAGGGATGCCCTTTTGTTACTTATGAATTGCTACCAGTCCGATCTTTACTATCAGATCGTAGATTACCGAAAAATCCGGTCTTTATTACTTTTTTGTTTCTCACTATCGAGAATAGCGACCGGAGAGGGGACAAGCCTGCGAAATCCCAGTATTCCGTTAATAATTAGAATTGATGAGAGGAGAAAAAAATGAATAAAAGCGATTTAATCAACGAAGTGGCAAAAGTGGTCAGCACTAAAAAAGAAGCTCAGGAAGCGGTAGATTGTGTTTTTTCATCCATTACCAAAGCTATGAAAACTGGGGACACCGTCACCCTGGTTGGTTTTGGTACCTTCAAAGTCGTGGATCGAAAGGCCAGAAAGGGACGCAATCCGCAGACCGGAGCGGAAATTGATATTAAAGCATCTAAAGCTCCTAAATTTACCGCGGGCAAGGCATTAAAAGAGGCTGTTAAATAGCGATTTGTTAAACGGCCAAACAACTTTATCAAGCTAATTCATTTCAACGGCGGAGTCCTTTTTAAAGGGCTCTGCCGTTTCGCGAACTATGGCAAGTAGTGCATAGTTTTGATATTCTTAATCCGCCAGGCGGACGAGTCCTCCTGCGGCGGATAAAGTTTTAATTCCCCGCCCGATAGGGTATCAAAAAATATTCCGGTTGATACCCCTTTGCTTGCGGCGTGGGAGTTTATTATCCGGCCACACTTTTTTCGAAAATTCACAACCCTCCGCTCATCACATAAACCTACCACAACAGCCTTTTTGCATTGTTTATCTTCATAAAAAGCAAAGTTTTATCTTTTACTCAAAACAATTTTTCTTGACCCCTAAAACCAGATCTCATATGGTTTCCGATGGACTTTACACTATTCAGAAGCTTTATCCCATCATTTACAGGTTAAAAACCCGCTAATAGACAGACAAAAAACGACACCGAGGCATTCTTGTACTATGAAACGATCAATTATAAAAGGTACCGGCAGGTATGTACCCGATAGACACGTCAAAAACGAAGAGTTAGCCGGATTGATGGACACTTCAAATGAATGGATTGTGAAACGCACAGGTATTGAAGCCAGGTACTGGGTCAGGGAAGGTGAGGATGTCGGGACATCGGATCTTGCGTATGAGGCTTCAATTATAGCATTGGAAAGAGCGGACTGGAATCCGGAGGATCTGGATTTAATTGTATTTGCAACCATGACACCCGATGTGAACGTGCCGGGTTCGGGGGCATTTCTGCAAAACCGACTGGGTGCTAAAAACGTACCTGCCATAGATATTCGTCAGCAATGCACCGGATTTCTGCATGGATTGGAGATTTGCGATGCATATATCAGGAGCGAAAAAGCACAAAAGATCCTTTTGGTAGGCGCTGAATTCCAAAGCCGGTACTTGGAATTGACAACCGAAAACCGTGATACAGCGGTGATTTTTGCAGATGGTGCCGGTGCTGTCTGCATTGAAGCTGTTGAAACTAGCAAGGAAATTGGAGTCATAACATCGATTCTTTATGCTGACGGAAAATATTCAGGGGCATTGCGTGTTGGATTACCTGCTCGAAAATCCGGGCAGGCTATTAGTCCAACCGTAATAAAAAACAAGGAGCATTTTCCTTATATGGATGGAAAGACAGTATTCAAATTGGCTGTGACCCGCCTGCCAAAGGTGGCAGAGGAGCTGTTGGCAAAAGCAAACATGAAAATTGAAGACCTGACTATGGTTATCCCCCATCAGGCAAATCTGCGAATAAACGAAGCTTTCAGGGAACGGATGGATATCCCGGAAGAAAAAATGTATAACAATATTCAACGATATGGAAATACCACTGCGGCAACCATTCCTATTGCACTTGACGAACTCATGGAAAAAAACATGCTGAAACCCATGGACACCATCATGCTCATCGGTTTAGGAGCGGGATTGACCTGGGGTGGTGTGATCTACAAGTTAATATAGCCTCTCTTTCTGACCCTCAGAATCGATCCGGAATGGTTCAACCCACATGTTAATATTCAAACTGCAGAATACGGCTATCCTTGCCCGATTTGGGTTTATGCAGCGTAAAAATTGAGGATTCTCCTTTCGTCTCGGTCAGGCCAAAAGTTTTGTCGCTTCTTGCATCATCCGTCCGATCGGCAAATTTCGAGGGCACGACTGTTCGGCCACGCTGAAGTCTAACTGATCCAAAAGCGCCCTTGTTTCGGCCGACAACGTTTTGAAGGTGGAACGTGCCAGCATTAAATCTCCGTAGGAATGAGCATACATGAGACAGCGCATGACATCGTTTATCGGCACCTGTTTGTCAGGCGCTTCTGAACAGAGACGGCCGCATCCGGCACAATAGTCGCTGCAGGTCTCCCGATCGTATCGGGCCAACAAGTTTCGATCAGACTGTGAAAGGCGGATTTGATCGACTGCCGCCACCGCGTTGGTTGCCATAATGGTAAGATTGGGCATCTGAGAGCAGATGCTGGCGATACGCTTATCTTCCCAAACAGCCATTAGCTTTGCCTGGTGGGGTGTAAATCCTTTCTGCATAAAGCGGCCTGCCATCTCAAACTCAGACTCGGAATCGCTCATGACCGGACCACCGCCCTGGGTCTTCATGGCCGTCAGACCGATACCGGCTCGGTAGCAGGCCTCAACCGCCGCTTTCATGCGGGGCTCGTGCATCAGACGGTAATTGTAGGTAAACATGATGCCGTCGATCCATGGCAGGCGGGCGGCTCCCTCAAGGCAGTCTTCCATGTTGGAATGTGTGCTGAAGCCGAACAACCTCAACTTACCGGCCTTTTTCATGGCCTGGGACCAGGATTCCAGACGGGGGTCCATATCATCGATGCCTCTGATGCCATGTACAAAAAGAAGGTCAATGTAATCGGTATGCAACCGTTTCAAGCATGCTTCAAGCCGCGGCGTAAAATTGCGACCCCTTCTCAGTGAAAGCTTGCTCACCAGAAACACTTGCTTGCGGGTATCGGGATTTCGGGCGAACCAGCGGCCGATGCCCTCTTCACTGCGCCCTCCGCCATACCCTTCGGCAGTATCCCAATAGTCGATCCCCCACTCAAGCGCTTTGGCGAGCATTAACCGGTTGTTCAATATGTCAAACATCCCGCCAAGTGAAAGTGTAGAGACCTTTATGCCTGACCGGCCGAAGGGCCTTCGGGGCATCTGTCCCTTGGGAAGGGCGATCTGGGCTGAAGCCTGGTGGGGCCACCGGAGAGCGGCACCACCCAATGCAGCCCCCAATCCGAGGGCCGCAGCTTTTTTTAAAAAGTCCCGGCGATTGGATTTATTACTTTTATTCTCATCAAATGACATGATTCATACCTCCCTGGATACCAATTTACTCAGTTTTGGGGGCTGGCTCTGGCCGGTGACCCGTGCCGAGGTCGAAAACCGGTTGGAATTTGTATCTGCTCATGATCACGCCCTCGGGGGCCTGCAGGCTGGTCTCTCCGTTTTCTATCCAAAAGCGAAGCTCAGCGTTAACCTTAAACCCTTGGCTCAATGAGTGTTCAAGCTCATTTCGAGTTTTTCCGTAATATCCCTCGGCCTTTCTTCCGTGATAAGCCCGTCTCGCGTCGTACCACGCCTGTGCGCTTTCATATGGCAGCACCACGAAAACCCAGTACGCCGCGCGATCAGGCGAAACCGCTTCAAGAAACAACGAATATTCGACTTTCTTTCCATCGGCAGAGGCCGCCTGGAGGCGTTCTAACTCCATATCTTCGATCAACCACGTGGTCGTGCCACCAAGTGCTCCTGCAAAATCCTGAACCGGTCCAAAAACGTAAGCTGGATTTTTTTCGCGGGCAATGAAGTATCCCTTTAAAAACCACTCGGGCGGGACATAGGCCTGAAGCCCGTTTTTTTGCCTAAAAGCCCGGAAAGACTCTGCTGAAAAAACCGAAGCCGTTATGACCAGGTTTGCCACGATGAGCACGGATGCAACCAGACACCATCTTTTTAGTATCATCGTATTTCTTTCTTTTAACAAGGTTGGTTTTCAAACTCAGGGCTTGCAGAAGATCCGACGCAGGGACCTGAGCAACCCAACGAATTGAAAGATCAAATATCGAGCATTCTGAGTCTACTTCAACTTATCCAGCCAGGAGCCTCTTGCAAACCATTTTAGTCTCAGTTCATCCAGATTGCCGCTGGCCTCGATGCTGTTGAGCGTATTTGTGGCCCAGTTCATCAGCAACGGGTCGTTGGCGGGTATGGCAATGCCGATGGGTTCATAGGTCAAAGGCGTGACGACTGAGAGCAGACCGGCTTCCGGGTAGCGGAAGACAGAAACCACGCAAATGGGGTAATCGGCTATCATGGCCTGGACTTTATCCTTTAATACCATATCCACGGCTTCATCATAGGTTCCGGTGGTAAACAGAGTGGCCTTATCGAGAGCGGCTTCGGCAAACGCCTGACTGGTTGAGCCTTTAAGGGCCACCAATTTCGTATTCGGGTTGTTGACATCATCGGCTTCTTTGGCCAGGGCGATGGTTTTAACTTTGGTTAAAAAGGCTTTGCCCGAAATAAAATAGGGGCCGACAAATGCAACCTTCATATTGCGTTTTGGGGTTATGGTCATTCCGGACAAAACCATGTCGACTTTCCCGGCTTGAAGCGCCGGCAGCAATTCGGGAAATGGCTTGGTGACGAATTTTACCTTGACGTTCATGGCGTCGGCCATCATTCTGGCCAGATCGGGCTCGAGTCCGAAGATCTCCCCGTCTTTGGCGGTCATGTTCAAGGGCGGCATGTTACCCATGGTGCCTACGATTAACTCGCCCCTTTTCTGGATGCGGTCGAGCACCGGTGAGGCCGAAGTGCTGCTTGATCCCTGCTGCATTTCGGCACAGCCGCTAAAAAAGATTAGGGCCAGGATTGAGAAGATGATAACTTTAGCAAACTTCATTCTCTTACTCCTTTTTTATGGATACGGTTAATTTGGTTTAGTTCCAAAATATGCATCATTAAGATTTTGTAAATGCGATTTTATAGCGGTTGCCATAAAGACGTTCCGTATCGCAGGTCATTTCACTTTGCGACCTAGATCGATAATTTCCATGCGGTTGTTGCGATGGGGATGCTTGCTTGAAGGGCCTTCGGTCAAGACCACCAGGTCACCGGAAACCTCCTGCTTATCAAGCCAGTTGCGGGTCCAGGATTTCCAGTTTTCCGGGTGATCGGGTTCATGAACTGGCCAGACGCCGTATGAAAATGTAAGGCCCTGACAGGTTTTTTCCAGAGAGCTTACGGCGGTAATCCAAACCGGCAGCTTGAAACGGGCAATACTTCTGGCGGTGGTACCGCTGTGGGTAGGCACGATGACGGTGGCCGGGGTTATTCGGCTCAAAGTGGTTTCGACACTGGAGGCAATCAGATCATGAAGCATGATATGGTCCTCATCTCGCCGCGTCTGGAATATTTGCTGAACGGCATAATCGGAGCGATGCGGTTCTATGGCAGCCGCTATTCTGGACAGCATAGCCACGGCCTCACGGGGGTACTGGCCCATGGCAGATTCACCGGAAAGCATCACGCTGTCTGTCCCGTCCAGGATGGCATTGGCCACATCGGTGGCTTCAGCCCGGGTCGGGCGGCGGTTGGTGGTCATGGATTCGAGCATCTGGGTGGCGGTAATTACCGGTTTGCCCATCAGGTTGGCCTGACGCATGAGGTTTTTTTGAGCCAATGCGATTTGCGCGATGGGTATTTCCACCCCCAGATCGCCGCGGGCGATCATGATACCGTCGGCGGCCTGCAGGATTTCTGTCAAATGTTGGCGGGCGCCGGCGCGTTCGATTTTAGCGATAATAAAGGGGTCATGGCCCAGCTGTTGGGCGGCTTGACGCACGGCCTCTATGTCGGCGCCGGTTTCGACAAAAGACTGGCTGACGGCATCCACGCCGTTTTCCATCGCAAATTTTAAACATTCCTTATCATGATCGGTGAATGCGCTGATTCCCAGATTGATGCCGGGAAGGTTGAGGCCCTTGCGGGAGCGCAGACGGCCGCCGACGATTACCTTGCAAAAAACTTCGCTTCCGTCCACCTGATCGACTTCCAATTCTACGTACCCATCGTTCAGAAATAACCTGTCCCCGGGTTTTACCGCCCGGGGCAGCGGCGCAAAGCTCACGGAAACACGCGTGGCATCACCGACGATCTTTTCCGTCGTCAAGGTAAATGAATCACCGGGGGTTAACTCGATGGGTTCGTCAGCAATTTCCCCGATTCGCATTTTAGGCCCTGGAAGATCCGCCATAATCGCCACCCGTTTTCCGGTAGCCTGTGATGCCGTCCTGATGTTGCCAATGGTTTTTTGGTGACTGGCAAAATCACCGTGGGAAAAGTTTAATCGCGCGACGTTCATACCGGCCGTAATTATGTGTTCTAACATCTCCGGTGAATCGGAAGCCGGCCCGATGGTGCAAACCAGCTTGGTTTTGTTGGCGGGGAAGGGCATATCATAATCCTCGTTGGGAGATTTTATAGATCAGGCGTCAAAAAGACGGATAATAAGAGGCAGATAACATATATCCGAATGCGGAAGGTGGAATGCGGAAATAAAAGACATTCGTATTCCATTCCACCTTCCGCATTCAAATAACTCTGACTTCTGTTTTCTTTTATTTATTTGAGGGAGTTTTTCAATCGCCGCTGACAACCAGCCTATCGCTTAGGGTTCACCACAAAGGCATTGGGTGAAAAACTCCCCGACCCCTCATTTAGTTAATTCTAAATACTCCAGGATACCCATATTGAATTTTTCGCCAAACGCCTTGTCGACTTTCTGGATTGGGTTGGCGCCAAGAAAATTCAGCAGTTTATCCAGTTTGACTTTTCTATCGTCTGCATCGGGGATATGTTTCAAATTTACGATCTCATCTTCGATGTCAAAATATTTTAGTTTGTCGACCAGGGGTAACTGCCAGAACAGCAGAAAGCCCCGGTCCGGAAAATCTACATCCAGAAGTCGATAGCAATATTGCATAAACGCTTTTTCCATCTTTTGACGGATAGCGATGATTTTTAGTTTTTCTTCCGCCAGTTTCTCCAGGTTGCACGGCTTTCCGGACACTTCGATATACATCTTTATTTTGGGCTCGGTACCTGACGGCCGCACAGTGACCCGCAGGCCCGATGTATCCGGTGTATCGTTAAAATAATAGATCAATATGTTGCGAGCGGAAGTATCCGTTTGGGATAGGTGGGGTTGAGGCTCTCCCTGTCGGCGATCCAGCCGTTCTTTGACCGTAAAGTCATCAAAGGCATCAATTTTCGCACCTCTCAGGTGATCCATGATGTGAGCGATCTGTTCCATGCCTTTGGCGCCCAGCAATCGAATTTCGGTCAAATAATTGTGGCAGTAGCCATAGGAGGCGTAGATATCGTTAAGATCGTCCAGCAGGGTTTTTTGCTGCTTTTTTAATTCGGCGGCATGTTCGCATAACCAGATAGCGGCACAGGCTGCATCTTTGTCCCGGGCGTAATTGCCGGTCAGATAACCGTGGCTTTCCTCGGCCCCAAAAATAAAATCATCGATTTTGCCGTCTTTTTCGATCCGGTTCATCTCATCGGCAATATACTTAAAACCGACAAGAAGATCGCCGATGGTTTGGACACTGTTTTCCGTAGCGATCTTTTGCATCAACGAGGTGGTGACATCCGTTTTGATGATGGTGCTGTTCGGATTTAAGCGTCCACTGGATGCGTATTTAGAAATGGCATAGTTGGTCAGAATGATACCAATTTCATTGCCGGTCAAAAATTGCCACGAATCCTCATGTTTTAACATGATACCGATTCTGTCCGCATCCGGATCCGTGCTGATCAAAATATCGGCATCAATCTTTGCGGCATAGGGCAGCGAGCTGGCAAATGATTCAATCACTTCGGGGTTCGGAATATTAAAGGTCACATTTTCAAAGCCTCCGCTTAAATTTGAGGTCTCCGGATCAAGACTGACATCAAAGCCCAGATTCTGTAATATAGGATAAACCGAGGTGAGCCCGGTGCCGTGCAGCGGAGAGAATACAATCTTGACATCACGCGCATCCGACAAAGATACCTGACCCGCGGCATTAAAATAGGCGTTATCAATCTCTTTGCCGACAAATTCGATCAAGCCCCCAGCTCTGGCTTCTTCAAAATCCATCATTTTAATATCTTTTACATTTCCGGTGACCTCATCGACCAGGGTTTGATCTTCGGGGGGAATTAATTGTCCGCCGAACCGGTCATATACTTTTTTGCCGTTGTCGGTGGGAAGGTTGTGGCTGGCACTGAACATATCGCCCGAGATGGCATTCAGATGTCGAATGGCATAGGACAGCTCCGGCGTGCTGCGCGCAGTCTCGAACATATACACTTTTATACCGTTGGCAGCATACACTTCGGCGGCCGCGGTTGCCAACCGGAGGCCATCGAGGTTCATGACGGGATTGGGGAGCGTGTCGTCGTAGATGCCGGATCTGGGTGTATTTTCTGACATCAAAGGTTAGCACCACACCGCGCTGTTGGGCCTCATTGCCGTATTGCCGGGTCAGATACTGGCAATGTCCCTGGGCGGAAGCCTGGATGGTCCAGGTGTTGATGCGGTTGGGACCGACGCCTACCAGACCCCTGCGCCCGCCGGTTCCAAAAGGGATTACCTGATAAAAGGAATCCATTAAAAAATTCCAATTTTCTGTTTTAGCTAAATGCGTAATTTGGGGGACATAGTCGCTGAAAGCTTCATCGGTTAACCAGATTTTAAGCCATTTTAGAGCCGAATCGACATACTTCTTCGATACCTCCAAACTGTCAAAGCCGCCTTTTGCCTGGGTAAGCAGGCCATCTACTTTCATCATTCAATACCTCATTATTGAACCCATCTCACGAGTGCGTCTAAGGGTCCATGGCGGCGTTGTGAGACGCTTTAAAATGTTCACTTACTACCGTGTATGCTCCGTTTTTGAGCCGCCTCGCGCCTTGCCCTGAACGCTGATCCACATTTTTGATAAGGGTTCTAATAAAAAAAATTGGCTGTTTTATTTATTTTCGAATTTTAAGTTGTTCTAATGTAGTTACGAATCTTCTGTCGTCAACCAGGTATACTGATACGGTTTCAGGGTCAATGATTTAGAATCGATACTTTCGGCGGTAAACAAATCGGTTATCCGGTCGGGTGTTTCTGTACCCGTCAGCGATACGGTGGTTTCAGTTGAAGAAATGTTTGTTAAGGCATAGATGGTTTGATCTTCACAATAGCGCTTGATGGCAAATACTTTCGGATCCAGGTCAAGTATTTCAAATTCAGCATTGGGATGAAAAGCCTTCTGGGCCCTGCGCACCTTTATCAAGTTTAAGTAGGGATAAAAAATCCGGGACCGAAATGATGCGGGATCGTTTAATTCAGTTACCAGGGTGTCTACCTGAAGCTTTTCGCGGTTGATGGTTCTGGCCCTGCCAGTCTGTTTAACGCCATCTATCCAGTTCCGTGATCCGAGAAGGCTGTGGATATAGGTTGCCGGTACCCCCGGCAAGGCATACTGGATTGCCTGGGCCGCCAAGAATTTATCTGCGTTCTCGGAACCCTTTGAGGCTAAGATGGCATCAACATAGGTGATGTTCAATTCATACGGACTGTCGGAACCATCCGGATTGCGCTTGTAGGAGACCTGGCCCTCGTTGGCTATTGACAACACCGATGAGTGCATCCAACTCCTTTGGCGGCAAAATACCCTCGAGGGGACGAACCCCGATGCCGTCGTGGGAGGCGGTAAAATTAAAAAAGGTGTTGTTAGGAGATTCTAAATGCAATCCCCGGGCCCAATCGGTGAGGACTTTACAATTTTCGTTGGCGAATGAATAAAAGAGCAGCGGCGGAAGCGTGAAATTGTACACCATTTGGGCTTCATCGCGGCCGCGGCCGAAATAGCTGATATTTTCATCGTGGGGCACATTGGTTTCCGTTATAATCATCACATCCGGTGCCACTAGGTCCAGTATAGCACGAAACAGCTTTACCATGTCATGGGTTTGTTCCAGATGAATACAGGTGGTGCTGATTTCCTTCCATAGATAGGCGATGGCATCCTGCCTCAGAAGCATGGCGCCGTTTTGGACATAAAATAAGAGCACTTCCACCATCTTGGTGAGAACATTCAGGCTTTTAAAATTAAAGTCAATTTGATCGGCACTGAATGTTGTCCAAAGATGTACCTTTTGGCCGTTGTGCTTTTTATATTCTGATAAAAGCGGCAATGACCGCGGGCGAGTTACCATGGATAAATCAGTGGTCGGATCCACATTGATAGCGAAATCTTCATAGCCGGGCTTATCTGCCAGGTAATTCGCAAACCACTGGCTTTGGGAAGAAAAGTGATTGACCACATAATCAAACATGAGTTCGAAATCATTGCCGATGGCTTTTACATCCTCCCAGGATCCCAGTTCGGGATTAATTGCAAAAAAATCCATGACGGAAAACCCGTCATCCGATGAATAGGGGAAAAAGGGCAAAAAATGAATGGTCGATATGGCGCCTTTCAGGTAATTGGCGGCGAATTCATGCAGCGTTGCTATCGGAGCCTGTCCCGCCTTTTGCAAAGAGTCACCATAGGTAATCAAAACAACATCTTTCTGGGAGAAAACCCCTTCTTTTGATTTGGGGATAGCCGTAAAATTTTCGATCAGCGGTGCCAGGCGCTCCAGTGCTAACCTCCCGTTCTCGGCGCCGTATATTTTATTAAGTAAATGTGTAACGGAATCCATACCGTTTACCCTCCGGGTAATGTTAAAAGTTAATTGTTATTGGTTGATTTTTTGAAAGGAGTCGGTCATCAATATTAAATCCAGCCCTTCTGTATCAGCAGCGACCGCAGTCCCCGGTGGAGGACCCTGTAGGAAAAATACTTCCGGCCCAGATCGAAATTGTGGTTGACCATCTGCCGACGAAATTCGTGATTGTCCATCACCAGTTCTGTTTTTTCTATGGCCGCCTGGGTTACGTAGCCATCGATCTCAATCACTGAAAACCCTTTGGGCTTGATGTCTTTAGTATAAATGGAGTAGGCATTGACCACCACGGGCTTTTTAAAATAAACGGCTTCCAAAAAAGCATTGCCAAAGCCTTCAAATGTGGAGGGGTAGGTAACAAGGTCTGCAAATGGATAGATATCTTCCAGGGTGTATATTTTTCGGCCGTCTTGGGTCATGCCCCTTTTTTCGTTGATTATTTCACAGACAAAGCGGGTATCTACATTCATCAGTTTAGAATATTCCCTCAGCCGCTGCTCGTAGTCGTGACCTTCATCCCCGGAAGCGTGGGATATCACCAGCTTGGCCTTGCGGCCCAGCCTGCTGACCAGCTCGATGGCATGCTCGATCCCCTTGCGCTGAACCACTCGGGTCGGCTGCAACACGAAAAGTTCATCGTCCGCGATGCCCAATGCCTGTCGTACATCCGAGGAATAATCATCCGGCGGCGGCGGCGGATTTTCGAAATCCATCACATTTGGTGCGACATAAGCGGAGACACCCGTTCGCAGGCTGAGCTGCGCATCCGCCACCGAGTTGATGACCACATGGGTGATAGACGGCAACACCGGGGGAAACGCCATGTTCAGATAGTCCTGAATAGCGTTGATCATAAACCGATCCCGTTCCCAGTAAAAATCGTGGTGATGGGCAATGGTTTGAATGTTGGTTTCGGCAATGAACTCGGTGATCGCAATGCCCAGAGGAATGTTTAACGGGATGGTTATCGCGTTTTCAGGAATGATTAAATCGATGTCAAATTTTTTTACAAATTCGTATAGATGATCTTTTAATTTTATCGCCAGCTGGTAGATCTTTTTGGAAACCGACCGGTCTCGGGCGGTAACTCCAAAAGAATTGTTGTAAACATCTTTGATATCCGGATGGGTAAAATGTGCTTGCGGGACCAGGTAAGACCTCTCCGGTGGCCGATCCAATTCCCCGGCAAAGTAAAATGTTTTTACCCCTTCCGATTCGAAAAGTCCCGCCCATTTCTCCGTTTCCAGAGAGACACCGTCGGTGCCGGCAAACCGAACTGAAATGAAACCAACATTCTTAATCTCTTTGTCGGGCTTGAGCTCTGCCATTGTTCCACTCCTCTATTGTCAGTAAAAAGAAAGTCTTCAAATTAACCAGTATTGGATCATATTAGTCATGAAGCGCTGGACTATAATAAATATCCAAAATCCAAAATCCGAAATCCGAAATCCACAATCGAGACAATCCCAAATCCGAAATCGGATAGGCTTTGCCGGCGCTTCCCAAAACATTTTTATGTTTATGTAACACCATTTTAATGCGCTCCTCCCGCGTCGGTCCAACGTCTTTGTAGTGGGTAGTTGGGCGCATGTTATTCTCCCCACTATTACTTATCAAGTTTATCAAAAGCAATACCATCAGAGCAAGCAAATATCTGCAAGATACTATTGCGTAAGATAAGTACATGCTTGCGAGATTCAATGGCATTATGACAGATGACCCGCCTGGGCCTTACAGGCTTCCGACTTCGCTCTTCGAGCCACGACGGGACAAGACGGAAGACATGCAGAAGGCAGAGGTATTTGTCAGAAGAAAGAGAACAGAGGATAGCAGGCAGCGGGCAGAGGATATATCTGTTAGCTTTGAAAAGAATACCGCTCGAGGCAGCCATTGATATAGGCCTCGCTGAATGATTGCTATTCAGGTTTGGACGGCTCTCCTTCCGGCTGTATATTCATATTAAGCCATAGTATGAAAAGCTTATAGCCAAGTGAAAAAATGATCGCGCCAACGAAAAGGCCGATGATACCAGATGTCATAAACCCGCCTATTGCTCCAATGAAGATGACAAGCATGGGAACATCGACTCCGCGACCCATCAAGAGGGGTTTAAGAAAGGCGTCAGATATACCGACAAGGATGCTCCAGATCGCGAAAACAACTGCGATGACCGTACTGCTGGTGGAGAACACGTAGACAATAATCGGGCCCAGAACCAAAATAGTGGGAAGCTGAACCACTGCAAGAATCAACACCAACAGGGCCCAAAGCCCCGCGCCAGGCACGCCGGCCAAAAGAAAACCAAGGCTTGCCAGGAGCGTCTGGATTAGTGCGACGCCCAGAATACCTAGTGTAACACTTCGCACAGTCGCCCCTGCGAGTTCGACGGCCATTGTCCCCCTCTCACCTGCGAGCCGCGTAGCAATTGCCCGCGCAGCCTGACCGCCACCGGCATCATTTGCTAGCAGAACACCGGCGATAATTATTGAAACCACGAACTTTAGGATCCCGACCCCGGCACCCGCAGCGGCGGAAAACAGCGGGATACCAAACTTTTTGAGCTGCGGAGTTATCTTGCTCAGGGCAGCTGCGAGATTGTTCGAGGCCAGGCTCCAGAACTTGTATAAAGGTTCGCCGATTACCGGCCAGGATCTGACGCTCTCCGATGGCGGCGGTACACTTAACGTCCCGGCGTCAAGCTGTGCCGAATACTCCTGTGCAGTGTTGATAAGAGATCCGGAAAGCATATAGGCCGGAACGAGCAGGACGATCAGTGCAAAAAGTGTAATCAGGATTGCCGCCAGACGGACACGTCCATTTAGGGCGGACTTCAGCCGGTTGAAGCCGGGGTGGATTGCAACGGCAATGATGATGCCCCAGACGATAATCTGAATGAACGGCTGACCGATCTTGAAACACCAATAAATGAGCAGAACGACGAGACCTATATGGATGGTTGCCTCGAGCGCTCTTGCTATAAACAACTTGTCGTTCGAAGGTTGATTAGATGTATTCATGTTGAGGCCCTCCGGGCATTTAATTTTTGTGCCCTCCATCGGATTTTATGCAGTTTGAATAATGTTAAATAAGTGTGGGATGGCGAAATTTAAATAGCGTAGATCTGATATTGTGTCAAATCTGTTGATACACAACACATGGCGGTGATGAACCAGATAGAATTTTGGAGATATCCCCCGTAAAGAACCAAATATCAGCGGATGGTGATAAATTGAGATGTCCAACTCCCGCCATTATTGCCGATATCATAATCTGTAGGAGCTTAAATTGTTTAGTGCCTGGATTGAATTTTTGCGACTGTTTGTTCGGCGATTTCCAGCTCTTCATCTGTTGGAATAACGAGGATGCTGACGGAACTTCTATCTCTTTGGATTTCCCGTATCCCGCTGGTTTTCAGTCTATTTTTATCTTCATCCACTTCGATTCCCATTCTCGACAGCCCCTCGCAGGAGCGTGCGCGGATGTCGACCGCATTTTCGCCAATACCGCCGGTAAACACCAGGGCATCAACACTGCCCAGCACGGCACTATATGCGCCGATATATTTTTTGATTCGATAGCAATACATTTCAATGGCCAGTCGGGCCGGCTCACTCTCCTCATCGGCCAACCCGGCAATTTCTCGCATGTCGTTGACCCCGCAAATTCCTTTCAGGCCGCTGTGTTTGTTAAGAAGTGATTCCATTTCATCATTTGAAAGGCCTGTTTTCCTGACCAGATAGAAAATGATTGCCGGATCGATGTCGCCGCTGCGCGTTCCCATGATAAGCCCTTCCAGCGGCGTCATTCCCATAGACGTATCAACGCTTTTCCCCTTTTTGATGGCCGTCACACTGGCACCATTGCCGAGATGGAGGGTTATCAGGTTTAAGGAATGCAGCGCACGTTGCAGGTGCAGGGCCGCCTGTTTGGCTACATAACCATGCGAAGTGCCATGGAATCCGTAACGGCGTACATTGTGATTATCATAGAGATCATGGGGCAGGGCGTAGTGGAATGCCCGCGGTGGAACGGACTGATGAAAGGCAGTGTCAAATACGGCGATTTGCGGCACATTGGGCGCAAACTGCAAAGCCACTTCGATGCCCATCAGGTTGGCAGGATTGTGCAGGGGCGCCAGGGGGCTTAACGCTCGGATGGTGCTGATCACTTTTTCATCAATCAGGGCGGGTTCCCGAAATGCTTCACCACCATGGACCACGCGATGACCAATGCCGAATAATTCACTGCTGTCGCGTACGGCTCCGGATTCGTTCAGAACATCACCAATGAGCTGAAAACCCTGCTGGTGATTTTCCACCGGCCGGGTCCTGGTGATGTTTGCATTATCGTCCTGGGCACTGGGGGATTGATGTGTCAAACAGCTTACCGGCTCGCCGATTTGCTCCACCAGACCCTTGGCCAGTACTTTTTTATTTGACATGTCGAAGAGCTGGTATTTGATGGAGGAGCTTCCGGAATTGATCACCAGGACTTTCATTTTGGCACCTTTTAATATTTTATGCTGTCCCCTGAAGTCATCGTCTGGTTATTTGCCATTTTTACCATCCCGAAAACGAAAGGTTAAAATAAAAAATTAACAAGGTTGTTTTCAATCCGCCATTCGCAATCACAAATCCGCAATCCTTACCTGGGCCTGAATGGCGGTTATGGCGACGGTGTTGACGATGTCCGGTATGGTGCATCCGCGGCTCAAATCATTGACCGGTTTATTCAGGCCCTGAAGAATCGGGCCGATGGCCACCGCATTGGCCGAACGCTGTACCGCCTTGTAAAGATTGTTGCCGGTATTCAGGTCCGGAAAGATAAATACCGTGGCGCGGCCGGCCACCTCGCTTTGCGGCAGTTTGGTCCGGGCGACCCCGGCATCCACCGCGGCATCATATTGAATCGGGCCTTCGATTTTCAAATCAGGACGACGCTCTTTGGCGATACGGGTGGCATTGCGCACTTTGTCCACTTCCGCTCCTTTTCCGGATAGCCCGGTGGAATAGGAGCACATGGCAACCCGGGGTTCGATACCGTATATGGCAGCGGTATCTGCCGAACTGATGGCAATATCGGCCAATTGCTCGGCGTTGGGATCGGGATTCACCGCACAATCCCCGTACACCAGGACACGGTCTGCCAGACACATCAGAAAAACACTGGAAACGATGGAGAATCCGGGCCGGGTCCTGATAATTTGAAGCGCCGGCCGGATGGTATCACCGGTCGTGTGAATGGCACCGGAGACCATGCCGTCTGCGGCCCCCGTATGAACCATCATGGTCCCGAAGTAACCGACATCCGTCATGGTATCCCGGGCCATTTCTTCGGAGATGCCTTTGTGCTTGCGCATTTCATAAAAAATGTGAGCATAGTCCTCCAACTGGCTTGATTTAAGAGGATCGATACAGTTGACGCCTTCCAGATTGAGACCCAGACCACTGATTTTTTGCTGGATTTTTTCCGATTCCCCCAGAAGGGTAAGGTCAACCACTTTGCGTCTTAAAAGGATTTCGCTGGCCCGCAGAATTCGTTCCTCATCACCTTCGGGCAAAACGATATGCTGTTTGTCGGCCCCGGCCCGTTCGATGAGCTCATATTCAAACATCACAGGGGTCACACGGGTGGAACGAACCACTTCGATACGCGCTTCGATCTCCGCGATATTCACATGGGATTCGAATAATCCCAGAGCGGACGCAATCTTACGGTCATTTTCCGGTGTGAGCCCGGCTCTCACCGAGCTGGCATTGATGGCGGTGATATAGGTATCGGTGTCCACGCTGAGAATGGGAATGGGTGATGCCTTGCGGATACCTTCGATCAGCCGCTGCACCTGGGGGTGCAGCGTGAGACCACCGGTTAAAAGAAGACCGGAGATATTCGGATAGGTTTCCGATACGGTGGCCGCCAGACTGCCCAGGATGACATCTGAACGATCGCCGGGGGTCATAATCAGGGTTCCGTCCGTAACATAGTCCAGAAAATGCGGCAGGTTCATGGCCGCAATTTTAATATTATGAACCTCACGATTCAATACATCGACGTCTCCCTGAAGAATCCGGCATTTCAGGGCCGTGGCGATTTCACCGACAGTGGGCTTGCTCAGCAGGGGGTCTTCCGGAAGGATATAGACCGGCCCTGCAACGGAAGCCTCGGCTGTCATCTGTTCTTCAAGTTGTCCGGTATCCTCTAAATCCACCCGATTGACAATTGTTGCCATGATGGTACAGCCGTGGCTTTCAAAAGATTCACGTGCGAACCGTACCGCTTCGATTATATCCGCCGGGATTTTTCCCCGTCCGTTGAGTACCACCAGAATCGGGCAGCCTAAATTGTTGGCAACTTCGGCATTAAAGTCGAACTCGAATGCCGAGGACACACCGCTGTAGTCGGTGCCTTCACATACAACATACTTACATTGTCTTTCCAGGGCCTTGAATTTGCTGAGGACGGTTTTTAACAGGGTGTCGTATTTCCCATCGGCTACCATATCCTGCGCTTGATCATGGTTGAAGGCATACATGGCCTCGTAGGGTTGCTCCAGAAGGTATCGGCTGCGAATCAAATTGATATTATTATCTTGGGCGACATCCGGGATAACCGGTCGAAAGAACCCGATTTTATTCAAACGCCGTGAAAGCATTTCCATTACGCCGAGGGCAACCACTGATTTGCCGCTGCGGGCTTCCATCGAGGCGATGTAGAGTTTATTGGACATTTCAGCGAACCTCCTTTTCTCCGGCAGCTATAGCGGTTGTTTAAAAGCGTTCCGTTATCTAAGAAACGATTCCCCTTTGTTTATGATCATTATGGGTTACCGTATTTTGGTAATTACTGCAAGCTGTCGAGGATAAAGTGAAATTTGGGAACCTACCGGGACAAAATATTTAAAAATTAGTAATATTATCAATTTTTTCTTGCGCTTCACCGGTTTTGTGATAAATACTTTGGTGCGAGTTAAGGACCCCGTTAAGGGTCACATATAAATAAACTTACCTATCCCCCCTTTTTAACCCTTTTCGGGGGTTGTGGGGCACTTGCAATTTAGTATTAAATCAATATAATGGTAGTTGTCACATTCCGAACATCGAGCAGTTAAGCCCCGGCGGCGGCATCCAGTTTTGAAACACGTTTCCAGCAAATTCGCCATGGAGGAAAGGGAACTCATAAAATGGCAGAAAATTCTACGGTTGAAACAACGACCGAATCTGTAACAGCAAAACCATCTAAAGGATTTATGAAATCATTTTTTGATTTTTTCGGCGGAAGAGCCTTACGCCTGAACAATGACCTGGGGGCCATGGGCATATTTTTCTTCCGGTCCTTTTTCATGATATTTCGGATCAAGCAGATACCGGAAATTATCGCGCAGGTATATTTTATCGGCGCCAAATCGGCCCAGATAGTGTTGCTGGTCGGTTTTTTCACCGGCATGGTGCTGGGCCTGCAGCTGTATTTCGTCCTGGTTAAATTCGGTTCCGTGGGAGTTCTGGGTACCGCCATCGCTCTGACCTTGATCCGGGAGATGGGACCGGTTCTGGCCGCCATCATGATCACGGCCCGGGCGGGGTCGGCCATGACGGCCGAGATCGGCATCCAGCGCATCTCCGAGCAGATCGACGCCCTTTCCACCATGCGCATCGATCCGCTGGGCTATCTGGTCAGCCCGCGGATTGCAGCCGCCATTATCAGCTTTCCGATTTTGACCACTTTTTTTGATCTGATCGGCATCATCGGCGCCTGGTTCAGCGGCTGTGTGCTGCTGGGGGTTAATTCGGGCACCTATTTTTACCGGGTCGTGGCCAGCACCGGGATGGACGACATCATGGGCGGCTACTACAAATCCATCGTGTTCGGCCTGCTGGTGGTCACCATTTGCTGTTTTCAGGGCTTTTACACCCATATGCGCACGGACAGCTTTGGTGCCAAAAGTGTCAGCCTGTCCACCACCTCGGCGGTTGTGATCTCGTGCGTGATGATCCTGGTGTCAGATTATGTCGTAACCTCATTTATCGTATAGGAACTGTCATGGATGAACAAAGGGAACCGTTGATCGAATTTAAAGGGGTGAGCAAAACCTTCGGCACCCGCAATATTTTGAATAAGATCGATTTTTCAATTTATGAAGGCGAGGTCACCACCCTGATCGGTCTTTCCGGTACGGGCAAAAGCGTGACCCTCAAGCACATCATCGGCATGCTCGAACCCGATGAGGGTGAAATCTTATTCCGCGGCAAAGCCATTAACAAAATGAGCAAAGCCGAATGGAATGACTACATCGGGCAGATCGCCTATATGTTTCAAAGCAATGCCCTGTTTGATTCACTGACGGTATTTGAAAATGTGGCCATGCCGCTAAAATACGCCAGCAAGTTAAAAAAGAAGGAAATCGAAGAAAGGGCCATGGCCCGCATCGAACAGACCGAGCTGACCGAAGTGTTTGACAAATACCCGTCGGAGATTTCCGGCGGCATGCAAAAGCGCGCCGCCCTGGCGCGGGCCCTGGTCACCGACCCAAATATTGTGCTGTTTGACGAGCCGACCACCGGTCAGGATCCGATCCGCAAAAATGCCATCCTGGGCATGGTGGCCGAATATCAGAAGCGCTTCGGGTTCACCGCCCTTTTGATCAGTCACGAGATCCCGGATGTCTATTTTATCTCCAACCGCATCCTGGCCTTATATGATCGTAAGATTGTATTTCAGGGGGACCCGGAAGAATTCGAATCCCTGGATCATCCCTTCCGCCAGGAACTGATCAGCAGCCTTGAAAGCCTGGGAGAAGAGCTGACCGGGCTGTATTCCAAGCGGCATTTCAAGGTTCGCTATCAATCCGATCTGAGCCAGCGGCAACCGGATGCCACCTATGCGGCGGCGGTCTTTACCATCGATGACATTGATGAAATCAGTGCCAATCTGGGCCACGACGTGACCCAGCAGATTATACGATCCCTGGGGTCGTATATCAATAAGCACTTTGGCGCGGTGGGGGGCTTCTCGTCGCGGCAGACCATCAACGAATATGCCACCGTGCTGCCGTATTCCGATATTGAAGAAGCCGAGCGAATCATGAACGACTTTACAAAAGATTTCCAGGAACACGGGCTGCGCGGCATCGAAACCGCCATGGCCAATGAAAATAAATCAGAAGAATGTGTTGAATTCAGTGTCTTGGCCGGACTGGCCCAGGGCAAACCACAGATAGAAATTGAGTCCGTCATGGAATTCGCACGGTTTAATCAAAATAAAATCGCACAGTTTTCGTGTGCACGCGGAGGAAAAGCGTAATGAAGAAATATTCCAAGGAAACACTGGTCGGTATTTTCGTGGTCATCGGGTTGGCGTGTATCGGTTATATGACGGTTAAGCTGGGCAATGTGGGCTTTTTCGGAGAGAATACCTATTCATTGTACGCCAAGTTCGGCACCGTGACCGGTCTGCGGGAAGGCAATCCCGTAAACATGCTGGGACTGGAAATCGGCCGGGTGCAAAAGTTTACCCTGGACCAGGAGAACCAGCAGGTTTTAGTGGAATTTAAGATCAATAAGGGCATTGAAATATATGATGATGCCATCGCTTCGGTCAAAACCGAAGGCTTGATCGGCGATAAATATGTGGCGGTCGATCCCGGCGGCGGCGGTGACCTGCTTGCCAACGGCGACACCATCACCGATACCAATTCCCCGACGGATATCATGGATCTGGTCAGCAAATATGCCTTTGGAGACGTGGACGAAGGGAAAGACAAGGAAGAATAAAATTTGATTTGGGATTTGGGATTTGGGATTTTGGATTGATAAGCAAGGCGGGTTGCAAGTTACGAGGCTCGGATTTTCGAATTCGGCAAACCCAATAAACCGAATCAACCCAATAAGCGTAGCGAACTAAACCATCTTAACGAAAACAACGATACTAAACGATCACAACGATCCAAACAATATAAACGAATCCCGAAGGGAGGCTGATATGAACAAACGATTTGTCGGATTGATACTTATGGTTGCTTTTTTAATGTTGATTCCGCTTCAAGGTTATGCGGCAACACCCAAAGAAACCGTTGAAACCGGGGTCAATAAGGTTCTTAAAACCCTTGGCGATCCGGCCTTCAAGGCCAAATCGAAAGAGCAGCAAATTGCCATAGTTGGCGAAGAAATAGACAATGTTTTCGATTTCAAGGAACTCTCCCGCAGGACCCTGGGCAAATCATGGAAAAAAATGAGCGCCGAACAGCAAATCGAATTTGTTAAGCTGTTTAAAGAGCTGCTCCAGGGTGTTTACGCGGACCGCCTGCTGGCTTACTCGGATCAGAAAGTTATTTTTGACAAGGAAATCATGCTGAAAAAAGGCCGGGCCGAAGTTCAAAGTTATCTTCAAACGTCGGACGGCACTAAGGTCCCGCTGTTTTATCGGCTGACCGACAAGAGCGGGTCCTGGAAAGTATATGACGTCATCATCGAAGGGGTCAGCATGGTCAAAAACTATCGCACCCAGTTCCGGGAGATTATCGCCAAGGATTCACCGGAGAAATTACTGGAAGTATTGCGGGAAAAAGTGAATAAGGGATAGGTAAACAAGGAAAAACAGGAGGAGAGATGAACGTTGATCCTGTGAAAAAGGCTTTGTTTTTCGTTGCGGTGACCGTATTTTTGATCGTCTTTTGCAGCTATAGCCCTTCCGGCGCCTTCAATAATGAACCCATAGAGCTGTCCGGCCTTCATTTTGCTCAAAATACCCAGGAATCAGCCAATGAACCTGCAGAGCCGCTCGGTCTGCATCTTGGCCTGCATCTTGCTCAACAAAACCCAAAAGCAGCCAATGAGCAGTCGAAAAATCCCGGCGATGAAATCCTCGGCCCGGCCAATGAGCCTGTAGAGCTGCCCGGCATGCGTTTTAGCCTGCTGATGGCCCAGCAAACCCAGAAATCAACCGATGAACAGTCGGAAACACCCCGCAAGGAAGTGGTTGATCAGGCTGAGCAGGATAAAGAAGATGAATACGATGATGACGAATACGACGAAGACGAAGACGATGAGTACGCCGATGATGACGTTGTGCTGATCTCCGACCCCTTGATTCAAGCGAACACCGACATGTATAACTTAAACGACACGTTGTATTTCTGGGTGCTCAAGCCGCTGGCCCGGGGTTACGGTTTTATCATTCCCGAGGAGCTGCGTGTTGCGGTGGTCAATGTATTTTATAATATCCGCTTTCCGGTGCGTTTTTTGAACAGCCTGTTCCAGGGCAAAGGGCGGAAGGCCAGCTATGAATTCGGCCGGTTTTTTATCAACACCACGGTGGGATTTTTAGGCATCGCCAATGTGGCGGCCAATTATCCGCACCTGCAGCCCAGCAAAGAGGACCTGGGGCAAACCTTTGCGGTATGGGGAATCGGCAACGGGGCCTATTTGACGCTGCCGTTTTTAGGACCTTCCAGCGTGCGCGATGGCCTGGGTCGTCTGGGGGATACGTTCCTGGACCCGATCTGGTGGGTACCGGTGGACACCTGGACGTCGATTGCCATCCGGGCCGGTGAGGCGGTCAACGAGACCTCTTTGCGCATCGGAGAATACGAGGCCCTCAAAGAGGCGGCGCTGGATCCTTATATCATGATCCGCAACGCCTATGTCCAGAACCGCAACAAGCTGATAGCAGAATAACAAAAGATCCGCCGTCACTGAAGCTTCACTTCGATATTCTGCGGCTCGCTTTTCAAGACCGTCCAGGTCATCGAAGCGTTTGTAAGGATCCAAAAAGAGACTACGGCCTATGGAGTCTCAAACTCGTTGACGAAAGACACAGGCCATTGATTTCGGATTGGGGATTGTGATCTGTGGCGCCAGGCTCAGGGCGTAAGGTTGCTGATTCTTTTCCGTTTGAACTGTTAACTTTGAACTTATAGCTCTGCGTCTTGAGATATACCCTGAACCCTCTATAATCCGCATTTTACCCTGATCCCTGCGCCTTCAGCCGCGTGTCCCAGCAACCGGTGTAGCCGTTTAAATCCTGTCAGAGTAGTTCCATTGCAGATCAATTTATCAACCATTTAATTAGCCTGGTTGTTGACATAATCAGATAAATAAATAAAAGAGAAGATAAGGTTTAACCGTTCAGGTGTATGGGTTCGTTTGCGGGCTGGGTCAACGCAGATGGAAGGACCTGAACGGTGAACCTGTAACCTGTAAACAGTTACAAAAGGAGGTGTCAGATGTCATCTGTAGGCATAGGTCTCATGGGCTTTGGCAGGATCGGGAGAAACCTTTTCCGTATTCTCTACCAGAGCGAGGATATCCGGTTGAGGGCCATCAGCGATATCGCTGATCATAAAGCACTCGAATATTTGCTTCGATTCGATACGATTTTAGGCCAATTCCCGGATGAAGTCAGTATAAAGGAAGGCCACCTGTATGTGGCCGGTCGCCAGGTCCCCATGCTGTCCGCAGCCGAGCCCGGAGATGTTCCCTGGGGAGATTTAGGCGTAGATGTCGTTATCGAGGCCACGGCCCGCAAGTGGACGCGTGAACAACTTGAACGGCATTTCGAGCGCGGTGCCAAAAAGGTAATCCTGTGCGCACCGCCCCAGGATCCGCCCGACATCACGGTGGTGATGGGGGTCAATGACAACCAGTTGAAACCGGAGCACCGGATTGTCTCCAATGGATCGTGCACGGCGCATTGCGCGGCACCGATTATCAAAATTCTGCACGGCGCGTTTGGTATAAAGAGGGTTTTTTTGAGCACCGTGCACGCCTACACCAACCAGCAGCGACTGGCGGACGTTCCCTCCGAAGACAAACGTCGGGGTCGTGCGGCCGCCGAAAATATTATTCCCCAGCAAACCGATGCGGCCGGGATGGTTGCCAGGCTGATACCTCGAAATGGCAGGGCGCATCAGCGGGGGATCCATGAATGTGCCGGTGCCCAACGGATCGGTGGTGGATCTTGTCTGCTGGCATGAAAAACCGGTAACAACAGTGGCCATCAACGAAGTGGTGCGAACCGCGGCTTCCACCGCTACCTGGCGTAGAAATCATTGATTTCGAGGATGAACCCATCGTTTCCAGCGACATTATTCGCAGTCCCTATTCGACCACTTTTGACTCCCTGGCGACCATGGTGATGGGAGAAAATGTATCCAAAACCCTGGCCTGGTATGACAACGGCTGGGGCTATGCGCATCGTGTAGTGGATCTTATCAACACTTTCTCGGTGATGGAAAAGGAGGCGGCATAATGGCTACACAGATAGGAATAAACGGCTTCGGCCGCATCGGCCGCAGCGTCTTTCGTATTTTAAGTGAACGCGATGACATCAATGTCGTGTGCATCAATGACCTTTTTGAAAATGAACAGCTGGCCTATCTCCTTAAATACGATACGGTGATGGGGATTTTTCAAAAAGAGGTCAAAGCCACCGAGGATGCTCTGCATGTCGACGATCAAAAGATAGAGATGACCGAGTATCGCGATCCGGCCGCAATACCCTGGAAGGATTTAGGCGTGGATGTCGTCATTGAATCCACCGGGGTGTTTCGTGAAAGAGCGCCATTGGAAAAGCATTTGGCTGCCGGGGCCCGGAAAGTCCTTCTTACGGTACCGGCTAAAGATGAAATCGATGCCACCATTGTCCTGGGGGTCAACGACGATGAGCTTAAAGCCGAACACTGCATCGTATCCAATGCTTCCTGCACCACCAACTGCCTGGCACCGATTGCCAAAATACTGGATGAATCTTTCGGCATCGAGGAAGGCTTTATTACCACGGTACACGCTTATACCAACGATCAGCGCCTGGCCGATGTCCCCCACAGAGATTTCAGGCGCAGTCGGGCGGCAGGTGAAAACATCATTCCCACCACAACGGGTGCGGCCCGGGCGGTCGGCAAAGTGCTTCCCCAGCTGAAAGGGAAACTGGATGGTCTGGCCATGCGGGTCCCCGTACCGGACGGTTCCATAGTTGATCTGGTTGCGCGGTTGAGAAGCAAGCCATCTGAAGAAGATGTCAATGATGTTGTTCGTACCGCCGCCGATGGATCGATGCAGCAGGTGCTCGAATACAGTGAAGCACCGCTGGTTTCCAGCGATATCATTGGCAATCCCCATTCCAGTATTTTCGATGCCATGTCTACCAGCTCTTTGCAGGACGGCTATCTAAGGGTTGTCTCATGGTATGACAACGAGTGGGGCTATTCGAACCGGGTGGTGGATTTGATCGATCGGATGGCAAAATTGTGAATGCGGATTTCGGAATGCGGAATATCCATCTTTTCGCATTCCGACTTCCGAATCCCAATTGCTCTGTCTTCTGATATCTCGTGTGAAACTTCATTGAAATAAAGTAGGGTCGGCCTCTGTGCCGACCGCCTTCCGGCGGGCACGGAGGCCCACCCTACATTGCCAAAGTTGCTTTTTCGATTTGACCGGCTGTTTTTTTGGCCGGCGACGGGGCTGGCCTCCGAATCAACCATGAAAGGAAAACCATGATACACCAGACTGATCAATTTGAATCGATGCGGCAACATGCCCTGGAAATTTTTCATGCTGCCCTGAATGCGGTGGATCCGGTAGAAGCCGTTCTTCGTTATGTAAAGCGGGTGGATGATGGATTGCAAATCAGCGAACACAGATTTGCATTTAAAGATTATGAGCGTATCCTGGTGGTTGGGGCCGGCAAAGCCGGTGCGCCCATGGCCCGGGCCCTGGAAGACCTGCTGGGTGATCGCATTACAGATGGTGTGATTGTGGTCAAAGAGGGGCATGGGCTGCCGTTGGGGCATGTGCGGGTCCATGAAGCCAGCCATCCGGTACCGGATGAACGCGGAATTAAAGGCGCCGAAGAGATCCTCGCGCTGGTAAAGGATGCCGGGGAGCGGGACCTGGTGCTCTGCCTTATATCCGGCGGCGGTTCGGCGCTTCTGGTAGCCCCGGCCGAGGGTGTCACCCTGGAAGACAAGCAGGAGGTCACCCGGCTGCTATTGGCCTGCGGTGCGGATATCCATGAAATCAACACCATCCGCAAGCATTTGTCCCGGGCCAAAGGAGGCGGGTTGGCACGCTTTGCTTATCCGGCGACGGTGGTCAGTTTGATACTTTCGGATGTCATTGGAGATGATTTGAACGTGATTGCTTCCGGACCCGCCGTCCCGGATACCTCGACCTTTGCCGATACCCGGCAAGTTTTGGAAAAGTATGAAATCTGGGACCGGGTGCCCGCCTCTGTGCAAAGCCGAATTGATCAGGGGCTGAAAGGAAGCATCGAAGACACTCCCAAGGCGGGAGATGCGGTGTTTGAGAGATGTTATTCCGAACTGGTGGGAACAAACCTCCAGGCCTTGAAGGCTGCCGGCTTAAAGTCGGAAGAATTGGGGTATCGAACCCTGATTCTGTCTTCCACAGTTGAAGGGGAAGCACGGGAAGTGGCCAAGGTCCTGACTGCCATCGCCAGAGAAGTTCGGGGTTCGGGAAATCCATTATCGATGCCGGCCTGCATTTTGTGCGGGGGCGAGACTACGGTAACCATCCGGGGAGACGGCCAAGGCGGGCGCAACCAGGAATTGGCTCTGGCGTCCGCCCTGATGATCGACGGCGTGGAAAACGTTGTGGTATTGGCCGGCGGCACCGACGGCAATGACGGGCCCACCGATGCGGCCGGGGCGATGGCCAACGGCAGTACCCTGATGCGGGCCCGGGCCAAAGGTCTCGACCCCTTAGACTTCCTCAGGCGCAACGACTCTTATCACTTCTTTCAACCCCTGGAAGATCTGGTGATCACCGGACCCACCCGTACGAATGTAATGGATGTGTACATGCTATTAGTTGCTTAATGAGCAATACTTGATACTCGATTATAGTCGCTTGTCACCGGTCGTTGGCTTCTGCTACGGGTTACGAGTTGCGGGTTACGTGTTGCGTGTTGCGTGGTAATATCAGACAATCCGAAATCCCTGGCCCAGACCTATTATACGTGGGTCGTCTATGCTGCAACTACGCCAGGCGTTCCCCCATTTGGTGCCGAATGGCTGAAGCCGTCGCGCCAGGGCAGGCCCAATTCCCAAATCCGCAATCTCTACTTGATTGGTTTTGTTTTGGAGAGCCACATATCGGCCTGTCGAGTGCCGATGCGTTGGATGTCGAAGCCGAAGCTGGTGTAATCCGCGCTGATCAGAAAATGGTAGGTGCGTCCTCTTTCAAAGGGCACCGTCATTGTGGGTTTAGATACCCCCAGGGAGTGGAAACCGGGTTTGACGTAAAACGCAACGTATTCCCCCGAGCGCAGTCGGGCGATAATAGAATCGTCCAGCGCCACCTTTAAAGACATCCCCCATCCCATGAAATTATTATCCCGGATGACGAAAACTTCTGCAGCTTCGGATTGATTTTCAACCGCCGGAAAGTGCTCGGTTTTACCGTGAGCGCAGGAGATAACAAGTACTGCAAATGCTGCAAAAATTAAATTTTTTTTCATATCAGGCCCTTTACAAGTGGGAGCGGCTTCCAGCCGTGAAATTAAATAGTAAAACTACTATTTTAATCGTGGCTGGAAGCCGCTCCCATTGGCTATCTTTACTTTGATCTATATTAACTCGCGTAGTGCATTATTACAACTTATATTTACTGCTGATATTGTCTACCGCGCGGCTTTTTGCATTACATCTAAATAGTTATCCAGTTCTGCAATGCTTGCAAAAACCTTCAGAGTCGGTATGGCCTGGAGGATTTCAAATACTTTTTTAATTTGCGGCTGCAGGTTCATGAAAACCATTTTGCCATCGGTTTTTTTAAGGGCCTTTTTGGTTTTCAAAAGTACCCGAATACCCGTACTGCTGATATAATCGGCGAATTCCATGTCGAATATGATGACGTCCGGTGATTCTTTCAAGGCATTCTCGACCTTATCCTCGAGAATGGTATAGGTGCTGGCATCAATGGCGCCGATGGGGGATACAACCATAACACCCGGTCGTTTAGGAGTCACTTTAACTTTTAGCGGCATTTGGCCTCCTGAATTCTGTAAATAAGAGATTAGTTATTCTTTGATAAATTTAAGGCGGTGGAATCCAAATGTCAAAGTCACCCAAAAAGCTGATAGCTGATAGTCTGAAGGATCGAAATTCTTTTTACTATGAGCTTTGAGCTTCAGGCCATGAGCTCCCGTTAGGTTGACCCGAACCATTTCTTGAATAGCCCCCGCAGCGAGGTATTACCTTGGATCTCGTTGGCCCCGGGTGTCTCTGTATCTTTGCCTTCGGGCCACCATTCCACCGCATCAAATTTGCAGGGAAGTAATCTTTCAAGGGCCGGAATCATGGTGCCTTCCACCAGGGTCTTTTCCTGACCGGCAACAGAACGGAAATATACGTTTATTTCCTCAACATACCAGCCTTTGACATCCTCCAGCAAATCAAGATCGACTTTAACCATCCGTTCGAAGTCTTGGCCCAGAAAAGGTTTGAGGGAGTCCTCCGTCAGGTTGGCGCAGATTTGCTCAAGCTGTTTTAGAAGTTTATCATCCTGCCCTCTATCCACGATAAAGGTAAGTGTCAGATAACCGCCGCCATAGGCGCGCTGAAAGGACGAAATTTTAGTAATCCCTTCTTTCTTTTCGCCGTTTTCTTCTAAGTCAATTTTAAATCCCACATAGGCTATCATTTTTTCGTTGGCTTTAACAGCCAGATAACTTTTTTTAGGGTCGAATTCTCGGGTCATAGCAATCGTCCTGTTAGAAATCCGGTGTGTGAAATATGGATCTGACCTCCTGAGACGGGGGATAATCCAGTTCATCGGGTGACAGCAGATTGCCCCAGTTGGTCCTTTGCTCCATCTCTTCAATGAGGTTTTGGGGTATAAATTCGTTGTCTTTTCGTAGCTGCCAGCCGCCGCCCAAAGCCTTGTACATGGCGACCAGATTCAAATCCACCGAGCCGGTGGTAAATACCAGTTGATCCTGTTGGTCGCTCAAAAAGCGCTGGGTGTCAAGCACCCGCTGGTAGTCGGTCAACCCTTCGCGATACTGAATCATGGACAGGTCCACCGATCGTTTGGAGGCTTTAACGGCATCGGCCAGGAAGGTAACCGCATCCTGCGAATTCAGAAAACCGACCATGGCGTCTTCAACTTCCTGGGCGGCCCGCAGGACCGTGTCTTCGTAGTTGACCGCCAGTTCCTGGAACCGGGCGTCTTCAACCCGGACATTGTTTGAAATTCTGCCGTAATTGAAGATGTCCCAGTTAAAGCCGGCACCGGCGGAATAGGCAATGCTGTCCTTGTGAAACAGATCGGTTATTTTAGAATTATTCGAACGGGAATCCGTGTAATCGCCGGATTGAAAACCCAGTGTGCCGAACAAGGAAAAATGCGGGAAAAGGTCCGCTTTGGCAAATCCGATCTGGGCACTCTGAGCGGCGAGCTGGCGCTCGGCAAACCTGATATCCGGCCTTCTGCGCAGCAATTCCGTAGGGATGCCCACGGCTACTTCTGCCGGTACCTCCGGTATGAGGCCGGGACCACCCAGCATAGCATCGATATCCCCCGGAAGTTTACCCAGCAAAATGGCCAGGGCATTTTTTGCCTGGCGAATATCGGTTTCAAAACCGGGAATCGTCGCCTCGGTACCTCTCAAAAGCGACCGGGCCTGGGTGACGTCAAGTTCGGTGACCGCACCGGCTTTGAACCTGACCTCAGCGATTTCCAGAGATCTTTTCTGTATCTTAACGTTTTCTCGGGCGACCTCCAGCCGTTCTTCGGATGTGCGCAACACGATAAACGTTCGAGCCACTTCCGAGGTCAATGACACCAGAATATCATCGTAATCTGCGATTGATGCCTCCAGGCCGGCTACACTGGCTTGCACGGCCCGGCGAAATTTGCCCCAGACGTCCAGTTCCCAGGCCGCATCCAGTCCTATATCATAAGCTGAAAAATATCTATCAGCGGCAGCGACGTTGGGCGCATTTTTGCTGGCCTGGTTAAGGGACGCGGATCCCAGGCCCTGTTGGGTCTGGGGGTATTGAAACCCAAAGGCAATCCCAAGTTGCGCCCGGGCCTCATATATTCGTAAACCGGCTATTTGCAACGGCAGATTTTGCTGGTAGGCGGCTTGAACCAGGTCATTGAGAACCGGATCATTGAATACAGACCACCATTCGCTAAAGTCGGCCTCTTTGCTTTCGATTTTAGGATCGCTGCTTTCCAACCATTTGTCAGGCTCCGGAGGCGTTGGCTTAACGTAATCCGGTCCCACCATGGCGCAGCCGCCAAGCAATAACACCAGGCTGATCAGTCCGATAAAAAGCAGGGTGGCTGAGGGTTTACTGAATCGAACAGTCGGTTCCAGGCAGTTTTTTTTAACAGTTAAAATCGATTGCATATTCCACTCCTTGGTACTTAGTTTATCGTGACAAAGCCTAATAGTTTTAGTTTGATCAGATTGGGATATATTCAGGGTTGCGCCCCAACGTAGTAATTAATGCTGCGACCAGCGGCGCTTGAGGACAGTTCATTTATTAATTCAATAAGTTGTAGATTGCAACAAAATTTTATGGAAACTGACCATCAGGAATCTACCAGATTAAGGCCCGGGTTGGTATCGTAGAAAACAAAATTGGACATGTGCTGGAAACGATACCCGATGGCTAAACTTGTCGCAAAATTGTAATCAATGCAAATGTGTGAGGTAAATTGAGCAGGTCCTCCGAGGTCTTCATCCCCGAATTCATGCTTGCTGATAATGGTCATTCTGCCGATCTCGGATGCTGGGGATTGTCAGGAATGCGGCGGGGCCGGCGGTCTTTATCGATGGCAACGTAGCGAAAGACGGCCTCGGTGACCAGATGGCGCTGGGATTCGAATTCTTCGATGAGATCCTTGGCCCACACTTCCAGCTTGATATCCATGGAGGAGTTGCCGATGCGGATGACACTGCCGTAGACGCAAATCGTATCCCCGACCTGGACCGGCCTGACAAAAGCCATCTTGTCCACGGTCACCGTCACCACCCGTCCCCGGGCAATCTCCATCGCCAGCAGGCCACCGCCGATGTCCATCTGGCACATAACCCAGCCGCCGAATATATCCCCGTTGGGATTGGCATCTTTGGGCATGGCCTGGGTTCTAATGGTCATTAATCCCTCCGGCTGACGAATTGATTCATTTGAAGTTTTTATATCATTAGTCGTTTTCATGTTTTTTGGATTCCTTCTCAACGATCTTCCTTAATCACCTGGCCTCTTGAAAGAAATGAAATTCCCTGACCGGAATGGGTGCCGATCATGACCGCTTCGATTATGGGTGGATTTACTTTCTGATCCGATTTCCAGACGACAATAAAATTGGCCCCCGATCCGCCGGCCTTATTGTCTTCGGTTATGATGTAGCGGGTTGATACAAGGGCATTCAGCACTTTGGGTTGTTTTAAATAATCTTCAACCAGTTTGCCATCGGAGTCATAATATTTTACCGAAACCAGGGTGATGGGATTTTGGAGATTCGTATTGCGAATGCTGAGGGTTGCCGCCAGGTCAAAGGGCCGGCCTTTGACGCCGCTGTAAATGTGAGAATAGATCGGAACGTAAACCGTCTGACCTGAGGAAAGTTTGATGTCTTCAGCTGAAATATTTACAGGAGCCAGTATACCCACTAAAAAGATAAGTAGACATAAATAGACAAATTTTGGCAGGCTGGGTTTGCTTTTCATTTTTTAGTTACCTCCTCATTTGAAACTACATTACCAAAGTTTCTTTTTCGATTAGACCGGCCGTTTTTTTTGGCCGGGGGGCACGGCTGGCGCCTGAAACCTGTTAATTCTTGACGCGATGCCCAATGTGTTCTGTCATCTGTCATCTGACTTCTGTCCTCTGCCGTCAGTCCCCTCCAGGGCCTGGCAGACATGCTCGGCAAATCCGAAGCCGGCCGCGGCATAAATATTGTAGGCAGCATAGGCGCCGGCCTGCTTTAATTCTTCGACTTCGTCGTCATACACAGCCGTGGCAGCGATTTTGCCTTTAAATTGCATTTGCGTCAATTCGTTTAGGGCATTCATATTGGCCTTGTGATCGGGCATGGCCAGAATAACCATGCGAAGCTTTTCACGACTACCGGAGGTTACCCTTTCCCAGAAATCAATGTCTGTGGCATCGCCGACTATGACATTGCGACCGGTTTGCCGGTGCTTCTCGACCACTTCAAAGTTAAAATCAATGCCAATGACAATTTCTCCATATTTTTCGTGCATATCTTCGTATGCAGCGATCCCGATCCTCCCGATCCCGAAAACAGCAATTTCAGCATCACCGGTATCGAGCGGCTGATCATCGGGATGACGGGATTTGGTTTCAAACGGCTTCAAGCGCTTCGACCAGCGCTCATAAATGCTATGGGCGGCTGTATTCAACGGCGAGGCGGCGATAAATGATATCGACAGGGCGATGGCAATCGTGATGAGCCACTCAGGACCAATCCAGCCGTTTTTTACACCGATGGCCGCAACTAAAAGACCGAATTCGCTGTAGTTGGCCAGACTGAGCGTGGCCAGCAGTGAGGTGCGTGCCCGCAGCTTGAAGCGCGACAACAGTAAAAAAAATAACCCCACTTTAAAAATGACCGCCGCCGTCAAAAGAGAAGCAATTCCAAAAGACTGAAGCGTCGGTGCACCGGCCAGACCGATGGTGAGAAAAAAACCGACCAGAAACAAATCTTTGATACTCAACAGGGCATCCGACATTTCTCCTGCTTTGGGGTGACCCGCGATCAGGATTCCCATAAATAAAGCCCCCAGGTCCGGTTTCAATTTTACAAAATCAAACCCGGCGGCCCCCAGTCCCAGGGCCAGAAATATACTGAACAGCAGAAGCAACTCCCGGTGGCCCACCCGTTTTAACATGGCAATCAAAAGCGGCCTGGTCGCAATAAGGCCGCCCACCAGCGCTATCGCCCAGGGCGAGGGGACCTTGCCGGTCGAAAGGGTTAGAAAAAGAACGGCAAAGATGTCCTGCATGATCAGGATGCCGATGGAAACCCGGCCGTGCAGGGAGGCCATCTCCCCCCTGTCTTCCAGGGCCTTGACCGCAAAGACAGTGCTGGAAAAACTCAAGGCAAAAGCCACCACCAAAGACATCTTGAAATCCAGCCCGGCGAAGGCCGAAAAACCCGTCAAACCCAGCGCGAATATTGCAGCGCCGAATACAAGCACTGTAACGAACATATGGATGGAGGCGCCGGCCCAGATTTCCGGGCGCGCCAGGGTTTTAAGCTTCAATTTCAACCCGATGGTGAACAACAGCAGCATGACACCCATGTCGGCGATGGTGTCGAGATTTTCGCCACCCTGAATCCCGATGGCTTGGAGCACAAATCCTGCGATCAAATATCCGACCAGCGGGGGCAATCCGACGTGGTAGACCGCAAAACCAAATACAAACGCGATCAGGATTAACAGAGGATCCATGCAAATTCTCCTTTAGGATTCGTCCACAATGTTAAGAATATGCAGCCGATCAACGCACATTGTTTATATTTCAACCATATAGGAACTGATGAGTCGATTGAATGCAATCAACTACGAAAATGGAAATATTCGATAATATAGTTCTTCAAAGGGTGAGAATCAACAGGATTGTGTTGACTTAATTTAGAGCTTGTCTTAATTTACGTTAAAATTGTTTTGTTTTTGCTATTACTTCCTTTATAAAGAAGTAATAGCCTATCATCGTCAACTGTGAATCGATTGTAAAGTAGGCAATTTTACGGAGGTGCCGCATGTCGAAAAAAATCATCTGGGGTGCAATAATTATTTCAATGATAATGGTCGGGTGCGCCGGGGAACAGATTTACCAGAGCAACCCCTCAATCCAAACCGTAAGCACGCAGCATTACGATGTTAAGCTGGAACCGTTGCGGGCCGAAGGTTACAACTATTACAATCAGTTCCGTTATTCATTTACCAATAAGACCGGCGGGGACCTTGTCATTGACTGGTCGGAAACCTATTACCTACAAAACGGTAAACGATACGGTAATTTCGGGTGGGTCGGTCTGACTTTCGAAGAGTTACGGGGTGTCAAAGAAGAACCGGACATTACCATTGGCCCGGGCCAAACTGACTCGGCCGTCCTTTTTCCACTAAAATTGATCGGCTGGAAGGAAGATGGCGTCAGGATGAAAGCGACAACCCCCGAAGCGGGCTTCACCAACGGGATTATTCCGGCCGGTGAAAACGGCATGAGCATGGCGGTAATACAAGACGGGAAAGTGCTGCGCAAAAGAGTGCTCGTGGTGATTGCACAAGAATGAAGGTTCAAAGGTTCAGGGTTCTCCGTTCAGGGTCTTATTTCAGTAGCCTATCAGGGGGAGCTTTTCAAACTCTGAACCCAGAACTCTGAACTTTGAACCTCAAGATACTACTTCCCAAACAGTCTTTTAAAGAATCCGCTGGATTTTTTTTCTTTTTTACTCTCTTTATCCGACGCCTGATCCCCTTTTTTCCCGTCGTCAGCCGGCCGGCTGTCTTGGGATACCGCCTCCAGTGCCAGTGGACACGGGTTCTGCTTACCCACCGAAATATCTCCGAAGAAGGCGGCCAGGCCTACCGGGCCCAGGGCCAGGGCACCGGTCAGTTTTCCCAGTGCCAGGGCCGTCCGTCCGGGGTCGATGGCAAGGGAGGGGCGAGTGAGGGTGCCGCCCAGCCGGAAGGGCTGGGACAGTTCCTTTAAGCTGAAGCTCACGCCGGCAACGCCGCTGAGCCCGTGTGTCTTTTTGGGGGTGGGCTTGATTCCCAGTTTCAACTGCTCTGTCTTCAGGTTGATATCGCCGAGCCCGAAAATGCTTGTCTGGTCGGTGTCGAGCAACAGTTTGACATCCGCCATTCCGTCTTTAATCTGGATATTGTTGACGAAGCAGTTGACGGGGGCGAATTCCCTTTTGGCCTTGAATGGATTCAACAACCTTAAGGCATTTGAACCCAGATATTTTTCAATCAGATCAAGGTATTTGCTGGCCACGCGACCGTCGATTATCGTCATTATAATGTTGCCATTGAGACCCGCCATTAGCGCCGCCATTGAATTGCCCCGGCCGGTGAGATTGATTCTGGTATCAAGGATCCCTTCTAAGGATCTTTGATAGCTTAGTTTTTCAAGCATGGGGCCGACATCAAGCTGGTCGATTACTTTTGCCAAGGCCAGGGTGGGGGGATTATCCTCCAGCCGCAGCTCGAACTGGACATCTGCTTTGCCCCCGCCAACGGTGAAGGTGAAGGGATTTAATTTGAGATTCCCCTTGTCAAGCGCAATATGGAGGATGCTGTCATCAAGCGCCAGTGCGGTCAACCGGACCTGCTTGCCGCTGAATTTAATGTCGGCGTCAATTTTCTTCAACACTTCCAGTTCAAAAGGTTTGCTCGAAAAATATTTATCTTTTGTGCGAACGGGTCCGGGGGACGGCACCCCGGCCGGTCTTTTTGCGGCCGATTTTTCTAAACCGGGCCGCAAATCCAGTTTTTGCGAGGACAGCTCGGCACTCAGGCGGGGCTGGTTTTTCGACCGATCCAGCGCAATCCAGCCCCTGATGTCATTGACTCCCCAGGCCGCTTCAAGGGAAGGAATTTTGTAAACTTTAGGTGCCGGGTCGACAAAGCGGCCGGAAACAGTAAAGGCGCCCGGAAAGGGCAGGGCGGGTCCTCCGAGCTTAGAAATGCCGGCCAGATCATTGCCCCGCAGCGAGAAATCGAGCTCCATCCCGCGCATGGCCCACAATTCGGTTATCTTCCCCTTCAGGATTACTTCGATCAACTGTTGGCTGCCGAAATTAATATCCAGGTTTTCTAGAGCTATTTTTTTGCCGTTGCCGGCCAGTTTAGCGGCCAGTTTGAGCGGTCCCAAATCCTCGATGCGGGTCAGTGCTTCGATTGTTGATATGGTCACCGGTTGGAGTGTGAATTTCGGTGTCGATAGGTTGGTGGCCAATGTGAATTGTTTAGCGCTTAAATTCAAATCTATCGCGCCGGTGATATTGTTTTCCCCCAACTTGAGCCTAAAGTCGCTGATCTGATAATTTTTTTTGGCACGATCGAACAACTTGCCGGACAGGCCATAGGCCCCCTTGAGGGGTATGGAGTGACCGATTATTTTTGAAAAATTGGCCACTTCATTGCCCCGAATCGAAAAATTCAGACCGATGCCATTTTGCTCTGTAAGATTCTTGATCGAACCTTTAACCTCGACCGCAGCCAGCTGCTCGCTGCCGGCCTGCAAGTCCAGGTGTGCAAGCGCCAGGTGGTCGCCTTCGACAGTTACCTTCGAATCTATTTTTATCGGTCCCAGGTCATCAATTTTATTGAGGTTGGCATAGGCCGCTTCTTTGGGAACTGGAAACGGTTTCAGGTTAAATCTTGGACCGCTTAGGCTTACCTCGTAAACCGGTGATGGCCCGGCCAAATTAATCCCCACCCGGCCGGTCAGTTCCGTATCTGCCAGCACGAATTTAAAATCTTCGACCTCAAATACACTGGCGGTTGGATTTTTAACATGGCCGGATAGGGCATAAGCCCCTTGTCCCGGCACCGGAGCAAAGATGTATGGTTGCGCGATGATTTCCTTGAATTTTGCCAGCTCATTGCCCTTCAGGGATAATTTAAGGTTGATGCCGTGCCGGGTCTGCAGATTCTCAACCGACCCGGTCAGGCGCAATTCGGCTGATTTCAACGTTCCAGCTTTGAGATCGATTTTTTCAATCGCCATTTCCCGGGCAAAACCGGCCAGCTTGAGGTCCAGTTTGACGGGACGTACCTGGCCCAAGCCCTTAACCCACTCCTGCCCGGCAAGCTCCGGCAGTAGTACACTTGGCAGATCCAATTTCGGCAATGACAATTTGGCTTCCATTTGGGGTTGGTCACCGCGTAAATCCAAATTAAGAGATCCCGTAATATTGTTTTTCCCGACCGTAATTTTCAGATCGGGGATTTTGAGATTCTTATGGAACGGGAGGAGGACCTTGCCGGCGGCGCTGAAGGCACCGCGAACCGGGAGCGGCCGGCCGGCCAGCTGCTCTAAATTTGATAGATCTTTGCTGCTGGCCTGAAAGTTGATATCGACCCCCTTTAATTCCAACAGGTCGTCAACGACACCATTTAAGCGAACCCTGGCCAGTTCCTCAGTACCGAATTTGAGATCGAGTTTTTTGATAGCAGGTTTTTTAATCAGATCGGTCAGGTGAAGATCCAAACTGGCCGGGCCGAGTGCAAATTTCGGCGACGACAATTCAGCCGTCAAAAAGGGCACCTGTTCCGCCATGTTTAATTTCACCAGACCGGTGATCTCATTTTCGCCCAAGGCGATGCTCAGGTTGTCGATTGCTAACACGTTTGTTTCAGGATCGGCCACCCTGGCTGCCAGCTTAAATGCACCTAATTCCGGTATGTCCGTCGCGCCAACCAGCCTGGCGATGTCGGCCGATGACGCGCCATCGGCGGTGATGGTGAATGCCAGATCTTTAAAATGGGTCGGATCGCGCATCTCTCCGTTGACGTGGGCGGTTGCGCCGCCCGCCGCAATGGTAATATCCACGGGCAATTCATATCCGGGTTCGACCCAGGCCCAAATGGGCCCGGCGGTGCCATTGAGGGTAAAGGGTATATCATCAAAGGCCCCTTTAAATTCCAGCTGCAGGGATTTATCAAAGCCGGGGATCGTAGCCGTCAGGCGGTCGATGCGGATGATGAATTTGAAATCCGATTCTGCGTCCTGGTAGGTAAAATGCCCTTTTTCAATCCGTATATCGCTGAATATCAGGGGCGGAGGGAGGATCTCGGTTTCAGCTTGTTTTTTGCCGGAGGTATCAAATGAAAAATTGGAGGTTCCCGCATTATCAAATTCAACGATTACAGCCGGTTCAATAAGAACCAGGTGGGCAAAATCAAATTTCCCGATGATCAGGGGTAAAATTGCAATCTGAACTTCCATCTGTTTGACCTGAGCCAGATCCGGTGTTGAGCTCCAGGAGGAATTCTGAAAACTCACATCTTCAATGATCAGGGTCGGCCGGATGCCAAGCTCAAATTCGATATTACCTGCTATCGTCAGTTCGCGACCGGTGGCATCCTTGACGGCCTGCGCAATCGTCGGCTTGAACCTGTTAAAATCATAAGCCATTAAAAACACATACAGCCCAACGATCAAGACAAAGATCAGCAGGGCAGCTGTTATAAATATCTTTTTCCAACGCACAAACATGAGACCTTATTTCCTAAGTAAACAGGCAGATCTTGCAATCCCGGGCATACTTCATAAAATCTTCGGCTGTCCACACCGGTACGGTTTCCCCGAAAGTTTTTTGTCTTTATACTTTAAGCATGGTTACTTAAAAACTCAAGTCTATGAAAATTCGCAAGTGATAAATGAGTGAACACATAGGGTGAGAACAATATGCGGATGCCGGCAAAGCGATGCTGTCAAATATCGAAGCCCGATTCATCTTCTTCGGGCAGTCCGCTCTTGCTGCGTTCGAACTCGGCGATAACCTGGGCACCCAGCAATAGGATGATCACTGCAATTTCAATACTCAGCAAGGCAACCACTGCTGTCGCCAGGGAACCATAGATCACATTGACCAGGGAAATGGTCGAGTAATACCAGACAAGTATATGCCGGATGATCTCCCAGAGCAGGGTGGCAGTGATGCCACCGGCAAGGGCATAACGAAAGGCGATTCGTCCGACCGGCATCACCAGGTATAAGGAAGTCAGCATCATGACCATGCCGAACATTCCCGAGAAGTAAAGGGCGATTCGGGAAGTCGCTGCCAGGCTCAGGTCAAAACTAAATAAAATGATGTGCTGGTCAGCCAGGGCACCCAATGCGCCGGAAACTAAGGTTACCAGCAGCAATCCGATTCCCAGCAAAAAAATGTAGGCGTAGGGGATAATGGCCGAAATGAGGAAATGACGGCGGTGCTTCCTGACCCGGTGAGAGAATATAATTGCCATGGCGCTTTCAAGCACGGTGAAGGCCATGGAACTGAAGAACAGCATCACTATGATTCCGACAACCCCAACCAACTGGCGCCGGTCAAGAAAGCCCCACACCTGGCCGGCCACTCTTTCTGCATGGGCCGGAATGACGAGTTTTAAGTTGGTCAGGATCGTGCTATAGAGCTGTTGTTCATCAATGAAATGCGACAGCCCGACCAGGATCAGCGCCAGCATGGGTATGACCGACAGAAGGGTATAATAGGCAACTGCCCCGGCCAGCAACAACCCCTGATTGCGCCTAAAACCGGTTAAGACCCTCAAAAGGAATTTTCCCGGACGGCGCAGAATTTCCGAGCCATGTCGTTTGTTGCTCTCCATGGAGTAAACCGTTATTAGTGTCCCCATCGGGGATGGTTGAAACCCCTCGTCTTCCAGACGAGGGTCGTTCAGTCACTAGTTGGAGGGGTCGGGGAGTTTTTCAAAGCCGACCTGCTTACGTGGATAATCACCACTGAAGCCGCATGAACTCGACCATCAGGGTTTCAGCTTCAAATTTTTTAGGACCGCAAATTTACCGGCCGGAGGTGAACGGTCGCAATCGCATTCTTCGGTATTTAAATCAGCACCGCATTTGGGGCACAACCCCCTGCAGTCCGGCTTGCATATCGTTTTGAGGGGAAATGCCAATACCACCTGCTCCTGGATTTCATTTTTTAAATTGATTTCTTCGCCCTGGTAGTAGACCAGTCCCATGTCTTCGGCTGTTAATTCGAGTTCTTCCTGGTTGGAGTCGCGCTGTTCCGGGGCCGGCTCCTTTTGGCTGTAAGCCAGAGCGAAGCTGGACTCTAAAGGCATCTCAAATGATTGCAGGCAGCGTCCGCAATTCACACGGATCACTGTGGAAATGTTGCCCTCTATCTCAACTAAATCACCGATCCTTTGTGCTCTCAAGGCAGCCTTTAGGTGGGCCAAAAATTCGCAGGTACCGCTGTCGGCCATCTCGGTAAGGATCGGAAAGGACTCCGGCGGTTCTTCAAATTCAAGCCGAAGCATCCCCTCCGATAATTCTTCTAAACGAATGTGCATGTTTTCCGGAGTTCCTTTGTATCTTCGGATATAATACTGCAATTTTTCGGAAAAGGAAACAATTCTGCAAAAGAACTGTTGCCCCCAGGCTTTAATTTTGTATATTGTTTCTTTGTTGACGGTTATACCACATTTCTAAAATAAGTTCAGAAATACGGAAGGCTGGTATAAGTGGTTGTAGAAAAAGCGTTTGAAAAACAGAACGTTTTTTGACAACCGCTATAAGGCCTAACCAGGTCAGTAGTTGTTGCGTTGATCGCAGAAAGTGCAAATCATGATTGAAAAAGCCCGGGCCATTCTTAAAAGCGTTTTCGGATATGATGAATTCAGGCCGCTTCAGTCCGATATTATAGTCAATATTCTGGCTAAAAATGATACGCTGGTGGTAATGCCCACCGGAGGCGGTAAATCCCTGTGTTATCAAATTCCAGCCCTGATATTTGAGGGCCTGACCATCGTCATTTCGCCCTTGATTTCATTGATGAAAGATCAAGTGGCGCAGTTGACGCAATCCGGAGTAGCGGCGGCAGTTTTAAACAGTTCATTGTCGCAGGATGCTTATCGCCGCAACGTCCGATTGGTGAAACAGAAAAAATCCAAATTACTCTACCTGGCCCCGGAAGCTTTGCTCAAATCTAATATGCAGGAGTTGTTGTCTGCCGTCCATATCGATTGCCTGGCCATTGATGAGGCCCACTGTATTTCTCAATGGGGCCATGATTTTCGACCGGAATACCGCCGTTTGGCTGAGGCCCGTGATCAGTTCACCGATACCGTCTGTGTGGCCTTGACGGCCACGGCCACCCCCAGGGTTCGCGAGGATATAAAAACCAGTCTTCACATGGATCGCGACCGGGAATTTATGGCCAGCTTTAACCGGGAGAACCTGTTTATCCAAATGCTTCCAAAAGACAGTCCGGTGGACCAAACGATTGACTTCATCCGCAAATTTCCTGATCAATCCGGGATCATATACTGTTTTTCACGCAAACAGGTAGAGGAGCTCAATGCAATACTGGAAGATGAAGGATTTTCTGTAAGACCTTACCATGCCGGCCTTTCAGACATGGACCGGCACCGCAACCAGGAAGCATTTATTCGTGATGACGTCCTAATTATCGTCGCTACCATTGCATTCGGGATGGGGATCGACAAACCAAATGTCAGGTTTGTAGTTCATTTTGATTTGCCTCAAAATATTGAAAGCTATTACCAGGAAATTGGGCGGGCCGGCAGGGATGGATTAAAATCCCATTGCCTGTTGCTGTTCAGCTACGGCGATGTTCAAAAGATCAAATACTTTATCGATCAGAAAAATGATCACGAAAGGCGGGTGGCCAATATTCACCTCAGTTCCCTGATACGATTGGTGGAGACCGAGATTTGCCGCCGGATTCCACTGCTGCATTATTTTGGAGAAGATTATACCCTCGACAAATGCAGCATGTGCGATAACTGTTTGTCGGAAAAAAAAGACCAGGTGGACATAACCGTAGATGCTCAGAAATTCCTTTCATGTGTTAAAAGAACCGGTGAAAAATTCGGCAGCAACCATCTTATCGATGTGCTGCGCGGTTCACAGGCCAAAAAGGTGCAGCAGTTCGGACACCATAAATTGTCCACCTACGGTATCGGCCAAAGTTATTCAAAAAAGCAGTGGCAGCAGTTGTCGCGTCAGTTTCTCCACAAGGAACTGATGGTTCAGGACATGGAGTTCGGCAGTTTGAAATTGACTGCTAAAGGGTGGGATGTTCTCAAAGGTGATTTGAAGATTTGGGGGGTGCTGGCACCAATGGAGGCTGCTGCCCCAACCGCTCGTGAAACCGACAAACTAGATGATTTGGACTATGATCGGCAATTGTTTGAAATCCTGCGCAAAACCCGTAAAGAACTGGCAGATAAATCCGGAGTCCCCCCATTTGTGATTTTTTCGGACAAAACCCTGGTAGAAATGGCCACATATTTTCCGCAGTCCAGCGACAATTTTCTGGCCATGCACGGTATCGGCACGGTTAAAGCTAATAAGTTTGGTGACCTTTTCATGCAGGTGATCGGTTCTTACTGCCTGGGAAAACAGATTCAGGAACGGCCGAAAAGACCTAACAATTACTTTTCAAGCAAAGAGAAGAAAAACGTTTCGGCAAAACCCGTCAAACCCCGACACATCCATATCGGCGATATTTTTAATAGCGGCCGATCTATCGCGGAGATAAGGGACATCTTCGATATTAAACAAACCACGGTCATAGAACATTTGACTAAATACGTGATGGCAGGAAATGCGCTGCGCGGCGATGAGATCCTTGCCCTTTCAGCCCTGCCGGCGGATCAAAAAAAAGTTACCCTGAAAGCCTTTGATCAATGCGGCAGCGAATATTTAAAACCGGCCTTTGACCTTTTAAACGGCGAAGTGGAGTATGATGAGTTGAAAATTTTACGTCTTTATCACTTAAGTAAAAAAAATGAATCCTGATAAGAAAAACCGGCAAAGCCTTGAAAACGCATCAACGCCTGAATCCGACCCGGCTCAGAACACCTGTTTGCGCTGCGGAACGTGCTGTGAGAAAGGAGGCCCCTGTTTTCATCAGGAGGATCGGCTGCTGATTGAAGAGGGGCAGATTCCTTCTAAATATCTTTATACCATTCGCAAAGGTGAATATGCTTACGATAATGTTAAGGGCTGTCTGGTGCCGGCTTCGTCGGACATCATTAAAATCAAAGGCCAAAAAGGCAACTGGACCTGTCTTTTCTTTGAGGCCGGGGATAAGGTCTGCTCCATTTACAATGATCGTCCCCTGGAATGCCGAGCCCTTAAATGCTGGGATACGCGCGAATTGGAGAAGATGTATGCCAGACACCGGTTAACCCGCGATGATTTGTTCTCTGAAGTTGAAGGACTGTGGGATTTGATTAAGGACCATCAGGAACGCTGTGATTATGAGAAAATTAAAAAACTGATCAACAGCCTCGATGGCCCCCACAGGGACGGGGCGCGTAAAAAACTACTGGAAATCATCCAATATGATGCTGAAATCCGTAAACTGGTGGTGGACCAAGGGGGGCTGGATCCGGCGATGCTCGATTTTATTTTTGGACGGCCGCTGACGGAAACGCTGCCGGGCTATGGAATTAAAGTCCGGCAGGAGGGCGAAAAAACAATTGTTACGCGCACATCATAATCAGAAGACAGAGGTCAGAGGTCAGAGGACAGAAGCAGGTAAATACGGATCTGGGATTTGGGATAGTGGATTTTGGATTGATGAGAGGAATTTTATCGATTTTATTTTTGGCTTATCAGATGCTGCAAATGGTTCCTAAATCCGAAATCTCAAATCCCAAATTCGTCTTTAGACTTCAGACAGCTCACCCTCATTGATCGATTCGATGTCTTCCGATTGGGTATTTTACGGTTTCGAGTCTGACTCGGACTCAGCAATTGCGGATTCATCTCCTGCCTTCCCCCAGACGGACCGTCCATATTTAAGATAGCCCAGCACATTATTGAGCCGTGGGTCCGGGCCGGAGTCAATGGGGAGGATATTCCCCGTGATCTGGGGCTGGAGGTATTGGGCCAGTTCTCTGCAACCGCCGCCGGTTAATATGATGGCATCAATGTCCCAGTCATCCGCCCACAAACGATCGATATCATTGGCGATGGAAGCGGCCAGTTGAGAGTAGACCTGATCTCTGATATTAGCAATATTAATCCCCTGGCCCCGCATTTTGATAGAGCCTGCTTCGGCTGGGTTATACAGGCGGTATAGCTCAACGTTGGCACCGCACTTTTCTCTCAGCTTGTTGGCGATGACACTAAATCCCTTGGAAATTCCGGTTTCCATGGTCCTGCTCCCGCGATCAATATAACGCAGGTGATCAAGAATGGTAAAATCCGTCGTCCGAAACCCGATATCAACGACGCCCACCTTTTGATTGGCAAGGTCCTTATCGGTTATTTTACCATTATCGTCCATGAGTAGATTTAAGACGCTGCCCAATGGTTGCGGCAGCATGCGAACCTTATTGATATGCAGTTCTTTGGTGGTTTCCTGGCCATCGCTGGAGTGATAGGTGATTGTGTGATGACCGGTCAGCAGTTCGTTGAAGCGTTCGTGGTTGTTCTTGAAAAAACCGATGGGAAGACCTGATACCAAATTGATTGGAACATTGAGTGCTCTACCTTTATCCAGAAACATACCCGCCACAGTCAATGTCAGAATTTTGACAAAATCGGCAATTAATTTTTCCTGATCCAGGGTGAAGTACAAGACACTTGATTGCTGTTCGGCAAGGTCTCCAATGAAATAGGATTTGCCATCTATGGTAACATGAATGTGGTCTGTGGGGGTATCCTTGCCAAAGTCAGCCCAGAATTGTATGTCGGCGTCTTCGCCGAAGATAGACTTGAAAATGAACGTATCTTTTCCGTTGGTTGCTTTGGTAAATCCGAAACCGATATCGATGCCGAGAACTTGCATGGTATTTTCCTCCGTATCAGGTGCTAAGAATTGAAATCATATTATAGCCTAACTCTAAAAAAGTCAAAATAACATTGTCCGTGTTGCGGGTCTTTCGATTTGGGATTTGGGATTGCGAATTTTGGATTTCAGGTAATTAGAAATTCCGGCTTCAAATACCTCTGTCATCTGAAATCTTGCTTACAGAACTCGAATTATATAAAATGATGGGGCATGACATCCAAGGACAAACCTGCGGAGGATAGAACTATGAAAGCTATCGTCGTTAAATTGGAAAATAAAATACCCCGGTTGGTATGGGAAGAAGTTGCGGATATTGTGCCCGGGCCGGAGGAGGTGCTGGTCGACATAAAGGCCACGGCGGTCAACCGGGCCGATTTGCTGCAGGCGATGGGATTGTATCCACCGCCGCCCGGCGAATCCGAGATTCTTGGTCTGGAAATGGCCGGTGTGATTTCTGCCATGGGTGATATGGTAAAAGGGCGTAAAATCGGTGATCGGGTAATCGGGCTGCTGGCCGGCGGCGGTTATGCCCAGCAGGCGGCCATCCATTCCGAAATGCTTCTAAATCTGCCGGACAGCTGGTCGTTTTCTCAGGGAGCTGCTGTTCCGGAAGTCTGGCTGACAGCTTTTAGCAATCTTTTTATGGAGGCTGGGCTTAAATCCGGCCAAAACGTAGTGATCCATGCCGGCGGCAGCGGGGTCGGCACTGCCGGCATTCAGATGGCCCGGGAGGCCGGAGCCGTGGTTTATGTGACCGCCGGATCAGCGGCCAAGCTGGATAGATGTCGTGAATTGGGCGCATCGCTGGGCGTCAACTATAAGGAGCAGAGTTTTGTCGAGGAAATCATGGCGGCAACACAGGGTCAGGGGGTTGATATAATTCTGGATCCTATCGGCGGTGACTACCTGAATCAGAATCTGGCACTTCTAAGGGAAAATGGACGACTGATTACTATCGGTTTGCTCGGTGGCAGCACTGCTGAAATAAACCTGGGCACCGTGTTGGGCAAAAGCCTGCAGATCATCGGCACCCGCCTGCGCAGCCGATCGCTGGCCCAGAAAATAGAGATTACCCGGATGTTTGCCGACCGATTCTGGCCGATGCTCGAGGCCGGAAGTTTGCAGCCGGTGATTGATACCGTCTTTCCCATAGAAGAGGCCCGGGCCGCCCATGATTATGTAAAACAAAATCAAAATACCGGCAAAGTCATTCTGGAAGTGGGAACTTCTGGTTGAATTACCGTTAGTGTTGTTTGCCCTCAGGTTTTTACAACATTAGGGGTACCTGGCTCGTGGTTGACCGAAAAGCCGCGTGCGGGTCAATAGGATTCAGGCTTTACGCCTGCTTCGATTATTCCAGCGTCCATTCAATTTGGTATGCATCTTGAATGATGGAGGCAACGTGTTGGTCAAAATAGAAATGTTCGATCAGCCATTCCCGATCTGTATAGCGGATTTGTATATGCCGATCGTCGATGACCCGGGTAACCTGGCATTTTAAAAGGTCTTTTAGCCCTGACCCGGAAGTCTTCACCAGGGCTTCTTTGGATGTCCAGTATCGGAAGAAGGTTATCAGCGGATTTTTTTGCGGATCCGCCAGGGCCCATTCCCGGTCACCGGCTGTTTTCGCATACAGACCCCGGGAACATTCGCGGATTCGCTCGATATCAATGCCGATGGGTGTCGGCGCAACCACTCCGCCAACGTACTGCGTTTTGTGGGTGATGGACCAGTAAATGTCATCACAGGGCAGGGGGGCACCGTTTTCAGTCTGCTTCAATTCACCAAGCCGCATATTGCTCTTTTGAGCGGATAGTTTAAGTGCAAGCCGGGCATGCCGGCTGAGAAATTTGACCCGGTCCCTGGGTTTAAAATCCCCCACTTCTTCGGGCACTGCTAATATTACGGGGTAAATCTTTTGAGTGCGGAAAGCGGAAGGCGGAATGTGGAATTTTTCAGATGCCATTATTCTCGCAATTTTTTCGACTGTTATAAGTGTGCTACCCCTAATCGATAATTTGAAATACCTGATATTGCCCGTTATCGCCAGTGTCCCATTTCCGCATTCTATTTTTTGTCACCTGCCTGCCGCGGCGAAGCCTTCAGGCGAAGACGGGTCTTCTGTCCTCTGATCTTTAGCGCCTCCTGATACACCGTATTTTTCGGAAGACCGTATTTTTGTGAAATTTTTTTGACCAGATTAGAAACGGGTTCTGTTGACGATTTCAATTGATCCTGGATTTCGCCCTTTACCGTCTCCCATTCGACCGCACGGCTTTTATCCCATCCGCTTACCAGCAGCGTGCACTCCCCTTTGATCCCGGAGCGCGCCTCCAGGATTTTCCGTACTTCCGACAGTTGACCCCTTATAAATTCTTCGTGGAGTTTGGTCATCTCTCTGGCCAATATTCCGTAGCGATCGCCCATAATATCTATGATTTCATTTATAAGCTTCAGGATTCGATTGGGAGATTCGTAAAATATCAGCGTCCGGGATTCTTGAGCAAATTCGTCTAATTGCTTCAACCGTTTGCCCTTTTTTTTGGGCAGAAAACCCGCAAACGTGAACGCATCGGTGGGCAGTCCGGCAACGCTTAGCGCCGCGGCAGCAGCCGAAACACCCGGCACCGGAACAATGGTTACATCATTTCTGGCGGCTGATTTGATCAGGGGATAGCCGGGATCCGACACGGTTGGCGTTCCGGCGTTAGATACCAGAGCGATGGACGCCCCGTTTTGTAATTTGGTAAGAATTTGCGGGGTTCGCTCATTTTCATTGTGCTCATGATATGAAATGAAGTTGCCGTGAATACCGTGCCGTTCTAAAAATCTTCGCGTTTTGCGTGTATCTTCGGCGGCAATCAAATCGACCTGGCCCAATATTTTAAGTGCCCGCAATGTGATGTCATCCCGGTGGCCGATGGGCGTGGCGACGACGTACAGCGTACCCGGTCTAACAAGCTCACCGGATTCATTTATAGGCGAGTTCGAAGGCATTTTTTACAAGTTCTATTTGAGGTTCGTCCTGATTGGAAGTAACGGCGACGACATCGAATCTGGCCCTGGCATCCGTCTGCCGGGTTGATTTTAAATATTGCAGAGCGACCATGGAAATCTTGCGTTGTTTTTGAGGTGTCACGGCCCATTTTGGATTCCCATAGCGAATCGATCGACGAGATTTAACCTCCACAAAAACAATTGTTTTCTTCTCTTTCGCAATGATATCGATTTCGCCCAACGGTGTACGATAATTTTGTTCTATAATTTTATAGCCGTTTTTCTTCAGATACCATGCAGCCAGGGATTCGCCTTTTTCTCCAAATTTTTGACGTATATTAGGCATATTTTTTCTCATTCGACGTTCGATGTTGAACGTTCGATGTTCAATGTTCATTTTTTACAGGTATTCTTTAACCCCTTTAAAACTGCGGCGGTGAATCGGGCTGAAACCAAATTCCCGAATGGCCTCTTTATGGGCCCTGGTCGGGTATCCCTTGTGTTTGGGAAAATCGAACTGGGGATAGTAATGATGGTAATTTTGCATCAGGCGATCCCGGGAAACTTTGGCAACAATTGATGCCGCGGCTATGGTAATACTTAGAGCATCACCTTTCGGTATCGGTTGCTGAGACAGCCCAGAGGGTATTGGGAAGGTGCCGTCGATCAGAAGGTGATCCGGTTGTGGATCAAGATTTTCCACCGCCATGGCCATGGACAGAAGGGAAGCTTGCAAAATATTGATTCGATCAATTTCTCCCGGATCCACAATGCCGATACCGACTGAAACCGCCCGTTCATAAATTTTATGAAATAGGCGCTCTCGTTTTTTGGGAGACAATTTTTTGGAATCAGTTATCTCAGGATCATGGAAGGCGGTCGATAGAATTACGGCAGCCGAAACTACCGGGCCGGCCAGGGGACCCCGACCGGCCTCATCGATACCTGCAATAAGTTTGCAACCTTTTTGGGTGGCTTCTTTTTCGAAAACCCGCAAGTCTTTCATCGGTTTCCAGATGACAGAAGACAGATGTCAGAAGACAGATAGCAGTGATCAGGGGATAGATGACAGAGCACAGAGGAAAGCATCCTGATTTGTCAATCTGTCCTCTGTCTTCTGTTTTCTGACCTCTGTAATCTGGCCTAATTAAACCGCTTTTCTTTGATTCTGGCGGCTTTTCCTCTGAGTTTGCGCAGATAGTAAATTTTAGCACGTCGAACGCGGCCCCGGGTAATAACCTCGATTTTGTCAATGATCGGTGAATGCATCGGGAATATACGTTCAACGCCTATGCCGTAAGACACTTTGCGTACCGTAAAGGTCGCATTGGTGCTACCTTTGCGTTTGCTGATGACCACACCCTGAAAGGCCTGGATACGCTCTTTCTCACCTTCTTTTATTTTTACGTTGACTTTAACCGTGTCTCCCGGCCCAAAGTTAGGCAGATCCAGGCGCAGATTTTCCCGTTCAATTTGTTTTATCTTGTTCATACTACCTCCAAAAAGAGTCATTTGTTATTGGTTATTCGCCAAGAGAATACCTGCCAACGGGTAACCAATAACTTGATTTTATAAAAGGAACTTTCCCGCCGTAAGTAACGGGGTATCAATCTAAATATTTATAATCGCTCCAAGGGTCGGGAAATTAAACCTTTGTCCGCCTGGCGTATTAAACTCCCAGAATCCGATCCAGTATGATACCGGCGGCGGTCCGGACCGATAGGTGATTGTAATCTGTGAAACCCATTATTGGTTCCAGTATATAATCCGCTTCAGAGATAAACGTTTCCGCCAGCCCCCAGGCCGTGCCAAAAATCAGCAGATGGGGTCTACCGGTTTGCAAAGTGGTGCGAAACTTTTTGCAACCGATACTCGACGGATACCTGCGGGCACTGGTTGCGACTGTTTTCGGATATTGGTTTTCAATACGCCTGATGTCTTCAACAACATCTGCAATCGAATCAACAACCTTGATTGTTTCAAGAGCACGGCGTCTGGCAGGATTGTAAACGGCTCCGGCACCATTGATCCAATGAGCAATAATCCTTTGCGCCAATACTTGTTGATCTTTCAGTGGGGTAACCACGTAAAAAATTTTTACCCCGTATGTTTTTGCTGCCCGAGATATATCGTGCAAATCCAGGTTGGTGACGGCTGAAGTGATGATGTCGCCGCTCTTATTTACCACCGGATAGTGGGTCAACGCCACGTAAACATTGGGCATGTCGCAGACTGATTTCGGATTTGTCACAAGAAAAGAAATCCGATTTAATTTTTATTTTTCTGCCAATTTTATGGTTATTCTCTTTAGCGCCTGTTTTGAAGATCTAAAATATTTTCAATCAGATGATACCACTTTTTTAAAATTTCAATTTCCTGCCGGTCCAGGTCTTTTTGTTGCAGCAGATCTGATCGTTTCAATAGCGTGCGCATCAGAGAAGATTCAAGTCGCCACTTTTCAATCTCCCGGTGGTGGCCGGACAGCAAAACCCCGGGAACCTCACTGCCTTCAAAATTTCGAGGCCGTGTATAGTGTGCATGCTCCAGCAGGCCGTCGGCGAAGGAATCTTTTTCGGCTGCCTGTTCGCCGCCGAGCGCACCGGGTATCAGTCGAGTGACGGCATCAATTACAATCATGGCCGCCAGTTCCCCGCCGGTGAGCACATAGTCACCGGTTGATATTTCATAATCAATGAGATCGTGGCAAACGCGTTCGTCGACCCCTTCGTAGCGACCGCATATCAAAACCAGTCCATCAAAGGATGCCAATTCCCGGGCCATGCCTTGATTGAAGACGTTTCCCTGGGGCGTCAGCAATACGGTTTTGGCCTCCGGTACCGTCCGGGTAGCAGCCCGAATGGCACCCGCCAGGGGCTCGGGTTTCATTATCATTCCGCTGCCGCCGCCATAGGGCCTGTCATCGGTTACCTGGTGCCGATCTTCGGCGTAATCCCGGATGTTAGTCGCTGAAGCGAAAATCGTTTGATCTTCAATCGCCTTGCGAATAATCCCATGAGCCCAGAACGGGTCAAACATCTCCGGGAAAATCGTCAGTACAGTAAAAAACATAGTTTTTTAGTTAATTAGTTGACTGGTTGAATAGTGAATGGATGAAATCATTTTTACCCAATCAACGAATTAACTTATCAACACTATATTTTAAATCAAGCCCTCAGGCAAATCGACCCGCATACAATTATGCTCCAGGTCAATGTCGACAACAACAGATTCGAGTGCCGGAACCATAATTTCTTTTTTCCGGTCTTTTACGACGTAGACATCATTACTTCCGGTCGGGAAGATTGATGCGATTCGGCCGAGATATTCATCTTCTGTGGTATAAACCTCAATTCCGATCAATTCAAACCAGTAATAGGTATCTTCATCCAACCCAGGCAATTCTGTTTCCGGGATGAACAATTGGGCACCGATTAATGCTTCAGCCTGGTCGTGATCGGTTACACCCTTAAACGATATCAGTGGTGTTTTGGTGTGAGGTTTGACCCAATTTAATTCAACGCTTGCTTCCCGGTCCTGATTGTCGCGAATGAGTATCGACCGGCCGGGATTGAACACAGACAAGGATTCCGCATATGACTTGAACTTGTTTGTGCCTTTAATGCCATGGACGCCAACGATCTTACCAATGAGTACATAGCCTTTTTTTTCTACAGAATTATTCAACAATCTCCAGGACAGTGCGTTTTTTTATCCTGGCAGAAGCGGCACTGAGAATGGTTCGCATCGCCCTTGCCGTTCTACCCTGTTTGCCGATTACCTTTCCGATATCTTCTTTGGCCACTTTCAGCTCCAAAACCGTGGTCTGATTCCCCTCTATCTCGGTCACGCTGACTTGCTCCGGATGGTCCACCAGAGCTTGAGCAAGGTAATTGATCAAATCTTTCATGGTGCCATCTCCTCTGGTGCAAGGGACGATGAAACAGGATATTCATTAGTTGGCCGGGCTGAAAAAACCTTCCTTTTTTAAAAGGCTCCGTACCGTATCGGAGGGCTTGGCACCCTGGTCCATCCAGTATTGAATTCTTTCCGATTTCAAGGTTACCTGGGCCGAATCCAGCAAGGGATTATAGGTGCCGACGTTTTCCAGGTACTTGCCGTCCCGCGGGCTTTCGCCGTCTGCGACAACAATTCGATAAAATGGTTTTTTCTTTGCGCCATGTCTGGCCAATCTGATTTTAACTGCCATAGCTACGTTTCTCCTTAAAACGGCAACATTCCCCGCTGCATTCCGTTCATGCCGCCTTTATTAAATTTTTTAAGCATTTTCAGTAATTGGGTGTAATTTTTTATCAGCTGATTGACATCCTGTACCCGGGTTCCGCTTCCTTTCGCAATTCTTTTGCGTCGGCTGCCGTTGATGATTCCGTGCTGCTGTCGTTCCCGGGGTGTCATCGAATTGATGATGGCCTCAATCCTGACAAATTCATTTTCATCTACATCCAGATTTTTCATCTGTTTGAGTTTGCCCATGCCCGGGATCATCTTCATGATATCGCCCAGGGAACCCATTTTTCGGATTTGAACCATCTGATCGCGAAAATCCTCAAGGGTAAACTGACTTTTTCTAAGCTTCTTTTCGAGCTCGGCGGCCTTTTTCTCATCGACGGCGTCCTGGGCTTTTTCAATCAGGGTGAGAACATCACCCATGCCCAGAATACTTGAGGCCAGCCTGTCGGGATGGAACGGTTCGAGCTCGCTTAGTTTCTCACCGACCCCGATAAATTTGATCGGTTTGCCGGTAATTTCCTTTATGGAAAGCGCGGCCCCTCCCCGGGCATCACCGTCCATTTTGGTGAGGATGACCCCGCCGATATCCAGGGTCGCATTAAATGACTCGGCGATGTTGACGGCGTCCTGGCCGGTCATGGCGTCCGCCACCAGGAGAATATCAGCCGGTTTGACCGTGTCTTTGATACGGCTGAGTTCCTGCATTAGCTCTTCATCAATATGCAGACGACCGGCGGTATCCAGCAACAGCGTGTCGCAGCCTTGCTGGTGGGCAGCCGTCTTGGCTTCCCGGCAAATGTCAACCGGGTCCATATCGGTGCTGGAGGAAAATACCGGCACGTCCAGTTGCTGCCCCAATTTTTTAAGCTGGTCGATGGCTGCCGGACGATAAACATCCGCCGGCACCAGATAGGGTTTGCGCCCTTTTTTTCTCAGAAAAACCGATAATTTGCCTGCCGTTGTAGTTTTGCCGGATCCCTGCAGGCCCACCAGCATTACCGCTACCGGGCTGGACCCCGACAGGTTTAGATCCTCATTTTGAGAGCCCATCAGTTCTGTCAGCTCTTCGTTGACGATCTTGATAATCTGTTGCGCAGGTGTTAAACTGGCCAGTACCTCCTGGCCCAGGGCCCGCTCTTTGACCTGGGCAATAAATCGCTTTGCCACGCGATAATGGACATCAGCTTCCAGGAGGGCCAACCGGACCTCTTTTAAGCCGTCCTCTATGTTTTTTTCCGAAAGCTTGCCGTGCCCTTTAAGCTTGCGAAAAGCGGTTTCCAGCTTATCACTCAGGCTTTCAAACATGGTTTCACCAACTATTTTCCATAAATTCTTGAAAATATAATTTCAATAGTGGTATGTCAAGTAAATTAATTTCCTTTTGCCGGACTTGATAACTGGGCCGATCCCGGTTTAGCAGAGCGGTCAAACACATTCGGCAGTTACCAATATGGAATTTAATTTTAAAAAAAGGAACCGGTTTTAGGTATGTTGATTGCTGAAAAGACAGATATACTTGAGATGAGTCGTGAGCAACTTATTTCCTGGTTGGCCGACAGAGAAATAGCCTCCTATCGTGCCGATCAGATTCAAAAATGGGTTTATTTGCGCCAGGCAGACAGCTTTGAGCCTATGACCAACATATCCAAAGAGATCCGGGCCCTGTTGGCGCAGCATTTTGTGATCGGACGGTTGGCGGCCGAGCAGATTGAAACCTCCCGGGACGGTTCCCGCAAGTATCTGTTCAAATTAAAAGACGGTAAATATATAGAAAGCGTGCTGATTCCCGAGCGTGACCATTATACCCTCTGTGTATCCAGCCAGGTGGGATGTGCCCAGGGTTGCCTGTTTTGCCTGACCGCCGCCGGCGGCTTCGAGCGCAATCTGACCCGTGGTGAGATCATCGCCCAGGTGCGCGATATCAAAAACGAGCTGGAGGATCCCATGCGCCTGACCAATATCGTCTTTATGGGAATGGGAGAGCCGCTGGCCAATTATAAAAATCTGGTCAGCGCCATCGGCGTCATCACCGACACCGATGCGGGTCTCCGATTGGCAAGCCGGCGGGTGACGGTTTCCACCGCCGGTCTCGTGTCCCGGCTTTCGGACCTGGGCCGGGATGCCCGGGTGAATCTGGCTGTGTCCTTAAATGCGACTGACAACGATACCCGCGACCGGTTGATGCCCATAAACCGCACTTACCCGCTTGAAAAATTGTTGGAGGCCTGCCGGCAGTATCCTCCGGCCCCCGGCCGCCGAATTACCTTCGAATATATTCTCATCCGCGGGGTTAATGATTCCGAAAAAGATGCCCGGCGCCTGGCCAAACTCCTGCAGCCGATCAGGTGTAAAATCAATCTGATCCCCTACAATCCCCACGAAGGCTGCGACTTCGAACGCCCGACAGAAGAAGTGATACAGGCATTTTATAACATTTTATTTGCCAAAAATTACACCGTCATCATTCGCCGCAGCAAGGGGCAGGATATATCCGCTGCCTGTGGGCAGCTAAGGGCAAGGAGCAGGGTGACAGAGGACAGAGGCAGATGAATGTGGAATTGGGAATGCGGAAATCGAATTGGTTGAATGTCTGATTATAATTTATTAACCACGGATTTTTCACGGAGTTACACAGGGATTATATTTCGCCTTCGGCGAAGTGATGAATACCTGTTCATCGTCATAAACAAATTTATGCCTGTAGCTTTATATCAGACGTGAGCGGTTTCTTTCCGCCGTTAGGCGGATTGAGATTTCTTAGTTTTTTCAGGAAACTGAGAAAATCCAATCAACTCTTCTTACCGTTCTATTCCGTGTGCTTCCGTGGTAAATATTCTTTTGTTCCTGAATTACCCACTCCGCATTTCGATTTCCGAATTCTTGAGAGCCAGACGGCTCACATCAGGGATTCTGTACGATTTCGTCCTTTTTCTTTCGCCTGGTAAAGGGCCTGATCGGCCTTTTTGATCATATCCGTTAGCAGGGGTTCAATTTTTTCGTTTTGAGCGATTTTTCGGGTGTGAAAACCCAAAGACGCTGTGATCTGAATGCCGGTGTCACCAAATCGAAATTCTGATGTTTCGATGGCCTGACGAATTCGTTCGCAAAAACCAAACACGTCATCCGGATTGATCTGACCACAGGGAACGATCACGAACTCTTCGCCGCCATAGCGGGCGAAAATATCTTCTTGACGTTTTACCCGGCTGATGATGCCGGCAAATTGGTTTAAGACAGCGTCCCCCATCTGATGACCGTGGGTGTCATTCACCGCCTTAAATCGGTCAATGTCGATCATAATCAGACCTATCGTCAACCCATTGCGGCGAGCATAGGAATACTGTTCCACCGCGCGTTTTATAAAATGCTGACGGTTGGCAATACCTGTCAAACCGTCAATACAGGCGTTACGCAGCAGATCTTTTTCCAAAAGGATCTCAGCGTCGTCTTTGAAATCGATTTTCATCACCGAATGACCGATCTGAACGGGCACTCCCTGCGTCAGGACCGCAGAATCCACCTTGCGGTAGTCGACATAGATACCGTTGGTGGATCCGTTGTCTTCGATCCGGATGACTTCATCGGCCCATTCTATGATGGCATGGATGCGCGAAGCCCACTCGTCATCAAGGGTAATATCGGCCTCAGGCGCCCGGCCGACGGTCGTTTTGCCTGGTGTCAGTTTGAATCGTTTGCCGCTGTCCTGGCCGATGAAAAGGACCAGATGGGGATGGCGGGGACGAACCTCAATGCTTGATTTATGACCTTCAAAGATGGTTTTGTTGGGATCGACTGACATATCTTTATTCATAGCTGATGCGGATGCATAGGACGCATTCCCAAAAAATTAAGCAATTTTGTGCCAAGTGATGGGAGTGCCATAAGCTAAATGAAAGAGTCGCTCCCACAGACATATTTCAGATGCCTTTGGCGGGGAATGATGAGTTTTGTTGCCGGATTTATAAATTCCATCAGCACCGCCGTAAGAATTTGCATACGCCTGTGCCAATTCCTTGACAGGTCTCTATCTCAAATGATGAAGAGAATCTTTAGGGAAAGGATGCTTTTCTGGATTATAGGCCCAAATTTCTTTTCACCGGATCATCAGCTTGCGGACATCACCCGGTTGAATGGCAATCACCTGGATGACATTTCGGCCCCGGGCGGTTTTGATCACCACATCCACCGGGGACAATTTGGGGGCTTGGCTGTAGCCGGCACAAATGGAGGCGGCCAGCAGGACGGCGTTATCCGGAGCACCGTGGGGCACGAGGCCGATGGGACTGGAATAATCTTTGACATCGATGACGGTGTCTGTTGCCGGGTTGTGGTATTTGAGGATTTGTTCATTGTCTTTTTCGGTACGCCCGACGATCAGCTTGTTTTGCGGGTTCAGGCGGAAATGGCGGCCGTATTTCAGAAGATGGAGCGCTTCTTCGCTGCAGGTGTCCTGGTGCTCGAAGATCTCACGCAGGCGGATGGAATAATTTTTGTCGGTCAACAGGCAGCCGCCGGCCGGGGCAGGGTAGTCTGTAATCCCGAATTTTTTGGCCAGCTCAATCTGGCGTTTGCGGCCCCGTCCCGCAATATCCATCAACTGTTCTCGGTCCACCAATCCCTCTTTTTCAGGAATGGTTTCCGGCAGGTTTTTGGCGCTTAGCGGACGCAGGATATAGACCTTTATAACCGGAATGTTTGGCCACATATTGCAACGACTGCTTGTTCTGGGACATCGGTCTTTGGCCGAGCACTTCACCGCTGAAGAGAAAATCGAAGTTGCCTTCCGGCATCATTTCCCCCGCCAGTTTAAACATCAGGGTATGACAGTCCTTACAGGGATTCATATATTTTCCGTATCCGACCGGCGGATTTTTCAACATTGTTATATAAACGTTGTAAATGGGTTTGACGGTCAAGGGGATCCCGGTCATTTCTGATGCTTTGCGGGCCTTGGCGGCATTGAAAAACGGTGTTTCAAACGAGACCCATTCAACCTCGATGCCCTGCTGGCGGAGCACCAGGCCGGATAAAATGCTATCGAGACCGCCGGAGCACAGGCCTAGAGCGCGGACTTTTTTTTTCATGGGGTTCTTCCCATTTTAATTGTTGACTGTTTTTTTTAAAGGAGCGTATATCCATATGATTTTATCACGCAATGGATTTAATCCGCCGGAGGCGGACGAGTCCTCCTGCGGCGGATAAAGTTTTAATTCCCCGCCCCCTGGGGCGATAAAAATATTCCGGTTGATACCCCGTTGCTTGCGGCGGGGTGGTTCATTATTGGCACACTAAATATTTTCTCTCCATCGCGGCTAAAAGCCGCTCCCACAAAGTCTCGAAAGAGGGTGGGAGCGGCTTTTAGCCGCGAGGTTTCACCTGTGACTGTATATCATTAACTGACACAACCATATAATGAGATCAGAAACGGATACCTGAATGGAACTGAAAAAGCGGACCGACAAGATACGTAAAATACTAAGGACCATCTATCCTGACGTCAAGACCCCCTTAAATTATGAAACCCCTTTCCAGTTGCTGATTGCCACCATCCTTTCCGCCCAGTGCACCGACAAACAGGTCAACCGGGTGACGGAGGTATTGTTCAAGCACCTGAAGACTCCGGCCGATTTTGCCGGGGCAGCGCTCAAAACCCTTGAGAAGTATATCCATTCCACCGGTTTTTATCATAACAAAGCTAAAAATATTAAAAAGTGCAGTCGGGAAATACTAGATACCTATAGAGGCCGGGTGCCCCAGAAGATGGCGGAACTGGTCCAACTTCCCGGTGTGGGGCGCAAAACGGCCAATGTGGTGCGGGGGGCGGCTTTCGATACACCGGGCATGGTGGTGGACACCCATGTTGCCAGGATTTCCCGACGGCTGGGATTAACGTCGAATAAGGACGCGGTCAAGATCGAGTTCGATCTGATGAAACTTGTGCCGGAAAGAGCCTGGAATGATTTTTCGCTGCAGCTGATTTTTTTTGGCCGTGAAACCTGCTCCGCCCGCAAACCGAAGTGTCCGGCATGTCCTTTAAATAAACTGTGTCCCTGGCCGGATAAGACCATAACTTAGGTTTCTAATGGAGTGAAAACCGCTCGATTGGGCCTGAATTCTCCGCTATAATCACGGAAGCTTGAAATGACCCCGGTTAAACATAAACAAAGGTTGAACAGGGCAGGCGAAAACACGAAAGGAAGGAAAAATTTCATTCGGATATCATTTTCCCAATTCGGCTCTGATGGCCATTCCTATATTTTCAAGGGAATAGGGCTTTTTTAGATAGGCCTTTGCGCCGATCCTCTGCGCTTTCTTTACTTGACTTGGATCGGAAAATCCGCTGGCAATGACTGCCTTTTGTTCAGGATTCATTTCCCGGATTCTTTCGAATGTCTCGAGACCATTAATCCCGGGGTCCATAATCATGTCCAACAAAAGCAGGTCAATGGGTTTTCCTTTCAGATAATCAATTGCTTCCTCACCGCTTGCTACCGATTCTGCATTATAGCCTATTTTATTCAACATGCTTGTTGCTATTTCTCTTTGCGATTGGACATCATCAACAACTAAAATTGATTCTCCGTTACCCATGTAATCTTCAATTTTTATAGTTTCTTTATGCGATTCCAATTCTTTTCTGGTTTTGGGAAAATAAATAGTAAATGTAGTCCCCTTGCCGAGGGAACTGCGCACATCAATAAATCCTTTATGATCTTTGACGGTGCCCCATACGACAGCCATACCCAATCCGGTTCCACTTCTTCCCATTACTTTTTTGGTATAAAAGGGCTCGAAAATTTTATCCACTTCAGTTGAAGAAATCCCTGTTCCCTCATCAGAAACCGTAAGGATAGCATATTCGCCCTCTTCAATGGTCTCAAAACCGATTACAGGTTTGTCTATATATCGGAAATCTGTCGATATAAAAATAGATCCGCCGTCCGGCATCGCTTCAGCCGAGTTGGAAACCAAATTCATAATGGTTTTGGAAAGATGAACAGGTGAACCGATGATGTTACACAAATCGTTTCCAAGACGGGTATTGACTTCTACATTCGGGTGATATGATAATATTTTTTTGTGCTCCGGGCTGTTCAAATATTGGCTGATAACCTGATTCAGACAAACCACCTCTGAAATAGAAACGCCTCTTCTCGCCAACGTTAACAGATCCTGGACGATAGCTGCAGCTTTTTGTCCTGACGCTTGAATGGTTTCTATTGGCTCCCTCAAAGGACTATCTTCTGGGAGATCAAGCAACAAAAGCTCCGGGTAGCTGACCATCCCTGATAAAATATTGTTAAGATCGTGGGCCACACCACCTGCGAGGGTCCCAATTGCCTCCATTTTCTGAGCCTGTTGGAGTTGGAGTTCCAGTCCCTTCTCCTTGGTAATATCCCTTAAGAAATTGAGTGTCGCCGGGCGTCCTTCCCAGGTAATTAACGTTGTGTTCAGTTGTGTCCAGACCGTATCGCCCTGTTTATTGATGACTCTGAAGGAGTAGGTACTGGGAGGGTTCCCTCCCTTTAACCGGCTTCGATGACTTGTAATAACAGTGTTCCTGTCTTCAGGATGGATAAACTCGAGAAAGGGTGTTTTCAACAAATAGTCTTCCGAGCAGCCTAATAGCTCAAGTGTTTTGGGATTGGGGAACTTCATTTTCTCATCTTGAGCGATGAAAATGGCGTTATCGGCATTTTCAATGAGGAGCCGGTACTTTTCCTCTGATTCCCGCAGGGCCGCCACTGCCTGTTTGCGCTGGGTGATATCCTGCACTGCTCCATAAATCTTTCGAACACTTTTTGAGCTGTTGTCTATCATCGGGTAACCATGGTCGAGTAACCAGCACATTTCGCCCGCCTTGGACAAAATGCGATACTCTGCGGCTGAAGATTGGCCGGACAGCAGTGTTTTGATATGATTATTCTTGATCATTTTATCAGCCGGATGAATTATTTTTTTCCACCCATCAGTTGAGGATAGCTCAGTGCTTTCATATCCGGTGATACGGACGACAGCCTCCGTCGTCCAATCTAGAACCAAATTTTTATCATCATCGACCCCGAAGGAATAAGAAAAGTCAGATGTAATTTCCGAGACAATCCGGAATCGTTCTTCGCTTTTGCGGAGAGATTCCTGTGCCAGCCTGCGCTCGTCATTTTCCTTTTCCAGTTGGACATTTGATAATTTCAATCTCCTGGTGAGCAATTGCTCATTTTTGAGGTTCTTAGCTTTAACTCTTTCTAGCAATTGCTCCTTTCGTAGATTTTTCTATGCCGAAACGAATACACCGAGAGAAACCGTCATAACCGTATTGATAAAAAAGTAAAATATATCTGGAAGCAAACCAGTTCCCCGTGTCAGTAATTGATTAAATGTGGCCATTGCATCGACCTGTCGATAACATCCATCTAATACGAAAATAGTAACACATTTAAAGTTAATGCAACAAATCCAGCTCTTAAACCCAATAGCAAACTAGCCAATATCGGAAATGCAAATAAAAACATACGTCCACTACCCACTGGACCGGCAGTGCAATCAATGACAGTTATGACCCACACCGAAAAATAATAACAAACCGACCATGCTCGAATGTTGAAAGGAATGATCGGTGCTGAAGTCATGATTATTGCAAGCAAATAAAATAGAGTGTATACAACCAATAATCAGCCACTGCCCGGATTGAAGGGCGATCTTCATATTCTGGATATAAGTGAAGGCGGCTACGACTATAGCACTTAGGAAAAAGGTAGTGAAAATCCTTTGACGCCAAATTAATAAGATATCGCTGTAAGATTTAGATTGTGTGTGTGAGATATAGTTGAATATTTTAATGAAAATATTTAATAATTTTATGTGAGATAAATTTTGATACGATATTTTCACTTCACCATATTTCCCTGGCAATCGTCGCTTAGTTTGTATGCACAGCACTCAAAAACGTAATTTCTGATTGTCGATTGTTATAGCGATTGCTAAAAAAACGTTCCATTGTTCGATCGTGTTTTTCTACAACCACTTATAACAACCTTCCGTATTCCGGAACTTATTTTTGAAAAGCGGTGTACTATCGTTTTATATCGGTTAACCAACCGAAAACTTAAAGATTTTTTGTGAGTAAAATAGGCTCTGAATTGGAATTTTATAAAAGACTAACGGTGTTTGGTGGGTGACATTGCTAAATTCGCTTTTTGATCTGCTTAAAGTCTTAAATTAACTCTGGGGCTGTTTTAGCGGGAAAAAGAAAAAAATGGGCTATATCATTTAGGCTGTCATTATTTTCGTGAATTTTAAAACCATCAAGATCAGCTAACCGCCGGAGGTATCTCGTTTGAGCGATTGCTTGAGTTAGAGAAAAGCTGATTTTGCCTTTAAGAAGATCTTTGAGTAATTTTCTTTTTGGATAAGATTTGCGAAATAAATCAGCATATAATCTATAGAATTTTTTAATCGGCAGATTAGTTGGCATCAAAGCATGCATTCCATCATAAAATTCATAATTCCGGGTAAGAATTTTATCTTTTACGTCGTCATACAATTGAGTGCCGGGGAAAGGAGTTAAAATTGAAAAGATGGGTTGATCAATTTCCAATTCTTGTACATGTGCTAATAATCGCTGAAAATCATCCTCCGTGTAAGCAGGATCAACCATGAAATAGCCAACTATTTCAACACCATAATCTTTCAATATTTCGGTCGCCCTGACATTTTTTTCGACGGTATTGCGTTTGTTCCAGTTGTTGAGATCTTCATCTTTAAATGATTCAAAGCCGATCAGGACAGCTTTAAGGCCCAAATCTTTCCATTTCGCGATAAGATCAGGTCTATTGATAATCAAATCTGATCGCGCATACAGTTTGTACTCCTTCTTAATGCCCGCCTCCTTAATTTTATTACACAATTCGCTCATCCAATTGGTATTGCCCCAGGAGTTATCATCGACAAAATCAATAAAATTTTCTCGTATCCGGAGAAGTTCGTCTACGACGTTCTCTGTTTTTCGTATTCGGTAACTTCCTTTGTTGAGGGTCCACTGGCAACAAAATTTGCAGCGAAATTGGCAACCACGCGATGTTAACAAGCAGGCATAGGATTTGGTAGCCCCCCTGAAATATTTTTGGCGGTATTGCCGGGTCAGTTCACGTTTGGGAATAGGCATTTCATCAAGGTCAATTAAGGGTCGTTCATCTGTATATTGAATTTTTCCATTTCGAGGTATTGCCAATCCCCTGACTTCGGAGGCGTCACGCTTTGATTCTAAAGTATCCACCAATTCACGAAATGTTTTTTCTCCTTCACCAATAACCATAAAATCAGTGGATGCGCCTACGAAATCCTGCGGCATAACGGTTGGATGATGTCCTCCGACAACTGAAATTATTTTTGGGTCTATTTTTTTTATAGTTTTCAGAAGATTAACGCATTCATAGTATCCGGCCGTCAAACAGCCCACGCCAACCACATCGGGCTGAAAAATTTCAATTTTTTCTCTTAAAGGTTTTCGGTCAAGACGCATATCGAATATTTCAGTGTCATGGTGAGGAATCGTTGCGGCAAGGATCTCTAATGCAAGGGGTTCGGGAATTCCTGATTTAGCTACAAATGAATTTGCACCTGGCGGCGGTTGAATTAGCAGGATTTTCATCTTTATTGTACACCAATGGAATGAAAAACGATTGGTTTTGACATTACAATTGGGCTAGTTTGTCTACTTATGTATACCCTTTAATCGGTTTAGCCTTTGAATCTTGATAAACTGTTTGATTATCCTGCAATTTTCTTGATATTCCCTTCGCCAATGCTCGGGAGATACTGAAATGATCTGCCTTACGGCCATCGGAGATTTTTTTCAGATATTCTTTTTGTGCCAAAGAGGCCATTTCCCAAACATTTGTTTTTTCGATAAAAAAGGTATAAAACTCCTCATCTGACATGGCACCATGCATGTTTTGAATTCGTTCAGCTATATCAAGCTCTTCCTCATCTGAATAATCAAGCATATAAAGTGGAAAAATTCGCCGCTTATGTTTTAAGATGCTTGGCATATTTAAGGACAGATTTAATAGAACTGCAGGAGCGCCGTTAACTTTGGCATAATTTTTTTCCGGCCCTATTTTATGGAACAGTAGTTTCTGACAATACAATTTATTATAGCAAGGATTAACTGCTATAATGAAATCAGTAGATTTTTTTATTCGCAAGGCAAATAAGTACGAACAATAGAATAAGCCTGCTAAAACCTTGATCGAACTTTTTGCTTTGCTATTGATGCTAAATGAGACAAGTTCACAAATTTGTTTTTTGGCATGGCGAAGTTCATCAATTTCTGCTTTATAAAGATTGTCTGATGGTAATCCGATTGGAGAGTCAAAGATAAGGGTAAGGGCCCCCAGGATTTGGCCCTTCTCATCCTCAGCAACAAGGGTCGTTGTATCGGGGAGAGCGTCGAAAATTGAAAGCCAAAGCCCGCTGTCATTTTTTTTTGCGATCCCTATTTTAGATAAATGTCATAAAGTAGTTTGTAAGCCTCCTGCCTGAGTTCAAGCTGGTTTGCAACGCGAATCGTGCATTTTCCATCCAAAAAATTGAATTCCATTTTCCTCTTTATGAATATGGGAGACTTCTGACGTTAAGGATATATTATCTGCAGACTCAAAAGAATTGCTGTTCACCTTTCCAATATTAGATAATCTTGGCATTGTGCCCCTTTTCAAGTCAATTAAACTAGAGTTAATTTTAATCCAAACGTCAACTGCTGTTTGATGGCGACCTGGCTGAAGATCCCGTTGTGAGGATTCTCCAGAAATTCGCAATCCCTTTTCCGTATCTTTTGTTCTCTGCGCCTTGCCAAACGCGAATTAATGAAGCATTATTTGGGCTGGAATTCTGAGATGTTTAAAAAATATCAATCGTGACGAACGAGAAATATTGTCAAACATTCCGGCTTGAGAACGGCATACCATGGCATTCCTTTTAAATACCGGTTAGTCTGTAACACACGACAACAAGCACTTCAAGCAAATATGTCTTTACGAATCTGTTAGTTAATTAGTTTTGGTTAGTTGATGATTTTGTCAATTTTGCTGAATTAAAATTATTCTATTAAATCACTTCAGGATAGAGCATATTCCACTGCTGCTTTAGCATGGATTTCGGTCGTATCAAACAGGGGAACGGAACTATCTTCAGGCTTTACCAGCAAACCGATTTCAGTACAGCCTAAGATGACCCCCCCGGCACCTTCGGCGACCAGGCGCTTGATAATTTCGGCATATTTTTGTTTGGAATCCGGTTTGATTATCCCGGCACACAGTTCATCATAAATCACACGATGGACGATTTCCCTTTGCTTTGATGAAGGGATAATGACGTCCAGACCGTATTTATCCACCAGTCGGCCTTTGTAGAAATCCTCTTCCATGGTAAAACGGGTCCCCAGAAGGGCAATCTTGTCGATGCCTTCCGTTTTTATTTTTTCGGCGGTCGCATCCGCAATATTGAGCATGGGTATCTTTATATTATTTTGTACCTCATCGTACAGTTTGTGCATCGTATTTGTACAAATAATTACAAAATCAGCCCCACCTCTTTCTAAACTTCGGGCGGCTTCGATCATGATAGAAGCCAGCTCATCCCAGCGGTTTTGATGCTGGAGGGCTTCGATTTCGGCAAATTCAACCGAATACATAATGGATCTGGCCGAATGCAACCCGCCAAGTTTTTCTCTGACAGTTTGGTTGACGATCCGATAATATTCGATGGAAGACTCCCAACTCATTCCGCCGATCATTCCAATCTTTTTCATCTGCGCCTCCACTTTTGATCATATTCTGACAGCACTATATGGTCATTGTGAATAATTAGCAAACAGGGATGGCCGAACTTGAAAACTATTCTCTGAAAAATTTTCAATCTGACAATTCTTAACTCAGACTCCAAAAAACTCCATCTCTTTGGTTATTTATAGTTTGAATTAGTTGTTATTAGTCGAAATTATAAAAAATTAAAATTAATATTGACAAATTATTACCAATATCTATAGTTTTGCTGTCATTATTTCCGATAAACCTGAACCTGAAGGTTCATATTGAAAGGTTCAATTTGAGGTAAAGTTGCTTGGCATTTTAAAATTCCGGATCTTAAAAAGAGGGTTTTACCCATGCAGAAATTCCTGTCAACCAAAGACGTCGCCGAATTCTTAAATGTGAATGAAAAGATGATTTACAGTTTGGTCTCTGATAAAGGGTTGCCGGCCACCAAGATTACCGGCAAATGGCTGTTTCCCAAACACCTGGTGGAACAATGGGTTGAGGCTAATACCATAAATTACCCCGACAATGGCTATCGCCTGCCGCCATACGACGGTTTGCTGATCATTACCGGCAGCAACGACCCCCTGCTGGATCGGGCCATTTCAATCTTTAATCACCAGGCGTCCAAACAACTGGCTGTTTTCGGAAATCTGGGTAGTATGGGCGGGCTGAGGGCCCTGCGGCAAGGCCTGTGTCATGTCGCTTCCAGTCATCTGCTTCAGGATGATGAATCGGAATACAATTTTGATTTTGCCTTCCGGGAACTGGATGAAATGCCCGCGGTGGTCAATTTCTGTCGGCGTGAGCAGGGTATTCTAGTGCCAAAAGGCAACCCGGAGAATATTTTGACGATCGCAGACCTCGCACGGCCGGGAGTGAAAATTGTTAATCGATCTTTGACTACCGGCACCCGCCTGTTGCTGGACAAGGAACTTCAAAAGGCTGGAATAAACGGTGAGAAAATAAAGGGTTACAGTATTGAAGTATCCCGTCATCTGGATGTGGGTCTGGAGATCTTAGCCGGACGGGCGGATGCGGGCCCGGGGATTCGTGCGGTGGCAAAATTGCTCGATATTGATTTCATCCCCCTGCGGTGGGAGCGATTCGATTTGATGATTGCCAGGGAACGCTTTTTCGACGAGGGGATCCAGCGGTTTCTGGGTATATTTCATGAATCCTCATTTCAGCAAATAGCGACCCGGGATTTCGCTGGTTATGATGTCAGTTCAAGCGGTCAGATGGTTTTTCCACAGGAATCAGAAAAGGAGAGTTAAATGCAACAATCAGCGGTTGTTCGAAAAACAGTTCTAATCTTTGGGCCAGCCGCCGTTTGTCCCGTGCCGGGTTCCCGATCAAGCGGATTATCAACTTCTGCCGGCCAAGCTCAAAACACTGGTCGAAGTGCGTCCTTAGACTTTTAATACAGGAGGAAAATATGAAACGGTACGGTATTTCAGCCTTATACACGGTTTTGATTTTAGGGCTTCTGTCAACAATGGCTCTGGGTGATGAGAAAATTATTAAGATGTCCACCACAACTAGTACGCAGGCTAGTGGCTTACTAGATGTTTTGTTACCCCAGTTGGAGAAGGATACCGGGATCAAGGTCAAGGTGATTGCCAAAGGAACCGGTGCTGCCATTCGCGATGGTATGGACGGTAACGTGGATGTCATTTTCGTACATGCCAGGTCGCGCGAAGAAAAGTTTGTCAAAGAAGGCTATGGCACCAAACGCTATGCTGTGATGCACAATGACTTCGTGATCCTGGGGCCTGAAAAAGATCCGGCGGGGATCAAGGGCTTAAAAAGCGCCACACAGGCTCTGAAAAAAATTGCGGACGCCAAGGCCCCTTTTATCTCCCGCGGGGATGACAGCGGCACCCACACGAAAGAGCAGGCTCTGTGGAAGGCCACCGGCCTGTCCCTGGAGAAGCAAACCAGCACGATCGTCAAAAAAGGCAAAAAGAGCGAGGTGACCTTTATTCACCCTGTGGGCCTTGGAGAATGGTATTTATCCATCGGTCAGGGGATGGGCAAGGCCCTGACCGTTGCCGATGAGAAACAGGCTTACATCATGGCCGATCGCGGGACCTTCATAAAGTATAAATTCGGACGGGATGTCCCGATCGAACTGGACGTGCTGTGTGAAGGCGATCCGGCATTGGCCAATCCCTATGGGGTGATTCCGATTAATCCTAAAAAGCATCCGCACGTGAAATTTGATTTGGCCGATGAATTTGCCCAATGGCTTGTTTCAGACAGAGGTCAATCCGTTATCGACGGATACCGCCTGCTGGGGAAGCAGCTGTTTTATCCGGATGCGATACAATAGTTCGATTGGAAAATATTTAGGCTATGTGGTTGTGCAAGCTAATGTAATCAATTTAGTTATTATGGATTGTTGGTTCAGGGTTCACGGTTCAGGGTTCAAGGTTTTAACAACGAACCGCAGAACCACAGAATAATCTGCCGGAGGCGGACAGAATTTCGAAGGAAGGTTTCGCTTTGCTCAATCTTATATAAATAAGATAGAATACATTCCTTCGATATACAAAATTCGACATTCGATATTATTTTTATTGAACCCCTGAACCCCTGAACCCAGAACGCTGAACCTTTGAACCTGTAAATCCTTATCTTGATTAAATTAACGGTAGGGGTTTAGAGGTAGTAACCTTTTGACAGCTCTATCAATTTTGTTTCATGGATTTACTAATTGACAGTTTTTACTCAGCCATCCTGCTGGTTATCTCCATGGATGCCGAGATGGTCGCCATTATAGGTGTGTCGCTAAAAGTCAGCTGCGCATCAACGGCCCTGGCCAGTACGATCGGCGTGCCCCTGGGTTTTGGGATCGCCTTTGGAAGGTTTGCCGGCAAACGTATGTTTATAACGGTGCTGAACACGATGCTGGCGCTTCCAACAGTGGTTATCGGCCTGTTTGTGTATGCTTTCATTTCCCGACGGGGCATCTTCGGGCCATTTGATCTGCTCTACACCCAGCAGGCCATCATCATCGGCCAGGTTATCCTGATCATTCCGGTGATTGCTGCTTTCACCATTGCGGCCATCAGCCGGATCGACGACCGTTATCGCCAGACAGCCAGAACCCTGGGGGCCAACCGCCGCCAGACGGCCTGGGTTGTGTTCAGGGAGGCGCGCTTTGGAATTGTAGCCGCCATTGTCGCCGCCTTTGGGCGAGTAATTTCGGAGATTGGCATCAGCATGATGCTGGGCGGCAATATCAAAGGATTTACCCGCACCATGACCACTTTCATGGCCCTGGAATACGACAAAGGATCTTTTGTCCTGGCGGTTGCGCTAGGGATCGTTTTGATGGGAATTAGCTTCGCCATGAACCTGTTGTTTCATTTTTTTCAAGGCCGGGTTCAATCTCAATGATTTATACAGTATCTGATTTAATTAAGAAATATGGATCGCGAACGGTTCTGGACATTCCGGAGCTGGCGATCGAAAGAGAACAGATTTATGCTCTGCTGGGAGCCAACGGGGCCGGCAAGACCACCCTGTTAAATATACTGGGACTGCTGGAAGCTCCCACCGCCGGTCAGATTCAATACCGCGGCCGACCGGTGGGGTTTGCCGAATCCGATCTACAGCCTTTGCGTAAAGAAATTGTGCTGGTGAACCAGCATCCCATTTTATTTACGACAACTGTTTTTAAAAACATCGAATTTGGTTTGAAAATTCGAAAAGTCGACAAGAAAGAACGGTTGCGCATTATTGGCGAGAGTCTGGATCTGGTGGGGATGCGGGAATTTTCAAACGCACCGGCCCAGCATCTGTCCGGGGGTGAAACCCAGCGGGTGGCGATTGCCCGGGCGTTGGCGCTTTCGCCCAGGGTATTTTTGTGTGATGAGCCGACTTCCAGTGTGGATGTTGAAAATCAGAATATTATCATCACCATATTAAGACGCATCAATGAGGCTAAAAAAATTTCTGTACTTTTTACCACCCACGACAGGTCCCAGGCTGCGCGCCTGGCCCATCATACAATCGTGTTAAATCAAGGTCGCCTGGTTCCGACCATGTATGAAAACATCTTCCGAGGTGTCCTGCAAACCGATTCATCCGGTCAACCACAGTGCGTTATTCAAGATAAAATGCATCTGTCAATTGGGGGGCATCAACTCATAGAAAACCCCAGGGCTGTCAGTGTCTTTATTGATCCCGAAAAAATAGCCGGCCGAAAGCCCTCAGAAGACCCCGCCGCCGCAAACGAATTTCAGGGACGTGTTGTGCAGATAATAGCGGAAAACGGAAAAGTACGGATCGTCGTCGATGCCGGCGTCTGGCTTGCGCTGTTAATTTCGAAAAAGCGCTATCAAAAATTTGGATTCATGGTGGGCGAAACAATAGATTTAAGCATACCACCCGAAGCGATACGCCTTATATAATTAAAGCGATGAATGACGAATGACGGGATCGCTTGGCTCTGTCTTTTTAGTGCTTTTAATGATCGTTCCACCCAGCGGCTCTCAGCGGGCAGAATTCCTTAATTCGACATTAGACATTCAGCCTTTTGGCTTTCAGAACCCAGGCGACAACGATGCCGACCACAAAGCCTGCGGCAAGATTGGTAGCCAATGTAACTCCCAGCATAAACAGCACCACGAAAAAATCTTTGCGGTTTTCCAGATCCATTATGGTCAGTGCCAGCTGGCTGCCTGCAAACAACAGCAAAATCCCTAAAACGGATAGCGGCAGCAGATATATCACCGCCAGAGATTCATTGCCCAAAACAACAGCTAAAATGATAAATATAACACCGATCATGAGGTTTGACCCGGCGGTGCGGGCGCCAAAACGATAATGGGCTGCCAGGCCGCCGGCTCCGTGGCAAAGAGGCATGCCTCCGATGGTGGAACTTATAAAATTGGCCAAAGCCATGCTGATACACGCAGATTTGTAGGTGACCTTTTTGGAACTGTCACCGAAATAGTCTTTTGACAGGTCCGCATATGCGATCACAGCGTTTCCCAGCGTCATCGGTATCTGGGGCAGCACCAGGGCAAACAGGGCGAAAGTGAAATCGGCTTTGGTCGGCCAACCCAGGGGCAGGAATTGGGGCAGGTGGATGCCGGGGGTGATTTTGTCCAGGCCTTCGCGGATGCCGAAGATCAATCCCAGGGTGATACCGCCGAACACAACCACCAGCCCGGCAGGAAATTTTTTATTATCCAATAACAAAAGCGTCAACACTCCTCCCACAATACCGATAATTATTCCAATCGGAACCGGTCCGGCACTGGCGATGCTCAAATACGGTTCAGCTGCCTGCCGAAGCATCTGCAGTTTGGTGGTCCCTATCATAAATTTGATGCCTTCGACCATCAGTAATGTCCCGGTTGAAAGCTGGACACCGCGGACCACCGATTTGGGGATATACCTTCCGATAACGGTTATGGCACCGGTCGCCCCTATTACCAATAACACCAGGCCGATCAAGTACCCGGAAGCGGTAATCTGGGAAGCTGTCATCGCTGTGGCGATTGCATAAGCACTAATTACTTTCATCGGTTGAATTGGCACGGTGACACCGAAATACAAACCTGAAAAGACAAAAAAAAGGCCAACCGATAAAAAAATACCATTGGGGCTTAGGCCGTTGACCAAAATCAATCCGAGTGCCAGCGGCAGTAAGGTGCCCAGGTCACCCAGAGAACCGGAAAATTCCAGTCGGTTAAAATGGTATTTAGGATGCATCGAATAGTTCCCCAATCGGTCGTCACGATATTGTGTGTTGAAATCGTGAAAAAAATATATTAATTTAAGCCCACGTACAAAAGCAACTCTTTTTAAGAGGAATGAAGGTGAAAACCAATACGGATAAAGTCGGTCGTAATGCCCCCTGCCCATGCGGCAGCGGGTTGAAATACAAAAAATGCTGTCTCAGCAAAAATGGCGACCCCGCCCCGGACCTCGAAGAGACATATCTGAGAAAATATGGCATCCGCTTAAAGAAGAAGTCCGATGTCGAAGGCATCCGTCAGGCCGGTCAGCTGGTTCTGGACACCCTTGATCTGGTGGAATCCAAAATTGCCCCCGGGTTGATTACCGATGAAATCAATACCCTGGTCCATGAATATACGATTAAAAACGGGGCCACCCCTGCACCGCTGAACTATCGCGGTTTTCCCAAAAGCGTCTGCGTCTCTGTCAATGAAGTCATATGTCACGGGATCCCCGGAAACCGGGTCATCCAAGATGGTGATATTGTAAATGTTGACGTTACCTCAATTTTAAACGGCTATTATGCCGATGCCAACAAAACCTTTTTTGCCGGCAATCCCGATCCTAAAGCCCGCAAAATAGTCAGTATTGCCCGGGAATGCCTCAGGCGGGGTATGGCAGCGGTAAAGCCCGGCAATACCCTGGGAGATATTGGCTGGAGCATCCAGACATACGCCGAGGCTCAGGGATGTTCGGTGGTCCGTGAATTTGTGGGACACGGTGTGGGACTGGATTTCCATGAAGCACCCCAGGTACCGCATTTCGGCCACAAAGGAGTTGGGATTCCCCTGACTCCAGGGATGGTTTTTACCATTGAACCAATGATCAATCTCGGACAAAAAGAACTCAAAATACTGGATGATAATTGGACGGCGATCACCAAGGACGGTTCTTTATCCGCCCAATTCGAGCAGACCGTCCTGGTGACCGAAGACGGGTACGAAAGTCTGACACCTTATGAATTGTGATTCCGAATTCTTGAAACCCTTAACGATCTAAACGATCCGTAACGTTCCAAACCCATCTAAACCAACTCAGTTTGTCCTCAAATCCACATCAGTCAGACCGAGCATAGCAGCCTATCGAACCAAATCATTGGTGCTGTGAAGGCCCAGTTTTCCACCATTCCAATTGGCGTGAATCCACTAACTTGTTTAGAAAATCAGGAACAATTGAAAGGCACCTGGCACTCACTGTGATGAACTCAAACATAACCTGACCTCATGACGGTACTGATATTTTTTTTCTTGGCATGTATCATTAAGTTTGGTATTGCATAGTTTCTGAATTTGTATCAGAGTCTGTCACAGCAGGTTGAAAATCCATATTGTCTTTCGCGAGTGTAACAGGTATCTATGTTGCAATCATTAACAAATCAATCAGAAAAAGGAGGTAGTAAAATGATCAATGTATTGCATTCGAAAAGCCGCAGGCATTTTTTCGGTATTATTCTGGGACTGTTTGCTCTGATGACCCTTATGGGAGTCAGCAGCCTTTATGCCGGAGATCTTCTGGTTTATACCGCCCTGGAAGATGATGAAGTGGCAATTTATCTGCCGGCCTTCAAAAAGGCTCATCCTGACATTAATATTACGCTCTACCGGGATTCAACCGGTATTGTCACGGCCAAGCTTCTGGCTGAAAAAGACAACATCCAGGCCGACGTGGTATGGGGAACGGCAGCCACAAGCCTTCTGATTTGCAACGACCTGGGCATGATCACAGGCTATAACCCCAAGGGCATCGAAAAAGTCAGAAAAGGGATGAAGGACAGTCGGGACAATCCCGTTCGCTGGGTCGGAATTAAGGCTTATGTGACCGGAATCGTGGGCAACACGATCGAGATGAAAGCCAAAGGTCTGGTAATGCCCCAATCCTATGCCGATCTTATCAAACCAATGTACAAGGGTCATCTCGTTATGCCGAACCCGGCCTCATCCGGTACCGGATTTCTGACTGTTTCGGCTATTTTGCAACTCATGGGACAGGATAAAGGCTGGGATTATCTGGATCAACTGCATGAGAACATCGCCATGTATACCCACTCGGGGTCAAAACCGGCCAAAATGGCAGGCAAAGGCGAGTTCCCCATCGGGATGTCCTTTGCCTATCGCGGCTTCAAACAACGCGCCAAAGGCGAACCGGTGGTGATCGCGTTTCCCAAGGAGGGTTCCGGTTACGAGGTGGAAGCCAATGCCCTGATGAAGAAACCCCGCATCAAAAAAGAGGCCAAAATATTCCTGGACTGGGCCATCAGCGATGAAGCCATGGCCATGTATGCCAAGGTCTACCCCATTGTGGCCACCGATATAAAAGTTGATGCCCCCGAGGGCTGGCCGTCAGATCCCATGTCCGTTCTTATTGACAATGACCTGCAGTGGGCCGCCCAGAGCCGCAAGAGTATACTCAAAGAGTGGATCAAACGCTACGACAGCAAGAGCGCGCCTAAAAAGTAACAGATAATACAAACCAAGCAATCTGCCGGCACAACCCATTCTTGCGGTTGTGCCGGCATTTAGGCTCTTGGTCCCACAGCTACATTAACAAGGTCGAACAGAATACCGACGCATTTTAAATCGGCTAATTAAAAAATTTGTAAATTTCTCATGGGATGTGCCGCTGGGGAGATTGCAATGAATCGTAACATCGAAAATAGCAACGACGAATACTTCCTGGAGGTTCGAAATATTACCAAGATGTTTGGCCAGTTTACCGCGTTAAGTGACATCAGCGTCGGCATCAAGCAGGGAGAGTTCGTCTCGGTATTGGGTCCGAGCGGTTGCGGGAAGACAACCCTTCTGCGGGTGATTGCAGGGTTGGAAGAACAGAATTCCGGCTCGGTTTGGATCGGGAATCGCGATGTGTCCCGCGAACCGGTAGCCAACAGACAACTGGGAATCGTATTCCAATCCTATGCGCTTTTTCCCAATATCAACATTATCGGTAATGTTCAGTACGGCATCAATCGGCGTCAATTCTCCAAAGATCAGCGGGAACAACGGGCCATGGAGATGCTGGAACTCGTTGGTATTGAGGAGCAGTCCCACAAGTATCCTGCCCAGCTATCGGGTGGCCAGCAGCAGCGGGTGGCCTTAGCCCGGGCGCTGGCACCGAGCCCTTCCATGCTTTTGCTCGATGAACCGCTCTCAGCGCTGGATGCCCGCGTGCGGGTATATTTGCGGGCCGAGATCCGCCGTATTCAGGAGACCCTCGGTGTTACAACCCTGATGGTGACCCATGACCAGGAAGAGGCGCTCACCATGGCAGACCGCGTGGTGGTCATCGACGAAGGCAAGCTGATGCAGTACGCCACGCCGTATGAGTTGTACGTGTCGCCTGAAAACACCTTCGTGGCCGATTTTATCGGAGATATGAACTTTATATCGGATTGCATGGGACGTGATCCGGACTCCATTTTTTTTGGCCAATACATATTGCAGTCTAAATCCGGTCGGGCGGTAAATTACCAGGGAAGGCCGGTGATCGTCGCCATTCGACCGGAGGATATCCGGGTCATTCGCGATGAGTCGGTGGACTTTAATATTTTGAAAACCAAGGTTGAGCGGATTGAGTTCAGGGGATCGCTCTATACCATGCGCCTCAGGGTACTTCACCAGGCAGGAGGTGCAACTGACCAGCGCTTGAACATGGATCTGCAGGTGGAAGCTATGGAATCCATGAAGATTCGCACCCAGATGGAACTGCCGATCCACCTACCTCCCGAAAGGCTGCTCCTTTTCAAGGCCAGACGCTCTGGCCAGTAGATTAGCTACGGTGTCGGACCCGACATTCAGCATTCAATATTTTGTATTCGATATTTGTTTTTTATCCTTGAATGGTGCAAGGCCAATGCCTTATCTGAGAATATATCATTTGTTGGCAGCGTAAATTGAATTTTATAGCATTTAAGTAAGGTCGATATGAGTAAGCTCACAAGCCCCGTGGGAATAGCGCCCAATTCAGCAGTCAGTGGCAAGCGTGTGACCAAAAGGTCCAGTCCGGAAGATTGGGTGCGTCGCCTGCTCATTGCTTTCGCCTGCTTCTGGCTCATGGTGGGTATTGTATTGCCCCTGCTGGACGTAGTAGACCGGGCTACTCATATCGAGTTGGTGGTCAAGATTGAGGAGCCTACCGAACAGGAGAAAGCCGCAGATGATTTTCGGGGACAGATTGATGTCGCCGGCCACACCGTTCTGTTAATGATGGAAGAGGGCCAAAAAGAGGTTCTCTACATCGATAACAATCCCGTTAAAACACGGCAGCGCAAAGCGGAAGTTCCCGGTATTTTTGTGGAGCTTGGCGATGAGCGCATCGAAAGAGTTATCTGCGATCTGGCACGCCCGGACCGCATGAGCAAAGAAGTGTTGCCGGTGGAGCCCATCGAAATCCAACGCCTTGAAGGGCAACGCTGGAATATCAGTGGCGAGCTGCTTCCCCAGGGGGAGGATCTGGTCGTCATAGAGCGGTTTATCGGCATGGTGAACTTCTTTGACTACTTCGGTCTTAAAGGGATTTCCCAGGGTCGGACATTCATTGCGCTTGGCAACATTTTACTGGCCATCACCCTCATCGGCTTTTTCGTCTGGACCCTGATTCGACCCACGGTACCCTTTAATCAGAATGGTATGCTCACCATCGCCATTTTGTTAGTCCTGGCCTTTCAGGCCTTTCGCTCCATCGAGTTTCTGACCCAGTACATGGAGTCCTCCGGGCTGGCCCAATCCGTCTGGAACAGTTTACGCGTCGGCCTCTACACGACCTTTATTTCGGTTACCCTGGCATTTTTGTATGCCTATGGGATTCACCGGACCAAGATGTTCGGCAAGGCTTTTTTTCGCATCGTGGCGATGATTCCTCTTTTTGCACCGACGATGCTTTACGGACTGTCACTCGTCTATATGTTTGGCAACAAGGGCGTTATTACCACCGGATTTTTCGACTACCTGCCCTGGCTGGCATGGGATATCCATCTTTACGGGTTAACGGGGATCGTAATTGCTGAAGTCGTTTTCACCTTTCCGCCGGCATTCATGATTCTTTTGGTGGCCCTCTCCAACACTGATGCCCGACTATACGAAGCATCCGAAAGCCTGGGAGCCGGCAAGATCAGAACTTTTTTTACGGTCACCATCCCCAGCGTCAAATTTGGCCTGTTGAGCGCCATTTTCGTGGCCTTCACCCTTTCTTTTACTGACTTTGGCGCCCCGAAAGTGGTCGGCGGCCAGTTCAATATCCTGGCGGTGGACATCTACAAACAGGTCATCGGGCAGCAGAACTTCGGGATGGGAGCCACGGTGAGCATCATTTTGCTGATACCGACCGTCCTGGCCTTTATTGCGGATCGGATCGTGCAGCGTCGCGCCACGGCCATTGTGACTGCGCGCGCCGTGCCCTACATGCCCAAGGCCAGCCGTGGGCGCGATACGTTTTATGGCAGCATCTGTACCCTGATAGCCGCCTTTATCCTGTTGATGGTCTTCATGGCGGGGGTGGCGTCGCTGGTAAAAATCTGGCCTTATGCCTTTACCAACCCCGAGAGGTATCCGCAGATCTGGACCCTGAAACACTACGCCTTTGATGACGTCGGCGGCGGTGGCTACGCGGCGTTCTGGAACAGCATCAGAATGGCGGCCCTGACGGCCCTTTTCGGCGCAGTTGTCACTTTTACAAGTGCTTACCTCATCGACAAAACCAAGGGGACCGTCTGGCTCAGACGCACCGCCTATTTCCTTTCGATTCTGCCCCTGGCCCTGCCCGGGCTGGTGATTGGAATTGCCTACATCTTCTTTCTTCAACAAGACGCACCTGAACATACCGTTTACGGGAATCGAGTTTTACAATCCATTCAACCTTCTTTACGGGACAATGGCCATTCTGGTGATTTGCAACATCATCCACTTCTATACCGTCAGCTTCCTGACCGCCACAACGGCCATCCGGCAGCTGGACAAGGAATTTGAATCGGTGGCCGAATCAATGGCCGTTCCGTTTTACAAAACCTTTCTGCGTGTGACGGTACCGGTGTGTTTTCCTGCGATCCTGGAGATCTCCGTGTTTTACTTCGTCAGTTCGATGGCGACGGTCTCGGCGGTGATTTTCCTCTACACCAGCGATAATCCCCTGGCCTCGGTGGCGGTTATCAATATGGACGATGCCGGTGACACCGCTCCGGCAGCGGCCATGTGTATGCTGATTGTGTTCGCCAACGTGATTGTGCGCAGCCTGGCCGAGCTCGTCAGTCGACGGTTCAAGCGCAAGACCCAGGGATGGCGGGCGAGGTAGGTACGGGTTACGCGTTACGGGCTGCGGGTTCCGCGTTGCGAGTTACGGGATTTAATCCATCGTCCTCGTCCTCGTCGTCGTTCTCGTCCTCGAAAAGGCTGAATATGCATGCAAAATAAGATGGGGTGCCGAGGACGAGCACGAGTACAAGGACGAGTACGAAACCCCTGCGGGTTGCGTGGTTCGAGGTGTGTGCTATGCTGGCGACTGGAAACTGGTTTCAGGTTTCAGGAGTAGGGCAGCGGCCTCGGCTCAGCGGAGTCGAAGTCTGTGCTATATAGTTTTTAAGGCCCTGGAATCAGCAGTATTTGCCATCTGTCTTCTGTTATCTGAAACCTAACCGAATGCCTTCAACCTTATACCTTTTTGTTAGGCATGCCGTGAAGTAATTTCCTTGATGCGGGCCTGGATTATTTTTTCTTCGTGCTGGCGTTTTTTGGCCGCGGCATCGGTTACCTTGGCGATGATCTGATCCATGTCGCACGGCTTCATCAAATAATCAAAGGCGCCCTGTTTCATGCCGTCGATGGCGGATTCGACATCCGCGTGACCTGAAAGCATAATGACTTCCACCAGGGGATATTTTTCTTTGATCTTCGTCAGGGTTTCAATCCCGTTCATCCCCGGCATTTTTACATCCAGAATAACGATTTCGATGTCTTGATTAGTTTCAAGTACCTGCAGCGCCTCTTCTCCGTTGAACGCTTTTGAGATGGCTATATTCCGTATCCCCAAACGTTCACTGAATGTTTCAACAAATTCGACCTCATCATCTACCAACAATACGTTTGCGATACTCATTGAAATATGCTCCTTTGTGCCAATAGTAAGACCGAAGGCCAGGTATTATATCCAGGTGGCATCTTTATCACAGGTGCCGAATCTTGACAAGTTATAGGTTGTCATCAATATTCCGATTCATATCCGTTGTCCGTCGTCCGAAGCGCAGATTTGCTACTCGGGGTGGCTAACGTTCATTCTCAAAAAAGACTTGAGTTTGTCAGTATTTTTCATTAAATTTATAAGTGTTAGCCCTGATCCCTTATATCTTTTAGTTTAGTAACAGACTGGAGGTCCTCTGTGAGCGAATTTTGTGTTAAAGAATTAATGGTGCCACTTTCGGAATATGCCACGGTTCCAAAGGGTTCAACCCTTTTTGAGGCGGTCCTGGCCCTGGAAAAAGCCCAGGAGGAGTTCGACCACACCAAATATAAGCACCGCGGTGTTTTAATTCTGGATAAGAAAAAGCGGGTTATCGGCAAATTGAGCCAATTGGATGTGCTGCGTGCTCTTGAACCGAAAGAGGAGAATCCAGGCGAAATTAATGAATTGGGCCAATTCGGCTTCAGTCCCAATTTTGTCCATAAACTCCGCACGCAGCGTCGAATGACCGCAGCGCCGCTGAAAGACCTCTGCAGCAAAGCCTCCAAATTAAAAGTGGAAGATTTCATGCAGGCCCCCTCTGAGGGCGAAATTATAGACCAGGAAGCTTCCCTTGAATTAGCGGTCATGCAGCTGGTCATGGGGTCTCATATATCTCTGCTGGTCACCCGGCGCAAGGAGATTATTGGGATATTGCGCATGACGGACGTTTTCGCGGCGGTATTCCATACCATGAAAGAATGTGAACTATAATAGGGAACCATCATGAAAGAATTGGCAAAACTGCTGAACCGTATTATTCAGAGAATCAATATAAACTTGCGTGAACTTGACTACGACATAACCCCTTTTATCAAGAATCTGGTGCCATTGAATCAGATGGGCAAATTCTATGCCTTCTATGGTATTACCCCCAACCATCCCCTTGATTTGGTATTCAGACATTCCAGTCTGGCCGGCAGTTATTTTTTGGGAAAAATCCGCACCAGAAACTCGATCCTTTACAAAACTGATATCCGGGGCGACGAACTCAAACAACGGGGTGATGTATTTCATTATCAAAAGTTTAAAATCCCGATCACCAGAGATGAAGGCATTGACATCGAAGACAGTTTTCTAATCAAAACCCTGGTTCATAATTTTTCACACGACCCGGAAACCCTAGAAAAATTTTTCATCAGGGATACCGTTTCGGCCCATAACGCCAATATTCACGGTTCCCCCTCGGATGGATGTTTTCTGGGACCCCTTGCGACCGTTGATTTGACTACCATGCGGGATTGTGTCATCGGGACCTATTCATACGTCCAGGCCGGCGAGATCGGCCATCTTAATATTGGACCCGGGACTGTCTGGGTCCGCAGTCCCGGCGAGTTTAATTTTCTATACCACCACCCCCTTGATCAATTGGATCACTACATCAATTTCGTTGCGTCCAGACCTCCGCAGGGGTTGTTCATTGATTTTGTGGAAGATCGCAAAGAAGCCTTCCAGCGTGTTTTTGACGTGGTCAATTTGGATACACCGGTTTCAGTTCCCTCCAACACATCCCTGGATCGATATGCAGTCATCAAACCCAAAACCCACATCAGTGAAAATGTCCTGGTTTCCCAACGCGCCTACCTTCAAAATTCATGGCTTGGCAAAGGCGCCAATGCCCAGGAGGATTGTTACATAATCAATTCTCGACTGGAAGGTTTCAATGTGACCGCCCATGGGGCCAAAATCATTGAGGCTGATATGGGGAAGAATATATTCGTCGGGTTCAACAGCTTTTTGCGTGGGCGCGCCGAAGCCGCTTGACCATAGGCGACGAGAGTATTGTCATGCCCCATACCATCATCGATATTAAAAAACCGTTGGCCATCCCCCCCGGCCACCTGGTCTGGGGTATGATAACGAATCCGCAAGAGCTTGAAACCAACAGCATTGCCCTCAGAGACTTATCCAAGATCGATGATGGCCTGATAAAAGGTAACATGTCTTTTGAAGGCAGTGGCGGCGGTTTTGTCACAGCCTTTCGCGATCGCATTCATCATATTCTCGAGGCCAACGGGGCTTTTTTTGACGGCAAAAAGGACAGGGGACATGCCCAGAAGAATCAGAACATCTCCTTTAATATGATCCAGCCATACCCGGACGGCGAATTTCAGGGGCTGTATCCGGCCATTGTGATTCAGCCCTGACCCGATCAAGCCGAAACCATTAGGGAATTTTAGCCAATTTATTTTCGGCTTGTTCGGAAATTCGAAATCCTAAATCCGAAACTCGAAACAAACCCTAAATTTGAATGTTTCAATGACCAAAACGACATTGGAGTTCAATGTCTGTCAAGTCATACGCCTGTATTTGTCATTCAAATTTTGGTGAATTTGAAATTAACCTCCGAATGAGTGAATCTATAGAAGAAATAAAACTGACATATGGTAAAGCAACAGTTCGCACCTCTGATCGCTTGCTAACCTTTGAAGCCTCAGGTTTGCCATGGAAAGAACTCAGATTTTAAGGCCATAGAATCAGACGGTTCCGAAAAAAGTTCAAATTCAAGGCGCGCAAATTTCGAAATCATGAGGCGTACGAATCGTACGTTGAATGATTGCGAAATGCAGCGCAACGCAGAAGTTGGGCTGTTTACGGAACCGTTTTTATTTGAAATAAGTTAACAGGGCGTGCAAATTCGTCAGCGGGTGCGGCGGACAGCCGGGGATGTACAGATCCACCGGCAATAATTTATCCAGGCCCTCGGTGATCTCGGCGCTGCCGCGGAACGGGCCGCCGGACAGCGCGCAGCTTCCCACGGCAATCACAACCTTGGGGGCCGGCGTTGCCTCATAGGTCTGCAGCAGGGCTGTTTTCATATTCCGGGAAACAGGACCGGTGACGACGATTCCGTCGGCATGGCGCGGCGACGCCACAAAATTGATGCCGAAGCGGGCCAGATCGAAAAAGGGTGTGGCCAGCACGTTCAGATCGGCCTCACAGGCATTGCAGCCGGCAGCTGATACCTGGCGCAGCTGCAGGGAACGTCCGAACAGTTTTTTGAAATGCTTTTTAGCATGTTCGGCCAGGGATGGGAGTTCGCCCCCGGTCAAAAGATGGTCTTTTTCGGCCACGGCAAGCTCAAAATTGCGGCTGAACGTGACAAACCGGCCTTCGGACAGGCGTTCACAGGTTCCGCAGAACACACAGCGCCCCAGATCGATAGTTTTGCGATCAGCGTCAATGGCTTGCTGGGGACAGGCGGCCGCGCATTCAGCAGCTAATTCGGATGATGCCTCTACAAGGACCCGGGGCTGTCCGCGATAGCGCGCCGGCAGTTCGATGGTAGTTTTGGGGTAAGCGCTGGTGCGGCAGCCCTGCTCAAATCTGTTTTTCAGCGTATTTAGCATTTTGCTTCACTTCGGTGTTTTATGGTTATTAATTTTGATTTTTTTGCATTTTATGTTTTCTAATCACGAAAACACGAAATATAGAAAGCACGAAATTTAGCTTGGTTTATTTTCGTGTTTTCGGCCTTTCGTGATAAATTTGTTTTTTTCCGGTTCCTGCTATATCGGCAAATCATTTGCCTTCTACCCGTGTAAAAACAAGCACTATAGATCAAAGCCGCAGTAGGACAGATTATAGCTCTTGTTGTTGAGCGGGAAATCGGAGATTCCCGTGTCCCTCAAAGCCATGGCCAAACCGTTCCAGTTATGAAATGACGGATCCTTGACTTTATAGCGCATGATTTTGCCGTCGGCATCGGTCAGCAAACAATGCGACAGCTCCCCGCGCCAGCCTTCGTTGACCGTGACAGCCAGTGACGACGGTGCCAGCTGAAAATCCCCGTCCTCGACGCAGCGGGTTTCAATCGGGCGGCCCAGGAGGGATTCAATTATGGCGATGGATTGCAGCACCTCGTCAGCCCGCACCTTGGCCCGGGCATACACATCGCCGGTGGGTTCGGCATTCTCGGGGATATCCAGCCGAGGATAATGTTCCGTGGGAAAACAGCGCCGAACGTCGTAAGCAATCCCGCTGGCGCGACCGGCCGGGCCCACCAGACCCAGCTTTTCCGCATCCGGGTTGCTGACCACTCCGCAGCCTTCGAACCGTGAGCGGACGCTGGAGGTCGAAAAAAGCAGGTCGATGACGTGTTCAACCTGGGGTTTCAATTCTGCCAGGCGTTCGGTCAGGACCTGGCGGTCTTCATCGGTCAGCGGAAAGCGCACGCCGCCGGGGCGGACCAGGCCCTTGCCGAAACGGTTGCCGCATATCCACAGGCTCATGTTCAAAAAATCGCCGCGCATGCGGCCGCAGTAATTGGCCGGCGGCAAAAAAGCCACATCCCCGCTCAATGCACCCAGGTCCCCGACGTGATTGGCAATCCGTTCAAATTCCAAACCGATGGTGCGGATAATGCGCGCTCCGGCATCGGTGTCGATGGCGGCCAGTGCTTCGACCGCCTGGGCCATGCACAGGCTGTGACCGACAGCGGTATCGCCGGCAATGCCTTCGGCCAGGATCGGCAGCCGCTTGATGTCTGCATTGAGAAATAGTTTCTCGACGCCGCGGTGCTGATAGCCCAGTTGAATTTCCAGATGGAGCACCCGCTCACCGATACAATTGAACCTGAAATGGCCGGGCTCGATCACGCCGGCGTGCACCGGCCCGACGGCGACTTCGTGAATCTCTTCGCCTTCCACGGCATAATAATCGTAGTTGCCGGGGATGTCTTCACTGTAATCGTTTCCGAAAACATCCGGCAGACCGCGTTCGTTGGCGTGATAGCGGACCATTTTGAGCCAGGGGTGGCCTTCGGGACGGATGCCGAACTGTTCGGCGATCTCCCGCTCGAACATGTGGAAGGGTTCACATTCGGCGGTCAGCGCCGGATAGGCTTCCGGTGCCCGGCAGCCGGCCAGCAGAAGGTGGTCGGACCGCAGGACCGCCAGCAGGTTGACGCCGTCGCCGTCGGGATAGGCGAAAAAATGGACAACCTTGCCCCCGTTGGCGACGATACCCAGCGCCTGGCTGCGAAAATCATCAAATGCCAGATGGGGAATGCGGTCCCGGGTGACCGCTTCGCCGTTACCGATCTGTAAAAAATCCGTGTTCATTAAAATCCCCCGCCAATGGAATTGACTGCATGAATAATCGTCTGGTACAGGGAATCCGGAATCCAGATACACAGTACCAGTGAGGTCAAGAGAAGCACATACTGGGGCCAGACCATGATGGGTTTTTCTTCCATCCGAATCGTGGCATTGGACCTCACTGAAGGAAATCTGCATGACGTGTTTGGCAAATCCGGCGAAAATCACACACAGGCTCAGAATAAAAATCCCCACAGCGATATAATGCCCGCTGCGAAAGGCAGCGATGATGATAAACAGTTCTCCGATGAAAATTCCGAAGGGCGGAAACCCGGAAATACCGGCAAATCCGCCGAAAAAGGCCACAAAGGTTTTCGGCATGCGCCCGGCAAGTTTACCGGTTTCGGTGATCAGCCGGCTGCCGTAACCCAGCAGGATGTTGCCGGATGACAGAAACAGGGATGATTTGATCAGGCTGTGATGGATCAGGCACAGCATGGCGCCATAGGCGCCCAGTCCGCCGATGCCGGTGCCGAAGGCGATGATGCCCATGTTTTCGATGCTCGAATAGGCCAGCAGCCGTTTGTATTCGGTCTGCTTGAGAATAAAGGTTGCCGCCACCAGGATGGATACCAGGCCCAATACCATCAGAATCGTACCCGAAAAATGCCCCAGGCCGGCGGCATGCATGAGTTTATTGGTTTTGAATATTCCCAGGTAGGCGCAGTTGAGCAATACCCCGGACAACAGGGCCGAGGCCGGGCTGGGGGCTTCACTGTGGGCGTCGGGCAGCCAGGTATGCATCGGCGCCAGGCCCATTTTGGTGCCGTAGCCCACCAGAATGAACACAAAACCGGTTTTGAGCCACAGGGGATCCAGGCGTCCGGCTTCACCGGTCAGGGCGGAAAAAGCCACCGGTACATCGACCCCGCCGATATCCATGGAAAGGGTAATCAGCACCGAACCCAGCAGGGCCAGGGCGATACCCACCGAGCAGATCAACACGTACTTCCAGGTGGCTTCGAGGGTGGCTGCGGACCGATGGGTATATATCAACGGTGCACTGGCCAGGGTGGTGGCCTCGATGGCAATCCACATCACCATGATATGATCCGAAAGGGTCACCATGGTCATGGTGGACAAAAACAGCAGCATCGATCCGGTAAAAACGCGCTCGGAGCGGATTTCAGTGTTTTTGAGATACCCCGTGGTATATATCGAGATCAGGAAAAATAGCAGCGATATCACCATTAGAGACAGGAGGCCTTCGGGGGTGACGGCAAAATAAATTTCGAACAGGGCTTGCGGCCGCCGGATCCACAGATAAAGGGATAAAACCAGGTGAATAACCCCGGTAATCACCAGCAGGGGCCGACCGGTTGTCCGCGGAATAAAGAACGCAATTACACCGGTTAACAGCGGAATCAGAAAAACGATTTCAACCATGAAACACCTATTCCTTTAAGGTTCTGAGCAGCGCCGTATCCACATCATCAAACGCCTGGTTGATATTCTGCAGGATGATGGCCATGATCATAACGCCGGCCAGTACATCGAGCAGGATACCGAATTCAACAATATGATGGGCGCGGACCGAAAAGCTGGTGCCCACCAGATAGATCCCGTTTTCCATCATGATATAACCGAGAACCATGGCAATGGCGTTGCGCCGGGCCATGAGCAGAAACATACCGGCCACCAGAAGGGTAATGGCCGTGGGCAGCAACAGGGCATCGCCGCCGGTCTGGGGTAAATTGAACTTGGGGCTGACAAAGGTGGCCACCACAATCAGGGCCAGACCGGCCAGCAGGGAAGCATGATACCCGACGATGGGTCCGACATCGCGGCGGATAGCCACTTTTTTAATTGCCAGATAGATGAACAGCGGGATAACGATTCCCCGGATGACCAGGGTGACCAGGGTGAACACGATGCTGCCGGCGGTCAGTTCGTGGCCGATGACCAGCGGCACGATGGAAACGACCACCCCCTGGAAAGCCAGCACCTTGATCAGCGACGGCAGGCGACTGGAACCGAAGGAGACCAGCACCGACAGAAGCACAAGGGCCAAAATGGTATCAACTGGTTGGATCATTTTAAAAACTCCAATGTGATGACGGTTGCGAAAAAAACCAGGGCAAATGATGTCAGGACAAACTGGGGCACCTTGTCCATGCGATAGCGGGCCATGACCGATTCCGTGACGCCGACGGCGGTATACACCAGCCCGAGCACGATAAAAAATAAACCGATGTCTGCCGCCGGGTGTCCCAAAGTGAACGGGCAGATCAAACGGGTGACCAGGGTGGAATAGAAAAAAAGCTTGAAAAAAGAGCCCAGCTCGATGAGTGCGAAATCCGGCCCGCTGTGATCCAGCACCATGACTTCATGGATCATGGTCAATTCCAGGTGGGTGGCCGGGTCATCCACCGGGACCCGGGAACTTTCCGTCAGCAGCACAATAAAAAAAGCGAGGGCCACAAACAGCAGGGGTGGCCCGGCTGATTGCCACAGCCCGAAAGGTTGGCCGCCGGCAAAATAAGCCGCCAGGCTCAATTCGCCGGTCAGGGTGTAAAACAGAATCAGGATCATAAACAGGGTGGCCTCGCAGATAATCGGAAAGAATGCTTCCCGGGCAGCGCCCATGCCTTCGAAGGGCGAGGCCGTGTCCATGGCAGCGGCAATGGTGAAAAACCGGCCCAGGCCCAGCAGATACAGCAGCAGGATGACATCCCCCTTAAACGAAAATAGCGGCGGCTGCCCGGCGATGGGCAGAAACATCAGCACCACAGTCGCCGCGCACAGCGAGACCATGGGCCCCAGTTTGAAAATGAGGGTGGTGCTGGTGCTGTAGACCGATCCCTTCTTGAAAAAGCTTGATCAGGGTGTAATAATTAATCAACACCGGCGATCCTTTGCGGCCTCCGAACCACGCCTTGACCTTGTATATCCATCCTGAATACAGCGGTGCCAGGAGTATGGCCAGGATAAGGAAAATAATTGATTTCATTGGCATCCTTTTTTTGTCAATCGCTCAAGTGGAATTGCTGAGTTTCTTTTTTGATCAAATTGAACGTCGAACATCAAGCTCAACATCGAACATCGATATTGATGGCGCTGCGCTTTATCTATTATAAACAAGCAAACCCGCAGCTTGCAGCGATCTTACCCGAATCGAATTTCGATTGGCAGATTCACTTCGTTCAGTCTTTTTTTCAATTGACAGGATACATTATTCGATGTTGGGTCCGCCAAGGCGGATTCGATGTTCAATGTTCATTTTTTTTAGTTATCCCTCAATCAGACGAAAAACAACAATACGACAATCGCCAGAAGAATATAGCCGACATACAGGTGAATATCCCCGTGCTGCAGCCACCGCAGCTTATCAAACAGAAACAGGACCGGCCGCACCACGACATTGCCCATATGCAGTTCGGCAATATCACTGACATGGCTGTGGTAATGGGTCTTTTCCGGGAAAGCGTTTCCGTACCGCCGGATCATTTTCGGTCAGTGGGGCGAACGGTTTGAAAAATTCCAGAATTGAAGCCGCATAGGAAGATCCGGTGTATTGCATTTTAACCGTTGGTTTAGTAAAGCCGCAGCCCCAGGTACCGGAGCGGGTCACTGTTTTGCCACGATACAATAGTGTGCGCAACGCCAGGATCAATAAAAATACAGCAAAGATAAGGACCGCCGTCCGCGTAATATTGGCGGTCAGTTCGATGAAGGGTTCAAGGGGAATACGACCGTAACCCAGTCCTAAAGATGCAACGGCCTTAAGCGCCATGGTCATGAAGAAGGTTGGAAAGACACCGATCACAATGCAGGCGGCCGCCAGAACCAGCATGGGAATGAGCATGGTCACGCCTTTTTCATCTACATTTTCCGCCACCGGGCTGCGCGGCTCGCCTTGAAAGACAACGCCCACAACCTTCGTGAAACAGGCCAGGGCCAGACCCCCGATAATCGCCAGGCTGACAATGGCCAGCAGGCACATGGCAAAGGGCGTTTTGTCCAGTGCCATACCCCGGAATCCGCCCATGTAGACCAAAAACTCGCTCACAAAACCATTTAAAGGCGGAAGCCCGGAGATGGCCAGCGATCCGATCAGAAAGGTGGTTCCGGTAATTTTCATTTTTTTAATCAGTCCACCCAAAAGGTCGATGGAGCGTGTCCCGGTTTTGTGGAGCACCATGCCGGCGCCCATGAACAAAAGCGATTTAAAGATCGCATGGTTGAGCACATGCAGCAGGCCGCCGGCAAACCCGAGAACCGCCATGACCGGTTTGCCTGCGGCGACCCCGAGCATGCCGATGCCGAGGCCGATCAAAATGATGCCGATATTTTCAACGCTGTGGTAAGCTAACAAACGCTTAAGATCATGTTGTCCCAGGGCGTAGACGACGCCCAGGATGCCGGAAACGATGCCGGCAATCAGAACAATATGGCCGAACATTGGTGTGTGCCAGTCCAATAGCATATAGATACGGATGATTCCGTAGATACCGGTTTTGATCATCACCCCGGACATCACCGCTGAAATATGGCTGGAGGCGGCCGGGTGAGCATGGGGCAGCCAGACGTGAAAAGGAAAAACACCAGCCTTGGAGCCCAGGCCGATAAATGCCAGCACAAAAACGATGATTTTGGCCGTCTCGGGCAGAGCTGCGGCATCTGCGAAACCAAAATTTCCGGTATGGGCATAGATCAGACCGAAGGCCGCCAGGATGAACATGGCCCCGACCTGGGAAAACACAAAATAGAGATAGCCGGCCTTCCGGTTTTCCTCGGTTTCGTAGTTGTATATCACCAGAAAAAAAGATGACAGGGACATGATTTCCCAGGACAGCATGAAAGTGATCAGGTTGCCGGCGGTCACTACCAGGACCATGAAGACCGTCAACAGGCTGAAAAAAAAGTAGTTGCCGGCCGTACGAAGCGCCTTTTGGGATTTGTCCATGTAGTGGTAGCTGTAAAGGGCGGCCAACAGGCAGACGGCGTAGATGGCGATCAGGAAAAATGCCGACAGGGCATCGATTTGAAAGGACAGAGAAAACGCCTTCAGATAATCAAAGGCCGCGGTATAGGGTCCCGGATTAAAGAGTTTGGTGCCGGCGTCGATCAGTCCCAGAAGACATCCGCCGCCGATGGCGATAACGCCGATGGTCTTCATCAGGACGAATTGCCGCCAGAAAATCAGGGATAAGAGGCCTCCGCAGAAAATAATCGCCAGCGATAGAAAAAAAAGATTCATAACCCTCCCCTGTGGTCCACAGTCTTACAATTCGATGTTGAAGGTTGGACGTTCGATGTTGGACGTTCATTTTTTCCGTCCAGCCGCCGTTTTGCACTATCCACCCGTTAATACCGTCATGCCCATCATCGGCCAGAGCACGAAGACGGCAAAACCGGTGACGATCATCAATATTATACTGGCCGGGATGCCGTAAAGAAAAAACTCTGCGGTTGTAAACTGTCCGGAATCATAGGCAATCGCGTTGGGGGCGGCGCCAACCAGCAACAAAAACGGCATTCCGGCAGTCACCAGGGCCGAGAATAAAATCACTTCACCCGCCACCCCCAGGTAGGGGGCGATGACCAGGGCCACCGGCAGGGATATGGCGATGGCGGCCACGTTCATGATAACGTTGGTCATGACCATGACGAAAAAGGCGATGCTCATGATGAACACGAACCAGTGGGCTTCCTGGAACATGGCCAGCCAGTTGACCGCCATCCAGCTGGCGGCGCCGGTTTGCCACAGGCAATTGCCGATACTCATGGCACCGGCGAACAGTAGAATAATGTTCCAGGGGATGGCTTCCAGATCGTCGATGTCCATGATGCCGGTGACAAAAAACAGGATGGTCGATACCAGAATAATGGCGGTTTTGTCGATGGGCGCCAGCGCGGGAAGGAACTGCTTGGCCGCCATGACGAGAATACAGGCGCCCACGATAACGGCCGCTTTGATTTCGTTGCGGGTCAGTGGTCCCAGCTCGGCGCTTAACTGGCGGGCCTTTTCTCTGAGTCCCGGAATGGTTTTTTTCTCAGGTTTGAAGAAAACCATAAAAAAGCCCCAGAGCAGGAAGGTCATAAGCCAGCCGATGGGGAACATGTACCAGGTCAGCTGGAAAAAGCGTGATGTCCTGGTTCATGATTTCCTTGAAAAAGCCCAGGGCCACGGCACCGCGGGCGGCTCCCAGCAGGGTGACGATACTGCCGGCACCGGCCACATAGGCCATTCCGATAAACAGTCCTTTGCCGAATTTGGTCTTTTTATCGCCCTCACCGTAAAGGGCATAAATCGACACCAGCAGGGGGTAAATGGTGGCCGCCACCGCCGTGTGCGCCATGATATGGGTCAGGATCGACGTCACGACGAAACAGCCCAGGTAGATCATGCTGGTTTTTTCACCCACGATGATCAGCATTTTGTATGCCAGGCGTTTGGTCAACCCGGTTTTGGTGAATACCAGCCCGATCATGATGGAGGCGAAAATAAACATCACCGAGGGCACCATAAAATCCGTAAAGGCGTCTCTGGCCGGGCGAATCAGGAACATGGCCTGCAGGACGCCGATGGCCAGGCTGGTGACGCCGATGGGCACCACTTCGAAAACCCACCAGGTGGCAGCCAGCAGAAAAACGGCAATGGCGCCCTTGGCCTCCGTGCTCAGCGGGAAATGTTTGCCCATGGGATCGACGGCATCGGGCCAGAGCGGTGACAGTAAACCACCGCAAAAAGGGCCATGCCCAGGAAAAGAAATCCCATTTTTTTCCAGTCGATATTCTTCTGGTGCAGCAATATTTTCAACCACTTATAGATTCCTCCTCTCCCCTTTAAATGCTGTATGAGTTGTCTGAATATCCGCGTGATGCTTCAGAAACTATCTTATAAAAAACACTCTTTCATTTTGTGGAACACGGCGGCAAACACATCCGTCAGGCGCAATATGCCCACAATTTTTTTATTGCGGGTCACCAATAACGACTGGTTGTGTCCCATGATCAACTGATGAATAGCGACCTCCAGGGTTGCGTCTTCGGCGACATATTCGCCCTCGCCGGGGGTGTGCATAAATTTTTTGACGGGCTGTTCTCCGGCTTTGCGGCAAATATCATCCAGGGGACTGGCAAAAAGGGAAAGATCCTCCAGCATGGATTGCATGAATTTTTTGGTAAACCCAAACCGGTGCGATCCTTCCCCCTGAGCCATGTCCTGATATTTGGGTTCCAGGGCCTTGAGCACATCCAGCTGGCTGAGTTTGCCGATCACGTTGCCGTCTATTGTCCAGCATGAGAATGGCCCGATGGCGGTAACGGGTGTGCTTGTCCTCGAAATTTTCCTGAGCCTCTTCCAGAGCCAGGACGGCTTCGTAAAGGGTTGCGTCCTCGGTCACGGTTGCGTACTCCGAAAGCGGCACCATTAAATCTTTGACTGTGTATGATTTCACGGCCACCTCCATTTTTTAGAGTAAAAATTATAAAAGGGAATCAGCTATCATAATTCGGCACGTTTGTATAGTCTTTTTGCGTGTGGTCATGCTTCGACCGATAATTGTTGTTTAAGTGTTACAATGTGTTATAAATGAGGTGTGCCAGTAAATTTGCCTCAAGTTCTTTTTGACATTTATATCATTCCTGAATATAGTTAGGTGGCTAATTTGTCGATAATCAGATATCCAACGTCTCGGATATTCCGGAACTGCAATCCGGGTCCAATTCTGCCAACGGATTCCTATTGGGGCGAAGCCCCTAACTTGGGCCAGGGAGGAATAATATGAAAACCATAACCGTAAAAGAACTGATGGTGCCACTCGAAGCGTATGCAACGGTTCCCCAGGAGGCGACGCTGCTCGAGGCCGTCCTTGCATTGGAAAAGGCTCAAATGACGCTTGCCCCGTCCCGGCATTTGCATCGTGCCATACTGGTGCTGGATGAGAACGGCAAAGTTGTGAGTAAAATAATCATGAAAGACATCCTGGTCGCCCTTGAACCCAATTATGGAAAAGTGGAAGGTACGGGAGTGCTGGAGCGATCAGGATTCAGTCCGGATTTGATCAAGGACATGCTGAAAAGCAACGTTCTGTGGGCAGAACCGCTACAGTTTTTTCGTGAACGGGCCGCAGGGCTGAAGGTCAGTGATTTTATCCATGCGCCCTTGGAAGGCGAGTATATTGATGAAAATGCCACCCTGGGTGAGGCCACTAACCAGCTGATTGTGCAACCTTATCATTCTCTGCTGGTAACCAGTGATGAAGAGGTCGTGGGAATATTGCGGTTGTCTGATGTTTTTGCAAAAATTTGCGATATCATCAAAGGCGATTGACATTGCATTTCGATTCTATCTGGAGACAGCTAAGATCTGATAGACCCCAAATTATAAGATGATGCTTAATAAGGAGCTACTTGATGGACACACATGGGGAGAAAACGGGCATATTTGCCAAAAAAGGACTGTGGATCGGAGTTGGCGCCGGTATTTTTATACTGATCGCCTTTATTTTGCCCACACCCCAGTCGCTTGTCGAGGTGATGGAAAAATACGGCTACGTCCAAAAGATGATCGACTGGGAAATCGCCCATAATACCAGGGAGGCGGCCGCCAAAACGATGATCGTGCTGGGGATTGTTCCCATGGCGGTCATCTTTTTTGCCGTCGAGGCCCTGCCGATCGGGGTGACGGGCCTTTTGATGCCGACGATGGCTTACTTTTTCGGGCTTCTGCCGTTTAACATGATCGGCAAGACCTTTGCGGGTGACGCACCGATGTTCATGCTGGGCGTTTTTGCCCTGGGAGCGACGGTGGTAGAGGTCGGTTTTCATAAACGCCTGGCCGTCTGGCTGCTGGGATGGACCAAAGGGTTCTGGGTCCCCATGATCGTGCTGTGCTTCAGTATGTCAATTGTGGGGTCATTTATGTCGGCCCCGGCCATGTGTTCGTTTATGGTGCCGGTGATGATGGCGGTCTATTACGGATCGGTGAAGGCCACCAGCCCGGAGGGGAAGGTGGTTCACGATCCGGCCCTTGCCAAATACCTGCTTTTTTCCCTTTGCTTCGCGCTGAATATGGGCGGACCCGGAACCCCCTCGGCCGGGGGGCGCAATGTGATCATGATGGGTTTTTTTAACGAATACGGCATACCGATCACCTATTCGGGCTGGATGCAATACGGCTGGCCCCTGGTGCCGCTGGGCAGCGCCATGTTGTTGCTCTATATGGCGACGTTATTCAGTAAGAAGATCAAGACCCGGGACCTTACCCCCGGGCTGGAACACATCAAGGAAGAGACGCGCCGCATGGGCAAGATGAAATATCCCGAGTATGTCACGGCCGGGACGCTTTTTTTGATTGTGGCCCTGTGGATATTCGGCGGCGAAGCCACGGGATTGGGCGGACCGGCGCTTCTGGCCCTGGTCATACCGGTTTTGTTCAAGACCGTTAAATTTGAACGGATCATTGAGCGCATATCCTTTAACGCCTGGTTCATGTACTGCGGGGCCCTGACCCTGGGAGCCCTTGCTGAAAGAAAGTGGCGGCGCCCTGTGGCTGGCGACAACCTTTTTAAACGCGCTGTCACAGGTTGGCATGGATCAGGGTTACGGGCTGTGGGTCGGCATGTCCGCTTTTTCCGGCCTGGTGACCAATTTTATGTCCGATGCCGCCACCGTGGCCCTGATCGGGCCCATTGTCGTTCCCATGGGGATCATGACCCAGGTTGCCGGTGAGCCCTGGGCCATCGGCATGGCCGTGGCACTGGCATCTTCCTATGCCCATTTTCTGATTGTGGGGTCTCCGGCCAATGCGCTGACATTTGCTCTGGGGGTTTATCCGGATACCAATAAGCGGGCCCTTGAAGCGATTGATTTTGTAAAATACGGTTTTGGATTTTTTATACTGTCCATGCTGCTGCTCTGGATCGTTGGATTTCTGGTGATCTATCCCATCGTTGGTTTTCCGGAGGGAATTCTGGAGCAGGCAACCCAGGTGCTTCAAAGTGCGACTCAGTAGATTAAGAATACAATCGTGTTGCGCGATACGTGTTGCGGGTTACCTGTTTCGGAATTGAATCCATCGTCCTCGTCGTCGTTCTCGTCCTCGTAATCGGAATAAGCTGTATGGTCGAGCTACGATGTACAAGGACGATTACGAATTCCCTACGACATTGTGCGAGTGTACGCGTTATTGGGTTACGATATTGCAGAGTGGCACTCGGCGTATCGATGTATCGATTGATTCGATGTTCATCTTTATTTATCTCTCAGGGTTCTGGCTTCTTCTATTTTTTGGGTGAGGACATGTCAGATCGGCAGGCTTTTCAAGGACATCCAGGGCGCCGAGCTTGATGGCCTCGATGCGTTTTTCTTCCGTTACATTGGCCGTCAACAGGATGACTGATAGATCGGGTCGTGATTCTTTAAACATTTTTAATGCGCTGAAACCGTCCATTTCAGGCATCAAAAAATCCATTATGACCGCATCATAGGATTCTGTTTTTACCATTTCAAGGGCATCATGGGCCGAGGTGGCGGTGGATACGTCCATGCCCCGGGCCCTCATGCGCTCTACCATGATATCTAAAAAATCCTTTTCGTCGTCAACAAGTAAAACTTTGGCGGACATTAAATTACTCCCATGTGATTATAATTTTCCCGATTGAATTCTGTGTCTATATTTTTAGACAGTCGCAGAACTATCTCTTCGCCTTCGGGTTCTACCTCAAATCTGCTGCCAGCACAGTTAGCAGGTTCTTCTCACGATCAGAGGGAAACGTTTCCAGCAACTCCTCAGTAAGACCTGCCAGCCGTTGGAATCGAATTTGAACGCTGTTTTCTGTTTCTGCGACGACAAGCTCAACCCGCTTTTCATCTCCGCTGGCGGACATGGCGAAATCCAGGCATAAACAAAGAAGGTTCATCAGAAAAAAGGGAGCTGTCCGAATCTTTAGCGAGCTTGCCGGTAGCTGCAGATCCACCGTAACACCTCGCATGGCGGCAAACCTGGCTGTCAGGGCTCTGACCAGTTCAATTGTTTGATGCAGGTCAACATCGGCGACGGCTTCGTCGCTACTGTGAGCAAAACGGTTCATGTTTTTAAGGATTTCGTCCGCCCGGCCGATCTGCTTTTTTACCGCTTCAGCCATTTTCTTCAGCCTTGCCGGGTCGATCGGCTGCCCCCGGTCTGCCATTAAAGTTAAATCTTCCAACAATCCCGCATTCTCATTGACGATTGCCAGCACATTCTTTAATTCATGGGAGATGGAAGACGATATTCGGCCAAAGAACTGCAGCCCCATTTGTGAGGTATTATCTGGTTTTTCACCCATATAACCTTACCTTCCGTCACTCAACTTAAACAGTTTAAATAATCATTTATATCAGATCATGACGATGCCTCGGGCCTGACCAGGGGGATGCTGACATCAAAACAGGTTTCCTGGCCGGGGTGACTCTGAACGCTGATCTTGCCGCCGATTTCCTGCACCAGGGCATAGGTGACCGCCAGGCCCAGACCGGTCCCGCTGTGACCGGTTTTCGAATAGTAAAACGGTTCAAAAATGTGCTTGAGATCCGACTCCGGGATGCCGCGGCCGTTGTCGGTAAAGGACACCGAAATAAAATCCTCATTCTTTTGCCGGGCCACAATCTCCAGATGACCGCCGTCGCCCATGGCACCAATGGCACTGTTAAACAGATTGAAAAACACTTGCTCCAGTTTGCCGCGATCACTCTCAAAGGCCGGGATGTTCTCCGAGACCGTCACCCCCACGGTTATCGATCTGAGTTCAGCCTCTTTGGTTAGAACGCTTTGGACCTCATCGATGATTTCTTTCAGGTCGATGGTCTGGATGCTCAGATTGAGATGACGCGTAAAATTCAACAGGTCCCTGGTAACTTTTGCACAGCGCTGCACGGTAGAAATCACCGAATCCACCAGTCCGATGAGCTTGGGATCTTTGGCATAAGTGTCGGTCAACGTGAATATATCTTTGATGTGCCCGGCCTTTTCATTAATGATGGCCAGCGGGTTGTTGATTTCATGGGCTACCCCGGAAGCCAGGCGTCCCAGGGATACCATCTTGTTGGCGTATTCCACCTGATGCAGTGTGTCGACCCGTTCCTGGTCGGCTTCGTGAAGCTGATTGACCAGATGCGTGGCGACCCCGAGGGTAACCAGCAGGATCATAATGATGCTGGTCGCCAGAATTCCCGTAAAGGCCCAGGTCGTCTTGTACCAGGGCTGAATGCGTTCGCTTTGTTCCTGGATCATCATCAGAATATAAGGGGTGTCCGGTATATGGGCATAACCGATGACGATTCGATCTTTATCGTCATCAATGCTCTCAAAAACCCGCGCCTTGCGAGAGTATTCCGGAACGGCCATCGAAATTTTATTTAAGACCGGCCCATAATAACGGGAAGGCGTCTGCAGCACACCATCACGGTTGATAATAAAAAGATCTCCCCTGGCGCCAACATCAATTTGGGCGATGGATTCCGTGAGTTGTTCCGGCTTGAGAACCGCATGCAGTACGAAAAAGGTGCCGTCCTCCAATTCGCGCTTGACCGCGAAATCAACATGGGGTGCATTGCGCGCTCCCGTGACCAATTCACTGATATAGACCCCCCGGTTCAGGACTTCACGAAACCAGGGTTGCTGGTTGTAATTCAGACCTTTCATCTGATGCGTGCCGGCATGGGATATCTGTATCCCGCGGCTGTCGATGACACCGAGATCTACGAAACCGCCAAAGCGCTTATTGAGGTTTTCCAGAATGTCGTCCAGGCGGGCAGGGTCCTTCAAGGTTTCCAGCGTATGATCATGGGCAATAAAATCCAGGACCGATCTGCGTTCGGTTAGAAACAAGGAAACCGAACGCCAGGAATTCGAAACAAGCTGGGATGTGCGCAGCACCAGTTCCGATTCGATGGTTTCCATGGTAAGTCGGTATCCGGACAGGGCCCAGATGATTAAGGGCACGAGTGCTACGGTCGCTGTCACCACAATGGCCCGCTTCCAGATCCGCAGAAAGTCAAAGTGGTGTCTGTACGGCCCTGCGGTAACGTCTTTGTGATCCAGAAAAGCGGGTTTTAGTCTTTTTAATATGGGCATGTTTTGACCTAGGTTGAGCGGTTCAGGGTTCAACGGTCCAGGTTGAAAACCTCCCGACGCAGCTTTTATCAACGATATCGTGTCTTGATTCCAAATTCCGCATTCCGAATTCCGAATTCAAGAGTCCCTCAATCTTCCTCCGCCTTCTTTTGCCGAATCTTTTCGTTGGCTTTTTGAATCGTGTCGCTGAGCACATTGATGTCCAGGGGTTTTTGCAGGTAGGCAAACGCGCCCAGCTCCATACATAACTGTCGGTCTTCTTCATGACCGTGCCCGGTAAGAATAATAACCTCGATCTCCGGTCTTTTTTCTTTTACTTTCCGCAAAACCTCTAAACCATCTACGCCGGGCATTTTAAGATCGACAATGATAACCTCCGGTTCGTCCTCCTTAATCAGGTTAAGTGCCGACTCACCGTCATAGGCGACCGCTGATCCCATATCCCGCATGATCAATCGTTCGGACAGCGTTTGAACGAATTCGCGCTCATCGTCCACCAGCAGCACTTTCGACGGCATTTCGAAATCGTGCTTTCGGTAGATATCGGTTTTGTGAAAATCCCTGCCGACTTTGGTTTCCACCGATTTGACTCCGGCAATCGGTTCGGCGATTGATCTGAGTTCTTCCTGGAGCCGGCTGAGCCTGAGGACATGTTTGTTGATGGTTAAGGTAATGGCACCGTTTTTAGCGCTAACTTCCACGGTATGTCCAGCCTGGACCAGAGCGGCCTCTGTTTCAGCCGCCAGCCGAAAATTCGCCAGTGCCTGCTTTGATTCGGCAGTTTGCTGAATGATGTCCTTGTCGGCATACTCCACTATGAGGGCGGCCGCCTCCTGCACCGACATTTTGTCAACCGGGATGACAATGTCATAAAGAGCCGGGTCCCAGGGATCACGGTTGCCAAAAAGAGAATCGATCCAGAATGAACAGTCTTCTTGGCGCCGTTGAACAAGCTTGGCGGCTTCTTTTTCCGATATACCCTGCTGCTCGGTTGCAGCTGCAATTCGGTACTTTTTGGGTGCTATCAAACATACCCTGAGCGTATGGCTGATAGTTCCGGGGATAAGCTGCCCGGAAAAGCAAGTGACTAAGGCATCGTCGGTGATGATCAAGTCAGCAAGCGCCAGTTTGATATAGGCCAGGGAGCGCTCTTTTTCGAGGGTGAAGTTGTTAAATACCGAGGTCCTGGGCGAAAAGGCCCGCTTGATCTTGCTTTCTGCCAGTGTCGAGCGCCGGCTTGCTTCGGCTACAATTTCATTGTCGGTAATATGGCGGTATCCGGTGCGCTCAACGACTTCCCGGACAACAGGGTCTTCCTGGCAGAAACCGCCGCTGAAAATAGTAACGATCGGCATTTAATTCTCCCTTTTTTGTGGTGTCCGGATAATGCGACAGACCGTTGTCAACGGACAATCCTTTTCTTGTCCGCCCCTGTGGGTCATTTCATGCACTGCATTGATGGCGTTTTCGATTGTCGGGTAAATATGATCCTCGCCGATTTTGGCGATCAAATGGGTTCGCCTGAGTACCTTCATGACGGATCGGTTCACGCCGCTTAGAGAAATATCAATTCCGGCACTTCTGACCCGGTCTACCGTCAAAGATAATGCCTCTTCGCCGGATGAGTCAATATCATTAATACTGCCGGCAGAGATAATAATGTGTTTGAGTTCTTTTTTCGTACGCCGGCGATTTCTGATCTGATCTTCCAGGTAGCTGGCATTGGCGAAAAATAAAGGCCCATCGAAGCGAACGACATCAATATACCGGCATTCCTGCAACCCACCGGCCACGGCATCGTGAAGCGTGCGGTCAATGTCCAGGGACAGGTCGACGACTTTCGGCCGCATGCTTTTGTAAAGAAAGACGAGAATGGACAGGCCGGCGCCAATCAGGATGCCCCGGTCGAGGTGGGGTGCGAATGCGAGGGTGCTTATAAAGGTAATGATGGAGATGGCACCATCGTACCACTGGGCCTGCCAGGCATGGATAAAGCCTCTGACGTTTATCAGCCCGACGACCGCCATCATGATAATGGCCGCCAATACCGATTGGGGCAGATGGTAGAAAAGCGGTGTCAAAACCAATAACACCACCACCACGGTCAAACTGGTGAAGACACTGGATAGACCGGAGACAGCTCCGGATTGAAGGTTGACGGCCGATCTGGAAAAAGAACCGGAAATCGGGTAACTTTTAGAGACAGCGCCGCAGATATTGGCCAGGCCCTGACCGATGAGTTCCCGGTTGGGATCTATCCTCTGGCCGGTCTTGGCGGCCATAGCCTTGGCAACCGAGATGGCTTCCATAAAGCCCAGCAGTGAAATGATGACCACAAAGGGCAGAAGATGAAAGATGATGTGAAAATCAATGTGAGGCAGGGAAAAAGAGGGCAGCCCCCGGGGGATATGGCCGACCACCTCACCGCCTCCGGTCATTTGTAAACGGTCTGCTTGCACGGGGCTGTTACCGACTTTAAGTCGCCAGACACGGCCATCACCTTTTTCAGGGTCTGAGATTTCGTTGACCCCATAAAAAGCGAGCGCGCCGTCGTTTTCTCTGACACCCGCAAAAAGGTAGCGGCTTATCTGTTTGCGATAGTCGGCGGCATCCTCCTTGGCTTGCTCGATCCTCAGGGCCAAACGCTCCGTCGCATGCCGGATGTCGAGTTTTGCGTGTGGATCCAGCCTATTCCGGTTGACATTGAGCTTTTGTATCTGTTCCGCCCTTGCTGCGGTCATTTGCGAGATAGATTTTATGGTGTGATTGATTTTTACAAGCGCCTGTTTGACATTTTCGGAGCGGATGGCCTCAATATCCACCACAACGTTGTGCTCAAACCCGAGGCTCCAGGAGAGAATAGTGGTGACTGCAACGGCTGCGAGAACATTCGGCAGCCTCGGTGACACGCGCTTCAACCCGAACATAATAACAAAGGCCAGTACTCCCATAAACAGCGTTGGCCAATGGGTGTAGTGTACAGCGTTTATAAAAACGCGGTAGATCAATTCGTAGTGATGAGGGACCTTTTCGATATGGATGCCGAACAGTTTGGGAAGCTGAGATGTCGCAATGATAAGAGCAGCGGCATTGGAAAAACCATTTACTACCGGATGGGAGATGAAGTTAACGACCAGGCCCAATTTCAAAACGCCGAGGGAGAATTGAAAAACGCCGATCAGCAGGGCCAGCAAAACAGCATAGGCGATGTATTGCTGACTCCCGGCTGTGGCCAGGGGTTCCAGCGTTGTCGCGGTTAGAAGTGATACTACCGCTACCGGACCGGTAGCCAGTTGACGGCTGGAACCAAACAGGGCAGCGACCAGCGGCGGCAGGAAGGAGGCATAGAGTCCGTAGTAGGATGGCAGCCCGGCAAGTTCAGCATAAGCCATGGACTGGGGGATAAGCACCAGTGCCACTGTCAGACCCGCCAGAATGTCCGTTTTCAGGCTGGCGCCGCCATAACCCTGCGGCCAGTCGATATATGAAAAGATATTTTTCATCATGGGGTTTTCATCTATCCGGAGATGTCTTCGCCCGCGTGATCGAAAAATTTATTGAGTAATCAACCACTTTTACGATTATCAACCCTCACGGTCAAGATTAATATTGCAGTGGATGAACCTTCAGGGTTCTGTAGTCAGAGGTCCAGGTTATTTTCGTACTCGTCCTCGTGCTCGTTCTCGTGAATCAGAATTTTATGAGGGACGAGAACGAGTACGAGGGCAGTTCATCCGACCCCTGTCATCTGTGTTCTGTTCTCTGACATCTGCAACTTTAAGCCGGCTCGCTCCTGGCCAACCGCCAGAAAATCTCCTGTTGCAATTCATGGTCAGGCGTTGTTTGACACAGGTAAAAAAGTATTTATATTCACGAGTACTTACAGAGTCCTAATTTTCATCCTGATATAAGCAGGATACCTGACTGCAAGCTAAAATTTATTCCTATTAGGAACGCCAATGGATATCGTTATACCCGAAAAAGCCGCTCTTTTAAAACGCCTTGCAAAAGGGGGTTTTAATGTCCCTGAATTTATCTATGTTTCAGCTGTCGATTTTAAAAAGGAGAATTTTGAAGACCTGAAGGCTTTCCTGGAGCAACACCGTGAAAGCTTTAAGGTTATTGCCCGCAGTGCCCACCTGAAGGAAGAATTTTTCAAAGGTGGGACATTTGATTCCCTGGAGATCTATGCCGACCTCGGCGGGATCAAGTATGCCAGGAAAAAAATCATTAACCTGGCCAAAACGGCCAAACAGCTCTCGATCAGGAGACAACAAAAGTTCAGCAATGCCCCTGATATCGATCTGGAAAATATGGGGATGATCGTCATGCCGTTTATCAGCGGTACGAGCGTCATGGCAAAAATGATTGGAAACCACTGGGAATTCGGCTACTGTCGCGATCGTCGTCATAAAATCCAGCGGGAACCCTATATAACCCGAACTCCGCATGACATTACCCTGCTGCAATTATCAGGAGACATTCAGAAGTATCTGGGCTTTCAGTGTGAAATCGAATATGTGATTTCCGAACAGGGTGAGATCTATGTTGTTCAGGCCAAAGATATCTCCCATATCGAAACCATTGAATTTAAACTGGGGGAGAGATCCATCCAGCTTGACGGGGTTCGCAGGGTTCGAAGGAACCATAATTTTCGTGAGCGGCCGCTATACGTGATGGACAATAAAACCTTTTATTTAAGCCTCATCAACAAATGTGAAGAATTTGTTCTCGGCCATGAAGATTCAAAACCGACTCTTGAAGAGATCCTTGAAATAATTACCCTTTATCAGGCCGAGCTTGAAGCATTCGCCCTGAAGCATAACCGCTTCTGCGTGCTGGGCCTGTCGATCCAGGAGCCGGAAGAACTTTACCAGATTGCCAATCACTATCTGGACGACTACCCGGAAATGCAGGCCGAACTATCCCGGGCCCTGCATGACAATTTATATAAAATCGACTATTTTTTATCCGAAACCGACACCCTGATTGCCAAGGACAAGTTCAGACTCAATCTTTGCGGACATGATGCCTATGGCATTGATACGGTCCGCAACCCGATGTGGTCTGCTTTCTGGCATATGGATAAACACGAAGAGATGGTGAAACATTTCAAGAAATCGGGCTTTAGAACCGGAGATATTGTCGGGATAGAAATAGATTCAGATGAAAAGCCGATTATATTCCGGCTATAGGAGCCGGAAAGCTCATAGCTTATAGCTCGACAAAGCTCATAGTAAAAAAGGATTTATTTCCTTTAGACTATCAGCTATGAGCTATCAGCTATTTGCTATTTGCTCTTATTTAGGACCGCGTCTTTAAGATACCGGAAGACTTCTTTGCCCTCGATAGAAGACTTTTCTTCCCCCCGGGCGACTTTCTGAAAATGCGCTATCTTTTGCTTGTCGAAGCTGCTTATGTTATCTTCAAACATTACCAGTGAGTTATCGATGCGGCTTAAGACTACGGCCGGTCCGTATAAAAATTCGCCACCTTGCTTTTCAGTCAGAGCCCCGAAAATTTCATGGTGCCGGATATGAAACGCTTTAGGCGGCGGCTGATAATGCAGCAGTTCTGCAAACAAAGAGAGGCTTTCCAAAATCCCTTCGACGTAGCCGTTTTCCAGGGAGTCCGCGCCTTCTTTTGCTATGACCTCTATATCGGATGTATTATAGGTGAGATCTAAACCGGCGATGCATTCTTTTTGAACACTTTCTAAAGAACCTGCCTTGCGACTTTGCTTAACATCGGAATCCCTCAATATTTTTATGACATTCTTAATATTCAGCATTTCCCTGGTATATGGACTTTTGCGGATGAGTACATCCTCCACGGTGGTTTCGTAGATCGGCAATTCGTTGTCCAACACCAGGATACGGTTGAGCGCGCCGTCGAGTTCTTGAATGTACAGATCCAGGTCGCGTTCCTTTTGGTACCGGTAAGGGCCCATTTCCAGAAGGCTGCGCATAGCGTCTTTATCGATTTTGAGACCGCTTTCTGCAGATCCGATGGTTGCCAGTACCTTGCGCGCCAATTGATTGATCGTGATCTTCTTCAAGAGATTTTCTTTAAACGACATGGTGATACCTTTGCTTCATTATGTATTTTGCACATGAATCTATCATATCATCAAAATCAAGTAAACGACCCTTGTATAAAATCCCAATTATCAGGCATCAAATTACGACTCGACCTGAGCTCGTCGCAGGTCAAATAAACCTCAAATTCCAAAACTCAATGACCAAAACCTTCGTTTCAGAGGTGGCGTACCCCGATAGAAAGGTAATTCACATACTGGTGCAAGAAGGGGAAGGGCCCTTAAGCGCGATTGATTATATTGGTTGCTTGACCCCACAGGGCTATTCAGGTATACAAATAAGTTATCTCCGCTCATTTTATGTCCGCTCGGAGTTCTTCAGTTCTATAAACCCGCAATTCGCGGAAAATCATTTTTAGAAAGCGATGGGAACCATGACTGAATTTGTTAAGGTGATTTACGGTGATCAGGAATTTCAGCTTCCATTGGTCGTCGGCACGGAGGGTGAAAAGGCCATAGACATTTCTAAGCTTCGGCAGGAGACCGGGTTAATTACCCTTGATACCGGATATGCAAATACCGGAAGTTGTACCAGCATGATTACGTTCATGGACGGAGAGCAGGGAATTTTACGCTACCGTGGCATTCCGGTGGAGCAGTTGGCCGAGCATTCATCGTTTAAGGAAACCGCTTATCTTCTCATACACGGAAGGCTGCCCACCCGCCAGGAACTGACCGACTTTTCCGTGCTGCTCAACGACCATTCCCTGGTGCACGAGGATATGCGGGCTTTTTATGAGAACTACCCGCGTTCTTCTCATCCCATGGGTATTCTTTCATCCATGGCCAATGCCGTGAAAAGTTTTTATCCGGAACTTCAGAATCTGGAAGAAGAAATAAACATTACGGTCACCCGCCTGCTTTCCAAAATCCGGACCATGGCCGCCATGTCCTATAAAATATCACGGGGCCACCAGGTCGTCTATCCCCGGCCCGATCTGGCCTACTGTGCCAATTTTTTGAACATGATGTTCGACTCGCCGGTCAGACCCTATGAAATCGACGATGACGTGGTCAAAGCCTTAAATGTATTCTGGATTCTGCATGCGGACCATGAGCAGAACTGCTCTACTTCAGCCGTGCGCATGGTCGGCAGTGCCAGGGTCAATTTATACGCTGCCATTTCAGCCGGGATTTCGGCCCTGTGGGGACCGCTGCACGGCGGTGCCAATCAGGCCGTCATCGAGATGCTCAGCGATATTGCCGCGAACAAAAACATGCAACGCGCCATCGAACGCGCCAAAGACAAAAATGATTCCTTCAGATTGATGGGATTCGGACACCGGGTTTACAAGACCTTCGATCCCCGCATGAAAGTCATGAAAAAGATGTGTGATACCTTGCTTGACAAGTTGAAGATCTCAGACCCCCTGCTGGATATTGCAATTGAGTTGGAGCAGATTGCGTTAAAGGATGCGTATTTTATCGATCACAATTTGTACCCCAATGTGGATTTTTACAGCGGAATTGTCATGCGGGCCATCGGCATACCCACCAACATGTTTACCGTCATGTTTGCCATCGGCAGGCTTCCGGGCTGGATTGCTCAGTGGAAAGAAAGCCAGGATGATCCCAACTGGAAACTTTGTCGCCCGCGCCAGATTTATATGGGCCCGGCCGAAACTGATTACGTCCCGATCGGGAAAAGGTAAATCTAAATTCCCACATGCTGGATAAGCTGGAATTTCTTCGGAGTTCGCTCAAGTTAGATATAAAATATGCCGATATTAGTTTAAATTCGAATTTCGGATTTTTTGGTCAATTATATGTGTGCGTGATGAATTGAATGGGAATCGTTTAAATATCACCTTAGCGTAGAGCAAACTACATGCTCATTATTCCTCTGACAGAAAAAATCAGCTGGCGCAATCCGCCCATCATTACCATCAGTATCATTTTGCTAAACTGTCTGGTGTTTTTTTTGTTCCAGAGCGGCGAAACCCAAAAGCATTTTGAGGTCTCTGAATATTATTTTACCTCCGGTCTGGCGAGAATTGAAGTCCCACGATACATTGCCTATCGCCAAGGTCGCCTCCAGGAATCCCACGATTCAATTGACGAAAACATCGATGAGGATACTCTGGTTCGATATTACCTGGAAATGGAGCGGGATTTTTCATTTCTTGAAAAGCTCGACAATGATAAGATCATCATACCCGCAAACCCCGAATATACTATCTGGAAGCCTTTACGATCAGAGTATGAGCACAAGCGGTCTCAAATTGTCTCATTCAAATACGGTTTCAGGCCGGCTCATAAATCGTTTTTTACCGGGTTCACTTACATGTTTTTGCACGGCAGCTTTGGGCATCTGTTTGGCAACATGATATTTTTATGGATCGTCGGCTGCATGCTCGAGATGGGATTGGGCCGCCTTAAATATGTCGGGTTGTATATTATTGGCGGCCTCATGGCTGTATGGGGCTATTGGCTGGTTTACATGGACAGCACCATGCCATTGGTGGGAGCGTCCGGGGCCATTGCCGGGTTGATGGGTGCCTACGCGGTGCTCTTCAAGAAGAAAAAGGTCAAAATATTTTATTCCCTGGGTTTTTATTTCAATTATTTAAGGATTCCGGCCATCATTCTTTTACCGATCTGGATCGGCAATGAATTATACCAGCTATTTTTCGGCGGTGACAGCCACGTGGCCTATGCCGCCCACATCGGCGGGTTGGTCGGCGGTGCTTTGTTTGGCTTTATGTGCATGAAATTTTCGCTCGGCTTCGATGAAGATGTGATCAAAGAAGCCCCCGTAGACGAGATTTCGCCTCTGATGGAAAAAGCGTTAAAACATATCGCCGAACTTGACATGCATGCCGGTCGCCGGGTGCTCAAACAGGTGCTTGACCAAGGACCCTGAAAATATCGATGCGCTCACCCATCTTTTTCATGTTGACAAGCTGGATCCTGAAGGCGACAGATTTCACGAAACCGCTAAAAAACTGATATTCCAACTCAGTCGCAGTTATCACACCTACGAAAAGGCCCACATAATCTACCAGGAATACATCCGTCATACCAGCCACCCAAGACTGACTCCCCAGTTGTATGTTCAACTCAGTGCCATGTTTGCCGCCTCCGGCCACGTCGAAAATGCGGTAAAAATATTAACGCTGCTGCTAAAAAAGGTTCCGGAGTCTCCGGGCATTCCATCTGCCCTTTTAAAGCTTGCACGGGCCTACCGTCAAAATGGGATGGCAACCAAAGGTCAAAAATGCCTCCAGCTACTCTGCCACAAATACCCGGATTCCACCGAGGCCCGGGTGGCCAGAGAATCCCTCCAACACTAAGCTCAATTGATCTTGTATTAATAGCATATCTGGAAATTAGCTTTATCAAATTTAGGATTTTCATGTTTCGTGGAATGGTGGAATTTTGGAAATTTTGGAATATTGGGTAATGAAAAGCGGGATAATTTGTATGCCTCATTACAAATACTACCATACTATCCATACGGTGTTTGTATGACAGGCTGCAATGAAAGGGCTGTGAACCATTTTCATGATAAAGCGTTTTCAAAACACAAAATACCAAACACCTGATAAAATCGTTATGACGATTTTATCGCAGTTGACTTTTACAGGGGATTCATCTATGGGAAAGTTTCTTGAATTCGGAAGTCTGAATGCGGAAAATATGAAAATCAGATATTCAACCGTTTCTAAATTCATTTATCTTTGTCATCTGACCTCTTTGCCAATGAAATAGGTTCGCTGATATCATACGCTAGTATTTTTACTATCAACCACTATGGATTACAGAAAATGTGCCAAGAAGTATTGCCCGGGCTGTTCCGGTTAAAAATTCCACTGCCCGACAGCCCGTTGAAATATCTCAATTCTTATGTGATTAAAGGCCCCGATAGAAGCTTGATAATCGATACCGGTTTGAATCGCAAGGAGTGCCTGGAGGCCATGCAGGCCGGTTTGAGCACCATCGGTATTGACCTCAAAGTCTCTGATATCTTTATCACCCATCTGCATGCCGACCATTTCGGCCTGGTAACCGAACTAGCAACCGATACCAGTCAGGTTTATTTCAGCCGGCCCGAGAAAGAACTCATGGAATCCTGGGAAGGCTTCGGGACCATGATTGAGTATGCCGGTCAAAACGGTTTTCCTGAAAATGAGCTGCAAGCGGCCCTGGACAAACATCCCGGTGCCAAATATGGTTCGGAATGGATACCGGATATGACGTTGCTCGAAGATGGTGATGGGATCGAGGTCGGGGACTATCATTTCAAGTGTGTGGCAACCCCCGGCCATACCATGGGGCATATTTGTCTTTACGAGCCGGATAAAAAAATTCTGATTGCCGGCGATCATATTTTAATCGACATAACCCCTAACATTCAATGCTGGTCGGATGAGCAGAACCCCCTGAAGCACTATCTGGCAAGCCTGGAAAAAGTATATAGTTTAAAAGTCGATCTGACCCTGCCCGGGCATCGCCGTCTCATCAGGGACCACCGGGCCAGGATCAAGGAACTAAAACACCACCATGCCGAACGGTTAGCCGAGGTTCTAAGTATCCTTAAGCGGGGCGGGCATGAATGCGTTCCAGGTGGCCTCTCAGATGACCTGGGATATCGACAGTGAATCCTGGGACCGGTTCCCGGTGGCCCAAAAATGGTTTGCCACCGGGGAGGCGATTTCTCATTTAAGATTCCTGGAAGAAGAAGGGAAACTGGTCCGCGATGCGAGTGGGCCGATAACATTGTATGCTGTTGTAAAATAAGGCTGCGAATATTGTAAATATAAATACAATAAGGGTTCAGGGTTCTGGGTTCAGCGTTCAAGGGTTAAAATCAAATTTAAACTTCTGATTCCTCTGTAGAGCGTTTGTCAGAATAACGTTCCGATAGCGCTGCAGCGTTTAGCTGTTTGATTAGAATCCAGCCGGGAAACTTGCTTGAGTTCTTCGATGTTCGATGTTCATCATTTAGCAAATCCGTCATATGAAACTATGCCAAGGACCAAGTTTGACTAGTTATAAGATTAGACTAGCCACCTTAATTTCGAAGCCGGTTCGGATAGGACCACTGAACCTGGAACCCGACAACCTATGAACTTTCTATATCCGATCGTAAATCCCAAAAGCATTGTTTTTTTTGGGGCTTCCAACCGATTTTCCGCCATGGGGACCAATCAGCTCAATTCGCTCCTGGACCTGGGTTTTGAAGGCAATATCTATCCTGTCCACCCTAAAGAAGAACTCGTTTTGGGCTTAAGGGCCTATAAACACGTTCAGGAGTTGCCCGAGATTCCCGATCTGGCGGTCATGGTATTGCCCACCCACGTTGTCCCCGGGGTTATGGAAGAATGCGGCCAAAAAGGCATTCAACATGCTGTTGTCGTATCCGGTGGATTCAAGGAAATTGGCGGGGAAGGGGCTGAACTTGAAAAAAAGCTCCTATCAATTGCCGGTCAATACGGTATCCGGTTTTTAGGCCCCAACTGTCTGGGGGTCGCCAATCCCCACCATAAATTCAATGTTACCTTTTTGCCTTTTGAGGGTCGGCCCGGATATATCGGCTTTGCATCCCAGAGCGGCAGCTTTATCACCCAGATGTTCGGCTACCTGAATCGTTATGATATCGGGTTTTCGACCGGAATCAGTGTCGGCAATGAAGCCGATGTTGATATTGTCGATTGCATGGAGTATCTGGCCGGCTGCCCGCATACGAAGGTGATCGGGCTTTATATCGAAACCATTCGGCGGGGCCCGGAATTTATCGAAGTCGCCCGGTCGATTGTGCCCCACAAGCCCATCGTGGCCTATTATGTGGGCGGCTCCGAGGCCGGGCGACAGGCCGGTTTTTCGCACACCGCAGCGCTGGCGGGCCCGGATGAGCTTTATGACGGTGTCTTCCGACAAAGCGGTATCATTCGCGCCCAATCCATCCCCGAGCTTTTTGACTTTTGCTGGGCTCTGGGGGCATGTCCCCGGCCGGCCGGCAACCGGGTCATCATCCAGACCCATTCCGGCGGTCCCGGCGCCGCCGCGGCTGATGCCTGCAGCCGGACAGGTTTGGTGCTGGCAAAATTATCCCGGCAGACCCGGCAAAAGCTTGCACCCCTGGTGCCCTCCACCGGCAGCATGAACAACCCGATTGACCTGACCTTTTCTAAAAACCCCCAGGATTTTTTTGACGGTGATTCCAAATATACTTCTGGCAGAAAGTAATTCCGACGGCTTGCTTGTATATTTTTTGGCACCCGGTCAGATTATCCGCCGCACCATGCAAAGCATGGGGATACCCCCTGATCAAATCCCCCAATTGACGGAAGAATTATTTGACGATCAGGCTGAATCCATGGCCGGCCTGATCACCAAACATCAAAAACCCATGGTCGGATTTACTTTCCAGAGCCATGAAGAGTTGTCTATACAAAAGCTTCGGCATCATGGTATTCCCGTGTTCCCATCTCCGGAACGCGCCGCCCGGGCCATGGCAGCCCTCGTTGACTATTCACGCCTTTTCGACAAAATCAAATCTAAAACATAGTAAACAATTCGAGCCCAGAGGGCCAGGTTTTTTAAATTTGAATAAAATATAACAAATAACATCTCCTTTGTTCTCATATCTTTTCGGTTGACAACCAATTCTGCGATCCTTTAGTATTTTGCGCTGTATTTCATTAAAAAATTCATTATTGCTGAAGAGTCAAACTTTCGATTTTGAGTCCCTCGATCCTTTCAAAATGCCTCAGGTTATAGGTGGCTACTGAAAACCCAAGAGAGAGGGCGGTAGAACCGATGATGAGGTCGTGGGCGCCGATTTGAATACCCTTCCTGTTTAAATCAGACCATATTTCTGCATATATCCTGGCAATTGAGATCTCAAAATTATAGATTGGAAATAGCTCGATGACTTTTTCTACGTAAGCACTTCTCTTCAAACGTCTTTTCGTTGAATCCGCTCGATGCACACCGTGAAGAAGCTCAGCGACTGTAATGACGCTGATCCCAAAAACCTCTTCCTCTCGACTTTCAGCAAATTGACCGATTTCAGATTCCCGTCTCTCTGCTTCAATAAGCAAGCTAGTATCAAAGATTACTCCCATAAATCCCCCGTTGAAATAGGCGGTTGATTTTTAGAGATCTCTTCAAGATCGGATGCAAAGGCCGCCAGTTCTTCCTCCAGTCTTGGCAATTGTTTAAGCAAGGTTTGCAGTTCGCCCAATGTCATAGAGTCTATTTTTTCATCAACCGATTTCATGGAAGCGATCGGTTTTCCACCCCTTTCAATAATATAATGAACGCCTTTGAATTTTATTGTATTTAATACTTCCGAGAAATCCCTCACAGCCCGGGTGGCGGATATACGTTTTTCCATCTTTTAATCTCCCTGTATAATATGATTATCATATTTTACGTATTAATGGCATATTGTCAATAGCAAACCATCGGAAACATGACCAATCTGTGCCCGGCAGCCCCCGACGAGCCGTTGTATCACCAGGCCATCAACTTCTGCCACGGATATCAGATAGAAAAAAGACATTCTACCCGCGAAAACGAATATTCAGTCGTCAGAAAGATTTTTTTTCGAAACCATCAATATTGATTTTCATAAATATCTTCAGTACACTAACGTTGGTCGAGATAGGGGCGTTGATCTTTACACGGCGACCCCGGGAAGCTATGCAGGATTAATGTTTGCTCAAATAGGGAAAATCGGATGTCAAAATTGAGAATATTTATACCTGTTTTGGTGGCGTTACTAAGTTTGGCTGCCGCGATTACGGCAACGGCAGCAGATGAGCTTAAGATCGTTTATAATGTGGGGGTGGCGCCACTTAAGTTTGAAGACGCTGATACGCGTCCGGTGGGACTGTTTCCGGATTTGTGGCGGCTGTGGGCTCAAAAAGCAGGCAAAAAGATTGAATTTGTCAGAGTGGATTCGTTTAAAGAATCGCTGCAGCTGCTCAAAGACGGCAAGGCCGATCTGCATGCCGGTCTTTTCAGGACCCCGGAGCGCGAGAAATTTCTGGATTATTCCGAACCGCTATTAGCACTCGACTATTACATATTCACCCACCCGTCGGTTTATCCGATCAAGTCGTTGGAAAAAACATCGGGCTTTTTAGTCGGCATCCAGAAAGGCGGGTATACGGAAAAATTTGTGCGCTCCAAAGTGCCGGCCAACCGCATTGTTGTCTATGACCGTTTCCAGGATCTCATCCGGGCCGCCCTGGAGGGTGAGATAAAGGTATTTGTCGCAACAGAGCTGAGCCTATTCTACTACCTCAAAGAAAATTTCCAGACCAACATCTTCGAAAACGATCGCGATCGACCGCTGTTCTCCCAGGTGTATTACACGGCTACAAAAAAAGGAAACCCGGCGCTGATTCAACAGGTCAATGATGGATTAAAAGCTATTGGCAGCCAAGAAAGAAAACGGCTTGAAGACAAATGGATCGTGCAGGATTTTAAAGAAATACACCAAGAATCGAGGCACCGCTCTGCCGGAAAAAGAGATGATTTCTCTTACGGATGCGGAAAAGCGATGGCTGGATGCCCATCCGGTCATCCGGGTCATCAATGACAAAAACTATCCGCCCTATGATTTCTATCAAAATGGAAAAGCAACAGGATTCAGTGTTGAGTATCTGGAGAATACTGGCCAAAATTGCTGGGTTCAAAATTCAATGGGACAGTCGCGACTGAATGGAAAAAAGCCGTCAGTGATTTTAAAAACAAAAAAGTCGGATGCTGCTCCACGCCATTTCAATGAATGAGGAACGAAAAGCATTTACCCTTTTTACCACGCCTTATTTTCGAAATTTGACAGGCCTTTTTATCCGTGAGAATAATCAGGAATTTCGCACCATGGCTGATCTTGCCACGGCGAAAGTAACCATTCCAAAAGGATACGCTGATATTGAGCGTATCAAAAGATCCTACCCCACAAGTACCATCATTGAAACAGATGGGCCGCGTGAAGCACTAAAGATGGTAGCCCTTGGCCAAGCAAATGTAACCGTATTGAACTCCGGCGTCGGCAATTATTTGATTCTTGAACTTGGTTATAGCAATTTGAAAATTGCTGATTACGCTTTTATTGGAGAAACCGGGGATGAAGATGCCTTTTTTGTCGGGGTTCGCAATGATTGGCCCGAGTTAGTCAGCATCCTTAACAAAGCCCTTGGAGCCTTAGATAAAACGGAAATACATAATCTTATCCGAAAGTGGGCTGTTGGCGGAGATGACAAAAAGGAAAGTTTGGACACCCTGTCAGAAGAGGAGCAGACCTTCCTAAAAGCGCACCCGGTCATCCGGGTGCACAATGAGAAGGACTGGCCGCCGTTCAACTATTTTGAATACGGCACCCCCCGGGGGCTGTCCATCGATTATATGAATCTGGTGGCCGAAAAGCTGGGCATCGAAGTCGAATATGTCACCGGCCCCAGCTGGAACGAATTTCTGGAAATGGTTAAACGCAAAGAGCTGGATGTGATGCTCAACATCGTCAAAACCGAAGACCGGATGAAATACCTGCTGTACACCGAGCCTTACGTCAAAAACCCCAATGTCATCGTCAGCTCCGAGAAAAACCCCTATGAAACGATAGAAGCGCTTTTCGGAAAGACTGTGGCCTTTCCCAAAGGATTTTTCTATGAGGAAGTGCTGACCAAATCCTTCCCTCAGATCAAGCGCCTGCCGGTGGAGGATACCCTGGCCAGCCTCAAAGCAGTAACGTTCGGCCAGGCGGATGCCGCCCTCGGAGAGGCGGCCGTGATTCGAACCCTGATCAACAAAAATCTGCTTTCCGGCCTGCAAATTTCAGGTGAGGTGAAACTCGGAAATCCCGACCTGACGAATCTGCGCCTCGGGGTTCGGGATGACTGGCCGTTGCTGCAATCCGCACTGATGAAGGCCATGGCCGACATTACACCACAGGAAATGAATGCAATCCGGCAAAAGTGGCTGGTGGCCGATAAACGGCAGATCGATGGGTCGGACGTATCGTTAGCTGATGCCTCAGCCGGAAAAACAACCATTCCCCTTTCGGCTGCAGAAAGCGCCTGGCTGGCAGAGCACAAAAAGATCCGTTTCACGGGAGATCCGGACTGGCTGCCCCAGGAGGCGTTCACGGGCGCAGGGACAATACATCGGAATTGTGGCGGACATCCTCGACCTCATTGAGGCCAGGCTTGGCATCACCTTCGAACGCGTCCCCGTAAAGACCTGGGATGAGGCTCTGCGCCTGGCAGAGACCGGCGAGGTTGATATCCTGTCCGAGACAACAAACTCGGAACGGGAATCGATGACCTTCACCGAGCCCTACCTCGGTTTTCCGGTAGTGATCATCGCCGAACAAGGGACCCCGCCCATCTCGGATCCCGGCGAGCTCAAGGGCAAGCGCGTGGCGGTGGTCAAAGGCTATGGGTATGTGGTCCCTTTTCGTCGGCAGTTCCCGGATCTGGACTACGTTGAAGTGGAGACGGTTCGCGATGGCCTGATACGGTTATCCGCGGGCGAAGTCGATGCCTTCATCTCTGCCACCTCGACCGCATCCTATTTAATGTCCGAGCTTGGGCTGACGAATCTGAATGTCATCGGGTCCACAGGACTTTCCATCGACCTGGGATTGGGCGTTCGCAAGGATAGGCCGGTGCTGGTGAGTATCCTCAATAAAGCCCTGGCCAGCATCACCGAGGAAGAAAAACTCAAAATCCGTCAAAAATGGGTTCCCCTTATGGATGCATCCGCTCCCCAAGCAGCCGGCCCGATTTCCTATGGCCGTCTGATTGGGTACGGTATCGCGGTTTTCCTGATTCTCAGCCTGCTGACCTGGATTCTCATCAAAGTGGCAAAAAAAGAGCAACTGGCCGTGAGTTTCGGATCACGCTGGTTTCGGGGGCTCGTCCTGGCCGGTTTGAGTTTTTTCGTCATCGTTGTCTGCCTGCTGGGCTGGTTTACGCTGGATAAGAATAAGGAACAAACTCTGACCGCTGTCGGCGAAGACCTCAGCGAAACCCTCATAACCGCGGATGACCGCCTCACCTTCTGGGTGGAGAAAAGAATATCCTCCCTGAAGCTGCTGGGACGCGATCCGGAGCTGGTGACGCTGGTCAAACGCCTGCTGGCCGTCACACCCGACCGTGAAAGCCTGTTGGCCTCCGATGCGTTGCGGGATGCCCGTGACTTTTTCAAGAACAACAAGGATGTCTTTTCAAATTTAGGCTTTTTTATCATCAACGCGGATCACGTCAGCATCGGGTCCATGCGGGACACCAATATCGGGACTCCCAATCTCATTGCACTTCAGAGACCGGATTTGCTCAGGCGGGCATTTGCGGGCGAAGTCCTGTTCGTGCCGCCCATCGAATCCGATGTCCCTCTGGGGAAAGAGCCCCGGGCAGACGGGGCCCGGAATCCATCCACCAAGTTCTTTATGGGACCCATCCGGGGTCCCAGTGGACAGAGCATTGCGGTGATGACCCTGCGGGTGGACCCTACCCAGGACTTCTCACAGCTCCTGCCGCCTTCTATCACGCACAAGACCGGTGAAACTTACGCCTTTAGCGAGCATGGCGAAATGCTTTCGGAAAGCCGGTTTGGCGACCTCCTGCGCCGGATCGGACTGATCGGCGAAGATCAACAGAGTGCTTTGAACGTTGCCATTCGAGATCCGGGTGTCAACCTGGTGGCAGGGCAGCGTCCCCAAATTGAAAGATCGCAGCAGCCCTTAACCCGAATGGCATCCCACGCCCTTCAATTAAAGGAAAATATGGCGAAGGCCGGTCAAACCACCGGCCACTCGAAAATCGAGATTGATACCAACGGATACCGGGATTATCGCGGGGTGCCGGTCTTCGGCGCCTGGATCTGGAACGCCGACCTGGGGCTTGGCCTGGCGACGGAAATCGATGTGGCGGAAGCGATGGCCGATTATTATCAGTTACGACGGACGGTTTTCGGGGTTTTGGGATTTACCCTGTTTCTTTCTGTGGGCGCGGTATTGCTGGTTCTGATACTGGGCGAACGCACCAGCCATGCGCTGATGAAGGCGCGGGACAATCTGGAAGCCAAGGTTGACGAGCGCACCGCCGAATTGCAGGAAAATCAGAAGCAGCTCGAGACGGCGGTGGAACGCTCCGGCCTGATTCTGGATTCCGCAGGGGAGGGAATCTTTGGCGTCGATCTGGACGGGAAGGTGGCGTTCATCAATCCGGCCGCCAATCGAATGCTGGGCTACGGACCGGATGAACTCATTGGACAGGAGGTTCACGAGAAAATTCACCATTCCCACGCGGATGGCAGCAGTTATCCCAAAGAAGAGTGCCCGATGTACCTGACCCATGTCGATGGCACCGATCACCACGTAACCGATGAGGTGCTCTGGCGCAAGGACGGAACGCCGTTTCCGGTGGAATATACCAGCATGCCGATTAAGAAGGACGGCCGGGTCGTGGGTGCCGTGGTCACCTTCATGGATATCACCGAGCGACGTGACATGGAGGCACAGATAGAATCAACCAAGTCGCAACTGCAATATATTCTCGATACGGGTCCAATCGGTGTGGCCTTTTCCACAAAAGGGAAAATCCACTTTGCCAATCCCCGGTTCATAGAAATGTTCGGTGTCGGGGTCGGTGATGCCTCCCCCGATCTTTATGTAAAACCGGAAGAGCGGGACACCCTGATAAGTCGACTCAAGACTGAAGGAAAGGTCGAGAATTACGATATGCAGACTGTATAATCGCGACCGCAAGATCCGTGACATATTAATCACCTACCTTCCGATCACCTATGATGGCGAGGAGGGAATTCTGGGCTGGTTGCTGGATATTACCGATAGAAAAAAGGCTGAAAAGGAAATACAGGAGAAGTACTCGGAGCTGTCTCGTTTCAGGCGGATGGCCATCGGCCGCGAACAAAAGATGATCGAACTGAAAAAAGAAATCAATGAACTCCTTGAGGTAACCGGGAATTCAGAAAAATACAAAATCCACTGAAGGAGTAAACCCACCATGCTGAAATTATTGTTCATTCTATATTCGCAAGCTTTTGTCTGGCTAAAGCACAGGGGGCGGGTGTTGTGCTTTCTTACCGTTTCTGTAGCGATGACGGTGCCACCTGTTCAAGCAGAAAAGGCATGGTATCCGGTTGAAGTCGATGTATGGAACCCCCCATTTAATGACCAGCGCCAGCGGGAGCAGAAGCTTTATACCCCGCTGGAGAAAGCCCAAAAAAAGTGGCGGATCCGCGTTTTTATTCCTCACCTGAAAGATGACTACTGGCTGGGGGTCAATTACGGGCTTATCAACGAAGCCCGCCGACTGGGGGTCAGTCTATCTATATTCGAGGCGGGCGGCTACGACCAGCTTGATGTTCAGCGCCGGCAGATCGAAAACGCTATCGCCGAAAATCCGGACGGCCTGATCATCGGTGCCATTTCTCTGGATGGCCTCAACGACCTTGTTAAAAAGGCCTCTGATAAGGGGATTCCGGTGCTGGATTTGATTAATGGAATTTCCTCGCCCCATATTATGGCACGTACGGCAGTTACTTACTGGGATAACGGGTACCAGGCCGGCCAATATCTTCTTGGACTGCAGAAAACAACTGGAAAGCCTCTGGCCATTGCTTGGTTTCCCGGTCCTAAAGGGCCTGGTTGGGTGGCGGCTGGTGACAAAGGCTTTCGCGAGGCTGTTGCTGGAGACTCGATCAAAATCCTGCATACCGAATACGGCGATACCGGCAGTGCCGTTCAGGGAAAACTGATCGAGGCCGTACTTGCTCGGGATACGGTAGGACTCGACTTTATTGTCGGCACAACGGTAACGGCTGAGACCGCCGTTAAAATACTAAGAAAGCGTGGTTTGAAGGACGCTGTCAAGGTTCTTTCGTATTACTACAGCCCCGGCGTTCACCGCGGAATCCGCCGAGGCGACATTGTTGCCGCTCCCACCGATCTCCAGGTGTTGCAGGCACGTATCGCTGTGGATGTCATGGTACGCATTCTTGAAGAGCAGGACTATTTTCAACATGTAGCGCCCAGAGTACAGGTTATAGACGGCAGCAACATCCGAGCCTGGGATTCCTCGACGACCCTTGCGCCGCGGGGTTTTCGTCCAATATTCAGTATAAACGAATAGAAAATGCTTTGCCATAATACGCGCTGATTTCAATATTAAGGGCCTATCTGCTTATGCGAACTATAACAACTTGGTTTATGTTGATTCTTCTGGCCGTGGGAGGCATCCTCGGATCCTACACGTTGAGTGAAAAATTCCGCACCGATGCCCGACAGGTTTGGGAGGAGAAGGCCTCCCAGTCCGCACGCTGGCTTTCGGCAACCGTCCTGGGGTGGCTGGATGAGAGCTATACCCCCTTGTCCGGCCTGGCGATCCTTTTTGAAAATTCCCGTGAGGTTACCGAGGTTGAGTTTCTGGGTGCCACGGATGCCCTGGAAGCCCGGGCCACCGCCTTTTTCCTCGACGCCAAGGCCGTCGCCCGCCCGGTGGCAGGCGGCGAAGAATGGGCTATCGAATTTTCCAATGACCCCCTGGGGCCCTTGTCTCCCGAAACGCCCTTGAGCAAATACCCGGTGATCCTCGAAACCTCAAGGCCGCTGTCGACTATCCGGACCAGGTGTATGCTGGGCCCGCCATTTACCGGTGCGGAGGGTTCACGCTATTCGCCGGCGGCGCTGGCCATTCAAGATGTTCACGGCCCGCTGATTGTCATCGGTCTGGTCAATTTCGCTGCCATTGCCAAGGGCATATTCGACATCCACACGCTGGATGGATTGCAGCTTCAAATCCAGGGGCGCTTCAAGGAGATGGGCGGACCCGGACCCCAGCGCAATGTTATCGGCAAGCCCGCACCCGATGCTTTGCACACGGTGACCACCCGGACCGTAAGTGCCGGAGCAGACCTGTCGATCACCTGGTATGTCAACAGGCGCTTTAGTAAAGGGCCCCAGGAAGCCCTGGCCAATTTGACTTTAATCGGAGGAATCGGGGGCACCATTCTCTTCGTGTCGTTTATCGGATTGCTGCTGTTGCGGAATCGAACGATTACGAAAAAAGTCGAGGAAGCAACCGATGAATTGGCCGAAAGCCGTCAGCGCCTCGACCTGGCCCTGGCTTCCTCCGGTATCGGAACCTGGGATTGGAATATCGCTGACGATACCATTTTCTGGGACAAAGCCCTGCATCGGATTATGGGCACCGATCCTGGCGAAGGAGACCGTGACCTGACAAGTTTTACTAAACTCGTTCATCCGGAAGATGCGCAGCGGTTCGAATCCGAGATAAATGAAGCCCTGGGGGGCGAGAAAGACTATGCCAGTCAGTATCGATTTCTGAGACCGAATGGAGACGTCCGCACCCTTGAGGCCCGCGGGCACGTCATCAGTGATGCAGCGGGCCGACCGCTGCGAATGATCGGCACGAGCATGGACATCACCGAACGCAAGCAGGCGGAGGAAGAGCTGAAAAAACTCTCCCAGGCTGTCGAACAGAGTCCGGCCTCGGTGGTGATTACCGACCTCAAGGGGACCATCGAATACGTTAATTCCAAGTTCTGTGAGGTCACCGGATATACCTCCGAAGAAGCGATCGGACAAAACCCCCGCATCCTCAAATCCGATCACACGCCGCCGGAAGTCTACCGGGAGCTGTGGAAGACCATCAAAGCCGGGCGCGAATGGCGGGGTGAGTTTCAAAATAAAAAGAAGAACGGCGAGATTTACTGGGAATCCGCCACTATCTCTCCGCTTAAGTCTGCTGACGGTTCCACGGCACATTACCTGGCCGTCAAGGAAGATATCACCGAGCGCAAAAAGATGGAGGAAAGCATCCGGGAAAAGGAGGCCCGCTTTCGCGGTTATTTTGAGCACAGCCAGGTCGGGATGGCGGTCACCTCACCGACCAAAGGATGGGTTGAGGCCAACGATCAATTACAGAGAATGCTTGGCTATACGCTGGACGAGCTGCATCAAATGACCTGGGCCGAGATTACCCATCCCGATGACCTTGAGGCGGATGCGAAACAGTTCGAACGCATGCTGGCCGGTGAAATCGACAACTACACCCTTGACAAGCGCTTTATCCGCAAGGATGGAGAGATTGTTTATACCAATTTAACCGTTGCCTGCATCCGCGCTGAAACGGGTGATGTCCTTCATGTTCTGGCCTCATTCCAGGATATTACCGAGCGCAAAAAAATGGACAACGATTTGCACGAGCGGATCAAAGAGCTGGATGAGGCCCAATCGGCCATGCTCAATATGATGGAAGACCTGGACGAGGAAAAGGCCAAGGCCGAAGAGGCCACCCGGGCCAAAAGCGATTTTCTGGCCAACATGAGCCACGAGATCCGCACCCCGATGAACGCGGTCATCGGCATGGCCCACCTGGCATCGAAAACAGAAATGACGCCCAAACAGCAGGATTATTTGAATAAAATTCAATCATCGGCCAATTCGCTGCTGGGGATCATCAACGACATTCTGGATTTTTCCAAAATCGAAGCCGGCAAGCTGGATATGGAAGCCGTGGAGTTCGATCTGTTGGAGACCATGGACAACGTCGCCAACGTGATCACCGTCAAGGCCCAGGAAAAGGAGAATCTGGAAGTTTTGTTTTACCTCGATCCCGAGGTGCCCAACTTTCTGGTCGGAGATTCGTTACGGCTCAATCAAATCCTGGTCAACCTCGGAAATAACGCGGTTAAGTTCACCGAGCAAGGTGAGATTGTGCTCAGCGCCAGGGTAATTGAAAGGTCGGATGATAAGGTCACCCTTCAGTTTTCAGTGCGGGATACCGGCATTGGCATGACGGCCGAACAGCAGGACAAACTATTCCAGGCCTTTTCCCAGGCCGACACCTCGACCACGCGCAAGTACGGCGGCACCGGGTTGGGGCTGACCATCAGCAAACGCCTGGTAAATATGATGGGCGGAGAGATCTGGACTGAAAGCGAATCCGGACAGGGCACCACATTCAACTTCACGGCCGATTTTGGTCTGGGAAAGGAAACGGTAAAAAGACGCTTTGAGCCATCGCCGGATCTCAGGGGGTTGAAGGTGCTGGTGGTGGATGACAATGCCACTTCCCGGGAGATCCTGCAGGATATCCTGGAGTCGTTTTCCTTCGAGGTGTATTTATCGGCCTCCGGAAAAGAGGCCCTGGAAGAAATCGAAAGGGCCGACAACGACAAACCGTTTGAGCTGGTGATCATGGACTGGAAAATGCCGGTTATGGACGGCATCGAAGCTTCCAAGCGAATCAAAAGCCACCGGGAATTGACTAAAATACCCGCCATCGTCCTGGTGACGGCCTACGGCCGGGAAGAAGTCATGCGCCAGGCCGATGAAATCGGGCTGGATGGCTTTTTGCTCAAGCCGGTGAACTCATCGGTGATGTTTGATGCCATCATGCAGGCCCTGGGAAAAGAGGTTCAGGACGTGGCCCGGGCAGGACGCAAAAAAGAACAGAGCAACGAGGACGTTAAGCGCTATTTCCGGGGCCCGGGTGCTTCTGGTGGAAGATAATGAAATCAACCAGCAGGTGGCACAGGAGATTCTGCAGGGAGCGGGACTGATCGTTACGGTAGCAAATAATGGTCAGGAAGGCGTCGACGCTGCCAGGAATAACCAATATGATGTCATCCTGATGGATATACAAATGCCGGTGATGGATGGATACGCCGCCACCCATGCAATCCGAAATCGGAAAATGCCGAAATGAAGTAAAGATCCAATTCCGATCATTGCCATGACCGCCCATGCCATGGCCGGTGATGAACAAAAGAGCCTTGACGCTGGAATGAACGGTCACGTTACCAAGCCCATTAATCCGGACCAGCTGTTTGCAGCCTTGCAGAAATGGATTAAACCGGTGGCAGAGCGGGCCGTCGATCCAAAAAGTTTACCCGCCTCAGAAGGGCCATCGGCAATTGACCCGGCTCTTGATATTGATCGAGCGGTGGTGGATGAAGATGAACTGCCGGAATCTTTGCCGGAATTCGATCTTGCAGCCGGTTTGCAACGATTGATGGGAAATAAACGTCTTTACCGAAAATTGCTGGTGGATTTTGGCACAAAGTATACAGAGACAGCCAGTGAAATCCGCGAGGCATTAGATGCAAATGATTTTGAGCAGGCCCACAGCCTGGTACATAACCTTAAGGGGCTGGCGGGTAATCTGGAAGCCGGAGATCTTCAGGCGGCAACCGTGGAAATGGAAAAGATGGTCAAAGGCCAGACAGAAAAGACGGTTTCTGCGGCCGAATTGAGCCAGAAATTTTCTAATCTGGAAGAAGCCCTTAACCGGGCGCTTGAAGCAGTTAAAATATTAGTTCCGCCGGACGAAAAGAAGACCATCGAGGGCGGCGGAGACGAGACGGCAGCTGCACCCCCCGAACTGGCGAAGGGGACGGTTGATAGCATCATAGCGGCTGCTGATATGGGGGATGTGGTGCAAATTAAATCTATAGCCGAAGAGTTGAAGTCCGGATTCGATGCGATGGCACCTTTCTGTGACAAATTAGTCCGATTAGCTGATGATTTTGACTTCGATGGCATTCAAAAATTTGTGCTCGAGTTAGACAGCTAACTCCCTTTCTATTGGGCCTCCATTTTTATGAGTATAAGCGTTTTCTGCTCTGCTGCGGGAAGCTTCATTATCGCTTCAGCTTACATGGGTTTGATTTTTTCAAATTCACCGGACCAGGCTGCCTCCAGGATAGGCCGCATGTATTCATCTATCAGCTCGGCATTCAAGGGTACCGGCATGTTTCTGAGTTTCATGTCAAGCTGCGGATTTTTGGCGGCCGCCACGCACTTGTCGATGTGATCCTCGCTGATGCCGGGTACTTCACTCAGGCGGATGGGAAATCCCAGAAATTTACTGAAATTGACCATGCCTCCGGCGACTGCCAGACCGAGTTCTGTGCCCGACAATGAGTCGAGGTCCTGATCAAGGTAGCCGTACTTTTTGTAAATGCCGCCGATCACCCGCAATTGCGTTTCTATGGCTGAGGCAAAAAACACACTGTAGTAGGGGTTCATCAAGGCACAGGCGCGGCCGTGGCTGAGGACGTCCACCAGGGAAAAGCTGGTCAAATGGGCGCCCGATGTTCCCCCGATCATAATGGCATAGCCCCCGAGATCGGTGCCGAATCCCAGCAGCATTCTTGCTTCAGCACTCGAAGGGTCCTTCTTTACTTCAGTCAAGCCCTTAATTATCGATTCCAGCCCAACCTCTGTGGCCCGGCGGGCTTTGTCCATAATTTCCGACGAGGCGCCAAAATAAACCTCTATCAGGTGAGCGACCCCATCCAGACTACCGTCCAGGGTCAGGCTCATGGGCTGGGTCGCCGTCACATCATAATCAAAAACGGCCCGGGGAGGCACAATGGCCTCGTCTACGATCAGTTTTTTTTGGCCTGCAACAGGATCGGTGATATTGGCGTATTTGGTCAGGTGGGCGGCGGAACTGGAAGCCATCATAACAGCCACCACCGGTTTAATGGTGCGTCCCAGATCCCGGCATGCTTTTGTAACCTCGCCAACACCGAAAAAGGGATCGATTTCGGGCTGGTGGTCGCCCAGGGTCGCCAGGGTGGCAGCGGCTTTGGCAGCATCAATCCCGGAACCGCCGGCAGCAGCCACGATCACATCCGGATTTTTATGCACAATATGGCTGTGAAGGCGATAAACATCCACAAAAGGGGCATTGGGTGCAGCCGATTTGACCGTGCCCACAACCTCCAGGCCGGCAGACGCCAGGGATTTAAGAATACGTCCCATGGTGGGCTGAAACCAATCAGACTCCGTGGATCCGATGACAAGGGCCTTTTTACCGAATTCAGCGGCAAAGTTTCCGGGTGCTTCATCAAGGACCCCACTGCCAAAAGCATAGCGATCCCCCTTAAACTCCTTTAAAATTGCCTCTGCCCGTTCCTTTAATTCTGACATTACGTTCCTCCCTTTCATACTTTAATCCGCCTGCGGCGGACGAGCCCTCCCAGAGGCTTACCCGCCTGGAGGGCGGGTGAATCCTCCATACAAGGCGTATAAACCCTCCAAAGGCGGGTAAGGGTTTAATTCCCCGCCCCTTGGGGCGTCTAAAATTTTCCGATTGATACCCCGCTGCTTGCGGTAGCGGGGCAATTCATCAACCACCCGTGCCATTGACTGAAATATGGCACATCGCTGCGCAAATGTGTAGATTTTTTTGAACAAAAAAAATGATTCAAATTGAAAATTGTTGTTGCAATTGCCTGTGTAGTTGTATATACATCTAAAACAATAAACAATTTTGAAAAAGGTCATAATGATTTGAAAATCGTTGATGCAACCAACCCCATTCCTAAATACCTGCAAATCAGTGCCTGGCTGAAGGAATTGATCCAAAACGGCCGCTATCGTCCCGGCGAAAAACTGCCTTCCGAAGTGGAGCTGTCACAGGTATGTGGTGTTAACCGTAATACCCTGAGACAGGCCATATCGGAGTTGGCTGCCATCGGTTTGCTGAGAAAGGAAAAAGGAACCGGCACCTTTGTTGCAGCCCGGGCGCCTGTTGAGCTCAGGCACAAACTTGAGCGGATTTTAAGTTTCACCGATTTAATGCGCAACAGCGGGGTCGATGAAACAACAAAAATATTAAGTAAGCGTGTAAAGACTGCCGGCGAGGATATCGCCAAGGCATTATTCCTGGGTCCGAGCAAAAAAGTTATTGTTATTCGGAGGGTGAGAGCCGGTGACGGAATCCCTTTAATCTATGAAGAAAGTTACCTGCCCCGGGATATATTTGACGGTATCCAGGAAATGAATCTGGCCGGTTCGATGTATAAAATTATGACCGACCATTTTAAGGCGTCTCTTGCCCGAAGCCAACAGACTATCAGCGCAGTGAATTTGGATCAGAGCATTGCATCAATTTTAGAACTGCCCAAGAATTCAGCCGGCATTTTTATTGAAAGCCTGACCTTTGATGAAAACAGCATTCCCATAGAACTACTTTACTCCTATCACAGAGGGGATAAGTATAAGCTGGAAATTGAACTGGGGCGCTATCACTCAAACTCTGACAAATTGAACATCCAATCTGAGTCAACTACCACTCGCCTATCGGGTGGCATGGATTTGCGGCCATAGGCCGCAAAGGCACAAGCAAGAAAGAAGATATTGGATTGGGATTTCGTGTTTGTGTGGTGATAAAAAATTTCCCACAAAAATCGTGTAATAATTTTCAAATTCTAATTAACATTTAACAAGAATCGTTTATTTCGGAGGGATGACAATGGAAGAAAGAAATTTTTTTGAAAGACTGGTGGATGTTAGCCCCGGTATGGAGATTTGGTGGGATTCGTCCCCGGTTATTTTCGAGAATTGGTGCAAAAACCTGCTCGATAAAGGCTGATCCTGCTGATCAAGATCTGCTGCAAAAACAATTCGATAGAATGTATGACAAAGAAAATCCTCAAAATCAGTTGTTTCGCGGTGTAACGACCAATCCGCCGCTATCACTGCAGGCGATTCAGAATGATCCGGCCTACTGGGAAAAAGTGGCCAAAGATATTCTGGCAGAAAATCAGGGGTTGGACAAGGAAGGTCTTTTCTGGGAGCTCTACAAGACGGTTGTAAAGCGCGGCTCGGAAATGTACCTGCCGTTATTTGAAGCCAGCAATTACAAGGAAGGCTTTCTTTCCGGACAGGTGGATCCGCGCAGCGTGTTCGATAAGGAGGCCATGCTCCGTCAGGCCGAAGAGATTGCAGCGATCAATCCCAATGTCATGATTAAAGTTCCCGGTTCCAAGCAGGGCTACGAGGTAATTGAATACCTGACAGCCAAAGGGATTCCCACCAACAACACCCTGACCTTTGTTTATGCCCCAGCTGAAGGATTGTGCCGACACCGTCAAACGGGGCCTTGAAACCGCCCGGAAAAACGGTGTGGACCTGAGCAAATGGCGGTCGGTCATCACCCATATGGAAGGCCGCTTTGGCAACCTCGGCGGTTTAAAAGACTTTGCAGCTGAAGCAGGTGTTGAACTATCCGACGGTGAAATCCGGCTGGCCGAACTGGCAATTTTCAAAAAGGCCTATAAATATTTGAAAGATAATGATCTGCCGAGTAAGATGCTGTCCTGCTCCCTGATCACCGGGCCGACTATTGACGGCTATGATCGTATCTGGCACCTGGAAGAAAAAGCCGGTGCCGACGTTGTTGTGACCTGTCCGCCCAGCTTTATCGATAAGGTTCTTTTTCTGCCCGGTGTTGAAAAAATTTCCTTCGAAAAAGACCGCATCCTGGAAGACATTCCCCGGAACTTAATGGATAAGCTCATGCGGGTGCCTTATTTTGAAAAGGGTTATGCCGAGGACGGCTACACCCGTGATGAATACAGCACCATAATACCGCTTCAGAAAACCGCCGAGCAGTTCTCCAATGCAACCGAGGAAATGGTGGTATTCGCTGGTAAATGCCTTGAAGCCTGATTTTTTTAACGCTTTAAGAAAGGAAAATAAAATGATTGTTGGCATTCTAAAAGAAATCAAGGCCGAAGAAAATCGTGTGTGTATGAGTCCGGGGGGCGTTGAATTCATGCGGCAGCGTGGACATCAGATCCTTGTCGAGAAAAATGCCGGCAAGGCCAGCGCATTCACCGATGCCACCTATAAGAAAGCCGGGGCCGAAATCGTTGATGCTCCCAAGGATATTTTTAAACGGGCCAAAATGATCATGCGCGTAAAGGAGCCCCAGCCATTTGAATTGGAGTTAATTCGGAAGGGCCAGATCTATTTTTCCTATCTCCATCTGGCGGCTTCGGAAGAATTAACCCGGGCGCTGATTAAAAGAAAGGCTGTTTGTATTGCCTATGAAACCATTCAAAAAGCTGACGGAACGTTGCCGTTGTTGACGCCCATGAGTGAAGTGGCCGGTCCCATGGCCATTCAACAGGGAGCCAAATACCTGGAGATGGCGCAAGGTGGCCACGGGATTTTGCTGGGGGGTGTGCCCGGTGTTGATCCGGCTACCGTGGTTATTATCGGGGGCGGTGCGGTGGGCATCAATGCCGCCAAAATGGCCAGCGGACTGGGAGCCAAGGTCTTCATCCTTGATATCGACCTGGATCGGTTGCGGTATTTGAGCGATGTGATGTCCGGCCAGTGCGTCACCCTGATGTCCAGTCCGGCTGCCATTCGTGATGTCCTGCCCAGGGCAGACCTGGTGGTCGGGGCCGTGCTCGTTCCGGGCAGCAAGACCCCGACACTGGTAACCCGGGAAATGCTCGGTACGATGAAGAAAGGTGCTGTGCTGGTGGATGTTTCCATTGATCAGGGCGGATGCTTTGAGACTTCCAGGGAGACGACCCATGCCGATCCGATTTATAAAGTAGATGACATTGTTCATTATGCCGTCAGCAACATGCCCGGTGCCTTGCCCCGGACTTCTACTCTGGCATTGAATAATGCCACCCTGCCGTATGCGGCGGAGATAGCAAGTAAAGGCTGGAAAAAGGCGATGAAAGAAAATGCTGAAATAAAGGCCGGGGCCAATGTGATCGAAGGCAAGGTGACCTATAAGGGGGTTGCCGAGGCGTTTGGCTTTAAATATGAGCCGATTAATAAGCTTTTGTAATCGGGGTTCAGGGTTCAAAGGTTCAGAGGTTCAGGGTTGCGGGCTGTGTGCCGCTATGCCTTGGCACCGGGATGCTCTATGCTGAACCTCTTAACGCTGAACCCATGAGCCTTGAACCTAAATTTGTTTTACAAATTTAAAAGAAGGAGATCATCATGATTATTGGTGTTTTGAAGGAAATCAAGACTGAAGAAAATCGCGTGTGCATGACCCCTGCCGGCGTGGAGATCATGAGACAAAACGGTCATACGGTACTTGTGGAGAATAATGCCGGCACGGGCAGCGGATTTAATAACAAAGCCTATGAGGCCGCAGGCGCTGAAATCGTAGAAACACCTAAAGAAATTTTTAAGCGCGCCAAAATGGTGATGCATGTCAAGGAACCGCTGCCGGCCGAATATGATCTCATCCGTAAGGACCAGATTATCTTTACCTACCTCCACCTGGCAGCGGCCGAAGAGCTGACCAACGTCCTCATTAAAAGCGGATCAATCGGCATTGCCTATGAAACCATTCAAAAGGGCGACGGATCGCTGCCGCTGCTGACCCCGATGAGTGAGGTGGCCGGTCGCATGGCCATTCAGCAGGGTGCCAAATATCTGGAAATGGCCCAGGGCGGTCACGGCATCCTGCTGGGCGGTGTGCCCGGTGTCGATCCGGGAACGGTCGTTATTATCGGTGGCGGCGTGGTGGGAATCAATGCCGCCAAAATGGCCTGCGGTCTGGGGGCCAAGGTTTACATTCTCGATATGAATCTGGAGCGGTTGCGCTATCTGAGCGATGTGATGCCCAGCAATTGCTTTTTGCTCATGTCAAAACCAACGACCGTCCGTCGGCTGATCAAAGAGGCCGATGTGGTTGTGGGTGCGGTTTTGATCCCGGGGGCCAAAGCGCCCAAACTATTGACCCGCCAAATGCTAAAAACGATGAAGAAAGGCGCGGTGCTGGTGGATGTTGCTATCGATCAGGGCGGATGTTTTGAGACCTCCAAGGCGACAACCCACGGCAAACCCATCTACAAGGTTGAAGGCGTGGTGCACTATTGTGTGGCCAACATGCCGGGGGCGGTACCCAAGACATCGACCCTTGCATTGACAAATGCCACGCTGCCCTATGCGGTGGAAATTGCAAACAAAGGCTGGAAGAAGGCCATGAAGCAAAACCCTGAAATCAAGCTGGGCGCCAACATTGTTAAAGGTAAAGTTACTTACAAGGGGGTTGCAGAAGCGTTTGGACTTAAATATACATCCGTTGACAGGCTATTGAAATAACCAGGCGCGAGAAACAATTCTAGACGCTTCAAGTTTCAGGTTTCATAATTGGCGAGTCAGGATGCCGGAGCGGTCAACAGAAGCCTGTCATATGAAAATTAAGAACATTCACATACTATGTATTTCAATTTTGAAAAAATTTAAAAGGAGAAAAAAATGAAAAAAGATCTCAAAGACTGGATCGTTCCCTGGTTGTATACGTCCCGGGAGTACAATGTAGGTATTCTGGATAAGGCAATGGAAAATCCTGATACTGCCCGGTTGATGCTCAATGAAAACCCCATCCCTCCCTCGGAAAAGGTGATCGAGGCGGTGGCCGAGTCCCTTCGAAGCGGCAACTGGTATCCGGACAGTTTTTTAGGGCTGAGAACCAAAATCGGTAAAATGTACGGTCTGGGTCCGGACAATGTCGCCCTGGCCAACGGATCTTCAGATACTATCGACGCTATGATGCGCTTATTTTTACAGCCGGGAGATGAGTTTTTGCTGTCCACGCCGACCTTTGAACTGTTTCCGCCCCGGGCCGAGCTCTGCAATGCCAAGGTCGTTCAAGTTCCGGTCAGGGAAGACAACCTGAATTATGATGTGGATGGAATGCTCAATGCCATCAACGATCGCACCAAACTGATCCTGATCATCAACCCCAACAACCCCACCGGTGTGTTTATCGAAGATGACGACCTTATTCGGTTTTGCGAGACCGGCGTGCCCCTTTGCGTGGATGAAGCCTACCTGGACTACAATCCGGACCGGCCCTCAAAAGTATCCCTGCTTGAAAAATATCCCCAGGTTTTTTTGTCGGTGACCTTTTCCAAGGCTTATGGATTTGCCGGTGTCCGCTTCGGATTTGTACTGGGTACCGAAGAGATGATTGCAGCCTTCAATCGGGTGTTTCTGCCCTGGAACGTGAGCCGGATGTCAGCGGCGGCCGCCGAGGCCATCATCGATAATCCGGATGAGGTCAAGTCCAAGGTCGAACACAATAACAAATGGATGGCCATTTTTTCGGAAGAACTCCGGAAGCTGGGCCTTAAACCGTTTCCGGCCAACGGCAATTACATGCTGATCGATGGCACCATGACGGGCAAGACCACCGAAGAGATTCTTGCGGCTGCCCTTGACGAAAAAATCTTTCTCAAGAAAATTGGTGAGATCCACGGCAAGACCGGCTATTTTCGGGTGACGCCCGGAACAAATGAAGAGAATGAGAAGTTTTTAAAATTTATAAGATCCTATTTTGCATAAAAGCGAAATTGTACTTTGGTAGAGGATCTGTTTCACCGCCCATTCGCTACGCTCATTAGAGACGCAAAGTTCGCTAATTATCTTTGTAGCTAGGAGTTAGATATGCAGATTTATGTATGTGTCAAACACGTGCCGGACACGGCGGCCAAGATCACGGTTGTCGACGGCAGCGGATTTGCCGAGACCTGCAAATTCATCGTCAATCCCTATGATGAATATGCAGTGGAGGAGGCGGTCCAATTGATCAAGAACACCGGTGACGGTGAGGTTGTCATCGTCACAGTGGGCAAGGAATCGGCCGTTACCACGATGAGAGCCGCTCTGGCTCTGGGCGCTGATCGCGGGATTCTGATCAAGACCGATTTGCAGTTTGTCGACAGCGCGCTAACTGGACAGGCGCTTCAAAAAGCCATCGGGCAGGACGGTCCGGCGGATCTTATTTTTTGCGGTAAGCAGTCGATTGACAGTGAAGGGATGCAAACCCCCTATCGGCTGGCCAAAGCCTTTGACATGCCGGTGGTTAGCGATGTCGTCGCACTGAGCGTCGGTGACGGCAAGGCCGTTGCGGAGAGGGAAATCGGCGGGAGTGCCAGAGAAGTGGTTGAGTTGCAGATGCCCTGTGTCATCGCTGCGACCCGGGGGTTGAATGAACCCCATTATCCCAAGCTGCCCGATATCATGAAAGCCAAGAAAAAAGAGATCAAGCAAATCGATATTGCTGAGCTGGGGGTGGACCTGTCCGCACCGATGACAGAAATCGTCAAGCTTGAAGCGGTAGCCGAAAGAGGGCAGGCCCGGATTCTGGAAGGCTCGCCCCGCGAGTCAGTGGAGCAGCTGGTCAGGATCTTGAAGGAAGAGGAAAAGATTTTTTGAATGCGGATTTCTGATTTCGGATTGGGGATTGTTGAAAAGAACATTATCGATTCTTTTTATGACTATTAGCTGCTACCGGAAATACTTTGATCCGCCGGAGGCGGACGAGTCCTCCTGCGGCGGATAAAGTTTTAATTCCCCGCCCCTTGGGGCGATAAAAATATTCCGGTTGATACCCTGTTGCTTGCGGCGGGGTCTTTCATCACGCAACTCGTAACACGTAACACATAACATTGGGTTGTTGCTCAATCACAGTTATTGTAAAAAGCGAGATTCAATTCGATAAAGTGGAGAATTAGAAAAATGTCAAAGGTTGGCGTATTAATCGAGATCGGCGAGGATGGGGTCAAGGAAGCTAATTTTGGAGTTATCACTGCGGCGCGTGGTGCTGAAATCTATGCATTTGTTTTAAACGCCAATGCGGAAGATTGCAAGGAGGCCCTGCAGACCTATGGCGTTCAGAAGGTTGTGGCCCTTGGCACTGATCCGCCAGAGGCGGATGATATGTCCTCGAGTCCCGACCTGCAGGCCGCCGCTCTGGTGGAAGCCGTCAACCATTTTGAGATCACAGCATTTTTGGGGTTGAGCAGTGCTGTCGGCCGGGACCTGCTGGCACGGGTGGCGTCTTTAATGGAGGTTGCCCTGGTACAGGATTGTGTGGGGGTAGATCTGGCCGCTCAAACGGTGACCAAGTCGCATTTTTCGGGTAAAACCATCGCCACCGTCAAATTAAACACCACCCCGTTTATCTGCGGGCTGCGCGCTAACGTTATCGAAGCGCAAAGTGCCCCGGGCGATGCCGAAGTGATCGAATACCGGGCAGCAGTTGTAGATACCGGACGGCTGGTGGTAAAGGAAGTCAAACAAAGCCAATCCGGTGCTGTAGATCTGACCGAGGCCAACATCATAATTACCGGGGGGCGTCCGATAGCGGCGGCGGAAAATTACAAAATACTGCGAGAATGTGCTGATATAGTCGGTGCGGCGGTGGGCGCCTCAAGGGCGGCGGTTGATGCAGGCTTTGCACCCCATAGTATGCAGGTGGGTCAAACCGGAAAGACGGTCAGCCCCAAGCTTTATATCGGCTGCGGGCTGTCGGGTTCGGTGCAGCATTTTGCAGGCATGAAAACCTCCAAGATCATCGTGGCCGTAAACACGGATAAGGATGCGCCGATATTCGGCAAATGTGATTACGGAATTATCGGTGATCTGTTTGAGGTCGTTCCCGTGCTAACCGAAGTGCTCAAGGAACAGCAATAGTAATAAGGTATAAGCTTAGGGGGATTTATTAATAAGTTTTCAGGTTTCAGGGCCGATGAGCGCGATTGCTGACACCTGATCCGCCTCAGGCGGAACACCTGAAACCTATCTACCCCTTCTACCCTCTACCATATTGTACCAGCAGCCAGCAGCCGGAGTAGATGATGGAGATATATTCCTGGACGAAGTCGATTGTGATGGCGGCAGCCCTTGTCGGCGGATTTGGTCTTTTTTTCATTCGGGTCAAGGATCTATTCTTGATTATGCAAAGCGTTCAGGGCGAGTCGAAGTTTGAGCTGGATCGAATCCCCGAACGTATCAAATTGCTGCTTACCGATGTTTTGGGCCAATCCAATGTCCGCCGCAAGACCCTGCCCGGCTGGGCGCACACTTTTATCTTTTTTGGATTTCTGGCCGTGCAACCCCACTCTTTGGAGTTGATGATCCAGGGCGTCTTCCCTGGTTTTCACGTGGCCTCCTGGATTCCGGGACTCTACGGAGCCTATCTTTTTGTGGCCGACATCCTGGCATTTTTGGTCCTTCTGGGATTGGGCTACGCCCTTTACCGCCGTCTTTTTCTCAAACCCGGGTATTTGACGGACGGCCTCGATGCCCGGCTTATCATTTTATTTACAGCGGTTATCATCATTACCTTTCATTTAATTAATGCTTTTCTGATGCTGCCCTCCATCGGCGGCACCAGTTTTGACTACGCCCGCTATTTCACCATTTCGAAAACATTCAATCATATTTTGAATTTTAACGATCTGGCGCCGGCCTCAGCCAGGTCCGGATTTGAAATCGTTTACTGGATTCATGTCCTGACGATCCTTGGATTTTTGATCTACATACCGGGATCCAAACATTTGCACCTGCTCGCCGCGGTACCCAATGTTTTTCTAAAGCCGCTGGAACGACCCCGGGCGATGCTGGTAACCGACATTGAGAATGAGGAAGCCGAAACTTTCGGATTGGGAAAAGTCAGCGAACTGAACTGGAAAAATGTGCTGGATCTATATGCCTGCACCGAATGCGGCCGATGTGAAGAGCAATGTCCGGCGGACACAACCGGCAAGCCCCTGTCCCCCAAACGGGTTATCCATGACAGCAAGGTCGATCTTTTTGGCCAGGCTAAAGCAATTTTAGCCAAAGAGTACGAGTCTGTTTTACCGCTGGTACGTGAGAAATCACCGGTCACCGATGATGTCCTGTGGTCGTGCACCACCTGCCGGGCCTGTGAAGATATCTGTCCGGTCAATATTCAACACCTGGACATCATCCTTGAAGCCCGCAAATACCAGGTGCTGATGGAATCCAATTTTCCACCCGAAATGCAGGAAACGTTTACCAACCTTGAAAACCAGTCCAATCCCTGGGGTTTTGGCAGTGATACCCGTGCCGACTGGGCCCGGGGGTTGGACGTGCCCTTGATGACCGATAACCCGGATGCGGATATTTTGTACTATGTCGGCTGCGCCGGCTCCTTTGACGACCGGGGCAAAAAAATTGCACGGGCCATGGCCCGGGTCCTGAAAAAAGCCGGTGTGAATTTTGCCATCCTGGGGGAAGAGGAGCGATGCAATGGCGATGTTGCCCGGCGGGCCGGCAACGAGTACCTGGCGCAGATGATGATCGCCGAAAACGTGGAGATTCTTAATCAGTACAAGCCTAAAAAAATTGTGGCGGCCTGTCCCCACTGTTTTAATACAATCAAAAACGAGTATCCCCAGTTCGGTGCCAGATATGACGTCGTGCATCACACCGAATTTTTGCTGGATCTCTTCCGGCAGGGAAAATTGAAAACCAGCGGCTCGCCCAATGAAAATTTAACCTTTCACGATTCCTGTTATCTGGGGCGCTGGAACGGGATTGTCGATGCTCCCAGACAGCTGCTGCAGATGGTAAATGGCGGCCGGCAACTGATCGAGATGAAACGCAACCGGACCGAGGGTTTTTGCTGCGGTGCCGGGGGGGGCCGGATGTTCATGGAGGAGACCATCGGGAAAAGGATCAACCATGAGCGTGCTGAAGAGGTGATTGCCTCAGGAGCAACCGGTGTCGCTGCCGCGTGCCCCTTTTGCATTACCATGCTGCGAGATGGCATCAACGACAAAAATGGCAAAGTAGAAGTAAAAGATATCGTTGAAATCATCGATGAAGCAACCTCTTAGCCGAACGTTATCTTATTTCTTTTGAGGGAGAAAATTATGCAGGACAGTGCACGGGTTGTAATCATCGGCGGCGGTATTGTTGGTTGCAGCACCGCCTATCACCTGACGAAGATGGGTTGGCAGGATGTCGTCATTTTAGAAAAGGGGGAGCTCACCAGCGGGTCCACCTGGCATGCGGCCGGTCTGGTGGGGCAGTTGAGATCCGAACGCAATATCACCCGCATGCTGCAATACAGCGTCAGCCTTTACGATCAACTGGAAGCCGAAACCGGCCTGGCCACCGGCTGGAAAATGAGCGGCTGCCTGCACCTGGCCGGCACCAAAGAGCGGATGTATGAGCTGAAAAAAGGCGCCACCACGGCGCGCAGTTTCGGGCTCGAAATGCAAATGATATCCTCTAAGGAAGCCTATGATCTGTGCCCCATAATTTCACTGGACGGTATCATCGGAGCGGCCTTCATGCCCACCGACGGACAGGCCGATCCGGCCGGCATCACCCAGGCCCTGGCCAAGGGGGCGCGCAACCGGGGGGCTAAAATATATGAGCACACCCTGGTAACCGGATTTGAATTTGACAACAGCAGGGTATCGGCAGTTAAAACCGACAAGGGCGACATCAAATGCGAGGTCCTGGTCAACTGCACCGGGATGTGGGGCTACCAGGTCGGGGAGATGCTGGGGGTCAACACGCCGGTGGTCCCCTTCCAGCATCAGTTTCTGGTGACCGAAGAGATCCAAGGCCTGCCGCCGGATCTGCCCACCATCCGTGATAAAGACAGCCTGCTTTACTACAAAGAAGAAGTGGGCGGACTGGTGATGGGCGGCTATGAACGCAACGGCATACCCTGGGGTGTCGATGGTGTGCCCAATGACTTTATCTCCCAGCTGCTCGATGAAGATTTCGATCATTTCCAGCAGCTTTCGGATCCGGCCATGAAGCGGACGCCGTGTCTGGCCGAAGCCGGCATATCACGTCTGGTCAACGGCCCGGAGGGTTTTACACCGGACGGTGATGCCATTATGGGTCCGGCTCCGGAACTGGACAATGTATTCGTGGCCGTCGGCTTCAATGCCTTCGGGATAGCCGCCGGCGGTGGTGCCGGCCGCATGATGGCTGAGTGGATCATTGAAGGGGAGCCGAGCCTTGATATCTGGCCCCTTGATATCCGCCGTTTCGGCCCCTATCACCGGAGCCGGGCCTATAATGTCGAGCGTACGCGAGAAGTTTACGGCAAGCACTATACCATCCACTGGCCCCATGAGGAGCATCGATTCGGCGCGCGGTATCCGGCGCAGTCCGCTCTATTTTCTGTTGCAGACACAGGGGGCGGTCTATGGCGCCAAATACGGCTGGGAACGTGCCAACTGGTTTGCGCCGGAGGGCATGGCCCCCGAAGACGAGCTTACCTTTGAAATTCCCAACTGGTTTGAACACGTGGCGGCCGAACACAAAAATGCCAGGGAAAACGTGGTGCTGATCGATCAGTCGTCTTTCTGCAAGTTCGAAGTGGGTGGTACCGGTGCCCTGGCCTTTCTGAATAGACTGTGTGCCAACCAGATCGACAAACCCGTCGGAAAGGTTATTTACACCCAGATGTGCAACGAAAGGGGTACCATCGAGTGTGACCTGACCATCGGGCGGCTCGCGGAAGACCGTTTTCTGCTGGTGGTGGGCACCGCCTTCGGGCAGCGCGCCTCCTGGTGGATAGAAAATCACCTGCCGGCCGACGGTTCGGTATCAGTGAAAGAAATGACTTCGGCCTATGCGGTTATTAACGTTATCGGCCCGAAATCAAGAGAACTACTGCAGAAATTAACCAATGCCGACATCAGCGACGAAGGCTTTGCCTTTGGCACCTGCAAGCAATTTACGGTCGGATATGCACCCATCATGTCCTTTCGCGTAACTTACGTCGGGGAACTGGGATTTGAGCTATACATCCCCACGGAATTTGCCGTCCACGTTTACGAATCTCTCTGGGAGGCCGGTCAGGATCTTGGTATTACAAACGCAGGTTACCGCACCATCTCTTCGATGCATCTGGAAAAAGGTTACGCCGACTGGGGATCGGAGTTGACCCCGGAGTATACCCCATTCGATGCTGGGGAACTGGGATACGAGCTATACATCCCCACGGAATTTGCCGTCCATGTATATGAATCCCTGTGGCAGGCCGGTCAGGACCTGGGTGTCAAAAACGCCGGCTATCGAACGATTGCTTCCCTGCATATGGAAAAGGGCTATGCGGACTGGGGATCGGAGCTGACGCCGGAGTACACCCCCTTTGATGCCGGCCTGGGTTTTTGTGTGGCGCTGGATAAGGATGACTTTATCGGCAAACAAGCGCTGGCCAAGATCAAAGCCGAGGGACCTAAATGGAAACTGTGTTCGTTTACCATCGACACCGGCCAACCATTGATGCTCCAGGGCAGTGCCCCCGTTGTCCACAACGGGCAGGTGCTGGGGGTGACCACCAGTTCCGGTTACGGCCACACGGTCAAGAAAAACATCTGCTACGGCTATATCAGCGCTGAAAAAGCCGATCCGGTTAACAGCTTTGAGATCGAATCCTTTAAAGAGGTTTACCCGGCAACCCTGGAAACCAGCCGCGTCCTTTACGACCCGGAGCGCAAGAAAATTTTCATGTGACCCGATTGGAGATGCCGGTATGATTGATATCGATGGTGAAATCATAAAAGCACAGGCCGACTACCGTGACGTTTTAATCGCGGAAAAGCAAACCTATGAAAGAATCCACGACACCACCAAGGCCGTTCTGGCCGAAGTCGGCATCGAGACCAAGAATAACGCCGTGATCGAACTTCTGGAGGCAACCGGCCTGGCCGCTTACGATGCCACCGTCAGCCGGATCTACCTGTTGCCGGAGTTGATCGATCAAAGTCTTGATGCCGCCGCCAAGACCTTTGTGGGCGACGAAGGGCCCAACACCCTGGGTATCGGCGGAATTCCGCCCTTTTTATACCGGGAAGCGGATCAATATCCCTTGCCGGCGACCTATGAGGAACTGGAGCATCTGATAGGACTTGTCGGTGACAATCTCGATGTGGTGCGGTTTCTAAGCCAGCCGGTTAAAGTCCACAAAGGTGATCCTTTAAGATGCAATCAGATGATGGATCGATTGCAAAACTGCATCAAAATTACCTGCAGTGCATACATGGACGGCGAGGAAGCGGTCAAATGGTTTGCCGGCCGCGATGACTGGCACGATTCCATCTGCGGCGTTAAATCGCCGCTGATCTGCATGGACAATATGATGGATGCCCTGGTCCAAAGTGCCCGGGCCGGAAATCACCTGCGCCTGACCACCATGCCCCTGGCCGGCCGCACGGCCCCCCAAACGCCGGAGGCCTGCATCATCATTACCCATGCGGAAGTCATGTTCATGCTGGCCGTGGCCCAGGCGGTCAACCCCGGCATGCTATGCATGTTCGGCGGAATGCCCTGCACCACCCGACCCGATGGTGACCTGGATTATTCCCATGATGCCATGGACCTGCTAAATGTGGCCGTTGCGCGGCTTAACATGTGGGTTACCAAACTCCCCGCGGTCCAATCCGGCGGCAGTACCGGAGCAAAAATTCCCGATGACCGGGCACTGGCAGATGGAATCCGCGGTCGCCGGATTTTATGTGATTTTGGCGTTCACAACGCCCGCCATTGTTTCGGTGTGCTGGATAATCTCAACTTTTTTAGCAAGAAGGCCTTTTTGGCCGACTGCCAGGCCCAGCGTGATTACCTGCAAAATAGCCGCAGTGACGGCAATCTGAAGCCCCTGTATCTGCCGCCCGACGACGAGGCTTTCGAAGTTATTCAACGGGTGGCCAGCAGCGACTATCATGTGGACTACCACACGACGGCTAATCTGGGAGCCTTTGATGACTGGGCCAGGGTTGTGGCGGCCAAGGGCCTTTTGTAAGCGTGAAGCAAGATAAGCAAATCACCGAAATCGTTGAAAGCTTCTACGATATTGGAACCGTAACCGCCGTACATGAAATTTTTGGAGGGTTTAACAGTCGAAGCTTCGCGATCGAAGCGCTTAAAGATGGGTGCGCCAAGACTTATTTTCTGCGCAAATACAAATTTGGTGTTTCGGCCGGGGAAATTCGCTTCGAGCATGCCCTGATCAGTCATGCCGTCAAAAACGGTTTCAGGATCGCTGCCAGTATTGTGGCAAGCGCCAGGGGGGAGACCTTTATCCAGCCCGGCAACAGCCGCAGCATGTTTGCCATCTGCGAATACCTGGGTGGTGAAGATAAATACACCTGGGACAATCCGGCCTTGTCCGATGCCGAGTTCAAAAGTGCCGGCCGTGTTCTGGCAATCTTCCACAATGCGGTACACGATTTCAATCCCGACGGGCTGCAAAGAACTGAACCGCCCATTTTGGCACTCTGGCCCCAGTTGGCCGAAGAGTTGACCGGGTTTGCCCGCCAAAAGCAAGCTGGAAAATGGCAGGCCTATTATGCGGCCCATCTTCCAAGCATTCTGGACATGATCGCCCTTAACCCGTTTGATCCGATCGAGGCCGAGGGCCTGCCGCTGATTCCGATCCACTGCGATTACCATCCGGGCAATCTCAAATGGACAGACGAGCAGGTGGTGGGTATATTTGATTTCGACTGGTCAAAAATGGATTTGCGCCTGTTTGATGTCGGCATGGCTGTTATTTATTTCTGCAGCCGCTGGTACGACGATCGTGACGGGGAGTTGCGTTGCGACAAAGGCGAACTTTTTTTAGGTGCCTACCAGCAACAGCTTCGCAAGTCGGCAGACCTGGAACCGCTCACTGCCGCCGAACAAGAGCTGCTACCAAAAATGCTGGATATAGCCAATATCTACTTGATTCACTGGGAGGTATCCAGCTTCCTGAATACGGCCGGGGCCAACGACACCGAATATCTGGCCTTTCTAAAACATAACGTTAGACTGATGCACTGGCTCGAAGCCCATCGGACCGCCGTCGTCAAAACCATCGCCAGGGCATTGTCCTGATTCGCCGGGGGAGCAAGGCGCGGGCGGCGATCAAAATCAACTGGGCTTTTTTGAACGGCACGGGTGCCGGGTGGACAGCCGCAGCGAAATCGTTAAAATTCCGCGCACGGTTGTGGCCCAATACCGCCAGACATTCGTGCCCACCTTCACATTCAAAGGGTGTGATCCGCTTCAATTTAACAGGAGATTCTATTTATGAAAGATCAGGCAAGGGCCGTAGTTATCGGCGGCGGCATCACAGGATGCAGCGTTCTTTACCACCTGGCGAAATCCGGCTGGACCGATGTGGTTTTGGTGGAAAAAGGGGAGCTGACCAGCGGGGCGACCTGCCAGGCTGCCGGCTTGCTGACCCAGTTCAACACCTCACCCACCATCATGCGCATGCGCAAATACAGCACCGAGCTTTATCAGGGTCTCAAGGCTTACAGCCGGGTGGGCAGTGTCAATATGGCTTCCAGCCCGCAAATGCTCAAAACCCTGCAGCGCAATGTCAGCCGTGCCAAAGGCATCGGCCTGAATGTGGAAATTATTTCGCCCAAGGAGGCTTTGGAACTGATCGCCCTGGATGAGTTCTGAAAATCTATACGGCGCCGTCTATTTGCCCGAGGACGGGCATATCGACCCCCACGAAACCACCTATGCCGTGGCCAAAGCCGCCACGCAATTGGGTGCGGAAGTTTACACCCGCACCCGCGTGACCGGTATCGACATTTCAGCCGGAGGGAAAGTCAGCGGTGTGAAGACGGACAAGGGGGATATTCGCTGTGAGATGGTGGTCAATGCCGCCGGCATCTGGGGGGCTCAAGTGGCCGCCATGGCCGGTGTCGCCATTCCTTCCACCCCGGTAATCCACCAGCATATTGCTCTGGAACCGGTGGACGGTCATGAGGTTCCGGGTGAAAGCCCCACCTTTCGCGATTACGATGCTCTGGTCTACGGCCGGCCCGAAAGCGGCGGGTACCTGGTGGGCGGCTGGGAACTTAATCCGCCGGCCTGCTGGATCGACGGTGTCCCCTGGGAACACGAAGCTGCAGATCTTCCCAATGATTTTGATCGGTTTGCCCCCATGCTGGAAGATACGATTAAACGCATGCCGTTTCTGGCCGAAGCCGGGATGATCCGGCTGGTGGCCCACCCGGATGCCTTCAGTCCGGATGCCGGTCCGCTTTTAGGGGAATGGCCCGGCTGCAAGGGTTTTTGGCTGGCCTGTGCCTCTTCGATGCAGGGATTCGGCGGGGGCGGGGGTATCGGTAAGGCCATGGCCGAGTGGATTATAGACGGCCAAACCGAATGGGACCTTTATGCCTATCGCGCCTGGCGCTTTAGCCGCAACTATCGCGATCCGTTTTATGCGGCCGAGCGGGCCCGGGAATGTTATAAATATTACTACTACACCCACTATCCCCACGACGAAAGTACGGTTTGCCGGCCGCGGCGGATCAGTCCCCTGCATCAACGGATGCAGGATCTGGACGCGGTATTCGGCACCAAAAACGGCTGGGAACGGGTTAACCATTTCCATCCCGGCCATGGCTGGCGAATGGCCGGTGAGGACCAGCGAGAATGGGGCGGCTGGGAAAAACCGGCCTATTTTGATGCCGTTGGCCAGGAATGCGCTGCCGTCCGCGAGGGCGCGGGCATGATCGACATGAGCAGCTTCGGAAAAATTGACCTTAAGGGATCGGGGGCCTTGCCCCTGCTGCAGCGGCTGGCCTGCAACGATATGGATCGGCCGGTGGGAGCCGTTATCTATACCCAGTTTCTGGATCAGCAAGCCGGCATTGTGGGGGATGTGACGGCCACCCGCCTGGCGGATAACCATTTCCGGGTTATCAGCGGTTCAGCTTATGTGGATTCAGATCTGGGATGGATTCGGGCCCACCTTAAGGACAATGATCCGGCGGTGGCCATCCGGGACGTGACTGAAGATTTCGCCGTCATCGGTTTGTGCGGTCCCCGCTCCCGTGATGTCCTGTCGGCGGTCACCGACAGTGATGTGTCCGATGGGGCCATGGCCTATATGACAGCCCGGTCCATCGACATCAACGGTATAGATGTCCTGGCGCAGCGGGTTGCTTATACGGGAGAGTTGGGTTGGGAGCTTTATGTACCGGCGGACCGTGCCGTTTTTGTCTGGGATCGTCTGTGGCAGGCCGGCCGGGACAGCGGTGTGAAAGCTTACGGTTATAAAGCGGTGGATGCCTTGCGTCTGGAAAAAGGTTATGCCGCCCTGACCAGTGATATCACTGCCAGCGAAAACCCCTATGAAGCGCGTTTGGGTTTCTGTGTCAAATTGGATGCCGGTGAGTTTATCGGCCGCCAGGCGCTGCTGCAAAAAAAAGCCGACGGTATCGCGCAGCAGCTGCGCACCCTGGTTATCGGGGGTGAAGACTTTCTGACCCTTTACGGCGGTGAAGCCGTCCTCTGTGAAGGCCAGGTCATTTCGCGGCTGCGCAGCGCCGGCTATGGTTTCACTGTCAGGAAAAATATCGGCTTTGCTTATCTGCCAGCGGATATGGTCCCTGAGAAGACTAAACTCGAGGTTGAAATATTCGGTGAGACCGTGGCGGCTGAGATCGTGCCGGATGTTTTGTACGATCCCACCGGGGCGGTTTTAAAGTAAAACACACTACCGGTGCCCCTGGGATGCTGTCTTCCGGGTGATGCAATTTTGAGGTGAAGACTGAAAAATTTGTCTTAAAGCCTGAATTTATTCTTGTTTTATAGACGCCTCCTAGGCTAAGTGATTAGAAGCTATCGACCGGGGAAAGATTTTTTTCCGCAATACGAAAGGAGAATTAAGTTATGGCAAAAGCAGTTACTGGAACACATCGTGCGATTGACGGCCTGTGTGTCAATACGATCCGAACCCTGGCGATGGATGCCGTACAGGCCGCTAATTCGGGACATCCCGGCGCGCCCATGGGCCTGGCCGCGGCCGCTTATGTTTTGTGGACCCGCGTGTTGAAACACAATCCGAAAAACCCGGATTGGGTTGATCGCGACCGGTTTGTGTTGTCTGGGGGCCATGCATCCGCGCTCCTTTACAGCCTGCTTTACCTGACGGGCTATAAGCTCAGCCTCAAAGAGATAAAAAATTTCCGCCAGTGGGGCAGCCAAACACCCGGGCATCCGGAATACGGTCATACGTCCGGTGTGGAGACCACCACAGGTCCGCTGGGACAGGGATTTTCCAATGCCGTGGGTATGGCCATGGCAGAGCGTCATCTGGCCGCCATCTTTAACCGCGGCCGCCAAAAGATTGTCGACCACCACACCTACGTCATGTGCGGGGACGGCGATCTGATGGAGGGTATCTCTTCTGAGGCTGCATCCTCTGGCTGGCCATCTCGGTCTGGGCAAGCTGATCTGTATCTACGATGACAATAAAATTTCAATTGAAGGAAGCACCGCCATTGCCTTTACCGAAAATGTTGCCGCCCGCTTCAGGGCCTATCACTGGCAGGTTATACAGGTGAAAGACGGCAACGATCTGGCGACCATCGAAAAGGCCCTCAAAGAAGCCAGAGCCGAAACGGCCAAACCCACGCTGATTGCATTGCGCACTCACATTGCTTACGGCAGCCCCAACAAACAGGATACCCATGGTGCCCACGGCGCACCTCTTGGGGAGGACGAGATCCGCCTGACCAAAGAAAATCTGGGATGGCCGACGAACAAAAAATTCTACGTTCCTGAACAAGCTCGCAAGGCTTTTGGCAAATGTACGGTAAAAGGCCGCAAGGCCGAGACGGCCTGGAACAAGAGATTAAAGGCTTACGCCAAAAAATATCCCGCGCTGGCTAAAAACTGGGAGACGGCTATTGCCGGAACCCTGCCACAGCGATGGGATGCCGGCATTCCTACTTTCAGGGACGGCAAAGCCATTGCCACCCGGGCTGCATCGGGACAGGTGCTCAACGCCCTGGCGGAAAATTTGCCGACGCTGATAGGCGGTTCGGCCGATCTGGCCCCCTCCAACAATACGATCATTAAATCGTCATTTGATTTTCAAAAGAATTCATATGCCGGTCGCAATATCCGCTTTGGCGTCCGGGAACACGCCATGGGCGCCGTTCTGTCCGGCATGGCCCTGCACAAAGGGGTTCGCCCCTATGGCGGAACGTTTCTGGTGTTTGCCGACTATTGCCGCCCGGCCATACGGCTGGCAGCTCTGATGAAACAGCCGGTGATCTATGTGTTTACCCACGATAGTGTGGCGGTCGGAGAAGACGGTCCCACCCATCAACCGGTGGAGCATCTGGCGGCGCTGCGGGCTATTCCCGGACTGACCGTCATACGACCGGCGGACGCCACCGAAACAGCAGCTGCCTGGCGGGTTGCCATCAAATCCACCAACGCTCCGGTGGCCCTGATTTTAAGCCGTCAAAACCTGCCGGTGTTGGATCGCACCTTTTATCCATCTGCGACTGCACTGGCCAAAGGCGCCTATATTCTGTCGGATTCTAAAGGCAAGCCCGATGTGATTTTAATCGGCAGCGGGTCGGAGGTGTCGATCTGCCTGGAGGCGCAATCATCACTTTCCAACCAGGGACTATCGGCCCGGGTAGTGAGCATGCCCAGCTGGGAGTTGTTTGAAAGAACCTCTCAGGCTTATAAAGTTGCGGTGCTGCCTCCAGAGGTGACCGCCCGGGTGGCGGTTGAAGCCGGCATCAGCATGGGATGGGAGCGCTATGTCGGCAACCGGGGAGCGGTGGTCGGTATCGACCGATTTGGAGCCTCTGCCCCGGGGGGCACGGTGATGGATAAATTCGGAATGAAAGCCGCGACCATTGTTGCCAAAACCAGGGAAGTGTTAAAGGGTTAAAGGTTGAGTATCGTCCCCGTTCTCGCTATCACCTCGAGGGCGAGGGCGAGTATGACCACTGGATCAGAGTGAAGGGGGAATATATTTCCGGTTGCAGCCATAACCAGTTCTACAGGTGCCTCCACCGGTTCACGGCACGCCGATGGTGGCAGCGCCTTCGCACCAGCGACTTTGGTCCCCGGAGAGCGCATCTTGCGACTTAACATAGACGGTACTTGAAAGACGGATTTGACCAAAACGATTCGAGATTTTTACCCTCTGCGCCTTTTTGACAACTCCCTGCCAGATCTGATGCCCTTTATTGCCCTGCCTGTCCTCTTCCCAAACAACAACATATACATCTACCGTTGTTGCTTCCAGGTAACAGTATGAATCAATTACGTCGGCTCGAGGAGGTGATACAGCAGCCAGAACAGATATAAAAAATACTGCAAGCGATAATACTTTAAATAGTCGATACATGGCTTCCTTCCTGTATTATTGTTAACTAATCTGCCCTGAAAAATAGCATATTCAGGGTGATAGATATTTGTTTCAAAACTGAAAATAGTTTTGGGACCATAGGTCCGGCGGATTAATTAGTTTATTATAAACGCTGGAAGTACAAATTCAAATGAATTTTTTATCCGTTCGCTGCCGGCAGCGGTATTGCGGTTGTATTTTTTTTTGATTTGCGATAGCTTCCAGTTCCTCAATTATTGTCTTGTTAACTGCGGAGGAAATGCGATCCCATGTCATCCATCGTTCAACATGCCCCCGGATTCAACGAGCAAGATGCTGTCCGTTTTGCCATGGATTTATTCGGGCTTGAGGTTTCTGCCAAACAGCTGCCCAGTGAGCGGGACCAGAATTTTCGCCTGACGGCTGCAGATGGCAAGGACTATGTCCTCAAGCTGGCCAATTCCACCGAGAGCAGGGATGTTCTTGATTTCCAGAACCAGGCCATGCTGCACATCACCGGTAAACGCAATATTTTTGATGGAAGCATATCGGTTGTTCCCGATGTGTTATCCACCGCCAAAGGCGAGCAAATTACTGCGGTACAGGGCCCTGATGGGGTTAGCCATTTTGTCCGGCTCTTAACTTATTTGCCCGGAAAACCGCTGGCCCTCGTTAAACCGCACGATGCCGATCTATTGGCCAGCCTGGGGCGATTTTTCGGCAACATCGATGAGGCCCTGCTGGATTTTGATCATCCGGCCACCCACCGTTGTTTTCACTGGGATTTGCAGAACGCCGGCCATATTATTAAGAACTACCTGAATTATATCAAGGCCCCGGAAAATCGCAAGCTGGTTAAAGTTTTTCTAAAGCGCTTTCAGACGGAAACCGAACCGCAGCTGCCGGACCTGCGGACCGGTATCATTCATAACGATGCCAATGACTACAATGTGCTGGTGGAACCTGACGGCCGATGGCGCAATACCGTGAGCGGCGTCATTGATTTTGGTGATATGGTTTATACCCGGACCGTCTATGAAATCGCCATTGCCTGTGCCTATGCCATGCTGAACAAGGCTGATCCACTGGCCGCTGCCGGCCACGTCGTGTCGGGCTACCATCAAGCCTTCCCGCTGACCGAGCAGGAACTGGCTGTTTTGTTTGATTTGATCTGCATGCGACTTTGCATGAGTGTCTGTCATTCCGCCAACCAGTCACGACACGAGCCCGATAACGAATATCTGCGCATATCTGAAAAGCCGGCCTGGGATCTGCTGGTTAAATTGGCAGCTATTCATCCGCGGCTGGTTCAATACTCCTTCCGGCAGGCCTGCGGTCTGGCCCCGGTACCCCAAACAAAAAAAATAGTGCAGTGGCTGATGTCGAATTCTTCCGGATTTGCTTCCCTAGTTGACAGCAACCTGCGCGACCAACATCCGCTGGTGTTTGACCTGGGTGTGGGGAGTCTATTGCTGGGAGGCGATGGGGCCGGTGCTGATACGGACGCGATCACAAAAAAGTTGTTTGAGCAGATGCAGTCAGCCAATGCACGGGTGGGAATAGGGCGCTATAATGAGGCCCGGTTGGTCTATACGGCCGGACAATTCGAGGTCCAGACCGATGAATTGCCGGAATCCAGGACCGTTCACCTGGGCCTTGATCTGTATATGCCAGGCAATAGCCGGATTTATGCCCCGCTGGACGGCAGGGTGCACAGCTTTAATAACAACAGCGATCCTCTTGATTACGGACCGACCCTTATCATCGAACATCAAACCGGTGAGGGCGTCTGTTTTTACACGCTATACGGGCATCTGAGCCCGGACTCATTAGACGGGTTGAAAGTCGGTATGCCGGTGGCCAGGGGCCAGTCCATCGCCCGCATCGGTGACACGGCTGCCAACGGGGGATGGCCGCCCCATCTCCATTTTCAAATTATTACCGACATGCTGGGGGAGCATGGCAATTTCCCCGGGGTGGCCCGACCGAGCACGCGCGACATCTGGCTCGATGTTTCTCCGGATCCCAATATTATCCTCGGAATTCCCGCAGAATGTTTCCCGGCCACCGGGCGGAACCAGGCGGAAATATTAGGGTTGCGGCGGAAAAATCTGGGGAGAAACCTCAGCATCGCCTATAAAAATCCGTTAAAGATTGTCCGGGGCAGGGGGCAGTATCTTTATACTGAAGACGGGCAGGCTTATCTGGATGGGGTTAACAACGTGTGCCATGTGGGGCATTGCCATCCCCGGGTAGTGGCTGCCGGACAGCTCCAGATGCCGGTGCTCAACACCAACACCCGCTATTTGCATGATAATATCATCGAATATGCCGCGCGGTTGCTGTCCAAATTCCCGGACCCTCTGAGTGTCTGTTATTTTGTGTGCAGCGGCAGCGAGGCCAACGAACTCGCCCTGCGTTTGGCACGTACCTTCACCGGACAAAAAGAGATTATTACCGTTGACGGTGCCTATCACGGCAATACCCAGGCCCTGATTGATATCAGTCCGTATAAGCATGACGGCCCGGGAGGGCGGGGGACGCCGCCCGGTGTGCACAAGGTCACCATGCCGGATGGTTACCGGGGACCGCATAAAGGCTCGGGGGCTGCGATCGGGGCAAAATATGGCCGCTATGTCCGTGAGGCAGTTGAACGGATTCAATCCGGGGAAAGCGGACTTGCGGCCTTTATCTGCGAAAGCATGCTCGGTTGCGGGGGACAGATTGTTCTGCCGGACAACTACCTTGCTGAAGCATTCAAGCATGTGCGTGCGGCCGGGGGCGTGTGCATCGTTGATGAGGTTCAGGTTGGATTCGGGCGGGTGGGCAGCCACCTGTGGGCTTTTGAAACCCAGAACGTCGTGCCGGACATTGTGACCCTGGGAAAACCCATCGGCAACGGTCACCCACTGGCGGCTGTTATCACCACCCCGGGGATTGCCGATGCCTTTGCCAACGGCATGGAATACTTCAACACCTTTGGCGGCAATCCGGTCTCCTGTGCCATCGGTATGGCTGTGTTGGACGTCATTGAAGACGAGGGGCTGCAGGAAAATGCCAATCGGGCCGGCCGGCGCCTGCTTGACGGCCTGAAGGGGTTGATGGACAAATACCGCCTAATCGGTGATGTACGCGGTCTGGGCCTTTATATTGGCGTCGAGCTGGTTGTGGACCGCAGCACCCTTGAACCGGCAACCGAACATGCGGATTATATTATCAATCGCATGCGCGACCACGGTATACTGATCAGCACTGACGGACCGCTGGAAAATGTTCTCAAAATGAAGCCTCCCATCGTATTTTCAGAAAAAAATGCGGATGAAGTCGTCAATGCCCTGGATAAGATATTGCAGGAAGACTGCCTGCAGGTATGAGTCCTAAGTCATGCTACCTATCGGTTCTGGATCAGGCCACAAGCTCCAATGTCTATTGTCCCGATTGGACCGAGAAAACGAACATCGAACATCGAACGTCCAACATCGAATCTTGAATGGGAAAAGGTGAAGAAACAGACCTATGTGCAGGAGAAAAGCTGTTCGTTTATTTGATGCGAATTATAAAGAATGATATTATGTAGGAACCGATGAATTAAAAATGTTCGCCTATCCGGTAAGCCCAAATTACTAAAAAAGATACCTGTGGGAGCGGCTTTCCAGCCGCGAATTAAAACGATCGCGGCTGGAAAGCCGCTCCCACAAAATCCAATTCACTTGTTCTTTCCGGATAACCACATAATTATATTTTCATTACGGATATCAAAACGGCCGTTCGACCACGCCAAGGCGTGGTTGGACGTTCATCTACTTCTTAAGACGCATAATGAGACATTTAATACAATTTTTAAGCAAACCCACAGTGTGGATGTCCCTGATGATAGTTGTCGGGATCCTTTGTACCTTCTCCATGGCCAAGGATGTGGCGGTCATCAGGGTTAAGTATCGCTGGGCCGGCGAACTGGTGCCGATCGTTCAAAGTATGCTTTCATCGGAAGGCTCTGTTACGGTCAGTGAGCGGGTAAATTCCCTGGTTATTGTTGACAGTCCGGATGCCATCCAGCGGGTGCGCGCCTATCTCGGTCAGTTTGACAAACCTCTGGAGCAGGTTAGAATCAGGGTTCGGTTTTATGAACAGCGGGCCGGTGAGGCCGGTACGGCCTCAGCCCGTGGTCGAGCCTCCGGTGAGGACTGGCAGGTGGCCACCGGCGGCCGGAGAAAAGATGGGGCGGACATCTCCGTCGAGGGGGGCCGTCGTCAGCAGACGAATTTTTCTGAACACGCCGTCATCGCCACAGCGGGTCAGGCGGCTTATATTATAGCCGGAAAAGAAATCCCTTACCATGAACGCTGGCCGCGTTATTCCAGACGGTATGGGACTGGTAGGGATACGGTGATATTTCAGTCGGTTGAAACCGGATTCGAAGTCATACCAACCATTTTTGCCGACAATGTCCTGATAAAGATAGTTCCGCGCATCGCTTATGACGATAACCCGGATGGTGTCGTTCGTTTTTATGGTGCTCAAACTGAGGTAACCGTTCCATTCGGGCGCTGGGTTGAAATCGGCGGGTCCGGTGATCAAAGAAATGAAGTTATTAAGGAAATCCTATCCCGCGTTAGAAACAATCAGACCACATCCATGTCTATGCTATTGATGGCGGAAAAGCTCTAGTTTGGGGCTTCGCCCCAAGCGGAATGATGGAATATTGGAATGTTGGAATAATTGGGTCCCGGCTTCCGGCTCATGGAGTATACCTTCCGGCGGTAGGCCCAACGGCTGGAAACGGGCATTGATGCAAAAATTCAGGTTTCTATAAAACTCTGTATTTACATATAGTTGCAAAATTTGCGAGGCCTAAATCAATCGTATTTTACACCGATCCCAAACGAATAGGATGACGCCTTGTCGGGCAATGGCCGACGCCACCTGACTTCGGCAAAATAGCTCCGGGGAGAGGGAAAATTGGATAAGTTATTGATATCTATTTTTATTTTTCTGCTGGGGCGCGGGGCATAGTCAGTTTCCAGATACATACCGCTTTTGCTGTAATTGAACATGGTGCCGTCATAACGATATCCTGTACGATAGTCCTCTACCAGGACAGGCGCCTCTGAATAAAACCGCTCACCGTTTCTTAGTTCCGAACTCGCTTTCATACCGACACCTTTTTTCCTAACCAACACGTTAACATGATTAAAGAATAAGTCAGATTCGTTGCCTGTCAAAGGATAATTTCCTTTAAAGCATCAAAGTTCTCAACCATATAATCCGCACCGGCACGCTCCAGTTCATTTTTTAAGGCCAATTTGTTCGGAGCCGATACCAAAATGCCGATGCTTTTGAATCCGAAACGGGAATTTGCAGCTGCCAGCATATCATCCGGCATGTCGCCGACATAGTAATAGCCAAAGAATTTATCTTTTAAACCGTCAGCGATGGCGTCGAGCATAAAAGGGTGCGGCTTGCTGAGCGATACGTTTTCGCCTTTCTCTGCGAGAATTCTTTTTTCCTCCTGGAGACAGTCATCAAGGGTATAAATCAACTTAAAATACTTCTTCAGATCAAAATGCTTAAGCGGATAGTCCGCCTCTGCTCTCGGACGGCCGGTCGCAACTGCCAGAACATTATTGCGGGAAAGGTTATCTAAAACGGACCTGTCGATCAGCACCTTTTCTTTTAAAATATAGCCGTTGCTGTTGTAAAAGTTCGGTTTCAAATTATAGGTGGACTTAAAAAGTTCATATCCCAGATAAATCTCTTGAAAGATCTGTTTAATGATGTTGCCGCTGCCGACATCGCCCGCGCACAACCCCGATATGAAATCATCCTGAAGCTTGCCTTTTTGCTGCAGTAAGGTTGCCAACGGCTGATCCGTCGAGGCTAAGAATTCGACCATAGGGGTGACGTCACATCGACTTAAGGTTTTTTGCCACCGCGTCCAGGGATCCTGGCTTTCAGAAATAGCGGGCCGGGCGGTCAGGGAATACAGCAGATTGATGACAGCGCAGGTCAGATCCCAGTCATTGTTCAGACCCCCGCTTTGTTTGACAGCGGCAAGATCAGAGAGCTCAAAAATGGGCACCGGCAATTTTTCCCATGCCTGTGCGGGCTGGAAGAAAAGTTTCGTCGTCTGGCGAACGACATCCCGGTAGGAACCGGAAACATCCATAATAACGCCGTCCATGTCGAAGATGATCAGGTTTTTTGCAGTCATTAATTATTTCTATCCCATATGATTGTGTCGGTTTTCATGGTTTGGCAACCGCTTCTATCACAAAACAGTTTCCAACAGCAAGAAAATATAATAGTTCATAGCCTGATAGCTCAAAGCTCATAGCAAAAAATGAATTTCGATCCTTCAGACTATCAGCTTATGTTCTTTGGACAAGTAATATTTCTAATCAATTTTTAATTTGACATTTGGATGGAAAATTGTTTTGGTGAATCTGTTTTGAACCTGATTGGTTCAAACGTTCAAGGTTCAAAGGTTCAAAGGTTGAAAGGTTGATGGCCTCATTTTTTTAACCAAATGGAATCAATGGTATAGAAAAAAATTGCGGAGCGATTAACCCTGAACGCTGAACCCTGAACCCGCTAACCCAGACCGTTCCAATGCCCAATTTTCGTGTAAAACCAAAGCGCTAAAGGGATTGCAGGAAATATAGAAATCGATTTAACGAGGTCTGGATTTGGTATTTCTCAACTATTTAACCTTAAGATAAGGAGGGAAGACATTATGAAAAAAGTAATTGTTGCGTCATTGATCGTTACGACATTGATGGTATTTGGTATTGGCAACCTCTACGCTGCCGAAGAATTAGCCTTGCTGACGTGGAAAGGCTATGCCCCGCAGAGTCTGGTCGACCAATTTCAAAAAGAAACCGGGATTACCGTCAAAGTTACTTATTCCAACAATGAGGAGATGATTGCCAAATTGCGCGCCACCCGTGGCGCCGGTTTCGATCTGGCCCAGCCCAGCCAGGATCGCATCGCATCCGTTCAGGAAAAGTTTAAAATTTATCAGCCCATCGACATGTCCAAGGTGAATACGGGCCAGATTATTGATCCGATGCTGGAAGCCGTGAAGCTAAACACCATGGTCGCCGGTCAGCCGCATGCGGTGCCTTTTTGCTGGGGTACTTCCGGGCTGGTGGTCAACAAAAAATTTGCGCCCAACGCCAATGATTACTCCGACATCTTAAATGCCATGTATAAAGGCCGTGTCAGCTATCGTCTCAAAAGGCCGACGCTGATTGCGCTGGCGTTTGCCATGGGGGAAAACCCCTTTGCCAAATACAGCGATGCCATGGCTTACAAGGCCCTGATGGAAAAAGTCGGACAGGCCATGATTGACGGCAAGGGATTTGTAAAAAATTACTGGACCAACGGAGATGCTCTTTTGCAGTCCATGCGTTCCGGTGAAGTTCATGTGGCCATGGCCTGGGATAACGGTGGCTGGAAACTGCATGCTGAAAATCCCAACATTGACTTTGTTGCACCCCGCAGCGGCGCCCTGGGATGGATCGACACCTTTGCCATCCCGGCCAAGGCCAAGAACACGGCGGCTGCCTATAAATGGATTAATTTTATGCTGAAGCCGGAAAATGCAGCCTTTTTTACCAATGCCGAAAAGTACGGGACGGCTTCCAAAGGCGCGGTCCAATTCCTGGATGCATCCATCCGCGGAAATTTTGAGCGCTGCTTTCCACTATCGGCCATTGCCAACGTCAAGTGGTATCCGCCGGTACCGGCCAAACTGGAAGAAATTGAAGGCAAAATTCTGGATAAGGTCAAAGCCTCCAAATAGCATGAAAGATGAACGCCTTTACAACTACCTATACCTAATCAGGGCGGGTGTTAAGCCCGCCCTTAACTAAAAAAAGCTTCGTTAGAAGGTTTTTTTATGCAGATTGATTTATCGGTTCAAAGCGTTTCCAAAACATTCCAAGATTTTGTTGCCGTAGACAAGGTGTCATTTGAAGTTCCGGATGGCCAATTCTTTTCTATTCTCGGCCCATCCGGCTGCGGCAAGACGACCCTGCTGCGCATGATAGCCGGCCTGACGGAACCGACAGACGGCAATATCGAAATACGCGGCCAAAGCATGCTGGGCATTGCGCCCAACAAACGGCCGGTCAACCTTATATTTCAGCACCTGGCCTTATTCCCGATGATGAATGTGGAGCAGAATATTGCCTTTGGATTAAAGCGTCGCGGGGAAACCAAGGCGGTTATTGAAAAAAAGGTGGAAACCATCCTGGAAAGAGTGGAGCTGTCAGGCTTTGGTGCCAAAGAAATCGACCAGCTGTCCGGGGGGCAGAAACAGCGGGTGGCGATTGCCCGCTGCCTGGTGCTCGAGCCCGCCGTCCTGCTGCTGGATGAACCCCTGGGTGCCCTGGACTTAAAACTTCGGGAGCAGATGAAAGTCGAGTTGAAGAAGCTGCAGGCCAAAGTCGGCACAACTTTTGTCTATATCACCCACGACCAGTCCGAAGCCCTGGTCATGTCCGATCATGTGGCGGTGATGAACCAGGGGGTGTTTGAACAAATCGACATGCCTCAGAATCTATACAATGATCCGCAAACGCCCTTCGTGGCGCAGTTTGTCGGTGATAACAATGCCTGGTCGGGAACAATTCGACACAGCGATGAGGATGCCGCCGAAGTTGAAACTTCAGAGGGTAATGTTTTCCGCACCAAGCTTCGCGAACCTCTGCAGGCGGGCACAGATGTTGATCTTTTTCTGCGTCCTGAAGCCATGCTGATTCAGCCGGATCAGACTTTATCCGGTCTGAACCGGTTTGAGGTCATCGTCAAGGACATTCTTTTTGACGGCGCCAACAGCAGACTGCTGGCCTATCCGCTGGAGACGGATACGGAACTGTTGATCGCGCTTCCGCAAACCCGTCAGTTTGACTACATCAAAAAGAACGATAAAATTGAAATCGGGTGGAACGAGCGGTCGGGAATCTGTTTTGCTAAGGGTGGAGAAGGTTAAAATCTGATTTAAAAAATCAATAAGATCATTGGGTTTTGTTAAGGTTACAGATTCCCTCGATTTCGGATTTTCGATTTCGGATTTCGGATTGATTAGATGGATGTTATCGATTCTATTTTTTGACAGTCAGCTATCAGCTAACACATATGAGCATTCAGCTGACACTGAAAGTGCTTTAACCTGACACCTGAAACCTGACACCCTTTTTACTATGCATAATCAAAAACGCTGGGCACTGCTATTTTTCTTATCGCCGGTTTTGCTGTGGCTGGTGGTGATGATTGTTTTGCCGCATATCGATTTGCTGATCATGTCGTTTCGCTTCGAAACCGATGACGGGCAGATGACATGGAGCTTTAACAACTACTTAAGTTTTTTTGAAGAACCCATATACTGGCTGACCTTTGTGCGAACCGCCCTTTACTCCATTCTGGTCACCTGCCTCACCTTTGTGATTGCCCTTCCCCTCGCTTTTTATATCACCAAAGTGGTGGGCCCAAAATTCCAGGGATTTCTGCTGGTTTTACTGCTGCTTCCCTTCTGGGTCAGCGAACTGGTTCGGGTCTACGGCTGGATGATCCTGCTGCGGGAAAGCGGGGTCATTAATCATTTTCTGATCAAGCTGGGAGTCCTGCAGCAGCCCGTTGAGATGCTTTATAAAGACGCCACCATGATCCTGGGACTGGTGTATACCTCCATGCTTTTTATGGTGGTTCCGATTGTTTCCGTGCTGGAAAGCCTGGACGACAGCCTGATCGAAGCAGCCTACGATCTGGGGGCCAATATGTGGAGCATCCTGTTTAAAATAATTATACCCCACGCCACCCCCGGTATCGTATCCGGATCGATCGTGGTTTTTATGCTGACCCTGGGCAATTACCTTACCCCGAATTTGATGGGCGGTAAAAACTCTTTGTGGTTTACGGAACAGATTTACAACCAGTTTATCGCCAGTTTTAACTGGAACCAGGGCTCGGCCTTCGGCTTTCTGCTGCTGGCGCTCTCGTCGCTGATTGTCTGGCTGGGATTGAAATTGACCCGCCAGAACCTGCAAAAGGTTGTGCAATGATACGGACGCTGCCGACATCCAAAACATATAACCGGCTGTTCAAGTCTTATGTGATCTTGTATTTCATTTTTCTGTTTGCCCCGCTGCTGGTCACATGTGTATTGGCATTTAACGATTCCCTGTTTCCATCCTTGCCGTGGAAAGGGTTTACCCTGGACTGGTTTACGGCCGACTCAGAGCAGCGGGTCGGCATCTTTCACGATCGCATCAACCTGGACAGTATCTGGGTCAGTTTCCGGGTGGCGTTTTATGTGACCCTGCTCTCTACCGTCGTCGGCACCTGCGGTGCCTTTTTGTTCGAACAGGAAGATTTCCGTTTCAAGCAGCTGCTTTATTTTTTGATGCTTGCCCCGCTGGTGATTCCGGGGGTGATTCTCGGTATCTCCATCCTTCTGCTCAGCAACACCCTGGGGACCTATTTTGAAACAAGCTGGAACCTGGATGTCGAACTGTTTCGCCCCGGCTTCTGGCTGGTGGTGCTGGGTCAATTCTCCTTCATTGCCACCCTGGTGACCCTGGTGGTATCGGCCCGGCTGCGAAAATTTGACCGCACCCTGGAAGAGGCCGCCTTGAACCTGGGAGCCAACCGCTTTGAAGTCATCTGGCATATAACATTGAAGTTCTTGCGACCGGCCATTTTCGGGGCCGCGGCCTTGGCGTTTTTAATGTCCTTTGAAAATTTCAACACCACCCTGTTTCTGGTAGGCCACGAGGCCACCCTGCCGATTAACTTATATCTCCAGGTCAGAGACGGCAGCACTCCCGTGATCAATGCTATATCGTTTCTGCTAATAGTGGGCACCTCCCTGATTGCACTGGCCAACCTGTATTTCAGCCGCAAAGCGGAATAGCTTCAAGCTATTTCTGTAGTACTTCGAAATACACCCCCTGTATTGCGGCTGCTACTGCTACTTAAACACTCTACCTCTGCTTCAAATCATGACCAAGCGTTGCGGAGCGCCATAGCCGCGAGCAAAGCAGTCTATCGGGAAAACCTTAATTTCACTTCCAATCTATCGAAAAATCCTGTTTGACATATCGGAATATACTGGTGTATTTTGCCGACCGGGCGAGACTGCCAGAAGATGGCCGCCGTAATCTCGAGAAATTTGGTACTATGGGCTGGCAATACAGGGCGGCGTCATCTAATCCTGAAAAATGAAGGTACCGCCGATGCAATTTTAATCGGGGAAATACTGGACCGGCCGGAAGAGAAAATATGGGTGGTGTGAGGTGTTTTACCTTCGGCAACTGAAAAATTTAAATAAAATTATCCAGGAGGTTTTATTGTGAAAGAAATCAATGCTCGCGGATTGGCCTGCCCGGCTCCTGTACTTCAGACCAAAGCCGCGTTGCAGAAAGAAAAAACGGATAGACTGAGGGTTGTTGTCGACAATGCAGCCGCCCAGCAGAATGTTCAGCGTTTCCTGGAGTCCCAGGGTTTTCAGACGTCGCTCGAACAACATGGGGCTGACTACCTGGTAATCGGAACCGGTGGTTCCGAGCCAGGAAAGCAACTCCAGGCAGCCGCCAAGCCGCAATCCGAAGTCAACAAAATGATAATGGTCCTGTGCGCCACCGACCGCATCGGTTTTGGAGACGACGAGCTAGGTCTGGCGCTGATGGTCAATTTCCTGCGCACGCTCAAAGAAATGGGCAGCGAGCTGTGGCGACTGGTATTCGTCAACAACGGTGTGAAATTGACGATCGACAGTTCGGAGGTGCTCGATGATCTCAGGCAGTATGAAAAAGACGGACTCAAGATTTTGGTCTGCGGCACCTGCCTGAACCATTTCAATCTGCTCGAGAAAAAGCGGGTCGGCGAGACGACCAATATGCTGGATATCGTCACCGCCATGCAACTGGCCGACAAGGTCATCAGCATCTGACCGAAAATTGAACGGCTAAATGGTTGACTTATTGAGTCGTGATAGGTACAAAAACAACTTATTCCCGAACTGAATATGCTGCTCTCGAGGGCAGTTCAGAACCCAAGCTTCAGCGGATTTATGGGTATCCAAATAAACCTTAAAAGCAGTGGAGACAGAGCGTGCAAAAACTCAAATATGATGAAGAAGTAAAACTTAAGAAGGTTGCGGTCCAAATTCGCAAGAATGTTTTGCGGATGATTAAGGCCGGGGGGGCCGGTCATATCGGCGGGGCGCTTTCGGCTGCGGATATCTTGGCGGCGCTTTATTTTAAAGTGATGCGGGTTGATCCGCAAAATCCGAAGTGGCCCGAGCGGGACCGATTTGTCCTTTCAGCCGGTCACAAATGCCTCGGCCTATATGCAACGCTTGCCGAAAAGGGTTTTTTTGAAAGCACGCTTCTGGATACCTACGGTGCCATGGGCACGAAGCTTGGCGGGCACCCGGACATGCATAAATTGCCCGGGATTGAAACAAATACCGGCGCGCTGGGACATGGACTCTCAATTGCCGGGGGGATGGCCATGGGGCTCAAAATGGATCGCCTGCCTGCAAAAGTATATGTGATTATGGGTGATGGCGAATTGGCCGAAGGGTCAAACTGGGAAGCTGCTGCCGCCGCCAGTCACCACCAACTGGATAACCTCCTTGTTTTTATCGACCGCAATAAGCTGCAGATCAGCGGTCCCACGGTGGATGTCATGAGCTATGAACCGCTGGACAAAAGATGGGAAGCATTTGGCTGGGAGGTGCGCGTCATCGATGGGAATGATTTGCAGCAGATTGTTGAAAACGCAACGGACATTCCGTTTAAAAAAAGAAAACCGTCGATGATTATTGCCGATACCGTAAAATCAAAGGGGCTGCCTTTTGCCGAAGACAAGGTGAATTTTCACTATTGGAAAGTGACGGATGAGGAAGTTGAAATCGCAGAGAAGGCCCTGCGGGAGATCGAGGAGGGGATAGCCTAATGGATGAATTAAAGGACCCGCGCAAAACTTTCGGAGAAGCCCTGCTTGAAGCCGCACAAGACAATCCAAATATTGTGGCGCTGTCGGCTGACAGCTCAAGCGGCTCCGGGATGACGCCCTTCAAGGAGAAATTTCCCGAACGCCATTTTGAGTTCGGTATCATGGAGCAGGGAATTATGGGGTTTGCTGCCGGTCTGGCGACGACGGGCAAGATACCTTTTTTTGCCGCCATCGCTCCCTTTGTAACGGCCCGGCCATTTGAAATGTTCCGTAATGACCTTGGCTACATGCGCCAGAATGTGAAAGTGGTGGGCCGGAGTGCCGGTTTGACCTACTCCGATCTTGGAGCGACCCATCAGTCACTGGACGATATCGCCATTATCAGGACCATACCGGGTGTGACCGTCATAAATCCCGGGGACCCGGTCGATATAGTCAAAGCCGTGCATGCCGCAGCCGAACATCTGGGACCGGTTTATATCAAGATCGGTGCCCCCAAGATGCCGGTTCTGATGGACGTCAACTACGCTTTTCAAATCGGCAAAGGGGTTGTCATGGAAGAAGGCAGCGATATCACGATTATTGCAACCGGCACCCTTTTGTCCAAAGCCGTTGCCGCAACCAAAATTCTTCAAAACAAAGGCATCCACCCCCGCCTGATCAACATGCATACCATCAAACCTCTTGACCGGGAGCTTGTTTTGAGGGCTGCCGTGGAGACCGGAAAAATTGTTACGGTTGAGGAGGGCTACCTTGCGGGCGGCATGGGCAGCTGCATTGCCGAACTGCTTGCGACCGAACACCCGATCCCCATGAAGATGATCGGCGTGGACGATCAGTACGCGGAAACAGGGCCATACGAAGAGCTGCTTTTGCAGCTCGGGCTGCAGGGTGAGCAGATCGCAGAGACCGTTGAGCGATTTCTGGGCTAAAAGAATGCCGAATGATGTAATCCTGCTCAAATTGCTTTTCAATTATTTTATACCGGCACAACCCATTGTGAGGAATGCGAGACTGTAATTCCAGAAGCTCGTCGCAAAGCAATCCCTGGAGTTCGCTTATGCGTCCGATGCCAGTCAGAGAGCGAAAAACGGCAGACTACTCCCACTGGTTTCAACCGCCGCGGCAGCAAAGATAGTCAGTTGAAGTGACCAGTTGTTTTTGATTTAGCGATTTTATATAAACCTGGAATTTTTGTCACCAAGTCAACTGGAAACTACAATCCAGCAATAACCTAACCAAGTAAAATCCGTTTGGTGAAGGATAAAGAAATGGCAACGGTCAGCATTGTGAAGGCAACATATTCAAATCCAGAGATTGAAAACCTCCTTGCGCCCTTTGGGGGGATGGAGCAATTTATAAAAAAGAATGAGAAAGTCCTACTCAAGGTTAATCTATTATCGGCCAAAGCGCCGGAAAAGGCCGTCACCACGCACCCTGAATTTGTAAGGGCTGTAGCTAAGGCTGCCAAAAAGGCAGGCGGAGAACCTTTTATCGGAGACTCTCCAGCGGGAACCTTTTTCAAAAGAAGTCTTACCAAAGCAAAGTACCATGCTCAGTTCCCACGAAGAGTCAGTTTTGCAGACATGATGCTGGATATTCTTACCATCTTGAAGCCACAGCTATATATCATGGACGGTATTCTGGGAATGCGAAAACATTTGTCCTAAAGACGCAGTCAAGGTGAAAGGCCAGATGGCAGAGGTAACTTACTCAAAGTGTATCAGGTGTTTTTGTTGCCATGAGGTCTGCCCTGAAGATGCCATCGTGTTGCGCAGCTTGAAGTTAAATTGAAACGATCGCGGTTTGGGTTTTGGTAGAGAAACGCTGAATGAAGACCGGTGGCAAAAGTTTGCGGCTAACCAGACCGGAGCAGCTGTGTAATTTTTTCTTCATGAACCATTTTCTCGGATTGACTGACCTCAATAACTGACAGGGCTTTCCCTGGGCAGGTATCCACGCAAGGTGGAGCGGCTGGGGCCAATTGCCGGTCACGGCACAAGTCACACTTTTGCATGATCCCGTTCTCTCCGAATTGAGGCACCCCAAAGGCACAGGCATCGGCACAAATGCCGCAACCGTTGCAAATCGTTTCGTCGACTGCTACCAAACCGTCCCTTTCTCTCTTGGAAATGGCATCTTCCGGGCAGGCAGCCGCACACGCTGGTTCAACACAATGCAGGCAGGCCAGTGAAAGGGAAGCGTTTTTTACGCTGGGATACTCACCCTGCCATAAGTTCAGGACGCGACGATATTGAACCCCATAGCGCAGCTCCCGCCATGCTTTGCAGGCTATTTCACAGCCGTGACACTGGGTGCATTTCTCAGAATCAAAGTCTATCAGATATTCTTTTTCACTTCCGGGCATCATGACGCCTCCCACTTCTCTACCTGAACCAGTGTCTGGCTGGTCATGGCCGTGACCAACGGATCGTATGCTTTCTCCGGGTCCACGCTGTACATATTGTTTACATTCGGGCCCCCATCCGCAAGGGGAAAATCTTCAACGTCCAGTTCCCGGCAACCTTGCCACCACCCGTGCAGGATCATGACCGTATCAGGTCGGATACCAGGATATATTTCCGCCTTGACTTTCATCCACCCATGCGGCGATTTTACGATCAACCAGTCGTTTGCTTCAATCCGGCGGACCGCGGCGGCCTCCGGGTGGATATGCAGTACCGGATCGGGTTGAACTTCTCTCAAATGGGGCACATTGCGCTGCCATGATGCACTGAAGTTTTTCGAAGTATGATAGTCGGAAAGAATCAATGGATATTCCCCTGTCAATTCTGGGGTGGCACTAAGGCTTTCCGGCGGCTCTCTCCATTCCGGCAAGGGGGTGAATCCGGCTTTCTCGAAGCTGGTGTTATACAGGGCCACCTTGCCTTGAGGAAGGTAGGGCGCCTGGTTTAAGCTCGCACTTCGGCGGTTGAAAACTGCCTCGTATTTTTCATAAACCGGCGGCCGCGGCGGATACACAACCCCGGACTGCTGTTGCTTGAGTTCCGCCATATCCATCCCCAATGGCTCGAGCTGGTCATCCATGGCCGCATTGATGTCGCCGTTCCAGAAATCGTCGCCATAGCCCATGGCATTGCCCAGATCCAGAAAAAATTCGAAAATGGATTTGGATTGCCATAGAGGTTCGATGACCCGGTTGGTCGCCATCAGCCAGCCGGGCACCATTTGGAAAGGATGATCGACTTCATAGCTGGTGGCCACCGGCATGACGATATCGGCATAGGGCATATCCGCGGTGCGGGCGACATCGACTACCACGAAGAAGTCGAGTTTTTGTAACGCCGCTAAAACGTTTTTCGTCCCCCGGGTGCTGACCGATGCCTGTGTACCAGGGGCGATAACCGCTCTTACAGGGTAGGGCTTTCCAGTGAGCACGCTTTCCAGAATGCGGTAGTAGGCCGATGTGGGACCTTCCAGAAAAGGCTGAAAGGCAACGGGGAATTCCGGACCAACCAGCTTGTTTATCAGCTCCGGCGTATAGCGCCGCTTCAACAGGATATCCTTTGGCGCAGCTTTCGAAGGCATTGCAAAAATATTCCCCCCCGGCCGGTCCAGGTGCCCGGTGATGGCCATAAGTATGGCAATGGCACGAATAGCGTCGCTGGCAGAGGGGGTATGCTCAACACCATTGCCCAGGTCTATGGCGGCGTGAGGCGTTATAGCGTAGAGTCTGGCCACTTCTACAATCTGCGAAGCAGGTATGCCGCTGATATTTTCAGCCCATTTGGGGTCATACTGTCGGACGTGGGCCTGAAGACGTTTGAATCCATAACACCACTTTTCTACAAAGGCATGGTCAATCAGATCTTCTCCGATCACCACATTCAACATGGCCAGAGCTAAAGCTGCATCAGTGCCAGGACGCACGGGTACCCAGATATCGGCCAGGCCGACATCCGGCTCTACCGATGGCTTTATGGCGATGATTTTCGCCTTCCGCTGTTTGGCGGCCATAAAGGCTCGAGCCGGCCGGGCAACCGGGCCCGAATAGATGGGTTGACGCCCCCAGTAGATTATCAGATCGCTTTGGCCGTAGTCCGGCCCCGGGAAACCACCCACGGTGTAGCAATAGGCGAATTCACGCTGCATGTAACAGATTCCGCTGTGGCCGTAATTGGGACTGCCGTGGGCTGTCAGAAAACGGTGGAGATATTCACTATAGGAGCGTTTGGCAGGAGACAGAATAGCCAGGGATTCGGCGCCGAAGGTTTTCTTTTGCTGTGTCAGCACTTCAGCGATGTAATCGATGGCTGCATCCCAGCTGATCTTTTCAAATTTGCCTTCCCCCTTCTTGCCGATGCGCTTCAAGGGATGGGTCAGCCGATCCGGCGAGTAAACCCACTGGGGGGCGGCATGGCCCTTGGCGCAGATGGCTCCATTGTTGACAGGGGACTCGTCCATCCCGGCAACTTTTATAAAACGGCCGTCTTTGACAAAGGCATAAATGCCGCAGCCGCCTCCAGGTCCGCCGGGACCGCACATCCCGCATACCGTAGGGATGACGTCCTCACCATTCACCTGAGCGACTCCAAGGGCTTGTTGAAAATCCATAAAGACCTCACTTGGAAATTATTGAATTGGGAATATATATAATAATCCAGGGCGCATTGCAAATTAGGGGAAGGCGAATCCGGCCCATAGCTCTATCCGGCCATTTTAGGCTTCATTGTTGGCGACCATCATCATAGTAATATATCGCATTGCGACCATTAGCCATCGGTTTTCTGCCCTATGTCAAAATGCACAATACGGCTATTATTGCTCGATTTAAAGTAATGTGAATTTTGATGAAAGGCGATTTCGAAAAGCTTGCTTTAAAAAAATGATTTAATTTGGATTACGCCAAATTTCAAGAATGGTTAAATTATCCTCTAAATCGCTTGATTTTCGCCAATTTTTGACAGCCTCCAAAAGATATTTTCCCCATGGCGGTCCAGCAGATGCTCGGATCAATTGATCGATCTGCTTCTGTCCGAAAAATTCCTTAGATTCGTTGATTGCTTCGGTGAACCCATCAGTTACAAAAACCATTGAGTCGCCTGGAGACAAATGAAGCGTTTCAGTGGTATATTTTGTACTCTTCACAACCCCCAGAGATACGCTGTTGCTGCTTAATGCGGTTTTTAATTTGCCACCGGATATCCAAAACGGCGCCGGATGACCGGCCCTGGAAAGTTCCATTTTACCGCTCTCGGGCCAATATTTTCCGATTGCAACGTAAACCTGTGCTGAGCCCTCTGTGGAGTTGATACTTTTAAAAAGCATTCTGAATTGAACTTTTTTACACTTTGAACAATTTGTATTTTAGATTATATGCATTATTTTGTTATGGTGTTTTGTAATTCGATAAAATCAAAATGTGTCGTGACGACAGCTGCAATAGAGGAGGTGTTAATATGAGCTTGAAAGATAAACTCGATAGACTAAAAGAAGGCTTTAAATCCAAAGCACCCCAGGATGCCCAAGAAATCATGCATCGGGCTACGGAAAATCTGAAAAATTCAGGCATTATGGATCACGTGGTCAAAGTTGGGGATAAAGCCCCCGATTTTACGTTAAAAAATACAGAGGGTCAGGATCTGGGCTTGCATACCCTTCTAAGTGATGGTCCTGTTGTGCTGATCTTTTACCGCGGTAAATGGTGACCTTACTGCAATCTGGAGCTGGAAGCTCTTGAAGATGTGGCTGTGCAGTTTAAAGAAAAAGGTGCCATTCTGGTTGCAGTTTCTCCCCAATTAGTCACATACAACAAGGCCATGAAGGAAGAAAAAAACCTGTCCTTGGAGATTCTGAGTGATCCGGGAAATCAAATCGCTGAAAAGTATGGGATAAAATACGAGATGCCTGAGGATCTCATAAAAGTTTATAAGCAGTTTGGATTGAAGGTAGACGAGCACAACGGTGATGATTCTTGGACGCTTCCGATGCCCGCCCGTCTAATCATAGACCCAAAGGGCATTATCCGTTATGCTGAAATCAATCCAGATTATACGGAGCGACCGGAACCCGAAGATACTATGGCCGCACTCAGAGAGATCAATTGGGGACGATTCGTTGAACATAAATCGGGTAAAATTCATTGACCGGAATGATAATTAAGATTGCATTTTTCCGGACAGGGTCCAAACCGGTTGTGGGTTCGTCAAAAAGGACAATCTGAGGATCATTGATCAAGGCCCGCGCAATAGCCACTCGCTTCTGCATTCCCCCTGAGAGCTGTGAGGGATACTTGTAGGTCGACCCGCTGAGTTCTGCTTGCTCGATTCTGGCCATAACCCTGCGAACGATTTCCGCATTTCTCAAGTTTGTCGTTTCCCGCAAGTGCAAGGCGACATTCTCATAGACCGTCATCGAGTCAAAGAGGGCGTTGCCTTGAAACATGTAACTCATCTGGCCCAAACAGGCTTCCATTTCATTCTTCTTCATCCGGTTGAGAGGCTTGCCTCGGAAAAGAATGGTGCCCTCGTCCGGCTTGAGCAGCCCGATGATGTGTTTGAGCAAAACGCTCTTGCCGGAACCGCTAAGACCGATAATGGTGGTGATCTGTCCTTCATATATCTGCAGGTTGACATGATCAAGGATGGTTCGGGAACCGAACCGTTTTGTGACTTCCTTGAATTCGATCAATGGAACATCCATACGCCTCCCTTTCCAAACAAAAGACTCCGTTACAACGGCGCGCTTCCGAACTCAGTTGCATTGATGGCTGTGTGATGAACAAATACATCGGGCCTATCATTTTGTTCAATGAAGCCAAAGCTTTTTTTTGTCAAACCATTTTACAGTTCCGTTCGCCATAGTGTCACCCTCCTCTCAAAATATTATCATGGTTCCCAACTTCGGGTTGCCACAATGACAAATGGATCTTACCCCCAGATAAAAACCGGCCCTGATTGAAGGTGTGCTTTTATTAATTATGGTGAAATCAGCAGCTGATTTTAAATCAGGTCAAGCTATTTGGATGAAAATTTAAATTTTCAAATTGTTTTGATTGTACTTCGGAATCCACAATTTATGGATTGGATTGTCAGATGTGTGAGCAGGCACGCAACCTACAATTTCGGTACTTGCAAAATAGTGAAGATTTACGTAAGCATTATATAATCGAGGACCACGAGCACTGTGTCAAGCATTCTTCCGTTTCGATCAGCGGCTAAATAATCTTGGTGAACCAAGCCCTTTTAAAACAGTCCTGAAGGATAAAGAAATGGCAACGGTCAGCATTGTGAAGGCAACATATTCAAATCCAGAGATTGAAAACCTCCTTGCGCCCTTTGGGGGGATGGAGCAATTTGTAAAAAAGAATGAGAAAGTCCTACTCAAGGTTAATCTATTATCGGCCAAAGCGCCGGAAAAGGCCGTCACCACGCACCCTGAATTGGTAAGGGCTGTAGCTAAGGCTGTCAAAAAGGCAGGCGGAAAACCATTTATCGGAGACTCTCCAGCGGGAACCTTTTCCAAAAGAAGTCTTACCAAGGCCTATGGGCGCTCAGGACTCGAGGATCTGGCTGGAGAAGAAGAGATTTTGCTGAACTTTAATACAGGCGTCAAGAGAATAGATATCCCCAAAGGCAAACGATTGCAAAGATCTCCAATCTGTGAATATGTGTTAAATGCCGATAAGGTCATTGCGCTGCCGAAACTTAAAACCCACTCCTTTCAGTATTTGACATTGGCCTGCAAGATTATGTATGGAGCCGTTCCCGGTCTTACCAAGGCAAAATACCATGCTCAGTTCCCACGTAAAGTCAGTTTTGCGGACATGATGCTGGATATTCTTACCATCGTGAAGCCACAGCTATATATCATGGACGGTATTTTGGGAATGCAAGGCCAGGGACCCGGAAGCGGAGACCCCATAAAAATGGATCTGGTGCTTGCATCAACAGATCATGTGGCTATGGACATTGCTGTATGCAAAATTTTGGGAATTGAGCCCGTGGGCATACCGGCACTTAAAATGGCTAAAATTCGCGGTTTGTGGCCTGAGAGGATTGACTATCCGATCCATGCACCCGGGGATGTTGCCTATAAAGGCTTCAGACTACCAAACACGGCCAATCATCTCTTAACCGGCAAAAAACCTCCAAGAAAAAGTCCCGTTATCACGGTTAAATGCACAGCGTGCGGGGAATGCGAAAGCATTTGTCCTAAAGACGCAGTCAAGGTGAAAGGCCAGATGGCAGAGGTAATTTACTCAAAGTGTATAAGGTGTTTCTGTTGCCATGAGGTCTGTCCTGAAGATGCCATAGTGTTGCGTAGCGTGAAGTTAAATTGAAATGATCAATGGTTTTCACCTTTATATTTTGAGGATTGGTTGATGCAGTCTGCAATGTATCAGGGGTATTCTATGACTGTGAGAGCAGCCACGTAGTCCAAAATAAATTGGGGATCCCAAAAGTGTGTATTTGCCATGTCTAATCTACAAATACGTCAACTACGAAGCCCTGCAATGTTTGGACTGACCGGTTATTAATAGATTGACAACTTTTCCCCAATCCATGCCTCTTGATTTGGTTTTAAGATTGAGTAAGGGCAGCATTGATCTTCCCCCAAAAAAAAATAAAATTTATCAAAGCGATAGGAATTATTTTGTTGACAAGGCTTTAGTAAACATTTATACTTAGTTCATGTTAACTAATTAAATGGTGAATTTATGCAATATACTTTAGTGGAACTTGTTGAAATCATAACCAAATTAATTGATGACCTGGAAGCGGAGTTTACCAAAAAATACCAGGAAGAAGGTTTTACAGCACGTCAGACTGTATATATCGATACAATTAACATGCTTGGCAATCCCAATTTAGGAGAGATCGCCAAGGCATTGAAGTTAAGCAAGCCGTCTGTTACGGCCATTGTGGATAAACTGGCAAGCAAAGGTTATATCGAGAAATTTCAATCAGATGAAGACAGGCGCTCTTTTCATGTTCATCTCAGCACTAAAGGAAAGAACCTTGTCAAAATGCATGGTGATACTCATAACAAGATAGCTGATATGCTCCAGAATAATCTGGACAGTAAAGACCTGAAAACGCTGGTGAGAATATTGAATAAGGTCGTATCAAAAGTATAATTTTTTTGGCATAATAATTAGTTCAATCTAACTAATTAAAGGAAGCCGCATGAATCTTTTTAACTATTTTCAGATCATATCCCTGATTATCTTTCTGTTGGTATTTTTTGGAAGGACTATCTGGCTTAGGAAAAAAAGCACCAAAGTATTTGTGATAGGAAGCGGTAAAAAAGGGTTCACTGCTCTTCTGGAAAAAAGTTTTTTAATTTTTTTCCTGATCTGGCTGATCGAAATAAGCATTCATTCCTTTAACCTAAACACCCAATTCCTGCCGTTGGTGATGGTGAAGCTAATCTTCAAAAATCAGATCATTCAGTTTGCCGGTGCTGTTGTCATATTTGTCAGCCTCCTTGTTTTCTGTCTGGCCCTGATATCTTTCAGCTCTTCATGGCGCGTGGGTATTGATACTGCGGCTCCCGGAGAGCTCATAACAACCGGAGTTTTCTCAGTAACAAGGAACCCCATATTCTTATCCATGGACCTTTATTTTCTGGGAACATTTCTTATTTACAGTAATCTATTTTTTTTAATGTGTTTCGTCTGTATAGCCCTTGGTTTTCAATTTCAGATCCGGCAGGAAGAATCATTTTTGCTTGCGAGATATGGGGACAAATACCGCAAATACATGGCACAGGTGAATAGATTTATTTAAGCAGAAGATCTGCTGAATACGGAGGGATCATCATTATGCCGAAACTGAATAAAATTGGGGAATGGAAAAATCCGGGAAAGGTTTTCATAACCGGCGCATCGTCCGGGATAGGGGCATCTTATGCAAAAGCGTTCGCAGAAAATGGGTATGATTTGGTTTTGCTCGCTCGGCGCAAAGATAGACTTCAAGCTCTAGCGAAACAGCTGGAATCTGGAGGTTCTATTGACTGCGAGATAATTTCTGCTGATCTGGCAGAACAAGAAGAGATTAAAAAAGTGACAAATCATATCCGCCAAATTGATAATCTGGATATTTTAATAAATAACGCGGGCTTTGCTACCATCGGTTATTTCGCTGATATCCCTATCGAAAAATCCATGCGGATGTTTCACACGCATATGACGGCAACGGTACAATTCACCCATGCAGCGCTTCAGGTTATGCTTAAACGAGAACGGGGAGCAATTATAAATGTATCATCCATGGGTGCTTTTATGCTGACACCGGGCAATGTTTTATATGATGCGACGAAATCTTTTCTGGCCACCTTTTCGGAAAACCTTTGGCTTGAAGTGAGGGATAAGGGAATTAAGGTTCAGGCATTGTGTCCTGGATTTACGCGCACCGAATTCCACGAGGTCGGTGATTTTAAAAATTTCGACAAAAGTGTCATCCCTGATTCTTTATGGATGATGCCGGATGAAGTGGTCCGGCTGTCTCTTAAAGCATTAGAAAATAGCAGAGACGTTGTCTTTATTCCTGGATGGAAAAAACGTCTGGTTAAATGGATTATTCAGCACAGCTCCATTATCCGGGAAATATTGCAAAGAAGATTCAAAGAAAAAGATTTGCCAACCAACGAATAAAAAGGAGATCAACGGTGCTGAAAAAACTCATCAAACGAATTATCCGGAAAATGGCATGGACAGCTAAGAAAAAAGCTATCATGCAAGTATTGACACCGCGATGAAGACGGGATGGCAGTCCCGAATACGGTCGCTTCATTTCCAGAGATATAGAAAAATAATTTTTCAAAACGGAGCAGCCAAAAAAATAATAGAACTGAGAAAATTGAGAAAGATGAATTTTGGGAAGAGGTTCATGAGGCTGTTGCCTATTTTACCCTCTTTTTAGTATCAATTCATATCATGGGGGTATTGGTATCAAGTCTTGTCCACCGAGAAAATTTGATCAAAGCAATGATTACCGGACGCAAGCAGACGATCTAATTTAACGGAGGTCGAATATGAAAAATCATACCAAATATATTCTATGTGCAATAGCGCTTCTATTGGTTATCAGTTCAATTCTGGATGCTTTTGCTGATGGTGATCACTACAGAAAAAGACACCGGTATCCACCGCCATTGTGATTAGTCTAATATGGGGGTTGTCAATTCTTTCGCTACTGAGCCACTTTATCGCAAAATCCCAGAGTGAACCAGCCTGGAAAATTGTTGGGGAACACCTCATGATAGCCATCGTAGTGATTGGAATTACACATTGGGTAGGCGATTGGATTGGTAAGCTAAATGCTTGAACCATTTTGTAAACATGGAATCAGGGATGATAAAAACCATAATATTGACTCTGGTCAAGGAGACATCCATGCACTGCACCTTTTGCCACAAAGAAATCACAGAGGGCGGATACGTCTGGCTCAACAAACAGTGGTTTGTAATCAGCCATGTCGAACCACACGCTGGCGCTGGGCTACCTCATATCTGCAACAAGTGTTCAATCTCGCTTAGCAAAAAGGAAATAATACAAGAGCTGATGAAACAACATCCAGCACACAAGCACGCGGTGGAGTCGATCATCGAACGATGTAAACGAGAGGGCTACGGAATCACCTTCTCCAATCAGGAAATTGACGACCTACTTGGCCTCAAACAACCAGCGCACTGTTCACGGGAAGAGCGTGAAGATTTCAAATTCGAACGAAAGCAGGGCCTTGATAATATCAAACGTGACCTGCTCTATAACTATAACCTGCGCTTCACCGGCATAAAGAAAACCAAGAAAAGCCATGCCGGTTGGTGCGTTCGTCAATGCTGAGATAGAAAAGAGGGGGACAATGATTTCTGAAAAAAGAACACCAGACATACTAGAAAAAAACTAACAATTTTATCAACCGGACTGCATATCGCCGCTGCAAAACGGAAGTTAAGTTATTTTGGATAGTTCATCTTTAGTCAGCGTCCAGCGTAGCAGCCGGTTATAATGGTGTTGGGCAGTGCATGTTTATCATAAGCAACTCATTCAAATCCCGGCTTGTTTCGGAGGTAATAAAAGATGACATCGAAAACTGTTGATCCAAACATAAGTCAAGCCCCAAGCCCTCGCCTGTGGTTTGGTTTGATCCTCCTGCATCTCTTCATCCCACTGATTCTCCTAGTCTGCGGAGGAGATTTTAGCTGGTGGCAGGCCTGGGTCTTTTCCGTGCTGATATTTCTTGCCGGTATCGGTGGGCGTTTCTTAGCAGAAAAGCGGCATCCGGGAATTCTGGTAGAACGGGCTAGCATGGAAAAGGCTCAGAATGCGAAACCATGGGATAAAATTCTTGCCCCACTGATGGCGATAAGTCTCTCATTCCCCCTTGTTATCGTCGCTGGACTTGATCACCGCAATGGGTGGACACCTTTATTCCCGACATGGCTTAACATTCTCGGTCTCGTTCTCATCGCGCTTGGGTACGCATTCGCCGCATGGGGTTTAATAGAGAACCGCTTTTTCTCTAGTACGGTGCATATCCAAACGGATCGAGGACATTCGGTCTGTAATAGTGGCCCTTATCGGATCGTACGGCACCCAGGCTATGCCGGGAACCTTCTGGCAGTTGCAGGCATAATAATGGCCTTGAACTCCATGTGGACCCTTATCCCTGCAGTGGCGGTGTTGGTCATAGCTGTGATCAGAACCACACTTGAAGACAAAACCCTTCATGAGGAGCTGCCGGGGTATCGAGATTATGCAAGGCGTATACGCTATCGCTTATTTCCTGGAATCTACTGAGAGTATCTAATCCACAATTGAGAGGGAGATATCGAATTACTTATTCATACATCGTTGCGCTGCCCAACAATTCGCTGGAGCAGACTCGAGATTCAGCCGGGTTTGCCTGGAGTTGATGTATTACCGTGGAGGAAAGCGAGCTGCTCAGCTCAAAGCCGTTAATCCATCTTGAATCAATAGAAGATTATATTGGCAAATGCAATCCCCAAAACATCAAAAGTTGCGATTACGGCTATGAACCCGTCATTGCAATAATTTGCACCTTTCATTCGCTAATCTCAAATATTTCGCATCGCTTCAAAGATTCAACTAGGGCACGAAACCCCCACTTTTAGGCAAACCCAAATTGATTACCTTAGCTAATGCATTATAAAATCGGGCTCCTCAACCAACATGGGTGCATCGATTTTACCTGAATTGGCCAGAATTTAGAAAAGCGGTTGATTCCATGGTATGATTAATGTATCCAGATGCTATCTGCAACAATTCATGATATCACCACTTTCAGAACCCTTAATAATTGATGACACATTTTATAAGCGCTTAATATTTAGGAGGTGACAAATGCCCATCTATCTAAAAGACGTGGATGTCGTCCCTGAAGTTGCAAAATTTAAATCAGCCTTGATTGTCCTTTGCCGATTCTGTCCTGCAGCCAGTTTGGCTATGAGAAAGGATAAGCCTTACATTGAGTTTTTTCGCAGATTCTTAAAGACAGAATCTTATGAACAACTCATCAACAATATGCAATCCCGTCTGGATAAAGAAGGTCTCAAAACGGATGTGTTTAAAGGCAGTCTTCTCCCAATGCCACTCAATTTTATAATTTGTTTCTGGAATTCAGGACAAAGGGAGAAATTATTAAAACATGCACGTCAATATGAAGCTATAGTAGTTATGGGATGCGAAGCTGCATATCAAAGTGTGTGTAAAATTCTCAAATCAACCGATTGTCAAATATTCCCTGGCATGGAATCTGAAGGTATTTTTGAGGCTATACCGAAATTCCGTTTGCCCTTCAATATATCACTCGAATTATCCAATGTAATTCCGGTGCTCTACCCGGATATGCAATCTAAGACTGAAGTCAGTCCTTGACTTGGAACAGATAGTTCAATTAAAGACTTCAGACGACGATTCAGCTAACACGATAAATCGCAAACTGGTACTATCAGTAAAATGCTGCTTGGCGTCTCGCTGATATAATGACAGGAAGAATTGCGGAATCTAAACTTTTATCTTTTCGATAATTAGAAGAATGACTAACCCGTTTTAGCGACCATATTTTGGGAAAGGAGTATACAAATGCACGATAAAGATTCACTGTTCCCAATTGCTGACGCACATGGCAGGCTTGAGTGTAAGGAACTCTGGGGAGGTATCCGTAATCAAGATTCAGAGGTCTCTGCCGGAAAAGTCATCGGTTCTATCTATTCTACAGCTTGTTGTGACGGAGGTAAGGGTGGAGACATCTACTATTTTGGAGTCTGCAAAGGTGGCATCATAACTCGACTGGCTATTGCAGATGTTACCGGTCACGGCGAGGCTGTCTCGGAAATTAGTCAGTATGTCTATGACACTTTAAAAGCTCACATTTGAGAGCCGGACAGTCGGGTCATTCTGGGCGAAGTTAACCAACGAATTAGCAGCCGCAGCCTGGATGCCATGACTACCGCGGCAGTTGTCGCGTATTACCGTGAAGAGAGCGAAGCGAGAGTGTCTTATGCCGGTCACCCTCCTGTTCTATACCAGCGGGCCAGACGACAGGGTCTGGTCTTACGCCAGACCGCCTGGGCGTAAAGGTCAAAGCGATGGTTTTCCACTAAACATACCTCTTGCTATCGATTTGGATACACTTTACAGTCAGATTACGATTTCAATGACCCCCGGAGACCGACTCTTTGCCTATACCGATGGCATCATTGACGCACCCAACCCTGAGGGGGTAAGTTTTGGATTAGCGCGCCTCAAAGATGCCCTTGATGCAAATTCAGGAGCCCCTTTGTCTGAACTTAAATCGGCTGTCCTCAAAACATTGCATGAATTTACTGAAAAAGAGCTAACTCATGATGACGTTACTCTGATTGCCATGGAGATTTGTTAGCGTTTGGAATTGTGAATACAACATCTGTGCAAGATTGAATACCTCTCAAAGCTCGTGATTTCAGTTTACGCTATCTGGAATCTTACGATTTTCGATATAGTCTCATATCATAAATTGGCGTCGTACCTGGATATAGACGGCTGCCACCTTTTTAACTTTATACTTTATTACGTGAAAAATACTCCATCTAATACTAATGAATAGATTTTTCAAGCTTGCGAGATGCATTGTGGTGAACTGTTCTGAAAATGAAAGGATCAAAGCAGCCTTGAAGGTATATTTATGAAAGCGGTTGATGTACACAAAATACGGATCACCGGATGTTCTTCAGCTCAAAGAGGTAGAAAAACCTGCTCCCAAGGACGATGAAGTCTTGATAAAAGTTCATGCGGCATCCATAAATTCATGGGACTGGGATATGTTAACGGGTAGGCCGTTAGAGTATCGTCTTCTGAGTGGGATTCTAAGACCGACAAAAACTAAAATTCTTGGATGCGACATAGCAGGACGAATTGAAGCGGTTGGAAGAAACATAAAGAAGTTTCATCTGGGTGATGATGTATTCGGAGACCTATGCGAGGGTTTTTGGGGAGGTTTTGCCGAATATGTATGTGCTCGTGAGAGCGAATTAACACTGAAACCGGCAGGTATGACATACGAAGAAGCAGCGGCCACACCCCAAGCGGGAATCCTCGCACTTCAGGGGCTTTGCGATAAAAGAGAGATAAAGCCGGGACAAAAAATTTTGATTAATGGTGCTGGTGGTGGTGTTGGTACCTTTGCAATTCAGATGGCCAAATCATTTGGTGCTGAAGTGACCGGCGTGGACAGTACAGGCAAATTGGACATGATGGGCTCTCTTGGTGCAGACCATGTTATAGATTACACTCAAGAAGATTTTACTAAAAATGGCAAGTGCTACGATTTGATCCTTGATGTTAAAACAGATCGTTCTATTTTCGATTATAGACGTGCATTAAGTTCTAATGGAATTTATGTCACGGTCGGAGGCAGAACTGCTAGAATTTTACAACTCGTGTTCCTTGGATCATTGATTTCCATGACCGGAAGTAAAAAAATGACTTTAATAATGCATAAACCAAACCAAAATTTATACATTCTTAATGAACTTTTTGAATCCGGCAAAATAAAACCTGTTGTAGATAGATGTTTCCCGTTAAGCGAGACTGCTAAAGCTTTCCAGTATTTTGGAGAAGGACATTTCAAAGGAAAAGTAGTAATAACTGTAGAACATAATAAAAATGCCTAACAATAGCATGGTTCGGATTGGCTCCGCGCTGTGCGTTCCAGCAACCACACATGCTAACGTGATCAGAATCAAGATACCTCAAACCAATTTGCATCTCAGACCTATTTTTTTACCTGGGATATCAATTAGAAAGCTGGGAAAAATAGCATCTGCTAATCCAAGGCCTATGGCCATTCGTGCTCGATTTTGTACTGCATAAAAATTGAGGGTGGTCGTTATAATATGCAATATTTTCGTGGTTTTCTATAACTGTGGGAGGAGGAAGTCCAACAAAAAAATTGGCTGAAAAAAGTGTATATTTGCCATGGCTAATCTGGAAACTCATTATCACGATCGAAGCATGAATTTTTTGGAATTAAGACACCTGTATCGGACAATTCCAAGTCATCCTCTAAAAACCCTTGCGATATCCATTTGAAACTTGTAATTTCATGAGAATCGGCTTTAGGTTGATACCCGGCTTGTCAATCATTTTAGCAGCAGGGAGAATTCGAATGACTGAAAAACCGACTTATGAAGATTTAGAGAAAAGAATTAAACAATTAGAGATAGAAATCCTTGAATATCAGCGGAAAAATGAGGAGTTAGATGAGGGTCTGACCAGAGAGATTAAAAAGCGTAGACGTGTAAAGAAGGAACTTAAGCAGGTTTCATTTAGTCTCGGAGAGCGAATTTAAGAGTTAAACTGTCTATATAGCATATCAAAGCTCAGAGAACGTACTGATGTTTCATTGGAAGATATCTTGCAAACCATCGTTGATTTCATTCCTCCTGCCTGGCAATATCCGGAAATTACGTGCGCTCGAATTATCTTTAATGGCTACGAATTTACAACCAAAAATTATAAAAACTCCAGCTGGAAGTTGACGCGTGATATCTTGGTTTACAGTGAGAGGGTTGGTACATTGGAAGTATGTTACCTGAAAGAGAAATTAGAACTTGATGAAGGTCCATTCCTGAAAGAAGAAAGAAACCTAATTGATGCTGTCGCTGAGCGGATTGCAAAGTTTATCGAGCGTGAGTGGGCCGAAGATGAGATAAGAAAACACCGGAACCGTTCTGAAAAGCGTTAATTATGTTATCTATCAATAGTATTTCCCAAGTGGCCCGGGGAGGATTTGAGTGAAAAACTATCTTGTTAAGGACTTGATGGTACCCCTATCGGAGTATGCGACGGTACCCATGGGGTCAACCTTATTTGAGGCGGTGCTGGCCCTGGAAAAAGCCCAGGAAGAGTTTGATCGCACCAAATACAAGCACCGTGGGGTATTAATCCTGGACTCCAAAAAGCGTGTTGTCGGCAAATTGAGCCATCTGCATGCGCTTAGCGCGCTTGAGCCCAAGCAGGACAAAGCAAACAGCTTTCAAGGGCTCGATCAATTCGGCTTCAGCTCTAATTTCATTCGGCAGTTACGCAAACAGCGGCGACAGCGGGCGGCACCATTGGAAGATCTCTGCAAAAAGGCAGCGGAGTTGAAAGTAGAGGATTTTATGCACATCTCCGCCGAGGACGAATTTATTGATCATGAAGCGACTCTGGATATGGCGATCGACCAATTGGTGCAGGAAAAGCTTCTATCGCTAATGGTCACACAGGATGACAACACCATCGGAATTTTGCGTCTGGCAGACGTTTTTGCTGCTGTATATCACACCATGGCGGAATGCAGTATTTAACAGACGAATATTATGAAGGCACTGAAAGAACTTTTCGACCGGATCGTACGATGCGTCAACATTAATCTGCGGGAACTCGATTATGACGTTCATCCGTTTGTCAAAAATCTTGTCCCATTCGACCAGCTGGTAAAATTTTATGGCTTTTACGGCATCACGCCTCATCATCCGCTGGACTTTCAGTTCCTGCATTCCAATCTGGCGGGCAGCTACTTTTTAGGAAAATGCCGCACAACCAACTCGATTCTTTACAAGAGCGACATCCGGGGAGACGAGCTCAAAAAAAAGGGGGATGTATTCCAGTATCAGGATTTTCAAATCCTGATTTCCAGAGATGAAGAAATCCGGATCGAAGACAGTTTCCTGATCAAAACCCTGGTCCACAACTGCTCCCACGATCCGGAGACTCTTGAAAAGTTTTTCATCAGCAACACGCTATCCGCCCATTACGCCAATATCCACGGCTCACCCACTGACGGCAGTTTCCTGGGGCCTTTTGCCACGGTAGACCTGACCACCATGAACGATTGCGTCATCGGGGCGTTTTCTTACGTTCAGGCTGGCGAGATCAACCATCTCCAACATCGAGCCCGGAACCGTCTGGGTGCGAAACTCAGACAATTTCAACTTTCGGTACCAGTATCCCCTGGATAAATTGAGCCATTACATCCACTTTACGGCAGGAAAACCACCCCAGGGGCTATTCATGGACTTTGTGGAAAAACATAAAAAAGCGTTTGAGCGCGTTTTCGAAACGGTGAACATCGCCCCCTCAGTGACCGTACCCCGAAACGCCTCGCTGGATCGATACGCCGTGATCAAACCCAAAACTCTCATCAGCGACAATGTCTTAGTGGCGCAAAGGGCCTTCCTGCAAAATGCATGGTTGGGCGTTGGCGCCAATGCCCAGGAAAATTGCTACATTATCAACTCACGCCTGGAAGGCTTTAATGTGACCGCCCATGGTGCCAAAATCATCGAAACGGACCTGGATCAGAATATATTCGTCGGGTTTAACAGTTTCCTGCGGGGACGCCCCAAAAGCCGTTTATCCATCGGCAAGGAATGCATCATCATGCCCCACACCATCATCGATATTAAAAAACCGTTAGCCATACCACCCGGACACCTGGTCTGGGGTCTGGTAACCTGTCCAGCGGATCTCGAGACCAACAGCATCTCTATCAAAGAGCTAACCAAAATCAAAGCGGGGTTTTCGAGAGGAAGCATGTTCTTTGAAGGAACCGGGGCAAGGTTTGTAACAGCCTTTCGCGAACGCATCCACCACATCCTTGAAGCAAATGGTGCCTTTTACAATGGCACCAAGGGCAAGGGTCATGCTCAGAAGAACCAGAATATCTCCTTCAACTTAATTCAACCCTACCCAGAAGGAGAGTTGGAAGGATTGTACCCGACCATCATTATCCGGCCCTGAGATGGATCATGGTTATCACTCGAAAATGATGCTTCTCGAAGCCTGTGAGTCGGGTAGCCCGGGGAAATCTCACTCCAAGGCCTGCACCGAACTGCCTGATCCATTCTACGAATTTATATCGATACATCAAAATATTGTAGATCCTGCAAGTAGTGTGCTGTTTAGATATTGAATACCTACCTGGAATTATTTTTTGTAGTCTTATCTTTTGTAACTTTTATAAATAAGTACCAAATAGTGCAAAAAAATATCGCTCCAGCAATAATCTGGTAAAAGCTATACGTAGTATGCTCAACATGTGCGGCCCTGGTTATAAATCCATAACTAAGTTGCTGAATTGAAAGCTCTTTATGCTAAAAAATCCACCAAAAACCTCCATCGTTGACAGTTTAGTCACAACGTGGCATATAAACTCTTTCAAAAATTAGAAAAAATGAAAGAATTAATCAATAAAATCATCCAAGCTAGCACAGCAATACTTATATCCTGCGTTGTTGTGTACGGCATCGTCTATGCGCAACAGGTATGCTGCAATACCATTGTAAACACCTGTATCCCGGCATCCAATAGGATCTCAGGCGGTTATACCAGCGGCAACTCTTGGACAACCTCCCAGTCACACCACTGCAATATCCAATTGAAATCAAATCTTTGTTCTAAAAATATTCTGGCAGATTTTGGTGCAGGAAATACCTGCTGTGAGACCGACCGCTGTGATAGCTTTAATCAAGCGACGTATTTCAGCCTCTCATTTGTCCAAGATTTTTATCCACTGCAAAAAAACGCAAGCTCCTTTGATGCCGGTGATGGTGCGCAAACCGCATTTGAACCAGATAATCTATCAACATCCCTCAATGCTTTACCGATTTATCTCCTAACACAATCCATTATCTGTTGATTTCTAATCTTGTGATACAGGCTGGTTCTGTGGATACCTTTTACCAATATTTTACGGAAATAGCATTGCGCTGTAAGCGTTTGTCTTCTTAATTTATCCATTTTCAACCAACTGACAGAAAAAAATGGAGAGCTTCCATACCAGAGCATGTTCTCTCATTTCAAGTTTTATGTATAAAAGTTCAAATACAAGAGAAATTTATGATTGGGAAAAATACAAAAACTGCTTGAAAAAACCAGAAAGATGGTGAGCTTAGACAAATGAAAGAAGAAACCCAAAAAGTCCGAAGGGTAAACCTTCAATCCATAATGTTAATAGTTCTGATTACGGTCGGTGTCGGAATCATAGTCCTGCTTCAAACCAAAGATTCTTCTTTCAACCTATCCGGAAAGCCCCGGCTTGGAAAAGGAGTGCCTGCGCTAAATTTCACCTTCCCCGGCCTTGACGGCAAAAAGGTCAGTCTGGCTGACTATAAGGGCAAAGTGGTTCTTCTCAATATCTGGGCCACCTGGTGTGCCCCTTGTGTGGCAGAGATGCCGTCTATGGAAAAGCTTTATCAAGAGCTTAAGGATGAAGGTTTTGAACTCTTAGCGGTCAGTGTTGACGAATCGGGCACCGAAGTAGTTACACCGTTTATGAAAAAACACAAACTGAGTTTTCCTGTCCTATTAGACACACAGGGAGACATAAAAGGCCTTTATCAAGTGACCGGTATTCCTGAAAGCTTCATCATTGATAAGGACGGGGTAATTGTAGAGAAGGTTATAGGCCCAAGGGACTGGGCAGCCTCCGGCGCGATTTCATATTTTCGAAATTTAATTCAATCAAATTAAATATTAGTATTGAGATGCTCACATTGCCGCTTGCTGGATGGCATACAGAATTGCTCACCACAGGGAATAATATTGATGACCATTAAAGATAAGGCATCCAATTCTGACTGGACGATCATTTTTATATGCTGGATTGTTGCCAGTGTCTCAACACTGGGAAGCCTTTTTTTCAGCGAAATAATGGAGTTGGCCCCCTGTGCTTTGTGTTGGTATCAAAGAGTTTTCATGTTCCCTCTGGTTATCATTTTGCTGCTCGGGCTCTTTCCTTTTGATAAAAGTATTATCAAGTATGCCCTTCCCCTGGCTATCGCCGGATGGGGTTTCGCGTTTTATCATTACCTTCTGTATTCCGGATTCATTCCTGAAAGCATACAGCCATGCAGCCAGGGCGTCTCATGCTCGGAGACCTATTTGGACCTGTTTGGATTTTTGACAATCCCAATGCTCTCACTGATATCATTTTCGAGTATAATCGGATTATTACTCATACTAAGGAGGAGACTATCTAAATGAAGAAACAACATATAGTTTTAATTTCAAGTTTTTTTCTTATTATAGTGTTTGTACTGGGAGTCTATTTATATAAAAGCTATCATACAAAGAAACTCGGCTTTTTGGCACTGGAAAATGCTTCTATCTTTGTCAGAGAATATTCACAGACCCTCGGCAGTGATGATGCCAAAGTTTATCTTATAAAATTTTCAGATCCTGCCTGTGAAACCTGCAGTGCATTTCACCCATTCGTAAAGCAATTGATGGCAGCCAATCCGGGTAAAATAAAACTGGTTATTAGATATGCACCGTTTCATGATGGTGCTGATTATTTTGTCAAAATTCTTGAGGCGTCCAAAAAACAGGGAAAATATTGGGAGACCTTGGATGTTATGTATAAAACCCAGCGCTACTGGGCAAGTCACCACAATCCAAAGCCGCAGTTAATATGGAGATTCCTTCCAAGAGCGGGGCTCGACCTGGAAAAAATTAGAAAAGATATGAATAATCCTGAAATTGTAGGAATTATCAACCAGGATCTTGCCGATGCCAAAACTTTGAATGTCAGGAAAACGCCTGGATTTTTTGTAAATGGGAAGCCACTATCAAGCTTTGGCTATAAGCAATTAAAAGAATTGGTTGATACCGAAATCAGCAAATATTATTAATAATGGAGCCGGAATTCCCACTACTAAATGAATGTACAGCCTGGCTTGCATAGTGCCTCTCCCTCTGCGTGCTACCGCTTATTGCAGGATTTGTAGGATTTGTATGCGCAACCCACACTTTTGTTCAATTGTGGATTTCGGCTATATATCCATCATCTCCAGTGATGGTTTTGGAGCATATATTTTATTTTCGAATCTGCAATAAAATAGGCTAATTAAAAAATATAGCAAACCGTATTCATCATATCTTTTTCAGACATCTTAATTTTTAATTAAAATCACTCCATTCAGTTGCCTCCGACAGTGGTCCGGATTACTTTATAGCCCTCCTTCTCCATGGCTGAGGCAACTTTATCCTGAAGCTCTTTTCCGGGGGTCAGCGCATTCATATAACCACCGCGGCCGCCTCCGGTCACCTTGGCACCGAGGGCTCCCAGTTCAAGGGCTTTATCGCAGAGGTAGATGAGGGTTTCATGGGAAAGATCCATGTCGATTAGTATTTTATGATTTTCCGTCATCAAGCGACCCACCGTTGTGAGGTCATAATCTTCCAGGGCTTTTTTCATTTCAAAGGCCTGGTCTTTAATTTTTTGGAGCCGTTTTTTGAACAACTCCGGATCTTTTTCCCTCTGGGCCTGTACATGGGCATCTAGTTTGGAGGTGTCGGCCGTCACACCGCTGTTGCCCAACACAATTTCAATGGGTTGTTTCAAATTGATGCGTTCCCAGGTCTTTTCTCCGTTTTTAATATGATACAGTATCAGGCCGCCATAGGTCGAGGCGGTGTTGTCGACCCCGCTGGGGGTGCCGTGGTAGGCAAATTCGCCCTCCCACCCGAAATGGTTGATCTCGTCGATGGAAAGCCCGAGATCAAATTCGTCATTTAAGGCCCGGGCCAGGGACACGCTGTGGGCGGCACTGGCACCGACACCGCTGCCGGCCAGCAATGATCCGCCGAAGGTAATCCTCAAGGGGTATTTTTTGACGTCGATTTTCATCACTTCCAGTTGGTGGTTGATGGACTCGACCTGCTGGTGCTTTTTCTTTTCTTTGTATCCCGGCACCTCGGTGCGATTGTCTTCTAAAATCCATCCTTCGCCTTCTTTTAGCCTTTCAACCTCGCAGACGGTTTCAAAGGGAATTGATGAAACAATGGCCGGGACTTCTTCCAAAACAAATTGATCACCGATTAATATGGATTTTCCAAATGCGGTTCCGATACCCATTGTATTCTCCTTTGCGCTATTTAAGCTTATATATGTAGTTGTTAGTAGATATATACCTTTTGGTGAGTATTCGAATTTGTTTCGGATTTCGGGTTTCGTGCTTCGTATTTATAAGTCTCAGATTAGATAAATCAGATATTATCTACCAATAATTTCAATATGAAAATTGCTTTACGAGGAGAGTATCCTCTCCATTTCTTCTATTAATAGCGCCTCTTTCCCGATGGCCACGGTGGTGGCGGCTGTCAGGGTATGGCAGGCGTCTGAGAACCCGCCGAGCTTGTTGGTGGCTTCGGGTAGTAGTACATCCAATCCCATTGTTTTACCGGCTCTGATGTCGGCTTCCATCTTGGTCGACACACGCATGGAAATTTTAACGTCCTGCATCCCGATGGGACCGAAACCCGGAATTTCATCGGGAATAATCTGAAAACCGGCGACGTATTTATCGGGATCCACCTGATCCGAATTCTTGATAGCATCACAGAAGACGCCGATCATCTTCACACCCATGGGTTTGAATCGATTTTCGACCTGAAACCACTGGATATGATCGGTTGTTATCAGGGCACCGGATTGGATTCGTTTCAGTTCTTCCTCAAAGGCCCTGGCCTGAACGGACTTTAATTCCGCCAGCATCCGGTCGGAATCCTCAGTTGTTCCCTCAAGGCAGACCTTAACACCTATGTCCGGCCCATTTTGATAGTAGCCGGCGGCTCCCAGGGTATCCAGGTAGGCGCCGAATTCATCGCAGGGTACCTGACCCCGGGGAGTATTCAGATAATAGCGCTCGCCGACTTGCTGGTCTCTGATTTCCATTTTACCCTGGTTTACGGCTTCCAGGGTAACATCACGATTTTCGCTTACCAGGCAGCCGTCCACGAAAAATTCATCACCCACCGCGCCGATGGCCGCGATATGGGCCAGATCGGTATTAGCCGGATCCAGCGTGTGGGCAAACAGATAGCAGGTCGTTGAACCCGATATGTCGCGGTCGCCTTTGAGACCGTAAAGGCATGGGTCCAGATTGTGCACTTTCGGGTCGGTAGACGGTTCGGCCACATGGTGGTCCAGGATCAATGTCAAGTTACGTCCCCGATTCAGGTCGGAAAGGATCGGGGCGATCCGGCCGGCAAAATCGGCAAAGACGATAATTCCGCCTTCCTGCGCATAAACTTTTTTTAACAATGCAGGATAGGGTTTTTCCAGACAAAATCGCTTGATTTCAAAGCCGGCCCTTTCAAAAGTCCGGGTCAGGATTGCCCCCGAGCTGAGTCCGTCGGAATCATTGTGATGAAAAATCTGAACTTCTTTTCGGGGCCATTGGCTGACTTCTTCAACAGCCTTTTGCATGTCTTCGATTAATTGTTCACGCAATTGGTAAGCTCCTTATATTTTATAGCTGGCGCCCATGCGCTTTTCCGGGAATAACGTGACCGCCATCAATTTGGTCATTTGCCCTCATTAACGAAGGAAATAGCCAAAGTCAATATAATTATCCGGGACTTGATTGTCCCTCACCATTATGTAATATAGTAACCTTGAACCCTAACCCTGAACCTTTGAACCCTTTCTATATGAAACCATTCAAACAGTTCCCGGCCGCCCTTAAAAAAAACATTGGTTATGTGTTAACGGATATCGACGATACCTTGACGAACGATGGTCGCCTTCCGGCCGCTGCTTTTACGGCCATGGAACGCCTGAGAAAGGCCGGAATAAAAACCATTCCCATCACCGGCCGGCCGGCTGGCTGGTGCGACCATATTGCGCGAATGTGGCCGGTGGACGGTCTGGTCGGCGAAAATGGTGCCTTTTATTTCCGATACGACGACAACCTGCGAAAAATGCAGCGGCGCTACTTTAAATCAGACGAACAGCGGATTGCCGACCGCCAGCGATTGAAAAAATTAAGGGACGAAATCCTGCAGAAAATCCCGGGATGCCGTTTGTCGGTTGACCAGGCCTATCGCGAGGCCGATCTGGCCATTGATTACTGCGAAGACATCGAGCGGCTGCCGGACGATGATATCGATAAAATTGTAAGCTTATTTGAACGCGCCGGCGCCCAGGCCAAAGTCAGCTCCATTCATGTCAACGGCTGGTTTGGCGACTATGATAAACTCACCATGAGCGGGATAATGTTTGAAGAAGTGTTTGGCCACCGTTTGGAAGAAATAAAGGATCAGGTAATTTATACCGGAGACTCTCCCAACGATATACCCATGTTTGCCTATTTCCCCAACTCGGTCGGGGTCGCCAATGTGATGCGATTTAAAGGAAAAATGGACCATTATCCGGCCTGGATAACAGAGAAAGAGGGCGGGTATGGGTTTGCGGAGATGGTGAATATATTGCTGGAATAACTTCATAGATCCTAACCCGGACGAGCCGGCTGGAGCGCAGCGTAAATCCGGCTTAGCTAGGAACCAAACAGGAAAATTTAATCCGATGGCTCGGGGTAGGCGACTACACCCACGCCATAGGACGCCTTGAAGCTGGAGCAGCCTCGACTTTCGCTCAATTAGGGTTTTATGCATCTGATCAAGTGGGAGATAGACAAAATGCACAAAGACATTGAACGCCGGAAAAGTGAACGGATAATTTATAAATCAGCCATTATGCATAATACGAGGCCACCAGATTTTTTTTACAGCGGAACGATGTACAACTTCAGTAAGGGGGGACTGTATTTCGAATCCAATGAAGACCTTTTACAAGGAGATAAGATTTCCATCTCGATAAAAGAGCCGCCGGCGCATTTTTCAAAACCCCCCGGCCAATATATTGATGTTAAAATCATGTGGTGTCAAGACCTGCAGGGAGCATCTTATCAAGTCGGCTACGGAGCAAAGCTGATATGAATAGCGGTGACGTCATTTGCATACCATGCGGTTACAAACTTAAGGATCCGCAAGAGTTATTTTGAAAAGCGGTATATTCCCCATCTTGAAGAGATGAGTGCCTACCATATGGCGCTGAATCACGATCTCGAATTTGAAATCCCTGGTATGTATGATATAATAAAAACTTGAAAATCCAAATATGACTACCGGAGGCAAGGCTTCGGCATTTTTTAAGATACGATCTTTACCAGTCGCCGCAGGCAGATTAATTTCATCGCTGTTCGAAAATTTTGTCTAAAGTATATATAGAAAGGATTTTTGTGGAATTTTCAGAAGAAAATAAACCCATAAAAAACGATATATCAGACGAAATTATGAAGAAAGTGTCATCTTTTCCCAGCGCGCCGCGGGCAGGGATTAAACTGAGGGCACTTCTCGCAGAAGAGGATGTTTCGACGGATGAAATAGAGGGGATTGTACGACACGATCCGGGGCTCGCCACCAATGTTCTTCGGTTGGCCAATTCGGCATTTTTTGGCCTACCCCAAAAAGTTGGATCTTTGAAGCATGCAGTTACGTTACTGGGGCTCAAGCGGTTTGCCCAGATTGCCGTCAGTGCCAGTATGAGCAAAACGATGAATAAAGCTGTCGAAGGCTATGGATTATCTCCTGGAGAACTCTGGCTCCATTCAATCGCAGTATCAAATACCGCGGAAGCAATTGCAAAGTATAAGAAATTTGATGAAGCGGAGGATGTTTTTACACCGGCTCTGCTCCATGATATGGGAAAACTGATTTTAGGAGAATTTGTTGAAGAAGAGTTGCAGAAAATTAAAAGCATTACTGCTAATGGCGTACCTTTGGATATAGCCGAAAATATGGTCCTTGGAACTGATCATGCTGAAATCGGAGCACTGATTCTGGCCAGATGGTCAATTCCTGTTGATATTGTTAATGCGGTTCGCTGGCACCACAATCCAGAGCGTAATAAAAATTCAACCGCGCAATCAGATATGGTTTATCTATCAAACTTAATGTGTGAGCTACATGGTGAGCGTGACTCAGATGATGGTCAGTTTAGTACACCATCTCCTATAGTGCTTGAGCGTTTGGGAATTAAGATAGAGCAATATGAAGGATTTTCTGAAAAAGCCCGCAACTGGATGAAACAGTTATCTGATATGCGAACCTTTGATTGAAACAGATAGTTACCTGGATTTAGTCTCTTACTTTAATAGTCCTTTCCCGAAATTCTTCTCTGACCATTTCCGCTGCAAATTCTTTATCGCAGGCCCCGAATTCCTCGCTGACGCCGTAAATAGTTATGGCACCATCGGGTTCGAATCGAACCAGGGCCCCTCCGATCTCGTGGACCCGTGCGTTTTCAAATCCGAGTTTTTTGATTTCCGCTTCGGTGTTGCGCAATATCTCTCTGTGCCAGAGGTCCCCGGAGCGCAGCAAGACGGTTTTTTTGATCCCGTCACCGCTGACGGAAACCAGAAGAATTTTACCGTTATAACCTTCCGGCAATATGACCGGGCTGATTTGGCTGTCAGGTTCAATGCTTTGCCCGTCGGGATCATTCAATGCGTTTTGCGGCGGCTTGTCATCCACGACGCGTGCAATGTTAGCGGCGAAAAATTGGAAACGCTTTTTGTGAAAAAACAAACCATCCGGCTCACCGGCGTTGTGGGGCGATAGAATCACATTTTCCAGCTTGCGCAACGGACTTGCTGCAGGCAATGGTTCGGTTGCAAACACATCCAGGCCGGCACCGCCAATCCGGTTGTGGCGCAAGGCCTCGATCAAAGCAGGTTCATCCACGACATCACCCCGGCTGGTGTTGATAAAAAAGGCATCCGGTCTCATCAATTCGAATTCATGCTTTCCGATCATATGGTGGGTTTGTCTGTTTAAGGCCACATGCAGTGTGATAATATCAGATTGTTTTAGAAGCGTGTGTAAATCGACAAGATCGATGTCGTTCGCGGACCGGGTCTGCCGGTGGTGGTAGGCGAGGATATTCATATTAAATGCGCCTGCCAACCGGCCGACATCCCGGCCGATGTTTCCCATCCCCACGACCCCGATCACCTTTTGCGACAGTTCAGAACCCTTGTAATCCATCAGAAATTTTCCATTTTTCAAAGACCGATCCAGGGTAATGATGTTTTTGTGCCAGCAGAGAATGAAGGCGAACACATGCTCGGCCACCGCCCGGGCATTGATGCTGGCCGCGTTGGCCACATAGATTCCCCGTTCGGTGCAGGCCTTGATATCGACATTGTCATAGCCGGCACCGGTCTGGATCAACTTTAGTTTTTTGGCTTTCTCCAACAATCCCTTATTAATGACGGCACCTTCGGGTATGACGGCATCCGCGTTATCGATTTCACGGTTTAAATCCTTCGGCCGTATGGTGACGATATCCCATTGTTCCGGAAATTGGGCGGCCATCAGCTTTTTGGTCATTGGGGAAGTATCTCTGGCGATGACAACTTTCAACTCCGATCTCCTTCATTAGCGTTTAGTGAATGAAGCAAAACCGCTTTTCAAAAATAAGTTTCGACTTCCAGGCGGCTGGCATAAATGGTCAGACAGCATATGTCAATGTCATGAAAATTCTGGATGTATAAAATTAAGGATTGACAATTCACCAAAGGCGGATCATTAAAAACTGACCTGTGCAACCTGAGCACCACGACGTCTCCGGAGAATGTGACGGCGGTTGTGGATGCGGTGCATCAATCCGGAGATTACAATTAAAAGGTGTCTATGCAAATTCCAACTAAAGACCAATGCTATCAGATGATATGCAAAATGAAAATGATGGATCACATCGTGGTTCATTCTCTACAGGTATGCCGGGTGGCAACCTTTTTAACGGAACATCTAAACAAACAGGATAACCGGCTCAACTTTGATTTAATCCGCTCTGCTGCTCTGCTGCACGATATCACCAAAACGAGAAGCTTTCAAACCCGGGAAGATCATGCCTTAACCGGCGGTGAATATCTGAGCGACCGTGGATACCCTGAAATCGGAGATCTTATCTGCCAACATGTGAAGCTGGATAAATATTCTGTTGCCGGGCCAATTTCTGAGGCGGAAGTTCTTAATTATGCCGATAAACGGGTTTTGCATGATGAAATCGTCGCCCTTGACAGGCGCCTGGACTACATCCTGGAAAGGTATGCTGAGACCCCGGCCCATCGAGCGCGGATCAATTTGCTTTGGCAAAAAACAAGAGAAATGGAAAGTAAGCTGTTCAAAGATCTGACCTTTTCCCCGGACGATCTTACCCGTCTAATTCCTCATAACGGATACATTGCCGACCTCCAGAAATATCAAAAATTGGCCGATCAGATTGAGGTCGAAAAATAACCTGAATTTATGAAAAACATGATAATTATTATTTTGACTTATATATCAATTGAATTAAAATTCAGTTGTAGGATTCCAGCGTATCTCTATTGATGTCTTAGGTGTTAATTCTATGGCTCTTCAGATACGCCCGAGATCTTATCACGAAAGCACGAAATGACAAAAACACGAAAGACAAGAAAAATTTCGTTCTTTCCAGGTTTCGTGTTTTCGTGATTAAATCTGTTTGTCTCGACTTATCCGAACTTTTTAAGCTCAAACAATAATAAATAAAACAGGAGGAAATAATGGACAGGGAACCATTAATCCGCAGAAAAACCGCCATCTCTTATAAGACGGAAGAGAAAACCGTCATGCGCGGATATGATTTAAGCGATCTGGCGGAAGAGGGCTATTCTTTTTATGACGCAATGTTTGTATTGTTCCAGAACCGAATCCCTACCGAAAATGAGGAGAAAATGCTCAAATACGAGATGGGTGTTTTTCTGGAGCATTCCATGTCACCGTCGGCCGTCGGTGCCATCGGTGTAAGTGCCGGCCGGCCCAATCTTCCCGTTTGTGTGGCCGCAGCGGTTTCGACCTTCGGCGGTGTTCACGGCCCCGGAGCCGCTCATGGATACATGTTAAACAAGTACCTCGAGCGCGCCAAAAAAGAAGGCAAGACCGTGGACGAAATGGCCAAAACCCTGGTCGATGAATACATGGATGCCGGAAGACCGGTTATGGGCATGGGACAACCCCAGCACATTGACAGCGACCCCCGGGCGGAGCCGATTCACCTGCGGCAGGAAGAGCTTGAGCTTGAAGGTGTCTACCTCGAATTTCAAAGAGCACTTGAAAAGTATTTTCATGCCCGCCGCAAAAAGGAGGAACGCTCTTATGTGGGGGTTAACGTGGTCGGTTCCGGAAATACGGCGCTGATGGAAATTGGGTTCTCTCCCAATGCAGGCTGGTGTATCGGCAGTGTTGTTCGGGGGTTCAGCTGCGCAGCGCATGCCCTTTTTAATATGAAAAGGGGCCGCGCCTGGGGAGCATCCAGAAACGAGCCCATGGTGCAAATGATCGATCTTTCCATGATCAAGTATACCGGACCCGAAGACCGTATCGTCCCCAAACAGGAAGAGCAGCAGGAATACGCCAGGAAGCAGAAGGAAGAAGGAGAATACAAGAAATGGGTTATCTAGATAAAAAAAAGACAGATGAGCTGAATAAAATAAAAAGGGAACGCAAAATCGGAAATCTGGACAGCCCCAAGAATCCCTTTGATTATTATGAAAGAGAATACGGAACCGTGCCGCGCGACACGGAAAGAGCGCCATTTCAGTGGGTGTCCGAAGTGGCTTACAAGAATGTTCACCGCATCGTCGCCAGGGGCTATGACACGACAGAACTGATGGAAGAAGGCTACGGTGTCATTGAAGTCCTTTTTGTGGACTATCAGGCCCGGATACCCACTGTTGAAGAGGGCCAGATGCTCAATTATGTCATGATTATGGCATTGGAAGATGGGCTTTCCGCTCCGGCGGCCATATCCAGAATCGTGGCCAGATCCAAGACCTTTTTGACCCAGGCCTGCGGGGCATCCATCATGGCCTTTGGTCACGCTTACGGCGCCTATTCTGCTTTCGGCAATCGCCTCGAACACTATCTTGATCGGGTCGACAGGGGGGAATTTTCTCTGGAAGCGGCAGCCGAGCTTCTTGTTAAAGAAAACCGGCATGACGAAGCGCTGGGCGTTTCCGGACTTATGCTCAAAGATCCGGCGGCAAAACGCATGATTGCGCGGGCTGAAAAACTCGGTGTGGCCGGCAAATATATCGCTTTCACTAAGGAAATCGTCAAGGCAGCGCAAAACGCTTTTGATGAACCGGTGGATTTAGATATGCTCGGCGCCACCGGCGCCACCATGATGGATCTGGGATTTACCCCCGAGGCCACCTGGGCGATTCTGGCGGTCACGCGTTCCTTTGCCGCTGGAGCCCATTACATTGAAGAAGTCGAAAGGGAAGAATCTAGTCGACTGGGTCAGCAATTAACACCGATAGAAGATTACGACGGACCGGCTGACCGGCCGGTCCCTCCGCTATCGGATCGAAATAAATATGCTAAATCCGCTATTTGCCGTACCCCTGATGAATGGAACACGCGGTTTGAAGAGATGAAAAAAGTGCGCGGAAGCGGCTTCCGCATCGTTGAAGAGATCCAGGATCCCAGTAAGAAGTCGGGTATTAAGAAGGTGGGGAAGCTATAAAAAAATAAATGCCTAAAGTGCACTAAATTGCCTAAAATGCCTAAAATAAGTGAGTCGCTTCGCTACATCTTTTATATTGAAATAGATAGAATTCCATAATTTTAGGCATTTTAGAGCATTTTAGGCAATTTAGGCATTCCACAAAGGAGTTTGCTATGGAAGTCGTAAAACCCGTTAAACGCAACGTGCTTTTAAACCCCGGGCCGGCAACGACTACGGATGCGGTCAAATACGCCCAGGTGGTTCCGGACATATGCCCCCGGGAGAATGAATTCGTTGAGGTTATGGATGAGATTCGCAAGGAACTGGTAAATGTTGTCCACGCCGACCCGGATAAATACACTGCGGTTCTGTTTACCGGCTCGGGGACAATCGTACAGGATGTTCTCGTAAATTCTTTGGTTCCGGAGGGCAAAAAGCTTTGTGTGGTCAACAATGGGGCCTATTCCAGCCGGATGGTGGAGATTGCCGAATATTATCACATTCCCTGCGTGAATCTGGAATTTCCAACCACCGGTCTGCCGGATCTCAAGGTCGTCCAAGAGGCTTTGGAGAAAGACAAAGACATTGCCGTGGTCGCCACCACCCACCACGAGACCGGTACTGGGGTTTTAAACCCGGTGCGGAAAATCGGGCAAATGGCCCATGACAATGGTTGTGTGTTTGTAGCCGACACAATTTCAACCTACGGCCTACTTCCGATTGACATTGAAGAAGAGAACATCGACTTTTGCATGTCCTCGGCCCAGAAAGGGCTATGCGGTATGACCGGTGTTTCCTGGTTGGTGGGTAAAATCGACGAAATAGAAAAATCAAAGGATTATCCCAAGCGATCGTACTATTGCAATCTTTTCATGCAATACGATTTCTTTAACCGGGTCGGCGAGATGCATTTTACCCCGCCCGTTCAGGTCATCTATGCCTTGCAGCAGGCGATTGAGGAATACAAGGAAGAAGGTGAGCAGGCCCGTTACGATCGGCTGACCAAATGCTGGGAGGCGATCCACCGGGGACTGGAGGAGATCGGAATCGCTACGGTGATTGATAAAGAAATCCAGGGCCATCTGGTGGTGACCGTCAAAGCACCTGATGATGATCGCTTCGATTTTTCCAAGCTCCATGACTATTGTTATGAGCGCGGTTTCACGATCTATCCCGGTAAGATGTTCGGTCTGGAAACCTTCAGGTTATGCAACCTGGGACAGATTACCAGCAAGGATATCGAAGATTTCTTTGTAGTCGCCAAGGAAGCCTTCCGGGAAATGGGGTTCACGTTGCCAATCAAATGAGCAAGAAATTATATTAATCGCTCGATACGAACAGTCAATACAGGAATCAGTCTGAAAATCTAAATCCGAAACCCGAAATTCGAAACAAATTCGAATTTCATAAATTCAAATGATCGAAACAGACTCTGAGATTAGGGGGATCAATGCGAAGTTGTTTTTGTCATTGGAATATTCGGATTTAGTATTTGTTTCGGATTTCGGAATTCGATATTCGGATTTTAACTTTGCTGGCGCATATCTTTTTTCAAAGTCATAATATTTAGTTTAATTTCTACGAAACAAGGGAGATGAACAATGGAAGACAACATTCAGGAAATGTACGCCCGAGCCAGAAAAGCTTTTCGTGAAATCGAATACTGGCCCCAGGAAAAAGTCGACGAAATGGTGCAGGCTGTGGCCTGGGAACTACTGCGGGAAGATGTGCGTCATAAGCTGGGCCACATGGCGGTGGATGAATCCAATATCGGCAACGCCGAAGATAAAGTCAATAAAATCAAGAACAAGACCCTGGGGACGCTGTATGATATGCGCGACGCCAAAACCTGCGGCTTGGTCGAAGAAAACAACGCCCTGGGCATCCGCAAATTTGCCAAGCCGATCGGGGTTATCGCCAACGTCGTGCCCTGTACCAATCCGGAATCAACCATCTGCTGCCTGGCCTTGAGTACGTTGAAGACCAGAAATGCCCAGATCGTATCGCCCCATCCGCGGACCCCGAAAACTTCTTACGAAACGGTTCAGCATGTGCGCAAAGCCCTTGAAAAAATCGGGGCACCGGTGGACCTGGTGCAGTGCATCCAGCAGCCCAGCCATGCCAAAACCTCAGAATTGATGGCCAACTGCGACTATGCCGTGGCCACCGGCGGTGCGGCCCTGGTCGAGGTCGTTTATGCCGCCGGCAAGCCGGCCCAGACAGTGGGCGCCGGCAACGTTGTCTCGATAGTTGACGAAACCGCTGATTTACCTGCGGCCGCCCATAAAATCAGGCTGTCAAAAATAGCTAACAATTCGGCGTCCTGCTCGTCTGAAAACGCGGTAGCCCTATATGAGAGTATCTACGATGATATGATAGAGGCTCTGAAATCCGAGGGCGGGTACATGTGTAACACCGAGGAGCGTGAAAAACTGAGACAATACATGTGGCCGGATGGGACCCATCTGAACCGGGAAATTGTGGCCAGACCGGCAGCATTTATTGCTGAAAATGCAGGCTTGACGGTTCCTCAAGGCACCAAATTTCTGATGGTGGTTGGAGAGAAAATAGGCCCGGATGACCGCTTTTCCGGCGAAAAAATTTCTCCTGTTCTTACGGTCTGGAAATGGACCGACTTTGATGAAATGCTGGACCGCCTGGAGAAAATCCTCAAATTTTCCGGCGAAGGGCATTCGACTTCCATTCACACGGAGAATGATGAGCAGCGGGTCAAGCTCGCCCTGCGGGCCAATGTGGGACGAATCGTCTGCAATATGCCCCATGCCCATGCCAACAGTGGGGGGTGGAACACCGGTCTGCCCACAACGGATACCTTGGGTTGCGGCACCTGGGCCGGCAATATCTTCAGCGGCAACATTAACTGGGAGAACTTTCTCAATTATACCCTGCTGTCCATTCCCAAGGAAGAGTACATCCCCAGTGAAGAAGACCTGTGTGGCGCTTACCTTGCGAAATGGGGCCGGGATTAAAATTGATTAAATTTTTCGAATAAAGCGAGAGAGTTCCGACTGTCGTAAGCAATACTATTGTGATTCGAAGGGCTGAAGTATTTCACTTTCTGGCCTCTCAACAGAAAGTGAAAAGGATAATTATCATTGCGTTCTCGGCGCTCGAGCGAAGCCCCGCTGAGCGGGATGCAAGCTCGGGCGGTGTAAACCAAACAAATTCTGGCAAGACAGGTATAAACTTGACCTATGAGCACCATAGCGATTGGCCTGGTACTTCTTTCCGCGTTGTTCCATGCTTTCCGGAGTTTGTTCACCAAAGAATCCGGTGACAAGCAGATTTTCCTGTGGTTATACTCCATTTTTGCATTGCTCTTTTTTTCACCCTTATTTTTTTTCTTTCTTTATCGGGTCGGTATCAATGATCCTGCAGCCTATGCCTGGTGCGCAGGCTCCGGTTTCATCCACTTTTTATACTGGCTGTTTTTAACCAGTGCTTATAAAGAAGGCGATCTGTCCCATGTCTATCCCATCATGCGCTCATCACCGGCCCTGGTTTTGGTGATTGCCGTCTTCCTCCTTGGCGAGCAGGTATCGGCTCAGGGAGTGGCCGGTATTTTATTGGTGGCCGTAGGAGTATATATTATTAATATGAAGCAGATTTCCGGCGCTGAATTGCTCGCACCCGTTAAATCCATCGCCCATGATCGCTCCACCCAATTCGCTTTTCTGACCCTGATTTCAGTGGCCGTTTATTCAATAGTAGACAAAATGGCGGTGAATTACATCCACCCTATATTGTTTGCTTTTTTGCATCTCTTTTTCGGTATGTGCTACTACACGCCCTATATAGTTTTCACCAGAAATGCTGCGCAAATTAAAAAAGAGTGGAGTTCGGGGGCACTACGAATTATTATGTCAGGCATAATAGGTATAGCCGGTTACGCCTTTATCCTTGTTGCCTTCACTATTGAGCGTGTCAGCTATATTGTCGGCCTTCGTCAGACCAGCATCGTATTTGCCGTGCTCATGGGAAGTCATTTTTTAAAAGAAAAGCACCAGGGGATTCGACTGACCGGTGCCTTGATTATATTTGCCGGCGGATTTTTAATCTCGTTGGCAAAGTGAGCATTGTAATTGCCTAAAATGAACTAAAATGCCTAAAATTAGAATTCAGGTGGGTTTCCTATTTGAGGATAGACCTTGGCTGCAATATGGGGCAGGTTCTATAATTATTAAAGAAAAACGCCACTTCTCGAAATTTGTGTTCGACTCAAAATGACGACCAACGTTTTGTTTATTGGCAATAGCCATACTTATTTAAACTATATGCCCCAGATGCTCCTGATGCTGGTTGAATCGGAGGATCGAGGTTTTGAGTTGATGGTGGATCAATGCACCGGAGAAGGGGCCGGCCTCGAGTGGCACTGGAAAAATCCGCCCAGCCGGGATGCCATCAAGGCAACCCGATGGGATTATGTGGTTTTGCAGGATCGGAGCGGCGGACCATTGGAGGAGCCGGACTCTTTTGTGCGCCATGCCGGATTGTTAGATGCAGAAATCCGGAAACAGGATGCCAGGACCATATTTTATATGACCTGGGCCAATCGCCTGCGGCCCCAGACCCAGGCCGTTTTGGCAGATGCTTACGGAATGATGGCTCATAAACTTGGTGCCTTTCTGGCGCCGGTTGGACTTGCCTGGGAAGCCATCCACCGGATTGATCCCGGCATAGAGCTGTATCACACCGACGGCCGCCACGCCAATCCTGCTGGATCGTACCTGACGGCCTGTGTTTTTTACTCCGTCCTGTTCAACAACAGCCCCGAAGGACTTCCCGGGACCTTTTTCTTCAAGGGTAAAAAGCGGCTGGATCTGGGAAATGATCAGGCGTTAATTTTGCAGAAAGTGGCGTGGAAAACGGTCACCTCGATTTCGGATTTTAGATTTGGGATTTCGGATTGTCTCGATATCGGATTTTAGATTTTGGATTTCGGATTGTACGCGGCTAGCGCAGTTAGGGCATGGCGCATAGTGTAGAGATCGAAAACTCGGAAATTTCAGAAAAATCTGACGCTTTGCCCTATGCGCCATGCACTATGCATCGGGTAACACACAACCCGTAACCTGAAACACCAAACACGAAACACCAAATACGAAACACTTTAATTATGATTAAAGCAGTCATTTTCGATTTCGGTCAAACCCTGGTCGATTCCGCCAACGGTTTTCGCAGAGCTGAAAAAGAGGCCCAGGACAAACTGTTTACAAATTTAGGATTGACAGTCAGAAAAGATTTTCTGGCGATTTATCGAAGGCTTCGCAAGGAATTTCATGATCGATCCGACTTTTCCAGAAATTCACTGTGGCAGGAGGTATTTTATTACTACTGTGTTGCAGTGGAAAGTGATTTGTTGGTCCGGTGGGAAACCGATTACTGGGATACGGTCAAAAATCATACTATTCTATTTCCCGAAGTAACCGAAGTGCTATCCTATCTGCGCATCCGTTATGAAATCGCATTGATTACCAACACCCAGGGACAAAAAGCAACCGGGACCCATCGCATCAGCCTTTATCCGGAATTGGAAAAATTTTTCAAGGTGATTGTGGTGGCCGGTGAAGGTGGGACGCCTCCCAAACCTGATCCCAGGCCGTTTCATCAATGCCTGGATAAATTGGGGATTTTACCCTCTGAGGCGGTTTACATCGGCGATGACTGGCGCATCGACATTTGTGGCGCAAGAGATGCTGGAATGCACCCCATTTGGCTGAAGCATCATAGTGTTCAGCGGAATTGGCCCGAAGTAGAGGATTCGGTTCCGGTGATCAAAAGCTTGAAAGAACTTATCGAGCTTGAGAAGCTTTTAGCCTGAACTCTGGTTTCCTGGTTTTACTTTAGACGGCAGGATAGTTCATTTTTTCTTAATTTTTCGTTTTAACAATCTGAAAAGGATATTCGGCAGCCGGGTCAAAATTTGCATTAGTTCGGAATTCGTCAAGAGTCCTGACTTATGAACTTTCCGTAGTATTTGTCTTATCTGTTGAAAATCATAAAAATCTGATCTTATTCGGTTTCGAATGCGCTTAAAGTCCTTGCGGTCATGCTTGTCTGAATATACTGCACCACCGATACGTTTAAAATAGTATCCGGGGGTCTCCTCGACGATTTCTTTCAAGGGTGAATATTTTTCAATCCTGAGCTTCTGAAAACTTATCGTCTCAAGCTTCAACTCTTTGGCAAACTGCGCGATATATACCATTTCATCTTCTGTTTCCCCGATATTTCCATAAATAAAGTATCCATGAATAAAGAAATTATACCTGTTTAGGGTCTTAAAAGCATTCCTTGTCTGTTTTTGAGTAATGCCCTTATTAAGCTGTTCCAATATTTTGTCGTGGGGCGATTCAATGCCGATCAGGAAAAGCTTAAAACCGGCTTTATCGGCTTTTTCCAACAGGTCGGGGTCTCGACCGATTTCTATGCGGGTCTGGACGCAGAACCTTTTCTTTATACCGTTTTCGATAATCAGGTCACACAGCTGTTTGCTCCTTTTGGGATTGGTAAAGAAATTGTCGTCACTGAACATGACGACGTCGGCCGCAATGTTCTTTAACTCCTCAATGACCGAGTCCAGCGGCCGCTCCGCATATTTTCTTTTCTGGCCGAGGGGATTTAAGCTGCAGGTGCAAAATTTGCAGTTGTATGGGCACCCCCGGGAAGTGAGAACCGTATCGAAGGTTAAATCCGTGATCCGGGCACCGCTTTGAATCCAATGATAGTCATGTCTTCGGAGTGATCTGTCCGGGAAAGCCGCTGCCGATATGTCCGGAAGAGGCCTGGGGTCATTATGAATCACGGTTCCGTTTTTCCGGTACGAGAGTCCGAGGATATCATTATAGCCAAGGCCGTTGACAACTTCCCGGATGGTATCTTCACCTTCACCCCTGACAATGACATCAATATTCTGGCATCTCTCAAATAAATACTCAACTTCTTCAGTTGCCTTGTAACCGCCGACCACGGTGGTTACATCATCCGGTAATTGGCGGATAAGATCACAGATCGGATTGAACTGGGAATTCCAGGTAATGCTGATGCATACCAGATCGATTTCATTTTTAATAAATTCGAATAATAATTTTATATCCTGGAATTTCTTCTCGTATCTCAAATCAAGAAGGGTTACCTTGCCGACATGGTCTTGGATATTGGTCGCTATGTACTCCAGACCCGTGGGTGGGAAAATACCCATTGTTGCTGTTGAGTCCTTAAAATAGGGGTACAGGGCAAGTACGTGATTGTATTTCATTGTTCATCTCTATTCTTGTGATTGGATTTCATTGGCCTGGATGCTTTTTTTTATGGTCAACCTGTTTTTTCCTCGTTTTCTTTCGTAGTTGATTTCGTCTACCAGTTCTCTGGTAATATGAATTCCGAGCCCCCCAATGTTAGCGCTCTCAACATCGGCAGGGAGTTTGGGCGCCTTTTTTTTGAGGGGGTTAAAAGGCACGCCATCGTCTTCAATACTTGCAGTAAACATATGGTCATCCATCTTAATTGTGAATTGAATATTATGCTCCCGGTCGTCATTGAAACCATACGAGACTGTATTTGTAAACAATTCATCCAGGCAGATGTTAATCTCTGATATGCTGAGTTCGGGCAGCCCGATATGGCGACCAAAATCAACTATATGCTGGTTTAAGGCTGCTAGTTCGGACAGTTTGCTTTTGAGTTCAAATGAATAACTTTGTGTTTCCACTTTAATCAATAATATCCTAAGTCTCTTCCCAGCTTAAAATGACTTTACCCGATTTTCCCGAGCGCATGATCTCAAACGCTTTTTCATATTCTGTATAAGGAAATCGATGGGTAATAACAGGTTTGATGTCCAGACCCGACTGGATCATGACGGTCATTTTATACCAGGTTTCATACATCTCACGTCCGTATATGCCTTTGATGGTCAATCCGTTGAATACGACAAAGTCCCAGTCAATGGCGGTGTTTGGCGGCAGGATACCTAAAAGGGCAATTTTGGCGCCATGGCACATATTGGGCAGCATCGCGCGCAGGGCGTCGGGGTTACCGGACATTTCCATACCCACGTCAAAACCTTCCTTCATGCCGAGTTTTTTCTGAGCAGCTTCGATTTTTTGCCGGCGCACATCCAGCGCCAGGGTGGCGCCCATTTTTTGGGCCAGTTTCAGGCGATAGGGATTGACATCAGTTACGACCACATGGCGTGCACCGGCATGCCGGGCGATGGCGGCGGCCATACATCCGATGGGTCCGGCGCCGGTGATCAGAACGTCTTCTCCAAGTACGTCATAGGACAGGGCGGTATGGGTGGCATTTCCCAGCGGGTCAAAACAGCTGAGGATGTCCATCGGAATATCCGGGTCGCAATACCAGACATTGGTCTGAGGTATGCTCAAATACTCGGCAAAGGCACCGGGCCGGTTGACACCGACACCGCTGGTTTTCATGCACAGATGCCGCCGGCCGGCCAGACAATTACGGCAGTGCCCGCATATCAGATGGCCTTCGCCCGAAACCAAATTACCGGGTTTAAAGTCATGAACATTGTCACCGATTTCAGCCACTGTACCAACAAACTCGTGGCCGACGTGCATGGGGACCGGGATGGTTTTTTGGGCCCAGGCATCCCAGTTGTAAATATGAACGTCGGTGCCGCAGATGGCGGTCTTTTGAATTTTGATCAGGACATCATTGATCCCGATTTCCGGCACCGGTACATCCTGCAGCCAGATGCCAGGCTCCGGTTTTGCTTTCACCAGCGCTTTCATTTTCATTGTTCATACCTTGGGGTATTTTGAATTAAATTAATGAATGGATTCGATTTTATTTAAAATCGAATTTAGACAAGATTTACAGGATTTAAAAGATTTTTTCATCACTTTCCGGAAGAAAGTGATGAAAATTAATCCACCTTCGGTGGAAAGACGTTACTTAATTTGCTTGATCTAGTGTTTCCGCCGTGAGGCGGATGGTATTTTTCCGGTTTCATCAGGAAACCGGAAAAGTAAAAAATCCATTATATCCTGTAAATCCTGTCTAAAGTTTTATATAAAAATAAGAATCCATTCATTGTTATTATTTAATCACTTTAAGCTCTTTTCCGACCATGATGAATTTTTCCAGGGCAAATTCCAGATCTTCTCTGGTATGGGCGGCTGAAATCTGAACCCGTATGCGCGCCTGGCCCCTGGGCACCACAGGATAGAAGAATCCTATGGCGTAGACACCTTCATCCAGGAGCCTGGCAGCCATATCCTGGGCCAGTTTGGCATCTCCCAGCATGATCGGAACTATGGGATGAGCGCCGGGTTTGATGGTAAAGCCTGCCTCGGCAATTTCTTTTCTGAAAAAATTAGTGTTTGATTCCAGCCTTTGTCTGGGGGCCTGGGATTCTTCCAATAAATCGATGGTCTTTAGGGCAGCTGACACAATGGGGGGCGCCAGGGAGTTGGAAAAAAGATAGGGCCGCGAACGTTGCCGGAGTATTTCGATGATGTCTTTACGTCCCGTGGTGAATCCGCCGGATGCGCCCCCCAGGGCTTTGCCCAGGGTTGAAGTGATGATGTCGACCCGTTGCTGAACCCCGCAAAGCTCGACAGTGCCGCGTCCTGTGGGGCCCACGAAACCGGTCGCATGGCTGTCATCGACCATTACGAGGGCATCGTATGTTTCAGCCCGATCACAAATCTTATCAAGTTCGGCATAGTCCCCATCCATGCTGAAAACACCGTCGGTGGCGATCATTCTGGTTTTGGCTGATGCGGATTCTTTGAGACATTTTTCCAGTGAATCCATGTCGCCATGGTCATAGCGAAAGCGTGCCGCTTTGCACAAACGGACACCGTCTATGATCGATGCATGATTTAAAGCATCTGAGATGATGGCGTCGTTTTCACCCAGCAGGGTTTCGAACAATCCGGTATTGGCATCAAAACACGATGAGTAAAGGATGGTGTCATCGGTTCCGAAAAAATCGCTGATTTTCTTTTCAAGCGTATCGTGGATGTCCTGGGTGCCGCAGATAAAGCGCACCGAAGCCATTCCGAACCCCCGTTCATCGAGGCCTTTCTTGACCGCTGCAATAATCTCTTTATTATCCGCCAGGCCCAGATAGTTATTGGCGCACATATTTAACACCTGCTTTGCACCGACCCTGATGCGGGCTTGCTGGGCCGATGCTATGTGCCGCTCGGATTTATAAAGACCGGATTCGGTGATTTCCTTCAGTTCGGTTTGAAGCTCATCCCGGAATTTTCCATACATGGGTGCCTCCTTCTTCAGGTGACAGAAGACCCGTCTTCGCCTGACGGCTTCGGGCTCTGTTTTAACTGCGCCCCGACACGTCGCCGCGGCAAGCAGATGACCCGTCATCGGTGTTTAGTTTCACCGGGACAAGTCGGCGCGGCAAGCAATGAACGGTGCTGTAGCTCTGAAAATTTAAATAATCTATATCGGTTGGATTTATTGTTTTTTGATTTATATTATACGAAAAAAGGATTTTATCAACCGGGATTATGTTATTTAAGAAATTGTAGCGCTTTTCAAAAATAAGTTCCAAAATACGAAAGGCTGGTATAGGTGGTTATAGAAAAAAACGTTCGGATGATCGCCGATGGGCGCATCACCGATGCATTGACGGTCCTCAGTCTTCAAAAAGCATGGTTTTGCCTTTATCACTAAGCCTGCAACCGGTTGTGGCGACTCCCATTGCGGGCATTTGTGCGGTAAAAATTCAAGGTTAGAGTGCTCTGCATATATTTCGCCGACCACTTAAATACCATCTCGATAAAATTCTGCAGGGATTCGGAAAGATATTTGTCTTTGTGGTGGACCATATAAAATTTGCGGGTCATGGACGGGTCAGACAGGGGGATCGCACAGAGCCTTTTGCCCCGGATTTCTTCATTGGCCACTTTTCTTGATATCAGGGCAATACCGATCCCATCCTCCACCGCCCGCTTAATGGCGCGGTTGCTGGATAGCTCCAGATGAATGTCAACCGCAAGGTTATTTTTACGAATATAGTTCTCCAAAGCTCTGCGCGGGGCTGACCCGGTCTCATGCATGATCAGCATCTGATCTTCAAGATGCCGGGGGCCCAGCACCGGGTGACGGGCCAGGGGGTGGTCAGGAGGAGTTATGACAACCAACTGGTCTTCCAGAACTTCCTTGACCAGCAGTTTATGGTGTTCGATAGGATAAGAAACAAATCCCAAATCGTTTTCCAGGGTTGCTGTACGACTTACCACCTGTTCGGTTGGCAGGATGTTCATTGTAATACGCACCATTGGATAGGTTTTGCTAAAAGGTATAATGATATGCGGCAGGTAGTAGTCGCCGAAGCTCTCACTTGAAAGAATCCGGATCCGTCCTCGCTTGCGTTCCTGAAAATCACGGATGCTCTCTTCGGCTTTGCTTTCCAGTTCAAATATTTTTTCGGCAATCTCGTAAAGCACCTCACCGGCATCGGTCAGGATCAGCTTTTTGCCGATATGATCGACAAATTTCATTTCGTAAAATTCCTGCAATCGCTGAATTCCTTTTGTGACCGCCGGCTGGGTGATGAAGAGTTCTTCGGCCGCCAGGCTCAAATTTCTTTTTTTGGCAGCCAGATAAAATATTTTTAACTGGTTTAGATTCATGAATCATAACCTTTTGTAATAGCAAAATAAAAAAACATTATTTAATTTATTAACACACTTATTCTGAAAAAAAAACAAATTATGTACGAAAACAACATGAATGTACGAGAACAATTATTATAACGAAAATTTGACAATATCCCATAGCCAATAACCTGGGGTTATAAAAATGATTAAAATTAGTGTTTTGACTTATAGAAAAAAATTTTCTAATTTTACCAGACTTTTCAGTAACCACCTCATCACACTTTATGTCGAAGGAGAGAAATATTGAAAAATCAAGCTCGGATCGTTGTTATCGGCGGGGGCATCTTTGGGACCAGTATCGCCTATCATCTTGCCAGGGCCGGTTGTACCGATGTCGTTCTGGTGGAAAAAGGTGAATTAACCAGCGGCACGACGTTTCATTCCGTCGGCCTGGTTTCCCAGTTTCGTACCTCACCGGCCTTGATGAAAGTGATGAATTACACCATCAATCTTTACAGTGAACTGGCCAAAGGGGAAGGCGGCGATTCCCTTGGCTGGCACACGGTGGGAAGTTTGAGACTGGCCAGCAGTAAAGACCGCTTAAAAGCGCTGCAAAGGGAAGTCAGCCGGGCCAACGCCATTGGCCTGACCGCTGATATCATATCGTCTGAAGAGGTTTTAGAAAGGTGTCCCCAACTGGCACCTGACAGCCTTTACGGTGCCGTTTACGTACCGGATGACGGGCACATCGACCCCAGCGGAATTACCTTCGAGTTCGCGCGACTGGCCAGAAAGATGGGGGTTGAAATCAACACCAACGTGCGTGTCACCGATATCAAGCTTTCGCCGGCAAGGGAGGTAACCGAAGTCATCACAGACCACGGCAACATCAAGACCGAATGTGTCGTCAATGCCGCCGGGCAGTGGGCACCGCGTATCGGCGAAATGGTGGGTGCGCACATTCCCATCGTTGCCATGATGAATCAATACCTGACGACCAAACCGATTGAGGGTCATGAATTGCCGACCAACACCCCGGTGATCAGAGATCCAGACAGGTTGTTTTACTGCCGGGAAGATGTCGGCTCCTACCTGGTCGGCGGATTTGAAACCAATCCCAAACCCTGGTCTATCGACGGCGTCCCATGGGATTTTACCCAGGAACTGCTGCCCGGCGAATGGGAGCTGTTTGAAGGCATCATGGAAGGTGCCATGCAGCGGATTCCTATCCTGAATGAAGCCGAGGCGATTGAGTTAATCAACGGCCCGGATGCATTTACCCCTGACGGCTATTATGCCATGGGGCCGGTTCCCGGCTTGAAGGGATTTTATGTCGCGGCCGGCGGGTCCGACAACGGGATTGCCGGTGGCGGCGGTGTGGGGATGCTGATGGCTGAATGGATTCTGGAAGGAGAGACGTCCATTGATACCCATGAAATGAACGTCAGACGTTTCGGGCCGCACCTGACGGAAAAATCCTTCCGCGTTGAACAATGCCGCGAAGTGATCCGGTATTATTACCACCTGCGTTATCCCAATGACGAGAACGAATGGGGGCGTCCCCTGCGCACCAGTCCGCTTTATGAACGCTTAAAGGAGTTGGGTGCCGTCTTCGGGCTTAAAAACGGTTGGGAGCGGGTGAATTATTTTGATACCGGTAAAACCTGGCGACAGGCCGGCGCCGACCAGAAAAACTGGGGGTGGGAGCGACCGCCTTATTTTGATCAGGTGGGCAGTGAAGTAAAAGCCGCCCGTGACAGGGTGGCGCTTTTTGACATGACCTCTTTCGGCAAGATCCGACTGCGCGGTCCCGGTGCGCTGGGTCTTCTTCAGCAACTGGCGGCCAACAATCTCGACAAGCCGGTCGGCAGTGTTACCTATACCCAGTTCTTGAATCCCAAGGGCGGGATTGAAAGCGACGTGACGGTCACCCGTCTGGGAAAAGACGAATTCAGAATCATTTCCGGTACCTCTTTTGTATCCAACGACTTCGGATGGATTCAACTTCACCTGCCGGATGACGGATCGGTTGAAGTTGCAGATGAGACCGAAAGCTTGTGCTGTCTAACCTTGTGGGGCCCTGAGTCCCGGCAGGTACTGGGATCGCTATGCGGCAACGATCTGTCAAATACGGCCTTCCCTTACATGACGGCTCAATCTATCGAGATAAAAAATATCACCGTATGGGCCCAGCGGGTGAGCTATGTTGGAGAACTTGGCTGGGAGCTTTACACTCAACCTGAGGATGCCGTGGCGGTGTGGGATGCATTGATGGATGCCGGCCGCGAATCCGGTATTCAGCCTGCCGGCTACAAGGCTCTGGATGCCCTGCGTATAGAAAAGGGCTATCTGTATTGGAGCGGTGATATTACACCGGAGGATAATCCCCTTGCAGCCGGATTAGGAATGTTTGTGGATCTGAGCAAGGCTGATTTCATCGGGAAAGAAGCCTTGGAGAAAATACAAAAACAGGGCCCTGGTTCCAGGCTGGTGGCCCTCACCATGGATGCCGGCGGCAACCTCTATGGCGGCGAATCTGTATATGCCAACGGAAAAGTAATCGACCGCATACGATCCGGCAGCTATGGATATTCCATCGGCCGGGATATTGGGCTGGTCTATTTGCCATTGGATCTGACTAAGTGCCCGGCACCGAACTGGCAGTCCAGGTCATGGGCGAGCGTGTTAAAGCCAAGGTAGCCGACTTACCACTGGTGGACCCCAAAGGTGAGAAGATCAAGGTTTAGTTCAAGCGTATTACGCTTTAAGGCGTTATCTTCAGATGACAGAGAACAGAAGTCAGAGGTCAGATGACATATCGGCATTGTCAGAATGCATAGCCGACAAATTGAACCGGAGGTCCTGATTTCTCCTAACCTATACTTGAGTTGACAAAATGCTAAGCCAAGTCAAAACTTCTATTGATTATATGATTTCACAAATTTGCTAAAAAAATTAGGCCATGGTTATCCCCTGAGCTGACGGGTTATAAATCATCACAACATTTTTAAAATAAGTCCTGTCACAAATAAAAATGCTCCGCATATTAAAGTCGTAAAAAAGAATCTTTTTCCTTCATCCTTAGACGGAGAACCATCGCTTTCGTATTTTTCTTGGCGCCTAACAAAGGGGAGTGAAAGATTAGACAGTTGAGCAGGAACCGTATTCCCTGCCAAAATCAATGCGCCGAAAAGTGCCAGCCCCAGGGAACCATATATAAATCCGGTTCCAATATTTTCTAATGATCGCCATCCAAAAATGAAACAGATAACCAGGACAGTAACAGCAGATATAAGGTAAACAATTAAAATTTTACGCACTATCTGAGGCAGGTTTGGCGAAGAAGGTGATACTTTCTTGTCATTAGCTTTAGGCTTCATAATTTCATATCCTTTTTAGCATTAGTTGTTATACCGATTTTTATTTATCAACCTAATACCCTGATAAAAATGAAACCACAACTTTTCCCATACTTGCGATATGTAGATGAATCACAAAAATTTGAAGTCTGCCGAAACCTGCGACATCATGTGCATATGATAGCCTTTATGAGTGTTTCAGGTGTTCCGCCTGAAACAGATATCACCAAAACCGGTCGCCAAGTCAAGAAAATCCTAATTTTGATGATTGTAAATCATTTCTGTACGCCGGCACCTGTTTTACACTCTGTCTTCTGTCCTCTGATCTCTTCCCCCTATTGCACTCCAGCCAATACAAGTCCCAAAAATATGGCACCGATTCCTACGATTTTTGGGAAGTAGCGGGGCTCTTTAAGAAACCTATACCGAAAATGGCACCTAAAGGAATACTCAGCTGTCGAAAAGCCGCCACATAGCTGACGTTGGAAACAAAGTTCATCGATATAAGAACCAGGCCCCACCCCAGGTAAATGCCGATGCCGGTTATGGCAGCCGCCCCTTTATAGGATTGAATAACTTCCGGCATGCGTCGCCGCTCACGCCCACTTAAAATCACGAACAGGCTCTGCCAGAGTGAACAACTGATTCCCTCCAGCACCATATATACCAATGTGCCCTCTACCGGACTCATGGGTTTACCGGGGAGCTCTCTTAGCTGACGCAGGGCCACGTCATCCGCTACAGTATAGGCTGCTATCCCTGCTGCTGCCAGAACTGCCAGAAAACAGCATTGATTTAGGTAGCCTCGTAAATGAAAGTCGCCAAAAGCCGTAAAGGGCAGTATGATGCATCCCGCGATAATAATAATTATTCCGATGATAAACCATATGCTGAGGGGCTGACCTTCACCCAGAAACAGAGTTAGGAGAAATACCATTATGACAGGCAGGGAGCGTGCCAGGGGATAGGCAATCGAGATGTCTCCGGCGCGGTAGGCGCCGGCTAAAGCTTCCAGATAGGCGGCCAGGAAAAAGCCGGACAAAACGACAATGGCCCATACCGATGACGGAATAAATTGTAGGAAGCCCCGGTAATAAAAAAGAAACGGCAAAATACAGATTACGCCGATGGTGTTCGCCACCAGATAGAAGGCCTGACTGGGATGTTCCCTTTTGCTGATAAAATTCCATCCGGCGTGGGTGAAAGCGGAAATGATGAGAAGTATGGTTGCGGTTATTCATAAAATAAGGTTTCCAGGTGTCGGGTGTAGGCGTAGGTGTCAGGAACAACGCGTATCAGAACAGATTGACAGGCATTTTGTAACAAGACCTTTGCCTTGATTCCCATCAATACTGAAGCAGGTTAAACTAGTAACCCTTCAGTTGTTAGAAAAACCAAAGGATGCCCACCACTTCTGTTTCTCGCAGTCCTGACACCTGAAACCCATCGCTCCAAACCAGGCGATAGCCGCTGGAAGCCAAGTTGTGATTATTTTCCTCGAACCCCGTTGTTTTCGACCTCAGCAATACACCCTTCGATAATATCCAGGGCCTGGTCCATTTCTTTGCGGGTAATGGTCAGTGCCGGTGTGAGGGTAATTATGTTGCCCATGGTGAGTTTGAAGCTAAGCCCCTTTGAAAGGGCGGCATACATCACTGCTTCGGCTTCATCGAAGGCCCGTTCACGGGTCTGCCTGTCTTTCACCAGCTCGATACCAAGAACAATCCCAGTCCACGAACATCGCCGATCACAGGATAGCGGTCTTTCATGGCGTTAAGACGTTCGAGGGTGTATTGCCCCAGTTCACGGGCGTGCTTTACCAGATTGTGGTTTTCGATATAGTTGATGGTCGCCAGGGCCGCCGCACACCCGACGGGGCTTTTTTCATGGGTGTAGTGACCCATTGCGCGGTCGGCGGCAACATCCAATGCTTCGTTGGCGATCATGGCTGCCAGGGGAAATACCCCCCCGCCTAATCCTTTGCCGATGACGACAATATCCGGGATGACGCCGAAATTTTCGAAGGTGAACATTTTGCCGGTGCGGCCGAGGGAGTGGGGGATTTCATCAAAAATTAACAAGGCACCATGGCGATCACAGGCCCGACGGATTTTTTGCCAGTATTCGGGTTTGGGGATATAGGGGGTGCTGCGGATGGGTTCTGAAATAACGGCGGCAATGTCGCCTTCTTTTTCCAGAATGTACTCAACATAATTGGCGCAGGTCAAATCACACCCTCCCCGGTTCGAGCAGCCAAACACGCAGCGATATTCGTCCGGGGGAGGGACATGCTCGGTTCCCGGAAGCAGCGGCCCCATGTCCTGGCGGAAAACGGCCTCACCCCCGATGGAAATGGTGTCCAGGGTGGCGCCGTGGAAAGAATCCCACATGGAGATGGTTTTATGCCGGCCGGTTGCCACCCGCGCCAGCTTTAATGCCATTCCGACGGCTTCCGCCCCTCCCGGGCAGAATAAGGACTTGTTAAGATTTCCGGGAGCGATATCGGCCAATTTTTTGGCCAACTCAACGGCCACGCGGTTGGTATAACGGCGGGTGCAAAATGAAAGCTCATCCAGCTGGTTTTTGATGGCGTTGATGACACCGGGTTGGCAAAACCGACCTGGTGAACGTTGTTTCCATGAAAATCCATATAGCGACGACCCTGCATGTCTTCGATATAAATACCTTCGCAGGCGCGCATGGTGTTCAGGCAGGGTGTGGAGAAGGATTGTTTTAGGAAGTAGTGCGCGTCTTCATCCAGCAGTGATCGGCTTTCAGCATCGATATGACCCTTTTGCCATTTTTCGCGGCGTGGAGATATGTTAATATCACCTTCGGATTTGTGAAGTCGAGACATTGCCAATCTCCTTTTACATATATTCGGAAATATAACTGTTATGCTAATATCTGCTGGCTATCCTATTAGTCAAACGAATAATGCCTATAGGATCAATAACCCGAAGTTATTTCCATGCAATCAGGGAGCATCCTTTTTCAGAAGGCGTGACTTCAGCACGGCTGTAGTGATTGCCTGGGATTTGATTTCGGATTCGAAATATTTACAATCGGATCAATTTCCTACGAATTCTCGAATCGAATAATCCTACATCCGCAATCGAATCCACTCCAATACTCCAAAACGTGAAAATTCCATGATTGATTTAACAGCTCATTTCTGCTAATAAATATTTAATCCGCTGCGGCGGGACGAGGAATCCCGCCCCTTGTTTTTCATTCGATACCCTCGTTCGGCGGGGTTGTTCATTCGATACCATGCATAGGAGCCGACCCGTGAAAAAAGATAAAAGAATTGAGCGTGAGCAGGGGGATGTCAACACCACCCGGAACCGCAGGGAATACTGGAAACGAAATTTAAAAGGCGAGTCAAAAAGATGGTTTGATGAGGACCAGAGATATTTTTTACACCAGAGCCTGTCGACTCCGGTGTTAAATGTTTTGTCCCGGGCTCAAGGTGTTTACATTGAAGATTTAGACGGGAAAAAATATATCGATATGCACGGCAACGGTGTGCATAATGCCGGGTTCAACAACCCGGCCGTTATTGAGGCCGTCAAAAAGCAGCTGGCAGAAAACATGACCTTTTGCCCTCGCCGCTATACGAATATTCCGGCCATTGAGTTGGCTAAAAAACTGGCCGAAATTAGCCCCGGTGATTTATGCCGTTCTCTTTTTTGTCCGGGAGGATCCGAAGCGATTGAGATGGCGTTGATGTTGGCCAAACAGGTAACCGGTCGCTTCAAAACCATTTCCTTCTGGGATTCATTCCACGGCGCCGGTATAGGCGCCGCCAGTGTCGGTGGGGAAGAGCATTTTAGCGGCGGATTCGGCCCCATGGTTCCCGGCGCTTTTCATGTTGAATTTCCCAACTACTACCGCAATCCCTGGGGATTTACATCCGAAGCGGACGTGGATGCCGAATGCCTGCGCCAGATAGAATTGGTGTTAAAACGCGAACCCGAAATGGCTGCAATCATCGGTGAGCCCATATCCGCCACGCCGGTGGTCCCGTCCCGCAGATACTGGCAGGGCGCAAAAAAATTATGCGAACAGTATGGGGCCCTTTTAATTTTTGATGAAATTATCGAAGGCTTCGGGCGCACCGGCAAACTGTTTGCCTGCGAGCATTTTGTTACCCCGGATGTTCTGGTTCTCGGCAAATCCCTGGGAGGTGGACTGCTGCCCTTTGCCGGCATCGTCACACATGAAAAATATAATATCTGCCAGCATCGCTCAGTCGGGCACTACACCCATGAAAAAAATGCTTTATGTTCTGCTGCGGCATTGGCTGAGATCGATTACATTGTTGAGCATAAACTTCATGGACATGCTGCTGAACTCGGCGATTATGCTCTGAAGAGACTAACCGATCTCAAAGAAAAGCATCCCCTCATAGGCCATGTGGCTGGCCTGGGGCTTCACATCGGCATCGATCTTGTCAGCGACCAAAAAACCAGGCAGCGGGCGGTGGATGAGGCTGAGATCATTATGTTTAAATGCCTGGAAAAAGGACTTTCCGCCAAAACCATTGAAGGCAATGTGTTGACTTTAAGACCGGCACTGGTCATTACCCGGGAGGAAATGGACCGGGCGATTGATATAATTGATGAGGCCATTGGAGAGGTTGAGGAGGGCAAAAAGTATTAGTTATCAGGTTCAGAGGTTCAGGGTTCTGAGGTTCATTCGCCTCCGGCGGTTTCGGGCGTTCGAATATTCGGCAGTTCAAAACAACCTTGAACCTCTGAACCTATTCTATAACTTTTAGTTATGAATAACATGCTAATTATTCTTTTGACTAATTCATCTGAAATATCTAATAAATCAGTATCTTCTGACTAAACCCAACGTGCTTTACCTTTACATTAGCCATGAGCTGTTACACCAATTCACAAATGACAGGGTGAATCTGCTATCGAACCAATATTCTTCATATTGTTAGGCGCCAGTGCCTATGTTGGTTGGAATATCGGAGCCAATGATACGGCGAACTGCATCGGCACCACGGTTGGCTGCGGGCTGTTAAGTTTCAAAAAGGCTGTCCTTCTGGTAGCTGTGTTTGTGATCCTGGGTGCCATGCTCCAGGGCCATCACGTCATGCGCACGATCGGCAAGGGGATTGTCAAAACCGATTTGAATTATCTGGCCGTTTGTGTGGCGCTGATCTGTTCCGGCTTTTTTGTGACCCTGGCCACCTTTTATCGGATTCCCACCTCCACTTCCCAGGCGATTGTGGGGGGGGTGGTCGGCATCGGCCTGGCGGTCGGCGCCGAAATAGATTATTCCAAATTCATCCTGATTGCTGAAAGCTGGATTATTTGTCCCATCCTGGTCATGGTGCTGTCATTCGGATTGATGCATCTGGTCAGGCTCATTTTGAACAGATTTGAAACCAGATCCCTTCTTTTTCAACATGCCTTCGGATGGCTGGCCATTATATCAGCCTGTTACGTGGCTTATTCCATGGGGGCCAACAATGCCGGCAATGCCGTCGGTCCGGTTGCCAATCTCAATATATTTCCGCCCAAGCTGCTCCTGTTAATCGGTGGCACTAGTATTGCTGTAGGTGCCTGGACTTATGGTCAAAAAGTTGCGGATACCGTCGGCAAAGGAATTACCCAGCTGGATATCCCGTCGGCCTTTGTTGCCCAGGTTTGCTCTGCTTTCGGCATGCATCTTTTTTCTCTGTTCGGCATCCCGGTGTCTACCTCTTCTGCCATTGTAGGCGCTGTGGTGGGTGTCGGTCTGGTGAAAGGTGCCCGATCAATCAGTAAAAAGACGATCGTAACCATACTGGTCGGTTGGGTATTGACACCGACGCTGGCGGGATCTTTTTCTTATTTATTATATAAGGTAATACGGCTTTTTTAGGGCGGATTACTGGAGTAAGCTTTATAGACTTGTAATAATGATAATCATGTGTTAGACGCACTTTGACCGATTCATTTAAAGGCCTCGGCTAAATTGAAGGAGAATTTATGATGCTGTTTAAAAAAGAAAAAGAGGTCATCGAATTTATATTAAAGCATCTTGACCTGGTTGAGGACTCGCTGAAAACAGGCATCAATACCGTTGAAAATTATCTTGAGAACAACATCAGCGAAGCCAAAGTATTAGGCCGCAAAGTCAGAAGCCTTGAATCAGAGGCCGATGTCGTCCGTTATGACATTCGAGACAAACTATACTCCGGTGCCTATCTGCCCCTGCTGCGCGAAGACATCTATAAGCTGATTGAAAGCATTGACAAAGTGGCCAATGCCGGTGAAGCCACCTGTGATTTTTTTCTGAATCAGCGCCCGGTGATACCCGATGAATTGAAACCTGCCTTTTTTGAAGTTGTCAGAGAATCCCTGGGGATTATCGATAATCTCAAACTTGCGGTTTTATGTTACTTTAAAGGCGAGTGCAAAATCGGGACGGTACGTGAACATACCAAAGAGGTCGGGCTGCAGGAGTCACGGGTTGACAAACTCGAGTGGGATTTAACGAAAGCCATACTCACGTCACCCATGGACCTCGCCCACAAGCTGCACTTAAGACTCTGCCTGGAAAGTATTGTCGAAGTCTCCGACCGGGCGGAAGATGCCGGCGACCAGCTGGAGCTGGCCACCCTCAAGTCTATGGTCTGATCGTTCAAGGGTTCAGGGTTCACCGTTCAAGGGTTATCATGAAAGGATCTAATCGTCTCCGAGGGAAGTTTGAATGGCTATAAATTTAAACCCAGGCCCTTTCCGATGCCGCCAAAGGCGGAAAAACCTTTGAACCTCTGAACGCAGAACCCTGAACCTTATAGCAATTCATATCACCTCATTCTTTGCCAATTCCTTTATTTCTTCAGGCGAATATCCAAACTCTTTAAGAATGGCAGCCGTGCTTTCTCCAAAGTCCACCGGCGGGGTACGGATTGTGCCCGGGGTTTCACTCAGCTTGACAGTCACGCCGAGTGTTTTTGATATTTTTCCGTCTTTGCCTTCGATTTCAACCACCGTTTCTCTTTCAAGAAAAAGAGGGTCCTCCAGTACTTCTTCGGTTGCTTGAATTCTTCCCCAGCAAATGTCCAGATCGGCCAGGATGGCATCCCATTCGTCCAGGGTTTTTTGCTTAAAGGTTGTGCGCATGTACTGCAGGATTTCTTCGCGTCGCTGATCATCGTATTGCAGGGGCCCATATTCGCCAATTTCGAGGGTATCACATAGCTGCTTCCAGAAGCGGTTTTCCACCGCACCGATGGATAAATACCGGCCGTCGGCTGTTTCATAGGTATTGTAGCAGGCATAGCGATGCGACAGGAGCCCATCGGCCCGTCTTGGTTCCTCTCCGGTAAGCTGACGAAAAAACAGGGCGGCGGGAAGAAATCCTACCATACCGTCTGTCATGGAGATATCGATATATTGCCCTTTGCCGGTATTTCCCCGGGCCAAAAGAGCCAAAAGGATTCCAATGGCCGCATTCATGCCACCGCCGGCAATATCAGCGATTTGAACTCCTGGAATGGCGGGGGGGTGGTCTTTCTCACCGATGAGATCAAGGACCCCGGCATAGCTGAGATAATTGACATCGTGCCCGACCCGGTCGCGGAACGGTCCGTTCTGTCCGTACCCGGTAATCGAGCAGTAAATGATTTCCGGGTTGGCCTGTTTAACCGACTCGTAGCCAACCCCCAGCCGATCAACCACACCCGGCCGGAAACCTTCCAGCAGCACATCGGCTTTTTCAATCAGGCGATAAAAAATCTCCAGGCCTTTCTCGGTTTTCAGGTTCAGCGACATGTGCTCTTTGTTGCGGTTGATTAAGTTAAAAAAAAGTCCGTCGGCCAGAAAACGCTTGTCTTCAACCGCGATAACCCGGGCGCCATGATCGGCCAGAATCATCGAGCAGTAAGGTCCCGGCAGGAGTCGGGAGAGGTCGATTACAGTTATTCCGTCTAAGGCGCCATGTTTAGCCATAACGTTTTTCTCCAAGCATTATTTTCAGTTGTTTACTAGTTCTGTTTCTTCATCTTTTTCCATTCAACTTTCGATGTTGGACGTTCGATGTTTTCCGATATTATTTTCCTTTAAATGCCGGTTTTCGCTTCTCCATAAAAGCGGTAACCGCCTCGACGACATCCTCTGAGGGCAGGGCGGCGGCATTCTTCTGGGCCACGTACTGCAGGCCGGCATCGATACCGTTGTCACGGCTGTACAATATGACTTCTTTGGTGCCCTGAACGGTTAGCGGGGGGCAATCGGCAACCCCATCGGCAAGCTTTTGGGCTTCGGTGTACAGCGTGTCACGGTTATCGCATATTCGTGTGATCAAACCCATCTGCAGGGCTTCTTCGGCCGTAAAGTTGCGGCCGGTCAACGCCAGTTCTCTGAACCAGCCATGCCCGATAAGGTAAGGTAAACGCTGCAGGGTGCCCAGATCGGCAATGATGCCCATGGGGGTCTCCCGGATGCTGAACACGGCATCGCGGGTTGCGATGCGGATATCGCAGGCACTGATCAGGTCGATCCCCCCGCCGATGCAGTGGCTGTGAATGGCAGCAATCACCGGTTTACTGCAGCGTTCGATGTTAGTGATACTCTTCTGCAGACTCATGATATTTCTGCGCGTGGCCTCCCGTTGATCTGCGGCTTGACCGCTTAGCAGAGACCCGGCTTCCTCAAGATCGGTGCCGGCGGTAAAGCTTTTGCCTTCAGCTTTGATGACCACAGCGCGTACGTCGGTATTTTGATCAAGTTTTTCAAGATGCTCGGAAAGTTCTTTAAAAAAAACAGTTCCCATGGTGTTGCGCTTTTCAGGGCGATTCATGGTCAACCAGGCGACATGCGCCTCGATTTCAACTTTAAAGTGAGTAGATTCCATCATATGATATGCCCTCCTTCACATGGGATAGATTTATAATATTCGAATGACCGGCCTCGAAAATAGTTGATTCAATAACTAAAGTCAATTGCGATCTGGATTGGCCTAAAAGATAATTGACCTGCCTGGGTGTCTGGAGTATTGTGCGGGGTCTGACGAATTTTTGAACGCGGGGTGATAGCATGAAGGTTGCCAGCATACAACTTGAAATTACGGATCGATCCAAAGATGAAAATGTAAAGCACGCCCTCCACATCCTTGGCGGGGTACCGGATAGCGATCTCATCCTGCTGCCTGAGATATGGCCCAGCGGCTATTTTTCCTTTGATCGCTACCAGGCAGAGAGTGAGCCCATCAACGGACCAACTGTAAATGCGTTCAGCCAAAAAGCCGTTGAACGGGACTGTCATATTTTAATGGGCAGCTTTGTTGAAAATGATGGGGGGCGCATCTATAACACCGCTCTTTTGCTGGATCCGGAAGGAAAGACGATTGCACGCTATCGCAAAATTCATTTGTTTGGCTATCAGTCGGATGAGAGGAAAATTTTAACCGCCGGCCGGGATGTCGTTGTAGTTGATACGCCCTGGGGTGCGAGCGGGTTTTCCACCTGCTATGATCTGCGATTCCCGGAGCTTTTCAGGCTGATGGTCGACAGGGGCACGAAGTTTTTTATTATTCCTTCCGCCTGGCCCATGGCACGATTGGATGCCTGGAGACTTTTCAACCGGGCCCGGGCGCATGAAAACCTGGTCTATCTGATATCCTGCAACTGCGCAGGGTACAACGCCGGCATTCAATATGCCGGCCACAGCATGATCGTCGACCCGCTGGGAAAGGTGGTTGCCGAAGGCGGCGAAAATGAGGAGGTGGTGACGGCCGAAATCGATCCCGGATTCGTGGATTCGACCAGAGAGGAGTTCAGCTTTTTAGACAACCGGGTGTTTCGATAGATTTGAATGTTAAAATTTGGCTTAATTTTTTTCAAGTCTTGTGGGAGCGGCTTTCCAGCCGCGATAAAAAATGCATCGAATGGAGATGGCATCGCGGCTGGAAAGCCGCTCCCACAATAAGAATAATTGGCATTGAAGAAGTTGAAGAGATTTTAAAAGAAAAATGACATCACCATCAAGTCCAGATACATCCCGATCAGAACCCGCCCTCGGCGTCATTTATGCCGGGGCTGCTTTTTTGATCTGGGGGCTGGCGGCCGTTTATTGGAAAGAGTTGAAATCTGTGGCGCCCCTGGAAATTATTGCCCATCGCGTCGCCTGGTCCTTTTTCTTCCTGCTACCGTTGATTGTTTTACAGCGTCAATGGGCGGAGTTTGTTGCCATTTTGAAGAATCCACGGATGCTGTTGGTTCTTTTGTCGACAGCCATCCTGGTTGGGGTAAACTGGCTGATTTATGTCTGGGCTGTCAACAATGATCATTTGCTGCAGGCCAGTCTTGGTTACTATATCAATCCGCTGGTGAATGTCGTGCTGGGCATGGTTTTTCTTAAAGAGCGCCTTCGTCCACCCCAGGTGCTGGCAGTTTTGCTGGCGGCCACCGGCGTTTTTTACCTGACGATCCAGTACGGCCAATTCCCCTGGATTGCCATCAGTTTGGCAATGAGCTTCGGATTTTATGGGCTTATCCGCAAGGTGGCACCGACAAGTTCCCTGGTGGGTTTGACCATTGAAACCCTGTTGCTGGCGCCCCCGGCCATCGCCTATCTTTTTTTTCTGGATACTCAGGGAACGGGGTCCGTATTTCGTGTGAGTTTCAATCTGGACCTGCTTCTGATGGGTTGTGCCCCGCTCACGGCTATCCCCTTACTGTTTTTTACTGCCGGCGCCAAGCGGTTGTATCTTTCAACCGTGGGTTTGATGCAGTACATTGGCCCCAGCGGCATGTTCCTGCTGGCCGTCTTTTACTACCATGAGCCGTTTTCAACCGCCCAGGTCTGGACCTTCGTCATGATATGGGCGGCCCTGGCAATTTATTCAACCGATTCGGTCATTTATTTTCGGCGGCAACGATGAGGAGGTCGGGTTGCGAGTTACGGGTTGCGGGTTACGGGTTACGCGTGTTGCGAGTTGCGAGTTGCGGGTCTTTTGATTTGGGATATGGGATTACGGATTTTGGATTGGAAAGACAGAGGACAGAGGCTCTTGAATTTGGAATTGGGAATGCGGAAATCGGAATGAAGGGGGTATGGTGTGATTGGGTTGCAAATTGAAATGGTATCGCCCATACGCTCAAGCGCAAGCCTTAGGCCATGTGCGCCCTGCTTGCCAAGCATTGCCTCTGATACCATCGGGACGACGGCCGGAACCATGCGCGATAGGCCGCAGTCCCTGAACCCTTGAACGCTGAACCCTGAACCTTAAACCTTGGGGCTTGCGCTCCAACAAACTCAATCAACCCAATAAACTTAGTTCGCCAGAAACCGGACTACCGCTTCCGTAAAGATGGCGACGCTCACATCGAGCACCTTTTCGTCGATGTCGAAATAAGGTGAATGCAGGGATCTTTGCAGCCCTTTCGCGCTGTTGGAGCAGCCCAGGCGCATGATGGCCGAGGGGCGCTCTTCGGTGAAATAGGAGAAGTCTTCCGATCCCATGGCGGGCGGCCTGTAAGAGACATTTTCCTCCCCGAGAACATCTTTTGAAACCTCATAGAGAAAATCAGCGACCTCGATATCATTTTCAAGGGGCGGCACGCCTTCATGGATAAGAAACCGGCTCTCCACGTTGAAGGTTTGCCCCAATCCCGCAGCTATTTCCTGCAGGCGTTCAATAAGCTGTTGTCGAACTTCTGCTGACAGCGCCCGTATGCTGCCCTCTAAATGGGCTGTTTCGGGAATGACATTGGAAACATCACCGGATGTAAACTTGCCGACGGTGACCACTGCCGGATCGGTGGGCTTGATATTGCGGGCCACAATGGATTGAATGATAGTGACGAAATGGGCGCCGGCCACAATGGGATCATTGCCATCTTCCGGTCGCGCCCCGTGGGTTCCCCGGCCGGTGATGGTCAACTCAAACATGTCGGCCGAAGCATAGCCCAATCCCCTGAAAACACCGACGGTGCCCACCGGCAGATCAGGCGCCATATGGCCGGCAATGACCCGTTCCACCCTGGGATTTTCCAGCACACCCCTTTCTATCATGGCTTTGGCGCCGGCAATGCGTTCCTCGGCCGGCTGGAAAAAAAATTTGACGTTGCCTTTCAGTTTGGATTGCAGGCCGGATGTCATGATATGGCGGGCCACGCCGAGCATAATGGTGGCATGGGCATCATGGCCGCAGGCGTGCATGGCCCCCGGGTTCCGGGATTTATAGGGGATGTCGTTGAGTTCCTGGATCGGCAGGGCATCGATATCAGCCCGCAGACCGATGGTGGGGCCGTCTTGCGCGCCCCTGATGATGCCGACTGCGCCGGTCATGTCGTCGAACAGCTGGACTTCACAATCGTACTCTTTTAGGATTTCGGCGATTCGCTGCGTGGTGCGCTTTTCCTGGTGGGATATTTCCGGGTGCATGTGGAAGTCACGCCGGGTTTCAGACAGCCATTGATGAAACTGTGAATAATCATTTTTCATATTTATCTTCCCTTAAAAAGCGGTTTTCTCTTTTCCCCCAATTTCTTTGTCAGGTGCCGTGAAACTAATGCCCCAGGGGTGTAAAAATTATAATCCGCCTTGGGCGGATTAATCAAAGAAATACTTTCGGTATGTCGACGGATTCGAAATTAGTAAATTCAATAGATAAAGTCAATTGGCATGTGAACTGATCCAAAAGATAATTGACCAAAGGGGGAGTATAGAGTATGGTGAAGCGCTTAAACGCTATTCGTGGTTTTTAGAAGTGGTTTAAAAACCTTAGATCGCGTCCAAAGACAAGGCGTCGATTCGGTTTAAAAGCGGAGCGTACACGTAGTACGTGAGCATTTTAAATCGATTCGCAACGCAGTATTTGGGTGTGAGATGAGGTTTTGAAACCACTTCTAAGCAACTTCTGGTTTTATGCCCCGGAAATAATTGCATCAAAATCCTTACGATTTTTTTCTATTGGAGGTTTAGTATGACAAAACAGACATTCAAGCAGATGATCTGGCTGCTCTGCATCGCAGTTGCCCTGACGGCATGCAAAGAAAAAACTGAAATTGTTGAAGTGGTCCGGTCCATCAAGACCATTACCGTCAGTAAGCAGGCGGCCGAGAAGATATTCAAATTTTCCGGACTTGTCGCCGCAGTCGATTCCTCCGGGCTCAGTTTCCAGGTCGGCGGGCAGGTGGAGACTGTGAACGTTGACATCGGCGATCGCGTAACAAAAGATCAGGTGCTCGCTGTCCTCGACCCGGAGCCCTACCAACTGGATGTGGATGCGATCAAGGCAGAGCTTATAACGGCCAGGGACAATGTTAACAAGTCAAAGTCGGAGTACGATCGCCAGAAGCGAATTTTCGAACAAGGTGCGGGGGCAGAAAGGTTTGTGGAAGTCTCGGAATATAATTACAAGGCCGCCCGGAGCGCGGTTAATTTTCAGATTGCAAGACTGGACCAGGTCAAGCGCAATCTGCGCAAAACAAAGCTGATGGCCCCTTACGACGGCACCATCGCCTGGCGGGCAGTGCAGCCCAACGAGGAGGTCGGCATCGGGCAGAAAGTTTTCGAAATTAATGCCACGGGGAAAATGGAGGTCCAGCTGGCTGTTCCGGAGACCACCGTCGACCAGATAAAAATCGACGATCCGGCAACGATCACCTTTCCCACACTGCCGGGGGAAACCGCCCAAGGCCGTATTTCCTACATCGGTTCCGCCGCTGTCAAGGCCAACGCTTTTCCGGTCAAAGTGGAGCTGAGTGATCCGAATGAAAAAGTCTTACCCGGCATGACCGCTGAAGCCAATCTTATTGTAAAAGCTGAAAACCAGAAACCCGGTTTCATCGTTCCGTTCCAGGCACTGCTGCCGGCCCCGGAGGCCAACCAGGGGTTTGCCTTTGTGTATGACCCCGGGACTTCGACGGTCAAAAAAACGGCGGTCCGTTCCCGTGGCTCAGAGGGTAAAGAAATCATCATATATGAGGGTCTGGCCGCCGGGGACATTATTGCCGCGGCCGGCGTGAGTTTTTTAGCCGACGGGCTGAAAGTCAAACTGATGAAGCAATAAAAAAGGGTTCAAACATGAAAGGTATCACCGGATTTGCACTGAATAATTCGCGAACCGTCATCATGACCATATTTTTGATCGTTGTCGGCGGCATCTATGCGTTTACGGCCCTTCCGAAACTGGAAGACCCCCTCATTACCATTCGCGAAGCGCTGGTGGTGGCAAAATACCCCGGCATGCCGGTGGAGCAGATCGAACGCCTGATTGCCCGGCCCATCGAAGAAAAAATTCGCAGCATGGGTGAGATAGACAAGATTAAGGATTCCACATCCAAAGTCGGCCAATACCTGGTCCATGTGACCATCAAAGATGAAGTTCCCTCCGAGAACCTTCCGCAGGTGTGGAAACTGCTGCGCAACCGGATGGATGATGTCAAACCCGATCTGCCGGAAGGCACCATCGGACCGAGGGTCGACGATACCTTCGGCGATACGTCGGTGGCCACCATCGCGCTTTGGGCCGATGGATTTTCCATGGCGGAAATGCATGAAAACGCCCGTCAAATCAGAGAGCGCCTCAACATGCTGAAGGGGATCCTGAAGGTCGATCTGACCGGTGTACAGGATGAGCGCATCTATCTGGAGATGGCCAGCGCCAAGATTGCGCAGCTGGGCATCGATCCCGAAGATATCGGCCAAAGTCTGCGCGATCAAAACATTCTCTTGCCCGGCGGCATGATAAACCTCAACGATGTGAACGTCATCGTGGAGGTCCAGGGCCGGTTCAAGTCCATCGAGGAGATCCAAGAGGTGCTCATCCCGATTTCCGGCACCCAGGGCACAATTCCGCTGCGTGACATCGCAACCATCAGAAAGGCCTACGAGGAGCCGATCAACAACCCGGCCTACTACAACGGCCATCAGTCCATTGTTTTAAGTGTCTTTATCCTCAGGGGGGTCGATGCGGTTGAGTTCGGCGCGCGGTTGAAGCAAGAAGTCCAGGAGATAGAGGACTCCCTGCCCTGGGGCTACGTGCTTGAATTTGCCACCTACCAGCCCGAACTCATTAAAAAAGCCGTCAGCGGCATGGTGCTCAATGTGGCCGAAAGTGTGGCCATCGTCCTGGTGGTGGTGATGCTGCTGCTGGGGCTTAGAACCGGCTTGATTGTCGGCTCGTTCATACCCCTGGTCATGCTTTTCGGTATTGTGACCATGTACGCCCTGGGCATTGATATGGAACGGATGTCCCTGGCCACCATGATTATTGCATTGGGTATGTTCGTGGATAACGCCATCGTGGTGTCCGATGACATTAAAGTGAATATGGAAACGGGAATGGATCGCAAGGAAGCCGTTTTAAAAACCGGCAATTCGCTTGCGGTCCCCCTGCTGACCAGTACGCTGACGACTGTTTTCGCCTTCGGGCCGATTCTGCTTCAAATTGGTTCAACGGGTGATTACACCTCCTCGCTGGGTTCGGTGATGATTATTTTGCTGATGGGGTCGTGGTTTTTTTCCATGTTTTCCTCCACCAGCATGTGCTACTGGTTTTTAAAGCCAAAGCCAACCGCCGGCGGTGATAAACAACAGGCGAGCGATCCCTACCAGGGAAAATTCTATGGGTTTTATCGCTGGATCCTGAAATTCTCCCTGCGCTATCGGTTCCTGGTGCTGGCCTTTGCGGGCGGCGCGTTTGCTGTTTCAATCTATGCGGCAACCTTTATACCCCAGGCCTTTTTCCCGAGCGGGGACCGAAACCAGTATTTGATTTATCTCGACCTGCCCGCCGGAACGCGCATCGAGGAGACCGACCGGACCGTGAGAAAACTCAGCGCCTGGCTGCAGGATAAAGAAAAAAACCCGGAAATCACCGGAACCATCGCCTATGTGGGAAGTGGCGGGCCGCGGTTTTTCCTTTCACTGGCGCCGATGGACCCGGATCCGTTTCTCGCATTTTTAATCGTCAACACCGAGACCAACAAACAGGTAGCCGAACTGGTCACGCGTACCAGTCAATACATTCTGGATAATTTGCCCAATGCGCGCGGCAGGGTCAAGTCCATGTGGCTTGGCGCCACAGAAACCGGCCTGATGCAAGTCCGGCTCAGCGGTCCCGATACGGGTGTTCTAAAGGAGCAGGCCGACCAGTTGATGGCCGCGCTGCGAAAAATCCCCGGCACCGTGGATATTAAGCAGGATTGGAACAACCGGGTGTTTACGGCCAGGGCGGATGTCGATCAGGCCCGCGCCCGCCGCGTCGGGGTGACATCCAAGGATGTGGCCGATTCCCTGAACTTCTTTATCGACGGTGCGACGACCACCGATTACCACCAGGGCAATGTTCAAATCCCCATCGTCGGCCGTGGCGTTCTGGCTGAAAGGGATTCTCCTGAAAGCCTGGCCACCCTCGGCATGCGGACGGCATCCGGAGGCAGCGTGCCCCTCAACCAGGTTGCCGATGTGTACACCGTCGGTGAGTTGGACCGCATCATGCGCTACAATCAGGAACGCACCATCACCGTCAGCGCCAAAAACCAGGTGCTGAAAGCTTCCGAGATCTTCGCCGGCATCAAGCCGACCCTGGACGGCATGAATTTTCCGAAAAACCACTTCTGGGAGGTGGGGGGCGAACTGGAAGACTCGGCCAGGGCCATGAAGAACCTGGTAAAATGGATGCTGCCGTGTTTTGGCGGCATTATATTTCTGCTGGTCTGGCAGTTTAACTCTATCCGGCGGGCCGGCATCATTATCCTGACCATGCCGCTGGTCATTGTCGGATCAGTGGTCGGTTTGCTGGTGATGAAGGCCGATTTTGGTTTTATGGTCATCCTCGGGCTTTTGGCCCTGGCCGGATCCATAGTGAACAACGGTATCGTGATGATCGATAAAATCGAGGAGAACCGGCGCGAGGGGCAGACGCCCTATGATGCGATTGTCAATTCGGCCGTCAGCCGCTTCAGACCGATCCTGCTTTCGGTTTCGACCACCATGCTGGGATTCTCGCCGCTGATCATCAATCATGATCCGCTTTTTTACGGCATGGCCTGCATCATGTTTTTCGGTCTGGGCATCGGCAGTTTATTTACCCTAAATTATGTGCCGGCACTTTACAGCGTCTTTTTTCGGGTTAAAGTTCCCGAAAGGTAATATATCCGGTGGCCCTAACCCTGATCCGCTTGAGATGGAGATCCAAAAAAATAATCACGAAAGCAGGAAATGAGGAAAACACGAAATAAAGCCAAGAAATTTTTTGGGATCCTAAAGAAGGGTTAAGATGTTGTGAGAGCGGTTTTTAACCGCGATGAACCCAGTTTGGCCAACCCCATAATCGTGGTTGGAAACCACTCCGACCAGACACTAACTAAAGATTGATAAAAATTACCTGAACTTCTTGAAAAGTTAGCCAAACAGTTCCGGTCGTCTGTTGGGCAGGAAATACCGCATTTTGTGGTCCCTGACGGCTGATAATTCGTCTGCCTTCAAATCCCTTACCAGCATGCCTTCACGCCCGGTGGTCTCATCCTGCAGCACATTGCCCGACGGCCCGACGACCACCGCCAGGCCTGGGAAAACAAGCCCTTTTTGATTTTTCCCGACCTGGTTGCAGGCCACGATGAAAACACCGTTGTCAAAGGCCCTGGCTGACAGGTGACGCATCCAGGAATCCAGTTTTTCTTGCGGGGTTCCCCGGGGTGAGGCATGGGGCATGAAGATGACATCGGCACCGTCGACGGCCATGCGGGTGGCAAGCTCCGGGAAATGGGCATCATAACATAGCTGGATACCCAATTTAACGTCGAGGATATTGAATAAAGGCACCTGTTTCCCGCGTGAGAATACGGCATGTTCGGGTGGCGCAATATGCAGTTTACGATAGATCCCGGAAATTCCTGTCGGCGAGACGACCAGATGGCTTGCAAATAGGCGCCTGTTTGCATCCCTTTCAACCATCCCCGCCAGAATGACGGCTTCGGTATCCTGGGCCATTTGTTCCAACTGCCGGCTGATGGGCCCGGGAATTGATTCGGCGAAGTCTTTGATGGATCGGATCGGTGCTGTATCCGGTAACGTTTAATTCCGGAAAGCAGATAAGATCCGCACCCTCCGTCTTGGCTTTCTTAATCCAGGGAAGCATTCGATCCAGATTTTGTTGCACCTGGCCGACAGGCGAATTGAAAATTACGGCGGCAATACGAAGATCTTTCATGGGGTCTGGTTGATTGAGTTTATTGAGTTGATTGGTTGATTGAGTCGCGAGCTTACAGATATAGGGTTTAAGGTTCAGCCTAGCCGCTGGCTGCGGAGCGGCCAGTTTGATCGAAAAAGAAACTTTTTAGTTTCCTTTGAGAGTTGCAGGGAGCGTAATTAGCTCGTCCTCGTACTCGTTCTCGTCCTCGACGCCGTTGTCCTTTTTTCGATTTCGAGGACGAGTACGACGACGAGGACGATTGGAACACCTTTGATTTTGGGATATGGAGATGTAGTTTCATAAGAGGGTATTCCCCCCAGGCCGAAAGCCTCAAGGTTCCGAAATCCCTGGCCCAGACCTGCTTTAAACAGTTCGTCTATAAAGGCCTTAACTTCTCAGATCCTCCGCTTTGGTGCTTTTTAATTGAAGCCGTCACGCCAGGGCGGGCCGCAATCCCATATCCCAAATCGAAGAACGCACAACCCGCAACTCGCAACCCGCAACCCGCAACGCGTATCACACTTCGAATTCCGCCCTTATCTTAAACACCTTCGTGGCCGGCAAATTCAGGATATCATCGATACCGGAATCTTCGGCGATTTGCTTCAGATTTTTTTCTATTTCATCCCTGGATGGGGCGATGAAAGTAAACCATACATTGTACGTGTTATCGCGCTGGTAGTTATGGGTAACGCCGGGATAGCGATTGACGATTTCAGCGAAATGGTCGATTTTATCAGCCGGAACACTGGCGGCACACAGGGTACTGACAAATCCCAGCTTTCCCGGGACAAGATTTCCGCCGATGCGCCGAATAATCCCGTCGGCTTTCAACCGCGTAACCCGGTCCAACACCTCTTTTTCAGTTAAATCCAATTCATCGGCCACAGTTAGCCAGGGACGCGGGGTAATTGGAAAATCCGACTGGATACGATTCAGAATGGCACTATCTGTGGAATCAAGCTCCTGCATAAAATCTCCCCATAAACTCTTAGAAAATTAACAAATAGAATATGGCTAAAATTATCTGAAATTTGGTGCTTGTGATTTGGAATTTTTATTTGCCCAGGCATGCGCAGCCACCAATCAGCTATTCTACAAAGTGTGTATCTAAAATCCGCACATGAAGCTTCCGGTTGCGGGGACCGTCGAATTCACAGAAAAAAATCCCCTGCCAGGTGCCCAGCACCAATCGGCCCTTCTCGATGGCTATCAGTTCCGATGCACCGACCAGGGTCGATTTTACATGGGCCGGGGAATTGCCCTCCAGGTGACGATAATTGGCCTCCCATGGCACCATCTGGTTTAAAACCATCAGCATATCGGATTTTACACTTGGATCAGCACTTTCATTGATGGTTACCCCGGCGGTGGTGTGCGGCACGAACACCATGCAAAGGCCTTGATCGATTCCCGAATTTTTTACAAGCTGATTGATATCTGAGGTAACATCAACCAGTTCGGTCTTCTCATGGGTCTTAACCGTTAATATCATCTGTTTGTCCTTTACGATTAGGTTTTTTCTGTCATGACGAAAAGCCTTAATTATACTAGAATTTTAATATCAGGTTTCAGATTGTCAGTAGCAGAGATACAGAACTTTCAGACCTGACACCCGACACCTGAACACTGAAACCATTCAAAATTCTAAAATAGAACAAGAACAAAAAATTTGAGAGCAACCTTAGGCGTTATTTCCAGAATCGCTGGCTTGAAACAAAAAAGGCTCTGCGTGCCACGCAGAGCCTTTTTTGTAAGCAGAATTATTGATCACAGTCGCTTGATTAGACACATCCGGTCGGTTTCGGAAGGCCGGCCATTTTACAGGCTCCCTTACCGGGTCCTGACGGGAAAAGTTCGTAAATGTGTTTCAGTTTGAAACCGGTAACTTTGGAAAGAACCCGTACCATCGGGGCAATTCCATTTTTCTCATAATAGTCGCGCAGCACGTCGATGACTTTCTGGTGCTCATCGTTGAGCTCTTCAATACCTTCTTCCTTTTTCACCCACTGAATCCACTCTTGACTCCAATTCTCGTAAGAATCGATAAATCCGTCTTCGTCGACCGTGAATGTTTTACCCATAAAATCTACTGTTGGCATTTAATCATCCTCCTTATAATTTGGTATAAATTTACTTTCGGCCGCAGCCTGTTTGACTTCGTTTTAAAAAATTATTTTTATATTATTCATTTGACAATGTCAATATGAAAATGGGCACATATAGCAGTTGTCAAAAAAATATTCCAAGGTTCGAAAAATAAGGTTTCCTGCTGCTGGACCCCGACTTAATATTCTCTTGGTGTTTTATTCAGCTGTTCCAGGGTAAAAACGGGTCCGTCTTTGCAAACAAATTCCCGGCCGATATTGCATCGGCCGCACATGCCGATACCGCACTTCATACGGTTTTCAAGTGACATTATAATTTTATCATGGGAGTAGCCGAGTTTGTCCAGAACGGGCTGGGTAAATTTTATCATGATGGGTGGCCCGCAAATGATGGCAAAGGTATCATCACCCGCCGGAGGTGCTTTCTGCTCGGTGATGGTGGGTACAAAGCCGGTGTTGTATTTCCAGTTCGGATCATCGGTACCATCCACTGTGATGTGCATGTTGATATCATCACGTTTTTCCCATTCAGCCAACTCATCCCAGTACAGCAGCATCCCGGGTGATCGCGCCCCATAAATTACATGAATATCCTTGAATTTTGGGCGGTTGGCCGGATCCAGCATATAAATAATAGAAGATCGCAGGGTGGTGAAAGCAAAACCACCGCCGATGATGACAATGTTTTTGCCTTTCAAGTCTTCCCATGGATACCAGTTTCCAAGGGGGCCGCGAACCCCCATAATATCACCGACATTCATGGAGTGCAGCCAGGAAGATACCAGCCCCACCTTGTTGACGGTAAACATGACAAATCCTTTTTCGGTGGGGGATGAGGCAATGCCGATAGGAATTTCACCTTTACCGGTTACGGAAAGTTCGGCAAATTGCCCGGCTTTATAATCAAATTTATTTTCATCCTCAGAATTAAGAAAAACAAATCTGAATGTTTTTAAATTCTTATCTTCGGTCTCGATACTGATATCATCGATGCGGACCGGATAAGGCAAATATGGATTTAGCACTATAACCCCCCTCTTCTAAAATGTCGAATGTCGATTGATGAATGAATAATGATGGAATTCTATCAATTCTTCATCCATCTATGCCGCGCAGGTGTCCTTTTCAGAGCCGTTGTTATTCATCAATTCGCAGACACGGCGGATATCAATATTGACGGGACAGGAGCGAACGCAACGTCCGCATCCAACACATTGAATCCCCACATCATATTTGTCCACATAATATTTCAGTTTGTGCATGAAGCGCTGGCGCACCCGGTGCAAATTGGTTCCCCGGGGATTATGCCCGGTGCCGTGGATTGTGAACAGGGGGAACATACAGCTGTCCCAATTGCGCATCCGCACCCCCGACGTCCCGTGGTTTTCATCCTGGATATCGAAACACCAGCAAGTGGGGCATACAAAGGTGCAGGTCCCACAGTTGATACAGGAAAAAGAGACATCCTCCCAGAAGGGAGCTTTGTAAAGTTCGACGGTATCGATTTCCTTTAGCTTGTCAGTGTTTACAAAGGCGCTTATTTTTGCTTCCGCAGCCTGCTTAGCGGTTTCTATCTGTTTACCGGCTTCGGCTTCATCGGCTGGCGTATCCCAGCCGGCAGCCGCTGCTAATTTCTCACCCTTGTCTGTGAGAACTTTTGCCAGGAACTGGTTTTCGGTTTCAACCAGCAGGATATCCAGGCCCTCTTCATGATAGGGCCCGCAACCGGCGGTGGTACAGAAGCAGCTGCTGCACGGTGAATCGCAGGCCAGACCTACCAGGGTGGTAGATTCATAGGCTCTGATCCAGTAGGGGTCCTTGTATTCGGGCGTATCAAAATTATGCCCGACCAGGAGAAAGGCTTTGGCATCGCAAGGCCTGATTCCGATGACCGCCTGGGGTGAATAGCTGTTGTCGACTTCTTTCATGATATGATGATCTTCCCGGGATTCATCCAGGGAATATTCAAACATGGTTTCTGACTGGGGATAGATAATGGCTTTGGGTGACAGGCGGGTATTCAAACAATTTAGATCCGGCGCTTCGCCCTTTGCCAGTTCCTTAAAATTATGAAACTCCTCTTCTTTCACCGGTGCGAATAAGCGATAGGTTCCTGATAGCTTTTCAAGACCGGCTTCCCAATTTGTCTTTATCAATTTGTATGACCTTCATAGCATTTGCCTTTATTCCAAGCTTGTTCTATTTTTTTATGGGACACGGATTTTCACGGATAGACACGGATGTTTTTTTCTTTCTTTAAAATCTGTGTTTATCTGTGTTCATCTGTGTCCAACTTTTATTTTATAAAATCATCCGGATCCCCGGGTTTGTAAGTGTCCAGCGGTGGACGCACATCCAGCGACATGCCGGCCTCCCATTCAAACAGGTCGAAACAGTCTTTTTCCAGTTTTCTGGTTAACAGCCGCATGTTGATACCCACCGGGCAGGCCCGCTCGCAGGCCCCGCAGTCCGTGCATCTTCCGGCACAGTGAAAGGCCCTTAAAAAGTGAAATGTTTTTACATCGGTTTCATCCTGGCTTTTGCCTACCCATTGGGGTTTGGATTCGTCCGTAAAGCAAGTCGGGCAATAGCACAGCGGGCAGGCATTGCGGCAGGCATAGCAGCGGATGCAGGTTGAAAAAAGGTCCTCAAAGAATTGGTCTTTTTCCGCCGGAGACATGGCTTCTATTTTACGGATGTCTTCGTAGCGGTCAATATCCTGTTGTTCTTCAACCGTCTCGGCAATCAGTTCATCAAATTCGACCGGATTGTGATGAATGCAGAGGGCGCAGTTTTGTTGGAGGACGTCGTTTTTATTAATTACCTTTTCGAAACCGTCGCCTTTAACCGTTATATTGTTTTCATCTTCGGTGACATCGAGGATTTCGCCGTCAAACATGGAATTGATCTGACGCCTGTCGATCATTCCCTTGCAGGGCACACCGATAATGACCAGTTGTTCTCTTTTTATTTTATTTTCAATGATGTGGGTGACAATATTTCTGGAATCGCAGCCCTTGGCGATAATGCCGATGTTTTCCTTGCGGTCGGTCAGGTAGTTTGCCAGATTGATGCCGCAGTTGCTGTCCCAGACCAGATTTTGGACATCTTCGGGTGTCCTGGCAAAATAAGGCTCGTTCATCATGGGGATGGTTCCTTTACGGAAACCGAGCACTGCCTCCACTTTGCACTCTTTTAAGAGTCTTGCGGATACTTCCTGTATTTTTTGAATATAACTTGTCATCTTAAGCAACCTTGGCTTTGGTTTTTACAAACGTTTGATTCGGTCCGAGAGCCTTAACGGCATCGGTAACCTCTTTGACAACGGTTACGAATTTGGTGGATTCAGCCGATGAGACCCAGGAAAATTGGATTCGACCGGGCTCGATCCCCATCATTTCCATCAAATTTTGAAACAGGGCGAATTTGCGACGGGCATAGTAATTACCTTCCAGGTAATGGCATTCGCCGGGATGTCACCCGGATACCCAGACGCCGTCAGCGCCTTCCCGCAGGGCCGCCAGGAAAAACTTCGGGTCCATCCGGCCGGTGCACGGGATCCGGATGACCCGGATGTTGGCCGGGTATTCCATCCGGCTGACGCCGGCAAGATCGGCGGCACCATAACTGCACCAGTTGCACAAAAAAGCCGCAATTTTCGGTTCCCAATCAGACATATTATAAAATCTCCTGTTTATTAGTTTATTGGTTGATTGGTTTATTGAGGAAGAAGGAATACTTTCTGATTATGCTGGGAGGTCCTTCAACCACTAAACTATTCAACTTTTCAACCATTCAACCAAATTACACAGCCTCACGCAATGAAAAAATCTGTGAAAAGATCTGGTCATTGTCAAAGCCTTTTAAATGAATGGCACCCGAGCGGCAGGATGCCACACATAAGCCGCACCCCTTGCACAGGACCGGATTGATCTGGGCTTTGCCGGTCCAGGGGCCTTCCTCCGCAAATGAGGGTGCCGAATACGGGCAAACCGACACACATACGCCGCATTGACTGCACATGGCCGGATCTGTTTCGGCAATTGTTCCGCTGGTATAGATCGTTTTTCGTGCCAGCAGGGTGACGGCCCGGGAGGCGGCCGCCTGGCCCTGGGCGATGGATTCATCAATGGGTTTGGGATAGTGGGCCAGACCGCAAAGAAAAACACCGTCGGTAGCAAATTCAGACGGCCCGAGCTTGGCATGGCGCTCCACAAAGAAACCATCCTCATTGAGCGGAACTTTGAAAAAATTGGCCAATTGATCATCCCTGTTGGGAATAACCGCCGTGGCCAGGGTGAACAGATCGGTTTCAATTTCCACCGGCCGGCCGAGGACGTGGATCCATGGTATTGACCAGAAGTCTGACCGTCTTTTATAGTCACTTCCGGTTTGTCGTCCAGGCTGTATCGGATGAAGATGACGCCGGCCTCCCGGGCTTCTTTATAAATATATTCCCGTTCGCCATAGGTTCGAATGTCCCGGTACAGAACAAACACGTTCATGTCCGGATTCAGTTTTTTTAACTGCAGGGCGTTGTCAACCGAATGCGTGCAGCAAACCCTTGAACAATAAGGCCGTTCGGGTTCCCGGGAGCCGACACATTGGATGAAAACCGCCGTGTTGATCTTTTTCAAGCCGGGGTCCTTATCCATAAATTTTCGATCAAGCTCCAGGCTGGTCAGGATGCGGGGATCCTTGCCGTAACTGTATTCGTCCGGCTTCAGAGGGCGATGCCCCGGTGGCCATAACCGCCACTCCGTGTTCAAGATTCTCCTCTTTGCCGTTTGATGACAGCGTGGTTTCGAAATTGCCGACAAAACCCTCAACATTGGCTAGGGTGGTGTCCAGATGGACATGGATTTTTCATTGCTTTGCACTTCTTTGATCAGTGCCGGACAATTTTTTCTGGATATCTTCACCGGTCACAGTTTGATACAGATTTAGGGCCTGGCCGCCGAGCTGGGCACTGCGTTCGATGATATGGGTTTCATATCCCTGGCGCGCCAGGCTTTTGGCTGCCGCCATTCCGGAAATACCGCCGCCGATAACCATTGCTGTTTGGTTGACTTCCAGCTCGGCTTCTTTGAGGGGCTCCATCAGAGCAACCTTGGAAACCGCCATGCGCACCAGGTCTTTGGCTTTTTTGGTGGCAAGCTCCGGGTTGTTTTTATGGACCCAGGAGTCCTGGTTGCGAATATTGGCCATTTCAAAGAGATATTTGTTTAAGCCCGCATTGATCAATGTTTCCTGAAACAAGGGTTCGTGGGTTTTCGGTGTGCAGGCCGCCACCACGACCCGGTTTAAATTCTTTTGCTTGATGATCTGGGACATGGTTTCCTGGGTGTCCTGGGAGCAGGAATACAGATTGTCGGTGGTATATTCCACATAGGGCAGGGTCTTGGCATATTCGGCAACCGACGGGCACATCCACCACGCCGGCAATGTTGATGCCGCAGCGGCAGACAAATACGCCGATCCGCGGGCGCTCGTTGGTTACGTTGGTTTCGGGGATGATTTCCGGGGTTTTGGTTTCGGTATTGCGGGCCGGGCTCAATATTTCACCGGCAGCGGCGGCGGCGGCACTGGCATCCACCACCGACTGGGGGATGTCCTTGGGTCCCTGAAAGGCGCCGCAGACATAGATGCCTTCTCTGGATGTGGCCACCGGGTCGAAGGTGTCGGTCTTGCAGAAATTGCCGTCCGTCATTTCAAGGCCCAGACGGTCGGCCAGTTCGACCGTCTCGGAGGAGGTCTGCAGCCCGACGGACAGCACGATCATGTCAAAGGTTTCCGATTCTAATTCGCCGTTTTCGGTCACGTAACGCACTGCGAGATCACCGCTGTCGCCCACCGGATCGATGGTATGGACCCGGCTGCGGAGGAAGCGAACGCCCTGTTTTTCCCGGGCATTGTCGTAAAATCGCTCAAAATCTTTGCCATGGGTTCGCATATCCATGTAGAATATGGCACAATCCAGTTCATCGCCGGCATGCTCTTTGGCGATGACGGCTTCTTTGATGGCATACATGCAGCACACCGATGAACAGTATGAATTATCGCAGCGGTTCATATCCCTGGATCCCACGCACTGGAACCAGGCAATTTTTTTAGGTTCGGTCTGATCGGAGGGCCTGACCAGGTGGCCGCCGGTGGGTCCGGAGGCTGACAGAATCCGTTCCATCTCCATGGAGGTGATGACATTGGGGAATTTGCTGTAGTTGTATGAATCGAATTTAGACGGATCAAAGGGTTCAAAGCCGGGAGCCAGAACGATGGATCCGACGTTTAACTCAATGATTTCATCCTGCATGGAATGATCGATGGCATCGACACCGCAAAATTCGGTGCAAATTTTACAGCCGCCGGTTTTGAAATGAATACAGGTGTCGCGGTCAATGGCCGGCGTGTTGGGCACCGCCTGGGCATAGGGCACGTAGACCGGCTTGCGGCCTGACAGCCCCATTTCATATTCGGAGGGGATGAGGTTCAGACTCGCGCTGGGTGACATTTGCTTTAATGGTATCCAGGGTGATGTGTCCGGTGGGACATACCGTGCGCAAGCACCGCAGGCAATACAGGCCTCGGTTTGAATATGAAACGGTGTGTCGACTTTCATTTCAACCCCACGGCCGGTTAGGCTGATGGCATTGGCCCCCATTTTTTCACAGGTGCGCACGCACAGCCCGCAAAGGATGCAGGTGTCGTTTTCCTTTTTAAAGCGAGGCTCTTCAATCCCATATTGTGCGGCCAGATTTTGCAGCAGCGGTACTTCCGGACAGCGGGCCAGCAGCAGTTCAACGATTAGCTTGCGTCCCTGATGGACCGCTTCTGAATCGGTGTTGACCTCCATGCCTTCCCAGATCGGATAGTTGCATGCGGTGACATAGCGTTTGCGGCGGCCGTCGAAAAGCTCCACCGTACACAGACGGCACATGCCGGCCGGTTCCAGCGCCTTATGGTGGCAGAGAGTCGGAATGTCAACGCCGAATTTTTCAGCCACCTGAAGGATATATTGTCCTTCTTCACCCTGGACTGTCTTGCCGTTAAGTTTAAATGTAATCATAGATCCAGTTTCCTCATGATTATCGAATTACAATGGCGTCGAATTTACATGCGTCATAGCATATGCCGCACTTGATACATTTGTCCTGGTTCAACTCATGCGGTTCTTTCTTTTCACCGGTGATAGCCTCCTGGGGGCATTTGCGGGCACAGACGCCGACAGCCGGTGCAGGCTTCAGCATCAATTTCATAGTGAAACAGGGGTTTGCAGACACCGGCAGGGCATTTTTTATCTTTGATATGGGCTTCATATTCATCCCGGAAATAAAGTATGGTTGTCAGAACCGGATTCGGTGCCGATGTGCCCAGCCCGCACAGGGAAAATTTCTGGATCATGCTGCCCAGTTCTTCCAGGAGTTCGATGTCGCCTTCTTTCCCGTTTCCTTCGCAGATACTGGTTAGAATATCGAGCATCTGTTTGATTCCTTCACGGCAGGGGTTGCACTGGCCGCAGGATTCTTCCTTGAGAAAATCCAGAAAATAGCGGGCCACATCCACCATGCAGGTGTCCTGATCCATGACGATCATACCGCCGGAGCCCATGATGGAGCCAACCTCGGTCAGCTTCTGTAATCCACCGGCAGGTCCAGAAATCTTTCGGGGATGCATCCACCGGAGGGGCCACCGGTTTGAACCGCTTTAAATTTTTCTTTTTGGGAACCCCGCCGCCCATGTCGAAAACGATGTCTCTTAAAGAAATCCCCATGGGAACTTCCACCAGGCCGGTATTTTTTATCTTGCCCACCAGGCTGAAAGCTTTGGTTCCTTTGCTGTGATCGGTGCCCATGCCGGCATACCATTCGGCGCCTTTTAAGAGAATGGCAGGTACATTGGCATAGGTTTCCACATTGTTCAGGTTGGACGGATTGTCTCGAAATCCCTTTTCCACCGTGTGGACATATTTGGCCCGCGGTCGTCCCGACGTTGCCTTCCAGAGAGGCCATCAAGGCGGTGGATTCGCCGCAGACAAAGGCACCGGCGCCGGTGGATATTTTGATGTCGAAAGCTGAAATCCGTTCCGGCGATATTGTCACCGAGCAGGCCATAGTTTTTCAGCCTGTTTGATGGCGGTGACCAGGCGTTTTACCGCCAGCGGATATTCATTGCGGACATAGATTAATCCCTGGTTGGAACCGATGGCCACCCCGGCGATAACATGCCTTCCAGCACACTGTGGGGATCACCTTCCAGGATACTGCGATCCATGTAGGCACCCGGATCGCCTTCATCGGCATTGCAGATGATGTACGTGTCCCTTTTGCTTGGCACAGGTTGCCCATTTGATTCCGGTTGGGAAATCCGCCGCCGCCGCGTCCCCGCAGTCCGGATTCTTTGATGATACTTGATGATGTCTGTCGGATCCATTTCCTGCAAGGCATTGCAAAGGCCACGATAACCTCTTTCTGGCGATATATTCTTCAATGCTGTCCGGATCGATGTACCCGCAATTGCGCAGGGCGATTTTAACCTGTTGCTGTAAAAAGGGATATCTTCCAGGTAAGGGATGCCGTCCACCGGTCCGTCTCAGCAGCGGTTGTCGGTGTCGTCTTCCAGTACATTGCGGGGTCTTGCATCTGGCCGAGGATCCATTTTTTATTGAAATCACCGTCCATATAGCCTTCAATGGCATCGACGATTTTGTCTTCGGTGATGTGTTTATACATAACTCGGGGTTTACCGTATGCCGAGGATTTCAACCAGAGGCTCTTCTTCACAGAAACCGATCAGCCGGTCTGGCAGATTTGGACGCCGTTACCGTCCGGGAACACTTCTTTGGCTTTTTCATAAGACGCCTGGGCCCCGGCGGCAATTCCGCAGGAGGCCATGCCGATATTCACCTTGATGGCATCCGGCGAGTATCAGTCTTTTACTATACTCTTGGCCTGATCTTTTCTAAATCTTCTACAGACTGGATTTTCATGGTCTGTGCCTCGTATTGTTACCTCTTATTCGTATTGATCTCAAAACTTTTGCACGACTTCATCACGATCGGCAGATCGTGCCGTGCATGTCTTCATTAATTTTAACCACCGGCCCAGGCTGCAGCAGCCGATGCAGCGCACCGACTCCAGTGTAAAACGCTTGTCTTCGGTTGTTTCGCCGTCTCCGATGCCCAGTGTTCTTCGATTCTTTCATGAACCCGTTCGGCGCCTCTGACGTGGCAGGCGGTGCCCAGGCAGATGCGAAATAATATTGCGGCCTCTGGGCTCCAGACTGAAGGTGCTGTAAAATGTTGCCACACCGTAAATCTTGCTGTAGGGGACCCCGATTTTGAGGGACAGATAAGCCAGTGCGGGCCGGGGCAGATAATTGTAGATGTCGCTTGAATCGCCTGAAGATCATGATCAGGTTTTCTTTATCGTTGTTGAACTCTTTTTCGATGATCGTATCCAATTCGATATAATCGATTTCGAGCAGATTGATCATTGCTTTAATCAATGGCCTTGTTCATCAGGTGATTCTCCTAATGAGTGGTGAGCGTGCGGTCAATCTGAACCACCACGTTTACCCGTACTGATGTCAGCTTTCCGTCAGCCTGCAGCCACATTTTGAATGACTACAGGGCAATTTTCAACACAGGCACCGCATCCGGTACAGCGGTCTTCGATGATGCGTGCGGGCCCTTTTCTGATTTTGACCTTGAAATTGCCGGGGGAGCCCTTCACGCTTTCAAGGTCTGCATAGGTGATCAGTTCGATGTTTAAATGCCGGCCGACCTCGACCAGTTTCGGTGAGATAATTCACATGGCACAGTCATTGGTGGGAAATGTCTTGTCCAGCTGGGACATCACACCGCCGATGGAGGGGGATTTTTCCAGCAAGTAGACATAATAGCCGGAATTGGCCAGATCCAATGCGGACTGCATGCCGGCAATTCCGCCGCCGACAACCAGTACCGACCTTTGACATCTTTTGCCATTGTCTCAGTCTCCTGATTAATTATTAGATTGAAGTATTTCGATCAGTTCCCGATTTACAAAAAGGTTTGAAAATACCTTTTGGAACTGTGATTGTCAATAGAATTTAAGCTTAAAAGCGTGGAATTAAATATGGATCAATAAAAAAATCCCGACCATAATTTTGTGGGCGGGATTTTTTTAGGGAAATGATCAAATTTTATCTAGGCGGCTAATCTGAAAGCATTTTCCGTTACCGTGCGGATCTCATCGGGTGTAAACGGCTTGGGCAGGTAATCGACGGCCCCCTGCCGGGCACTTTCAACGGCCGTTTCGATGCTGGCATAGCCGGTAATGATAATGACCCTGGCTTCCGGATTCTTATCGCGTACTGCTTTGAGAAGCTCAAGCCCCTTTACCCCCGGGATTTTAAGATCAAGGAGGACGAGGTTGTAAGATCTGGCCTGAATTTTCTCAAGGGCTTCAGCTTTGGTGACTGCCTGATCGACATGGTAGCCATTTTTCACCAGAATTTTTCGGATGTTGTTGTTGACGGCCACTTCATCGTCGATCACCAGGATGTTTTTGTAAGCCGGTTCTTTCATCAAATCCGGGTATGCAGGCGCACGCTCCGCCGGTTTTGCCATCGCTTGGGCCATCGCTTTTTTCAGTTCTTCATAGGGGGTGACAACAGTGCCTTCGTGGTGCAGGTTGTGGATATATTCCGGCCCGGTGATGGCGGCGACCTCCTCGTAATTGAACGGCTGATCGATGCCGATCAGGGTTTTCGAATCAAACCCCTTGGCTTTTTTGGCTTTGCCCTTTTTGGCTTTTTTCTGGGGGCAATCTCCGGTTTTGGTGCCGGCTTTGCACGTGGCCCCCAATTTTTTGAAGATGTCGCAGACCATATTGCCGACTTCACAATAATTTTCAAGGGTTTCCGGGACGGTGACCTCTACCACCGGTACATCCGAGCGGGTGAGCCTTTGGGTATAGTCGTCACCGGTTTGCCGGGCGACTTCGTCCCGGTCAAAGGGCATGTCAACATCGATGGACACGGTTTCTTGGGCCTGAATCCGGGCATAATTTTTCTTGAGTTCTTCATAGGGCATAAAGGTGACCCCTTCCTGATGCAGATTATGAACGTATTCAGGACCGGTAATCGATACGACCTCCTCATAGCTGAAAGGCTGATCGATGCCGATCAGTTTTCAGAATCAAACCCCTTGGTTTTTTTGGCCTTGCCCTTTTTGGCTTTTTTCTGCGGGCAATCTCCGGTTTTGGTTCCGGCTTTGCAGGTGGCCCCTAATTTTTTGAAGATGTCGCAAACCATATTGCCCGACTTCACAATAATTTTCCAGGGGCTCAGGCATCTTGACTTCAATGACCGGCATATCCGAACGCCCCAACCGGGCGCATAATCTTCACCGGCGTATTTACTGACTTCATCGGTTTCAAACGGCATGTCGATATCAATGACGTCAATCGTCTCTTTTTCCTCATCTGTTGTCGGGGCTTCCGCCAGATTGCCTGTCAGCGCCTGTTCGACCGTGGATCTGAGCTCATCGGGTGTAAAGGGTTTGGGAATATAGTCCAGGGCCCCCAGGCGGATGGCTTTTACGGCCGTGTCCGTCGCGGCATAGGCGGTCATCATGATCGCCTTGGTCAGCGGCCATTCTTTTTTGACCATCTTGAGCAGTTCAAGGCCGTTTTTGTCCGGCATTACGATATCGGAAATCAGGAGCGAGAAGCTTTCCTTGGCCATTTTTTCCAGGCTTCCTGGGCACTCACAGCGTGCGTCACTTCATATTGATTTTTGGAGAGGATCTTGGCGACATTGTGACAGATGCGCTTTTCATCATCGACGACGATGATTTTGGCTGGAGCTTCCATTTTTTCCTCCTTCACGTATTAGGGGTATTGGGAAATCGTTAATTATATTGGCTTGAATAAATAGACGATTGATCTACTGCTTTCTTTAAGCAGAATCCATGCCAGAAATTAATAATTAATATAACCATCTGAAATTTAATAATATAATTATATTAGTACGGTTCTGATGGCGGGAAGTGTATATAAAAATATATACTATTTTGACTTACATAAATTGAGATTATCTGCGCAGCAGCTGATGAGAGATAGATTTGAAAGGTCTCATCTGTCTTTGAATATAACACTTTGAATTAATTATAAAATTATTAATTGTTGATTTAACTGGCGCCAACCGGTGGGGAGTTTTGGGACGGATATGAAACGATTCGGGGGAATGTATAAAAAAAATATACAGTGAATATTTTTACTTTCGAATTGTAATTTCGTGTTTTTTCATCAGGTTATGAAAATTGCTGCGCTGCAACCCGACGCTCTGAGCGGCCAGGGTCACATTCCAGTTATTTTTTACCAGGGCATTTAAGATGAAATTTTTTTCGACTTTGCGCACCGCCTTCTGCCGGATTTCCTTTTTGATTTGCTTGAGTTCTTCGTTGGTTGAAGGAATATTTTCAAGAAGTTGGTCGATATCGTCCAATTCTCCCAGCAGCGGCAGATCGTTTAGTGAAATTTGATCTCTTTCACATAAAATGACCGCCCGTTCAATCGTGTTTCGCAGCTGCCTGACGTTGCCAGGCCACTCATATCCTGTCAGGCGATTTACAGCCTCGGGGTCAAATCCTGTGATACGTCTTGCCCATTTTTTTGCTAAACTGATTCAGGAAATGATAGGCGATGGGTAAAATGTCCATCTTCCGTTCTTTTAAGGTCGGCAACAGAATCGGGTAGACATCGATGCGATAGTAAAAATCTTCTCTGAAAGTGCCCTCGGCCACCATTTGTTGCAGGTTTTTGTTGGTGGCAAAAATTAAGCGGATATTTACCTGTAATGGGGCGCTGGCGCCTAAAGGGAGAAATTCGCGGGTCTCTAAAAATCGCAGGAGCTTGCCCTGGACTTCGGGCTGATATTGCTGATTTCATCGAGAAAAATAGTTCCCCCGTCCGCCAGTTTGAAGATACCTTCCTTATTCTCATGGGCGCCCGTAAAAGCGCCTTTGGTATGGCCGAATAATTCGCTTTCCAGCAAATTGTGCGATAAGGTGCCGCAGTCCACGGCAAAAAAAACATTTTTACTCCTGAGGCTGTTGGCATGCACGGCCCTGGCCACCAGTTCTTTGCCGGTTCCGCTTTCACCATAGACAAGGACGGTGGAATCGGTTGGCGCCACTTTCTGGATCATGGTAATCACTTGCTTGATTTTGGGGCTGGTTCCGATAAGCTGGTGCGAAAGCGGTGTGATTTTTTGTTTCTGCTGCTGCAGTTGTTGATTTTGCAGCCGAATTTTTCTTTCCGCCACGGCCTGATGACAATGGCCCGCAGTTCATCCGGCGTAAACGGTTTGGGAAGGTAGTCCAGGGCACCCATTTTCATGACTTCTACGGCCGATGACACACTGGCGTAACCGGTCATGACAATCACGAGGTGTCGGGATAAGCTTCTTTTACCCGCCGCAAAACCTCCATGCCGCCCAGGCTGCTCATTTTTAAATCGGTAAGGATGACGTCAAATGGTTCGGCATCCATCATTTTTAAAGCATCATATCCGTTCAACGCATAGCTGACGTCGTAATCCAGCTTCGACAATATCTTGGTACAGCTTCGGCAGATATTCAGTTCGTCATCGATAACCAGGATGCGAGGATTATCAGGCGACATGTTTCCTCCGGATGTTCAGCGGAAGTTTTATTGTAAATCTGGTGCCCTTGCCCAATTTGCTGTCAACCTCAATTGTTCCGTTTGCTGTTCGATGATTCCATGGGTGATCGCCAATCCCAGTCCGTGCCGTTCTCCTTGGTGGTAAAAAACGGGTCAAAAATTTTGACCAAATCCTCTTCGCTAATTCCCTCCCCCGTATCGCTGATGGAAATCTCAATGCTATTCGGTTCCGGCTTGATAGGCTGTAGAAATTATGATGGATCCTCCGGCATCGGTGGCTTCAATGGCGTTGATGATTAAATTAATGAATGATTGCTGGATTTGGCCTTTGTCCACATGAATCGGCGGTAAATTTTCAGCCAGTTCGTTGGTAAAGGTCAAATCCTTGAATGCGGCCTGTTTTTTGGTCAGGACGACACTCTCCATGACAATGGCGTTCACGTCGCATTGTTTTTGGTGGGGGCGGACTGGCGGGCAAAATCGAGCAGGCTGGCAACAATTTTGCGGCAGCGGAGGGTTTCTTTGGTTATGGTTTCCAGTTCCAGGTAATTGGGATCTTCCGGGTCCATCTCCTCCTGGATCAGCATAGCGGTTGTCAGGATGGTTGTCAGGGGGTTGTTGATTTCATGGGCAACGCCGGCAGACAGGCGTCCGACGGAAGCCAGTTTTTCCTGCTGCATCATGGTTTTTTGCATGTTGATATCTTTGGTGATATCTCGTGATATTTCAATGGCGCCGATGATTTCATTGTTTTCGATGAACGGATAGGTACCGATTGAATAGTAGATTTTCTTGTTATTTTTGTCCAGATGGATGTGGGTGGTTTGAGAAGGCTTTTGTGTTTTCATGGTTTCGATCAGCGGGCACGGATGGTTTTCTCCGGAACACGGCAGGTCCTGCCGATGGGTAATTTCATAGCAGTAGCGCCCGATGACTTCCTCTCGTTGAAGGCCCAGTTTATTTAAGCAGACTTTCATTGATATCCATGATCCGGTAATCCTTGGCGATCACCAGAACATCTTCTTGAATTAACTCATTGATCATCGACTTGTACCTGGCGCGGGTTTCCTGCAGTTTCCTGATCTGTTTTTTTCTGCAACGCGGAAACCCAGGAAATTTCCCAGAAAAGCTGGGCGGTTCGGTTGGCGATTGCCCGGACAGTCTTCTTTTTTTTGCTGAGGATATCATTATAGATATCCATGTTGCCGGTAAGTTCGATGATCAGATCAATGTCGTCCCTTTTAAAAAAATCATTATAATCACGGGTGACGAACAGGCCCATTTCTTTGGCTTTGATGATACCGGGCGTGTCATCCTTTAAATCGGCAACAGCCACAACCCTGGGGGTTATCTCCTGAAATGTGTGCCTTTCAATTACTTCTATCAATCGTTTACACCGGTTCCCTCCACCGACGACAGCTATGTTCATCCGATTACTCCCTTTCTGGGCATTCCCACTTATGGCGCTTTTTCGATATCATCTGGCTACTTATGAAATACCATCAGCCTCAATTTAGTTCAATTATTATTTTTGCCTATTGATTTCGGTTAATTATGAAAGCTGAAATTCTGCGAGATTTTGGTTTGTTTTAAATCCCGTCGCTTTGCGGAGTTGATTTTTAGAATCCCCCTGTGTATCCTTTCCTAAGTTTAAAATTTGCCATTAAGGTGATTTATTTCGAGAATGGGCTCTGAAATAACAAAACCAAAAGTCATCGTCATCTGCGGCCCTACCGGGATCGGTAAAACCTCTGTCGGCATCCGGCTTGCCGAAAAATCGGGCGGTGAAATCATCAGCGCGGATTCAATGCAGATCTATCGTTACATGGATATTGGAACCGCCAAACCGACCGCAGACGAGCGGGACCGGATCTTTCACCACCTGATTGACATCGTTGATCCGGATGAGGACTTTGATGCCGTGCGGTTTGCAGAAATGGCGCGGCAGAAGGTGACGCAATTGCATCAAAGGGGTGTTATACCCTTCGTCGTGGGCGGTACGGGTCTATATATCAAAGCCCTGCTCCAGGGTCTTTTCCAATCCAATCCCGTTGACCCAAAAATCAGAGAACGGTTGATGAAAGAGGCGGCTGAAGACGGCAGCAGCCGTCTTTTTGAGCACCTTCAACAGGTCGATCCGGATGCCGCTGATCGATTGCATCCCAACGATACCTATCGTATCGTAAGGGCGTTGGAAACTATCGAATCCACCGGACGATCGATTTCCGAGCATCAGCAGGATCATGGATTTTCCGATGAACCGTTTCATGCGCTGCAAGGTCTGTCTGCAGATGGATCGCCAAACACTTTATGACAGAATAGATCGACGGGTCGATTTAATGATTGAGGCCGGATTTGTTGAAGAGGTCCAAAAGCTGCTGGGCATGGGCTATGGTGCCGATCTAAAATCGATGCAGTCCATCGGGTATCGTCATATCATCGATTTTCTTGAGGGGCGGGTGTCCTGGGATGAATGTGTGCGAACCTTAAAACGGGATACCCGGCGCTATGCCAAACGCCAGTTTACCTGGTTTGGCGCTGATAAGGACATGATCTGGCATCGACCGGATGAGTTCAATCTAATCGGCGATCTGGTGGCAGCATTTCTAAAATGAAGCATCGCAAGTGACCCTTGATGAAGATATCGATTTGGTCACAAAAGAAGGCATAAGGATTTGCTCGGCACACTTCTTTCTCAAGGACTTCGTATAAATTATCGATATTACTGGACTAAACTCCCTTTTGAGTCTTGTGAAGTCCGGGTCGTAGCAGATGGCTGTGCAAACCAGGTCCTCACCCGTGAAGGCCAGTGCCGGGGATTTCGCATCCGGCCCCGGGCGGATCGGATGCCGGCCAGGACCATTTTGTCGGGTGGAAACTGCCCGTAAATTTCCCGGTTGAAGACCTCGATAATCATTTCGATCTCGGTTTTGAGCCGGGGAAATCGTTGCGACAGTCTTTTACCATATTCAACGGGCGTTTCGCTTGCAGCTGCCGGCAGCCCGCTCCGGCGCCCCCAGCGAAGCATGCCGGCATATGCTGCTGCCGCGCTGTCGATCCTTTTTAACAGAAACAGCATTCCCTTCCAAACACTCAGCAAGATAGCCCCTATCATTGAAAGCAGCATAGATATCAAAATCATCAGCGGTTGTTTGGATTTATTTATGGTGGTTCTTTTCAGAAGCCGGCGAACCAATAGCCTAATCAAATAGCCGCAGAACCCTATGGCGATCAACCCGATTAGGCCCAGCAGGATCCAGCCGATGCCCTGGGCCCACCCCATTTCGGAGTCGGGATATAGTTGATCTCCAATTGAATCGCCGGTGCCAAAAAGAGTGATGTCTCTTCGGTGTCTTCCAATTGAAAATAAAAAGCGGATCCAATTTTCAACCACAGGACCCATGGGTGCGGCTGTTTCTTTGAGAACGCTTTGGGCGGAATCAGCTATAAGGGTTAGATAGGGCAATAACAGTGCTGCGATAACCGCACTGCCGATTAATACGATGGATACAAAGCCCAGAACAATACCGATACTGTGATAGCCGGGACGAAATGCTTTTTCAACCTTGTTTTGATTGCGGGACAGGCTGATCGCAATCAGACTAAAGGTGAAAAAGGCGAACAACAGGTAACGGGTTACCGGGTCTTCCAGCAGGATTCCCCCTTTTTCCTGGACCATGAATTTTATCAGAAGCAGCAGGAAAAGGGCACCCAGGCCCTTATCAAATTGGAGGCAAACGGGAAAATAGTTGGGTGGTCTTTTCACCATGGCACGTGCACCCAGCCAGAACAGCAGCAGGCAGGCAAAAAACAGCAGTTGAATGAACCCCTGCGGCAGTTGCTGCAGGTGTTCGAACCAATCCGCCATCCAGGAAATGTTGGACAAAGGCATGTGCCGGTAAAAAAACCGATGGGTGCTCAAAAGCCATGCAATGGTGAAACCGGCGATATGAAGTGACAGGGATTGATACAACCGCCAGTTTTTATATCCGGCTGCAAGGGTGACAAGGGATGCCATGGTAAACACGGCCAGGGTGTCCGGCAGGGGAAAGGGACGGTTAAGGATTGAAAGGGATATAAAGAAAGCCCAGGCATAACGCCAGGTAAACTCCATTCCGCCGCAGGACAGAACCAGAAGGATTTTTTGTCTACCGGATTTCATGTCTGACGGCCCCAGTCGATACGGATTTCATCGATGGAATACCGATAGGTCCCTTTTTTCCCCCGCGAAGGTTGCGAGGTTGGATCGTTGCGGTAAACCAGAAAACTAGCCGGGATCCGTTGCTTCTGAAAGAGTTTCTCTATATCTGAAACAGACGGGTCGTCTTCATAGCAAAAATGGACGCAGCTGACCCCTCGCTTTGATCCCAGGAATTGCCTGATGACCTCTGCCATGGTTTGATTTGGCATTGTCTGCATCCGGGCCAGGGTCTCCAAAATGGCGGGAACCTGTCGGGGGCCGGGGGTTAGGGGGATCATGGATGAATCATCCCCTTTCAGGGTTCCGTTGGCAGCAAACCCCACCGCATATCCCATACCGTCTAATTTTACCGCCAGGGATGCCACGACCTCCAGGGTGTGCTCGAAACACTCTTTTTGAATGCTTTTCGCAAAAGATCCCGCATCGAGGGTGAGCAGGACCTTTGCCTGTTCTGATGGCTCAAAAATCTTTTCCTGAAGCCGGAGATGACGCGCGCTGGCTTTCCAGTGAATATGGCGCGAGGGCCTGGAGAATTGATAGTCACGGGTGCCGAGAATATAGACCGGGTCTTTTACGGGGCTGTTGGCGCCGGGTTCACCAAACAGATCCCGCCTTCGGATGGCAATCGGCCTTAAAGAGACCAGCCGCGGGTAGACAATAATATGGGTGACATCCCGGACGCTTTTTTCTTTTTCAAAGAAGCCGAGAAAATCGCTGGTCCGGATACGGGGCGGTCCCACCTGGTATACGCCTCTGCGCAGAGCAACAAAATCCTGTGAGAATTTAACAGTTTGGTGCCACAAGACAGCGGCCTCCTGTCGGATGAGATTTCCACTATCTCCCACGGGTTTCAGCGCGCCGTCATACGACCACATGATTCTAAGCCAGACCGGCAGCCATTTGCCATTTTCAACCGTGGTTGCCAGGCTAATGGTTTCTCCAGGGAAAACCCGTCGGGTGTCGATGGCGCTGTCACACCGGATGCGGGCCGGGCTCATACTGCTCCAGGCTTTGGCCCCGCCGACCACAATTAGGATGAGAATCGCCAACAGCGATAGATCGTTTTGACGGTATAACAGGGCGACGAAAAGAAAAATACCTACAAAGAAGAGTGTTAACAAGGAATTGAAAATGGTTGGCTCGCGATTTTCCGGCTGATCGGCGTTCATCTGGTTATTCCGACGCAACCGGGACCGGTATGCGCTTGAGAAGTTTTTCTATAAAGTGGTCTGTGCTTTTGCCCTTTAAACGCTCGTTCTCCGTAAGGATCAGTCGATGGGTGAGGACCGGGTGTGACAGATATTTAATATCATCGGGAAGAACAAAGTTGCGTCCTCGAAGAGCTGCCAGGGCCTGTCCGGCCCGCATTAGCCCCAGTGAGGCGCGGGGGCTGCCACCGTATTGGATGGCTTCGTCATCGCGCGTGGCGTGGACGATATTTGCAATGTATTCTCGAATCGGTTGCGAAACGCGGATGCTGCGGCGGATTATCTGCAGTCCGGTAATATCCTCGGGCGTTGCCACGGGTTCCAGCAGCGGGAAGGGATCGGTCTCCTGAAACCGCTCCAATATCCGGATCTCTTCGGTTTTGTTCGGATAGCCCAGCTGGGTTTTTAACAAAAATCTGTCCAGCTGTGCTTCGGGCAGCGGAAAGGTGCCTTCCAGCTCAATGGGATTCTGGGTTGCCATGACCAAAAAAGGCGCCGGCAGTTGATGGGTATTACCGTCGACGGTCACCTGGCGTTCCTCCATGCATTCGAGCAGGCTGGACTGGGTGCGGGGTATCGTGCGGTTTATTTCGTCTGCCAGCAAAACGTTGGTGATGACCGGCCCCGGATGAAATGAAAAACGGCCCGTTTTTTGATCATAGACATTAAAGCCGGTAATATCGGCCGGCAAAAGATCAGGTGTACCTTGAACCCTGTCAAAAGAACCCCCGATGCTTTTGGCCAGGGACTTGGCAAGCAAGGTTTTGGCAACACCGGGCACATCTTCCAGCAGGACATGACCTTCGGCCAGAAGACCCACCAGCAGCAGCTCGATCGCCTGCTCTTTGCCGACAATGACCCGGGATATATTTTCAATGATTATGTCGCATAGGCTGAAGTCCATATTTTTCTGGCCCTCACCAAAATAGATTTTGAAGCGTTGGTTGTAGGTATCACTGATCGTCTTTATCTTCTATGCATACACTTGACCATTCGGATACATAGACCCAACTGCTGCTGCGTTTTTTTTGCTGTCGCCGTTCCTTTCCGCTTCTTCTTTCTATTCCTCCATTTTCCCAATAAATAAAGTCATACACTTGGCGTCTATCTTCTTCCCAGCAGCAATCAACATATGGATCATCGGCTCTCCTATCTTTGAGATATTCATTGTCTTTCATTCTTTTGATCCTCCGAATGAATGAACATGCGTCATTCAAATTTCTTCCATACATTCAACAGATCTTGCTGGGATCAAATTAACAGTGCGGCTTATCCCTGCAAGGTACCCCGCACATATAAGGGGTCAGTAAGGTAAAGGATGTTACCCTAATTATTCCGTATCAGAAATTCTAAGAGTTTCAAGGAATAAATAACTGGTAGAAGCCACGGCAGCACTATGAGCTTGGATTGATGATATTACAGGTTGGTGGCGCTTCCTTCTGCCTTCTGAATTTCGTCATCTGACCTCTGTCATCCGGCATCTGACACCTGTCCTCTGCTCAAACCGGTATCGGAGCGATGACCTGTGATGAAACGAACATCCAGGCGACCAAGGCCGCGCTGATCATGGCACCGAGATAAATTCTGCCGGTCAGCTGATAAAACCAGGTTGAAATCGGTATCACCAGGATCAGGACTGCGATGATGTGGAAAAGGTTATGGGTGTAGGCGATGAACATGCCCCCGGGGCCGACGAAGGGAATGGCCCCGGTAATAAACAACGGCAGGTATTGAACCACTAAGAATAAAACCAGCGGTATTACGAGAACCAGGATGTTAAATACGGACCAGGAGATGAAGGTCTTCAGCCAGGTTGATTTCATTGGTTGGCGCAGCTGACCGTGGAGGAAGATGCCCATCAGTAAAAAACCGACCAGCAGAAATGGAAAGTACGAGAACCAGAGCTGTGCCCTGTAAGGTGTCAGGTCACTTGCAAAGGGAAAGATGAACCGGAAATCAACAATGAAGATACTTTCCAGGGTGTGCTCGACCAAGTAGGCAAAGAGAAACAGAATGGTTGCCAGCAAGGCGGTTTTGGCGATGAACACACCCTTTAAGTTGAAACGGTCCTCGCGATCGGAAAGTCCCAGCTCAAAAAGCGTCAGACCATTTTCGCGACGTTGCTTTTTAAACCATCTTTTGAAAAAGAAAAAACCGATGATGTTTATCCATAGAAACCACCAGACAATTCCATTGGTCATCATCAGAGGGAATACCTTGTCGATGCGAACCAGATATACATGGATCCCGAAAAGGACAAAAATAATCGGGAAGTAAAGCCACATGAGCACACCATTAATAATGGCCGGCTTGATGTATGCCTTACCGCTGCAAGCGTAGTTTGTCGAAACCGGGAAATGCAGGGATTGAAAAAATGACGTCCGCAGCAGGACCAGGCCCAGGGGCAAAAGTGAGGCCAGGCAGGCAACCATGGCAATCAGGGTCGACCACTCCTTAATCTGCCAGATCTGGTTATCGATCGGGATCCAATCTTTTTTGGCTGGATCAAGTGCCTGCTGAATCCATTGCAAGGCTTCGGCAATGGCAGCGCTGCTGTGGGATGTATGCAGATGGGTAATTTTTGGCATAAAGACACGCCGTGCTGTACCGGCTTTAAAATTGCCATAGGTTTTCGACAACTCAGGGGTTTTTACCGGAAATACCCTGCGGGTCAGCTCCGTGCCCATCCACTCTTTTTCGAAATCCCTGGTACCGGTCATGCGCTGGCGGAATTCATCGTACTTTCCAAAGATCATCAGCATGTTTTTCGGCAGGGTGGTTGAGGCGTCATCGCGGTAGGCAAAGCCGGATATAACCAGTGCACCTAACGAGGGGTCCTTTACAGCCATTGTGTAAACCATCTCAGCGCCGAGGCTGTGGCCCATCAAACCAATTTTGTGCGTATCGACAAAGGCAAGGGATTTGAGATAGGCCAAAGACGTTTTTCCACCATAGGTGGAATCAAAATCCGGATCATCCAGTTCCCCCGGGATACCGGAATTGCCGCGCCCGATGGCATCAATTTCCAGAACCACGAGTCCCCGCCTTGCCAGTTCAATGCAGTAGGCATCACTGGTTTCGCGATTGTTCTGATACCCGTGGATGTAGACGATGCCCGGTGCCGGATCGGATTTTGACGCGCTTAGGGATTTGAGAAGTTTGGCCCGGATCAGGATCCCATTGAAATTGGTATACGTGACATTGGATACCGCAATTCTACCGAAACCTTTCTGGGTCAGCGAGGCCAGCACAACGGCCCCAACCAGAACGGCAAGGCAAGCTATAAACACAACGGGCGCCTTGCTGCGTCGATCGGGGTCAAATAGCTGGGCAGTATTCATTGTGGTTATTCGTGTCAATTCGAGGTAACAAGTTGTCTTAAACGGCACAATCATACAGAGTGATCAATCCAATTATTAAAAAAAAACTCGAGACCGGATATCAACCCGGTCTGCTCTTCATCATTTCTCTCAGTTCGCGCTTAAGGACTTTTCCCACAGCGCTCAGGGGCAGTTCATCCATGAATTCAATTTTTTTGGGAACTTTGTAGGGCGCCACTTTTTCGCGCATGTATTGAATTATACTTTCCCGGGTCTCTTCGTTTTTTTCAACATCGGGCTTTAATACAATGGCGGTGGCGACGATTTCGGAACCGGGCCTGGCGGGGTCCGGCAGTCCGATGGCGGCGGCCATATCAATATCGGGGTGTTCCATTAAGACGTCATCGACGGTGCGGGTGAATACCTTGTAGCCCGAAACAATCACCATGTCTTTGAGGCGGTCGACGACATAGAAATAGCCGTCTTCATCCATTTTGCAAACGTCACCGGTGTAGATCCACCCGTCTCTCAGAGTCGTGGCGGTTTCCTCGGGCTTGTTGTGGTACCCTTCGGTAAACACCTGGGGTCCTTTGACGATCAATTCACCGGGCTCTCCGATCGGCACGATTTCACCTGAATCGGGATCGATCAATTTTACGTCGGTATCCGGGAAAGGAATGCCGACGGATCCCGGTTTCTTCATACCGTAGCGCGGCAGGCCCATGTGTACCGGACTGGTCTCGGTCATTCCCAGGACTTCTAACAGCTTGCCTTTACCGACCACTTCTTCGAATTCTTTGATGTATTCGGGAGGGAAGGGCGCCGCTCCGCTGATGAACCATTCAACGCCGGAAAAATCGAGGGCCCTGAATTTCGGGCTTTTTAATAACTCCAAATAGATGGTTGGGACATTGACGATGCCCCTGGGTTGGTACTTTTTGATTGCCGCTATCAAAAAATTCAGATCTCGCGGATTGGGCACCGCCACCTGGGTACCGCCGAAGGCCATGGTGTCCATTCCCAGAAACAGGCCGGCCTGGTGAAAAAGCGGAAAGGCGGAGAGAAGGGTAGATTCCTCACCGACACTGACATCAAGCCATGTATTGGTCTGCTGAATCTGACTGACCATGTTTCGGTGAGTGAGGACGGCCCCCTTGGGAGGGCCGGTGGTCCCGCCGGTATACTGCATGAGGCAACGGGCATCGGGGTCTATCTTCTCTTCGACAAAATCGGAAGGCATTCTCTGAAGAAAATTCATAAATCGGCCGACGGTGAGGCCGGGAATCGGATTCACTTTTCCGGCAGGAATCTTTTTTAATCGTTTGCCCAAAAAACCTTTGAGCGGTGAAAGAAAGTCGGCAATTCCTGCCACCGCCACCGTTTCGACCCCGGTTTGGGGGACAACCGCCTTAACCTTTTCAAATAAGGCATCCAGGGTCACCAGCAGTTTGGTGCCGGAATCGTTGAGCTGATATTCAAGTTCTTTGGGCTGCAGCAGGGGGCTGACGCCGGTCAGCACGCATCCCGCCTTCTGAATGCCCAGGATGGATATATAATAGGCCGGGATGTTGGGCAGATGGACCCCCACCGTGTCGCCCGGTTGCAATCCGCTTTTTTTGAGAAAGTGTGCCAGGCGGTTGGAGAGTTTATCGAGCTCATGGTAGGTGATTCCGCGACCCATATAATAGACGGCGGTTCTAACCGGAATATGGGTGGTGGCTTCACGGAATAATTCGGCATAGGTCTTGTTTGAATAATCCAGACTCTGGGGAACGTGCTCATCATAATGCTTTAGCCAGGGTTTTAGCGCATAGGGGTCTAACATGGCGTCACCTTTTAAAGGTAGATGATTGGCTGTTAAAATTTTTCCCTTTTAAACGCAGCATTTGATTCGGTTTTGGTTTCAGGAGTAAGAAGGTGTCAGGTGTCAGGACAAAAAAGTGAATAGCCGCGATTAAGACAAGCTGTTATCTGCAACGTCGCTCAATCGCTAGGCTTTTCTGCTGTGCCATCGTCCTTACTGACTCCTTGTATGAAACTTCAGTTTCTTTTTCGATTAGACTGGCGGCCCGCCTCCGGCGGAACACCTGACACCTATCGTATGCCGGAACCCCAAATTAAAGATTACTTTAATTTGGCCAGCAACTCTTGGGCCTTGTCTCTAAAAAAGGGGTCCTCGGATTTGGCTGCTTTTTCCAGCAAGCCTTTGGCTTCGGCTTTGTTTTCGTCTCCTCCGATTTGGTACAGAACCTCGCCGATGTAAAAATGCGCTTCAAGGTTATCCGCAAAGTATTGGGTGGCCTGGTATTCCCGGTAGTATTGCAATGATTTTTTACGGTCCCGCATGGGCCAGGGGAGGACCGCCCAGAAACGGCCGAGGGAGAGCATGGGCCCGGCCTCTTTATACATTTTGTCAATTTCATACGCTTTTTCAAAACTGGTCTGGGTTTTATCTTTGAGGCCTTCTGACAGCGCTGTAAAAATGCTGACGCCATCGGAATAGATACCGACATTGAGGCCATAGTAGTAGTGCCCGTCAGCTTTGTTGGGCTCCAGTTCGGTGGCTTTTTGCGCATATTGCATGCCGCTTTTGCCGTATTTGGCACAGATATCCTCCCAGCCTTCAATTTTTTGCGACTTGGCTTCATTGCCATATTCCCTGTATGCCCTGGCGCACTTCCAGTTCGCCTCATAGCTGTCGGGATTTTCAGCCAAGGCTTTTTCATACAACTCAATGGCTTGCTTGTAGCCGTCAAGCCCTCCCCGGGAGTAGGCGCTGTCGCCTTCAGCCACATCGTTCGCTGCCAGTAAACCGCCCGGCAACAACATGATCAGGAAAATAATGAACCCACAAGACAGTATTCTCTTCATTCTCAGCCTCCTCAGGTCTCGACCCAGCCTATTTTTAAGATATATAAGGATGTGTCGAGCGTTAATAGTTATTGGATTCGTTATTGGTTTTCCTATTTCGATTAACTATTCAATGTTGGACGTTTCCGAAAAGTTCGATGGTCTTTTAATTCGGCATTAGCGAAACGATGTTATTGTGAATATTACCTTGCCACCCTCTAGAAAGATGGTGGTTTTAAACCAATTCTACAGCGCATGCCATGGACACACCCCCCCCCCGCACAGGGTGGCCAGACCAAGGGTGTTTCCTCTTTTTTTCATGGCATGTATCAGCGTGACCATAATCCGGGCACCGGTCGCTCCGACCGGATGTCCCAGGCCGATTCCCGATCCATTGACGTTGGTGATTTCCCGATTCAAGCCCAGTTCTTTTTCACAGCCCAGGTATTGGCCCGCAAAGGCTTCATTGACTTCAATCAATTCGAAATCTCCGATTTTCAAACCGCTTGTGGTGAGCAAATTATTGACTGCCGGAACCGGAGACAGGCCCATTACCGAGGGATGGCACCCGCCTCTTGCCACGGATTTTATTTTGGCCATGGGCTGGATGTTTAATTCCTTCGCCTTTTCGGCGGACATGATGATCAGGCCGGCGGCGCCATCGTTAATGCCGCTCGAATTACCGGCCGTCACTTTGCCGATTTTGGGAACAAAAGCCGGCGGAAGGGCCTGCAGTTTTTCAAGGGTCATTCCGGGCCTGAAATGCTCGTCCTTGTCAAAAATAACCGGGTCCCCTTTGCGCCGGGGGACTTCAAGGGGTACGATTTCTTCTGCAAATGAACCGTCGTTGGTGGCCCTTTCGACGTTGTTATGGCTTCTGAGCGCAACCTGGTCCATCTCCTCCCGGCTGATATCCAGGTGCTGGGCAATGAACTCTGCGGTATGGCCCATAATGTATGGTTTGCCTTTGAAATAGCTCAGGGGGGGCATTTCCGCGTCCACCGGGCCGTCTTCCGGATGCGGTATGACGTGTGATCCGCAGTGCAGCCCCCGAATGACATTATCGACGAATTCATTGTCCTGGAGGCGACAACCCCACCTGGCCCCCGGCACGGAATAGGGTACCCCTGACATATGTTCGACACCGCCGGCCAGGATAACATCTGCCATGCCGGCCTGAATCATGGCCATGCCGGAGATAACCGCTTCCATTGCGGAAATGCACACCCGGTTGATGGTGACGGCGGTCACGGATGCGGGAATGCCGGCCAGCAGGGCGGCGATACGGGTAACATTTAGGGAATCAACCGGCTCCATACAGCATCCATAGCGAACATCATCGATGATTGCCGGATCGATACCGGCCCTTTCAATAGCAGCCTTCATCACGACACTGGCAATGGTGGCAGCGTGACTGTCTTTCAGAGTTCCGCCGAAGGCTCCGATAGCCGTGCGGCAGGCCGAGGCGATTACGACTTCTTTCATTATTTACTCCTTGTTCGGGTTAAGGCACTTCCAGCGCCAGCTGATAGCTCATTGCTGATAGTCAAAAAAATAGAATCGACAGAGTCCCTTTCATCAATCCAAAATCCGGAATCTAAAATCCGATATAGAGAAATTCCGCATTCCGAATTCAAGGGTATCTGTGTCCTATATTCATAGGGATTTGTCAACTAACGCTTGAATATGTTAGATAAAAGTCTTGACAGGCGATTGGCGACACCATAATGTAATTAAAAATTACCATTATAAAATCAAGCTGTTGTGGCCGATTGCCAATTCGGTTTATCACCGCTCCTTTATTCAAACCCTAACTTTCAATTTGAAAAGGTCGTAAATGAAATTTGAATTTAGTGATGAGGCCGCTTCTCAGGAATACTTTGGACCTGCGCATCATATGGTTCGGCGATCGGTGAAAGAATTCGTGGACAAAGAAATTATTCCCAATATTGAGGATTGGGAAGAAAGAAATGAATTTCCCCGCGATCTTTATAAAAAAGCCGGCGATGTCGGTATCCTGGGCATCGGATATCCGGAAGAATACGGTGGGACCCCCGGGGATATCTTTTTCCAAGTTGCGGCCTGGGAAGAGATCATGCGATGCGGTTCCGGTGGCGTCGCCGCCGGTCTGGGTTCTTTGAATATTGCCATTCCTCCGATTCTCAGCCATGGGACCGCTGAGCAAAAAGAGCGCTTTGTCAAACCGGTAATTATGGGAGACAAAATTGCCGCCCTGGCGATTACTGAACCCGGGGGCGGTTCGGACGTGGCCGGGCTGCAGACGACGGCCGTGCGGGAAAATGACCATTTTGTCGTTAACGGCAGCAAAACGTTTATTACCAGCGGCTGCCGTGCGGATCAGATTACCTGTGCTGTGCGCACCGGCGGACCGGGGACCCAGGGAATCAGCCTGGTGGTGATTGAAGCCGGCACACCGGGATATTCCGTATCAGAGAAATTGAAAAAAACAGGCTGGTGGGCATCGGATACCGCCCAGATTTTTTTCGACAACTGTAAGGTCCCGGCTGAAAATCTCATCGGGGAAGAAAACCTGGGATTTTACGGGATTATGGAAAATTTTCAGTCCGAACGACTCCAACTGGCGGTCATGGCCAATATGACATCCCGGATCGCCCTCGAAGAGTCAATACGATATGCCAACCAGAGAGAGGTTTTCGGCAAACCGGTGGCCGGCTTTCAGGTAATGCGGCACAAGATCGTGGACATGGCGACCCTGGTTGAAGTGAGCCGGGAGTTTACCTATCGGGTGGCCGCCAAAATAGGTGCCGGACTCAACCAGGTTAAAGAAATATCCATGGCCAAAAATTTTGCCTGCAATACCAGTGACAAGGTGACCTATGATGCCGTACAGATTTTTGGTGGTTATGGATTCATGCGCGGCTATGCGGTGGAACGCCTGTATCGCGATAACCGCGTACTTTCCATTGGCGGGGGAACCACCGAGATCATGAAGGAGATTATTTCAAAATTTCTATTTAATTGAATTTGATTAATTTGTGTTTGGTGTTTAGTATATTGTGTTTGGTTGAAATTCAGAAAGTTCAGTCCATCTGTCGACAATCTAAACACTAAACACAAAATACAAAACACTCTCGTATCTATACCTTTGTGATCTGAGGATGCGTTCTATCTGTAATAATAAAATTGGAGTAACGACAATGAAATGCCCGCTGTGTGGTTGTGAAAAATTTTATATTAAAGACCCTGATGACGAATACGAAACCTATGAATTTGCATGGAGGGATGGCAATGTTGAATTCAGTGCGGATGTGGATTCATCGAGCTGTCCCGAGGTTTGCGACGATACTGAGACCTTCTGTGATAAGTGCTCCTGGCACGGCAGTTTTAAGGAGTTGAGCGACGCTTCGGGGTAGAGGTTACGTTTTTAATCTACTGTGCGGAGCGGCTTTCCAGCCGCGATAGATTCCTGCCGCCACCTATGGGGATTCAAATTCGGTTCCGTGGTAGATAGCCTCCGTCTCCATGGCAGGTTTATATTTTCAGGCCAAAAATTGATTTCGGCGATAATTCAGCACCCATCCCCAGATTTAACAGCACTTAGCGAAAAAAAAAAAATCTTTATTCTACAATCTTTTTCTTAAACAAATACCGCTGCAGCCATTTAATCCTTCTGGGGTCGGCAGATTCAGTTGCCGAAGCCTTTTCAAACATCTATAACTGCCTTTCGGCGGTAACCGGTGCGTCGCGGATCCAGTTCAGAGGAATCTAAAAAAAGACCGGCATAGGTCCGGGATAGCTTGGCATAGGCATAGCAATTGTCGGCTCTTAACTCAACGGCCCTTTTGAGCTCTTTGATAGCCGGTTTATATTGTTTCTCACAATAATAAAGATAGCCCAGATAGTTATGGCCGAATACATCTTCGGGCCTGCGCCTGACATACACCTCCATTTCCTTTATGGCGGAATCAAATTGATAAAACGCATCCAGATGCACGATTCCCAGGTATTTGTAGGGTTCCGGGCTGTCAGGGTCCAGCTGTTTGGCTTTTTTTAAAAGGGATATCCTTTTCTTGGGGCTCAGAGAAGTTAGGGTATACAACCTGCCCAGGCGCATGACAGTTGCAAAATCTTCCGGATCGGCTTTCATAGGCTTTCTCAAGACCCATAATTTCGTCTGCCAGCCGGTAATCGTTTTCGATACGATAGATATCGTCACCCTCCCGTGGAATATCCTGGTTCATCCAGTAAGGACATTTAGCCAGCAGGTCTACGTAGGGATAATCAGCCCGTTCAATGCCCCAATGGGGGTTGCGCCCCATGCGCACATATTTGCGCTGGTGCACAATATCAAACTGCCAGCCGGCTGCCGTTCGACAAAATAAAAAGGGGGCATTGTCCCAACCCTTCTTTTTTCCAAAAAAGATAACCGCGTAGGTATCGTTTTGGATCACCTCGTAGGGCTTGTTTTTATAAGTGTTGACATCTTCTTCGTATCGGGAATCCGGCAAGTTTTTAAAATCCCGGTAAGCCAGGCGGGTGATCCGGGTATAGACACCCAGATTCGGATCGCGCACTTTATCCTGCCAGCTGCGAATAAGTGTATGCCAGGCTTCATCCGGGGTATGGCCTGCCGGATAATTTTGCCCAGCCGTTGAAATCTCTTCTTCCTGGTAGTCGGTTAATTGCCGTTTGGCGCCGGCCCCACCGGAAAGCAATTCTGCATCGAGCTCATCAATTTGAGCAACCGTATAATCGGCCTGATGTTTGACCTGAGCCCGCTGCTCAATTTCCTCCATCACGGCCACCAGGCCGATGTCCACCTGATTGCTTAAAAAATAAGCTTTGAGCTGTTTGTCTTCAATATAGCCGCAGAAAATATCTGTAAAAACATCCTCAAGTTCGTAGGAGACTTCAATTTTAATGAGCTTTTCTTTATCGGACAGCAACAGTAATAGGCCCCGACCGTCGGTGGTGGTTCCAATTTGCCAGTTGCTGAACATCTCAGCCGCCAGCGACTCGATGGTGTGGGATGGCGGCAGGGACGGCAGGGTGACAATAAGTGCTTCTATAGCGTAGTCGTTTTTAATTAGAGCCAGATATTTTCCGGTCGATGATCTAATGTCATCCAGGATGTGGGCATAGTCAAAAATATAATTGTTTTTCCCCGGGGGTCTTGATTCTGGAAGACCCCGGTTGGAGACCTGCCCACTGCGCAGTGAAAAACCCATATAAGCTGCTGCCGCCAGGGCCAGGACCAGGAATATCTTTAAAAGAATCGACTTCTTTGATTGTTTCATATCTGTGAACTTTCGAATCTTATACCCTACCTGCCGTCACGCCAGAGGTTTAGCCGTCCTCCTGGGAAAATATACCCGCGGAAAACGCCGCTCATCGGAATCCGCCGCAGACCGGATGGAAACTAATTATAATGGATATTGTCATAACATTGCAAGAATTAAATAAAATATCAGCATGTTAGACAAAGAGCAATTTCAGATAGGCCTCAACGATCCAGTAGTTACCCAATTTTCGGGAAAATTTTATTCAGACCTAAAGTAGATACATGAAAGTGCCGATACCTGTTTTTAGATTTCCCATTTAAAATCTTAAATAACTTATTGAACTTAGGGGCTTCGCCCCAATTGGAATGATGGGTTTTTATAAAACAGAATTCAAAGCACATAATTTTGCAATGAATATCTTACCCTGATCTATTATTTCGGGTGGCAAAAGCTTAAAACATATGTCTGAATCCCAAACTGAAAACAATAAGAACCAGTCAATCGGTGAGAAAAACATTCCGGAACACATCATCGATGGATCCATTGTGATTGATTCCATAGAGGCTTTTTCCAGCATCCTGAAACAGTTTCCGAACCATCCCGCCCTGCTAAAAAAATACGCCGATTTGCTTTTCAGACATGAGTTGCTCGACCTGGCAGCTAAATCATACGGTAAGGCAGCCCGGCTCTACATTGGTTCAGGCCAGATGCTCCAGGCCCTGGTTGCAAAAAAGCAGCAATGGCTCATAAAACCGCCTTCAAACAAGGAAATTCACCTGTTCTTATCCGATCTTGAACAGGGCAATTTCAGGATGACCCCGCCTAAAATGCTTTTTGATAAACTGTCGCCCAAAGAAATGCTGGCCTTGCTATCGGGCTTTGTCAGGGTTCGCTTAATTGCGGACCAAATAGTTCAAAAAGCGGGAGACCGTGGGACCGATCTTTATTTTATTGTATCCGGGACCCTGAAGGATTCCATTTTCCCATCTTTAGTAACCAAAGAAAAAGTTCACAGAAAGCCGAATATATATTTGTCTGAAGATGATTTTTTCGGGGAGATTTATCCGTTTAAAAATGATCAGATCTGCCAATCCGATATCAAAACCGTGACCCAGGTTGAACTGGTTAAGATTTCCAGACAAAAACTGATGAAACTGTGCAGGGAGTTTCCCAATATAGAACTGGCGCTGATCGATTTGTTTAAAATTCGATTGGGACCAGAAGAGTCAAGCCTGCCGCAAATGGCTCGCAAGGCCGAGCGTTATCAATTGCCCATCAAATTAAACCTGGAACTTGCTCCCAAAGGCTTCATTAGAAACGCCTCTGATCATTGACGGCTATTCCAGTGATATATCCATCGGTGGTATTTGCGTTGTGCTAAACGGCAAAAGTGATCAAATCGGCCACCTGTTGGATTCGATGCCGGAAACTGGCGACAACCATCAAATTCGGGTCAGCTTCCCGGGGGAGACAATGGAACTCAAGGTTAGGGGTAATATCGTCTGGCGTCACCAGATTCATTTCAACGGCAGTAAAACGCTGGCGCTGGGGATCCAGTTTGAAGAAAATTCTCCCAAATTGCGGGGCATGCTGTTTATGTTTGCCAACAGCCTGGAGGTACCCAAAGCATTACCCGACGCCACTGCGATACCGGAATCCGATGATATACTAGAAAATCAAAACTCTTGAGTTCAATACAAATCTGATGGCTGACCTTGATTAAATTCTCTTAAATAAAGATAATATAAACGAGGAACCCGGGATAAGATCCGACGGGATTAATCACATTCTGGGTAAAAATCAGAATGCCTCGCCGGTGTTGCAACCCGGCATGAATAAATTAAAACCGGATCTCCAAGGGAAAGTCGGCTCCGAGATAGACATTCAGGAGCCGTTGTATAACAGCCGCATTATCATAACCTACGTCGAGTATCTTAAAAAATATCATCCGAACATCGACATCGATTCTGTTTTGCAATTTGCCGGGATGACAAGACACGAGGTGGAAGATCCCGGGCACTGGTTCAGCCAGCACCAGACTGACAGATTCCACGAAATAATCGCCGCCCAGACCGGCAATCCCCATATCGCCAGGGACGCCGGCCGATTCACCGTATCCTGTGAAAGAATGGGGCCTGCCAAACAGTATGCCATGGGGTTGATCAACCTGGCGTCTGTCTATCTCATGGTGGGCAAACTGGCCCGAACCATGTCACGGGGCGCCGAAATGAAAGCCAAAAAGCTGGGCGCCAATAAAGTGGAGATCATTTCCACTCCCAGGTCGGGGGCAGCAGAAAAAGCGCTATCAATGTGAGAATCGTATCGGCACCTTCGAATCTGTGGCCCGGATTTTTATTAACAACTATGCCGCAGTTGAACACCCGGAGTGTTACCACCGGGGAGACAACCACTGCCGCTACATTGTCACCTGGGCGAAAACCCCTTTTCTCATCTGGAAGCGGATGAGCAATGCCGCCCTCATCATTGGTCTGCTGATTTCTTTGATTTCCTACCATACTCTGCCGGGCACTGCCTGGCTGACTCCGGCGTCGGTGTGCGCGATCGTTTCTTTGATATTGTTTTTGTACGCCGGACGACTTGAAAAAAAAGAACTGGTTAAAACCATCGAAACCCAGGGCAATGCGGCCAAGGATCTGCTGGATGAGATGAACATCCGCCACAGCAATGCTTTGCTGATTCAAGAGATCGGCCAGGCCGTCACCAGAATCCCGGATGTGGACCGGATTCTTGATACTGTTGTGGGGAGTATGGAAAGACACCTTTATTTTGATCGCGGCATGATTATGCTGACTGACCCGAACGGGAATCGACTGAAATATATCGCCGGCTTCGGTTATAGCCGGGAACAGGAGAAAATTATAGAGAGTACGGAATTTAATCTTGGCATTCCCCACTCACAGGGTCATCTGGTCAGGTGTTTTAACGAACAAAAACCATTTTTAGTCAATGATGTTTCAGAAATTGAGCAGGATTTTTCTCCTAAAAGCCGTGAATTCATCCGGCAGATGGCGGTGCAATCTTTTGTCTATTTGCCCATTGTTTACGAAAAGGAGGCACTTGGCGTTCTGGCGGTGGAAAACAAAAAGTTACGGCGGCTCCTGACCCAAAGTGATATCAGCGTTCTGATGGGTGTGGCTGCCCAGACGGCGGCCGGTATCATCAATGCCCGTTCATTTAAAGAAATCAGAAAAAGTGAGCAGCGATATCGGCTTCTGGCAGATAATATTTCCGATGTGATCTGGACCTTTGATCCTTCCCAGGTCCGATTTACCTATTTCAGCCCATCCGTCGAACGATTTCTTGGATTTATCCCCGAGGAAATGCTGCAGCTTGAAATGCATGATATCCTGACCCCGGATTCCTACGAGCGAGCCACAAAGGCCATTGCAGAGGAACTGGCCAGGGAAAAGAGCGAAGCAGTCGATCCGCAGCGCTCACGGACTCTGGAACTTGAGCAATATCGCAAAGACGGAACGACGATATGGTCGGAGGTGACCGCCAGTTTCCTGCGGGACCCATCCGGTGAGCCTGTTGCTATCCTGGGCGCATTGCGGGATATCTCCGAAAGAAAACAGGCCGAAGCGGAAAAGAAAAAACTGGAAGCCCAACTGCAGCAGGCCCACAAAATGGAGGCCATCGGCACCCTGGCCGGCGGCATTGCCCACGATTTCAACAATATTCTGGCGGCCGTTCTTGGCTACACTGAAATATCTTTGTCTGAAGCAACCGCAGGATCTCTGCTTCATAGTAATATCCAGGAAGTGCTCAATGCCGGCAATCGCGCCAAAGGCCTGGTCAAGCAAATTCTGGCATTCAGTCGCCAGGCCGAGCAGCAACTGGCTCCCGTTAAGGTGAAGCACCTGGTCAAAGAGGCCCTCAGATTGCTGCGGGCATCACTGCCCAGCACGGTTGAAATCCGGCCAACCATTCAAAGTGATTCAGCCACCCTGGCGGACCCGACCCAGATTCACCAGGTCGTGATGAATTTGTGCGCCAATGCCGATTATGCCATGCGCGATACGGGGGGCATCCTTGAGGTTAGTCTGACAGATGTTTCAATAGATTCAGCCCATAAAGCCCAAAGTCTTGATTTGATCCCCGGTGAGTATTTGTGTTTGAAAGTTGGTGATACCGGTGACGGTATGCCCGAAGATGTGCAAACAAGGATATTTGAGCCGTTTTTTACCACCAAGGGACGGGATAAGGGAACGGGCATGGGACTTTCGGTGGTTCATGGCATCATCAAAAGCCACGGCGGCGCCATAACGGTAAAAAGCGAACCGGGCAAGGGCAGTACTTTTGAAGTATTTCTGCCGAAAATTGAAATGAAAACTGCACCTGCCACCGATGACAACATGGCGCTTGCCACCGGAGATGAACGCATCCTTTTTGTGGACGATGAAAAGGTCTTAACGGATATGGGCCGGCAGATGCTGGAACGCCTGGGTTATAAGGTCGTATGCCGAACCAGCAGTATTGAAGCCCTGGAGCTGTTTAAAGCCCAGCCGGGCAATTTTGATCTGGTGATCACCGACATGACCATGCCCAACATGACCGGTGATAAACTGGCCGCCGCCCTCATGGACATCCGGCGCGATATCCCGGTGATCCTCTGCACCGGATTCAGCGAGCAATTCACCGAAGAAAAGGCCAAAAAATTAGGCATCCGGGAGTATATCCTCAAGCCCATGGTCATGAACAAACTGGCCCAGACCGTGCGGGGGGTGCTGGATGGGGGGTCGTCCGGGTGACGACATTGCGACATGACCGACGAAAAAATAAATTGTCATATAGTATTAACTGCTTCCATGAAAAAGCACTAAGAAATATACTACCCAAGATTCGTGTACAATTTTACCCAATAAGGGGATAAAATTAAAATGAAAAAAACGCTTGCTATTTTCTATCCTATTGTTTTAATATAGTTTTTACTATAAAAAAATAGTGTAAAAATATGGCACGCAAATTGCTTTATACACGGTATGCTTAAATTTGGATATCGAAAATTATAAATTCACTGGCTTTTAAAGGCAATAATCCGAATTTAGTCGGATTTGGTTGACGCTTTCAATGTTAACCAGGAAAAGGGGGCTGAAATGAAAAAAATTTTGATCTTATTTTATTATTGGGCTTATCGTTTTTCCAGGTTGTCATGCAACCGGCTAGGCGGATCATGGTTCACATTTGATTTGGACTTTGTTTACAGCGGCGACCCCACCACCAGGGTTAACTCGACCCATGGGCTGACGGCTACATTTTGATGATTACGAACACCGCCGGTCAGCGTAACTCTGACCATGGAGGCGCCAACCTGACTGACAGACGAATTTATCAGTGAATGGTACTTTAACTTTAATCCAGCAACAAATTTAGATCTCTTGCGGTTTGATGGGGCGAGTAAATCCGATGTTAGGCCGACCAGTAGTCTTGGTACTGAACTAAGGCAGTAAAATATTTTAAACTGGTGGCCTAATCGGATTATTATGATATCGTTTTTAGATTTTCCTACAGCCAATGGACCATCTTCGAAGATACGTTTCGAAGCCGGCGAAATGGTGATTTTATCGATTTTTTATGATCTGCTTGGACTTATCGCCAATGACTTTGATTTTCTCAGACTCGGCTGAGCAAAGGAGCCAAGGATCGTTTGCTTCAGCCGCCCACATTCAGGGTATCGGGTAGATTCCGATGACAGCGGCTGGATTGCGCCGGGCAGTGGCCCAACCCCGTGCCCGAACCGACCACCATGCTCCTTGTAGGGATAGGTCTGATCGGCCTGATCGGATCCGGTTGCAAGCGATTTAAGGCCTGATTTTATATGACATCAAAAACTCAAAGGCAGAGAGGCCAGAGCGTTCTGCCTTTTTTTGTCTATCGACCACCATGCCTCGAGCGCAGCAATTGCCGCTAATTCACTTTGCCCCACACACCGGAAGGCATTCCCATAGACTGGCAAAATTACTGTACCTGCTTGCTAACCGATATTCAGGATGGCCATGAGCAGGCTTCCTTGCTCTTCAATGCCAATCGCGGCTGGAAAACCGCTCCCACACAGGACAGGTTCAGCGGGATTAACAACAATGCCGGTTGATACAAACTTCAGGGGCGTCGTAAGGGCTCTGTATAAATGACCCATTATCTGAAGGCTGCACACATTCCTAAATTATTGCAATTCTATATGATATCATGGGGATGGACTTTGAATCAGGGTACCCAGTCCGGATCGTTGTTGATGATCGGGTCGCCGGATCGGCTAAATGTCAGTTGAAAATCTCTTATTTCAACGATTTGGGTATCGGATGCGCCGGCTGCTGTTGTGAAACCGAACAGGAATCTTTCAAATTTAGCGTGTTCTGCTGGCGTTAATTCAATGACTTGCTCAAACGGCAGATCTGGAACGCCGGCCGGCGAATAGTTATATTCCAGGGTGGTGTCCTGAAATGCTGTTCCCTTTATATCACTGCAATCACTCTGGGCGCATTGCCGGATCCATGTGAGCAGGCTATATTCATAGTTTCCATTGGCATTGGTTGAGACGGCGCGTGTTACCTCCGTTCGTGCGGCCCAGGGGCCTCTTTGAGTCGAACTGCCATTCAGCCAGTTGTTGACGCTATCAACCACAACCTCTGTGTCCAGTTCGGCGCGCGTCAGAAACCCTTGCTGAAAATTCACATAGGTGTTTCTGTAATTTCGGGGCTTAGCCAACGATGCAATCCCATAAAAATTAGCATCATTCGACCCTATATAAATTAAGCCATCGCCTGTAAATCCATCACCAACAAGGGCCGGTGATTGTGGCACAATCGCTCCGGTTGCAAATTCCCACAATTTTACGCCGTTGGGGAGAATGGCATAAACCTTTGTATCCCCTGATCCAAAAAAAACGGTGCCATCGGACCTGACAATTGGAGAAGATTCCACCGCACCACCAGTTGTAAACGGCCAGTCCAACCCCTTGGCAATTCCATCCGGATTAATGGCATGCACTTTACTATCGTCTGACCCGATATAAATGGTACCATCGTTGGGATCCAGCCCGGCCGTTGACTCCACTTCGTCGCCGGTAGCATATATCCACTCGTTTCCGGTGGGAAAGGGCAATCCATTTTTGCGATCGCTCGGATTGATAGCGTAGACATTATTATCATCCGAACCCACATAAATAGTTCCGTCGTTGGGATTGACCGTCGGCGAGGAATTGATTTCATTTGGTTCGGTCAAGATCGGAAAACGCCATTCTTCAATTCCGGTAGCGGTGTTCACAGCGTAAAGGTTGTTGTCATTTGAAACAGCATAAACCACGGAGCCATCCGGGCTCAAGGCAGGGCTGTTGTCTACTTCATCGGTGGGTGTATTAAATATCCACTCGCGTCCGTCTGTTAGGTTGGGAAATACCAAAAGTGAATTGCGATCATCCGGATTAAGTTTGATTATCTGACCTGCATCAGTTCCAAAATAAATAGAGCCGTCAGGGCCTACGGCCGGCGTCGAGTCGAAATCGGTACCAATACCGACACGCCACTTTTCGGTTCCGTCGGGATTTATAGCGACAAGGCTGTTGCCGGAAATGTCAGAATAGATGGTTCCTTCGTGGGGGCCACCGGTGCGATCGATACCCGGTGCGTAATCGTTTGAGTCGATAAGGTTAAAGGTCCACTCTACCGTTCCGTCCGGGTTGAAGGCAAACAGAGAGCCGGCTGTATCAGACATGTAGACTGTGCCATCGGCTCCAATAGCGGGGCGCCCGAATGATATAGTTCCGCCAGCGGCAAAGGACCATTTGTAAAGAAAGATCCTGGCATCGTGGCGGTTGTCATCATAGGACTCTGGTGTACTCCGGCAGGCCAGATTAAAGTCAGCCGGATCGTTATTGCCCCAGAATACATATTGCACCACGTCCCTATTTTGATTTTCAGGTCTAGGGTCGTTGCGGGAGTCCGGAACCGGATCAGAACCACTGCAGTAGGCCAGACTGGAATTAAAAACAGGATCGAAATTAGTATTTGTGTCGAACTCTATGGCCATCTTTGGGGGTTTGAGCCCGTCTCCACTGGTATCCAGATATGTCGGGGTATTGTCCTGCTGGCTGTTTCCCCCATATGCCAGAAGCTCGGGGAGTTTAAAATCTCCACCGGCTGAAATTCTTGTATTAACAGGTGTCGCAAGGTCTCCGCCTGCAATCAGGGCGAAGTTAAAGCCTTGACCGTCATTTGCACCCGGGATGATGTCTGCTGTAAAAAAAACACGGACGCCCATATCGAATATGCATCTGCCTTCTTTACAATAGTTTGCATCACCTCCGATGAATTTATCACCACCGTACCAAAGATCCCCGAAACCTTCAGTTCCTGTGTTTCCACGTCCGAGCGCAATTTTTTTATCTCCCGCCTCCTGCGTTTGGATAACATCACCGACCTGTTTGATACTCTTATCCTGCAAGAGTTCCCGCATGTAGATAGTATACTCAGATGGATTAGCTAAAGCCCAAATCGGTTTGTTGTAGCCGATTTCGGTTGTGACGGCGTCTGAGGTGCCGCTTGCAAACAGTCTGAAATTGAATTGAGAAAGTATGACATAATCTGTTGTTTTCAAATCAGGGATGTTAGCCCAGGTGTCACCCGGCATTTCCCTTACATTTGTCAATTCAACTTTGCCTGCACTTGGTGGTTCACGGTTTTCATAAAAATAGTCATATGTTTGACCATCGCTGAGGGTCAGAATTCTGATAGCGCCGTTTGCGTCCGGGAAAAATTCACTGGCTTTTTCATTTACATAAATTGAATTGCCACGGCCAATTTGGTCTGAGCATCAGCGGCCAGGAGAGCAAAACAGACTTTATCCTCAATATCAGCATCATAATCATCGCTCAGTCGACGGTGATGGAAGTCGCACCGGGAGCGTCTGTGGACCCGGTGACTAAAGCATAACTATTGGATGGGGGAGTAGACCCTTTGAACCGGTACCAATCAACGATATAAACGTCTGAGGCAGCGTTTTGAACAGCAAAATCGCTTGGAAATTCACCACCGTATGGAACGTTTAGAATTAAAGAACCACTGCCGAAAATGGTTTTGTTTTGAGCAGATTCAAGTCCGGGGGAGAAAACGTCAATCGTGAAACTGCCTTTTTTGCCCAGTTTAAATTCCGCTGTTGAATTCAGCAATTCGGCGGCGATTTTAATATCCTCTGAATTCCGGATTTCACTGAGCCCGTAACGCATACCGGATTCGGCTATAAAAAGGGCCCTTTTGGCATCGTTGGGAGTAGCGGAACTACTGGTCGAGGTCGTAAACAAAGACACAAGGGATACACCCAGTACACCGAAAATTAAAATAACAACGACCATATATACCAGAAGATTGCCCCTGTTGGTTAAAGAATATCTCCATAACTGTGGATTTGCCGGCTCTATTCGATTAGGGTGTCTGTCATTATTCATAATAACCTCAAGGCTGCTGTTTGCCACTTCACTTTTAGCAACACCGGGCATCCATGCACAGTCTCCTTATTACCATGTTTTTTTAACCAGGTTTCTCGGGAAAATTTTTGTTCTGAAATTTTTACCAATATCTTCCAAACTAAATGTCAACTTCGATATTGGCAACCTCATCCACCGGGGCGGCATCGTTATCCAAATTTAGATCAGTGTATGATAAATTGAATGATGACACGTTTTCTAATAGTTCGTAATCATTGGGGTTTGTACTAATAAAAATGGTATTCCCATCATATTTCAGGGTTCGCGTTCCTGTCAGGGTTGCACTTTTGTATGTGACGGATGTAGCTGCTCGGTGTGGCGTGTATATCGGTGATGTCTCGCAACTCCAGAGAAATGCGGTCCAGCGCCCTCTGGGCATCCAAGCCCCGTTGGTGATATGTTTGGCCCTCAAGTAGCTGTTGATACCGCTGTAGATGAAAAAGCCGGTAAAGGTGGCGATGATACCGATCAGGACAATTGTCATGATCAATTCTATGAGGATGAGGCCTTTGGGATTTTTTATCATAACGTTTATTTATAAAGTTGGATAATATGGAAAAAAGGATTATTGGGCTTCTATAACCCGTTTAATCCATATCTAAAACATAAAAAGCAACCGATTCCAAATATTCGATTTCAATAATATACAATCGGATTGTCGGCATCATTCCGGCTTTTCGTTAGTATGGTCGTGAAATCACTCCCGGGTGCTTCGACAGTGACTTTCAGATTGTTGCTGGTTCCCGGTGACGGAACAGCAGATTCATTTCCGCTACTGTCATAGGTGATGTATACCATTTTACCGGTTGCAAATCGCTCGCTTTCTAAATCCTGAAGTCAACAATGGAGAGCGTGTTATCCGGGTCACTGTTTATTTTCGATGTAAAATAAGCAATGATTTCTTCCATCTGGCCTTCAGCTTCAGCTTCGCCCGCAACCAGCTCAACTGATTTCCAGCTGAAATCCATGGCCGTTCCCATGAAATGGAAATAAAATATGGACAGAATACCTGCTGCCACCAGTGTGATAATTATCTCGACCAGCGTGAAACCGCTTTGGTCGGCTATTTTTGATTCTGAAAGCTTCATCTGATTAAACCCGTCTCCGGTATTATTGTAAACGATTCTGGATTCTGGCTCCGAATCCGTCAGGTTAATGGTCAGTTCGGTGCTCATTTTTGTATTCCAGTCCCCGCAATACGGTATGCCGTAGCTGTCGAAGATGACAGTGAATGGAGTCATGGTCACCCCGAGGTCGGTCAATGAGATTTTGATATGCTCCTGCCCGGGCAGCGGCCTTTGCTCTGGCACCGTATCTTTGTTGGTTCCGGTAAAAATCCAATAATCGTTTGCATCGCAGGCAAACCCCCACCACTCACTGTGCTTCATGGCAATGGATTGGGGATAGCGCATCTGATTTTGAATTTTGTCGAACTGGCTCCTGAAATTCATTTGATCGGTGGAAATGGATCGTTGAAAAGCAGCGGCCGCAATTATGCTGATCAGCACCAGCACGACAACAATTTCAATTATCGTGAAGCCACGGTTGTTGCGGGTCATATTTAGCATTCAATCATCATTAAAGCCGCTTTATTTTTTTGCGTAAGAGATTGTATTTATTATATTATTTATACAATCCGAAGTCAAGAAAAAGCTATGTTGACGGTGGTTGGGAAGTCGCTGATATCGCTGGATAAAATTGGATAGTGCCGTTTAGGTTCGTTTGGTGATTAAGGAAGGGACATCAGGTACTGGTTGGATTCGATTTACAGGATGAAGTCAGATGACAGAGAGACTCGATTTTGGATCGCTGATTTTGAGGGTAACGGTCAGAAAATCGGGTAATCAAGATCTTTCGCGCTATACCCTATATTTTTCTTCCGATACCTTTCTTTAAAATCCATAATCACCGCTTTTGATGCCTCTGACGATTCCATTTTCCAATCTCAAGTGGTCCATGAAGCGGCCGGGACCGTGATTGTAAGTCCATTCCTCGATAATGACCAGCTTTCGGATGCGATAGGGTTGTCCGCTTTCGTAATCCCGGCCGCGGTACTCATAATTCTCATAAATTCCATAGTAGCCCGGATGATGGTCGAAAGCCGTAGACCCGTTCTTCCTCCCAAACCTCGACGTGGTCCGGTTCACCGCATTCGGCCAGCACCCTGGCTTTGAAATCGCCGACGGTGATCAGGCGGACGCCACACCTCAGGCTTGTTGCCCGGCGTGGGAAAAAGTAAATATTGATAAAATTATCAGTAGGATAAGATGCAATCGGGTTTGCCTTCATTGTATATGCCTTGAGTTAAGAGGGAGATCTTGTTGCGGGCGGGCATAAAGCAACACCCGCATGAAACCGAAAACGGCCGAGTCGAAGCCGCTCCCTCCACCTGGTACGATAGTTCTTGGGCTCTGTCAAGTAATAGCCGGGGCTCGCCAATCAAAAGCTTTAAGGTATATAGGGTAGAAGCTCAAAACAGGTCCTTTTCTTGCTTGTCCTTCTGAATCGTTATCTTATGGAGGACGAGGGACGAGAACGAGTACGACGACGAAGGCGGGTCATCTGTTATCTGTCTTCTGCCCCATACGCTCCCAATCCGCAATCCCAAATCCAGAATCCCCAATCGTTTTTCTCTGTCTTCTGACTCTTGGACCAGGAGAAAGGCTAAATTCTTGCCTTCGCATGTCAAATAACAAACCGAATATTTGTTATTTCGTAAAATTCTATTTTGGTCTATATATCCAACATCTATCATCAATGAAATGCAGGGGTGTGCAACTTTCGTCCTGATATATTAACCAATAACTAATAATTCCCAATTGCTATTTACAATTCAATGCCGTTAACTTAACAATAAACCAAGTCTCCAAGTTAATGACATTGATTTACAATTGGGAATTATACGAGGTCGCCTATGAATTTCCAACCCAAGAAGATCACCCTTAACCGGATAGCCGATGTGATCTCCGAAAAATTTAATACCAGCGATGAGATCACCTGCTATGTGGGGTCTAATGCCGCAACGCCGACAGCTTCATTGGAGGCCTTGACGGTGGCCATAAAATCCCGTCAGCCCCGCCTGCCATTTTTAAAAATGGTTCATTTACTATTGCAGGGACCGGTGCCCTATGTCGAAAAGGGTTTGCAGGATCGGGTGATGACCTACTCTACTTTTTCCGGTGGTGAGGTCCGCAAAGCCGCCAATGAAGGCCGGGCCTATTATTTGCCGTGCACCCTGGCGAACCTGGCCAGTTTAATCGGCAAGGGGCGCACCTACGAACCGGATGTGGTATTTTTGAAAGTTCGCCAAAGTGAAGTTACCGGGGAATACAGCCTGGGGCTTTCGGTGGAGGCCCTTCATACCGCCATCGACCATGCTGAAGTCGTTATTGCTGAGTTGGACCCCAGCATGCCGTTTACCCAGGGGCAAAGCGTTGTCGATGCCCAGTCCATTGATTATATCATTGAAGCGGGCGTAAAGCCGGTCTATGATTTTTCGATGCCGGATTTTGATAATTTATCACCGGAAGAAAATAGAATCGGAGAATTGATCACCGACCAACTTCATTGAAGACGGCATCACCCTACAGGTGGGTATCGGCAAAATTCCGGATGCCGTCATTGGCACCATCAAAAATGGCGGCTACAAAGACCTGGGGATTCAAACCGAGCTCTATGGTGACGGTCTGATGCTTCTGGAGCAAGCGGGGCATTGTCACCAATCGCAAAAAGAAAGCCAACCTGGGATACAGCACCACCAGCCTGATCATGGGCTCCAGGGAACTGTATGACTTTGTCCACATGCGCACCGGGGTTCAAATGCGGCCCTCGGCCTACACGAACTCGGCCGAAACGGTCCGCCAAAACAGCCCCTTTATCTCGGTAAACACGGCCATCGGGGTTGATATGCTGGGCAATGTCTGGGCGGATTTCATCGATCCCCGGACGGTATTACAGCGGCGTGGGCGGCCAGCCGGATTTTATCCGGGCATTAAATGACCGGATTTACGGTACCCCGATTATTGCCATGAAAAGTATAACAAACAAAGGTGAATCCAAAATTACCAAACTGCATCCGCCGGGAATCAGCCTGACGGCCAGTGCCTATGATGGGGTTGTAATTGCCACCGAATATGGAGTTGCTGATTTGCGGGAATTGACCTCCGGTGAAAAAGCACTGGCTGTGGCCAGTATTGCACATCCAAAATTTCGCGACGAATTTTTGCGCAGTGTGGTCGATGACCCGCTGTTTACCAAACCCATTGGGTTTTCGCTGGATCGCACCCCTCGTGGCGTGCGGATGTATGATGGCCGGATAGGGATAGGAGTAGATAGTTCATTATGATCCTTTTCGTGCTCGTGCTCGTCCTCGTCCTCGTGAATTGGTATTTTATCGAGGACGAGCACGAGTACGACGACGAAAAAGGGCCTTCTGACCTCTGTCATCTAACGTCTATCTTTTCTAAACTATGCTTACTTTCAAAAAACACATTCTGAAATTTTATTGCCTGATTGCGCTTCTGTTAATTGCGGCCTGCGCGTCGCAGCCTGACATCCATGTTGAAACCCTGCCCCACTACGATGCGCTTTTTGACAGGCAAACAGGATGGACGGGAGCCGATGGCGCCTACTCCGTGCCCCTTTCCAATAATTTAATTTTGTGGTTATTCGGGGATACCTGGGTGGGTGATATCAAAAATAATGCCCATGTGAACGCCACCATCGTCAACAATACCGTCGCCCTTCAACACGGGTTGCCTCCTTCGAGTCCTCGGTGGATTTTTATATTGGTCGGACGCCGGGCGGCAAGCCTGCCGCCTTGATCCACCCGGCCGACGGCCGCGGCTGGCTCTGGATCTATCACGGGATACGGACCCCCCAGGGTCTGTATCTATTTTTGGTTCAAATCGAGCGTACCGAAAAGCCGCCCGCGGCCGGCTTCAGGTTAATCGGATTGTGGCTGGCGCATGTGGCCAATCCCCGAGATCCGCCGGGAAACTGGCAAATCACCCATCACAGGGTACCCTGGGGCAGTTTTTCTTCTTCGGCCGCCACCCTGTTTGGGTCCTGGGTCCTGAAGCAGGGGCCATGGATTTATATTTACGGCACCACCGAAGATGTTGTTGACGGCTTTCACCACAAATACATGATTCTGGCCCGGGCACCGGAAAGCGGGCTGGCCAGGTTTGATCAATGGGAATTTTATAACAACGGGAGGTGGTCGGCGGAGTACAAAAAAGCTGAACGCCTTTGTGCCGGCGTGGCCAACGAATATTCGGTATCTTATCTGCCGGCCATGGGCAGCTATATTGCCGTGTACAGTGACAGTGGCCGTTCTGACAGCATTGTTGCCCGATTTGCGCCCAATCCCTGGGGACCCTGGGATGACCCTGTTTTGTTATACCGTTGTCCCGAGGCGCGCTGGGGCTCAAACATAATTTGTTATGCCGCCAAAGGCCACCCGGGTATCTTGGAAAACCCTAGCGAACTCATGGTCACCTACATTCCGAATTCAACCGATTTTGACACCATGGTAAACGATGCCAGGCTTTACCGGCCGCGGTTTATTAGGGTGAGGTTTGGTGATTAGTATTTGGATCAGTTTAAGACAGCCTTAATGCAATTTCGTTGCAATTATTACGAAAATTTTTTTATCACGAAACACGAAAGCTGGAAACACTAAATTTTAGCTTTGTTGCGTGTTTTCTATATTTCGTGCTTTCGTGGTATGATCTGTTTCGGAACCCCAATAGGCGGAATTTAGTTCGTTCGAACCGGCTTGTCCAGGTTGGGCAGCGCCTTTCCGCTAAACACTAAATACCGAACACAAAACACCAATCATTACTTGACTTCCCCGGCAATCCACTCCAAAAACGGCTGATGACCGCCTGTTACGGGTAAACTGACAATACACGGGCAGTCATAGCTGTGCAGCGATTCGACTTTTTTAATCAGATCCGCAACCCGGTCTTCGGTTGTTTTGGCAATCATGACCACTTCGGTGTCGTCTTGAAGTTCTCCTTCCCACACGTAAAATGAGTTCATATTGTCAAGGATGTTAACGCATGCCGCCAGTCGGGCGGTCACCAGCTCTTTGCCGATTTTTCGGGCTTCCTCTTTGCTTCCGACCGTCATGTAAATGAAGTTGATTTTCATTAGTAATTCCTTATAAAAATTATTGATCACGAAAACACCATTTTTTTCCTTTGGGACACGGATGAACACGGATTACACAGATAAATTGTTAGGTTAATTCCGGACCAATGAAGCATCAACGGCTTTCAATGGTCACTATGATGGTTCCTTTGCTGCCCACTGAACACTATTCTTAACACAACAGTATAGGCTATAAAGACGCCTCTCTGAGTGCTGATAATTGCTGCGCATACTATAATGCAATTTGTTTTAAAATCCAACCGTGGGGACTTTTCCTTTTATTGGGAAAAGGGGTTGGACAAAACCCTCTCTGCTTGCCTGCTTGCCTGTTCAAAAGCATCCAGCCGGCTGGATGCTTCTTGCTGAGTGTCAGCCGGCGCAAAGAAAACAAAATAAAGGGCCTGTACCAGAAAGAACATCCAGACGCCCAGCCCCCAGCCAAACACCGAACCGGGCATAACCTCATGCAACAAAACGGCACCTAAAAAACAGAGCAGCAGCTCAACTGCCAGCCGCATGCCACCGGGTTTCTGAAAGCAAATCCCACTGCGAATCCAACTGATAACAGATAAAGTCAGAAGAAAGAAAAGAACCATTGAGTTCACCATAAAAATGGTCGGCACCAGGAGCAGGAGCGGAAATGCGATTGATATCAAAGCTGTATTGCTCCAACGGCTCAACAAAATCGCATAACCCGATATAAACAGCCACAGGGCCAGACAAAACGCGTTTGGCCAGGATAGAACCGTATCCAGTGTGAGACTCAAGGGGACAAAAGACAGCCCGCAAAATAAGCCGTATAATATTGTATTACGAATCGGATGTTTTATTTTTTTCATTTCATTATACCTCCATGGATGAGCAATCAAGATCGTTAAGACTGAACATTGAAAATCGGACGTCCAACGTTCGATGTTTGAAGTTCGATCTTCGATGTTAACTTTTAATCCTTTCTCAATTTGGACTCAGTGCCTCCTTGCGCTTTAAAAGTTCCAGCTCTATTTCATCCTCGGACAACTCGCCCGGGATATTGTTGGGGATGATATCCTGCATATCTTTTTCCCGCACTCGCATCTCCGTTCGGTGAAAATATTCAGCAGACCGGATTTTGAGCTGTTCGTATTGCAGACGTTGTTCTGACAAATGCGCTTTAAACTGAGATATCTCCTCATCCAGTGTCGCGACCTGACCGGCAAGCTCATCGCACAAACTGCCCAGCGGTTTGGTTTTTCTGATAAGCATTCGGGCAAGGTTATCTTTGCCTTCTTGTACGGCCACTGTAAGATCATGGTCGAGGGTCTGGTACTGTTGATCGTATTTAGCATGATCTTTTTGGGCCTGATTTCGCAGTGCGATTTTCCGTGCGAGTTTCGCTTCTTTCTGATTCAGTGCTTCCTCCATGTCGCGCAGATACTGTTTGAGCAATAAACCCTGATCTTCCAATTGATCCATAACACCATGGATGTCGGCCTTAAATATTTTGACAATTCTGTTTGCGATTCCCATGTTGACCTCCGCGTTGGTTATGATGGTTATGTTCGTTTAGTTCGTTATGATCGTTATGTTCGTCCCAGTTAAATTCCCTTCGCTCGTCCCTTAAAAAAATCTGACTCACGAGGACGAGCACGAGGACCAGCACGAAAAGTGTCAGATTCGGTCGTTTGTATACGCCCACCACTTTTTTTAATTTTCCGCATTCCGACTTCCGAACTCCTGACACCCGACACCCGAAACCTCGACTTACCCTAATTATCTATTGCCGCCTGCCTCTATAGCCCTCATACTGCAGCGACTTGGCGTTCGATTTCTGCTTTTGTCTTACGTCTGCCGGTTCACCTTCAAATGTGTCCTTGACCAAGGTTTTCAATTCTTTGAGGTCATGGTCGAGGTTGTCGGCCACGCTGGCAGAGCCGACAACGGTATTAACGGCTTCCTGGTCATCCTGGTACTCTTCTATTCTTTTGAGAGCCTCTTGCTTTTTGCCTGATTTGATATCTGAGGCTACTTCCTGTTTCAGACGGTTAAAATCCTCATTGATGATTTTTTCCGACCAGCTGGCTTTATCGATGGATGAATATACTTGTTTTTGATCATTCACACAGGCAATCGTTAAGGATTCATCCAGGGTTGTGACGTACAACCGGTCGCTGTGCTGATAATGAATTTGAATGTGACCGAGCTCAAACGTCTTTTGACGGTTGGTCGGAATCTGGAGGGTCAGGTACAAATTACGGGATTGTCCGGGTCGCAGGTTTCCAGGGTAAAAAACGGCCTGTCCGTTACGGATAGTTATCGGGTAGCCGGCGGCGTCAGACAGGGTGATTCCCGTTTTAACCGGTATTTGAATTTTAAGGCCGGTAATGCTGGCGCTTTGGGTATGGTAAAATTCTTTTTGGAATACCTCGGCAAAGGCGGCTGGATTTTCCAGATAATAATAATTGCCGGTTCCCCGATCGGCGATGGCCGTCATCAATTGCTCATTGAAATCAATGCCGACGCCGACCGTGGAGACTGCAAATTCACTCTCTAAGGCGGCTGAGGCAATGCCGGTCAAAGATTTCGGGTCGGTTATGCCTTTATTGGCAAGCCCGTCTGAGATGAGAATGACCCTGGCGGCGTTATGGGAACGGTAGGAGGACGTCCGGAGGATGTTGATTCCGGCTTGGAGACCGGCCCCCAGGTTGGTTCCTCCGCCGGCCCTGACGCCATTGACCGCCGTTACCAGATGACCCCGATTGTCTTCGGTAACATTGACCAGTCCGGAGGCGATTTGGACACCATCCGAGTAGGTGACCATGGCAAAGCGGTCTTCAGCAGACAAATTGGCCAATAGTTTTAACACTGACCGGCGTGCGTCATTGAGTTTGCGACCCTGCATTGATCCGCTCCGATCCAATACGATTACCATGTCTACATTGCGGGCTTCCGGGCTGTCGCCGGCCGCTAAGTCGTCTGCCTGCAAAGTCAGGCTCAGTCCGACGGTGCCGTCGGATCCTAAAAGGACCTTGTTTTGAACCAGATGCCCGGAAGCCTTTAAGATTTCATCATTTCCCGGGTGTGGATGGGGGGATCCGGAAATCCAGTTTGAAAAAAAGCCACCGGGTTTATTTGAAGAATAAGCCATGGCGCCTCCGGTGGCGAGAATAAGAACGGTGATAAGAATGAGGTTTTTCAGTTGATTTTTTTTCATAATGCACTCCTTTCATATGCGTTTACAGGTTCAGGGTTCACCGTTCAGGGTTGTCTTGTTTGGTGGACCCAGATGGCAGGCAAACGCGGCGGACAAGATCGCCTATAATGCAAATCAATTTTCCTGCCATGTTTCAATTTTACTTCAGGCACCGCTAATTGCAATTCAAAGAAGTGTAAAAGAAGGCGGGGCATATTTTACATAACTTTTACTTTGAATTTGTGAACATCTGGTATACTTTAAGGAAGGTTGAGCGGTTCACCGTTCAGGGTTCCCGGTTAAAGAGCCTAACGGGTCTCTATCAATAATAGCGGGATATTCTGCGTGAATTCCATTTTTCTCCTTATGGGTGAAAGATGTCATTTCAAATACTGGAATTCAAAGACACGCAAATCAGCATTTTACAACCTTTGAACCCTGGTCGCCTTCGGTACCGCCAAAGTGGGTAAACCTTGAACCCTGAACCTGGAACAGATCCATTTAAAATTAAACATGATATCTGTTGTCCGATTGGGAGATGCCTTTAATGAAACAACCCAAAGCCCGCATACTGGTGGTTGAGGATGATACCGCTCTGCTGGGAGGTCTTCTCGATGTGCTGGTATTTAACGGCTATGATGCCCGGGGCGTTGAGGACGGCGGTCAGGGTCTCAGTAAAGGCCTGAAAGAGAAATTTGATCTGATCATTTTAGATGTGATGCTGCCCACACTTGATGGCTTCAGCATTTGCGAGGAGATCCGCCAAAAAAAGCCGGGGCAGGGGATTATCATCATCACTGCCAAAGGGGCGGAAGATGATATCGTTACGGGTTTTAAAGCCGGGGCGGATGATTATATCACCAAACCCTTTTCCTTGAGAGAAGTCATGGTGCGGGTGGAAGCGGTTTTGCGACGCACCGGGAAAAATCTGGGTGATGAACAAGTCGATTACATGGGCATATTTTTTGACGGTAAAAACCTGAAAGCCCGGAGCGGGAATCAGTCGATGGAGCTTACCCGCCGGGAAATGGATATCATTATTCACCTGTATCGTAATCAAGAAAGGATCGTCTCCAAGAAGGAACTTCTCACCGAGGTGTGGCATTATGCCGACGCGGACATCGAAACCCGAACGGTGGATATCCACATGCTGAAGTTGCGCAAGAAAATAGCGTTTCTGATTGGCGATACGCCGTTGATCGAAACGATTAGGGGTGCAGGGTATCGGTTGCTGCCAGAGTAATGGTACCGGTTTCAAATCCCATATACTGTCCAATGGCTGCGTTACGATCGGTTTGAAAATGCTCACGTACTGACGTGTACGCTCCGCTTTTCAAATCGATCGTGCCTTGCCCTTGAACATTATCTGGGTTTGAAACCGGCACCAACAATTCGGTTTTAAAGGTCATGAGATCTTTTGATAGTTTATAATTGAGCCAGTTAAAAGATCGAAATTAATATCAAAATGAAAAGATTAAAGTTGCTCATAGTTATATTTTCATTAACCCTTTGCGTTCCGCTGGCCTATTTTGTTGTTCGCACTTACCGTGGGTTGGAACAGGAAGAAGTCGCGACCTTGCGTTTTTTCGCCGACACGCTTTTTGATAAAATGGAAGGCGCGCTGGCCGAAATTGTGAAAAATGAAGAAGGGCGAGCTATCGACGAATTCAACTATGAGATGTTTCCCTCCGGTCGGCCTGAGGCGGATGCCGGCAAACCGCAACCTTCGCCCCTGTCCCGGCCTCCCCGGGAAAATTATGTCCTGGGATATTTTCAGAATAATCCGGACGGCTCATTTCAAACCCCTCTGATGGCGGGCGCCGGCAAAGTGCCTCCTGATCATGTCGACCGAATAGAAGCCCTGAAAGGAGCCAATGAAACCTTTAACCGCAAACGGGTAACGGTTACGGATAGAATCCAGCCGCATCCGGCTGATATCGTCACCAAAGAGGAAGCCAAACAAAAAATCGGATTTGCCGACAAATATATTGATTCGTCCAGTACCCGGCAGTCCCGATCTTACCTGGGACAAACAGAAAAGAGATTTGAAAAGATTACAATTGGCCAGGCGGCGAATATCGCCAGACAGGAGAAACCGCAGACGATGAGCAGCTCTTCTGCTGCGGTCGCAGAATCCGAATACGACCGGGAAGATCAGTATGTTGCGAAAGATCAGGCGGCAGGGGCGGTATCGACCCCTAAAAAAAGGATCTCTCCCAAAATGAATCTGGAAGAGGCGGCCGAGGCTGCCCCTCCGGTTGCGGTTGTCGATGCCGATGAAACTGAAAGTTATCAGGTGGAGGTGGCACCGTTGCAGGCTGTATTTTTAAATGATACCCAGATTTTCATTTTTCGCCGCATTATGATCAACCAGCAAATTTACCGCCAAGGTTTTGTTCTGAAAATAAACGCCTTCCTGGAGCACCTGACCCAAGCCTATTTTTTCACCCAACCCATGGCACGGTTTACGGGACTCAGGCTCAGTGTCATGGATCAGGGACACGAGGCAGATGCAGTGGAAGCCGGCCCTTATTCCAAAGAACCCGATTTCATTCTTATTCGCGGGTTTCCTTCTCCTTTCGGTTTTTTGAAAGCTACCCTGACCTGCTCGCAAATCCCCAGATCTGCCGGCCGCCGGACGTTGAACATTATGCTGATTGTGCTGGCAGTCATTGTTTTAATCGGATTGTTTGCCATCTATCAGAGTGCCCGGGCAATCGAAGATCTTTCCGAGCGACGCTCACAATTTGTTTCTTCGGTTACCCATGAATTAAAAACACCCCTGACCAATATCCGGATGTATATCGAAATGCTTGAACAGGGCATTGCCAAGAGCCCTGACCGCGAGCAGGAGTATTTCCGGATACTTGACTCGGAAGGCGCCCGCCTCTCCCGTTTGATCAACAATGTTCTTGAAATGTCCAAACTGGAAAGAAAGCAGCGCCATCTTAATATGCAGACCGGCCCATTTACAGAGGTGGTTGCCGAAGTGGAAACGGTGATGGCTGAAAAACTAAAGCAGGATGGATTTTCTTTAATGGTTCAGCTGGGTGATATCCCGCCGTTTAAATACGATCGTGAAGTAATGATTCAGGTTTTAATCAACCTGATTGAAAACAGCATGAAATTCGGCAAAAGTGCATCTGAACGTGACATCCATATCCGGACCCGATTGGAAGGCAATCAGGTCAAGATCATGGTGTCCGATACGGGACCGGGTATTCCCCGTCAGGCTCTGAAGAAAATATTTAATGAATTTTACCGCGTCGAAGACTCCCTTACCCGCACCACCCGCGGGACCGGTATCGGCCTGGCCCTGGTGAAAAAATTCGTTCAACTCATGGGCGGAACGGTGACAGCGGCCAATAATAGCGGTCCGGGTTGTACCATCACCCTCTCTTTGCCGGTCTAAAAGCAGTTGATTTGACAATGTTTGACACATGAAATATGAGAAACCCATAACTTTTATAAATGCATCATTTTTTGGTTGCATTTTTTTTGTATTTGAAGCATTAAAATCATTTTAAATTGGACTTGATTTATAAGGGATACTTGAATTTGTCGCTGATTGTTATAACCTTCTGAAAATTTTGTAGATATTAGGGGAGATGAGGATGTATAAGATAAGCCTTGGCGTTTTTTGTTTGGTTCTGGCGATGATTTTTGGAAATTTTATGGTTGTATCCGGATCGAGTGATGCAGGCGAAATGTGTGTCCCGATGGGACCTATTTTGTTGGAACCGCCGGAATCCGTTGAGGCAAAAAGACCCCCCGTTGATTTTAACCATCCCATCCATTTTGATTTCAGATGCCAGACCTGCCACCACAAATGGGTCATCCCGGAGCCTATTTCCGGGTGCAACACCTCCGGCTGCCATGATGTGGCCGAAGCACCGAAAAAACCCGAAAAAGGTGCGATTGATAAGGAACTGGCCGCCAGATATTACAAAACAGCTTTTCATAAAATGTGTATCGGCTGCCACAAAGAAATGCAGATCCAAAATAAAGCGCTGGAAATGTCCGGACGCGTGCTCAAAGAAAACTTGCCCAATGCCGGCCCCATCAGTTGCAAAGGTTGCCATATAAAGGAAGAAGAATAGGGCGATGTTTCTGGCCTTGAGATAGAAAAATTAGATTAATCCAGGCAAAAGAGCAGGGTTTTTGTGACCCTGCTCTTTTTTTAAGTCCCCATTCAGTTCATTCGTTTTTTCCGAATTTTTGTTAATTCATCCAAATTTGTCGTATAAACTTCCCGTTTGGAACTTTTTCCCCTGGCAAAAATTGATAAATTCAATTTTTGATCTTTAAGGGACAGAAAAAAGCCGGTTATTTTTTTAGGTCCATTGAAGTTAGGGCTTTCATAGGCCCCTGAGATACTGCCTGTAGGCAGATTTGTCATAAGCGCTTGCAGCAGATCGGCACCTTCACTTTCTTCTGCTATAGGTCCATCGAACAGTTGATTCCCTTTTAACGGTCCCAGGGTATAGTTTTGAACCAGTTTACTAAAAATACGACCAAGTCTGTCGGGTTTGGCAAAACATCCTATTCCGGTAAATATTTGATTTTCCATCGTATATTCCTTATTAGAGGTTCAGGGGTCCAAGGTTCCGCGTTCAAGATTCACAAAATCGTAGAAAATCCTTGTCCCCGTTACACCGGCGAACGCCGGCGTCCATCAAAATTGGAATGCGGTAGTTTGAGTGGTGATAGGGTCACGAATACATCACACAGGTGTCGTTAAAATATTCGGTGGCTTCCTCAACCGAGTCGAAAATGATCCAGTCGCGCCAGATAATCACGCCGTCCTGTTTGCGGGTCTGCTCAATGGTTGTGCTTCCGTGGTATTCATAGCAATCGTAATAATCCGGGTAAGAGATGCTGGTTGTCATTTTTTTAGCCTCCTTTCGTTGGTGATCTGTCAAATCAGAATAAGCCCTTTTTCCATTTTGAACCCAAAATTAGCATACAGGTGTGACAGATCCGGTCACACTATTTAAAAAAAATGATATTTTTTAAATATTTTTCTAAAAAAGGGAAAAACCTTGTAAAAGATAATTTGTCAGGGCATCATCAATGGGTTTCAAGGTTCTAAGTTCAGGGTTCAGCCCAGCCGCTGACCGCGGAGCGGCCAGTTTGATCGAAAGAGAAACTTTTTAGTTTCATTTGAGAGTTTGAAAAGTTTTCGACGTCAAGAATTTATAAACGGCAACCCTGAACGCTGAATTCTGAACCTTTGAGCCCTCCAATAACTGAGAAGGAGCAGCCTTATGGCACGCGGCGATCAGTTGGCAAGGCAGTGGAAGATTATTCAGTCGCTCATCTCATCCCAGCAAGGTCAATCCGTTTCCGATCTGGCAGGGGCTCTGCATTGCCACACCCGTACGATATATCGTGATCTCGAGGCGCTGCAGGTGGCCGGATTTCCGGTCTATACCGACAGGGTCGGGGGCAGGAATCTCTGGTCCCTGCTCGATACGGCCCGGCACAGCATCCCCATACCGTTTAGCCTGCCGGAACTGATGGCGCTTTATTTCAGCCGGGGAATGATGAAGGTGCTGAAAGATACCGTATTTTATGATTCGCTGGAATCTTTGTTTGACAAGATTAAATCTACTCTGCCGCCGGAGTACATTGACTATCTCGGGCAGATCGAAGACAGCCTGGAGGTAAGGGCCAAACCCTATAAACAGTACGGCAAAATACGGGAAGTTATTGAAAAAGTCAGTGAAGCGGCCATTAACAAGAAGCTGATCGACATAGCCTACTATACAATGAGTCGCAAAAGCCAGACCCGGCGCAAAATAGCACCCTATAAAATCTGGTTTTTTGACGGCACCTTTTATTTAATCGCCAATTGTGGTTTGCGGGAGGATATCCGTATTTTTGCCCTGGACCGGATTAAAAAACTTGAGGTCACCGACGAGTCCTTCGAAACACCGGAAGATTTTAACATCGATGAACTTATGAAGTCCAGCTTCGGGGTATTCCACGGCGAACCGACCCAGGTCAGGATCTGGTTTGCGTCTGATATTGCCGAATATATCGGGGAGAAGATCTGGCATAACAGCCAGCGTATTGAGTCTCAAAATGATGGTTCCATCATCTTTGAAGCTGAAGTTGCCGGTACAGAGGAGATCAAATACTGGGTTTTGAAATGGGGGGCCAAGGCCCGGGTCCTGGCGCCGGATTCCCTGCGGAAAGAAACTCAAAGGGAAGTTGAGGCGATGCTGGACAATTACGGGGGCAGCGGTGCTGGATGAGAAAACGCTCGGCCCTTGGCAAAAAGCGCCGGGCAGAGATCGAAAAACTCCCCGACCCCTCATTTAATCGGGGATAAATTTTGCTCACTGAATTTTAGTATTTCAGTAATTACCCATGGCTTGGGAACACCTCTAAGTATTCTTCCATTAATAAAAATTGTTGGTGTTCCTGTGACACCTGTGCTGATTGCTGCTTCAATGTCCTCATTGACAACCTTAAGACCGCGGCCGGAATCCAGGCAGCTTTCAAAGTCGCTTAAATCCAACCCTATATTCGAAGCGATGTTCAGCACTACCGAGCGGGAAATCTTTCCCGTGGTTTCAAAAGCGATATCGTGGTAGGCCCAAAACTGTTTTTGCTCATTGGCACATGCGGCGCCTTCAGCCAGCATGCAAGCGCCGGGGTGAAGATCGGAGGAGAGCCTCCGGTTGCAGGATTTATCCAACGGGTAGTGCCGGAAAACAAAACGAGTTGTATCGTGGTTACCGGATCCTGCAAGTTTAAGATACCTGGCTGCCTTGGCGCAGTAAGGACACCGAAAATCACTGAATTCCACAACCGTCAAATTCGCATCTTCTGAGCCCATAAAAGGCCGATTTTTCACGTCGATGAATTGAGGCTTTTGTCGTGACAAATTTTCGATGACCTTTGCCAGGCGTTCGCGATCATTCCCTGTAAGAGATTTGGCAAGGAATTGAGAACCTGCAGCGCCGACGACACAGGTGAGCAAGATACCACTGATAAGAAGCCCTTTAATGACATTTCGGTAATAAAAATCAATTGCCCGACCATCTCCTGTCCCGGGAAATATGGATCGTAAAGGAATCCGGGGTTCGGACGTCCTCCATACCTGCTTTACTAAACCAATGATAATCGCAAAATTGATACCATAGGTTACGATGCAAAGCCAGCAGGTCGCCCGGATTCTGAAAATCATAATATAGGCAAGATACAGGTCAAAGGATAGGCCTAAAGTCGCCAGAAGGAACGCCCACCGAAGAAACGCCTGACCACAGTCTCGCTTGAAAATCAGGCTGCCAACGCCTAATAGTGCTAATGTGCTATAAAAGATGGCGCCCCATGATGCAAGTGGAAGCCCCAGTACGCTGCTGTAAGGGCTTGCTGAAACTGAATTGCAATCAAGACCCCCGTCGGTGCCACACAATAGGCCGCTTTTGATTTCCCCCATGAGCAGGGCTATATGAAAGGAATACAGATAAAGGCATACACCGAGGCCCGCAAGTGCGGCGGTTATGACAAACCACCCCCTCCATGCGCTGCGGAGTCCGATATCCTTCACTCCGATTTTAGGTCTGACGGTACTTGATTCACCCATATGATTATGACAATTCGGTAAGGGCTTCTTTCATTAACTGACCGATGGCCATCTTTTGAGGGCATCTTTGCTCTGCATTTGAATAGTCGGTTTTTGCCAGTCGAATTCGGATTTTTTCAGGTATTTTGTTAAACTCGGCCATGGCGAAATGCCGATCACCGTAGCTGCGGCAATACATGAGATAGCGCATGACATCACCAATGGGAATATCCTCTCCAACCGCTGATTCGCAAATGTTCGTACATCCGGTGCAATAGTCGGAATGGGTTTCCCGGGCATAGCGTTGGAGTAAATCCGTGTCGCGGAGGGATAATTCCGTCTTGTTTACAGCGGCGGCTATGTTGGACATCAGAAGGCTCATGTTCGGCATCTGGGAGCAGATACTGGCGATGTTCGGATTTTGCCAGACGGCCCTCAATTTGGCCTGGCCGTCGGTGAATCCTTTTTCCAGAAATCGGCCGGCCATCTCGATTTCGGTGTCGGTATCCGTCCTCACCGACCCCCCGCCCTGGGTTTTCATGGCGGTCAATCCGATTCCCGCCTTGACGCAGGCATCCACCGCGCGCTTCATCCCGCCAGTGTGCATCAAGCGGTAATTATAGGTCATCATAATGCCATCGATCCAGCCAAGTTTAGCCCCCTCCAGCAGGCACGTTTCCATGTTGCTGTGGGTGCTGAAGCCGAAAAAGCGGATTTTGCCGGCGGCCTTGGCCTTTTCGGCCCAGACCCTGATGCTGTCATCCAGTTCGTCGATATCATATATCCCATGCACAAAATAAAGATCAAGGTAGTCGGTTTTCATTCTTTTCAGCGAGCGATTCAAGAGCCTGGTCATTCCATCAGGATCACGGGAGTCGGATTTGGATACCAAAAAGACCTTCTGGCGGTCCTGGGGATATTTATTAAAAAATTTTCCGATACCCTTCTCGCTGCCCCTTTGATAGCAGTCTGCAGTGTCCCAGTAGGTAACGCCCCAGCGCAGGGCTTGCCTCATCATCACCTGGTTGGAAGCGATGTTGAACATCCCGCCCAGGGAGAGAATGGGTACGTCGACACCCGTTTTGCCGAAGGGGCGGGTGGGCACCCGGGTTGGTGTTTCGGCGGCAGTCGCTAGTCGGTTCACCGGAGCCATGAGGGCACCTAAGCCGGCTGTTCCGGTGGCCTTTAAAAAGCGCCGGCGGGACCATTGATTTCTTTTTCCAATCATCGTGGGTACCTCCTTTGAATTTACTTTGCCCTAAGCCTGATCCGCCGAGGCGTAGAACCAAAAAAAACTAATCACGAAAACACGAAACCCTGAAAGCACGAAATTTTCTTTTCTTTTTTGTGCTTTAATACTTTCCTGCTTTCGTGATAAATCCGCCTCCGGCGGAGCCACATAATAAAAAAAATACCAATTAAGATCCAAATAATTAGAAATAAATAATGTATAGCTTCCTAATGGTGGTTTATATTAATTCCGTCAACGCGTCCTGCATAAGTTTGCCGATGGCCATTTTCTGCGGGCAGCGGCCCTCGGCCATGGAATAGTCTGCCTCGGCCATCTGTATGCGAATATTTGATGGAATCTTTCTGAAGCGCCTGCGACCCCGGTAAGGGTTATCGTAACTGCGCGCGTACAGGAGATAGCGCATGACATCGCCGATGGGAATGTCGCCGGCAACCTCTGATTCACAGATGTCGGCACATCCGGCACAATAGGCCGAACGCGTTTCCAGAGCATATTGTCGCAGTAGCGCGTTTTCCCGGAAAGAAAGTTTGGTTTTGTCCATTGCTGCGGCAACATTGGCCATCAAAATCGTCATATTGGGCATCTCCGAACAGATGCTGGCAATGTTTGGGTTTTCCCAGACAGCCTTGAGTTTGGCCTGGGCGTCGGTAAAGCCTTTTTCCATAAACCTGCCGGCCAGTTTGAACTCGGTTTCACTGTCGGTTTTTACCTGGCCGCCGCCCTGGGTCTTCATGGCGGTCAAGCCAATACCGGCTTTAGTGCACGCATCTGCAGCCCTTCGCATGTCATCGCTGTGCATCAGTCGATAATTGTAGCGCATCATAATGCCATCAATCCAGCCAAGCTTGGAAGCTCCCGACATGCATTCTGCCATATTCGAGTGGGTGCTGAAACCAAACAGGCGGATCTTGCCTTCGGCTTTCTTTTTTTCAGCCCAGGATTTAATTCCATCATCTAACTGCCCGGCGCTTCTTACGGAATGCAAAAAATAAAGATCGATATAATCGGTTCTCATTCGCTCAAGCGACAGGTCAAGATCCCTGCTCAACCCGTTGGTCGTCCAGGCGTGGGATTTGGTTACCAGAAAAATTTGTTGGCGGTCCCGGGGATATTTTTCAAGATATTTACCGATTCCCTTCTCACTTCTACCGCCCATGTAGGTGTTGGCCGTATCCCAATAGGTCACGCCCCGCTTGAAGGCCTGCCTCAGAACCAGCATGCTCAGGGAAGTATCCAAACTGCCCCCGAAAGAAAGAATGGGAACGTTGATTCCGGTCTCTCCGAAAGGCCTTAGCGGCATTTCGCCGGATCTTTCAGCGGCATTCGCCGGCCGGCAAAATGGCGCCAGAACGGATCCTGCACCGGCGATGCCGGCGGCTTTTAAAAACTTTCGGCGGGACCATTGATTTTCTTTTCCAGGCACTGAGGGTAGCTCCTAATAATTTTTTCTGCCCGATTGGGCGTTAATTGTTATTTGTATAACGAATAACTTTCCACTACCGCCTCAAGAGAAGTTGGTGTTCACGGTCCCTGGTTTCATTGTCGGCCGTAATCCGGATAGCCCTTTTACCGGGAACCGGGCATTCGTGTTCACAGACACCGCAGCCGATACAGCGATTGGGATCGACATAAGGCTGCTGCAGTTTAACCAGGATCTCAATCTGACTTCCAGGTGCCGGCGGTGGTTCAAAGGCAAGCTCATCGGCCACTTTCAGCCCCCGCTCCCAGTTACTGATGATTCTTCGGGGGCGAGGGTCGGCGGTTGAGGCCACTTTGCAGTAATAATCTCCGGTGGCGTAATGGTCCATTTGAAGGCCGCTGTTTTGGAGTTCGACGTAGAAGGCATCGGCCCTTTCAACCACCAGCTTTGAGACGCTGTGGATGGTGTTGAAAACGGTGCGGGTCGTAATGGCCTTGGGGCTTACCGGACAGTTTTCCTGGCAGACGATACAGGGCCTGTCCATAGCCCAGGGCAGACACCGGCCCCGATCGATGAAAGCTGTTCCGATGGTAATCGGCCCCTGATCGGCAAATTCGCCCAGGCCTTTGCGTTCATCCAGACTGAGCGGCCGGATGGCTGCCGTCGGGCACAGATGGCCGCAGGCAATGCAGTTAAACTGACATCCGCTGGTGCCGATCCTGAAATTGAGCACCGGCGTCCACAGTCCTTCAAGCCCGCCTTCCAGGCCGGCAGGATGAATGACATTGGTCGGGCAGACGCGCATACACTGCCCGCACTTGATGCAGCGGGAAAGAAATTCTTTCTCCGCCAATGCCCCCGGCGGACGGACCAGGGCAGGGTTCCAGTTGGTGGCCAGATTTCCGCTTAACCGCACCACCGGGATAACGGCCGCCCCGGATACCGCCGAAACCAGAAATTGCCTGCGGGACAGGTCAAGTTCCAGGATCTCGCCGGTCGCTGAGGGTGCGTTCTGGTAAGTCATCAACCCGTGGCGACATTCACCCATGCAGTTCAGGCACAAAACACATTCATGATACCTGATCCGGGTGGTGGGTGAGCAGCCGCCCTCGCAGTGTTTTTCACAGGCACGGCAGTCAGAGCAGTCGTCGCTAGCTTTGCCGATGCGCCACAGGGCGAAGCGACTCAATACGCCAAAGAGCGCTCCGGCCGGGCAGATAAAGCGGCAGTAAAAACGCGGTTTTAACAGATTTAATAAAATCGCCGTTAAAAACACCGCCGCAATCAACCAGGTGCCGTCATATAACCGTGGGGCAGGGGCCAATCTTAAAGCCGTTTGATCCATAAGCGGCAGGGCAACCAGGTTGATTGAGCGGTAAACCAGCGGTATCGGATCCAGCAGTCCGATCTGGAGAGACGCTGAGGGAGCACGGTTGGCTTTGAAAAGGACACTTAGCAGAAGCCAGATGGCGACAAAACATAAAAAATACAAAACCGTCTTTTTAGGATTTGCCCGGGATTGGGCCATCGTTTGTCTGACGGTTAAAGCCAGGGTCGCCAGAACCAGCAGCGCAAACAGCCACTGATTGTTGCCGGGCAACCGGATGAGATCAGCCACCAGTTCCATCGCGGAAACAGTCAAAAGAAACACCAGGACCCAGTATTTGATCACCTGTCCCGGGTGATAGGCGTTGAGTTTTATTTTGGCAGCGGTCTTTTTTTTGCGGTTGGCGATAAATCCCACAAACTGGTGGATGGCTCCAAAAGGGCATAACCAACCGCAGAAGAACCGGCCAAGTACAATGGTCAGCACCAGGGTCGCAAGCCCCCAGAGCAGACCGGCGTAAACCGTGCGGGTGCTAAGCAAGGTGGCCAGGCCCACCAATGGATCGAGCTCAATGATCCAGTTGACCGGCCAGCCGCGAAGCTGCCACCACCGATCACCGGGGGAGGTAACAAAGCAGAACCAGACGAAAACAATGAAAAAGAAAATCTGGCTAATGCGTCGGGTGGTAACGATGTTCATGATTTGCGGTTCAGGGTTCAGGGTTCAAGGTTCAGGGTGAAAAAAAGGTTTCAGGTGCCAGGATCCCGAAACTCAGAAACCTGACACCTGACACCTTCCTTTCACTTCTCAGACTTCGGCCATCACCGGATTCAGCGATTGATAGTCTGCGGTGCCGAGCCCGGCGGCTTCGGCCATGCCGATGAACGGAAGGTCATTTAATGACCTGCCGAGTAAGGTCGCGCCGAACGCATCTACTGCCACCTGGTCGGTGCCGGCGATCATCATGTTGGTTTCTTTAAGGTCAGCAAGTGAGCCGCCGGTGGGCCCGTTGGTCATCATAGTTGTTGTGCCGTCCAGAATTACCAGGGTTGGTCTGACCATCATCGCCAATTCGGTTATTATCGTTTGGATATCCTGATGGAAAATGTTGCGGCGACCACCCAGAAGTCCATACCAGTTTTTCATTATCATCGATGCACCGCTGCGATGGTGATCCTTGACCGGGGCAGTACCGATGACTTTATCGATGCTCTTTAGCGGATCATAAAGGACCGGCCAGTTTCGAATCAGTTTCCCGTCAGGGACGCTTAACCGTTTGAAGGCATCATCTCGCGGTAAAAATAATTGGGCGCCGGCACTGCGGGCGGCATCAGCAATACCGCTGAGCGCAAAACAACTGTTCGGATCATTGATGGGATTGTCTGTTACGATGACCGATGATGCGCCGGCATCAAAACAAAGCCGTGTTATCCCGGATACGATTTGGGGATGGGTTGTTGCCGAAAGCATTTGCGGGGACGCAAATGCGGCATTGACTTTAAGCAATACCCGATCGCCCTTCTTAATGAAAGTTTCAATGCCGCCGATGCTTTTGACCGCAAGTCGAAGCGTGTCCGCTCTGCTGCGGCCACGGATGATGCTCATTTTTGACCCCAGATCGGGAACCGAAAAAACCGGCAGGCGAATATCCGTTTCAATTTCTTTGGATCGAACCGGACCTCTGGGATCATGAAACCAGAACCCGGCGGCGCCGGCGGCCGCTATGGAGACCCCGGCCTTGACTGCGCGAGTCATAAACTGGCGTCTGGTCCAATCTTTTTTATTAGGATCCGGATTCATCAATCACCTCTTTCAGCTTTTGATACAATTGCAGAGCCAGATTCACCGCCTGTTCTTTGTTGCCGGCTTCGCGAACACCGGCGATAAATGGACCGCAGGAAAAACTAACTTCATAGGTATCTAAAATTTCGATCAGTTTAGCATCCTTGATCGCCAAGTTTACATCTATTTTTTGTCCACCGAAAGTTTCCAGAAATTGTTGATAGGCCGCTGCCAGATCCTGCGCCGATCGGTCCTCCTGACGCCGGGACAAAAAGGCCATCAAGCGCTGTTGCCCGAGTTCATATTCCGCAGTGTAGATCTGGTTCAGGCGGTCGAAACCAAAGGCGTCGGTAGAAATCAGTGATATGCTGTCGGCTACCAGACCTTGCACCGGGAACAGGTCTTTTTCCTGTATGGTGACGGTTTGGGTGGCGGTGTTGCCTATAAAATTTTCAGCCAACAATTTCACGGGATTTAACGCACGCTCCGTTGCTTCGGATGCGATGATCTCGATGTAAAAGCGGCCATGCACCAGGAAGAGCGCATTTGAAGTTTGATAGGCATACCGGGTCAGATCCAACTTCGCAGCGCCTTCCCGGCGCTGGGCGCTGAAGACTGAAAAGGCATTTTGACCGTTGTCCATGTCATATATGTAGGCTTCAACCCATAGGTTGGAGTCTTTTTTATCCTTATAGCGCTGGCTGTTCAGGCTTATAAAACCGGCCGATAAATACAGCTCGGCCTTTCCGTTGATCTTGTCCGATAAATTCTGAGCGTCAAATGATTCCGGTACTGTGAGCGGGACCATGCCCGGTGGCAGCGGTATAATTGTTTCCGTCAACGTGGTCAGGGAGGAATCTTTGGCTGTGGCGGTCGGCGGTAACAATGAATCTTTTTGCAATACCGCAGGGTTGTAATTAAACTGAGCCAGGAATATCCCGGTCCCGATTACAAGAAGGATGAATAAAATAGCCAGACTGGAAAATGTTTGCTGCCTGCTGTATTTTTTATTTCCCCGAATCACTTAACCCTCAACTTAAAACAGAAATTTGGAAAGGAATATGATATGAAACCTCTATAAGGCATTGAATGTATTTGGGGGTTCCTCTAAGGACCTTAAATTATGATACAATGTGATATCATAAAGCAAAGAAAATTTTGTGTCAAATATAAAGGTCCTTGAACCCTGGTAATGTCAACGTAAATCCTAAATCAATTGAACCAGAAAATTTTATTGGACAATAAAATCCCAAATTCCAAGCGCCAAATTCCAAAAACTAACTTTCTGAATTTCAGTTAATTGCCTGCTTAAATGATAGAACTCCGGCCCTTGACCATTGTGCTGCAGGTCTTATTGTAATTGCCATGGCGAATCCTCAAAGACAATCAATTCTCTGTCCCAATTGCAAAAAACTCATCAGCGCATCCGAGTCTAAATGTCCCTTCTGCGATACAGCCCGGCCAGGATCCTGGTGGAAAAATAATTCCTGGACCCGGGGCTTGCGGGACTCAAATCAGATTGTCAAGACGCTGATCGCTGCGAATATAGGCATGTATATTATTTCAATATTGTTTAATCCCCGAGCGACCGGCTTATCTATGAATCCGCTAACCTTTCTTTCTCCTTCAGATTCAAGTTTATTTCTATTGGGGGCGACCGGCACAGTGCCCATCGACAAGTTTCACCGTCTGTGGACGCTCGTCTCAGCAAGCTTTCTGCACGGAGGGATCCTGCATATTTTTTTCAATATGGCCGCCTTGCGGCAATTGGCCTCTCTGGTAAATCGCGAATTCGGGGTCTATCGGATGTTTGTTATCTACACCGTGAGCGGCATCAGTTGGATTTTTAATATCATATCTGGCCGGTATCGCCTTTACGATTGGCGCATCGGCATCTGTCTGCGGGCTGGTCGGGGCCGTACTTTATTATGGTAAAAGCCGTGGTGGAATATACGGCCGAAATTTATATCGACAGATTTCCATCTGGGTAATTTTTCTTTTTGTTTTCGGGTTGATTGTCCCGGGAATAAACAACTGGGGCCATGGCGGCGGGATCCTGGCAGGAATTATTTTGGGCTACCTCTTGGCATACCAGGAGAAAAGAAAGGAAAATATAATCCACAAGATGCTTGCCGGCGCTTGCGGGGTGGTCACGCTGGCGGTGCTCATCTGGGCCGTAGGGACGGCGCTTTATTACACTTTGACGGTCTAGAAATGAAGTGCCTAAAATGCCTAAATTTAAAGTGCCTAAAATTATGGTACGCCTTCGGCGTGCCATAATTTTATGCACTGCGAGTCAAATTGACTTAATTCTCGTGTGATGGCATGTGCGAATTTAGCGCCTAAATAAAGTTAAAAACGATAGAATGCCATTATTTTAGGCACTTTAGAGCATTTTAGTGCATTTTAGGCATTTTATTTTGCTTATTCCCAGAATTCAAAAAAATGGTGTACCGGCCCGTGGCCGTGCCCGATCTTGTATGCCGCACCTGCACGGATGGCATTTTGGATAAACGTCTTGGCTTTTCTTACCGCATCCTCGATGTGACTGCCCCTGGACATATGGGCGGCGATGGCGGAAGAAAGTGTGCAGCCGGTGCCATGATTATTGCAGCTGTCAATTCTTTCTGCTTCCAGTGTGACAAAACGATCCTCTTCAGTTAGATAAAGCAGATCCGTGCTTTTGCTGTCTCCCAGATGTCCCCCTTTGATCAGGATGCTGCGGCCGCCGAATCGGGCCAGTTCTCTGGCCGCCCGTTGCATATCTTCCAAGCTTTCTATCTTCTGTCCCAGCAATACTTCGGCTTCAGGCAGATTCGGTGTGACAACATCCGCCACGGGCATTAGATGGTCCTTGATGGCCTGGATGGCATCATCCTGCAAAAGTTTATCCCCGCTCTGGGCAACCATTACCGGATCCAGCACAATATTGCGAGCGCTATATTTTGTGAGCGTTTCGGTGACCGCTTTGATCAGTTCCGCTGAATACAGCATGCCGATTTTGACGGCATCGGCGCCGATATCGGTAAACACGGCGGTGATTTGCTCGACTGCAAATGACGGGGGGACGGCATGGATGGCGGTGACACCCCGGGTATTTTGGGCTGTCAGGGCTGTGATGACCGACATGCCGTAACACCCGATGGCCGCAAAGGTTTTTAAATCTGCCTGTATACCGGCGCCACCACCGGAATCGGAACCGGCGATGGTCAATACCTTAAAGTATTTTCGAGTTTGATTTTTGTTATTCATTATATTTAAAATGATTCCAACCCGTGGGCGCAATGGGTTTGGAACTGCCGTCAGGATAAATCATATCCAGCTTATTTTTATCATTTATCTCACCGATGCGAAACAGCGGTCTTTTGAATTCAGTTTGAAATTTTGCCGCTATGCCGGCTGCGTTTTGAGGTGCAAGGGTGCACAGCAGGGTGTAATCTTCGCCGCCGGAAAGGGCGTATTCAACCGGGTCAAAATCAAATCGGCTGCAAAATTTCAGCAGGGATTCCGAAACCGGTATTTTGTCAAAATAAAGGGTGGCGCCCACTTGACTTTCCTCGGCAATATGTCCGAGATCAGAGCTGAGACCGTCGCTGGTGTCAATGCCGGCATGGGTGCCGGGCTGGGATGCCAGAAAACGCCCTTCGTGCAGGTGGGGTTCAGGTAGAACATGCGCCCGGTAAAGGGCCTGCAGGTCTTCGGTGTCGGTGGGGATGTTGTTTAAAATCAAATGCAGACCGGCTTTGCTGTCACCCAGATAACCCGATGACACTATAATATCGCCCGGACAGGCGGCGTCCCGACACATCATCTGCGTTTGATCAACCGTTCCCTGAACGACAATATTAATAATTAAATCTTCTTTGGAGTTGGTTGTGTCACCTCCCAGTATGTTGACATCAAACCTGGCGGCCAGGTTTTTCAGGCCGTCATAAAAGGCTTCCAAATATTCCAGGGGACAATCCTGCGGAATAGCGATACTGATAAATGCTTCACGGGCCTGGCCGCCCATGGCTGCAATGTCGCTCAGATTAACGGCCAGGGCTTTATGGCCCAGGTCGAAACCTGAAATCGAATTGCGGATGAAGTGTATGCGTTCCACCAGTAAATCCGTGGTGATCAGAGAAACCCGGTCCGGCGCCACCGTAAAAGCGGCGGCATCGTCCCCAATGGACTTGATGACATTCTCCGGTCGAATCAGGCAACCCCGGCTGATTTTTTGGATAAAACCGAACTCTCCGATTTCATTGAGCGTCATGGGTTTCTGGCCTCATCAATTATCTGTTTAAGATTCAGGGCCGATGTCCCGGGGTCATCGGCGGCAACGATAGCCGATACGACCGCGACACCATCGGCACCATGGCGGATGACCTCTGCCGCATTGGATTTATTTAAACCGCCGATTGCCACCAGGGGGATTTTTACCCGTTTTCTTATTTCCCGCAGGCCTTCCAAGCCCAGGGGAGGTCCCGTATCGGATTTGGTAGGTGTGGCGTAGATAGGGCTGACCCCCAGATAATCCGCACCGCCTTTTTCGGCCACGACGGCATCCTGAACAGACTCCGCGGAGATGCCGATTAGCATCGAACGGCCGGCAATTTTTCGAGCCGTTTCCAGCGGCATATCACTTTGACCCAGATGAACACCGTCAGCCGCTGCGGCCAGGGCAACATCTATCCGGTCGTTAATGATCAAAGGAACCTCCCGGGTTTCCAGGAAATTTTTTATTGCCAGGGCCTGCTCGATGAATTCCAGCGTCGAACAGTCTTTTTCCCGTAGCTGAACACAGGTGACGCCGCCGGACACAGCGGCGGTGACGATATCAAGCGTGCTTCTGCCGCGGGCCAGCCCCCTGTCAGTGACAAGATATAATGAATAGTCTATATTTTGTTTGTTCATATCGAGCATCGGGTTTCAAGTGATACCAGCCACAAAAAGCCCTGGACCAGTAGCAGGTGACCAGCTAAGTGACCAGCAACCGGCAGCCAGAAGCTACTCCCCTTCTATTTTACAACGCTCCCGAGTTGTCTCGGGCTCACGGTATAAAGCGCGTCAAGCATCTGGATCATAAAAGTTCCCGGAGCAGAAGCCGTCTCAGCCGCAATTTCGCCAGCCAGACCGAAAAAGGCAAGGGCGGTTGCCGCCGCACTGACCGGGTCATTGTCAACGGCCAGAAAGGCGCCGATAGTTGCCGTTGCCGTGCATCCGGTTCCGGTAACATATCCCATCAGCGGGTGCCCGTTGGATACCCTTATAATCCTCGTGCCGTCCGTAACCAGATCCACCGGCCCGGTGATTGTAAGTGTTGTGTGTAATTCTTCTGCCAGGTTCCGGGCAGCTTCAGTCGCTTCATTTACGGAATGGATGGAGTCAACCCCTTTTGTTTTGGAGTTTTCATCTCGCAGGGAGAGTATTTCAGAGGCGTTGCCACGAATCACGGCAATCTCGGTTTCACTGATTATGTTTTTGGCTGAATTCGTTCGCAGTGGTGTTGCCCCTGATCCCACGGGATCCAGAATGATCGGTGTGCCCAGTTGGGATGCTTTTTTGCCGGCTTTGATCATAGAACCGATCCAGTCATCGGTCAAGGTGCCGATGTTAAGGACCAGTGCGCCGGCAAATGCAACCATATCTTCCACTTCGTTTTGAGCATGGGCCATAACCGGAGATGCTCCCATGGCCAACAACGCGTTGGCCGTATAATTCATTACCACATAGTTCGTGATGTTGTGAATCAACGGTTTTTTCTCTCTGAGGGCCACCAGGTTTTGGGCTGCTTTTTCAGACAAAGCCGTCATAATTCTACCTCGCTGTTCTGCTTTCAGTTTTAGATGATGGGTTATTCTGACAAACGCTCTACCAATAAAAAAGGCCGGTTCCCATAGAGAAACGGCCTGGTCGGCATCGGATAGTTATTATTTTATTCGTTTCCCTACGCTGGAATTATCCAGATCAGGTTCAGAGGGTGTAATCTCAGGCGTTGCGCCACCCCTAGTGCGACCACAATTCTATAACCCGACATTAAGAAATCGGGAACTGGATGTCAAGGGTAAATCTCATTGAGTGCTGGTTGATACGGGATACTCGTTACTTGTCACTTGTTGCTTGTTACTATCATCTGGTAGCTGTTGCGGGTTACGTGCTACGTGTTCCGCGTTGGGGAACATTCAGAAATTACTGCTAATTAATCCGCCCTGAAAAATAGCATATTCAGGGTGATAGATATTTCTTTCAAAACTGAAAATAGTTTTGGGACCATAGGTCCGGCGGAGTAATTAGATTATCCTATCGATAAGATTCCATTTATCAATCCAAAATCCGAAATCCAAAATCCGAAATCAAGAGCCTCTGTCCTCTACCTCCCGGTCATACCTGTATTTCATGGCGGCGCCATATGCTGTTGCATATCCGGGATTTTCCGGGAAGGTAAATTGTGTTTGATAAAGCTTTCCCACCAGGTCTATGGTGTGCCGAATAAATTGACTGTTGGCCACTTTGCCGACAACGACGATCCGATCCGGGCAATTAAATTCACGAGCGCACAATGAGGCGATGATGCCGACCGTTTCACCCACCAGGCGCAGGATCCCGGCCGCCATATCTTCGGGCTTATCTGATTTTATATTGGCAAAATTGCTGGCTGTCATGTCCGAGCCCAGAAAACTGAGGCCTTCATAGCCCAGATCCGATATAGTTAGATTAATTTTTGATGGGTCCCCCTTAAGCCCTTGGGTTTCGATTTCTAAAGGATCTTCCAGACCGCAGATAATCGAAGAAAGTCCTTTTATGGTTCCTCCGCCCAGCCCGGTTCCGGCCACGTGCCGGGCCTCGCGCTTTGAGAAATGAACAATAGCAGTTCCCGTACCGATACTGACGACAATGCAGTCGCTGTAATTGGCGAGGGCCGAGCCTCCAAAGCCGATGGCATCTATTTCAGAGATCAATTGGATTTCTTTTTTGATTCTGGCCGGCATGCCGGCTGTGGCACCTGTGAAAACAGTGTGATAGGTTTGATATTGATCAACCAAACGATCATAGGCGCTGACAATGCTTTGCCAGTCTCTTTTTTCGATACTGAGTGTTTTCGCTAAACTGCCTGATTCGATGACTGCAAAATCGGTGAAAGAGGCGCCGCGGTCAATACCAATAGTCGTTGCGTTCGGTAGATCACTCATCGCTTTCGTAGCCTCATTTTAATTTGTGGCTTTTCAAACACCTATAGGGTTAAAAAATTAAAGATTTCGGAAATATCACTGACAATCGGGCAGTCCTTAATCTCTTCTACTCCGAGAGAACCAAAGCGGTTGATGATCAGGGCCGCCATGCCGACTTTTTGGCTGCCGACGGCATCATCATAATAATTGTCGCCGACGTAAATACAATCCCGGGCGCTTACGGCCGCGGTTTGCAGGGCCAAATTAAAGATAGCCGGATCGGGCTTGCTGCAGTCTACTTCACAGGAAATGATGATGTGGTCGAAGCAGTCGGTTAACCCCGCAGCGCTTAAGATATCGCGGGCCGTGCTATCCCAGTTAGAGATGATACCCAGACCGATTGATTTTCGCTTGAGTGCGGCCAGGACGTCACTTACCCCTTCAAACGGCCGCCAGTAATTATCCATTCCGGCTTTTATTGCTTCCCAGCAGGCATCGAGTTCGCACACATTCAGGCTAATACCAAGACGGTAATTCATGATGCCCAGATAAGAGGGCATGAAAGCTTCTCTGGGGGTCAAAAAGAACCCCGGATATTCGCGCATAAACAGCTTGTCTGTCAAATGGAATTCTTTTTCAATATCTTCAAGCGGGATTTCGATACCGAAATTTCTCAGAGCCTGCTGATAGGTGGTTTCCCGCTGCATGTAAAGCAGCGTGTACCCCATATCGAACCAGACAAACGAGACAGTCATTTTTTATCTCCTGTACTAAATTCAGAGAGACCAGGGCAAAAAACAATCATTAATCACGAAAGCACGAAAGGACGAAAACACGAAAAAGAGATAAGGCCAATTTCGTGCTTTCTATATTTCGTGTTTTCGTGATTGAAAACAATATCCAATAAACACCAAAATACACGGTTAAGGATTTAAAAGCATGAACTACTTTACTGTGACCACCGGACATGGGGCGTTTAAGACCACATACTGAGCCGTTGAGCCGAATATGATTTTACCCACCTTCGATCTTCTGCGGACACCGATGATGACTTCATCCGCCTGGCGCTCACCGGCCAATTGAACAAGATCTTCACCGGCCTCCAGTCCTCGAACAGACATAATGGTTTCACAGGGCATTTTTTTGTCGATCAGGGCATTTTTTGCGTATTCAAGAGAATTTTCGGCGGTTTCAAAGTCTCTGCGCGGCACTTCCGGGCCCCCTGCCATGGAGCAGGCCAGGATAATTGTTGCGCCAAACACCCGCGCATGTTGTTCTGCCAGAGCAATTGCTTCCCTGGCCGCGTTTGTTCCGTCATAACCTACAAGGATCTTCATGTCGAATCCCCCTTTTTCTTTTTTTCCCGACTAAAGTCCTAAATCCTCATCAATCAATACGACTTTGACTCTGCCTTTGGGAAATGATTTCTCAGTGATGGTCCAGGTGTTGCAAATGCGCTCCGAACTCTTGCATTCTTCACAATACGAGGTTTTTACACAGGGTGTTTTTTTGTCCAGACGCATTGAATTGATCGGGGCCACATAGTTTTTAACCCGAAACATGGCTTCATCCAAATCAGCGGTAACTTTGTTGCGGCCGACAAGTATGATCACCCATTTGGGTCCGAAGGTCAGTCCACCAATACGGTTGCCGATCATATCCAGGTTTACCAGTTGACCGGCTTCGGTGACAGCATTGGTCCCGGTGATATACAGATCAACAAGCAGCGACTGTCTGCGGCGTTCCAGCATTTCTTCTTCTGAAATATTTTTGTCGAAGTTATCCAGTACCTTCAGGTTGGAATTATCTTTTAACTGCTTATACAAGCCGGTGGCAATAAAGGTCATTGATCCACCCCAGGAAATAGTTTCGGCTTTTAACGGTGGCATGATTTCCTCTAAAACGATTTTATAAGCTTCATCTTGGTTATCGGCCTGAAACACTTCAAAGTTGTTCGACTCCAGAGCAGTTTTAAGATCCGTCAGTCTCTTTTTCCAGTAGTTAGTAATCGGCTTGTCCATTCTTTCCTCCTTATAAGAATTAACAGTACAATAATTCACAAAAGGGCTGGATAAACCACTTTCTGATCAAGGCTAAAATCCAGTATAACCCAAAGTCACTATCATTTAGTCGAAGCCTTCCCCCGTTGCAATAGAAAAAACGTTTAAAGAGAATTTCGTCAGGGCTCAACTTTGATAACAACCAGGGTCACATCGTCTTCTATTTCAAGCGGATGGCGGAATTCATCCAGGCCGGCGATGACTGCAGTCAGGATGTCTTTGGCGGGTTCGTGGGCATGAGCCCGAACGAGATCCTTGAATCTTTTTTTGCCGAACATCTCGCGCCGGGCATTAGGAGATTCCCAGATACCGTCCGTGCCGATCAGGATGATTTGACCGGCGTCGATCTTACGCTGATATTCCTGATAGGCCGCTTTCTCCGACACTCCCAGTGGAAGGGCATGCCCGGAAAGCTCATCGAATTCTGCGCCGTTTCCATTATAGATGATCGCCGGATCATGACCGGCGTTGACCCATCGAATAATTTTATTCCGACTGTCGATTTCGCAAAGAAACAAGGTCATAAACTGGCCGGATTCTTCAACATCACGGGCGACCTGTCTGTTGACGTCCGCCACAATCTGATTCAGTTTGCCGGGTCGCGAGGCCCGCTGCTTCAAAAAGGCCCGGGCTGTGGTCATTAATAAGGCCGAGGGGATTCCATGATCAGAGACATCGCCGACCACGACTTGAATTTTACCCTGACCATTTTTACCGACTTCCAGATAATCAAAATAATCGCCTCCGGTCTCCTCGCAGTAGATGCTTTTGCCGGCAATATCCAATCCTTTCACTTCGGGATCCCGCTGCGGCAAGAGATGCTGCTGCACGTCCATGGCCAGCCCCAGAGATTGGCGCATGCGGTCACGCTCCTTGAGACCTTCGGTCATTTCATTGATAATATCGCCGGTGTAACCGATTTCGTCATTGGTCGTGACCTGTATTTTCTTGTCAAAGTTGCCGTTTTTGACGCTGCGCAGGCTTTGAATGATCTCACCAAACGGGAGTGTCAGATTTCTGCTGACCAGTATGGTTAAAATGATGCCGACGCCAATAAATATGAGTCCGTTGGTAAATATCGCCGACCTTGCCAGTTCCATGGCCGTGGCAGGGTCCGCAAAGTTCTCGGCAATTCGGTCAATGGTCTGCAGGATGGAAAACAGGGGAATCAGGTTGCAGGCAAACAAAAGGGCTGTCAGCCGCGTGCGGATTCGGATGCGTAAGGTTCGGGGGATCTTGTGCAATCCCCCATCGGGGAAGAAATGGTGGGCCAATCGCTTTTGTAATACATGTTCAAGCAAGAAAAAGGCAACGGTCACGGTAATAAGGCCTGTACTAATATTGAGCACCAAAGACCGCTGGACGTCAACCTTATCGGCCCCGGCCCATGATAAAACAGCGGGATAAAGAAAGGCTGCTAAAAGCCACATGGAGAAATCAATGGCGATCAGGACAAAAGGTTCATTGAGTATTCCTTGACGCGCCCTGCTTTCCAACTCAGGAGTTATCGGTGTCTGGTTTGATCTGGCAGTCAGGTATTGCCGGATAGATCGCTCGTAAATTAATGTTATTACCGTCACAAATATAAATGCAAATGGTGTAAAGGCCGCATCAAACCAATAAACCAGCCGATTTTCAAAAAGGCTGTCCGGTAGAGGTGTTTCAGCCCTGAAGATCAATGCTTGAACCAGAATCGCGCCAGTAAAGTTGGCCAGGAAGTTGGCTGCCAGCATTTCATTTTTGAGATGCAAAAGTTTGAATTTAGTCATAACCCCGATCTCCTATATCCTGTGTATTCGGAGAAAGCCCATTTAATACATCGAATAAGGAATTTCTTTACCAAGACAATCCAAAAACATCAATGTTTCAGTTTTTTTTATCGTTTTATTACGGTTGATTTGCTATATATTGAGATTGATTGAATTGCCAGGAGGCCCCACCGATGAAATTCAAAAATATCGATCATGTTAAAACAGAGCTGAAAAAGGCTGACTATATTTGTTCTAAGACCATTGCGACAGTTGTTTATTTAGCCCAGGCAACCCAAAAGCCTGTTCTGGTGGAGGGCCCGGCAGGGGTGGGCAAAACGGAGCTTTCCAAAGCCGTGGCCCAAAGCCTTAAACGTCCCTTAATTCGGCTTCAATGCTATGAAGGGCTGGATGAAAGCAAAGCGCTGTATGAGTGGGAGTATGCCAAGCAATTGCTGTATACCCAGATGGTAAAGGACAAGATTGACGATGTCATTGCGGGGGCCGACAGCCTGTCGGCTGCAGTCGACCGCATTGCATCCCAGGAGGATGCTTTTTTTTCGGAGCGCTTCATTCAGCCGCGTCCTCTTTTGCAGGCCATTAGTGCCCCCCATCCGGTTGTGCTCCTTATTGATGAAGTCGACAAATCCGATCCTGAGTTTGAAGCGTTTTTGCTGGAAGTATTGAGCGACTTCCAGATTTCTATTCCGGAGCTCGGTACCCGCAAGGCAGTCAAGATTCCGTTTGTATTCCTGACCTCCAACGATTCCCGGGACATGAGCGATGCGCTCAAACGAAGATGTATCCACCTTTATATCGACTATCCGGAGCATGATCTCGAATTGGAAATTGTTCAGCTGAAGATCCCGCAAATAAAAACCCGGCTGGCCGAACAACTGGTAGATGCCATACGTAAAATACGTGAGCTGGACCTGAAAAAAAAGCCCTGTATTTCAGAGACCCTGGACTGGGCCCAATCATTGATCACACTACAGGTTGAAGATCTTTCCGCCGGGGTCGTTACGGACACCCTCAACGTTATCTGTAAATACAGGGCTGATGTGGAACAGGTAAAAGAGAAGATGGATAAGATCATCTAGTTATGCTAAAGGGGCTTGAGATTTGGGATTTTAGAAGTTGATGAGATCGAATTTCAATATATGTGAGCAGCTAAAAGCATCGATATTATGGTCAATCTATTACTCAAATTCGTTTCCTGCTCCCGGGCCGCAGGACTCAGGATCTCGACCTCTGAAGTACTTGACTGCTTCGGTCAACTGAGAATGGTCGATTTTTTAGATGAACCGCAGTTTGCTGCAGTATTGCGCGCCAATTTCGCCAAAAGCCGACGGGAGCAATCTCATTTCAATCGGCTGTATGATCTTTTTTTCCATGAACTGCGCCAGGAGCCCAACATCGCCCAGGCCGAACCCCTTGCCGAGCAGGTTCAAAACGCCCTGCAATCTTTAACCTCCGGGCATGATGACGATGGCGCTTTCCAGTCGGTACTTGATTTTTTAGGCGGCGACCCTCTGTCTTTTTTAGAGCAATTGCAGCCCGAGGTTGCTGTCGGCGACCAACCGGGCGGGGGTATGAATTCCAACCTGGGTCCCATGATTCAGCGCCTGTCCATGATGCTGCAGATAAAGGCCGTCGAGGACGCATTGGGGGAGTATCTAACCGATCAGCGCGATCATCTTCCCTGGGAAATTCGTCGCGATTTAAAGGCGCTTCTTGATGCGCGTCTGGAAAGTGCCCGGCGGCTGATTACCAAAGAAAAAAGACCTTTTGAGGATAAAAAACCGAAGGCGATTTCCTACCAGCAACACCTGGATCGGCTGGGCGAAATTCATTTTTCGTCGCTGACCGGCAAGGAAGTTGAGAGAATGCGCGAAGTGATCGAGCAACTCGTGCGCAGGCTTAAAGATACCCTTGGGCGGCGGTATGCCGTTAAAAATCGGGGGGCACTGGATGTTAAAAAAACCCTGCGCCGGGCCGCCGGTTATCAGGGAATCCCGGTGGAACTTTTTTTTCGAAAGCGACCACCGCGGAAAGCCAAAATTGTTGCCCTGTGCGATGTCTCGGGATCGGTCTGGTCGGCAGCCAGGTTCATGTTGAACATGCTTTACTCGCTACAGGAGTGCTTCACCCAGGTTCGCAGTTTTGTTTTTGTTGCCGGACTAGACGAAGTGACGAATATTTTCGAAGACCACGAAATTAACCAGGCCATTGAAAAGATTCTCAAAGAAGCAGATATCGAATACAATGCCGCGACCGATTATGGTCTAACGTTTCGACAATTTAAGAAAAATCACATGGACATTCTCAACAAGAAGACCACCCTCATTATTATCGGCGACGGCCGATCCAATTACAGCAACCCCGAAGAACAGATATTAGACGAGATGCGGGAAAGGAGCCGTCGTGTTATCTGGCTGAATCCGGAAACCCCTTATTTCTGGTACTCCGGTGACAGCGAAATGCGCACCTATCAAGCTTTCTGCCATGAAGTCAGACCTTGCCAGAACCTGAATCAGCTGCTTGATTTCATAAAATCGCTGGTTTTGTGAAACCCCAATTGATTTTTGAGGGTGAAAATAAATCACTTGCTTTTAGATGAAAAACGGATAATATCTCAGCAATCATTAAAGGCTGGCCTTTTTCGGCCGACCGGTTTCATTCTGAAGGATAGATCCATTTGTCGGCGCGGCAGCCTGAAGTATGGGACCATGAGAATTTCTGTTTAAGGAGGGTGCCACGATGGCAAATGGTATTGTTAAATGGTTCAATGAGCGTAAAGGATACGGCTTCATTGAGCAGGAGGAAGGACCGGATGTATTCGTTCATCACACCGGTATCAACGGATCGGGATTTAAATCCCTGCAGGAGGGAGACAAAGTCACCTTCGACATCGAGGAAGGTCCCAAAGGGCCCTCAGCGGTGAACGTAACAGTCGTCTAACAGACGATCTGATTTAAGATAAGGCGCGCTTGAAGTATATCAGGCGTGTCTTTTCTATTTCAGAGCTGGCTACTTGCCTCGTGCTTGGGATGGTAACAATTGCCCGATTCATAGATTTTTCTTAGCTTCATGGTTTCAGGTGTCAGCCCCGCCGCCGGCTAAAAAAACGGCCGGTCAAATCGAAAATGGAACCGAAGTTTCATACGATCTATACGAAATAAAATTGAGAGCGAAGGGCGTATGCATGCGATCTAATCTGATTCTTTTCGTCCTCGTGCTCGTCCTCGAAATCAGAATTTTGTAGGGGCCGAGGGACGAGTACGAGGACGACGACGAGGACGAAGTCCGTACTCTGTAAATGCAGGTGGAACTTAACGAAAATTACATCGGATTTCATCAGGAGACTAGATTGCCTATTGAAGGCCGGCGATGAACAACCACGCCGCAAGCGACGGGGTATCAAACGGAAAATTTTTTAACGCACCAAGGGGCGGGGAATTAAACCCTCGTCCGCCGCAGGCGGATTATAGCTGAAACTCGTCACCGAGATAGGCCTGACAAACGGCCTCGCTTGCGGCAACTTGATCGGGGGGACCGCACTCCAGGACCTGTCCGTCGACCAGGATGTAGGCGTTATCACAGGCGCCGAGGGTCTCTCTGACATTATGATCAGAGATAAGTATGCCGATGCCGCGTAGTTTGAGGTGGTTGATAATATTTTTAATATCATTGACGGCCAGCGGATCGATGCCGGCAAAGGGCTCATCGAGCAAAATAAATGAGGGATTGGTGGCCAGGGCACGCGAAATTTCAAGGCGGCGCTTTTCACCGCCCGACAGGACATTGGCTTTTTGTTTTTCCAGATGCTTTATACCCAGTTCTTCCAGAAGCATTTCTGCCCGATGCTCGCGTTCGGGTCCACTGAGGGGAAGTATTTCCAGTATCGCCATTATATTTTGCTTAACCGTCAATTTGCGGAAGATAGAGGTTTCCTGGGGCAGATAGCCGACGCCTTTACGTGCTCTTTGATACATGGGAAAATCAGTAATATCTTCATCGTCGAGCATGATCTTACCCTCATCGGGTCTCACCAGGCCGATGGTCATATAAAATGTGGTGGTTTTCCCGGCGCCATTGGGGCCAAGCAGCCCGACAACTTCACCGCTCTTTACCTGTACGTTGACGGAGTTGACTACCCGTCTGCCGGAATAGGTTTTAACCAGGTCTTTTAAGTAAAGTGTTGTCATTAGTAACCCCTATCACATTGCCCCCGGCATGCCAACTGAATACCTGAATGTTATAGCGGTTGTCATAAATATGTTCCGTTTGCCTGGTTTGCTAAAAAGAGAAAATGTAACTTGTAACATCCTGAAATCATTATAAACGTGACAAACGCTCTATATGGGTTGAAGGCTTCCGGGTTTTTGCAAAATACAGATCATAATATATTGATGTTAGAATTACTTTCAAGGGCTTAGTTGGAAAAACTGTTTATATCGATCAAATTGATAAAAAATTAGAGGTGGTTATATAATGCCGGATACAGTTTTATAGAGCCTTGGCTATAGCATATTGACCCGAAAAGATCCGTCTGGTTCAAAATCCACCACAGCCCCCCGGCCGGTCCCTGCAACGCTGCAATTTACCACAGTTGTTTGCCCGATGGTTGCGACCCCGGGGCATTCATGGATATGTCCGCATAACACCAATCGGGGCTGGCGTTGTACTACCAGTTGATACAGGCGTCGGCATCCTGCGTGAAACCTTCCAAAAACATCATCGAGTACTCCCCGGGGAGGTGAATGAACAACCAGCACAACGTTATTGTCAACCAGGACCGCAAGGGTGTTGATAATCTTTTTCTCGCGCCATCCTAACCGCGAACTAAAGGGCACCGGGATGGTCCCACTGACCCCGACGAATTGGACGCCATTAATTTTTTGTTCTTTCAAATGCAGCGAAGATGTATTGGGGTAGAGATCCAGCAGCCGGTCTACTTTTTTTATGTCGGTGTTTCCCCGGATGGCCAGAACCGGGACAGGCATCTCATTGAGTCGGTTCATTACAGAGTCAGAATTGACATAACCGGTGATGTCACCGGCTACCACAAGTGCATCCGGTTTCAATTCCGATATTACCTGGCGGATCCTTGCTATCCTAGCCTGTTTTCCATGAATGTCCGCAACGGCGTATATTCTCATTATTTTTACACCTATTTTTAAATATGGTGGATACAATAATAAAAACCTGACAGCAATGTATTTTGCTTGGAATTCTACCAGGCGGTATGCTATCAGAATATACAGCTATCTGTCAGTTTCATATAGTTTACAGTCCCAGTCGAAGGCGAACCGATGGAATCTTACGCCAAGTCCCAGGAGTTTGTTCACCCCCAACTCGGCTGCGAAGTGACGGCCATTGGCGGACATTATGTATTCGGCAATGAAATCCGCATGCCGTTTGACAGCCGGGAGATCCTCTATTTTGTCGGTTATGCGGTATTAGATTCCACCTGCTGCGGGGTTGGCGGGGTAGCCTATGTCCTGGTGGCGGGATTCATCAGGCAGTGGAAATTCAAAAAAAATCAAGAAGATTGTTATATTTCGCAAATAGAGCCTATTTATGATCAGGCCGTTCAAAATGAGGTTAGAAGCGTTATTCGCAAGAGAGAGATGGTATATCAGGTATCCTTCACATAGAAGTGGCTTCAAAGCCTTATCTTAGGCTTAATGGCAGCGTTGTCCCCCGAATTGAAATGCTCACGTAATTTGACAGATGACTGAAGACAGGTGACAGAGGACAGATTGAGCGGCAGAAGACAGATAAAGAAATAATATAAATTATGTATCTGGGACACAACAATGAAAAAGTGTCTCAACAAATTCAAGAGAACAATATGGAGAGTGAAATGCTGGAAAGGAAAACGAACGGGATCGCTTATTATTCTGGAGATTGGCCGTTGGATCCGGAAAAATCGACGATCGTTTTTATTCATGGCGCCGGGGGTTCGGGCATCTTCTGGCAGGCGCAGGTTGAGGGCCTTGCAGCAAGAGCGAATACGCTGGCCATTGACCTTCCCGGCCGCGGTAAAAGCACTGGCGAGGGTAAACAGAAAATAGCAGACTATGCCGAAGTCGTCGGCCATTTTTTAACTTCAATCGATATTTCAGATCCGGTTCTTTGCGGATTAAGCATGGGAGGGGCTATTGTTCAACAGATGTTGATTGATTACCCGGATCGTTTAAAAGCGGGCATTCTTATCGGTACCGGTGCCAGGATGAAAGTGGCGCCGGCTTTTTTTGAAACCATCGAAGAGGATTATGGCGGTTTTGCCGACTGGCTGTCCAAAATATGTGTATCCAGAAAAACGGATCCCCAAAAAGTAAATCCCTTCCGGGAAGATTTGCTCAGATGCCGGCCAGAAGTCACACTTGGTGATTTTCGTGCATGTGACCGCTTTGATGCAACCGCCCGATTGTCTGCCATCGATGTTCCCGTGCTGGTCGTGACCGCGGAAGACGATAAGCTTACGCCTCCTAAGTACGGCGAAGCACTGGAGAGGGATATAAAAAATGCAACGCGAGCGCATATCATTGACGCCGGGCATATCGTACCGATGGAAAAATCGGATGAGATTAATGACATAATCCTGAAATTTCTTGAGCAAACCGGACACTTATAGGAAAATGAAATAAACGATACGCCGCCGCTTCCCCTATGGATCCATGATATTATTAAGATTCAAATGAGCTGCGTGGACAATTTAAGCTTTATCACCGTAACCGGTAATATGCTCCGGAAGACTTTCGTCGGTGCCGTACATGAAATGCTTTTGCATGTTTTCTGAGTAACGACTGGCTGGAGGTTTTCTGCCCATTGCCTCGGCCACCTCCCGGATGTGAATAGGAGCGGCACCACAGCATACTCCCAGGTAACGGATATTGTTGTTCCAGGCATCTTCCGCGAATTTCCTGATTTCATAGCGATTACAGTATAGTGGGTCCAGGGCAGTCGGGAAAGTTCTGCCGTGTGGTGACGACACACTGTACCCACAGGTATCATCAAGGTTGAAAAAGGTTGGTTGCCGGTCCGTGGTGCGGTAGGGGATCGGCAACGCAGCTACGTGACCCGATACCGCCTTCCTTATTTTCGTAATATACGGCATCATGGTATTAGGGCCGCGAAAACAGTTCATGCCCACAACATCTGCACCTCTTTGCTCAAGTTCCTTGCAAGTGTCGATGATGTCCCACTGATCTCGGAGAATATTCTCACCCATCGGCGCCACTGTGATAACTGCCGGTTTCTTCGACTGTTGAATAGCCTCCAGAGCGGCAAAAGCTTCTTCGGCAAAATAAAAGGTTTCACCGATGAAATAGTCTACACCTTCATCCACAGCCCATCCCACCATTTCTGAGAACATCTTTCGGACTTCCTGCTGGCTTTTTGAGTCATCTGGATTCCAGATATTGGAATTGGAAATGTTTCCGGCAACAAGATTCGGTTCGTAACCTTCGGGCACATCGGCAGCTACTTCATTGGCAATCTGGAGTGCGGCACGGTTCAGTGGCTCCAATAGATCCTCCTTGCCGATGATGCGCATTTTTTCGCGGTGTCCATTATATGTAAAGGCCACAACCACATCGGATCCCGCGTGCTGAAAATCCTTGTGGAGTGATTTCAGGGCTTCTGGATTTTCCAACGCCACCTCCGGAACAAATTCACCGGCTGTCAGATAACCACGCCTCTCCATTTCAAAGAGATATCCTTCGGCACAGACTACGCCTGTCTGATCCAATCTTTGTATGAGTCCTGTCTTCATATCAGTACCTCCCTGCTGCCTGTATGTTAAATCGCAGCTTAATTTCTTAGATCAAGAATTTGAAATTACTCACTGATTATGGGGGTGTCAATTCTATACGGAAGGAAATTTTAGCGACGAAATGATAAATTGTGACTATCTCAGTTCAAGAAAAAGTTATGATATCACGGTTTTTCATCAATTTGTACCATCAGGATCTTCAAAATAGCCGTGGCGTCCGGCACCTTCAGCAAATCGGGCGGCCCCTTCTCCGGATTCTTTGGATAGAGATGCCAAACCGTGTTTGAATTCGTTGGCCATTGCTTTTTCAAAAGACAAGTCTGATTGCTCGATTGCTGACAATCGATCTCCACGCAGACAGATCTGCGGAAAGGCAGCGATTCGATGGGCCAATTCTATGGCGGCCTTTCTGGCCTTCCCGTTGGCGACGACCCGGTTAACCAGACCCATTTGCAGCGCCTCTTGAGCTTCAACCGGCCTGCCGGTCAGTATCATATCCATTGCCCGGCTGAGGCCGATCAATCTCGGCAACCGTACCGTGCCCCCATCAATCAGAGGAACCCCCCAGCGCCGGCAGAAGACTCCCAGCACGGCACCTTCTTCCATTACCCTCATATCGCACCACAGGGCCAGTTCAAGCCCGCCGGCAACTGCATACCCGGCGATGGCAGCAATAACCGGTTTTTTGAGCTGCATACGGGTGGGGCCCATGGGGCCGTCACCACTCGGCTCCAACCGGTTGGGTGTTCCGCCGGCGATCTTAGTTAAATCCGCACCGGCGCAGAAATGTCCCTGATCGCCGGAAAATACGGCAACCCGCGCTGAGGCATCGGATTCAAAGGCTCGAAAAGCAGCCGCCAACTCGGCAGCCGTTTCACGGTCAACGGCATTGCGAACTTCCGGACGGCTTAAGGTAACGACTGTCACCGGCCCATCTTTTTCAACATACACCGCCATATTCACCTCCCGACACCTTAAGACATTTGAAGGTCCCTTCACTCCAACTCATTATCTATTCTTGAACAAGGAAAGATTATCTGAAAATCTACGAATTGTCCATATTTAGATCCGGTAGAACCGGTTTAAAACGTTTAGATCTTGTTCGAGGGCCCCGCTACGCGGGATGACATGTCTAATCTAAATAGATCAAAGTATGCCTCAAGGCCGTCGATTCGATTGAAAAGCGGAACGCACACGCTAGTAAGTAAGCATGTTTCGACGACGAACAACGCGGCCATCGAGCAGGAGATGAATGTTTTAAACCGGTTCTAAGCGAGCATCCCGCCGTCACAGATTAGACACGCCCCGGTCGTAAAGGACGCGGCATCGGATACCAGATACAGCACCGCACCGGTCATCTCGTCCGGCTGGGCATGCCTGCCCATGGGTATCTGTTGAACGGCAAAGGAGTATATTTGTTCATTTTGAATGAGAGCCTCTGAAAAATGGGTTTCGGTTAATCCCGGAAGCAAGGCGTTGACCCGGATGTTTTTAGCGGCCAGCTCTTTGGCAAAGGCCTTGGTCATGGAAATTAAGCCTGCTTTGGTGATCGAATAAATTCCCTGAAAGGGAACCGGGCGGATACCATTGATGGAGGCCACATTAACGATGGCACCGCCGCCGGATTTTTCCATCAATCTGGCGGCATGCTGGATCATGAAGAACGGGCCTTTGAGGTTGACTTCGTTGGTTTTGTCCCAGGCCTTTTCATCTGCATTGACCATGTCGCCGAAATAGGGGCTGGTTGCGGCGTTGTTGACAAGGATATCAAGACGGCCATGGCTTTTTTTAATTTCTCCAAACAGATCGTTTATTTGGTTCAGATTGCCGGTATGGCAGGCAAGCACCTCGGCCCGGCCGCCATTTTGTTCGATTTTAGTTTTTACCTTTTGAAGACCCGGGGCTTTGCGGCTGACCAGGATGCAGCGGGCGCCGTATTCCGACAGCGTAACGGCAATGGCCTCTCCTATTCCCCGGCTGGCGCCGGTTATCAGGGCTATTTTATTTTCCAAAGAAAAATCAACCATCTTAACCTCCTGTATCGTTATTTGATTCACTATAGGCCTGCATGAATGCGGGAATAAAGGCGGTCAGGTCCTCGACGATGCAGATGTCGGCCGTTTGAAAAATTGCGGCCGAGGGATCCCTGTTAATGGCGACGATAAATTCTGAATTTTGCATTCCCATCACATGTTGCACCGCCCCGGATATGCCGCAGGCAATGTAAAGTTGCGGTGAAACCGTTGTTCCGGTAACCCCTACCTGACGCTGGTACCCCAGCCAGCCCATGTCACATACAATTCGCGAGCCGGCAACGGCCGATTTCGTAAACAATGCCGCCAGCTGGTGGATAAAATCAAGATTTTCTTTTTCGCCGATACCCCTGCCGGCGGCCACAATTACCTTGGCTTCACTGATGCAGGCGGTATCCGTATCCGCCTGCTTGATCCCCAGTGATCGTGACTGCCGCTTTCCGGCTGATGTCGAAAGAAGGGTTATATTGCCTTTAGGGGCCTGAGCATTCTCGTCTGCTTTGAAGACGCCGGGCTGGATGGTTAGCACGGATGTTGCGGACGTCGGCTGCAGCCGGGCAATGATTTTACCGCCATAAATCGGCCTGGAAAAACTGACAACTCCGGCATGGTCCAAAACATCGCCGACTGCGGTGATGCAGTTGGCATTTAATTTTACTGCCAGGGCCGGCGCATAGTCCAGGCCCTGGGAAGTATGGGCAATACACACAAAGGCAGGGGGTATATCGGAAAGAATATCTGTCAGTACACGAAGGTATAGCTCCCCGTTATAGTGCGGCATTTTCGGAATTTGCACAGCCGTGACATCTAACCCGGATTTATCTGCCAGCGCCTGTGCCGCATTTTCCACTCTATCAGCCAGCAGGACCACGTTGATTCGATTGGAGGGGGCGCGGCGTTGGAGTTTTTTGGCAAAGGAAATGATTTCGTAGGTCACGGGTCTGATGTGTCCGTCAGCATGCTCGGCGATGACCACGATGCCGGTTGGCATTTTTTGCTCTTTGGTTTTTGGTTTAGACGGCATAATCACCTAACTAAAAACGCCCCAATTTATTTGGGGCTATAGTAAAGATTTTTCACGAAAAATTGTCAATAAGCGTGCGGCCTTTGACTGTATGGATCCGGACAGAATCAGCCCGGCACGACGTTTTTCGGGATACACCAGTTCTGCCAGCTGTTCCACCTGACAGGGTTTGGCCGGATCACTGATAGAGATTTTTGCCAATTCCTGGGAATTGGCTCTCAACAGATTTGACAGCGAAGGCCAGCGCGGCGTATTAATTCCCGATTGAAGGGTTATTATCGCCGGCAACTTTAATTCCAGCGTATCCCGGTGACCGCCCTCGATTTCACGCTCGACGTAAATTGATTTCTGATCAGGTGCGATTTTTTCAAAGATCACGGATGTCGCCCAGGGTAAACCCAGTCGGGCTGCCAGCATCGGGCCGATCTGACCCTGCATGGCATCTTCCGACATGGCCCCGGTCAGGATCAGGGCGTAATTTTTGTCATACGCAAAATTTGCTATTGCGGCGGCAACCTCGCTAGGACTCTGATACCTGTCGGATACCGTCTGGATGAAAACGCCGGAATCCGCTCCCATACCAATGGCCCGCCTGACGACGGCTTCACAACGGTCCGGTCCGACCGTGATAACATCAATACGGGCGTCAGCTATTGATTCCTTTATCAGCAAAGCCTCTTCAAGCGCGAATTCATCCAGCCGATTCATTTTGAATTCGGGTATGGCATCTGTTTGGATCCACCCGGCCGGTTCGTCGATATGGATCGGGATCTCCGATTCAGGAACCTGTTTAACACAGACCAGTATTTTCATAGTGTTTATTCCATCCAACAAGCATTGAGTTTACCATACCGAGGGTTATGGCAAGTGTCAAATAGAAAAAACGAACGTTCGCTCTTTTTTACTTGACGCATTTCCGCTGAAAAGTTATGAATAGGTGAATTAAAAAAAATCACGGCGCCCTGTTTATATTGCCAATAAGACCTTTTATCAGGATACTTTGCTATGAGTGAAATTTATTTCTTCAGACACGGCCAGGCCTCATTTGGGGCCGACGATTATGATCGGCTTTCTCCCCTGGGCGTCAGGCAGGCCAGGATATTGGCCCGCTATCTGGCGAAAACAGGTAAAGCCTTCGACGCGGTTTATTACGGCCGGATGGAGCGTCAGCAGAAAACAGCCCTGGAATTTGTAAATTATTACCAGGAGAAAAAGATGGCGGTTCCCCGGCCTCAAACTGCCGATGCCTTTAACGAATATGACTCGTTTGCAGTCTGGGAGGCATTGGTCCCGGAGATGACGGCGGAGCAGCCCTCACTTGCCGGGGAACTGGAAAAGCTGCCCGGAGACCAAAAAACCTTCCAAAGGGTTTTTTCGCGGGTCATGGATCGCTGGACCAAAGGTGAATATAAGTCTTCAGGCCTCCCGCGCTGGGATGATTTTACCAATCGTGTTGTTCTGGGTGTCGAAAAAATTGCAGCCCGGCACGGTCCGAAAAAGCGATTGGCTGTATTTACATCGGGCGGGCCCATCTCGGTGGCGGTCAGATCAGCGCTGGGTTTGTCCGATCGGATGACCCTTGAGATTTCATGGCAGTTGATGAACGCATCGATTACGCGTCTGAAATATAACAGCAAGGGAATTATGCTGGCCGGATTTAACGAGGTCAGCCACCTGGAGTTGGAAGGGGATGAGAGGCTTCTGACTTATCGTTAGTCAAATGTGTGGTATTTTTTGAGGCATTATTCGATGTTCAGCGTTGGACGTTCGATGTTGGACGTTCATTTTTAAAACAAGCCTCTGTGGCATATTCAACATGTTGTAACTAGGAGGGAATATGGACTTTACCGTATCGGAAAAAATGAAGACTATCCTGGGGATGATCGATGAGTTTGTGGATAAAGAACTGATTCCGCTGGAGCCCGAGTTTCTAACCACACCCAGCACGGGCCTTCGGTCGGTTTTTGAAGAGAAGCGCAATATGGTCAGGCAGATGGAACTCTGGGCCCCCAATCATCCCAAAGAATACGGTGGGATGGAACTTAACCTGATGGAGCACGCCCTGGTTTCAGAATCCTTGGGTCGCAGTCCACTGGGGCATTACATCTTCGGCTGCCAGGCCCCGGATGCCGGTAACATTGAAATCCTGCATCAATTCGGCAGTGACGCCCAGAAAGAAAAATATCTGAGACCCCTGGTGGACGGTAAAATTCGCAGTTGTTTTTCGATGACTGAAGTTGAGCTGCCCGGCTCCAATCCGGTTATGATGGACACAACGGCGGTGAAAGATGGTGATGATTATATCATCAACGGTCAGAAATGGTATACCTCATCCGCCGACGGAGCTGAATTTGCCATCGTCATGGCCGTCACCAACCCTGAAGCCGGGCCTTACCTGCAGGCCAGTATGATTATCGTACCGACGGATACCCCCGGTTTTAACCTGGTCCGCAACATTCCGGTCATGGGTCATGCCGGAGAAGGTTATTTCAGTCATGCTGAAATTTTGTATCAGAATTGCCGCGTGCCCCGGACAAATCTGCTGGGAGCCGAAGGTCACGGTTTCGTGATCGCCCAGGAGCGGCTCGGTCCCGGCCGTATTCATCACTGTATGCGCTGGATAGGCATCTGCAACCGGGCCTTTGACCTGATGGTGGCCCGGGCCCGGGACAGAATCATCGCCCCGGACCGGAAACTGGCCGCCAAGCAAATTATCCAGTCCTGGATTGCCGAATGTGCGGCCGACATCCAGGCGGCCCGCCTGATGGTGCTCCATGCGGCCTGGATGATTGAAAATGTTGGTAAAAAAGAGGCCCGCAAAGAGATATCTCTGATTAAATTTGTCGTGGCCAATGTGATGCAAAAGGTAATCGATCGTGCCCTCCAGGTCCACGGCGGTCTTGGCATGACGGATGATACCATTCTGGCCTTTTATTATCGACACGAAAGGGCGGCCCGCATTTATGACGGAGCCGATGAGGTTCACAAAATCTCGGTGGCCAAGAGGATATTGAAAGAATACGAGAATAAAAAGGTTCGGTGATAGAAGAAGGTTTCATGGTTCAAAGGCTCATGGTTCAGGGGTTCATTCGCCTCCGGCGGTTTCAGAAGTGCAGAGATTCTGAGGTTCAGAAAACCCTGACCCTGAACCTCAAATTCGTGAATATCCACAAAGTATCAAACGCAAGATTGTCATTAAGAATCCCTTAACTGGCTAAACGATCGTATGACTTACGCTGATTTTCAAAAACGGATTAAGCTTTCCAGACAGGACATTTGCCGGGAGGCTTTTGCCGAAAACCGGCACTCCATCAGGGTTAAAAAAGAAAACACGGTGCTGAAAAATCTGGAGCGGATTTTCAGTGCCACATTGAAAATCAGCAATAAAAAAGGCTTTCAGGCCATGAGCATGAGAGATCTCGGCCGTGAAACCCATCTGAGCATGGGTGCCTTGTATTCCTACTTTTCCAGCAAGGAAGATCTGTTGGCGATGCTTCAGCATCAGCGGCGAACGATTACCCAGCGCATCCTGGAAGCAAGTATTGAAAAAGAATCGGAACCGGCGGCCAGACTGCGGGCGGCCATTTTGACCCACCTTTACTTAAGCGAAGCGATGCAACCGTGGTTTTATTTTTCCTATATGGAGGCCAAAAATCTTTCCAAAGCAGAGCAGGAAATGGCCGTGGCCAGCGAGCTATACACCGAAAAACTATTTGCCGACATCCTTAAACAGGGGCAGTCCCGGGGATATTTCTTAGTGCGTGATCCGCAATTGACCGCCAGCGTCCTCAAAGCCATGCTTCAGGATTGGTATTTAAAGCGCAGCAAATACCGTAAACGAAATATATCTGTGGATCATTTCTCCGAATTTGTTTTGGAATTTGTCGAAGCTTTTATTTTGAAGCATTGATATGGGGCGTGCATGCCCTGGATAAAACGGCGCGGCTGAACATCGAAAACTCCAGATTGTAATTTGAAAAATGAGACCTATAGGAGATACATACCATGTATGCTTTGAACTATGATCCGCAGATCTGTGAACAATGTGAGACCTGTGACTGCCTGATGAAATGTCAATACATGCACTTTGATCTGGCAGAGGCCAAAGCCGAAAAAATGAAAATATTAATGGGCCGGGAATCAAGAGTCCTCACCGATTGTGTGACCTGCTATGCCTGTGAAGCCTATTGCCCCTCCGCCAACCATCCTTTTTATCAAATCGTTGAACGCCAGGAAGAGAAAGGCATGCTCCCCGTACCGTCACCGATTACCAAGCAACAGATTATCATGATGCAGGCCAAAGGAACCATTACCCCCGCCAAGGTACATGCGCCGGTGATCAATATGTGCTACTTTCCAATGTTGACCGGCTGCGTGCGCGGCAAACTATATGAAAATGCCTCTTTTATCGTTGGCAGTGATATTTTTTGCAACGTCATGTGGCTTCATTTCGGAAAGACATCGGTCATTCGGGAACGGCTGCCGCGGATGATAGAAAACATCTGGAATTTTTACCTCAAAGACAGCGGCGTCGACGAACTGGTCTGTTTCCACGACGAGTGCTACGGGACCTATACCCAGCTTGCTCCGGCCTTCGGTATTGAGGTTCCCTTCAAGCCTGTTCATCTTTTCGAGTATCTGTCCCAAAAGCTCGATGAACTCAAGGACCAGATTCAGCCCATCGATGCCAAGGTGGCCTACCAGCGACCGTGCTCCAATCGTCTGGTACCGCACACCCAGCATTGGGTGGATGACATTTTTCAAAAAATCGGTGTCGAACGTGTAGAGCGCCGGTATGATAGAGAGAATTCACTTTGTTGCGGGCAGGTAATGCGGGCCCAGCAAAGAGATGATCTGGCCGATGATGTTCAGCAGCGCAATTTAGACGACATGCAACAGGCCGGTGTTGCCTATTGCGTTTTTAACTGCCCGGCCTGTATGTTTGCGCTGGCCGATGAAGTTGCCGCAAGAGGTATTTTTCCCATACTCATGAGCGATCTGTGTCAGGTTGCATTTGAAAAGTCTAACCCGTAAAAAATTGTGCCATAAACCGGGAGCGAAGTTATGAAAGAAATCTGCAATGAACTGGGAAAGATAGTTGGTCCCGAATATGTATCGGATCAGCCCGAAGAGCGCTACATTTATTCGATGGATCCCGGCACCATGCCGCCCCGGGAGCCGGATTTCGTGGTTCTGCCAAATTCCACCGAAGAAGTCGGTCAAATTATGCTCCTGGCAAATGATCGCAAAATTCCAGTCGTTCCCATGGGAGCCGGACTCGTTCTTTCGGGTTTGTCCCGTGCGTTGCGAGGCGGAATCATTTTGGATATGAAACGCATGAACCGCATTGCGGAAGTCAACGAAATCAGCCGCTATGCGGTGGTGGAGGCCGGAGCCTCTCAGGGAATGCTCCAGGCCTACCTGAAAAAGCACCACCCCGGCCTTAAACATTCCGCTCCCGATGCGCCACCGGTTGCCACGATTGCCGGTAATGTGTCGATCCACGGTTCCGGACACCTTTCCCATGCCCACGGTTTCCATTCAGACATGCTAAACGGTCTCGAAGTGGTGTTGCCCACCGGTGAAGTCGCGCGCATCGGTTCCTGCGCAATTTCAAAGTACTGGTTTGCGCGTGCGCCGCTGCCGGACCTGGCCGGGCTGTTTCTCGGATGGGCCGGTACCACGGGTGTCATAACTAAACTGGCGATAAAGCTTTACCCCAGCTACCGTTTTAATGATGTGGGTGTGTTTGTGTGCGAGGACCCGCAGTTGGTGCCCGACATTTTACACCGGTTGAGCGGAACTCAAATGGGTGAGGACCTGGCGGCCTGGATGACACCCAAGCCGGATTGGGCGCGGGGGTTTTTACACTGTAATATCAACTACGGGGCCAATACCAAAGAGGAATTGATCTGGAAGCGAAATCTGATCCGGGCCTCTGTAAAAGAATATATCGACAAAAAAATTGCCGGATTTATGCCGCTGCCGGCGGTTATGAAACAACCGTTTCTGGAGGTGCCGGGCAGAGTGCTGTCCCGTTTTGCCGATGTGAGAAAAGGCGGAGGATTTGAATATGTGGGGGCCATTATGCCGGTGGAATTGTTTCCGGATGCATACAGGCTGGGCCTGGAAATTGCTGAAAGGGTCGCCGTCAGCTACTCGCTGGGGGCCCGAATTATTGGTATCAATCACTGTATGATGTTTTTCTATGCCTATGCCTTCAACCGTGCCGATACGGCCGATGTGGCCAGAGCGCAAAAAGCGCTTGAAAAAACGAACCAGGCGGTTGTGGCCCTGGGGGGGATTCCGTGGAAGGCTGAAGCACCGGCCCAAAAAGAGATTATCAGCAAAATGGATCCCAATATGTTCGCACTGATGAACCGGATCCGGGCTGTACTTGATCCCAACGGTATCATGAACCCGGGCAATTGGGAGGTGGACTGATGCAATATGAAGAAATCCTACACCGATGTTTCCGTTGCGGGTACTGCAAGCTGCCCGGAAATTATGTGGATATTAACTGTCCGCCGTATCATGCATTTCGCTTTGAGTCATATTCACCGGGCGGGCGAATGTGGTTGATCCGAGCCTGGCTGGAGAATAAAATCGGTCTCACCGGCCGCCTTCAAGAAATTTTTTTTTCCTGTGTTGGCTGCGGCAACTGCGTCGAACACTGTACTTTTCCCAAATTTAAAGATCAGCTGCTGCTGGCATTTACGGCTGCCAAAGCGGAATTGGTCAATGCCGGCAAAGTTCCGCCGGCTGTAAGGGACTGTCTGACCAAAATCTACCAGTACGGCAATGGTTACGGGCTTGCGCCTAAAAAGCGGGCAAACTGGACCGAAACGATCGAAATTGAGCAATTTTCGGATCATGAATACTTGTTTTATGTGGGGGATGTGGGTTCCTTTGATACCCGCGGACAAGAAATTGCCCGCTCGGTCGCCCTGTTAATGAGCGAGTTGGGCCTATCATTCGGTATTCTCGGAGCCAAAGAACTGGCGGATGGCAATGAGGCCAAATCAATGGGGGAAATGGAGCTGTTCAAATACCTTGCCGAGCAAAATATCAAAACATTCGAAACCCTGGGCGTCCAAAAAATTATTACCCTGTCACCCCATGGGTTTAATGCCATTAAAAATGATTACCCCGGGCTCGGAGGACAATACGATGTCTATCACTACACCCAGTTACTGGCAGCCTTAATTAAAGATGTACCGGCTAAATCCGATTTGCCGCCGGTCCGCGTGACCTACCATGATTCCTGTTACCTGGGACGCCACAATATGGAGTATGGGTCAGCCCGAAACATACTGGGAGCTTTACCCGGTCTAAAACTGGTTGAAATGGATCGCAGTTTTCAAAATGCCTTGTGCTGTAGTGGGGGCGGTGGCAATATTTTTACCGACATCATCGGCAGTGGTGCCGATCATTCGGCCAGAGCCAGGGTTCGGGAGGCGGCCGGGACCGGCGCCCAAGTGCTTGGCGTGGCATGTCCCCAGTGCGCTGTCATGTTTGAGGATGCCCTCAAAATTGAAAATCTGGAAGGTGAAATTGCGGTAAAAGAGGTTTCAGAAATTGTTCGAGAACGGCTGACCTGATGTCGCGGGATTTCGATAGCATTTATAATACTTACCGCAGAGCACGCAGAGAAAAAAATAAATGATAGCCGGTTTGGCTCTCAGCGGTATCGACGATCTCTGCGGTTATATTAAAAATGCCCGCAACGCATAACAACATTGACCAATACATCAACCAAGTTCAATACGGGAGGTAAATTAATGACAGATATTTACGAAAAGTTAAGGGCACGATTGGACGACCTGGCGAACGGATATCCGGCGACCGAGAGCAAGGTCGAGATCCGTTTACTCAAGCGGCTGTTTACCGAAGAAGAAGCTGAACTGTATCTGCAACTGTCACCCTTTTTGGAAAAACCCCAGGATGTGGCCAAGCGTTTGAATCGTGAGGTGGAGGAGCTATCGCCGATGTTAGAGCGCATGGCTCAAAAAGGGCATTTATTTAGAAAACGCAACGGCGATCAGGTCCGCTATTCGGCGGTGCCATACGTGGTGGGTATTTTCGAACACCAGCTGGGACGAATGGATGAAGGGTTTGCCCGGGACCATGAAGAATATTTTGAGACGGCCTTCGGCCAAACGATTCAGTCATTCAAAACACCCATACTGCGAACCATTCCGATCAACCGGCAGCTGGTTGCCGATTATCCGGTGGCGCCGTTTGAGGATGTGCTTCAGATTATCGAAAGCCAGAAAAAAATTGCCGTCGCTCCCTGTGTCTGCCGGACCACCAAAAAGCTGGTTGGCGAAGAATGCGACAAGCCGGTGGAAAACTGCTTTTCATTCGGCTCCCACGCGGAGTATTATGTTGAAAACGGCATGGGGCGATTTATTACCATTGACGAAGCCAAAGAAATTGTCAGGAAAAACGAAGAAGCCGGTCTGGTGATGCAGCCTTTTAACTCTCAGAAAATCGGAGGGATGTGCAGTTGCTGTGGCGACTGCTGCGGGGTGCTGCGGTCGTTGAAGATGCATCCCAGTCCCGCAAAATTGGTACAGAGCAATTATTTCGCCCGGGTTGACGATGAAGAATGTACCGGTTGTGAAACCTGTCTCGAGCGCTGCCAGATGGATGCCATTGATGTTGTTGACGGTATTGCCGACATCAAATTGGAACGCTGCATTGGTTGCGGGCTATGTGTAACCACCTGTCCGGTAGACGCCATTGAACTGGTTAAAAAGTCCGAGAACGACCTCTACGAACCGCCTAAATCCGGTGCCGAGACCTATATGAAGATCATGCAGGAGAGGGGGAAGATATAGACTGGTTGCTGGTCACTGGTTACTGGTAACAAAGGGTATAAGGTGTAAGGTATAAGGTTTAAGGTCAGGGGGAACATAAAGATGAACATCGAACGCCCAACATCGAATGTTGAAAGGAAAAGGGTGAAGAAACATAAATAGTAATTAATTAAATTGCGGAGCGTAGCGACTTCATTATTCGATGTTCAACGTTGGACGTTCGATGTTCGATGTTCAGTTTTGAAGCTCAGTCTTGAAAATAATTCAGAAGGTAAGCTTATGAAAGATGATAGAGGATTATACTACTATCCCTTTCCCCGGAATAAAAACGTACGCATGTATGTGCGTTCCAAAGACGGCTCTGTCTGGTTCAGGCTCTGGAATGCAGATGACCCGAAGCTCTGGGACGAGCATGGCTGGGTGCCTTACGAAGCGGTTAAACAGGCCCAGGCCTTATATGATGGCGAGGGGTTTGATCCTGCGCAAGCCTATGACCTGGAAGCAGCGAAAACAATCATTGATGAAAATGACTATCCTTTTTTCGAATCAAACGATAGGAACGAATAAGAAATCCTGATTTATCGGGCAATAAATAAATTTTAATCACGAAAACACGAAAAATAGAAAGCTCGAAATATTATTTTTCCTTTTCGTGACTTCGCCCTTTCGTGTTTTCGTGATAAATTTGCCAAGCCGAATTACTACAAAAATTAATCCGAACAAATTCCAAGGTACAAATGGCGCCTCTCACCATTACGATTACCCACAATCTCCAGTTAGCCCATGTTCCCGCTGAAATCATGGAGATTCTCACCGAGAAGCTTGAATTTTTAAATCCCAAATGGCTGGAAAATGAACGCATGGGACGTTGGAACCGCAAGACACCGAAATCATTGCGGTTTTATGACAAGATCGGTACCTCCGGTTTATGGATCCCACGCGGGTTTATGCGGCAGCTGGTGTTGCTGTGCCGGCGACACAACATCAATTATGAAATTGACGACCAACGTTCTAATCTTCCGCCAGGGAATTTTTCGTTTAAAGGAAAGTTGCGGCCCTTTCAGCAAAACGCGGTGGACGAAATGCTCGCCAGAGATTTCGGTACGCTGAACTCGGCCACCGGATCCGGCAAAACGATTATGGCTCTGTATATGGTCGCCCGACGCAGGCAACCGGCCTTAATTGTTGTTCACACCAAAGAATTGGCCTCCCAATGGGTTGAGCGCATCGAAGCATTCCTCGGGATTCCAGCCGCAGAAATTGGATTAATCGGTGGTGGTAAAAAGCTGGTGGGCGAAAAAATAACCGTTGCCCTGGTGCAATCTCTGTACAAATGCGCTGAGGAGATTGCCGGCCAGATCGGCTTTCTGATTGTCGATGAATGTCACCGCTGCCCCAGCCGAACGTTTACAGAGGCTGTGACCGAGTTTAATGCCAGATATATGCTGGGATTGTCGGCAACTCCCTGGCGGCGGGACAAACTATCCCAATTGATATTCTGGCACCTGGGTGATGTTCATCACGAGGTGGATAAAGCCCATCTGGTGGAAACCGGGAATGTCCTTACGGCGGAAGTTATCCCACGTGAAACTAACTTTAAGCCCTTTTACGATCCGGTAAACGAATACAGCAAGATGCTGTCGGAATTGACCGCCGATACGGACAGAAATGTCCTGATCGCATCGGATATCGCCCTGGAGGCCTCAAAAAGTAACGGAATCTGTCTGGTTTTATCAGACCGCAAAGCCCACTGCGAAAACCTCCAGGCGCTGTTAAAGTATAGATTTAAACTGGACGCCGAGTTGCTGACCGGTGATTTGAGTCAAGGCGAGCGGCATAAAGTTGTCGAACGATTAAATCAAAAAAAGGCCAAAGTCGTTATTGCCACCGGTCAACTCATCGGTGAGGGTTTTGACTGCAAAAATCTATCAACGCTATTTCTGGCCACTCCCGTTAGCTTCAGCGGACGGGTACTGCAGTATCTGGGCCGGGTCCTGCGTCCGGCGCCCGGCAAAAAGAAAGCCCGGGTTTTTGATTATATAGACATTCACGTGGATATTTTATCAAAAGCAGCCATGTCCAGGCAAAGGGTCTACCGGCAATAGGCGTTCAGGGGTTCTGGGTTCAGGGTTCAAAGGTTAGGAGTGTCAGAAGTTCGGGGGTTCCGGAAAAGCTTTGAAAGTTGGTTCCGCCAACTGTAGGCTGGCAGGCCCAGAACTTGAGAGCCTTTCTTTGACGAACCCTGAACGGTGAACCCTGAACCTATGAACCTCTATTGTATCTATCAATACAATTTTTCTTGCTAAAATCCCCATTCACAGATATCATAAGAGAATTCAATTCGCAAAATTAGTAAGCTACAGCGGTGATGGTTTTTCTTCACATCGACTTTCCTGTGTCAGGGTTTATACTGTTTTCCATAATTATGTTCCGAAATGAATAAGAAAAGGCCGGTGGACAACATAGAATCAGGATCCACGTTAAACGTATTGGATTCGTTGCTGAAAAATTCGGGGCAGAAGAAGATCAGCGAAACCCAGATCGTTATTATCCTGGATGCGTTGGCCAACTCAGATGATGCCGAGGTCGTTGCAAGGTTTCCCGCGGTTCTCGCCATCTGTGCCCGCCGGGGATTGGCGTTGAATTCCCAGGCATTATTTTCCCGCTACTGGGAAACGAGCCCCAAAAGACAAAATCTGGAAAAATTGCTATTGATCAGTGCAGCGATCTTCGACCTGCAGGGACTTAAGGCACCTAAAAATTTAGATAAAATAGTTGCTTCCTTAAAACCAAGATATCGTGATCTTCTGCCGGGAGGTGAATATCAGCTGAGCAGCGGTATGTATATTTCCCTTGAGGACCTGCAGAACACCCTGAAAGTCTACACCAGCAGTCAATTGAAACTCCCGGAGGTTAAGGTCCAAAAATCACGTTTAAAGTCTGATTCGCTGGATGTATATCTGGACCGATTATTTTCTCCGAAGCAAAAGGAGCTCGTGCTTAATAAAAGAGACGGTCGGGTTTTTACTAAAACTGAGCGCGAGTATTATTCCAGGATTGTACGCAAAAAACTTGAAGCCATTGCCAGTGAAAAGCTAGTGGAACTTGCCAGAAATTTAATTGAAAAATAAAAACTGCCGATAGGATTGGAAATGGAAATTTTTTGGGAAATAGGCCTACAAACAATAGAGATCCTGACCTTAATCTTTGGGGTACTGGGGATGACCCTTTCTTTAATGCTCTTGTTTTCTCCCCGCCTTGCCCAAAGCCTCAGCAATATTCTCAACCGCAGTATAAATGTTGATAAAGGAATAGAATACCTGGATAAAGAAATTGAAATATCTGAATTTTTTTATAACCATCATATTGCCGTGGGCCTAGCGTTAGTAGCCGGGTCCGTATTTTCGCTCTTTTTCTTCTTTTTTTCGCTTGACGTTTCAAAGTTTGCCGATATTTTTTTTGGGTCCCGGGCGAATATATCCACCGCAGAGCTTATCGTGAGTGCCGTCACATGGATCGGTAAGATCGGTTGCCTGACCGGCCTGGTTATCGGGTTGGTGCTGGCGTTTAAGCCGGATTTAATGAAGCGGATGGAAAACAAAATGAATTCCTGGTTTGCAACCAAGCCAATGCTCGAAAAACTTGATAAATCGAGTCACGACGTGGATACCTTCTTATTCCGCCACCCGGTTGCAATCGGCCTGATCGGTGCCGTCATATCTTTTTTTCTTATCTCGCTGTCCATCATCAATTTGCTTGAATAGCTTTGAAATATTGACATTCTGATTTTAATCGCATACTTTCGCCGAATGCGAAAGTCTCATCAAAATGGAGGAGTGAATTGTGGCTGTGAGCACGTTTAGCTTTTTTCCACCTGAGAGAATGGACAAAGACTTTCCCTGGCCCATTTGGGCCGTGGGCTGGCTGGCTCTATTTAAAGCTTTTCTGTGGTTGTCATATGAGCCGGTTCAACCAGGGGCTTTGTTAACACTTATAGGCACTAAGTATTTATTGAATATGGTTCCAATGGCCATTCTCGCAATCGGGGTGTGGAACTTAAAGAAATGGGCCATGTGGGGCCTGATCATTTTATCGGTCGCTAATTTACTTTTTTTTATAATTTATCCGCAATCCTTAAACGCCGTTTTTGTGCAGTCGGAAGTTTACATTTATTCGATTATATTGTCGTTTATTACCTTGCTTTGTAACGGTCCTCTGGGAGACATTGCCATTCTCCTGGCGACTCCCATCATGCTCAAGCGCGCACAAAAATAGTTCCTATCCGTTTCACGTCAAAATTGGTTTTCAGGTATTGCCGCCGGGTTTCAGGTTCCCGGCCGGGCGACAATGTTGACTGCCGGCAAAAGGTTCTCAACCCGGGCTTTGGCTTCCGGCTAAAGTTTTTGTTTTTTCTTCCGATATACTTAGTATAAAAAAACCTATCGGAATGCTGCATTATGAAAACAAAGATACTTTTCTGGAGTGCCGTTTTATTTTTAGCGCTGGGTGTCAACACCAAGGACGGAACTCTGTTTTATTTTTTTTCGGTTCATCTTTTCATGCTTTATGTCGGCATGTTTTTGCATAAGATTTCGTATACACCCCAACCAGATGCGAACGCCGAACCACTTCCCGAAACCGAGTCCGCCAAAAAATAATTCCCCTGGCGGACACGCTGACAACCATCCTATCGCTAAGGCTTGATCACAAAGGTATTGGGTGAATAACTCCCCGACCCCTTGTTATTTATAATACTGGGCACCGATACCGTAGATAGTCTTATCGTTCGGCCCCACCCGTTTGCACCATTTTATGGTAGCCCGGAATATTCTTTCATTTTCAGCACCTGATACGACCACATCGACACCCGGCTTGAGCGGGGAGCCGGTTTCAAAATAAAGCCCGCCTTCGCTGCAGTTAAACATATTGGCGTTGCAAGCCTTATTTTTGTCTATTGTACGGTATTGAATGGGAGCTTTGAGGTAGAAACGTTCCGCATTTCTCTTCTCGTGGGAATTTTTCATTCTTTTTTAACCTTACCCGCAAGTTTTGCAAAGGGGTTAACCGGTCCGGCGCCTAGCGGGCTAATCAGCCTGCTCGAATCGGGATGGTATGTTTGACCGGCGATCTGAATTGCTTCTGAGTATCCGAATATATTAAGCATATCACTATAACGAAAAAAGGCAACCTGCCCTGTTGAAGATGGGGTACTAATACGATCATATTAATTTAGACACCCCCTCGCAGCGCGCAACTGCGCAGAATAGTTCTCAACCCGATGTCTACTTATTTTCGCTCGCATTCGTAACAGAGTGCGCAGGGGATCAATAAGGCCATTGCACAAATCAAGGCTGGACAAAGATTGCCTCACGCCAATTCCGAGGCTAGAACTTGACCTTGGGAACTGCCTTTTCCCCTTCGGGAATCTCATAATAATCGGCCTGGGAGATCCCTGCCAGCAGGGCGTAGAATCTACCAAAAAAGGTTCGGATGTAAGTATTTAAAATCTGGACTGCGTCATTGTAGCGTTTGCGTTCCACGGCAATTCGGTTTTCGGTCCCTTCCAGGCTGTCCTGAAGCCTGAGAAAAGACTGATTGGCTTTCAAGTCGGGATAGCGCTCCTGGAGCAGCAGCAGTCGGGAGAGGGCACCTTCAAGTCGATTGGCACTTTCGATCTGGTTTTTAACATTGTTGGCCTGGAAATACTGGGTTCTTGCCTGGGCAATGTTTTCGAAAATTTCTTTTTCGTGTTTGGCATATCCTTTGACCGTTTCCACCAGATTCGGAATCAGGTCATACCGGCGTTTCAGCTGGTTTTCAACCTGGGCCCATTTGCCCTTGACGTTTTCTTCCATCGTAATCACCTGGTTGTAGCCGGCGATTAGTTTGCCACCGATCATAAACAGCGCCACCAGGGTGATACCCAGAATTACAAGTACGATTTTCAATCCGTTTGACATAAAACCTCCATTATTAATCGCGAGTTGGTAAACCTGTCTAGATGCAACAACTATGGATCTGATTTTTACAGCTCGTACCGGAAATCCGAAATTCGAATGTTTCAATGACCAAAACCACTTGGCATATTTGATCTATTTTAGGATGATTCGATTTGGATCATTTGAATTTTTGTCATTCGAGATTGTTTCGAATTTCGCATTTCGATATTCGGATTTAAATATTCCCGTACGGTTTCCTTCAGTAATCGTTAAATAAATTGTCTTATAAACTAACTGACTATGTTACAGTCTTTACCACCCTCCCGACGCACCGCCACCGCCGAATCCACCGCCACCACCACCGAATCCCACCGCCGCCGGAACCACCCCAATGGCCGCCCCGGCCGCCCATCGAGGAAATAAATAAATAGGCCAGAAATAATCGAGGATTTTTGATAAATAATATGACCATAATTACGAAAAAGAGCAGGGAGAATATTTTTCCAAGGATACCGGGTGATTTTCGCCTATTATTGGCCGGATCGGCTTTTTTAACCGCCGGCAATCCGCTAATTTCAACACCGGCATCCCGGGCAATTTCATTGGCTATAACCACGGCGGCGGCATAAATCCCCGCGGAATAATCACCTCTTTTAAAATTGGGCACCAAATATTGTCTGCCGATGCTGCCCACCAGACTGTCCGGCAGCAGGCCTTCGAGACCGTATCCGGTTTCGATCCTGTACTTTCTGTCCTTTAATGCGACCACAACCAACACGCCGTTATCCTTGCCTTTTTGTCCCAGTTTCCATTGATCATGGGCGAGGGTGATGGATAACTCTTCTATGGCCTGCCCTTCGAGGCTGTTTAGGGTGAGAATTGCCATCTGGGCACCGGTCTTTTTTTCAAGCTCTTTTAAATACCGGTTCAGTTTGGACTCAGCATCGTTGTCAATGATGCCGGCCAGATCGACGACCGGGGCGGCGGGCAAAGCGGGAATTTCGACGGTGTGACCGACGGTTGCCGCATTGCAAACAACCAGCACCATTGCCCCCAGGAGGATTGCCCTAAATAGCGAGTGCATCGGTGATGTCTCCCAGGCTTTCAATGGCGGCATAGTAATCTTTAAAAACCATGGTGAGCTGTTCAATGGATGGTTTGGTTTTCTTTTTTTTCAGATTTAACACAATTTTAAAGACTTCCGTCCGGACCCCTGAAACCTCCTCCAGCACGGACAGTATATCGGCATTATTGCAAGGGGGCTCTTTGCCGAGCAGCAAAATTATTGACTTAAATAGCGGCATATATCCGGAAAACGACTCCGAGAACTCCCGGGCGAGTATCTTTTGATCGCCGGCGGCCGATATATATCGCTGTCTCAGGCCGATGAGTTTGACCTTCAACTCCTGTTCACACTGGCGTCTCAGGTCTGATTTTCGAATATCCAAAGCTTGAAAAACATCCTTTCCGAAGACCGTCAGATGCAGCTGTGTGATGTTCAAAAACTCAATCGGAAAAACATCGAGGGATTTATCGATGTACTCCGGCGTCATTATCAACGGGGCGGCAATCCGCTTTCTGCCGTATTTTTTACCCAGAGGCGCCAGAAACTCCAAAAATTTCAAGTCCATTTTGTCCAGGACGACCACCGAGTTGATATCGGAGGTCCTGGGATCGAAATCCTGGGTTAAGGCACTACCGACGATATGAACCGAGAGGATAAGACCCTGATGGTGTTTAAGAATTTTATCGAGAAATGGTTGATAGCGAGCAGAAATATCGGCTTTCAGTTTAATCTCATTCATCTCTATTACCCCCTATCCCGGATCCGCCACGGAACATAATTTGCCGCAAAGGCACCAGGACACAAAGAAAAACCGCCGATAAATATTCAGCTTTGTGTCCTGTTGTATCGGTGACAAAAATGTTCTGCCATAAAAATAGTTAAAAAAAAGCTAAACTCCCCAATATCAATACCGATATACTATAATACGGGCAAAAATCAAATTCACAACCGACTTTTTGGGCCCGATCCAGGCCCGAGGACTTGCATTTATAATTTTTTCTTACACTTGTAGTTGCTTATGATGACAATTTTTTGACGCTTAAGTTGACTTTTTTATCATATCCGTTAACGCGGGTTAAGCAAAAAATTAGTTAACCTTTTGAATTTAATTGTAATATTTAGATTTTAGGAAATTTGGCATGATAGTTGTATAGGTATATAGCAAAACTGTTAAAAGGGAGTGACGGAATACGGTTTTGCGTTAAGCGAGATTCTAAAACCGGAACTTGCCGAATCGCAATCCCGAAATCGAAACCAGATCACATGAGGTGCTAAAATGGAAGAAAGATTCTGCGAAAATAATTTCGATTTTGACATCGGTTATCTTGTTAAAAGCCCTTGCAGAGATTGTATGACCAGAGACAATCTACCCGATTGCATTCAAGGATGTGAAATATTAGATCAGATCCAGACGGTTCTGGCTGATTCTATTCCGAGTGAAGCAAGCATTTCGCCGGCTGAAACCTATGATGTTCCCGCCGAAGTGCTTGACCAAATATAGCCGGACCAAATAAACTAAAATTTTCGTTGCTTTTTTTGTGGCCAATTTCTGTTGGAGGCCACATGGAATACTGGATTATTGGACTGCTGGCATACTGATTGGTGGCGAAGCCCCGAGCTTGTTTCCAATTCAATCTAAATCTAAACTGCAGGTGCACAAACAATTTCTGCCTGATCTCCCTCCCGTGGGATCAGGCAGAACTATTTTCAGACTTCATATATTTTCAAACGAGTCAGGAGTTCAACTTGTTTTCCCAGTCGAATTCACGGGCGGTGACAATATGCTCCATGCGCCGCAGTCGTTTTTCAAGATTTTCATACCGTCTTTTGATGCGTTGGGCGGCGAGGTGTCTTGAATTGGTATAACTATCATAAAATTCCTGTTCGGCCTCCGTTTCAATGGGAATGACAGGCGCAGGTTTCATCAAAAACGTTGCAATTAAATACAGACCGATGGCCGGCCAAAATCCCGAAACGAGAAGGAAAATAATAGCGATCGCACGGGCCCAAAACACCGAAAAGTCGAAATATTCGGCCAGTCCCCGGCATACGCCGAAAATAATGCCGTTGCGTGAGCGGTATATTCCGTCACGGGATAATCTGTCAAAGTGTCTCATCTTTACGATCCTTATTATCCTGGTCCAGCAGGATGGTTTCCAGTGCCTCCACCCGTTCTTCCATTCGGGAGAGCCCCTTATAAATTTCCTGAATTATTTTGGAATCGTCGGCCTGATCTTTGCGGGAAGTTCCGCCTTTTAAAAGTTTTATGGACATTAAAATCGTTCCCCCGATAACCGCAGGTATGAGAACAAAACTTCCGAAAACGATAGCCACAATCAGCGCTTCTTTCATAAGCATCCCCAAATTTAATTGACCATTCCTAATATTTACGTATGCCTAAAGTCTGCTTAAATCAATAGTATTTTTTGAGGTTCACCACCTAAGGTTCAGAGGTTCAGGGTTCAACGTTCAGGGTTAATCTGAACCAACCGAACTTCTGAATCCCTGGAGTGCTTAACCCGGAACCCAGAACTCTGAACCTTGAACCCAAATGCCGGAACCCATCAGGCCGTATCGTCTTTGTTCTCGGATGAAGGTTTCTCGACCACTGGTGTTTTTAACGACTGTAGCTCATTTTCAATTTCATCATCTATCGACAGCCTATCCAGTTCGTCTTCCAGGGAAGTCTTTTTGCCGTAGTTTACCAGATCTGCTTCAGCTTCCATGCGTTCAATGCGGTTTTCAATTTCATCGAATTTCATCATGGTTTCGGTACTGTCAATGCGTCGCATTTCCTGCTGAGCCTGCATTTTTCTCTGGGCATGGACATGGCGTTGGACCAGCATGCGCTGCTTATCCCGTGCAGATTTTAATTTTTCCTCGAGCTGGCGGATGTCATCCTGGTATTGGTCAATGAGCAGGTCCTGTTCGACCAGATCTTGTTCAAGGATTTCTGTCCTGCGGGTAAATTTGCGTTTTTCCACCAGAGCCTCACGTGCCAGATCGTCCCGTCCCTTATTTACGGCGAGTGCAGCCTTTTCCTCCCAATACTGAGCCCGGGCCTTATGTCCATCCAGCTGGCGCTGAACTTTTTTGCTGGAGGCCATTACTCCGGCGCATGCCGTTTTGATTTCAACCAGCGTATCTTCCATTTCCCTGATCATCAGTTTGATCAGCTTTTCCGGATCTTCCGCTTTATCAAGCATTGCGTTGATATTGGAGCTGATGATATCGCGAAATCGTGTAAAAATCCCCATTGTGTACCTCCACTTTTTAATTGATGGTGTTATGTTAGGCTTGAGCAGGAACCGTGCCAATCGTTTAATTTTATACAACTACTTGAAACAAAAGGAATTTATGGTTGACAGGGCGATATGATCCGTGGTAATAATTGCCAACAAATAGTAAAATTTGCTAATGATTGGTAGTCAGAGGTTCAAAGGTTCAGGGTTCTGCGTTCTGGGTTATAGCATGACGGTTCAGAAGTTCTGGGCTTGAGCACCTTTCGGAGGCGGTTAAACCTTGGGCCGTATCAACGTTCAACTTCCTTTTAGAATCCTTGAGACTTGGAACCTCGAAACCCTGAACCCTGAACCCTGAACCTTTGAACTTATGAACGGAACATTAGAAAAGCAGTATAGCCGTGAAACACCGGCCCGGGTTACCGAAGCCCTGGGTCAATCCGAAAAATTTTTGGAATTTCAAGAGCGCCTTTCGCGGGTGGCGCCTGTCAACCGGCCGGTGCTCTTGCTGGGTGAACGCGGTACCGGCAAAGAATTAGCCGCCGGACGGTTGCACTATCTGTCCAACCGATGGCACAAACCTTTTTTGACACTTAATTGTTCCGCTTTAACACAATCGCTCATCGAATCGGAATTGTTCGGTTATGAGAAAGGCGCTTTCACCGGAGCGGCCCAGCGGCGGGTCGGTCGGTTTGAAGCGGCAGACGGCGGCACCCTTTTTCTGGACGAGATCGGCAACATACCTCTGGAGGTGCAAGAAAAAATTTTGCGGGTGGTGGAGTATTATTCTTTCGAGCGGGTGGGAAGTTCTGAAAGCATAGATGTGGATGTCCGCATTATTGCCGCCACCAATGCCGATGTGAAAGGCCTGGCAGCTGATAATCTATTTAAACAGGATTTGCTGGATCGGCTTTCATTTGAAGTATTGATCGTGCCTCCCTTGCGGGATCGCAGGGAAGACATAATGTTGCTGGCCAATTATTTTGCCGGTCGCATGGCGGTTGAACTGGGCTGGGAGGAAATCCCAATGTTTAGTCCTGAAGCCGTCGATGCCCTTGAACACTATCCCTGGCCCGGCAATGTACGGGAGCTAAAAAATGTGGTGGAACGTGCGGTCTATCGATCGGATTCTCTGGAAATTAGTGAAATTATTTTTGATCCATTTTTTTCGCCATATGAAACACAGGCACCGGAGTTGCAACCGGATATTTCAGTCACTGATCCGGGATTATCCGATGGGATTGATCTAATGGCAAAGCCAATGAAAGAGGCCATTTGGGACCTGAAAGTTCAAATGCTGGAAAAGGCGCTGGCGCATTCAAAATTCAACCAGAAAAAAGCAGCCAGACTCCTGGGACTGTCCTACCATCAGTTTCGAGGTTTGTACCGGCAGTACAGGCAAATGAAGAATGAAGATTGATCCGCCGCAGGCGGAAATAATTAAGGAATGCTATCCATTTTAAATTTGGTGCGCGTAGCGACTTCCTTAATTCGTCATTCGTCATTCATATGCGTCTTCCCAGCACCGCACTTTCATATATGGCGTCCTTTGCACTTCGCGGTTCCAGGCAGTCACCTATCTGGTGAATTTTGAACCCAAGGGATTTAATCTGGTCGTAAAGTTTGAGATTCGGACGCGTGCCGGTGGCAATCAACACTTTGTCCGATTCAATAAAGCGCTCTTGGTTTTCACGGTCGGCAACGATGACGCCATTGTCCTCTATTTTCAGCAACCTGGTATCAGTCGCAACGGCAACATTATTTTCTTTGAGTCTGGTAAAAATAATTTTTTTGGTCATGGCCTCCAGATCTTTTCCGGCATCGGGCAGTATTTCAACCACCGTTACCGAACATCCGCTCTCGGACAAAAACAATGCCAGTTCCAGGCCGGTCGGTCCTCCGCCAACGATTACAACCGATTGGAAATCGACCGGTTCATCGTTCAAAACATCTTCGTAGGTTAGCACGATATCCTTTTCAATGCCTTGGACCGATGGAAGGGCGGGCAGGGAACCGGTGGCCAATATGACTACGTCCGGATTAAAAACCCTGATGTCTTCGGCTGATACTTCATGATTCAGGTGGCATTTGACCCCGAAAAGCTCGGCCTGCTTTTTTTGAAATTGTATTAGCGTGCGCAATTCTGCTTTGTGGCCCGGCAGGCTGCCGGGAAGCAACTGCCCGCCAAGCTCACGACGTTTTTCATACACATGCACATCATGACCGCGTTTGGCGGCAACCCAGGCCACATTCAGTCCCCCCGGGCCTCCTCCGACCACCATAATTTTTTTAGGCTTAAGGGTCGGTACAAAGGCCATTTCTTTTTCACGGCCCAGCATGGGGTTGACCAGACATTCAATGTGTCCTTTTTTAAAGATAGATTCCATGCAGGTATTGCAGGCGATGCAGGTGCGTATTTCATCCAGACGCCCTTCCTGGGCCTTTAAAGGCATTTCCGGGTCTGCCAGCAACCCCCGGCCCATACAAACCAGGTCGGCTTTGGCCTGGGCGATGATGTCGCTGGCAATTTGGGGATCGTTTATGCGACCCACGGCCATAACCGGAATATTCAGTGCCTGTTTGACCTGTTTGGCAGAATTGACCAGACAGGCTTTTTCCATAAACATTGGCTGGCAGATCCATTCAGGCGTGAGGTCGTTTCCGGCCGAGACCTGGACGATATCGATGCCGGCATCAACCAGGATTTTCAGGATTTCGATGCTTTCTGTGGTTGTCAACCCGCCGTCAACATATTCCTCGGCACTAATTTTAAATGAGATGGGAAATTCGTGGCCCAAACGCCGGCGGAGTTCTTCCACGATTTCTCTGGCAAACCGGGTTCTTGCAGCCACGGTTCCCCCATACGCATCGTTGCGGATATTGGAAAATCCCGAAAGAAATTGATTTATCAGGTAACCATGAGCACCATGGATTTCAATCAGTTCGAAACCTGCCTGATAAGCCCTTACGGCCGCATCGCCGAATTTTTTTACCAGCTCCTGGATGCCGCCAATGCTCAGCGGCTCGACATCGCCGCGAATGGCGGGGCAGGGGAGTGGTGACGGCGCCAGCGGTTTGCGTTTGATGACTTTAACCGATGTTTGCCGCCCACTGTGATGGATCTGAGCGGCAGGCACACAGCCTTCTTCCTTTATGGCGGCAGCTATCCTTGAAAGCCCTTCAATAAATTGATCCTCATAGATCCTGGCCTGGTGAGCAGAAACAACTCCTTCGGGAGATACTGCGCAGGCTTCCGTAATTACCATGGCAGGCCCGCCGCCGGCGCGTCTGCGATAGTGCTCCACCGTTGCATCGGAGATACTGCCGTTATCGCCAATGAGAAAAGAGGCCAGGGCCGGCATAACAATTCGGTTCTTTAATTCAATTGATTTTATCGAGAAAGGGGTAAAAAGTTTATCCATGACTTTTTGCTCCAGCATAATATTATGAGATAAGGTTCTAGCATGACGTTCACCTTTTTGCCATCAAAATTCTTCCATTTTGTAATTTAAATGGTGAGTCGTTCAAGCTTGACGCTTATAGGCCTTTTCCCTATATAGTGGTTGTTAAAAAAACGTTACGGTATTCCTACGTTTTTTTCTACAACTACTTATACCGCAATTCCTTTTTTCAATTTATACATGGTCAAGAAAATATGTGTTTTTCATATGTTATAAATAGGGGGGAAAGCACCATGAATGAAGCGATGACGGACATTGCTGTCTTTGTTGCCGATCATGCCATTGAAATCACTATGGGAGTCGTCTTCTTGATGGTGCTGGCCACTCTTATTTTGCTGATCATACTCATTCGGCGCAAGCCCGAAGATCTTATCACAAAACTGCAGGACGACGTTACATCCATAGAAGGCAAACAGGAACGCCTGGAAAATGTGATTAAAGATGAAATCGCTGCCAATCGTAAAGAAACGGCTCTCGGTGCACAGCAGGCACGTCAGGAGCTCGGCGCGGCCTTAAATTCCGCGAGCGAATCGTTGCAGCAGCGCATGGTGGAAAATATTCGCATCCAAAAAGACCAGCTCGACTCCTTTGCCAAACAACTGATGGCCATGGCCAAAGTCAATGAAGAAAGATTGGAGGCCATGCGCCTGACAATCGAAACCCAATTGCGGGCCATCCAGGAAGATAATACCAAAAAGCTCGATCAGATGCGGGCCACCGTCGATGAAAAATTACAGACCACCCTGGAAAAGCGCCTGGGTGAGTCCTTTAAGCAGGTCAGTGAGCGGCTGGAGCAGGTTTACAAGGGGTTGGGAGAAATGCGAACCCTGGCCACCGGGGTGGGTGACTTGAAGAAAGTGCTGACCAATGTCAAAACCCGCGGGACCTGGGGCGAGATTCGCTTAAGCCATATCCTGGAACAAATTTTGACCCCGGATCAATATGATGTCAATGTGGCCACTAAAAAGAACAGCAACGACCGGGTGGAATTTGCCATTAAATTGCCGGGCCAGGATACTGATGAACAAAAGGTGGTCTGGATGCCGATTGACTCTAAATTTCCCCAGGAAGACTACCAGCGACTGATAGACGCCCGGGAAGCCGCTGATAAAGAGTTGGCCGATAAATCGATGAAAAACCTGGAAATGCGCATCAAAACCGAAGCCAAATATATCAAGGAAAAATATATTGACCCACCCCATACCACTGATTTCGGGATCATGTTTTTACCGATAGAGGGATTGTATGCCGAGGTGCTGCGACGGCCGGGATTGTGCGATACCCTGCAGCGCGATTATCGGATTGTGGTTGCCGGGCCCACGACCCTGGCAGCATTGCTCAACAGCCTGCAGATGGGATTTCGAACCCTGGCCATCGAAAAACGCTCCAGTGAAGTTTGGGAATTGCTGGGGGTGGTGAAGACCGAATTTGGAAAATTCGGCGATGTCCTGGCCAGAACCAAACAGAAACTAAAAGAAGCCAGCAACACCATTGGTCAAGCCGAGGTGCGCACCCGGGCGATTGAGCGTAAACTCCGGAATGTTCAGGAATTACCCCAGGCAACTGGATTGGATATATCGAGCAGAAGCCTAGTATTTGTCCCACATTTAAATCAAGAAAGCGGATCGGTATATCAAAAAAAGCGGAGTCTTTGAATATTAAAAAATCCAAGCACCAAATAACAAAAAACAAACAATTTCCAAAATCCAAGCTCCAATGATCTAAACAGTATGTTTCGAATTTGGGTTTTGAAATTAATTTGTGACTTGCAATTTGGGGTTCAACCCATTTAATTCTGGAAATGATAAATTTATAGGAGGTTTGAGGATTACTCAGGGCTTTGTTTTGAGTTTTGGTAGCCTGAATAATGGAGCAAAAAATACTGGCCCTGGCCCATGTAAACCGCCAGCCCCATAAACTGGCCCCTGGCGTCATAAAATTCAGCCACATCGCCATGGGTTCTGCCGGGGTGTATTTTTTGCGGTCGGCAGATCGACAGCGGGTTATAATAGGCTCTGATTCGGTGTTCGACCGAGCCGGTGTCTGTCCATGGAAACAATCCTGTTTTACCTCATTATCCCAGTGATAGAATTTTGCATACAGGACGCAGTCCGGGCGTTGTCCGCATTGACTGAAAAAATCCTGCAGCCGCACTTTTTGTCCGTCAAGGGTGCGAAGGTACTCTTCTTCCGGCGCGCCCTGATCCGGCGTGACACTTTGCCGCATGCAATCCTCGGCGAAGGGTTGGCTATCTACCGGCGCGACGACGATAAAAACGCAGCCTGCGGCCAGCAAGGCCATACGCTGGCCGGGATAGGTTGCCCGATTGCTTGTTTCGGAATCTTCATACCATAAAAAAATCGCCAGCCGGAAAGGTTGCGCCGGCTGGCGATTATCAGAACGTTTACCAAAAAGTCGCTAACTGCTATCCCGTATATTTAGGGGCCAGCATGTCATAGTATGACTTTTCAGATATGCTGCCCCAGGTGCCGACGACTTTCTGGAAGTTTCTTAAAGGATTCGTAAACTTTCGTGGCCATCGGTGATTTGGCCGCTTCTTCCTCCACGACTTCCACTGCCAGAGGCCGCAGGGCATCTAGCACTTTGTCCGGGAACTTGAAAACCTGTACCTTGTGTTCATTGATCAGGGTTTGCAGGGCGGCGCCGTTATTGGCGTCGAATTCGGCCAGGGCCCAGGAAGCATTCTCGGCGCAGGCGGCGTCTACGATGTGCTGCAGGTCTTTGGGCAGGGCTTCGTACGCTTTCTTGTTGAAGATAAATTCCAGTTCCGTTCCGGGCTCATGCCATCCGGGATAGTAATAGTATTTGGCAGCCTGGTAAAAGCCCATTCTCAGATCGTGGTAGGGGCCCACCCATTCGGTGGCATCGATGACACCGCGCTCGAGATTGGTGAAGATTTCGCCGCCCGCCACCAGGACCACGGTTCCGCCGGCCTTGGCCACAACTTTGCCGCCCAGTCCGGGAATCCGCATTTTCAGTCCCTTGAAATCATCAATGGTTTCAATTTTCTTGTTAAACCATCCGCCCATCTGCACACCGGTGTTGCCGCCGGGTCGGGGAATGACGCCAAATGGCGCATAGGTTTCTTCCCACAGCTTCAGGCCGTCACCGCTGTAATTCCAGGCGGCCATGCCCTGGGCATTCATGCCGAAAGGCACCGCCGCAAACCACTGGCAGGCGGGCTCTTTGCCGGCCCAGTAATAGGCGGCGCCGGTGCCGCACTCCACCGTTCCGTCGGATACGGCCTGGAAAGTTTCCAATGGGGGCGCCAGTTCACCACCGGCAAAAACCTCAATCTCCAGTCGACCGTCGGACATCTCTTTGATGCGTTTGGCGATCCGCACGGCACCTTCCTGGAGGACCGGGAGCCCGGACGGCCAGGTACTGGTCATTTTCCACTTGTATGTTTTTTTGGCTACGACCGCCGGAGCCGCAGCTTCTTTCGGTTTTTCCTCTTCTTTGGCACATCCAACCAGACCGGTGATACCCGCTGCTGCCGCAGCCGCTCCGATGCCGGCCTTTTTCAGAAAATCACGTCGCTTCATGAATAACCTCCTTTGGAATTGATTGTGTTCACGGGGGACTTTCATTATGGCAAGCCGCCGCTTCCATGTCGTGTCATTATTGCCGGGCGGGCGCTATGCCCTGATATCCAAGTTTGCAATAAATGACGCTCATAACCTAATTTTTTTTTACCGATTAGTCAAGGTTTCTTAACAATTTTAGGGCAATATTAAGGCCCGTAGACGATATCAGGCAACCAGGTGGCCAGTTGCGGGAATAGAACAACGATGGCCAGCCCGATCAGCTGGAAAAGTACAAAAGGGATGATGCCCCGGTAAATATGTCCCGTGCTGATTTCGGGTGGGGTAACCGCCTTCAGGTAAAACAGGGAGAACCCGAACGGCGGTGTTAAAAAAGATGTTTGCAGATTAACCGCCAGCAGGATGCAGAACCAGACCGGGTCGTACCCGAAATCGATCATAATGGGCGCCAGGACCGGTACATGGATAAAGGTGATTTCGATAAAATCCAGGAAAAAGCCAATGATAAAGATAACGCCCATTACGATGGCCAGGACCACGGTTTTGTTGTATTGTTCGGCAATGCCTCCCAGAAAACCGCGCACCAGATGGTCACCGCCCAGGCCCCGGAAGACGAGGCCAAAGGCCGCCGCACCGCAAAGGATAATAAAGACCATACAGGTTAATTTAACGGTGGAGAGCATCACCTCCTGCAGGAGCGCCAGATTAAATTTTTTGTTTACAATCGTTAACACGGTAGCGCCCACAGCGCCTACGGCTGCAGCTTCGGTAGGCGAGGCAATGCCGGCGAAGATCGATCCCAGCACGGACACCATCAGAAACAGGGGGGGGAACAGGGCCCTGCCGACCTGGGCGGCCAATTGTTTAGGAGAAATGGCAGCCAGTTCTTCCTTTGATATGGCGGGTGCGACATCGGGCCGCAGATAAGAAACGAGCAGGATGTAGGTGATGAACAACCCCACCAGGAGCATGCCCGGCAGAACGGCGCCGATAAACAGATCCCCGACGGACACCCCGACAATATCGCCGATGAGCACCAGGACGATGCTCGGGGGAATAATCTGGCCCAGGGTGCCGGAAGCGGACACCGTGCCGCAGGCCAACTCTTTCTGGTAACCCCGTCTGAGCATGGTGGGAACGGCCAGCAGGCCCATGGTGACCACGGTGGCACCGACGATGCCGGTGGAGGCTCCCAGCAGGGCACCGACCACCACCACCGAGATCGCCAGCCCGCCGCGCAGGCGGCCGAAAAGAATACCCATGGTATCCAACAGTGCTTCCGCCAGGCCGGATCGTTCCAGCATGACCCCCATGAAGACAAACAGCGGCACGGCAATCAGGGTTACATTGGTCATGCGGCCCCAGATTCGAAGGGGCAGCAGATTAAAAAAATCCCACCCAAACCCGATCATGCCGAATACCAGGGCCGTGCCCAGCAACGTGAAGGTCACCGGAAACCCGATCATCAACAAAATGGTCAACGCCAGAAACATCCATCCCGCCAGATATTCCATCAGGATTCCTTCCCCTCTTCAGTTTCGATTCCCCTGATTTGCAGCAAACTGTGAATTCCCAGGGAAACTCCCTGGATAATAAGTAGAAAAAAGCCTGCCGGTATGAAACCTTTGACGATAAAACGCAAGGGGATACCACCGGGATCAGGCGACCCTTCCAGGATCACAAACGAGTTCAGCATAAATTTCCAGGAGGTTGTCATCACCATGATACAGCCGGGAAGAAGAAACAGAAGAACACCCAGCAGATTCACCCAGGCCCGGCTTTTAAACCCCAGGCGCTGATAAAATATGTCGACCCGCACATGGCCGTCGTGGAGCAGGGTGTAGCCGGCCCCGATTAAAAAAATAAAAGCAAACAGATGCCATTCCAGCTCCTGGGTGAAGACATAGCTGGTGTTAAAAAGATAGCGCATGGTCACGTCAATAAAAATGACCACCACCAGCCCGAGGGTGACCCAGGACACCATTTGGCCGACCCGTTCGTTGAATCCATCTATCCAGTGGCTGAGTGTTTTGAGTGCATTCATTCTTGGCCCATATTTTTAGTGTATTTATAAAGGGTTATAAAAATTAAAATGTATAAAAACTCGAATATATTCAAAAGAATATATCGAGTCAAGAAATAATGCCGCAATCGCCTGCGTATCGTCAAACTAGCCGCACAAATCAAGACCGGACAAAAATTACATAACCCCAAGCCGCAAGGGCGCTAAAGCTTCTATATATTTCTTTGTGTCCCGGCGTCTTTGCGTGAGAATTTAGTCCTCCGGAGGCGGATAAAGTTTTAATTCCCCGCCCCTTGGGGCGATAAAAATATTCCGATTGATACCCCGTTGCTTGCGGCGGGGTAGTTCATTAATTTTGTAAATATAATGTGATGTTATAGTGATATGCGCGAGAATGACTTAGCCTTCGCCGAGATCACCATTAGGTAACCCTTGCCAATCAAACCCAAATAGGCTAATTGAAATTTCCAAGGCTGAAAAAAATGCACTGAGCGCATAATTGTGAGATTAACGTTACCCGGCTTAAAACAGTGAAGGAGAAATCATGGCCCTGACAACCTATTGGGCGGATAAGTACATTGAAAACAAACGCAGTGCCAGAGAGGCGCTCGGCCAAATCAGACCGGGACAGCGGGTGTTTATCGGCTCCTCCTGCGGTGAACCGCAACACCTGGTCCGTCAACTTTCTGAACTTTCGGGTAAATTCCGAGATATTGAGATCGTCCGGTTGATGACGCTGGAAACCACACCACTGACCTTGATTGCCAACAAAACCAAAGACCACAGCCTCAACATTCGATCCTTTTATCTGGGTTCCGCCAAGCCCAAGGGAATTGCACGCAATATGCGCTTTATAACCCCCATCAACATGTCGGCCATTCCGCGCCTGTTTAAAAGCCGCCTGCTGCCGATTCATGTAGCGTTGATCCAGGTGTCGCCACCGGATGATTTCGGCTGGATGAGCCTGGGGGTTTCGGTTGATATTACAATGGCTGCGGCCCAATCTGCCGATCTGGTGATTGCCCAGATCAATTCCAACATGCCCAGGGTCCTGGGCCGAAGTTTTATTCACGTCAATGAGGTTGATTATTTTGTGGAGTATGACGAACCGCTGCTGACCATCGGTGAGAACCCGGAACTGGCGGCCGCCAACGACATCGGTCGCCTGATCGCCCGACGGCTGATCGATGACGGCTCAACGATTGCCATCGGCTTGGGGACGACATCGGAGTCCGTCATGCTGGCGTTGTCGGATAGAAACGATCTTGGCATTCACACCATGTATATGACCAATGAAATCATGCAACTGTATGCAAAAGGGGTGATCACCAATCGCAAAAAGGGTTTCAACGACGGGAAAATGGTTGCTAACAGCGCGATTGGTTCTGAGGATTTATATGAATTTTTAAATGACAACCCCGCCGTTGAGTTTCATCCATCCGATTATGTATGTGATCCGGCGATCATTTCCCGGCATCATAAAATGGTCGCGATGAGCGTTGCCATGTCCATTGATTTGACCGGTCAGGTGGCAGCCGATGCCATGCCCCACAGTCACTTTTCCGGTGTGACCGGGATTGGGGACTTTATGCGAGGTGCTGTTCAGTCTCCGGGCGGCAAATCGATTCTAATGCTGCCGTCGACGGCCATGCAGGGTAAAAAAAGCCGGATCGTCCCCTTTCTAAACGACACGGCCGTGGTTGCGCCCAGAGGCGATGTTCATTTTGTCGTTACCGAATATGGCGCGGTCAATCTTTTCGGCAAAAGTTTTCAGGAGCGGGCCATGGCCCTGATCAGCATCGCCCATCCTGATTTCCGGGATGAACTCTTTTTTGAAGCCAAAAAAATGGGGCTTCTCGGCAGCGACCGCACCTTGCATGAGTCACTGCATGGTGTTTATCCGATTCATCTGGAAGAAACCCTTAACATTAATGGGGAGCAGGTTACGGTCAGACCGGTCAAACCGGTCGATGAACGCCGAATTCAAGAGCATTTTTACAACCAAGACAAAAATGATGTGATCTCACGGTTTTTCCATGAGAAAACCAGTTTTTTGAAGGAAGAGGTTGAAGATGTTTCCCAGATCGATTATGTAAAAGATCTCACCGTAGTGGCAATAGTTGGCGAATTCGGTTTCGGCCGGGTGGTGGGCATTGGAGAATATTTGATCGATCCGGCCACCAATGTCGCTGAGGTCGCCTTTTCCATCAGCAAAGAGTATCAGAAAAAAGGTATTGGCCAAATCCTCATAAAAAAGCTTGCGGCAGCGGCAAGGGAAAACGATATCGCCGGACTGGTCGCCTACACCTCGCCCAACAACCGGGGTATGATCAAGCTGTTTAATCTGCTGCCCTATAAAGTGACCACCTTTTTTGACGGTGACATGTTAATCCTGAGCTGTAAGTTTAATGAGCCGCTATAAGGCGGGTTTTTCGATTTTGGATTTGTGATTGGTGATTTCGGATTTAAAAGAGTTGGTCTGAGGGTTGCGGGCTACGGGATTGAATCCATCGTCCTCGTCGTCGTTCTCGTCCTCATTCTCGAAAAGGCAGAATATGCATGCAAAATAAGATGGGGTGACGAGGACGAGTACAAGGACGAGTACGAAACCCTTGCGGGTTGCGGGATACGGGTTGCGGGTCTTTTGATTGCGGAGCTGTGATTTGGGATTTCGGACTGGAAAGAGATGCTCGGCGGCGGGGCTGACACCTGACACCCGAAACCTTATCATCCGGCCTCTGCTATCAGGGATTGTATGATTTTGTAATGCACTTGGAGAATTAAATGACCACCCATAAAGTAAAATTCCTGCCCTATGAAACGGAAATTGAGATTGAAAATGGTGATACGGTTATCCGTGCTGCTCTGGAAGCCGGCGTGCATGTCAATGCCTCCTGCGGCGGTGAGGGGGTTTGCGGAAAGTGTCGGGTTTTGATTGAAGACGGTACGGTGGAGGGCGGAATATCAGAAAAGCTCAGCGAAGAAGATCAGAAAAGGGGTTACCGCCTGGCCTGCCAGGCGGTCGTGAAAAGCGATCTTGTTGTGCGGATTCCGGTCGAATCGGCCATTGATTCCAGTGTACTCAAACTGCAAGCTACACCGCGGCGCACCGCCCATATCCGGGAAATGAATTTTGAGGAATTAAAGGAAAAAGGACTGTTTGTCGCACCCGTTGAAAAAAAATATCTTGAGCTTCCCGAGCCCACCGCCCAGGACAACCTGCCCGATATTACCCGTCTGATCAGCTACCTGCAGCTTGAACATGATGAGCATCGTTTGGATGTCACCCTTGCCATGATTCGGAAAATACCCCAGGTGATCCGCGAAGATGATTTCAGGGTTACGGCAACCCTGGTGCGACCCGTGCGGGATGTCGGCAAAACGCGTATTATTAATGTTCAGCCCGGCAATACATCCGATAAAAATTATGCGATTGCCATGGATATCGGTACGACCACAATTTACGGCCAGGTTATCGACCTCATCAGCGGTAAAGTCCTGGCCGAGCACGGTGAGTTTAACGGGCAGATCAGTTATGGCGAGGATGTCATCTCTCGAATCGTGTATGCCGAAAAACCCGGTGGTCTGGCAAAAATAAACGAAGTCGTCATTCAAACCATCAACAAGATTTTGGCCAAGATTGTCAAACGATCCGGCGTGGATCCGGAGAATATCGCAACCATCACCCTGGCCGGCAACACGACCATGACACAGTTGATGCTGGCTGTTGATCCGCGGTCCATTAGGCGCGCTCCTTATGTGCCGGCCGCCACGCTTTATCCCCCCATCAAGGCCGCCGACCTGGGCATGGATTTGGGCGAACATGTCGCCGCATTGGTTTTCCCGGCGGTTTCAAGTTATGTCGGCGGAGATATTGTGGCCGGCGTGATGGGATCAGGGATATATCGCTCCGAGGCCCTGACCCTCTATCTGGATGTCGGTACCAATGCCGAAATTGTGATCGGCAACCAGGATTGGTTGGCCTGTGCGGCCTGTTCCGCCGGTCCGGCCTTTGAAGGCGGAGGGTTGAAATTCGGGATGCGCGCGGCCAAAGGGGCGATCGAGGATTTCTCAATTGATCCGATTACCCTCGAGCCTATGATTATCACCATCGGCAATGTCCGGCCCAAAGGGATTTGCGGGTCCGGATTGATTATTATGGTAGCTGTTATGTTCGAATTGGGGATTATTAACAACCTGGGTAAATTTGATCGTGACCTGGACACCCCCCGCATTCGTGAGGACAACGGCGTCTATGAGTATGTGCTGGCCTGGCAGGGTGAAACCCAGATCGACCGCGATATCACCCTGACGGAGATCGACATCGAAAACCTCATTCGGGCCAAGGGGGCCATCTACAGCGGTTGCATGACCCTGCTGACCGAAGTGGGGATGGGCATCGAAGACATCGAAAAGATTATTCTGGCCGGGGGGTTCGGCAGCTATGTCGATCTTGAAAAGGCCATGACCATCGGCTTGCTGCCGGAAATGGATTCTGAAAAGGTAGTCTTTATCGGCAACGGTTCCTTGATGGGCGCCAAAATGAGCTCACTGACCAACCGCATCCGCAGAGATGTGGTCGAAGTTACTAAAAAAATGACCAATTTTGAACTTAGCGATACGCCATCCTACATGGATAACTATGTTGCCGCTCTCTTTTTGCCCCACACCGACATGAATAAGTTTCCCAAATTAAAATCCCGCCTGGAAACACGAAAAGGAATGAATTCGATTTAATTAGAAATTGAAATTCAGGTCCGCTCTTCTCTTGACAAAGTCAGCGACTCCATATAAATGAAAATATTCTGCATTTTATGAGGATAGATAGGTCGATCGCTATCAATCAGATTCAATTTGAACCGATTGGATGGCGCTTTGAATGAACATTTTTTCTATCCCGGCGACATAAGTAGAGGCCATATATCTACCGTTGTAGATTGATTTAATAGAAAAAATCATGAAAGGGGGCTGATAACAAATTTAAGGCAATTGTCAGGAGACAGTTCCATTGGTGGTTAACCAGTTGCAATGTTTCAACATTCAAACACTGCAACCACTAACCGGTAAGTGTATACAAGGAGGTAACATTGGCTTTTGAATTTTTTAAAGAATCCTATACCGGCAGTATAAAAGAAATCACCCTGGGAAAGGGAGATAATGCCGTTACTGTCGGCGGAGAGGCATGCTATCCATTCTACCAGTTCGAAGGGGCAATGCCCAACAAGCCCAAGATTGCCATGGAAATCTGGGATATGGAACCGGATGAATGGCCGGAGGCGGCTCTGAGCCCCTTTAAAGATGTTCTTGCGGACCCTGCTGCATGGGCCAAGAAATGCGTCGAGGAATACGGGGCGGAAATGATTGTGCTTCAGCTTAAAAGCACCGATCCCAACGGTAATGATGCATCGGCGGATGATGCCGTTGCCAGCGTCAAAAAGGTATTGGGTGCTGTTTCGGTACCCCTGATAATCTGGGGTACAGCCAACGTGGAAAAAGATGAAGCAGTTCTCAAAAAAATTGCCGAGGAATGCCAGGGGGAAAATCTGATTCTCGGGCCGGTGGAGGATAAAAATCACAAGGGTATCGGTGCTGCCGCCATGGGTTTCGGCCACACCGTCATTTCATCTTCACCGATTGATGTGAACCTTGCCAAACAGTGCAACATTCTGCTTGAAAACCTGGGGATGCCCACAGATCGAATGATTATCGATCCCACCACCGGCGGACTGGGCTACGGCCTGGAATATTCCTATTCCGTAATGGAGCGTTTGCGCATGGCAGCGCTGGCCCAGGGGGATGATAAACTGCAGCTTCCGCTTATCAACAACCTCGGCAACGAGGTCTGGAAGTGCAAAGAGGCCAAACAGCCGGTCGCAGAGGCACCGCTGTTGGGTGATCCTGAAAAACGTCCCATTCTGATGGAAGCCGTGGGGGCGGTGGCCTATCTGATGAGCGGTTCAAATGTGCTCATGATGCGTCATCCCGAGTCCATTCGGCTGGTGAAATCCTACATTGATCTGATTTATGAGGGCGGCATGGCCACTGACGTGGCGCCCATTCAAAAACAGCTGGCTGATGTGAATATTGATCTGTTAGCCCTGTCACCCGCACCGGATTTGACCATCGCAGAAGAAAAAGCCATAAAACCGGCGCCGGCCAAAAAAGCAGCAGCAGCGGAACCCGCCAAGAAAGCAGCACCGGAAGCTAAAAAGGCTGCTCCGCCAGAGCCTGCGAAAAAGGCGGCACCGGAACCGGCACCTGCAGCAGCACCCGCAGCGCAGGAGGCGCCCAAGGCCGCAGCTGCAGAGGACGACGAGTTAAAAGCCAAGGCCGAAGCCGAAGCCGAAGCCAAGGCCAAAGCAGATGCAGAGGCCAAGGCCAAGGCCGATGAAGCGGCCCGCATCGAGGCTGAAGAAGCGGCCAAACGCAAGGCCGAAGCAGAAGCCAAAGCCCAAGCCGCCGAGCAAAAGGCCAAAAGCGAGGCCGAGCTTGACGCAGTCCGCCAAAAACGTTCTGCGGAAAGAGAAAAGCTGGCCGCCGCCAGGGTAAGCGCTGCCGAAGAAGAAGTGTCGAAGACTCCTGCTGCCGTGCAGAAGTCTATGGTTGACAAGCTGATCGACAACCTGGCCTGGATTCATAAGCGAGGCTAGCCGGTTGATCAACCGGTCGATAACATTTACGCTATTTAATGATAGACAAATCAAAATAACTATGAGGAGGAACCTCGTATGGCTGAAACACCCGTAAAAAATGCAATTGTTAAGGAAAAAGCTCCCAAACTGGCCGACCCCATCGCAGCGACCATTGATGTGGCCAGCCAACAGATGATCAGGCGTGCCCAGGAACTGGGCGTTGAAACGGTTTTTGACAGGGCGGTGAAGATGAAGCCCTGCAATATTGGTATTCAGGGGATTTGCTGCAAAAACTGCGCCATGGGTCCCTGTCGTCTTCCGCTGCCCAAGGGCGGCATTGAAGGCGAAGACACCCGCAAGGGTTTATGCGGCGCCACCGCCAACACCATTGCGGCCCGCAACTTTGCCCGCATGGTAGCCGCCGGCGCGGCAGCCCATTCCGATCACGGACGCTCGGTGGCCGAAGTCTTTCTATCGGTGGCGCGTAAGGAAACCGAAGATTACCGGATCAAAGATCCTGGTAAACTGCTCGCGATTGCCCACACCCTGGGAGTGGACACCACCGTCGAGGTAGACGGCGAGCAGGTCGACCGCAATATCGATGAAATCGCCCTTGAGTTTGCCGAAAAGGCGCTCAACGAGTGGGGCAAGGCCGAAGGCACACTTGATTATTTAAAACGGGCACCGAAGCCCTTGTATGAAAAATGGGAAAAAACCGGCGTTTTGCCTCGCAATATCGACCGGGAGGTTGTCGAGATCATGCACCGAACCCACATGGGGGTGGACCAGGATTATAAAAACCTTGTCAAACAATGCACCCGGGCGGCGCTGGCGGATGGTTGGGGCGGCTCCATGCTGGCCACCGATCTTCAGGATGTGATGTTCGGCACCCCCTCGCCGCTGCAGAGCGAGGCGAATATCGGTATTATGAAGGAAGATCATGTCAACGTGATCGTCCACGGCCATGAGCCCGTGCTTTCGGAAATGATCGTAGCGGCGGCCCAGTCCCGGGAGATGATTGACTACGCCAAATCTAAGGGCGCCAAGGGCATCCAACTGGGCGGGATTTGCTGTACGGCCAATGAAATTTTGCAGCGCCACGGCGTACCGCCGGCCGGCAATTTTCTCCAGCAGGAACTGGTGATCGTCACCGGTGCCTGTGATGCCATGGTGGTGGACGTTCAGTGTATTTTTCAGAACCTGGCCAACGTGGCCAAGTGCTTTCACACCAAACTGATTACGACTCATCCGATTGCCAGGATGGAGCAGGACAACGTCATTCACATCGAGTTTGACGAACACCATGCCATGGATGACGCCAAGCGGATTCTCAAGATGGCTATCGACAATTTTCAGAACCGCGGCGCGGAGGTGATGATCCCGAAGCAGAAAGCCACTCAGATTGCCGGTTTCGGCGTCGAGTCCATTAAATACCACTTGGGCGGCACCTTCCGCGGTTCTTATTACACTTTAAATGACAACATCATTAATGGTCGCATCAGGGGCGGCGCAGGGGTCGTGGGATGCAACAATGCCCGCTCCCAGCATAACAATGAATGTATCACCCTGATTAAAGAATTGATCAAAAACGACGTCGTTGTCCTAACCACCGGCTGCAATGCCATTGCATGTGCGACGGAGGGCCTGTTGACGCCGGAAACCGCCGCAGTTTACTGCGGACCCGGCCTGGCCGAGGTCTGCGAAACCGTGGGAATTCCGCCGGTGCTGCATTTGGGCTCCTGCGTGGATAACAGCCGTATTTTACTCGCCCTGACGGAAATGGTCAAAGCGGGCGGTCTTGGCAATGATATCTCGGATTTGCCGGCGGCCGGCAGCGCACCGGAATGGATGAGTGAAAAGGCAATTTCCATCGGTCACTATTTTGTCAGTTCAGGAGTTTACACCGTGTTCGGCGGTATTCTGCAAACCACGGGCGCCCCTGTATTTCAGGATTATCTGTTCAAAGAGATGGAAAAAATTTACGGCGGTATGTGGGATATGTACACCGATCCGATCAAGCATGCCCATGCCATTATCGCCCACATCGACAAGAAGCGCAAAGCGCTGGGTATCGACAAGGCCAGAGAACGGGTCTTGATGGATATGGCAAGTCGCCAGGCACTCGAGGTCTAAATAATTAGTAATGACGATTGATAATTGATCCGCCTGCGGCGGAACAATTTATGGAAGTCGCTCTGCATTCAATCGTAAATATTCAAATTTTTAACTAATCTCCACGAAGGAGGAAAATATGTCAAAGTTAGTTGCATTTGCCGCCATTCAGGGGGGCTATAATGTTGTTTCACAGGTCGAAGGAGAATATCAAAGAGCGTTGGCTACCTACGATGCCGACACCAAGGTCGGGTTCCCCAACACGGCTTATTATCTGCCGGTGATTTATTCTTTGCTGGGAATCAAGGTTGAAACCCTGGAAGACATACAAAAACCCCTGGCAGTGGCGCGCAAACTTTTGCCGCCCCACGTCAAGGGCATGAACCATCTGCCTTACCTGGGTCCGCTGTTGGATGCCGGTATGGCCACTTTGTTTTGTTTCGAGATTCGCGAAGCCCTGCGGTATCTTAACGAGCCGGATTTCTATCTGCATTCCGAGGAACCCGATCTGGAAGCCGGCAAAATCTGGCTGGGAGCTGCGGACGACACCGTTTTTCGTAAAAGAGGCGTGGAATTCGTCGACGGCACCGCCCCGGGCTTTGCCGCCATCGTCGGCGCGGCGCCGACGGCTGAGATAGCCAAGGATATCGTCGAAGACTACCAGAGACGCAGCCTTTATATCTTTTTGGCGGCCAACCAGAATAACACCTCCGTCACCGATCAGCTGATTGAAACCGGGGTTCAGATCGGCTGGAATACCCGGATCGTTCCCTTCGGACCGGATATTTCTTCGGCTATTTTTGCCCTGGGGTTTGCCAACCGTGCGGCCATGGCCTTTGGTAACGTTCAGCCCGGTGACTATAATAAGATGCTGCTTTACAACAAAAACCGCATTTTTGCCTTTGTCAATGCCCTGGGTGATGTGGGCACCGACTGGGCTGGCGCGGCCGCCGGTTGTGTCAACTGGGGTTTTCCGACTCTGGCCGACACCGACATCCCCGAGGTTCTGCCCACCGGTATCTGTACCTACGAGCATGTCGTGGCCAATGTGCCCCACGATGAAATCGTCCAGAGATCCGTTGAGGTCAGGGGACTGAAGGTGACGGTGTCCGAAATCGATATTCCGCTGTCCTTCGGTCCGGCCTATGAAGGCGAACGGGTCCGGGGTGCCGATCTTCACGCCCAGACCGGCGGGGGCAAGACCCAGTGCACCGAACTGGTCAAAATGGCCGAGATGAATGAAATCGATGACGGCAAGGTCGAGGTCGTCGGCCCCGATGTCACGGACATCAAAGCGGGCGGAACCTTTCCGCTGGGTATCTATGTTCAGATTGCCGGCCGTGAGTTCCAGACGGATTTTGAGCCGATTCTCGAACGCCAGATTCATCACCTGATCAACTACATTCAGGGGATCATGCATATCGGCCAACGGGATATTTCCTGGGTCCGGCTCAGTAAAGCCGCCATCGAAAAAGGCTTTACGTTAAAAGACATCGGCACCGTCCTGCATGCGAAATTCCACCAGGATTTTCAAAAGATTATCGACAAGGTCCAGGTTACGCTTTATACCAACAAAAAAGATGTGGATGAACTGACCAAACGGGCCCGGGCCGAGTACAGGACCCGTGATGAGCGGGTCGAGAAGATGACCGACGAGGATGTGGAAACCTATTACTCCTGCACCCTGTGTCAGTCTTTTGCACCCAATCATGTCTGCACGGTCAGCCCCGAGCGGACCGGGCTGTGCGGCGCCTACAACTGGATGGACTGCAAGGCCTCCTTCGAAATCAACCCCACCGGACCGAACCAGCCGATCGAAAAAGGCGAGTGCCTGGACCCGGTGCTGGGTCAGTGGAAGGGGGTCAACGAGTTTGTCTACAAGGCCTCCCGCGGAGCCGTCACCCATTATAACTTCTACTCAATGGTGACCGATCCCATGACCACCTGCGGATGCTGCGAGTGCATTGCCGCCATGCTGCCGTCCTGCAACGGGGTGATGACGGTCAACCGGGATTACATGGGTGAAACCCCCTGCGGCATGAAGTTTACCACCCTGGCCGGTGTCATGGGTGGTGGTGCCTCTTCCCCGGGTTTTGTGGGCCATTCCAAGTTTAATATCACCCAGGGCAAGTTCATTGTCGGTGACGGCGGCCTGGCCCGGATGGTGTGGATGCCCAAGATTCTCAAAGAAGAGATCAAAGAGCGGATCATCAAACGAGGCAAGGAGCTTGGTATTGACGATTTATACGATCGGATTGCCGACGAAACCGTTGGCATCACCGAGGAAGAAATTATGCCCTTCCTCCAGGAGAAAAAGCACCCGGCCCTGGATATGGACCCGATCATCGGATAAAAAAGCGAGTTGCGGGTTGCGGGTTGCGTGTTGAGCGAAATCAGCGCGTGCTCCGCAACCCCGTTCTCGTGACCCGTAACACGAACCACGTAACGCGCAACGCGAACCGCGCAACACGTAACACGAATTAAGGAGATAAAAATGGCATTAACGGGTATTCAGATTTTCAAACTCCTGCCGAAGACCAACTGCAAAGAATGCGGGGTACCTACCTGCCTGGCCTTTGCCATGAATCTTGCTTCCGGAAAGGCAGAGCTGGACGCCTGCCCTTATGTTTCCGATGAGGCCAGAGAACAACTGTCGGAAGCATCGGCACCGCCGATTCGTCCGGTGGCTATTGGCAAAGGGGTAAGGGCCGCCACTACGGGCGGTGAGACTGTCCAGTACCGGCATGAAAAAACATTTTACAATCAGACGCTGCTGGCAGCTTTAGTAGGATCCGACATCGCGGAGGCTGATCTTGAAACCAAGCTCAAGGCCTGGAATGCATTCCAGTTCGAGAGGGTCGGCTTAAACCTCAGACCGGAGTTGATTGTACTCAAGGACGTCGGTGGGGACAGCGCGGCATTTGCCGGCGCAGCCAAGAAAATCGCCGAAACTTCGGAGTTCAACCTGGTCTTGATGACCGAAGATGCCGGTGTCATGAAAGCCGGCATTGAAGCATGTAAGTTTAAAAGACCCTTGATGTATGCGGCAACCGAAGCCAATGTTGATGAATTTGGCGCTTTGGCCAAAGAAAATGACCTGCCGCTGGCCGTTAAAGCGGACGGCATTGAAGGTCTCATTCCCCTGATTGAAAAACTGACCGAGGCCGGTCTAAAAGACCTGGTAATTGATCCGGGATCCAGGGAGATTAAACAATCCCATCAAGACCAGATCGCCTTAAGGCGGGCGGCCCTGAAAGACGGAAATCGGGCGCTGGGTTTCCCGAGCATTACCTTTCCCTGTGAAATGGCATCGAACCTGGATATGGAAACCCTCATCGCGGGGACCTTCATTGCCAAGTATGGTGGGATCGTCGTTCTTTCTGATTTTAGCGGTGAAAGTTTGTTCCCGCTGCTGCTGGAGCGGCTGAATATCTATACCGATCCGCAGCGGCCCATGACGGTTACCGAGGGCATTTATGAGATCAACAATCCGGATGAAAACTCACCGGTGTTGGTAACCACCAACTTTGCCCTGACCTATTTTATTGTTTCCGGTGAAATAGAGGGCAGCCGGGTTCCTTCCTGGTTGTTGATCAAGGATTCGGAAGGACTTTCCGTTATGACCGCCTGGGCGGCCGGCAAATTTGCCGGTGATGATGTGGGCATGTTTGTCAAAAAGAGCGGGATCGCAGACAAGGTCAAGAACCATGAACTGATCATTCCCGGATACGCTGCTGCGATTGCCGGCGATGTGGAAGAAGAATTGCCCGATTGGAAGATTATCGTCGGCCCCCGGGAGGCCGCCCATCTGGCCGGATTCCTTAAAGCAAAATAAAATTTTTACAAAATTTTATCAGGGAGGTTTTGTATGTTACTAATTGGTGAAAGCTTAAACGTGATATCCAAAAAGATCGGCGCGGCCTACAAGGCCCGTGATCCCAAGCCGATCCAGGAGGAGGCCCTTTTCCAGCGTGAAAAAGGCATGGATTATATCGACATCAACCTTGGGCCGGCCAAAAAAGACGGGCATGAACTGATGCCCTGGGTGGTTCAAACGGTCCAGGAAGTGGTTGATGACGTCCCGCTGGCCCTGGATACATCTAATATCGACGCCATCTCGGAGGCACTCAAGGTTTACAAAGACACCCCCCAGCCACCGCTGATCAATTCCATCATGGTGCGCCCCGAGCGTTATGAGCCCATGGTGCCGCTGGCAGTGGAGCACAACGCTGATTTTATTGCCTTGATGTGGGGACCGGAAGGGTTGCCGCGGGATGAGAATGAGCGTGCTGCTCTGAGTGTCGAGCTGCTGTATTTTGCCAACGAAGCCGGAATCCCCAATGAAAAAATCTGGGTGGACGGTATCGTGACCCCGGTGAACATTCAGCAGCCTCAGCTTATCAGCCTGATGACGTTTATGGAGATGCTGCAGGATATCGCACCGGGCGCCAAGAGTACCTGCGGTCTGTCCAATATTTCCAACGGACCGCCTGACAACCTGCGCCCCATTCTCAACCAGACCTACATGGTGATGCTGCAGAGATACGGGATGCATTCGGTGATTGCCGATCCGCTGGATGATCAGCTTATCGCCATTGCCAAGGGCGAGCGTCAGGATGTCGTGGATTTGATTTACAGCGCGATGGACGGCAACGCCCCGGCGATGGATACGCTGTCCAAAGAGATGCAGGATTACGTTAAGACCGTCGATATTATCCTCGGCAAAACCCTGTATTCGGATTCGTGGCTCGAAATTTAGCGCTGTCGCGCTAAATTTTTATTAATCTAAGCCTCACTCGAAACGGGTGGGGCTTTTTTTTACTGGTTACTGGTTCTGGTCTCTGGTTGTTGGACGTTTCGTACGGGTCACTGGTTCCTTGCCACCGCAGATCTGGTTGCTACTACCAATTGATACTGAATATTTGTTTCTCGATATTCGATGAAGGACAGACATTCTGGACCTGCGGAATTTCATTTAGCGAGAATCGAGCATTCAGCATCGAGTATCGCATATCAAATGCTGCCAGCCGCCGGAGACAAGTGACCAGCGACTATAAGACCGGTTGCCAGTGACAAATAGCCAGTACCCAGCCACCAATAACAAGGAGCCAGTATGCCCCGCATTGACGATTATATCAACGCCTGTAAACTTGCCGTCGAAAAGCTGTCGCAGGAGCCATTTGATGATATAGCAGATCGATCCGGCTTCGATCCATCGGATGACCAGTCACTGCATGTCCCTTTTCTGGACCGAACTTACCTGGTGAGCTACCCTTTTTTCGAGTTCAAAGATCAGGCTAACATCGAAAAAGAGGTTCCTATCCAGGAGCAGGTCCTGATATTACACTACCTGTTGGCGGCTGAGGTGCCCGATTTAGCCGGGCACTGGGTGTCCTACCGGGAAATCCCCGGGGCATCCTTTTATTTCGGGGCATTTGTAAAACGGGCGGTGGATCCGCTAAAAAAGGTTTTCGGTCCAAATATTTCCGGTTTCTGCCAGGCGGCTGAAAAACTTCAGGCCCGCAAAATTGAGAACGGGGATGCGGGTTTCGAATTCAGAGCATTGCCGGCAGTACCGTTGCAATTGATCCTGTGGGAAGGTGACAATGAATTTCCGGCGGAAGCCAACATCCTTTTCGATAAAACCATCGGCCGGATCCTCTCACCGGAAGACGTGGCCTGGCTGGCGGGGATGGTGGTGTATCGGTTGATCGCCCTTTCGCATTAGAGTATCCAAGGTTATTTCTAATTACGGTTACTGAGATTTCCATCATAGTTCATTGCATGGCAACCGATAAAATCCCAAATTCCAATCACCAAATTCCAATTAAATTCCAAACAACAATTTCCAATGACCCAAACATTGCCAAAAAACGAGTCCTTCGGCCTTGAGCCTGGAGTTGAACGATCCCGTCAGGTCAAATTTTGAGTTTCGGTCATTGTGATTTATTTGTTATTTGGGATTTTGTGATTTGTTATTTTAAAATTTTACGACTCCATTATGCCATTATGGGCACGACTATCGGTTGCCTATGACCCCCCAATCCAATCGCATTGACATCCCCATCTTGAAATTACTCTTCTGCTCTGCTATTCTTCACAAAGCGAAGCGCTATACACTGATGATTCACTGTCCGGGAGATCGGTCTGTTGAAAATAAAATCCAAAGCCCTTGAGGTCAACCTGGCCGATTACCACGTTGACGTTGCCATAGATGAAAAATACGCTGTTTTGCAGGAGGTAATGTCCAAGTATTATGGCCTGATGGAGGGTTTGAATGCTTTTTTAAAAGAGCTTTCCCATCCTTATAAAAACTGGCGTTTCATCGTCACGGAATTGCGAAAATATGCCCTGGAATATTTTCACCTTCTCAAGACCCATTCCGGCGGCCCCCAGGCGGCACGACTGCTGATCGAAATTTTGTTCAGCGCCATTGAAGATTGCAAAGATGAAGACGTTAGAGGCGACGCCGTTGATAATACGCTGCTGTTCATACAAAAAATAGTGACTGATTCAGGGCCGCACTTCGAGCAGTTTCAACCGGTCCTTGATGCCAGCTTTGATCAAATCCGAAATTTTTCGGACGACGATTTTTCTTTGTTTGTGAACAGTTATTATGCAATCAACCGGCTGGCCGGTATCTTCTTAAACAATGCGCCGCAGTCCTGTAACGACTTTAAAGCCCTCAATCTTTTGCTGATAAAATATTATGGTTATACTTATCGTTACTGGCTCAATGAGGTAGATCCCCAGACCTGGTTCGAAAAAGAAGCCTTTGAAATCGACACCAAAATAAATTTCGATGATATTTTTAGTTCCATTTCCCACCGCCAGCTCAATGACTGGCAGAACCAGCTGGATTTATGCACCAATGATAAACAGGTCGGCTCGCAAGAGATTTCAACGCGGTTGCTGGAACTTCCCGGTTTTGGCCAGATGGTGGATGCCTATAGACAAATTCCCCGCAAAATTATGCGCATAAGCGGCAAAGAGGGCCAGGGTTACCACCTCAAATTAATTTTTCTTTTTCATATTATGAAGCTGGCCGAATTATACTTAATCCACGAAGAGACCCTGCGCGAAATAAACCAGACCCTGACCTGGATCATCGAAAATGAAAATTATCGCAAAATTCAGAATCTGATCCGTAAGACCTTCACGATTTTAAAAGAGCAGACCCGTATGTACCAGGCCACTACGTTGAATTGTGTTCTGAACATGGGCAAAGGGGTATTTAATACCGATGAATTGGATCAAGTCAATTTTTTCATCGACGCGGTCATCGACCTTGGCTTTCAGGCACCCATGCTGCAGGGCGTGGACGATGACTGGAAAATAAGGGTTAACAGCGCCCATATCCAAAACATCAGGACCTGGCTTGAACTAATCGAGGTAAATCCGAAATGGTCGATCCGTCTTCTCTCGGGTCTGATCATTCACCTGTCGCTTTGCGGCGTTTTTATCAAAGACATCGACATTTTCCCCCGTGATATCACCCGGTTTTTGAACAGCCGGATCGGCCCGGTATATAACCTGGCCAAACAGCTTACAAGACTATTTCCGGCGTTTTTTAATGATATTGGCGCCGAAGGGCAATTAAGGGATATTTCCACCCAACTTGATGAGATCACCCACCGTCGGGACAGACTCATTCATTTTGTTAGAAAACAAAGCCACGTTGAAAGCAGCAATCGAATTGTTCCTTTTATGGAAGCGACCTTTCGCTTCTGGAAGACCCTCGACAAAACCGGTCTGAAACCGTATGTTCCTTCGACCATCTACATGGAGATTGACGACAGCGGTGTCTATGTTGACGGCCTAAACAAAATCATCTCTTATTTTGCAGAACAGGGCCTCAGCATCCCCGGCGACTTGCTGTCTTGCTCGGATCGAAAAATAAATGGGCTCTTTGATGGGATTTCCGGCGTTTCAGAGGTCGATCGCAAGCGGGTTGAACTCTCCATAGCTCTTTATAAATTGCTCCATCAAAAATACAGCTTTGATTATATTGAACTGGGAAGTTATATCGCTCAGCTGCGAACGGAGGCTCTGCCGGATTTCAACCGCGTGGAGAAAGCGTTAGCCGAGCCTGATCTCACCAAGAGACTTTTCATGTTGCTGGATTATCTGGAAAAGCTTAAAGCCGTCATTCTAAGCGATCAGCACTTTGAAATTAAAGAGGACATCTATAAAAAGCGGCACATAACCATCGATATCCCGTCCGTGTACGGAAGTTATCACGAAATGAAATTTGACTGTCTGGGACTTACTTTTCGTCTCGAGACCCTGGTCAACGTGCTGTTTGAAGAACTGATCCGGGATATCAACCTCAATTTAATTACCAAAGCCACCTTTTATCAAATTTACAGTTTGTTGAGACTGCTTGACAAAGCGTTGAAACTGGACGGGATATCTTCGGTTGAATTTGAGCGCCAGCTGGAGTTTTTAGCCCACTCGCTGGAGGTAAAGGGCTTCACTCAGACTCAATATCTGGATATTTTTAAAGGGTTTGCCCAGGCGGTTAAAAACATTATCCATGATTATTTCCATAACATCCACGGCCAGAATCTGAATCGAATTCTGTCCCAGATTCCCATGGAGCGGATACTTTCCAGGTTCCTTCCCAGGGAATACCTCGAGGACCGCGAAAAATTGCAGCACCGTGTGTCCGAAATCTTTTTCCGTGAGCAGATTGCGCTGTCCCTGGGCTTGCAGCAGCTGGATTTTTTCTTGAGCCGGATTTTAACAACCCTTTTCCAACAGTCTAGTAAACTGCCCAAGGATCAACTTCAAAAACTGCTGTTATACGATCCTAAAAATGCAATGACCCCGATTGATTCAGCCCGAAGCCAGGTGACCGGCATCATCCAGCTTGGCAACAAGGGTATTAACATGGTGCAGCTGAAAAATTTCGGTTTTCCGGTACCCCCCGGATTTATCATTACAACGGAGGTTTTTCGCTGCCGGGAAATTATCGACAGTTATCCACCGGCTACTGAAAACTACAAGGAGCAGGTGGCGTTGAACATTTCCAAACTGGAAAAGTCCAGCGGAAAAATATTTGGGGATTCCCAAAACCCCCTGCTTTTATCCGTGCGGAGCGGGTCAGCGATTTCCCAACCCGGCATGATGGATACGCTGCTTGATGTGGGGAACAACGAAGAAATTGCCCAGAGTATCGCTTTAAATACCGGCAATGCCTGGTTCGCATGGGACAGTTACCGCAGGTTTCTGCAATGCTATGGCATGGCTTTCGGCCTGCAGCGCGATGATTTCGATGCGATCATCAGCGAGTGGAAGAATAAACTGGGCATTCCCTATAAAAGAGAATTTAGCGGCGAACAGATGAGGGCCCTCAGTCTGGCGTATAAAGAGATGATCAGAAAAGCGGGAATTGAAATCCTGGAAAAACCCTATGAACAGCTTTATCTGGCAATCAAAACCGTTTTGGATTCATGGGAATCCTCTAAAGCCCGAGCCTATCGCAAAATAATGGGTATCTCAGATGACTGGGGCACTGCCGTCACCGTTCAGGAAATGGTATACGGCAATATCTCCAACCGCTCCGGGTCCGGGGTTATTTTTACGCATAATCCCAGGTGGTCGGGAGATACATTAAAGCTGTGGGGTGATTTCACCGTTGGCAACCAGGGCGAAGATGTTGTTTCGGGCCTGGTCAACACCAACCCCATTTCGATTTTTCAGCAGGAAATAGAGATGCGGGAGACCGATGTAACGCTTGAGACCCACTTTCCCGATATTTATAAGGCCTTAAAAAATTGGGCTCATGATTTGATTGATGATAAGGGTTGGAGCCCCCAGGAAATCGAATTCACTTTTGAAAGCCCGGCGATTGACGATTTATACTTACTGCAAACCCGGGATATGACCATCCGGGAACGCAAAAAAGTCTTAACCTTTGATTTCGATGAGCAGGGTAAGGCCAAGTATTTAGGCCACGGTATCGGGGTGAGCGGCGGCGCTATGAGCGGTCGACTGGTGTTTAACCTTGAAGAGATCGAGAAGTGGCGCCGTCAGGAACCCGATACTTTTTTAATCCTTGCCAGAGCGGATACGGTTCCGGATGATATCCGTGAAATACATGCTTCTGATGGATTGTTGACCGCCAGAGGTGGGATGACTTCTCACGCTGCGGTGGTGGCGCACCGGCTGGGAAAAACATGTGTCGTGGGCTGCGGGGACCTGATCTGCGATGAGCGCCGAAGAAGCTGTTCGTTTAATCAAGTGCTTTTAAGGCCTGGTGACCACATCAGCCTTGACGGTCAGGAGGGTTCCGTGTTTAAAGGTTCGATTAAGGTGAAGGAGGCATAATAGGTTCAAAGGTTCAGGGTTCAAAAGTTCAGAGGTTGGACAGCGAACCGCAGGACCATAGAATAATGAACCGCAGAATATCGAAGAGTGGTTTCGCTCTGCTCAATCTTTTCTATAAAATAGACAGAATACGTTCCTTCGATATTCGATATTCATTATTCGATATTTGTCTTTAATCAGAACCCTTGAACGCTGAACCCTGAACCTTTGAACCCGTATTGTGGGAGGGAGGATACAATTATGGCAAATTCTGATGGCTCAGGATTGAAGCTTGGCGTGAACGGCTTTGGCAGGATCGGAAAGCTTACGGTCTGGCATCATCTGGCCCGCAAGTATTTCGATGAAATTGTGGTTAACATTGGGCGTCAGGCCGGGGTGTCGCTTGAGGATATTGCTCATTATGTTGAACGGGACTCCACCTATGGCTGGCTCCACGGATATCTTTACGGCCATACGGGTCAGCCGCTTATCAGCGAAATAGATGAAAACAACGGGACGATGACTATAGACGGTGTCAAAATCCTCTTTTTAAGAACCCACCGAAACCCGGCTGAAATTGGCTGGGGTGAACATGGCGTCAAGCTGGTTGTCGATACCACCGGTCAATTTCTGGATCCAACCCTGGAAGCAAACCTTCCGCAGGGTTCGGCACGGGGCCATCTGGAATCCGGCGCGGATAAAGTGATCCTTTCGGCCCCCTTTAAAATTAGTGACAAGCGGGCACCCACCCCGGAGGACGCGGTTACGACCGTCATGGGGATCAACGGCAATGATTATGACTCCCGGCGACATAAAATAATTTCAAATGCCTCCTGTACCACTACCTGTTTGGCCCATATGATGAAACCGCTGATCAATGCTTTCGGTCCCAAGAAGATTATGTCCGCTTCCATGGCTACCGTTCATGCCGCCACCGGCTCTCAGGAAGTTCTGGATCGATTGCCCAAAGCAGGTAAAACCGATTTGCGGAAGAACAGAAGTATTATGAATAATATTATCCTTACCACTACCGGGGCAGCTAAAGCCCTTAGATTGGTTATTCCTGAAATGGAGGAGATTGCCTTTATCGCAGAATCAGTAAGGATCCCCACTGTCACCGGATCGTTAATTATACTGGTGATAAATTTGCAGGAAGAACCGACCGGCGGATATGTGACGAGAGAAATGATCAATGATATCTATCGGCAGGCTGCAGCAGACAGCCCCGAGGGATATCTGTATTATACTGAAAAGCAAAATGTTTCCGGTGATATTATCGGAATGCCCAAAGTGGCTGCTACCATTGAAGGACACGAAACTCACAGCCGAACAGCAGAGGCGGCCATAGATCTCGCCAATGTCCCGGGACTCGAAATAGATTTATTGTCCAATGCGAGGGGCGGAACAGTGGTCAGGATACCGGTTACCCAGGCCGTCATATACGGATGGTATGATAATGAAATGGGCAGTTATGTAAATCTACTTGGGGACAGGACGGTGTCAATCGCGGAACTTATGTAGAAGTGGTTTCAAAATCCTATCTAAGGCCCAGTAGCTGCGTTGCGATCTGGTTTAAAATGCTCACGTACTAAAGTGTACGCTCCGCTTTTAAACCAGATCGGCGCCTTGCTCTTGAGCCTAATCTGGGGTTTTGAAAACACTTCTAACCCTCTCGCAAAAAAAACCCTAAAGGGCTTTCGGAATTCCGCCCCCGCTGCGAAAGAGGCTGTGTCAGGATTCCCTAAAGAAATTCATTTGAAATTTTTGTTTATTCTGAAAACCCGTAGTGGAAAATATCGTATTCTGTTTCACCGCCCAGCAAATCATCAATTTTGCTCTGAACCTTATTTCTTTCTTCACTTTGCAGCCATTTCTTCCAGTCATCTGAAGATTGCCAGGTGCTGATAACCAGGAATTCCAACGGATTATCCAGACTTCGCAAGGTTTCGCCGGTGATATATCCCACTTGCGTCGCGGCAGATGCTCTCATTTGTCGAACCAGCGGAATTAACGCCTTGGCCTTATCCTGGGGAACGTTACGCTTGATAAATACTTTTACTGCCATTTTGGCCTCCTTTTTTTACGGTTGAAGTAGTTTTATATTAATGCCAGTCTTATGGGGGGTCAAGTGTTAAGATAGGTTGCAGGTTCAGGGTTGAACGTTTAGCCCTGCCGCCGGCTAAAAAAACGGCCGGTCGAATCGAAAATGGAACTGAAGTTTCATACGATCTATACGAAATAAAATTGAGAGCTAAGGGCGGATGCGTGCGATCTAATCTGATTCTTCTCGTACTCGTCCTCGTCCTCGAGGTCGCTGTGTATCTTTCGATTTCGAGGACGAGCACGACGACGAGGACGATTGGAGCACTTCTGATGTCGCGACATAAAGATGAAGTTTCATATAAGGGTTTCGAAGATTGAACTGCGAACCGCAGAATAATGAACTCAGAACCCTTTTTCCTATGAACCCTGACTTTTCGCCATTGCTTTTTGCAGGCTGACTGAAAGGGCTACGAATTCAGATGGGTTCAGGGTTTCGGCCCGGCGAATTGGATCAATACCGGCTGCAGACAAGGCCTCCATGATGCTTTGAGAATCAGCCTGAAGTCCGGCTGCTGCAAGAGCGTTCCTCAGCGTTTTACGCCTGTTGCCAAAGGCGGCCTTGATAACCCTAAACAACATGGCTTCATCGTGGGGACCATACATCGATGTGGATTTAAACTTAATATCAAGCACCGCGGAATCCACTTTTGGGGGCGGATAAAAGACAGAGGCTTTAACGTCCGCTAAAAATCGTATGTCGGCACAGTATTTGAGCATGGCGGTTATTCTGCCATACTGTTTGCCGCCCGGTTGGGCAGCGATCCGTTGCGCCAGTTCTTTTTGAAACATGACAACCGCCCGTTCTAGAATCTCTCTTGAATGAATGAGTTGGATAAGAATTTGAGAAGATATACCGTAGGGCAAATTGCCGACAACCGTTAATTTAGTTGCGTTAGCCTCTGCAAGGGTATGCAAATCCATTTCAAGAATGTTTTGGGCCAAAATGTCGCAGTTGGATATCCGGTTGGCAAGCAACTCTGCTTTGAGCAATTCGATAAGATGATCGTCTTTCTCAACGGCATGGACTTTTTTGACAACCCGGGCCAGAGGTATGGTTAAAGCACCCAGCCCGGCACCAATTTCCAGAACAACGTCATCAGCTGTTAAATTTGCGCGGCTGATGATGGTTCTGGCAGTTGATGGATCCGTAAGGAAATTTTGGCCCATGCGCTTCTTAGGCTTTAAATTCCAGGCCTTAAGCAGGTTTCGGGGTGAGGTCATAGTTTAAAATCTTAAATATGCTTTTCCTTACAGGTGTGGCATTCCGATTGAGCGATTAGAGCGCTACCCTGCATTTTGATTTCAGGTTTCAGTGTTCAGGTGTCAGCGGCGCCGCCGGCTTGAGAAGCGGCCGGTCTAATCGTAGAAGAAACTTTGTAATTTCACATGTGGGCGCTATCAGGCGGTCGAAGCTGATACTTTTCGTCCTCGTTCTCGTCCTCGAAAATCAGGATTTTATCGAGCACGAGGACGAGGACGACGACGAATCTCGCACCTTGAAACCGGGCGTAGGGCTTCACAAAAAATGACATCGAATTCATTAAGTTTCATATGAGGTTTCAGGATATTGGTCTCTGGTCCTTCGTTGC
>CAWGCM010000030.1:0-15074 GCA_963821065.1 uncultured delta proteobacterium | reverse complement strand
TCTCGTCGAATATATCCAGGTCGGCGTCATCGTCATCATCTAAATCAAGGTCAAGTTCGAGTTCACCGTCAATATCATCTGTCGGGCCTTCGGATTCCAGTCCGTCATCTTCACCTGGTTCGCTATTGAAATCATCCAGATCAAGTTCAAGCTCATCCAGCAAGTCTTCGGTACCTAAAGGTCCGTCATCTTCCTCTAAATCGGCCGATGAAGTGTCAAGACCTTCCAGGCTTAATTCTTCACTTTCATCTGTTTCAAGGGGTTGCGGATAGGCCAAAAATACGCTGTTGCATTTTGAACACCTGACCTTGGAACCGGTGTCTTTAATCAGGCTGTCGTCGACACTGAAGGTCGCATCGCATTCGTTGCAGGAAATATTCATATGTTACCCCATTTGCGTTTATAGCGGTTGTTAAAAAACGTTCCGCTATTCGAAGGTTTTTTTTCTACAACCACTTATACCACCCTTCTGTATTGCGGAACTTATTTTTGAAAAGCGGTATAAATCTGGTCAAGCAGTCGAGCAGAGAATAGTTGATCAGGAAAATATAGCAACTACACTCCCTTTGCGCCCTGACTTAACTTATTGTTTATTTGACTACCGGAACATCTTTATATTTTTTGTCAATCTCTGCTTCTAAACTTAGTTGGATCTTTGCGGACTGGATTGAGATTTGGCAAAAAAACGGCAACAATAACTAGTTTCCATCCGGAAATGGCCCTTTTTCCGATGAGCTGCGTTCTCCGCAGGTTTATTTCCTCGACGTAAAATCAATACGCCTCGTCGTAAACCCTTGTGCGGCCTTGCTCATCGAAAAAATTGCTCATTTCCAAATTGGAAACTAATTCGTGTCCGTCTTCATTTTCCGGAGGGGCACGAATTATAAAATCATTGATGATGGTTCGTGTTCTAGATTACCTCGAAAGAGCCATCTTGTCAATAATTTTGATTCCTTACAGCCCGGTGGCCGCCAGTTTTTCAACTAGTTTTTGTTGTTACTTGGTAAGGTTTTTGGGAATTTTGGATTTTGATGTGAACATAAAGATTGCCCCTTTGGCCCTTCTTCATTTCCGGAAGACCATGACCGGACAATCGCATCTTGGTCCCGTGTTTGGTGCCGGGGGGGATTTTAAGACTTAGTTGCTTATCGTCGATGGTGGGAACCGCAACTGTGACACCCAGTATTGCCTCACTGAGTTTCAGTTCCTGATTCAGGTAAAGATCGTATTGCCGGACACTGAATTTCGGGTCATCAAGCACTTTCGATTTGATGAAGAGGTCCCCGGGAGGACCGCCGTAGGGACTCGGATTGCCTTTGCCGGCCAGGCGCACCTGCTTGCCGGTTATAAAAACTTTGGGGATTTTAACTGTCAGGTTTTCGTTGCGGTCCTGGTGCTGAAAGGACACAGTTTTGGAGACACCGGTGGCAACTTCGCGCAGTGTCAGAGGCAGTTCGTAGACCAGATCCGATCCCTTAACCCGGGCCTGCTGTTGTCCGCCTCCGAAATTAAATCGTCTTCCGCCACCCCTGGTACCCGAAAAACCAGCGCCGCCGAATCCGAATTCTCTGAAGATATCGCCGAAATCAAACCCTCGGAATATATCTTCCTGGGAAAAGCGCTGGTGAAAACCCTCTGAGCCGAATGTGTCATATTCCTTGCGTTTATCTTTATCACTCAACACAGCATAGGCTTCACTTATTTTTTTAAATTTTTCTTCAGCGCTTTTGTCCCCTTTGGTGTGATCCGGGTGATACTTCATCGCAAGCTTGCGGTAGGCCTTTTTAATTTCGGCCGCGCTGGCTTCTTTTTTTACACCCAGAATACTGTAATAGTCTTCTGACATACTTATAAACCCCCTTTATCTCTTTTTATTCTAAATTTTACCCTCTAAAATAAGATATATAAAAGGTGTCAAGGTTCCTGAAGCATACTTTAGTGGTCTAATATTCAATAAGCCCTGCTCTTTTGAATTCATGTTCAATCACTTTGTATTCTTTCTTGCAATGGCCTTGAGCGCCACCATCAGCACGGATATTGCGGCCGGCGTGATACCTTCAATTCGGGTCGCCTGTCCCAGAGTTGTCGGCTTTATACTTGCCAGTTTTTCTTTTAATTCGTTGGATAACCCATGAACAGTTGAATATTCAAAATCGACCGGAATTTTCACCCTTTATATTTTTAAAACGCTCTATTTCCCGCAGCTGTTTTTGAATGTAGCCTTCGTACTTGATTTCTATTTCCACTTGACGGGCGATGGGTTTGGGGAGGGCGGCCGGGCTTTTTGCCAGAGCTTTCACCTGTCGTAGTCCAGTTCCACCCTTTTCAATAGCTGCTCCAGGTGAACACCATTACGAATCGTTTTCGTTCCCCGGCGCTGAAGATATTCATTTACAGCTTCGCCGGTTTGATGACAACCCCCTTGATCCGCTTAATTTCCCTTTAATCTGTTCTTTGCGTTCCTGTAGCTCTTTGTGGGTATGGTCATCAATCAAGCCCAGTTTATGCCCAGCACCCATCAGACGTAAATCAGCGTTGTCCTCCCGCAGCATGAGACGATATTCTGCCCGGCTGGTGAACATCCGATAGGGTTCACGGGTCCCCCGGTGATAAGGTCGTCAATCATTACGCCCATATAAGCCTGGGATCGATCCAGGATAAATTCCGGTCTCCCCTGAACTTTGCAGGCGGCATTGATGCCCGCCCAGAGACCTTGAGCGGCCGCTTCTTCATAGCCCGAGGTCCCGTTGATTTGTCCCGCCAGAAAAAGTCCCTGAACCAGTTGGGTTTCCAGGGTGGGTTTAAGCTCGATGGGGTTGATATAGTCGTATTCAATGGCATAGGCGGGTCGCATGATTTCAGCAAATTCCAGACCTTCCACCGACCGAACCAGTTCTGTCTGGATTTCTAGAGGAAGACTGTTGCCCAGCCCGCTGGCATAGATTTCTTCGGTATCCACACCTTCGGGTTCAAGAATGATCTGATGCCGATCCCGATCCGGAAATTTAACAATCTTATCTTCAAAGGATGGGCAGTAGCGTGCCGATGTTCCTTTAATGATACCTCCGTAAAGGGCAGAGTGCTCAAGATTTTTTTGTACGATGGCATGACTTCTCTGACAGGTGTGCCCGATATAGCTGGGCAGTTGCGGCATGGTAATCTTTTCGGTAAAAGCCGAAAACGGTGTGGGTTCCGGGTCGGCGTCATGAATACTGAATTTGCTGAAATCAATGCTTGATTTTTTCAGCCTTGGCGGTGTCCCGGTTTTGAGCCGGCCGAGCCTGAAGCCCAAATCTCGAAGGTTGGCGGCCAGACCATAAGATGCAAATTCACCGGCTCTGCCGGCCTTGATGGCGTTAGACCCGATATGGATCAGACCGCTCAGAAAGGTGCCGGTGGCCAAGACGACGACCGTAGCCTGGTAACCGTAGCCCGTATTATCCGTAATGCCGATAACGCAGTTATCTTCAACCACCAGCCGTTGCACCTTTACCTGTTTAAGATCCAGATTCGGCTGAGTTTCAATGACCGCCTTCATGGCCATATGGTAGCGAATTTTATCGTTTTGTGTTCGCGACGATTGAACCGCAGGGCCCTTTTTAGTGTTCAGCGTGCGGTATTGGATGGCGGTCTTATCGGTGGTTTTGGCCATCTCGCCACCCAGGGCATCTATTTCTTTTACCAATTGTCCCTTGGCCATGCCGCCGATTGAAGGGCTGCAAGGCATGGCCGCCAGTTTATCGAGATCGATGGCCATCAAAACGACGCGGCATCCCATTCGGGCTGCTGACAGGGCCGCCTCACACCCGGCATGTCCGGCGCCCACTACGATGATGTCGTATTTTTTGGAATAAAAAGACATAAATATCTGTCCGTTGTGAGTGACCATTGTCCGTAGCGGTCCATTCTGGTATTCAGATAGAGTAAATTTAAATAATACACTTATCCGGAATTTCCAAGTCGCTAAGAAAAGACAACTGTGGGAGCGGCTTTCAGCCGCGAATTAAAACGATCGCGGCTGAAAGCCGCTCCCACAAAATCCAATACCGCTTGTTCTTTCCAGATAACAGGGCTGCATAATTGCAGTTTTCATTGAATTGCGCTACTGAAATTATAATCCTAATGAAATGGCTTGGTCAAGGATTGGCTTATGCAAATGAAATCTCGCTACTACGATTTCAACACCTATTTGCGATCCCTTTTTGGATGCCGGGTTCAGAAAATAACGGTCGATGCGGGATTTTCTTGTCCCAACCGGGACGAACCGTCGCAACCGGTGGATGCATCTACTGCAATGTCCGTGGATCCGGAACCGGTGCCCATACACGGGGGTTGACAATAACCGATTAACTTCTTCAAGGAAAACGATTATTCCGGCGGTACAAGGCTAAAAAGTTTCTGGCCTATTTTCAGTCTTTCCAACACTTACGCGCCCGTCGATACGCTCAGAAAGCTATATGATGAAGCCCTGGCCGTGGAAGATGTGGTGGGCCTGTCCATCGGAACACGCCCGGATTGTGTCAATGAATCCGTATTGGCGCTTTTGCAGGATTATGCCGGGCATCATCTGGTCTGGATCGAATACGGGCTGCAGTCTGCCAGGGATAAAACCCTTGAGTTGATTAACCGCGGTCACGATGTCCAATGTTTCGAGGATGCGGTCAGGGCCACCCTAAACAGGGGCATCAAGATTTGTGCCCATGTGATCCTGGGGCTTCCCGGTGATGCCAGAAGTGACATGCTTCACACAGCCGAAACCATCTCAGATTGGAATCGACGGCTTGAAGCTTCATCTGCTCTATGTCGTAAGCGGAACACCGATGGAAGGGCTCTATCGGCAGGGAAAATACAGATGCCTGGAGCAACAGGAATATGTGGATCTCGTTTGTGATTTCCTTGAACGGATCCCGCCGGGCATGGTGATCCAGCGCCTGACCGGAGACCCGCATCCTGAAGAGCTTGTGGCGCCGGATTGGTCGCGGAGAAAAACCGAAACCCTCCAGAAAATAAGCGCAGCCCTGGAAAAAGAGATTCCTGGCAGGGCAAGTTTCTATAAATGGTAAATGGGGTCGGGCCGTCCTATCTCATTGAAATTCATAGAGAAGAAGTCCATTTGTAGGTGTTTTTAAGGTTATAATACTCTTTTTATGCCCAAAAGCGGCATTATAGGAAATTACTCCTTCCCTTAGCTCGTAACCACCTTTTATCTCACGAATTCGTCTACCCAAAGCTTTCCTGCTAAGACCCGCTTTTATCCTTTCTACAAACTGCTCGGATCCGACAGCAATACTTTGGGTCCAATGAGTTAGACGAACGTTCGAGCCTTCTGCCAATGATTTCTCCACCAATTCTTTATGGGATTTGCGGAACGAATCATAGGACTGATGGTTAGCTAGAGCCGCCAATTTTTCATAAGCAATAAGCACGCATTTGCGTCGAGGAGACTGGATTTCGTTGTACCCTCCAAATGACCATTCTGATGGATGATCCACGACTCCGGCACGAACCATGTTTAAATCAATATAAACGAGACAATATAAGAGGTGATCACCCGTCTCTACAGCTGTGGCGTGATAGCGATCCTCCCAGTATGCACCTCTGCGTTTTTTTCGCTCATTGTACTCTTGAGCACAACGACCAGCAACCAGTTGTATAGACCTTGCTATGGTATCGCGCTCACCATCATCTACGACCAGCAAGTGGATATGGTTTGAAGTTATTACATAGTTAAGGATGGTCAGTCCGTATCGTCTTTTTGCTTCAAAGAGCCACTGCAAGAATCGCCTTTTATCTTTAGCGAATCTAAGCAGAAACTCCTTTTTGTGACACCTATGAGTGAGATGCCAAACCTGCCCGGGGATGTAATGTCTTTTTGCTCTGGCCATGGGTGATCCTATACCACGCTTTTTGTCTGCAAAAAAGTCAATATGCCCCCCAAAATTGCTTCTTTTGGATATAATTTTAATAATCTTAGGCGGTTACGGTGGCCCGACCCCCTCAAACCCCTGGCACGCGTTGTTCCCGACACCTGATCCGGCTGCGGTGGGTTGAGACCTGAATACTACGAAAGTTATAAATTTATCCCTTCCCGGATGATTGATAAACTATTGCAATACTCGGACTGAGTCCATATATTTATTCCACTATGTACGCTGATGAAATGCCTAATTCAGAGGATTTTGATCTTTCCTTTCAAAGTGTTCCATGAGCTCATGGCACAAAAGGTCACCGAGATCCTCCTGATATCCAGCCCCTATGAAGCCTTTATCATGGAGGAAGAGGGCCGTCTGGCGGAGAGAATCATCCATGAATACCGGGGTCTGAATCTCTCCCGGCCGCCCATGCTTACCTGGGTATCCACTGCCCGTGAAGCGCTTGATATCCTATCTGAGAAAAATTTTGATCTTGTCATTACCATGCCCCAGGTCGATGAAATGGATGCCTATGTTCTGGGTCGAAAAATAAAGGCCATCCACCCTGATCTTCCGGTTTATTTAATGATTCAAAACACCAGCAAACACCTCCTTGAACAAAAATATGGCGATCGCAGTTCGATTGACCGCCGTTGTGTCTGGTATGGCAATACGGATCTGCTGCTGGCAATGATAAAAAATATAGAAGATCGCATGAACGTTGCCTATGATACCGAACGCGCCCGGGTCAGGGTCATTATCATGGTGGAAGATTCCCCCATTTACTATTCATCACTGCTGCCGCTGCTCTATAAAGAAATCGTGACCCAAACCCAGGCGGTGATGGAAGAGTCGGTCAATGATGAACACCGCATTCTCAGGATGCGGGCACGACCCAAAATTCTCGTGGCTGAAAATTATGAAGAAGCGCTCGATCTATACCGGCAGTACCGACCCTATTTGCTTAGCGTTTTTTCCGATGTCCGCTTTCCGAAAAATGGCCGGATAGATGACAAGGCCGGCTATACACTGTTGTCCATGATCCGGCAGGATAATCCCGATCTGGCGCTTCTCAACCTCAGCTCGGAAGAATCCAACCGTCAACAGGCCGAAAAGATCCCGCGGTTTTTTTAAATAAAAATTCACCCACCCTGCATTCGGAAATACGCAGTTTCTTTATAAACTATCTGGGCTTTGGCGATTTTGTGTTTCGCTTTCCGGATGGTCAGGAAATTGCCAGAGCCTCCAATCTACGCGAGATGGAAAAGATCCTTCCATCCATCCCGGACGAATCCGTATTTTACCACGGCCAGCACAATCATTTTTCAAGCTGGCTGATGGCCCGCTCCGAGGTGATGCTGGCCTCCAAGCTCAAACCGGTAAAGGTCAGTGATTTTCCAAGCGCCGGTGATCTCAAAAAGTATCTGGCCAGCTGCATTTACGAGCGGCGTAAAGGGCGCCAGAAAGGGCTGATCACCGAACTGGTCACCGGCTCATTTGATCCGGATGCAGATTTTATAAAAGTCGGTAAAGGGTCTCTCGGCGGCAAAGCCAGGGGTCTGGCTTTTATTTCCACCCAGCTCAAAGAAAACCCGAGATTACAGAAGAAGTTTGAAGATGTGGACATCCAGGTCCCCAAATCCCTGGTCCTGTCCACAGACGGGTTTGATGCCTTTGTCAATGAAAACAACCTCAAGGAGCTTGCGACCGCGGAACTCAGCGATGAGGAAATCAGCAGGCTGTTTCTGGCGGCTCATTTCCCTGAGTCGCTGTTAGGTGACCTTGAGCTGTTTATCCGCCAGGCTCGTTACCCTCTGGCTGTGCGTTCTTCCAGCCTTCTTGAAGATGCCCAGTTTCAGCCCTTTGCCGGAATTTATAAAACCTATATGCTGCCCAACAATCACCGCGACCGGTCTGTTAGACTTGAGCGCCTGATTATGGCCGTTAAGCTGGTGTATGCATCGACTTACTTTCAGACACCCAAATCTTATGCCCGAAGTACATTTCACCGCATGGAAGACGAAAAAATGGCGGTTGCGATTCAGCACTTAACCGGTTCGGCCTGTGGTGACTATTTTTACCCGGCCGTATCCGGTGTCGCTCAATCCTATAATTTTTATCCGATCGCACACCTGGAACCGGAAGAAGGCATCGCCCACATCGCCCTGGGACTGGGCAAAACCGTTGTCGAAGGGGGGACATCGTTGCGGTTTTCGCCCTGCTATCCCCAGTTTCTGCCCCAGTTTTCAACCGTGGATGACATTCTTAAAAACTCACAGCGGCATTTTTATGCATTGAAAATGAAGGGTTTTCCACAAGACTTCGGCATCATCGAAGACGCCACCCTGGCAAGGCTGAATGTCGATGATGTCAGCGATCACCCGGCGGTGAGGCACCTTGCCAGCACTTATTCTCACCAGGAGCACCGGATAAGGGACGGTGCCCAGACCGGCGGCTACCTTGTAATGACTTTCGCCAATATATTAAAATACCGCGCCTTTCCTCTGGCGGATATCATGGCTGATGTTCTGGAAATCGGCCGCAAGGGGATGGGGTGCCCGGTGGAAATAGAATTTGCCGTGAATCTTCCTCTGAGCGCCGATCAGAGGCCGTCCTTTGATTTACTGCAGGTGCGGCCCATGGGAATCAACCAGGACCAAATGGATATCGAAATCCATGATGAAGATATTGCCGCCGCCGTTTGTTATTCGACCATGGCCCTGGGAAACGGCCGCTCAAAAGATATTGGCGATGTTGTTTTCGTCAATCCGGAGACCTTCGACCCGGCCCACACCACTGATATCGCATCTGAAATCGGACATATGAACAAGCAGCTTGTACAGCAAAACCGCAAGTATCTGCTGATTGGCCCGGGACGCTGGGGTTCCGCCGACCGCTGGCTTGGCATTCCGGTGAGTTGGCATGATATCTTCGGGGTCGGGGCCATGATTGAAACCACCACAGAAAATTTCAAGGCCGACCCGTCCCAGGGATCTCACTTCTTCCACAATATTACTTCGCTGGGCATCAGTTATTTGACAACTTCACCCAATGGTGATGATTTCATCGACTGGAAATGGCTGCAATCCCTGCCTACCGAGAAAGAAACTACCTATCTGCACCATGTCAAACTTGAAAATCCGTTGACCATCAAGATCGATGGTAGAAAATCCACAGCTGTTATCTTACTTAGTTAAGGATGGTCAGTTGGTAGCGTCTTCTTGCTTCAAAGAGCCACTGCAAGAATCGCCTTTTATCTTTAGCAAATCTAAGCAGAAACTCCTTTTTGTGACACCTATGAGTAAGATGCCAAACCTGCCCGGGGATGTAATGTCTTTTGCTCTGGCCATGGGTGATCCTATACCACGCTTTTTGCCTGCCAAAAAGCCAATATGCCCTCCAAACAGAGCCTTCTTATGGGTATAATATTTATAATATTAGGTGGTTACGGTGGCCCGACCCCTTTAAAATCGCTTCCCGAGCCAATTGTAATATTGAACCGCCAAGGCATAGGTATGCACGGCGCGTTCGGCGGAATCAAAAAAGGGGATTCCGCCCCGGCAGAGTTGCTGGGAATATCTGGGGTCGAAACCGGGAATTTTAACCGCCAGGATGGGTTTTTGATGTTCCTGTTGCACCTGGATTAAACCTTCTGCGTAGATTTGATTGGTTTCGGGCGTCAGGCCACACCCGATGACGATGATGGCGTCGACGCCTGGATCGGCCGCTGCTATTCGTGTGGATTCGAAAAAAATCTCAAGGTCAAAATGAGCTGTCAGACTGACATCAATTGGATTGAGGACACTGGTACCGGAAAAGGTGATGAGCCTATCAAGATCCGATCGGGTTTCAGAGGTAAAATTGGCCAGATGGAGACCCTCTCGACCGCAGGCCTCGGCTGCCGACACGGCCAGGCCGCCGGGTCCGGAAATGATGGCCATGCGATCTCCCGGATTGGAGGGAAACATTGAAAATCCCATCAACCCATCCGTCAGGGCCTCAAATCCGACCACCGGTATGGCGCCGCTCTGATTCAGCACCCCCTGCCAGATATCCTGGGATCCGGCCAGAGCTCCGGTATGGGATGCGGAAGCCCGCGCACCCTCCGGTGTCAGTCCCACCTTCCACATGATCACCGGTTTGTTCAGCACAGCCAGTCTGAGGGCCTCCAGAAAGTAAGGACCGTTTTTAATGCCTTCGATATAGGCGCCGATCAAACCCGTATCGGGATCGTTGCCCAGGTAGGTTAAAAAATCAGCGGCGGTCAGATCGCATTCATTGCCGGAACTGATCACCTTGCTAAAGCGAATCCCTTTGGACTCGGCAATCGTGCCCAGAATATTGGTCAGTGAGCCGCTGTGCGATATCATCCCCACCGGTCCGGGGTCCTTTGATACCCCGGGAAAAAAAGATAGGCCGGTTTTCGGGGCGTAAAGTCCCATGCCGTTGGGACCGATTAAGCGCATGGATCCGCTGCGCGCCGTCTGTACTATCTCCTTTTCGAGATCCTGACCTTCTTTGGTTCCGGTTTCACTGAAGCCGGCGGTAAACAACACCGCCCCTTTAACGCCTTTGGCAACACATTCGCGCACGACATCAAGGGCTTTGTGTTGGGGGACCAGCACAATGGCCAGATCCACCGGTCCGGGGATTTCTGTGACACTGGGATAAGATTTAAGGCCCGCTATCTCATCGGCCTGTGGATTCACCGGATATATCTTGCCGCTGTATCCCTGTTCCAGCAGGGCTGTCAAAAATACGCTGCCGGTTTTCAAGCCCCGGGGTACGCCGACCACCGCTATTGAGCGGGAATTAAAAAGACCATCGATTTGTGCAATCAGATCCTGGCAGGATGTCATGGGGCCTCACAAAGTTGGTTGATTAAGTTAATTAAGTTGACTGTTCCCGAACCCCGCAAATTCGTCTGTACATTCATCACTATTTTAACTTAAACCAAACCTAATCAATTTTATGATTGTTTATTTCTTTCAACTAATAAATATTTTTCAATTTGAGTGAGAATACGGGAATTTATTTTCACTCGAACTGGATTTTCTCTTGATCAATACCAAAAAATTCAATATTTTTCAGAAATCTTTATCAGGTTTTATAAATTATACTGATGAAGTCCATTGGTTTCAAAAATCCGGATCGCATTCGATAAAAAGACATCACACGGGTTGCAAGCGGGACCTACACGATCAGTACGTGAGCATTGCAAGCCGTGGGACAAAGCAAGTGCTGTTCACGCCGTAGTTGGACGGTTTTTACAACCACTTCAAGGAGAATTAATATGCAGGAGTATACGATTTATCCTTTAGTCGTCGGCATCAACGAAACAGACCAGGGCGTCATGACTTATCTGCGTGATTATGGCAAACGGATTTATCTTCCGATTTACGTTTTTTATCTGCGCGGCGGTGATAAAAACATTCTGGTGGACACCGGACTGGAGCAGTTTATGATACCGGAGGGTGCCGAAGAGGAATGCGGGTTTAAAATTCTTGAATTCGAAGATGCCCTTGCCACGGTGGATTTGAAACCCGAAGATATCGATATTATCATCCACACCCACCTGCACAACGACCATTGCGAAAACGACTACAAATGCACCGGCGCTCAAGTGTACGTCCAGAAAAGCGAATTAGCGTTTATGCAAGATCCCCACCCGGTAGATCACCGCTATTACCCCGATGTCCTGGACGACAGTAAGATCATCGAAATTGACGGCGACGCTAATATCATGGACGGGATCGATGTCATTTATTCACCCGGCCACTCGGTCGGCGGACAGTCTGTGGCCGTCAACACCACCGGGGGCAAAGCCATCATCACGGGTTTTTGCTGCAACGATAAAAATTTTCCGACAACCGGTCCGGCCATTGCACCCGGAGTGCATATTGACCTCACCGAGGCTTATGACTCGATTCAGAAAATCAAGCAGATGGCGGATATCCTCATCCCGCTGCATGCTTTATCGATCGGGAAGATGAAAAGTATTCCCTGATTGCTGAAAATAAATTAACCACGGAACGACGCGGAGTAACACTGAAAAATTAAGGATTGGATTCTATTTTAAAGGAAAAATTAGACCCCGGTGAAATAGGCTGCGCATTTCACCCCGGTTAAACAATTAAAAAGGTTTAACAGGGCGGGCTGGGCAGAAAACGTCAAACCCTATCGCCGGCGAATATCTATCCCACGGCATCAAAAACTTTAGGAGACTAATTTTACTCTCTGTTATAGAATTGACTATTATTGTATATTTTTCCGGCGGTGGGCGGTATAATTTTCTTGGTTTCTTCGAAACCAAGAATAATTTATCTTGAAATCGTAGGGATCCTGTCCAGAAAAATAGTAAAACGCGGTTATCTGAAAAGCGCCAGTTGAATTCGATCGACTGTTATTTAACCACGAAGAACACCAAGACCACGAAGAAAAGACAAAATAATTGGCCATTTCTTCTCCGTGCCCTTCGTGGTGATAAGTGTGCTACTTGAGCTTTCCGCATAACCGTATAATAAAATTTAAATCCATTCCACACCAATATATATAGGGAATTTTGGAATAATGGCCCAAGAAAACGATTTGGTTTTGATTTATTTTGAAGACAAGCCTTTAAGCTATGCCAGGGTTGAAGAAATTTTACCGGACTCCAAACCGAATTGGTATCATATTAAATTGCTCATGCTTCAAATTCCACCCCAGTTTGTCACCTGGATTTTGCGCGATGTCTACATAGACGGCGCTGAATTTACCATGGACGGAAAACGCATGCGATTGGAAAAAGTGGTTGTGCCTGAAGAACCGCAATCCCCGAAAGGGACGGAAAAGGAGGATGACAGGGGCAAATCCCAGAAAGAACCAGGCAATGCAAAGGTGATATCGCTTTCAGATCTCAAGAAGGAGTAATTTTCCGTTTCTCCATTCATTTTACCACTCGCTTCGCTCGAGGCACCGAGAGCACGGAGGTGCTATTTTTTGATTTGCCGGGAGACGACGGCAAATCAAAAACATCTAACCTACGGCTAAAATAAATAGTGAAGCCAGTATACGAGGATAGAGCTTATTTTTCGATCGGTAACCTGCTGTCTGGGAAAGAATTAACCTCCGTGTACTCAGTGCCTCCGTGGTAAATTACTTCTTTTGGATTCATCCCAATCATTGGTATTCACAACCATGAACTCCGAAACCAAAATTGTTATTTCCGCCTCTCGCAGGACCGATATCCCGGCCTTTTACATGCCCTGGTTTATAGAACAAATCAGCAGGGGGTTTTTTGAGGTAGTCAATCCTTTTAACCAGCGCGTCTCTGTTGTTCCGGCTACACCCAAAGATGTTCATACAATCGTATTCTGGTCAAAGGACTTCGGGCCTTTCATCGATAAGGGCTATGGCCGGCAGCTTCTCAAGCTGGGCTATCATCTTTTTTTTAACTTTACCATCAATTCGGACAGCCCTGATCTCGAGCCCCATGTTCCACCCTTAAACGAACGCCTTGGCCAGCTTGAACACCTGAGCAAACGTTATGGAGCCGATGCCGTCAACTGGCGTTTTGATCCGATCTGTTTCTACAAGACAGGCAAGGGGGTCTTGCAATCTAATCTAAATGATTTATCGGCTATTGCTGAAAACGCTGCGAAATGGAAAATTTCGCGCTGCATTACGAGTTTCATGGATCATTACCCCAAAATCCGCCGACGGCTCTCATCCTGCCCTGGGTTTGAGTTTATTGATCCGCCGCTTTCTGAAAAAGTAAAAATCGTCCTGGATATGGAAACCCGGCTTGCAGCTTTAAATATCCGTCTTTTTACCTGTTGCGAAAAAGACCTTATCCAGGCCCTTCCTGCGACATCATCGGTTACCCACAGTTCCTGTATCCCCAGCGATCTTTTGATGGAATTTTATTCCGGACGTCTGTCTCTCAAAAAAGACACCGGCCAACGGGTAAAGGCCGGCTGCGGCTGCAAGGTATCGGTCGACATTGGTTCATACCGCCAACAGCCCTGCTACCACAATTGCCTGTTTTGCTACGCCAATCCCACATCCTGTGGTAGTCCAGGCATATGAGAATCAGAAATTTTTACCGCGGAATTTCACGGAATATCACGGAGATGGAATCCATTCCTTAAATCTTCCGTGTAGTTCAGTGATCTTCAGTGGTTAAATTGCTTTATGCCATCATCCCGTCTTAGCTGAAACTGCCGTGCAATCTTGCTAGCTATCAGCAGCTATGATAAGTAAATTTTATGCAAATCGGATCGCTCACACTCGAAAACAACTCCGCCCTGGCCCCGCTGGCGGGCATTACCAATCTGCCTTTTCGATTGCTGGCCAAAGAGGCCGGTTGTGGACTGGTGTGCTCGGAGATGATCAGTTCCCATGGCCTGGTCTATAAATCCGAAAAAACAATAAAGATGCTGGACAGCACCCCTGAGGAAAAACCCCTTTCGGTTCAGTTGTTTGGCGCGAAACCTGAAATTATGGCAGAGGCGGCTGCCATTGTAGAATCCAACGGCGCCGACATCGTGGATATCAACTTCGGCTGCTCGGTTCGAAAAGTGATAAGAACCGGGTCCGGTGCCGCGCTCATGAGGACGCCGGATCTGGCCGAGGATCTTCTAAAAGCCGTTCGCCGGGCCATCCGCATACCGCTGACCATCAAAATCAGAAGCGGCTGGGATGCCTCCGGTGACCAGGCTGTCAATATTTCCAGGATTGCGGAAAACTGCGGGGCGGATGCCATCACAGTTCACCCGCGAACAGCCGGTCAGTTGTTTAGCGGGCGGGCGGAATGGTGATAATTGCCGCCGTAAAAAAAATGGTATCTATCCCGGTAATCGGCAATGGTGATATCATGTCGGCTGATGATGCCGTCAGGATGCTGGACGAAACCGGCTGCGACGGCGTTATGATCGGCCGCAAAGCCATTGGAAATCCCGACATCTTTTCCCGTGTGCTAACCCGTATCAACGCGGGAGAAGACACCGAAGAGGATTTCGCCCGCCGATTCGATCTAATGATCCGCTATCTGAAAGCATCGGTGAAATATATCGGTGAAGAGCAGGCCTGCAGGATGATGCGCAGTCGCCTGGGCTGGTTTACCAAAGGTATGCACAAAAGCAGCCAGTTTCGGGAAGCGATTAAACACCTGTCGTCGGA
>CAWGCM010000029.1:0-82356 GCA_963821065.1 uncultured delta proteobacterium | reverse complement strand
AAGGCTTTAAACTAAATCGATTATTATACCACTTATTGTGTTTTCCCGGATCATAGCCGAAACCAGCGGACATTAGTAGATCGCGCCAATCCGTTTGGGCCAACTCAATGGCATCGCATAATTTATCAATTTGTCCTTCACTTAGTTTTATTGCGGAAAAGCGAATTCGTTCCATTTTCTCGGAACCAGAATTTTCACAAAATGGAAGGTTATTGCCACACATAGTTTCGATCAATTCTTTTGCTTCTTCCCTAAATGTCTTTGGGAAAAAATCATTTAAAAGGTTCTCTGTCCTTTTACTCGATTACCATTGAGTTTACCTTTTGATCTATCCGAAGTCATAACGTCGCAAATAACCGGCTGTTTAAAGCTGCAGAGCGAAGCGACGCAGCTTTTCGCGGTCCGATTTAATTTGCCTTGTCAGGAGTCTTCTGTCCGATTCCTTACTGACTAACAATAGGAGACACACTCGATACCCTCCCGTATTGATCGATTGTGAATTCATAATTATCATAAACTCCACCAATAAACTTAGGTGGAGATTCCACTCGAAATTGCATTGATTTCGACCAGGAACTATATGTTGTATTCAACGCTTTTAAAAAGTCGTTTTTATTGGCATAGGATTGTTTCTGGACTATCTGTATTGAAGTTGGCAGATTACTATTACAGAAGATAAACACGTGAAACGCACCTGGATTCGGCGTTACATGAGAATAACGGATATCAAGAACATACCGCTCACAATCTTTATTCACAGGTTGGTTCTCGGAAAGCGTTTGACCTGTGATATTTTTCGTTTTCAGGAGAATAAGATAATCGGCTAAGCTCTGCACAAATACCTCACTGAAGGTCATTTGCAGTTGGATTGAGTCATGCGACTTACGAAATGCACGATAGTCTTCGGTGAATGTACATCCACTCACAATTAAAACCATAAGCGATGCATTCAACCCTTTTAAGATCACCATAGCCTCCTAACGATATGTATTATCCGGATTCTCGTTAACAGCCGGTTTTCTAAAAACCGGCACCTCAGCCGCAACTAAAATATTATCGAAATCCTTCTTTATAGTCAATTAGAAAACTTATAACTATCTGTAATAAATTAAGAATTAAACGGTTTGGACAGCTCCAACACCCATTTACCACAAAGTTTGAATTAAACAAAAAGTCGGCTTTCTGTGCCATATAGGGATGCTAACGAGAAATCTCGGTAATAATCGAATTGGAGTCCGAACCACGTAATCAGTGCCTTTGAAACCGAAAAATGCTTGAAAACGATAGATGGATATAATTGTCTCTTGGTGGGCATAAGAAAAAAATTAAGATTGGGTTAGGAAGAATATCCGGACTTTAGTTAAATTGTGATATGCTCTTAAAATTAGTCCCGAATTTGAGGGGGTTCCGACTACAGATTTCTTGCCAGTAGCCCAACTATCAATTCCGATTGAAAAAAGTCATATATAATTCGTATATCTCACGGAATTTAGCCGCTTGATATACTGCTTTTCATAGCAGTATCCACAATTTAGTCTTATTTGTGGAAAATTGGATATCGTTACTTTAGTAAGGGTATTTTCATGCCAGATAAATAGTAACCCGAGTATCATTCCGGATTCAAAATAGAACTAAAATTAGAAAACTATATCAAGTATCGCATCTGGTGTTTCGACCACAATAATATTTTGGAATGCACTAGTTGCCCTACCATAGGTTGAAGCGACAACTGTGTAAGTGCCGATTGGCAAAGAAACACTATACGTAGAACCATTCCCAACATTGATGGATTTCACCTCTATCAGTTCAGATTGAATGGCACCTTCGCATTGAATTGATTGCCTGAAACTAATAGTTGCATAGTCCTCATCGGTTGCACCATTTATGCTGACATCACCAGTCACTATGCCGGCAGTTGCTGATTGAATAAAGAAATCCTGCATTAGTGTTGAGCCAGAAGTCGTGGTAATCGCCGTACAATCAGGACTGAATCCGTTTTTATAAGCTACGAGGTAATATGTATCAGGCTGCACAAAGACTGAGTATTCACCATCTTGAACTGAAATGGTTGATGTTTGGACAATAACAACATCTTTTTCATCTTGTGCACCTGCATTTAAGATTTGGGCACTTACCAAGGCACCCTCCAATCCTTGAGGTGGTTGAAAGACATAAATCACAATACCATCAATGATAGAGTATCCTTCTGTATTAAGCACCTTAATGGTTGGTTTTAATAACCATTTCCCACTTTTTCCTGCTCGAATTACTGATCTTGATGCATCAAAATCTAATATAATTTCTGTAGTTTGATTCAAGCTGATTGTAAATCCGTGAACAACCTTGATACCGGTTTGAGACCCGCTTGGAATTTTCAGTTCATGTAGGTCATCATCATTTTCAATAGCGTAATTAGCATATGGATGCTTTTGGCTTAAAATGTTAATGCCGTCATCTGGAATTTGGCCAATAATTAACCTCATCTGGGTGTATCCACCAGCAGCAAGATCAGTAACTCCAAGTTCTTGCCTCACACCATTTACAAGGTCTAAAAGATTAAATGTTTTTTGGGGTGAAGGTTTGGCAACAACTTTCCAATTACTATCCTCTCTATCATCGCCCTTTATATGAACCTGTACTTCATCTATTGTAACATAAACTGCTTTATATTCGTCCGTTGAAGCATCTGTAAGGCTCAGTGAAAGGGTCCCTACACCAGCAACAGCAACACTATTGCTGCCTGAACTACCACCACTATCACAGGCGAATAATAAAGCACTTGATAATAGTATAAGTGTAAATTTAAGAAATTTTATGGAATGCATTGAAACCTCCTCTATGTTTTATGTGTGGTTTGAAAAATATTAATTTGGCCAGCTATCATATGGTTTTGGTGGCTGTTAAATTCTGGAATAAATGGCAGAATTATGAAATGTGCCACCCCAGCAAATAAATTGGAATAGTTTGCATCATTAAATTTCGGATTGAGCGAAATTAGAAGAAAAAAAATGCCTCTATAATCGATACTCAGTCTTAAACATGTCGAACATCACTTCTTTTTCTTCTTTTTTTTTGCCTTTTGCCCCTGTCTCTTCTGCCTTTAACTTGTTCTTTTGTTTATTTTTTTCTTCTCTTAGTTCGGATTCCCTATCTTCTTTTTCATTTTCTAATTCTGACTCTATGTCTGATTTTGATTTCTCCCTTTTCTGTTTTTTTTCGGACTTATTTTCTTTTTCCATAGCCTGATCATTTTTCTTTTCTAATCCAGGAGGCTTATCAGACTGCCAGCCTTTCTTTTCTCCCTTTTCCCATCCAGGCGGTCTTTTTTTATCATTTTCTTCTCCCTTGTCGTCGGAAACTGCCAATGTGCTGATAAAAATAATAGAAAAAAATGCTATAAGAAATCTTTTTATTATCCTGTTTTTCATATCAATGCCCTTTCAGCTTTTAAATTCTTGGTTTAAAGTTTGAAGATAATTTTCTTAGATGCTGTCAACTTTTCTTTGTTTCCGCCTGTCTTTAAATTGGCGATGCTAAGGCAGGGGCTGGGTTGTAGTCAGTCTGGATTATTGGCTTTTGCCGGTTAATCCGATTTGATAGACTCCCTGCCTGCATCATAAGAGGTTAATTCTTCTTAAACTTTTTCTGCCCATCCTGCAAGGCCAATCAGACCAGTGCCTAATATGAATATGGTAGCAGGTTCGGGGACTGGGGAAGAGGGTGGCATATCGAACCCTTGAATTTTTATAGAAGCAAGGGCAAAGTCGCTGTATGTTCCGAATTCTGCGGTAAATTTAATTTCTGTAAAATTTGTTTCATTTAAGCCGCTTTCAGTATAAAGACCAGCTCCGTCGGTTGCTATACCATTTGAATATATGAGTGTATTAGGACCAGTTCGTCCAAAATTGGCCATAGCTGTTTCAGGTTCTCTGCTTGGTCCTTCATTAGCAAAAAGGTTAAGATAACTTAATGATGTGACTACTGCGTTTTCGCTAAACTTTACACTTAAAGAGTCATGCATTACATCAGGAGGATCAGTATTATATATGTAACTAATCTGTTCATCGAAGATACCAACACCAATCGAACTTATATTTATCGGTCCACCTTCTTCTGATGTCAACGAAATGGTTATGGCCCCATAACCATAAGAAGAATTATTGAGACCCATTAGCTCCGCCCCATATTGAATAATCAGTGAAGTCAATAACAAGAAGCTTTAGCTATACCACCGCCGGTAAGCATCAACACACCAGCAATTAATATTATCAATAGCTTTTTCATCATCTTTCCCTGCTTTGTATGTTCAGAAAAAAGCTATGCGCTATTTGGAAATGCAAAAATCATACAAAATCAGTTATTTATGTTGGACCTAATAATATCGGAGAATTATCTTTTTAATAGAAATTATTATCAAAGGATATTGTGAATTAAATTTCATAAGACTGGTAAATCTATGTCATATTTACCTATACTTTATAAGGGATTTCCGGTGAATATATTTTGCCAATAGCACAACTTGACAACTTTTACAGAGACTATACGTGTATCACAGAACTTTTAGTGGTGCTGAAACCTGTGCTACATAGCAGTTACATGAAATCGGCCTCCCTTTGCATATAGTTGATATTTGAATTAAAAAATAAATCTATATTTAGCGACCACCACCTCCAGCCCCAAACCAACCCTTCTGCCAGGAGAACTGCATTGTATTTTCATCGACCAGCTTTAGGATAATCCAATCCTCGCTGCCCTTCTGATTGATAAAAAATCCATAAAGTTGGTTATCGGGACCCCATATCTCTCGGCCGCTGGTAATAGGGTCGGTGAACCACGACGCGCTGAGATCGAAATCATCTTGTGCTCGTCGGATTTGTTTTCACAATCTCCGTCCACGTTTCCTGGTCTTTAACCCTACTCCAGTTGTTCCCAACCACCAAAATTTCCGTATCGTCATTTTTCGGATCAAAAACAATGACGGCTACCGCAAGCCCATAAGGCCGTACACTATTTTGGTCGGTAGTTAAGCCATATGTCGTAGTCTGACCAGTTATCGAACAGTTCCTGTTGGGTTACCTTTGAATCGCTTGCCGATTGTGTTTTAAAATTCCCATATTGCCTGAGCATCCCATGACCAAAGCAAATATTATAGTCGCTATTCCAGTTAATTTTTTTGAGGTTCAAATTATCTCCTCTTCTTTAGTGCGATAAAATCTAAAATACCAAATCTGTTTCAGTTTATGGCCCTCCGAAATTAGCATAATCGTGCCATAACCGCACCGGGTTTCATCGATCACCGTTGCGTTAACCAAATCCCTCGTTTGATGGATAAGATATCCATAAAACTGATTATCGGGACCCCATATCTCCCGAACTCCGGTCATAGAGTCATAGGACCATAATGGGTCGATTTTGCCGTTGCTGGTTGTATTTTCTTTTACAATCCCTGTCCAAGATTCCTGATCTTTAACCGTACCCCAACTGTTGCCGACCAATATCGTTTTATCATCATTTTTTGGATCAAAAGCAACTACAGTATACTTGAACCAGATGTTGTAATCTGACCAGTTTTCGATTAACTTTTCTTGGGCGACCTTTGATTCGTTTCCGGTTGGTTTTTAATTTTGCCTGGTTCCTGAGCATCCCATGATAAAAACAAATGCAATGAACATTAAACTAACGAATTTCAAGGTTTTCATTTTTCGGCTCCTCGCTTTTATTATTAATATGTCTGCAGGAACCCAAGAAGGTATCAAATGATTCACAGGCGAATATCTCTCTTTCAAACCAATTCAAGATGGAGCCCAAGTAGAATTATATTTATGGGGTGTAACTTCTAATTTTTTTCCCGTTCTTCAAACGTACTTCAGTTGTATAACGGGTTCCCCATTTCCCAGTGTACATAACTCCTACTTGATTGCCACCTGGCCCATAAAGTATGTATCCATATTCGTGGGTTGTGCATGGCCTCAACTTTTTCTTTTAACTTTTTGCTACCGGGCTCAATTTCCTGCCAATCAGTAGTCCGGGACCAACCCGAGACTTTTACCAAATCGTAACCTTTATCGATTCCGACTATGGCTTCAATATAACCACCTTGGTAAGTGGTGTAAAAGTAGTTGTATTCTGAAACATATTCATAAGCTTCAAACATGGTTTTGATCTCTTCATCTTGGGTAAAACTACCGAAATTTTTTGGCCAACTTGAAGCGCAACCCAGTATAAATAGAGAAATAAGCGATAGAAGAAAAAATAGTATTAAAAGTCTTTTCATAGCTGCCTCCTTCATTATCTTTAGAAAGCTTTTTATTTGTTTGTGTTTAAAGCCTTCTTGTCAAAGGAACTCAAACATTCAGATTGGCAATCAGAATCGATTCAGGAAACGGAAACCTTCTTCAGTTCAGCTGGAATATGAGGGTCTGCAATAGATTATATTTTTGATACCAAAAATTGACGGGCCTGGTCAACCAGTTTCAGGACTTCGGCAAAAAATGTGACCTGCTCTAAATTAGAAATAAATTTGACTGAGCTCCGACTACAGATTTCTTGCCAATAGCACAACTTTGCAAAGGTTGCAGGTATCTGCTGAGTATCACTGGTTTTTTGCGGTTTTAAAAATAATGGTAAATAGCAGTTATATTTAACGTAGAAGTGAGAAGCGGCCTAAATGAACGCCAAGCCTGTATGGCCTTAACGAAAAATCGCGGTCTTCACGCCGGCTGCTCAACTGATTGGTTAGCCAACGCCGATCTTGATTCTGAACCCCGAATTCGAGCAGATATTAAATTATAGAGCCATGCGAATACCGCCCCCCCGATTAAGCCATCTACCAACGCCCAGAAGAAGCCGATAATACTGCCTGCTAGGGATATAGTATAACCACGATATACGAGGCCTATTATAGTAGGCTCACCGGTTGCTCCTTCAAAGAGGATTATCCACCAGGTTAACAATAAAAGACCAAAGCCCCAGATTATACCACAGGTAAGGGCAAACGCTCTAACATTTAGTTTCAATTTGACACCTCCTTTGTTTTTGTGGCTAACTGATACTTAGTCGGAATAAAGAATATTCAATATGGCAGAGTTGAGATTATGTGTAGAAATTCTGGAAGTCCGCAATTTGAAACTTGCCAGAATCACAACTTGACGATTTTTACAGATAAAATTCATATATCACAGAATAAATAGGTGTGTAAAAAGTTTAGGATACGCATCTAGGTTCTACCAAGATAGTCTTTATGACAGGCTATTCAATCCCTCTGAACATGAATATCGAGGTGCGCATTTCATCGATATGCTTTTTGTTTTTTCTGATAAAGTCATTCACATAATACGGAATGCAGTCATCTGACACAAACTTTTTGAAATCCTCCTCAATTTGTTCTCTCGGTCCGGCCAGTCCTCTGCAGCTTTGCAAAAAACGCTTCATACGCACTTTTACCGGTTATCCTGGTAATTTTGAAGATATAGCCCTGAGGAGTAGACGGCTTGTTTTCTCTAAACCATTTTTTTAAGCGCATTCCAACAAGCAATACAATGCAGATGGCTCCGATCATTTGGGAGATCATTAAAATCCAGCCGACATTCATTTCTTTTGGCGGGCTTTTATCGATGCTGGTGGCAACCTTTTCCGATTCCGGCTGGATCATTCCGGCTGTGCCTTGCTGCCTATCATAGATGAGATAATTGGGGAAAACCCAGAGGCACAACACAAGATACGCCATCATAAATAGCGCAAAAAGATAGAAAAATATCACAACTTTTTTATCCAATTAATTGGTGCCTTTTTTGATGCTTTTGCAACTTGTTCTTTGTGACATCCGTAATTCGACAATCATCGAAATCTATGCTGATATAATTCAAGTATCACACGGTTTTAGTCGGATTGATATGTTGTTTTTCAAAGCAGATATAAAAATCTTACATTTGAATCGATACTCCTGATATATCTTTATCTAATTCAAATTTAATTGTCAGAGCCATTGTGGGATGGGGTATTTCTGGAGGGTATTCTTTATAGGTTCCCCAAGGTTCAATCATGTTATAACCTTGAAAATCTACCTTTCCGTTCTGATTGGCATCCTGATAGGCTATGATGCTATAGGTTCCCTTCGGCACGTTTCCAAATTCAAACGATAGTTTTCCTGCTTCAGTTTAGAGTTCATTTTTTCATGCTTGTAATTTGACGATGAAATATCATGCCCTGGTTTTTGAAAATTTTGCCATCCTTCCTTGGTATACAAACAGATATAAATGTCGCCGTCATTTTGAAAGGTAACTTCTCCCGCTATTGTGTAGTTTCCTCCGGCATATGCGGAATTGAAAAATAAACCGAGACTTATAGATAAAGGCACCATTTTTTTTAACATAACACACCTTCCATAGAAAAATTTTTTAATGTCGTTGGGATACCGCTATCAAGTTCCGAAGGAGAAAGAGTGAGGTTGTTTGGGATCGGTGCCGCGGTCGAAAAAAAATAACAAATGAATTGAAAACGAGATGTAGGCTTAGATAAGAAATCGAACCACCATAGATGCATATTAATATTTTGAAATATGCTTAAATGTCAAGAAAATGCTTAACTGCACAGTCAAAATTGTGAAAGGGAAAAATCCGAAGCGCAGGGTGGGGTGGTCTTGGTGGTACTTTTACCGAAAAAATCCTCCCAAATAGGGAAAAAACCACCCCAAACCCGACCCCACTGTTTTGGCGTAATGCCCACAATCACAATAGGTTCGGGCGTTTCAGAACTATTGCCAAAACCCTGTCACCCGCCTTTCACGCCGGCAACAGGGGTTCCTTTATAATCTCTCTATGACTTGGTTACATTGTTAGCAAATTGACCGCAAAAACGTCTAATTTAGCGAGATTTAGCGAGAAAACAAAAAAGCGCCTCCTGGCCTAAATGCCGGAAACGCTTGATATTATTGGTGGGCCGTGAAGGAATCGAACCTTCAACCTACTGATTAAGAGTCAGGTGCTCTGCCTAGTTGAGCTAACGGCCCGGATCTTGGTGTGTGCCTGCAACTGGAAAAGTTTGCTATCAACTTTAAACTCGCTTGTCAATCTTAAAAAATTGGGATATGAATCCGCAGCATCGAAATAGGTATTGAGTGTTATTTCCTGAATAGTGCAAAATCCAGGTAATTATAATATTCGGAAAGGATTAAAATGAATACATGCAGCCTGTCATTTCCGCCCCAGATCGACCTGGCCCGGTTACCGACCCCTGTTCATCCCATGCACCGCACCGGAGAAAAACTTGGCGTTGATCTCTATGTTAAACGAGACGATCTGACCGGAGCGGCCCTGTCAGGCAACAAGATCCGCAAATTAGAATTTGTTCTTGCCGATGCTCTGGCACAGAAGGCCGATACCATTATCACCTGTGGCGGCGCCCAATCCAACCATTGCCGTGCGACGGCGATTGCAGCCGCCATGCTGGGTCTTAACTGTCGACTGCTGTTGAAAACACCGGACCCGTCACGTCCGCCATCGGCCGATGGCAATATTCTGTTGGACCGCATGGCAGGGGCTGAAATTATATGGATTTCCCCTGAGGAGTATAAGAGGAGAGATAAATTTATGCAACGCGAAGGGGCCTCGCTTGAGGCCGCGGGGCGCCAACCTTACCTAATACCTGAGGGGGCGTCCAATGCCCTCGGTGCATGGGGATATATACGGGCGGCGCAAGAACTGGTTAATGATATTGCCAACCTGCCGGGCGGGCTGAACCAGGCCTGCACAATTATCAATGCCGCCGGTTCAGGCGGGACATCAGCCGGTCTAATTCTGGGAGCCAAGATGTTCGAACTCAACGCCCGTATTGTTAGCGTCAACGTTTGCGATGACCGGGATTATTTTGTAAATGCCATCGGCAATATCTGTGAAAAAGCAATCGCTGACTATCAGATTGAAGTTGATTTTTCCCGGGAGCGGGACATCGAGATCCTTGATGGATATGTCGGGCGCGGTTATGGCTTATCGCAACCCGCAGAGCTTGAACTCCTGACCGAAACAGCCCGGACCGAAGGCATCTTTTTTGACCCGGTATACACCGGCAAGGCGTTTTTGGGTATGGTCCGGGAACTCAAAAACAATCCGACCTGCTTTGGGGAACGCGTTATTTTTATCCACACCGGCGGTATCTTCGGATTATTTCCCATGGCCGAACAGATTCAGCCGCTTCTCTGAATTTTGATGGCAACTTTCTTTATATACATTTCTATGGGGCACGTATTATTACTTGACAGACAATTTTCCGAATGTTATTAGGGAAATGTTATAAAAATATAAGCTTATATTTATATTTGTTTAAATAACAATTAATTAAAATCCTAATGGCGATTTAAAAAACTGAATTTATAAACGCAATAATTAAAATTTGGGGTTTTTGCGCCTTAATTCATATTTTAATGACCCTATTTTGGAATATACTAAAAAGGAAAATTAATATCGTTAGGAATAATAAATAAATATAAAAACAGTATGTTATTGGAATTTATTATCATTTCAGATAAACTATCCTAACGCATGCCGGTCACCAAGCCAATGGCCAAAAACAACTCCAAAAACATCTCCAAAGAACATACCCGCGATCGTATTATAAACTCTGCCAAAAGGCTTTTTGCCGAGCAGGGATACCAGAAGACCACCATTGTTGACATATCCAGACAGGCCGGACTGTCTGAAGCTGCACTCTACGATTATTTCCAGGGAAAAGAAGACCTGCTGCAGATGATTCCCGATCTGTGGGTATCTGAACTTTTGCGGGACCTGGACGAGCAGTTGTTCGGTATCAAAGGCGCCGTCAACAAGATGCGCAAATATCTTTGGTGGTACATGCGCCGGGTCGAACAATCCCCGCTGGATGCCAAGATTGTCTATCTATTTTTGAAGACCAACGCTAATTTTTTGAACACCGAAGTTTATTCCAACGTTAAACAACTTTATTCCCATCTGGTCGATATTTTTGAGGAAGGCCGCAAGACCGGAGAAATGAAGCCGGATCTCAATCCCCGCGTAGCTCGCGACATTTTTGTGGGAACTATGGACCACATCATCAGCCGCTGGCTGTTGAAAGACAGGTCCTATTCCCTTTTTGATAATCTGGAAAGCATTTTTGATCTGTTGGTAGATGCTTTTAAGGCCAATAACCGAGACCTTTGAAAAATGTTAATTTTGCAAAGGTCTCTCATTCTAACCGGAAGGAGGGTGTAAGCATGGCTAAAACTTTATTTGAATGGGATTACTCGGAATACCCGGGCGCCAAGAGTTACCCGCACCTGTTCACGCCCATCGAGGTCGGCAATCTCTTTGTGCCCAACCGCATCAAGTATGCCGCCACCGAGGAGAACCTCAACGGGCTGGATGGCTTCATTACCGATTCGGGGGTGGAGTACATGCGGCAGAGGGCCAGGGGGGTGGTCGGTGGTCTGTGCTTTATGCAGGGCGTATACATGGATGAGGCCGGCAAAGGCCAGGGATATGTCGGACAGGCGGCCGCCTGGGACGATAAGTTTATTCCCGGTCTGGCGCGGATTGCCGATGCAATCCACGGCGAAAAGGCGATTGCCGGCTTCCAGTTAATGGACTGCGGGCGTGTCGGTGCGGTGGAAGTCGAATCCGGTCACGGTCCTTCCACCATCCCCCAGCGGCTGAGGATTTTCAAACCCATGTACGAAATGACCCACGCAGAAGTCAAAGAGATGATTCAGCAGCATGTGGATGCCGCCCGCCGGGGAGTTGAGGCCGGCTTCGACGTGATGGAAATCTCCGGTATCGTCGGCTATCTGATATCTAATTTTATTTCCAGTTACACCAACCGGCGCACCGATGAATACGGCGGGGATATCCGGGGGCGGATGCAGGCTGTGGTTGAGATTATCCAGGGCGTCAAAGAAGTTTGCGGACCCGATATTCCGGTCGGCATCCGCCTGTGTTCCGAAGAGCTGCTGGATGACGTGCGTGGCAATACCCCGGAAGAATCCATGGAAACATACAAGATGGCCGAAGAAGCCGGTGCGGATTACATCAGCTGCACCCTGGGATGGCAGGAGTCCATCTACCCGGTGATCAGCCGTGATATCCCCATGGGCAACTGGGTCCATCTGGCCAAACGGGCCAAGGAACATGTCAAGATTCCGATCCAGATGGCCTATCGCATGTTTAAGCCGGGTTTGCCCAACGAGAAAATCGGCGCCAATGAACTGGATTTCTGGGAAATTTGCCGTTCGATGATCGCCGATCCGTTGATGCCCAAAAAAGTTGCGGAAGGCAGGGAAGATGAAATTCGGCATTGTGTGGCCTGCAACCTCTGCCTGGCGAGACTTTTCAGGGATGCTCCCATGACCTGCTATATCAATCCGGTTTGTGCCCATGAGGCCAATCCTGAGTTTGCCGACCCGCCGGCTGCTGAAGAAGAAAAAGAAATCATGGTTGTCGGTGCCGGGCCGGCCGGTCTGGAATGTGCTTACACAGCCGCCCGACGCGGTCACGAAGTCCACGTTTATGATATACGGGATGTTATCGGCGGTACCCTCAACGAGGCCAAAAATGCGCCTTACGGTGATGACGAGCTATGGACGTGCATCGAATACCAGCAGACTATGTGTAAAAAAGCCGGTGTCACCTTCCATCTGGGGACCGAAGTCACCGCCGATTTAATCGAAGAAGAAATGCCCGATTCCGTTGTGCTGGCCACCGGCCCGGCGTATTCAAAGATCGAGAGCCCCGGAGGTGATTCGGCCAAACTGGTGAATTTGCTGGATGTGATGAACGGCCAGGCTGCCGTCGGTGAAAAAGTCGTCGTGTGGGGCAACCGCAAACCGGGTATCGGCTGTGCCCTTCATCTGGCCCAGCAGGGCAAAAAAGTGACCCTGGTCGGCAAGGACAAAACCGCCGGCTTCGATGTGAACCCGTCCTTTAAATGGCGCTATGTCCTCTATATGCGGCAAAACGGCATTGTGACCTATAATGACGTTGATATTGAGGAAGTCAATGATGGGGGCATCGTTGTCAGGTCCTATGATGGGTACCGTTGGCCGGTGAACTGCGACACCATCGTCGCGGCCCAGCGAGAACCCAACGAGAGCCTGAAAAAAGTTGTCCAATCCGAGGGGATCGAACTGTTTGTCATCGGTGATGCCCTGATTCCTCGCAACCTTTCCAGTGCCGTTCATGATGGCTACCGCATCGGGATGCGTATATAACAAGGAGGTTAACCATGCCAGTTGATGCCGAAAAAGAAATTACCAAATTGTACCGGGCCCTGCACAGCGCCCAGGATGAAATCGGAAAAACCTTTTACCGATGGCGACAGGTTGCCGTTGAATTTGCCGGAGCCGATACCAATCCGCAGGATGTTGCCCTGCGGGCGGCCGAAGTTTTCGGCAAGGATATCGGCAAGAGTATCCTTCCCAGGATGAACTGGTTGAAAGGGGAAGAAGGCTTTATGATGATTCTGGGCAAAGCCCTTGCCGGACTCTGGAACACCGATGGTGGACAGGCCACTGCAGAAAAAGGCGAAAACCCCGGCGAAGTATTTATCAAATGCTTCCGGGACCCATGGCCGTCATGGGCCAAGCAATTTGGCGTTTCCATGGAAGAAGTCGCTTTGTGCCGCGAACGCATGTATCAAGCCGTTTTAGAGGATGTCAGCGTGTTTATGAACATTCCTTTGAAAATTGAATTGCAAAAAGCCATTTCCCGCGGCCAGGGCGAGACCGTGATGCGGCTATACAAGTCAGAATAGCGATAGGAAGACTATTACTAGTTCATAAACGAAAGATTACCAATATCAGGAGTTAGATTATGGCTGCTCAAATTGATTTAGATAAATGTGGCATGTGTGGTGGGTTCACCGAGCCCCTGTGTGTTGAGATCTGTCCGGACCTTGCCATCAGGGTGCAGGATGGCCGGCCGGTGGTCACCGAGTTTCTGTGCGAAGACTGCAATGAGTGCGGCTGTGTTTGCCCGGACCACGCCATTACAGTGCCGCTGGAAAAAGTGACCTTTTAAATGTGTATCCGGAGATATTAGGCAAACTCGACAGATACCACTTTTTAAAAAACAAGTTCCGAAACACGAAAGGGTGCTATCGTGGTTGGCGGAAAAAAGTTTGAATAACGGAACGTTTTTTTGATAACCGCTATAGATCGGAAAAAAAGCCACATACGGAGAAGGATAGAAACGGTAAGGGCCATTTTATCGAATCTGCTGTTCTCAGGTAGGCCGGTATTTTTTATGCCGGCAAATAAGGAGGCAAAAAATGAAAGTAAATAAGGTCGATCATATCTGCATTGCAGTTAAAAACCTGGATGAAGCGCGCAAAGTCTGGGAGCCGGTACTGGGCAAATCCAGGCCGGATGACGAGTACATTGATGAACCCGAAAAAATCAAGGTTGCCAGATACTGGGTGGGGGAAGTTGGCTTTGAGTTGATGGAATCGACAACACCCGATGGGGATGTTGCCAAGTTTATCGAGAAAAGAGGCGAAGGCGTCATGTTGATCAGCTTAAACGTTGACAACACCCGTGAGGCCATGGGCGATTTGCAGCAAAAAGATTATCCCTTTATCGGGGGCGCCCGTCCGTTCCGGGATTGTGAATTTGCCTTTGTGCACCCCAAAAAGATGAACGGCGTTTTACTTGAACTCATTGACTATAAGTGGAGGGAGTTCGAGGAACGGTAAGTCGAGTTGCGGGTAGCGGGGTAAGGGTATCGGGTTGCGGGGTATGCGTTGCGAGGTTTAAAAAGGAACGCGGTTATCTGAAAAGCTCCAGTTGGATTCGATCGACTGTTATTTAACCACGAAAACACGAAGAACACGAAGGAAAGACAAAATAACTGACCATTTCTTCTCCGTGTCCTTCGCGCTCTTCGTGGTGATAAGTGTGCTACTTGAGCTTTCCGCATAACCGTAAAAAGGAATTCTATCGATTTTATTCCGCAACGCGTGACACGCGCCCCGCAGCGCGCTACGCGTAACCTGTAACCCGTAACGCGCAAAATGGTGATACCATGACAATTTCAAAAAAAGTTGAAAAGATTATTGCCGGGTCTTCCTTCATTCGGAAAATGTTTGAGGAGGGGGCGCGATTGAAGAAAGAGTATGGGGCTGAGAATGTCTGTGACTTCAGTCTCGGAAATCCGAACGTGCCGCCGCCGGAAAAGTTCAATGAGATTTTGCGGGATATCGTCAGCACCTGCGGACTTGATGATCACTGCTACATGCCCAATACGGGCTACCCGATGGTTTGCGGTTCGGTGGCCAAATACCTGTCTGAGGAGCAGCAGGTCCCGGTCACCGATAAAGAAATCCTGATGACCTGCGGCGCTTCCGGTGCCCTTAACGTGGCCCTCAAAGCCATCCTCGATCCGGGAGATGAAGTCCTGACGCCGATTCCCTGTTTCGTTGAGTATAAATTTTATGCCGACAACCACGGGGGCGTTTTGAAAACCGTGCAAACGACACCGGATTTTGAGCTGGATCTGGCCGCGATCACCGCGGCAATATCGGCTAAGACCAAAGCGTTTTTGATTAATTCTCCCAACAACCCCACCGGGCAGGTTTATTCGGAAACGAGCTTGAAGGCATTGGGTGAGATCCTGGGGCAAAAAAGTCGGGAGTATAACCGGACCATATATTTAATATCGGATGAGCCCTACCGAAAAATCGTTTACGATGGTGTTCAAGTCCCCAGTATTTTTACATCCTACAAAGAAAGCATTATCGGCACTTCCTATTCAAAGGATATTTCAATTCCCGGCGAACGTATCGGGTTTGTGGCGCTAAATCCGGCCGCAACTTATAAGAACGATCTTTTGGCTGCCATGGCGGTGGCCAATAGAATATTGGGCTATGTCAATGCGCCGGCTTTGATGCAGCGCGTGGTTGCCTGCATGCAGGGGATGAGCGTTGATATTTCCGAGTATGCCCGCAAACGGGAAATGCTGTGTGAGGGGTTGGCTGGATTCGGATACGAATTCGTAAAACCATCCGGGACCTTTTATCTGTTTCCCCGGTCACCAATTCCGGATGATGTTGAATTTGCAGATGCGCTCAAAGAAGAGCGTATCCTGGTGGTACCCGGTACCGGTTTTAACGGACCCGGCTACTTCCGCATTGCATTTTGCGTGGATGACAACACCATAAAAAATGCCATGCCGGGGTTTGAGCGGGCTATTGGAAAATATAAATAGCTTGAGCTGAAATTTTTCTTGGAGCCGGATTTAATTCGAATTTCGAATTTTTCAGTTGCAACAAGAAAATGAAGTAGGGCCGACCAGCGTGCCGCCCTTAAACAGATAAAAGAGGAGGGCTAATGGGTAAAGTCCTAAGAGATTATGAAGTTTACCTGGTTTACGTAGAGGCAGATCGCTGCGATTCCTGCGAGGAATGTGTCATCATGTGTCCGACGGATGTTTTCGAAATGCCGCACAAGGCTATCCCCGTCAGACCCCAAAATTGTCTGGGGTGTCTGACCTGTACGGCGGTTTGTAAATCAAAGGCGATTATCATTACGGAAATTTAAAAGACAATTGGGAAGTGGGAATGCGGAATGCGGAAACTCTGAGCATCGGCATCTAATATTGGTGAGGATTCCGACTTCAACATTCCGCATTCCGAATTCTCACTTTGAGGTGATATCATGACTGATTCAATACTGGTTATCGGCGGCGGGATTGCCGGAATTAATTGTGCCATGAATGCCGCCAAATATGGGGCCAAAGTCTATTTGATCGATGATACTCCCAGTATCGGCGGAATGATGGCCAGATTGGATAAAACGTTTCCCACCAATGATTGTTCGATCTGCATCGAAGCCCCCCAGATGTATGAGGTTGATAATCACGAAAACATTGAGATTATGACCTATACCGAAGTGCGTAAGGTCAAAAAAGTAAATGGCTCCTTCAAGGTCAAACTGGCCAAAAAAGCCATGTATGTCGATGAAGAAAAATGCACCGGGTGCGGGGCCTGCGTGGAGGCCTGCCCGGTCAGTGTGCCTGATGAAATGGACGGTAAAATCGGCGGGATGCGCAAACTGGTTTCATTGGCTTTTCCCCAGGCAGTTCCCAATGTGGTCAGGGTTGATCCCAGTTGTCGGTTTGGAGAGATGCGTGAAGCAGGGGCCTGCATCGGCGGCTGTGCCGTCGATTGCAGCCAGTGCCGCGAATGTCCCATAGCCCTGTGCGTCAAGGCCTGTGAAAAGGAAGGCAAAAACGCCATTACGCTGTGGCAGTCGAACAAGAACCTGAACCTCGAGGTCCAAAGCATTGTGGTGGCCACCGGGATCAAAGATGCGCCGCCGACCGGTGATTTGCTCGGATACGATATCTATGACAACGTCATTACCAACACCCAATTTGAGCGTCTCATGAATGCAGGGGGTCCAACGACCGGAGAAATCATCAGGCCTTCTGATCAAAAGCATGCCAAAAAAATTGCCTGGGTCCAGTGTGCCGGCCGCGGTCTGGCCGAAGACAAGGGGACACCCTACTGCTCCAAGATTTGCTGTATGATTTCCGCCAAGCAGACGATTATCACCAAGGAACACGATGCCTCGGTGGAGGCCACCATTTTTTATAACGATCTGAAAGCTTACGGTAAGGGCTTCTGGGACTTTTACCGCAAGGCCAACGAAAACGGCGTTCGCTATGTCAGGGGCAGGCCCTATGAGGTAACCGAAGATCCGGCAACTAAAAATCTGACCTTGCGCTACGAAGATCTGGAAACCGGAGAGCTGCACACGCACGAAGTGGAACTGCTTGTGCTGGCCACCGGCGTCATCCCCAATGATCGCAACAAGCGACTGGCCAAGGTGCTGAAGCTGGAGCTGGATGAACTCGGTTATTTTAAGGAAAAAGATCCGCTTCTGTCGCCGCTGGAGACCCGGGTGGATGGTATTTATCTTTGCGGGGGTTCTACAGGGCCGATAGATATAGCGGAGTCGGTTGTACAGGCAACGGCGGCGAGTATGAAGGCGGTTCTTTCAAAATAGTTTTAAATTTGAAATACGAAGCACGAAATTATAAACAAATCCGAAATTCGAATTTCGATATTCGGATTTTATAAAAACCTGTACCTGACCTAATACCCAATGGTTGCGGTCGATATGGAATTAGGTAGGTGATTTTATGAGTGAAGATATAAGAATCGGCGTTTTTGTCTGCGATTGCGGAACCAACATCGCGGGGGTGGTGGACGTTCCCCAGCTGGTTGAGTATGCCAAAGGGCTGGATCATGTCGTTTTTGCCGATGAGGGCCGTTGGTCATGCTCGGTTGACTACCTGGTGCGGATGAAAGAATCCATTCAGGAGCAGAAGCTCAATCGGGTGGTGATCTGTGCCTGCACACCCAGGACCCATGAACCGCTTTTTAAGCGCACAGCCAAAGAGGCCGGGGTCAATCCCTATCTGCTGGAATTTGTGAGTATCCGCGAACAAGTCTCCTGGGTGCACATGAAGGAGCCCGAGATCGCAACGGAGAAAGCCAAAGACCTGATTAAAATGGGTGTGGCCAAAGCGGCCCTGTTAGAGGAGGGGCAGGAGATCAGGCTTCCGGTAAAAACCGATTGCCTGATTATCGGCGGTGGTATGGCCGGCATGAATTCGGCGTTGAGCATCGCCGATCAAGGATTTAATGCTTTCCTCGTGGAAAAAGAACCCCGACTCGGGGGGATCTTAAACGGGGTTTGCTTTATTTCCCATGACAATCATAAATCCCCGGCGGCCAAAATTGTTCAGGCCAAGGTGGACCAGGTGCAAACCCACCCCAACATAAACGTCTATACCAACACCCGGATCGAATCCGTTGAAGGATATATTGGAAATTATAAAGTTTCGTTGGCGAGCAACGGCGACGGCGCTGTCGAAAACCTGGACATATCGACGGTCATCGTGGCCACCGGAATGCAGGAGCTTGAGCCGGAGCGCGGCCGGTTTGAATACGGCCATCATCCCGGAGTGATCACCCAGCTGCAATTGGAGAGGATGCTGCGTGATAAGCAGATCGGCAATCAAAAAAATGTGGTCATGATCAGCTGTGTCAACTCCAAAAATGAAACCCGCGGCTGTTGTAATGTCGGCTGCCACACTTCTGTTAAAAACGCCGTGGCCCTGAAATATTTAAATGAAGATATCAGCGTTCACATGCTTTACCGTGATATGAGCCTGATCAAAGAAGAGGGCCGCGCTCAGCAAAGCGCCAAACGGCTGGGTGTAAAATTTTTGCGATTCCCGGAGGATCGCTATCCTGAGGTAGTGAGCCAAAACGGTCGGCTGATGGTAAAGGTCTTTGATTTTCTGGTGGGCCGGGAATTTGAAATTCCGGCCGATCTTCTGGTGCTAACCACGGCTTTCAAAGGCGATGATACCGTCGAGCAGATTAAAGGGCATCTGAAAGTATCGGCCAATCCGGACGGATTTTTTCAGGAATCCCATGTCAAGCTGGGTCCGCTGGAATTTGCCACCGACGGCATTTCACTGGCCGGCTGTGCCAAAGCCCCTATGACTTTTAAGGAAAGCAGTGAAGAGGGTATCGGAGCGGCCATGAAGGCGTCCATACCCATGAAAAAGGGCTATATTGAGGCCGAAGGTATTGTGGCCGACATCGATCTGACGGATTGCAATCAATGTGGTTTGTGCTCCAAGCGCTGTCCTTACAGTGCCATTACCGTGGATGAAGACAAGAATCCCGAAGTCGTCAAGGCGCTTTGCAAAGGCTGCGGCCTGTGTGCGGCCGATTGTCCCCGGGAGTGTATCAGCATCGTGCATTACTCCGACGAGCAGGTCTTTGCCCAGGTGGAGGCCGCCCTGGAAGAAAATCCCGAGAAAAAGATCATTGCCTTTGTCTGCCATTGGTGTGCGCTGGGTGGGGTGGACATGGCGGGGGTAAGCCGCCTGCAGTACCCGTCCAATGCACGGTTGATCCGGGTGATGTGTTCGGCCAGGGTTTCCATGAAAATGATGCAGCGGCCTTTTGAGCTGGGCGCTGCCGGGGTGCTGGTGGCCGGTTGTGAGTTTCCAACCTGTCACTACATTACAGGCAACTATGCGGCCGAAAAACGGGTGAACCGCACCAAACGCAAAATAGCCAAAGCCGGATTTGAACCGGAAAAACTCTGGAATGTCTGGTGTTCGGCCGCCGATGGCCCCAAATTTGCCAAAACGATGATCGATATGACTAAAGAACTTGGATTGGATTGATATGAGGCCATGAATACGGTGCGGTTTACAGAGCGGTTCAACGATATCGAAATGTTCAGATACTGCGAGCAGTGCGGGCGCTGCAGCTCGGCCTGCCCCATTACCGGTATTAACGGATTTAATATCCGTCGCCTGATCCGCCATGTTGAGCTGGATTTAATCGAGGAAATTGCGGACACCCCAATGCCTTGGTTTTGCGCCACATGTGGACGGTGCGAGGATGCCTGCCCCAATGGAATTAAAATTTTAGATATTACCCGATCGTTGCGGGCCGAAGGTCCCCGGGAACGGATCCCCGAAACACCGCCATGCATCCAGGCGTGTCCGGCGGGCATTGATATCCCGGGCTATTTACGGTTAATATCCCGGGGGGAAATGGATGCTGCCTGCAAACTGATCATCGAAAAGGCGCCATTTCCGGGTATTCTGGGAAGGGTTTGCACCCATCCCTGTGAAACTGCCTGCAAAAGAGGTGAAGTCAACGAGTCCATTTCGATCTGCGCTGCCAAACGGTTTGCGGCTGATAAGGCGGGTGACTATTCTGCCTGGATGTCGGCCACCGCCGAAGATACCGGTCACAAAGTCGCGGTCATCGGTGCCGGCCCGGCCGGGTTAACCGCAGCATTTTATCTCAGGAAAAAAGGCCACCAGGTCAGCGTCCTGGAGGCCAGACCCAAGCCGGGGGGAATGATGCGCTATGGTATTCCTTTTTACCGGTTGCCGGAAGATATCCTGGACAAAGAGATCGATCTGGTTTTGAGCACGGGTATCGAACTTAAAACCAATCAAAAACTGGGCATCGATTATGAGATTGAACAATTAAAAGATGATGGTTTTGAGGCCGTTTTTATTGCCGTCGGCGCCCAGATAAGCCGCAGAATCGAACTGGATGGTGCCGATCTGCCCGGTGTTCAATGGGGCGTGGAGTTTTTATCGTCTGTGGCCGACGGCAGTGATGTTGCCATCAAAGAAAACATCATTGTGGTCGGGGGCGGTAATGTGGCGGTGGATGTGGCCCTTACGGCCCTGCGGCTGGGAGCTAAAAAAGTAGCCCTGGCCTGCCTGGAAAGCCTGGAAGAAATGCCGGCCAATTCCTGGGAAATTGAACAGGCCCGGGAGGAAGGGGTGAAAATCCTGGATTCATGGGGTCCGGACAAGATTGTTGGAAATGACGGGAAAGTCGCTGGTCTTGAGCTGGTGCGCTGTACATCGGTTTTTGATGACGAGGGCAATTTCTGCCCTTATTTTGACGACACCAGGAAAACAATTGAAACGGACCAGGTCATTCTGGCCATCGGTCAGTCCAGCGAAACGGCTTTTTGCCAGGATTTCTGTTTTCTGGATGATCAGGGATCATTATCGGTCGACAGGGGACTGATTGCGATCGATAAAGACACCCAACAAACGGAGATGACAGGTGTCTTTGCCGGCGGCGATGCCGCCAACGGTCCGGCGACGGTGATTGAAGCGATTGCAGCTGGTCGGCGAGCGGCCGTTTCTATTGATAAATATATCGGCGGGGATGGTACCTTCGAATTCGGAATGCGGCCTGCGACGAGCCCTTCGGCCGTGAGCTCAGGGTCGAACGGCTCAGCCGAGTCGAATGCGGAATGCCGAAAGCAGAATGGGGCCTCCGGCCCGGAGGGGCCTACGCCCCGTAGGGAATGCGAAAGTGAGCAGCCATACAGCGGCGCAAGAGAATTTGGATTTGCGGAGTTGAAAAGGGTTGAGGTGCCATCTTTGCCCCTTTCTGGAAGAACCGGCGGATTTGACGAGGTCGAATTGTGTTTGAGCGGCGAGCGGGCCAAAGCAGAATGCCACCGCTGCCTGCAGTGTGATCTGGAGATCTGCCTGGCAAAAGCACCCGTTGCAGGCAGATTAAATTAAGGCAATCCAACTCAAAGCCAGCCGATAAAAATACCAACCAACGCCCTGCTGGAACCATCGGACAAATGGGTCGAAAGCCTGATATGCCGACTCACCGGTGCCCCTTTATCGTCTATCCCAATTTTCAATTCAACTAGAGCATGGCATACAATGAGTGGAAAAATTCAATTTTTTCCAACTCAAGACCCGCCCACACTAAACTCGAAATCCAGGAGAGAAATATGATGATCTGCATTAATTTTTCCATGATAGCCCATTTTAGGAGCAAAAAGTGTGCAATAATAGTGTTTTTTGCAGTATTTTCTAAATAGATAAAATTTACAGAAAGTTATAGCGTTTTGAGGATGGCAGTATCCGGTACAGGTAGGAAAAATAGTTAATAATTTCTCTGAATCAAATTTCACAATGGGAAAATTAGGTAAGGATTCAGAGGTTCGATGTTGAGCGAAAATTTATTCTGGAAATGGCCGATCTTCCGGTTTGAGAAGTATCCTATCAGCGGTATCTTTGGTATTTTTTTTATTCCTAAGTCTGGAAACACTAAGCTGTGCGGGATCCTAAATCAATAAAAAAACTAAATATACAGACTATTTACCCATCTTGACAATTCCAAATTAGCACACATTATATGCTCAATAAATTAGCTAAGGAGGTATGTTAGCAAATGGCCGTCAAAACCGAAACCCATGAATTCAAAACCGAAGTCAAACAGCTGCTGAATCTGATCATCAACTCGCTTTATTCCAACAGGGAAATTTTTTTGCGGGAACTGATATCCAACGCTTCGGATGCTATCGACAAGCTGCGTTTTAATGCCCAGACCGAGGACGGCATCCTTGGTGATGATACGGAATTCAAAATCAAAATCGAACGGGATGCAATCAAAAATACCCTGACGGTTGAGACAACGGTATCGGCATGACCTACGATGAGGTGCTGGAAAATATCGGTACCATTGCCAAAAGCGGCACCAATGGCATTCCTGGAAGCCATGGAGCAGCTCAATAAGGAAGACACGCTTACGCCGGAATTGATCGGCCAGTTCGGGGTCGGGTTTTACAGCTCATTTATCGTGGCCGAAAAAGTTACGCTGCTGACGAAATCTGCCGGCAGTGACAAGGCTGTCCGCTGGGAATCCCACGGAGACGGAGAATTTACAATCACGGAGGCCAAAAAAGAAAGCCGCGGAACGGTTATTACCCTGGAACTGAAAAAAAAGGAAGAAGGCGAGCAGGATTTCACCGACGAATGGACCATCCGCAACATCATCAAGCAGCATTCCGACTTTGTGGCCTATCCGATCGTCATGGAGGTGGAAAAAGACGAACCCATCCCCGAAGCGGAACAAATCAAGGATTCAGACGGCAAGACCATCGGGGAGACCACCCGCAAAGTGGTCAAGGAAGAAACCTTAAACTCAATGAAGGCCATCTGGTCAAAAAATAAAAATGACGTCAGTGATGAGGACATACAACGAATTTTACCAGCACATCAGCCACGACTGGAACCCGCCCCTGGAAAAGCTCCATCTGAAGCTGGAGGGAACCACCGATTACACGGCGCTGCTGTATATCCCTTCCAAGGCTCCGTTTGACCTTTTTAACCCGGAAAGCAAGCACGGTGTGCATCTTTACTGCAAACGGGTATTCATCATGGACGACTGCCAGGAATTGATGCCTGAATATTTCCGCTTTATCAAAGGGGTGGTTGATGCACCGGATCTCAACCTCAACGTCAGCCGCGAAATTCTCCAGCAGGATCGTCTGGTGCGCAACATTCGACGTAACCTGGTGAAGAAACTGTTTGACCTGCTCAACGGTCTGGAACAGGAAACCTATGAAAAATTCTGGGAAGAATTCGGAGCGGTGCTTAAAGTCGGTGTGCAAACCGATTTTGAAAACAAGACCAAAATTGCCGACCTATTGCGATACAAGACCACCAAGTCAGACGGCAAGTGGCGGTCACTGCAGGAATACGTAAAGGCCATGCAGCCGGACCAGAAGGAAATTTACTACATCACCGGTGAAAACCTATCGGCCTTGATCAACAGCCCGCTGCTTGAACAACTCAAATCAAAGGACGTTGAAGTCCTTCTGATGACCGACCCGATTGACGAATGGGTGACCCAGGCGCTTACCGAATATGACGGCAAAAAGTTGAAGAGCGCTGAAAAGGGCGATCTCGATCTCGACAAAGTAGATGAAGACAAAAAGGACAAGTACGAGACCCTGTTCAAACATATACGGGCCCAGTTGGAAGACACCATCAAGGAGGTTCGCCCGTCCACGCGCCTGACCGACTCCGTGGCCTGCCTGTCCGGCGACACTTATGACATGAGCGGCTACATGGAAAAAATCCTCAAATCCGCCGGTCAGCCGACACCGGAAAACAAACGCGTGCTGGAACTTAACATGGCCCACCCGGTCATGGGAAAAGTGCATGCCATGTTTGAAACAGACAAAAAAGACACCAGGCTAAACGACTACATCCACCTGCTGCTTGATCTTGCCGTTATCGGCGAAGGCGGCAAGGTGGATGATCCTTCCCGGTTTTCAAAACTGGTAGGGGATCTAATGGCAGGTGCGTAAAACCCGCCCATTACCCCAGAATTGATTCAATTGACTGAAACCGGCACGGAATGTTTTCCGCTGCCGGTTTTTCTCGACTTTTATTTTGACAATTTCTCGTATACCACAACTCATCTATTAGAAAGATTGAGGACAAATTTATGGATTCTTCCACCTCATCTGAGAATATCATACAACAAGTTGAGTCACTGAGAAATGAACTCGAGGATTGCAGAAAAACTTTAGAAATATCAAAGTACAACGAATTGAATTATCGTAATTTGGTTGAAAACACCGATGAGGCAATATTGGTGGCTCAAAATGGAATTTTTCAATATGCAAACCCTAAAGCCGAAGACCTTTTTGGATATTCACGAAAGGAACTGACTTCCAAACCATTGGCTGCCTTTATTCATAAAAAGGACAGAGAAATGGTGATGCAGCCTCATGAAAGAAGGCTTAAAAATGAAAACGTCCCTGAAATCCACCCTTTTAGAATTGTAAATAGAGATGGTGCGACAATCTGGGTAGAGTTGAAAGAGAAATTGTTTTCCTGGCATAATCAGCCCGCCAGCCTTTGTTTACTGACAGATATTACAGAACGGAAACAGGCCGAAGAAAAATATCATCGCGTTCTTGATAGCAGATTTGAAGGATTCATGCAGTTGGATGATGATCGTGTTATCAATGAAGTGAATACGGCTTTGTTGAAAATTTCAGGTTATAACCGTGATGACTTTATCGGTCATCCGGTTGACAAATTTTACGATAAAGCCACTGTTGATTTTTATTCCGCAAGCCCTGATCATTTTAGTTTTGAAGCTTTATTCCGCGCGCATGATGGCCGTGGGATTCCAATGCTTTTTAGTCGCAGCACAATAAAAGATGAAAATGACAAGATTTCCGGTTTTATGTATTTTCTGACGGATCTAACCGATTTAAAAGCCACTCAGGAAGAGCTAAAGAGAGCCGAACGACAATACCGCAACCTGTATCATAACGCTGTGCAGGGTATGTTTCAAAGTAGACTGTCGGGAAAGCTAATTCGAGCAAATCCGTCGTATGCCCGCATTCTGGGATATGATACGGTTGATGAGATGCTTTCTTTTAAAGAGGGTGCCAATAAGTTTTATTTCAGTCCTGAGGACCGAGCCAGGATGATAAGAGCGGTGCAAAAGAGAGGTATCGTTCTAAATCATGAATTGAGGCTTAAGCGTAAAGATGGCAAGCCGGTTTGGATATCGGCAAATATCCGATATATCGACAATGGCAAGGGAGATGCAATTCTCGAAGGGATTATAGTAGACAATACGAAAAAGAAGGCTTTGGAAAAAATGCTCAGACGTGACCGGAAAAAATTCCGTAATCTTGCTATTCACGATAATTTAACCGGGCTCTATAATACGCGGCATCTTTATCAGGCATTGGATAAAATAATTGAGGAAAGTAGACTGACCCGTAAGCCATTTTCTTTAGTTTTTATGGATATGGATAACTTTAAACAAGTGGTTGACACCTATGGCCACCTGAATGGGAGCCAGGCACTTAAAGAAGTGGCAACTACCATCAAAAGCTGCATAAAGGGACCATGCTTTGGGGTAGCCTATGGAGGTGATGAGTTTGTAATCGTGTTGCCCGGGTATGATAAGCTAAAGGCCACAGAAAAGGTTGAACAAATTCGTGCGCGGATGAAGCAAACAACGTACTTATCCAAACCCGGCTGCAAAGTACGTCTTGGAGCAAGCTTTGGAATTGCAGCTTTTCCTGGTGACGCAGATAATAGGGAAGGCCTATTGACTCTCGCTGATAAAGCTATGTTTAGTATAAAGCAGACCGAAAAGGGTTTAATCGGTACTATACCCTAGTCGTAATATTTGTTAGGATAGTCAATAATTTTCGTACGAGATTCAGGTATTAAATCAATGACAATAAAAATTAAATATAAAAGCCCTAAGCGTGATATGAGCAATTCCGGGCTTGAACCTATTTATAATACGGTAGCAATAGATCATGCCGGGAGAGCACAAAAAGTTGCCGTAGCCGGTGAATCTCCTCTGACCATTATGGTGGATGACACGGAAATTGTAACGCTTATGACGCTCGGGACTCATCCCGAGGAATTGGTTTTGGGATATTTGCGCAATCAGGGATTGATCGAAGACATCGAAGATATTGTAAAAGTAACGGTGGATTGGGAGAGCGAAAGGGCCAATGTTGTTACTAACTCCCGCAAGGGCTTGGCGTATATTAAAGAAAGATTATCGAAGCGAATCGTAACCAGCGGATGCGGCCAAGGGACACTTTTTAGTTGCAGCCTGGACAAACTTTATGAAATCAAACTATCTAATTTTCAACTCCGGCAATCGACGATATATGCGCTACTGAAAGAGTTAACCAAATACAATCAGATTTATAAAAAAGTGGGAGCTGTACATGGTTGCGGCCTCTGCCAAAACAGCAAGGTTTTAATCTTTATCGAAGATGTGGGCCGACACAATGCCGCCGATGCAATCGGGGGGAGGATGTGGATTGATGGAATAACGGGCGCTGATAAGGTTTTATATACGACGGGACGTTTAACTTCCGAAATCGTGATGAAAGCCGCCCAGATGACGATCCCGGTCCTGCTGTCAAGATCAGGAATTACACGCATGGGCTTGGAGCTTGCCCAGGACCTTGGAATAACTTTGATTGCGCGTGCAAAAGGAAGAAGATTTTACGTGTATCACGGACAGGAAAATATTGTTTTTGATGCGCCTCCCAAAAATTCCGCCATCGCTCCCTGAATTCCGCACCAGCTGTCCGATAAGTTTTTTTCTTGACAAACTCCGGGGTACCTCCTACAAATACTTTATAGCTAAATTATAGCTAAATTATAGCTATCGCGGCGTGCACGGATCGTCGGTAAAATCAGAAACAAAATCGGAACAGAGAGCGTCATCTGGAAGGGAAAAAATGAGGTACGCAGAGACAGGGTTTAACTTAGAGATTGATCTATCCCGGGGAAACATTGAGAGGGTGGCAACCGACCCTGAATTAACCGAACTGTATCTGGGGGGGCAGGGTACGGCCGGGAAGATACAATGGGATAGGGTTGCTCCTGAAGTTGACCCCTTTTCTCCCGATAATCTACTCATATTCAGCACCGGCCTTTTACATGGCACACCGGTTCCCGGTGCCAACCGTACCGCTGTTGATACCTTTTCTCCCCAGACAAACTTATATTCGCATTCATTATTTGGAGGGTTTTTCGGACCGGAACTGAAACATGCCGGTTACGACAAAATAGTCATTCGTGGTAAGGCCTCCAACCTGGTATATTTGTGGATAAACAATGACAACGTCGAAATACGTGATGCCGGCCATCTTCAGGGCAAAGGCGCTCTGGAAACCGGAGCACTCATTAAAGAGGAGTTGAACGATCCCGATACCCAGGTGGCCGCTATCGGTCTGGCCGGTGAAAACAGGGTCTACATGGCTACCATCGAACATGCCAACTCCAGCGCTTCGCGAGGGGTAGGGGTGATCATGGGAGATAAAAGGCTAAAGGCGATAGCGGTCCGCGGAACAAAGGACATCAATGTTGCCCGACCGGCTGAACTTTTTGAGATATGCAACCCCATGTATCAGGAAATTTATGATAACCCGTATTGCGGGGATGCTTTTTTGCACGAGGATGACGAAGGGTGGCACGTCAATAATTTCGCCTGGGGCAATGCGCGTGAGCGCCAAAAAGATTTTTGGAACAAAGAACGTGAAGAGAAGTGGAAGGCAATTTCTGATAGCGTGCGGCTTCGATGGACGGGATGCTATAACTGTCCGAAGGATTGCCATCAAGCGATTGCCTACCCGGGTCGGCAAACCTATTTCCAGAAATGTTACAGTAAACTTACCTATGCGATGGCGGCCTATAAAGAACTGGATTTTAACTATGACATCCTTGGCGTTACCCAGGAGCACGGGCTGGACGGATACTCAACGCCGCAAATCCTGGCCTTTGCCATTGAACTTTACGAAGCCGGCATTTTGACTGACAGGGACCTGCCGGGATTTCCGTCCGACTCCGGGGAAAGATTTTTCTATCTGGTTGAAAAAATTGTTCGGCGGGAAGGCATTGGCGATGCTTTGGCCAATGGTGTTTATCATGCAGCCCGTCAGATTGGTAAGGGTGCCGAAGAATTTGATCATAATACCATGAAAAAATTTGAGCAGCTGCCCCTCAAGCTGAAAATGATAAATTACCCCTATTTCCTTATGTATGCCACCGGCGAGAAGATGACGATCACCCAAACTGAAGGGTCCTATCCCCAGATACCCATTGCTGACATAGAAAGAGAGAGAACAGTTTGTAAAGAATTGGGACGCAGCCCCCGAAAGGTTTAAAAAATGGTTTATGGAATGGGAGCCGCGTTCACATCCATCTATTGAAGCATCGGTCAACATTTGTGACTGGAATGAGACCATGCACTACATTGATGACGCCATCGGGACCTGCGCCTTTTTGTCTTCATTTAGAGGCCAGTTCGGCGGGAGACCGCCGTATCACATTTATAATTTACCAAATTTTATCTCGCATGCAACCGGGATGGATCTTGATTCAGACGCACTATGGAAAATAGCTAGCAGGAACCGAAATCTGATTAGAGCCCTTAATGTCAGAAGGGGCTTAAGAAGGCGTGATGAGAAGCCTCCTGAGGACCATTGGAAGATAAGAGATCCTGGGATGGAAACCAAGCTGCTTGACGCGTATTATGATTTCAAGGGGTGGAATAATGAAGGCATTCCGACCAAAAAGACCTTGGACGAACTGGGCCTGGATTTCGTGAGCGCAGACTTTCTGGAGAGGGGGATCTTGACAGATACTGAGGGCACGCCTTCCCAGGAGACATCATCGGACAAAGAAACAAAATAAAGCAAATGGAGTCGTCCCCGTGAGCGATGGGCCAAAAAAGAAAATCGTTAAAGACATAAAAGTTGATCTTGATAAATGCATTGGTTGCCGGGCATGTGAGGTGGCCTGCTCCGCCTTTCACGCCAGACCGAAATATAGCAGCACCAATCCGTCCAGGTCTCGGATTCGGGTGGTTATCGACGATCTGAATGATGTCTATGTTCCGATACGTGCCGGTGATTATACGCCGGCCGAATGCACGGGCAGAAACACGTATACGATTAACGGAAAGCAATATAAAGAGTGTAGCTTTTGCGGGGTTTCCTGCCCGTCCAGGGACCTTTTCAAAGAACCCGATTCCGGTCTCCCTCTAAGATGTGATATGTGTGAAGACGATCCACCACTATCAGAGCCCATGTGTGTTCAGGTGTGCACCCATGACGCCCTGACTTACCAAGAAAGGGAAGAGGAAGGCCAATCAGAAGAAATGCAAGAGGAGTTGGAGATAGGATTGGAATCATTGGCTGACAGATATGGATTGGAAAAGTTAATGGATATCGTTGCCCGAATGTCAATGAAAACAGATAAATAAAGATAATCGAACTGGCGCTTATCCGGAAGCATGATTCCTAAAAACGCTGGCTCCGGCCCCAAAAATTTCGCCCTTGACCCCTGAATTTCGCACCTCCCAGCCGATGATTTTTTTCTTGACAGATTTCGGAGAACCCCCTATAACTACTTTGTAGCTAAATTGTAGTTAATTTATAGCTAAATCGATATGATTAATTAGAGCCCATCAGAAAATTAAAAAATATGCCATGGATTCAGGTAATAAGGGGAAAAAATGAGGTACGCAGAGACAGGGTTGAATTTAGAAATTGATCTAACCCGGGGAAACATTGAGAGGGCCCAAACCGACCCAAGAGACACCGAGCTTTATCTGGGGGGTCTGGGCACGAATGCCAAGATATTATGGGACCGGGTTCCCCCCGAAGTTGAACCCTTTTCGCCTGAGAATTTACTCATATTCAGTGCCGGCCTTTTATGCGGCACCCCGGCTACCGGCTGCAACCGTACCATTGTTTCCACCATTTCTCCCCAGACCCGGCTAATGGCATTTTCAATGATGGGGGGCTTTTGGGCACCCGAATTGAAGTATGCCGGTTATGACAAAGTGATCCTGCGCGGCAAGTCCCCCGATCTGGTATATTTATGGATCAACAACGACAAGGTAGAAATACGAGATGCATCCCATTTGCAGGGTAAAGGGGCGACTGAAACAGCCGAACTGCTTCGCCAGGAGTTGAATGAGCCCAAAGCCCAGGTGGCCGCCATCGGCCTGGCCGGTGAAAACAGGGTTTATTTTGCTTCCATTGAGCAGGGCAGGTCCAGTGCCAGCCGTCTGGGAATCGGTGCCGTCATGGGCGACAAAGGGGTAAAGGCCATCGTTGTTCGTGGAACAAAGGACATCAATATTGCCCAACCGGCCGAATATTTGGAGCTTTGCAACGAAGTGCTGGAATATATAAAATTTCGCAATCAAAATCCAATTCCTGGAGTAATGACCATCCTGCAGGGCCTTGGGTCACCGCAGGAGATGGCCACCCATGATGAAAAGTGGCACACCGAGAATTTCATGTGGGGAAACTCCCGCGAGCGCCGAAGGGATTTTTGGACCGATGAAGTCAAAAGGGCGTGGATGCAGACGCTGGAGGGTATGCGGACACGGCTAATAAGTTGCTATAACTGTCCCATGAAATGCGCGGCAACCATTTCTCCCGCGGGACAGCCAACCTACATGATGAAATGTTTCTCAAAACTGACCTATACAATGGCAGCCATGTCAGACCTGGATTTTGGCCTGAGAATCGCCCAACATGCTACGGAATATGGCGTGGACGGATTTTCAACCCCGCAGGTGATGGCCTTCGCCCTTGAACTATACGAAAACGGCATTTTAACCGATAAAGACTTTCCGGAGATGCCCTCCGATAACGAGGGAAGATTTTACTGGTTGTTGGACAGAATTGTCCGGCGGGAAGGAATCGGAGATGTTTTGGCCAATGGTACCTATTGGGCGGCCAAGGAGATTGGTAACGGCGCCGAAGATTATGCCCATAATAATATTAAGAAACATGAGCAGCTGCCTCTAAAACTGTCGATGCTGAATCCTGTTTATTTCCTTATGTATGCCACCGGCGAAAAGATAAATATTACTCAGATTGAAGGGCAGTTCCCCCAGGCGCCTTACCCCAAAAGAGAGCATCGCGAAGCGTTTGTAAAGGACTGGTTCCAGGTTCCTGATGAAAAGTTCAAGCAATATTTTTTGGATTGGGAACCGCGGGGAGAAAACTCAAACCCCTATTACCCGACTGCTCAGATGTCTTGTGACATTGTGGACTGGCAGGAGAAGATGCACTACATCGATGATGCCCTCGGCATGTGTGCCGGTTTGTCATCATTTCCCCTGAAGCCTCCGTATCATATCCATAATTACCCGAAATTTATCTCAGCCGGGGCCGGGATCGATATGGATGAAGAGAAACTGTCGCAGGCAGCTAAAAGGTACCGAACTTTGGTACGAGCCATTAATATCAGCAGAGGCATGCGCAGAAAAGACGACAAGCCGCCGGAGAACCATTGGAAAAAAAGATTTCCCGAACTTGAAAAGGAACTCTTGGATACGTATTACAAATTCAAAGGGTGGAACAGTGACGGCATTCCGACTAAAGAATCTCTAAATGAACTGGGGTTGGATTACGTGAGCGAAGAATTCATCAAGAGAGGAATTTTGGCGGATGGTGAAGATGATCCAACCAAAGAGACCTCGGCGGAAACCGAGCAGGCATAAAGCGAAGGGAATTCAACCGTGACGGGTGAGAAAAAAAAGAAAACTATTAAAACTATAAAAATTGATGTCGATAAATGCAATGGTTGCCGGGCATGCGAATTAGTCTGCTCCGCCTTTCATGCGGCGCCGAAATACAGCAGCAATAATCCGGCGAGGGCCCGTATTCGCGTGATTAGCGAACCACTTAAGGACATATATGTTCCTGTATACGCGGGTGATTATGCTCCCGCCGAATGTGCCGGCCGGGACAAATATACAATTGACGGCAAGGAATACGACGAGTGTGCCTTTTGCCGAGCTTCCTGCCCATCCCGGGACGAGTTCAAAGAACCCGACTCTGGACTCCCGCTAAAATGCGATATGTGCGAAGGCGAAGACGAACCCCTGTGTGTAAAGTGGTGTCTGGCTGATGCTCTGGTTTTAGAAGAAAGGGAAGAGGAAGTCGATGAAGAGGAAGAAAAGGAAGAACTGGAGACCGGACTAGAAGCACTGGCAGACAAACATGGCTTGCAGAAAATATTGGATACCATTGCCCGAATGTCAAAGAAAGAATAAAACCTTTGAACCGTTATAAAAAAGAGGTTTGAAAAAAACTGTGGAGAACCTATCCGACTATAAAGAAATTGCCGATGTCATCAAGGAGAGCGGTGGCGAAGCGTTCAAAGCGTGTTATCAGTGCGGGTTATGTGATGTTGTCTGTCCGTGGAACCGGGTCAGAAACTTTAGTATGCGCAGGATCGTCCGAGAGGCCTCATTCGGTTTAACGGATATCGAAAGTGATGATATCTGGCGCTGCACCACCTGCGGCATTTGCCCTCAGCAGTGTCCAAGGGACGTCAAACAAATAGAATCCGGGGTAGCCTTACGCAGGATTGCCACCGAATATAACGTATTCCCCACGACCGCGAAACCCGTACGCGGGGTAAGCGCCAGCCTTCTTGGTAAAGGTAATCCTTTGAGTGAAGATCGAGAAAAAAGGGCAGATTGGGCCGAAGGCCTGTCTGTCAAAACCTTCACCGAAGGGATGGAAATTTTATATTTTCCCGGCTGCTATCTTTGCTATGACCCGAGATTAAAAAAGGTCGCCAGAGCCACCGCCGCTATCCTTGACAAGGCCGGAGTCGATTTCGGAATACTGGGCACATTGGAGAATTGCTGCGGAGAAAGCATCCGCAAAACGGGTGATGAAGAATTATTCAAACGTCTGGCCAGAGATAACATTAAAAATTTTATCGATAAGGGGGTGCGGAAAATCCTTGTTTCCTCCCCTCATTGCTACCATACCTTCAAAAACGAGTATCCCGAATTTATGGTCAACTTCGAGGTGGTTCATATCGCCCAATATTTATTCGAGCTGATTAATGAGGGCAGGCTTGAGCTTGCCAAGGAGTACGGGAAAAAAGTGACTTATCATGACCCCTGTTACCTGGGTCGGCATAATGGCATATATGACGAGCCGCGGGCGGCTTTAAAAAAGGTACCCGGTTTGGAGCTGGATGAGATGCCTGAATCACGGGTGAGCAGTCTGTGCTGCGGTGGCGGCGGCGGCCGAATCTGGATGGAGACGGTAAAGGGTGAAAGATTCTCTGACTTTAGAATAGAACAGGCTGTGGGTGTTGGGGCCGAGGTGCTGGCGACTGCCTGCCCATACTGCATTACCCATTTTGAGGAAAGCAGACTCACCTTGGAGGATAGCGAAAGTTTAGATATTAAGGATATTACCGAGATAATCGCAGAAGTGATTTAGAAAACCTGATGAGGTACTAGAAAGTGGAAAAAGAAACATTGCAAGAAGAAAATATTCAGCAACTTTATCAAAATCTTGTAGAGCAAAATTTTGGAGATGTAATGGTTGTTGGTGGAGGAATCAGCGGTATTCAGGCCTCTCTTGATCTTGCCACCGCTGGGTTTAAGGTTTATCTGGTTGAGAAAGATCCTGCTATTGGCGGCCATATGGCCCAGCTTGACAAGACCTTTCCCACCAATGACTGCTCCATGTGAATTCTCTCGCCCAAACTGGTCGAGGTCGGCCGGCACCCAAACATAGAAATTCTGACGTATACTGAAGTTGCCAGTGTCGAAGGGGAAGCAGGAGACTTTGATGTAACCCTGACCCAAAAGCCCAGATACATTATTGAGGACAAATGTACGGGTTGTACGACCTGTGCAGAATACTGCCCGGTCGAATACCCTGATCAGTTCAATCAGAAAATATCGACGAATAAAGCCGTCCATATCTACTTCTCCCAAGCAATTCCCCTGGTCGCCTATATTGATGAAAGCTGTATTTACCTGAAAGAGAAAAAATGCCGCATTTGCGAAAGCGTCTGTAAGACCAATGCCATCGATTTTAAGCAAACACCACAAAAGAAGGAAATCAAAGTCGGGGCGATTCTTCTGTCTCCCGGCCTTGAGCCGTTTGATCCCGAGGCCCAGGCAGAATACGGCTACGGCAAAATCCAGAACGTGGTTACCAGTCTCGACTTCGAACGGCTCTTATGCGCCACCGGGCCATACGAAGGCGAGATATATCGTGCCTCCGATAAGAAGCATCCCCAAAAAATCGCCTGGTTTCAATGCGTCGGTTCCAGACGGGTGACCCCGGGCAGCAACAGCTATTGCTCGGCCGTATGTTGCACCTATACCCAGAAACAGGTAATTTTAGCAAAAGATCATGATGCCGGGACAGAGTGCACGGTATTCCATAACGATATTCGTTCCTATGGCAAGGATTTCGAACCATTTTACCAGAGAACGGAGCAGCTTCCCGGGGTTCGATTTATCAGAAGCTACGCTTCGATCGTGGGGGAGAACCCTGAAAACAAGAATGTAATTGTAAGATATGCCACTTCCGACGATGGCGTCAAAGAGGAAGAATTCGAAATGGTAGTTTTGTCCGTCGGATTGAATCCGCCTGCTAATTATAAAGGTCTGGCAGATACATTCGGAATCGAACTCAATTCACACGGATTCTGTAAAGCAGTTCCTTCCAATCCCATGCAGACCACCAGGAGCGGGATTTTTGTAAGCGGCGCCTTTCAGAGTCCAATGGATATCCCCGAGTCGGTGTTTTCCGCCAGTGGCGCCGGCTCGCAATGTGGGGAATTCCTTGACTACCGGCGCGGAAAGCTGTCCACAGAAAGAATATACCCACCGGAAAAGGATGTCTCGGAAGAAGAGGCCAGAATCGGTGTTTTTGTGTGTCATTGCGGCGCGAATATCGGAAGAACAATAGATGTTCCCTCGGTTGTGGAATATTCCAAGACCCTGGACAATGTCGTCTATGCCACCGAGCAGTTATTTTCATGCGCAACGGATTCCGCGGCGTCAATCACGGAGATGATCCAGGAAAAGGAGCTCAATCGCGTGGTTGTGGCTGCCTGCTCTCCCCGCACCCTTGAACCGTTATTCCGGGACACACTGCGGGAGGCGGGTATTAATCAATATTTCTTCGACATGGCCAATATCAGAGAGCATTGCTCCTGGGTCCACTTTCGAGAAAAGGAAGATGCCACCGCAAAGGCCAAGGATATCACCCGGATGTCGGTGGCAAGAGCGGGCCTCTTGCAGCCCTTAAAGGAAATTGATCTACCGGTAAACAAGACGGCGCTGGTGGTGGGTGGGGGTATCGCCGGCATGACCTGTGCGCTCTCCATCGCCAATCAGGGACATGAGATATACCTGCTGGAAAAGGATTCAGACCTGGGGGGAACGGCCAGAAATATCCACTACACTCTGGATGGAATGGATGTTCAGGCCTATTTAAGTGATCTTGTGAGCACGGTTTATCAGCATCCATTAATTCATGTATATACGGATGCCGTCATCACAGAGGCTACCGGTTATGTCGGGAATTTCGTCACCAGGGTGACGTCTGAAAGAGGGGACACGGAAATAAAACACGGTGCCACCGTCATCGCTATCGGTGCGGATGCATATGAGCCGACCGAATATCTTTACGGGGAAGATGACAGAGTCTTGACTAACCTTGAGTTGGAAAACCGGATCATCAACGAAGATGAAAAGCTGCTAGACTCCCAGAGTCTGGTGATGATCCAATGTGTCGGTTGCAGAAACGAAGACCGAAACTACTGCTCCCGGATATGTTGCAACCAGTCTATAAAGAACGCCTTGAAAGTGAAAAAGATAAATCCCGCAATAGATATCTACATTCTTTTCAGGGATATAAGATCGTATGGGTTCGCTGAAGATTATTACCGGGAAGCGTCAAATTGTGATGTAAAGTTCATCCGCTACGAGCCTGAAAACAAACCCCAGGTAGAAGCGGTCACGGCCGAGGGCCGGCCTGTTTTAAGGGTGGCCGTGGATGATCCCATCCTGTGTCAGAAAATAGCCATCGATGCTGATTTCCTTTCTTTGGCTGCGGCTGTTATTCCCCCTGCAGGAAACAGGGAAATATCTCAACTGTTCAAAGTGTCTTTGGGGCCGGATGACTTTTTCAAAGAAGCCCATGTCAAATTAAGACCCGTTGAGTTTGGTACCGAAGGTGTCTTTTTGTGCGGAATGGCCCACTATCCCAAGCATATACCGGAAGCGATTAACCAGGCCTATGGGGCTGCAAGCCGCGCTTTAACCCTTCTCTCACATGATATCGTCACCGTCTCAGGTTCTGTTTGCGAGGTGGAGGAGAAAAAGTGTATGGGGTGCGGGGCATGTATTGCTGCCTGTACGTATGGTGCCATAGAGTTTCGTAAGACACAACAGGGCCAAAAAGCTGTGGTTAATCCCGTCCTATGCAAAGGAGACGGCCTCTGCAACGCCAAATGTCCGACCGGGGCGATTTTTCTAAAGCACTTTACCGATGAAGATATTTTGAGCCAAATTGATGCGGCGGCTGGAGATGTGTAGAACAGGTCAGCCGGTTGAACCCGTCGCCTGTTTGCCGGTTGAGGTCGAAAGCCTTTTTTGTTTATTCGGGCTTAACGGGCTAACTGGAAATGGGCGTAACCGAGAGTTTTGACAAAGGAGTTGAGAACGAATGAATACAGGACTTACATTTAAGCCCAAAATTATTAGGTTTTGTATGCCATTGGTGAGCGTACGGCGCTGCTGACATGGCTGGAGTTTCCAGACTGCAATATGCAACTGATATCAGGCTTGTTCGCGTCATGTGTTCCGGTAGAGTCGACCTGGAATTTGTACTGCGTGCCTTCTCAAATGGAATGGATGGGGTTTTTATTGGTGGTTGCCGCCTTAATGAATGTAATTATATTACCCATGGAAATTACGATGCACTCAGCATGGTGCTCCTATGTAAAAAAATAATGACGCACATAGGCCTGAACCCCGAAAGACTAAGAATCAAATTTATGACTTCCGGTGAAGGAAACCTTTTTACCGAAGTTGTAGATGAGTTTTCCAGAAACGTCAAGGAGATGGGACCACTTGGCAAAGGCGAAGAAATAGACGAAAATGAATTGAAGTCCAAACTTGAGGAAGTCAGCAAGCTGATCCCCTACATCAAGATAGTCAAAAGGAAGAAACTGGCGACACGCCTTGAAAACAAAGACGAACACGACGGATTTTTCACCGGTGACGAGATAGACAAGCTATTGACTGAAGTAACCTCGTACTACATTGATCCGGACAAGTGCCAGGCCTGCATGATCTGCTTCAGGAGATGCCCGGTTGAGGCGATTGAAGGTGGCAAGAACAAGATCCATGTCATTGACCAGGACAGGTGCATAAAATGCGGGACCTGCTTTGAAGCCTGCCCCCCTCGCTTTGGTGCGGTGAAAGAGGTTTCCGGGGAACCTGTTCCGCTGCCTATCCCTGAAGAAGAAAGAACTATCGCCCGAAAGAGTAAAAAAAAATGAGCGAAAGCCATTCACCGATCTTCCTGACGCCATCCCGCCTTCCATATTTTATTTCCTTTACATTCAACATCGACTCTTTATATTATAGGCCTTATTTGCAACCCTGAAAGTGTTGTTTTCAGGGCGGATTAATTAGCTGGGAGGCATGCCCATGGAAAAACAGAATCTGCTGGATGGAAAAAGACTTCTCATTGTTGATGATGAACCGGACATATTGGATATTTTAGAAGATTTGCTGACCATGTGCAAGATTACCAAAGCCGCCACCTTTGAACAGGCCAAAGATTTGTTGGAAAATCAATATTTTGATATGGCTATTTTAGATATTATGGGTGTTAAAGGGTATGAACTGTTGGAATTATGCAACAAAAAACGGGTGATCGGGGTCATGCTGACGGCCTATGCCGTGACCCCTGAAGATATTAAAAGGTCCTATGAGAACGGAGCGGCATCATTTGTGCCCAAGGAAAAGATGGCCGATATTACAGCCTATTTGACCGATATTTATGAGGCCAAAGAAAAAGGTAAAAACCTGTGGTGGCGCTGGTTTGACCGCCTGGCGGATTACTGCGAAAGAAAATTCGGTCCCGACTGGCAAAAGGACCATGGTTTCAAAGTCAGATGAATCAACAATCTTTTTAGATTACCCATCACAGTTTTAAACAAAAAGGAAATGAAGCCTTACGGGAGTGGCCGATACAACCGGAGTCCAGTGCATAAAAGTCCCACCATGATAGCATCGTTAGGCACCCACGCACAATCGGGGTTTTTGCAATACGTTTAAGATAGGTTTCCGGGTGGCGTCCGGATTTAGCTCAGCGATGGGATGAGGATGAAGTTTGAGCAGTGAGCGAATCTGCCGATGTTTGCAGTAGTGCATGGGCCGGAAGGGTGCTGGTGATCAGGGTGAAGACACGAAAAAACTTGCACATACTGTTGTGTATGTGTATATTAAAGGCATCGTTCTATAAAAATGGGAGGATATGAAAATGCAAACAACTCAGGCAATGAAATTGGTTAGAAAGCAGTTTCTTATTTCACCCAGCCAGGTCAAGAAGCTTAATCGTTTAGCACGGGACGAGGGGACTTCGGTTGCCGAAATGGTGCGCGTAGCCATTGATTCTTATAACCCCGATACGGCAGCAATTTCTGATTTGGATGCCCCTGAATTAATAGAGCTGGTATCAAAAAGCTTAAAAGAAGCGATCTCATCAACTAAAAAAGCGAATCGCACAGTCGATAAGGCATTAAAGAAATTGTCAAAAGGGATCTTGTAAGAATGGCTGGCTGGAAAGACATATTGGTAGACGTAATAAAACTGACTGGCGAAGTGAAGCGTTTAAATCAAAAGTCTGAATTGCTGTCTGAGAGGACGATTTCGATAGACAAAAGGGTGGTACGCCTTGAAACTATAATTGAGATTGCAGAAAAGCAGGCGTACCTGCCAAAAGAGTAAAACTCTGATTAAATAGGGCAAATCGCATTCGTGGGTGCTTTTCTATTTCTTCCAAAACATATCCGCATTTCTTCTCTTGCCGTATCCCAAAAGATCATCTCCCCGGAGAAACAATTTGTTGAGCCAGGGCATGTTGCCTATGCCCCATCGGACTAAATCATGAAGCCGTCCGTCCGGTTTATTAAAAGGACAGGTCCGGATACAGTTGGCGCAATCTGTTCCGTTGGCCGCCCAGAAGGCCAGGCAGGTTTCCCCATTGATCGGCCACCTCAATACACCTTCCCGGTTGGATATATTGTTAGGCTTATCGGTGGGTTCCCCATACCGGATTGACTGGCTGGGGCATTTCACGGCACATTTCTCACATTTCATGCAAAAATCCCAAACGCCGAATTCAATGGGTCGATCGGGTACCAGCGGCATGTCTGTAATAATCTTGGCCAATCGAACCCTGGGGCCGAATTCCGGGGTGATCAGCAGGCCGTTGCGGGCCAGTTCCCCCAGCCCGGCATCAATGGCGATGGGAATGCTGCAGGCCGTATCGTTGCCACAGGCGATGGCTTTATACCCCAATCCCCTGATGTGATGGGCCAGCAGACCTGCTGTAAACGCCATTTTAGAATATCCTAACCCGGTGGCGGCCGAAGATGGGCTCGAGGGGGAACAGCGGATGGCTTCATAATCCATTTCGACGGCAATGGCAATGGCAAATTGATACTCCCCGGGCAGTTCGTTCGGCACAGAGACCGGATCTCTGAGCGGAAAGGCCGCAGAATAGACCCAGTCTCTGTCCAACTTGCAGACACCAACCAGCGATGCACCAAAGAAGGTGGCGGCCCTTTTGATGTCGCTGGTTATGGCACGGGGGTCGTTGCTATCGATTTTTAGTCCGGGAGGCACCCGGGGGTATTCAAAAATTCTTTTCCACTCCCAGGCGTACATTCCCATCCTGCCCCCGGCCACACCCTGGGCAAAGGTGTTTTCAAGGTGCCAGGCGGCATTCACCATGGCCTGGTCTTTTAACCTGCGGCCGGCCTTATTCCTGGGCGGCACTTCCGTCATGTAAAATTTTTTTCCCAGGTCCAGCATTTTTTCATCCCATAAGGGCCGGCAGAACATTTCGTTTTTTTGATCGAATGGTTCAAGATCTCCAACCACATACCGTCTGGCCCCGGTATCGACGTATTTTGCCTTCATAGTTGCAGAACACCTCTATTTAAATAGATTGAGCCGTGTTAGACGAATCCAAAAAATGCTACAGCATCTTCTCGGGAAGCCACAGAGCGAGTTGGGGAAACAGCATCGTTAATAACAGAACGAGCAATTGGATGGCGACAAACGGTGGGATCGATCGCCAGATGTCTTTGGTATGGACCTCCGGGGGCGCCACCCCTTTCATCAAAATGAGGGCCCAGCCAAAGGGCGGCGTCAAGTAAGCGACCTGCATGTTGAGAATAAAAATGATGGAAAACCAAATGGGATCGAACCCTAACAATACGGCTATCGGGATAAATATCGGCGCACAGATCGTCAATACCGCATAGTCGTCCATGAACATGCCAAATATGAGCAGAATTACCTGCATGACGGCCAGGATCAGCCAGCGATTAACCGTCAGTTCTGCAACCAGTTCCATCACCATTTCCTGGGCCCCCGCACTGGTGTAGACCACACCGAAAAGGGAGGCCGTAACCAGAATCCACAGGGCCATACCGCTGATTTTCATGGTCTCCATGCAGGAATCCGTGATGACCTTCCAGGTTAAGCGTCCATAGATAATGCAGATGACAAAAGAGCCGAAAGCGCCCACACCGGCGGCTTCGGAGGGCGTGGCGATACCTAGAAAGATCGAGCCCAGTACCAAAACCACCAGCATTGCGGGCAGAACGATATCCTTCAATGACACCAGCCTGGCTTTCCAGGTGGCATCTTCGTCGGTTCTGGGTGCCAGTTCCGGCTGGAGGTAGCACCTTACCGTTATATAGATGATGTAAAGGCTGGCGGTGATAAATCCCGGTATAGCCCCGCCGAAAAAAATCTTACCAATTGAAATGCGCGATATATAGGCAAAAATGATCATGATGATGCTGGGAGGGATGAGCTCCCCCAATACACCGCCGGCCATGACGCTTCCAAGGGCCAGGGATTTATTGTAGCGCTGTTTGAGCATGGCGGGCACGGCAATGAGTCCCATGGTGAGAATGCCGGGACCGAATCCGCCACACATGGCCAGGGCGACACAGACTCCCACGGATACTATGGCCAGGCCACCCCGTATGCCTGAAAGCCAGACGTTGAGGGCTTTAAACAGGCGATCGGAAATTCCGGAATGGATTAAAAAATTGCCCATCAACAGGAATAACGGGATGGTAATCAGTCCCGGGTCTGTAATCTGGCGGTAGGTGGTGGTGGCAATGATTAACAGGCCATTGGTTCCATCCAATAAAAAAGTGATCAGCACACTGATGCCGCCCAGGGCAAAAACAACCGGAACACCCATGGCCAGGAGGCACAGAAGCCCGCCAAATAAAAGGGCTGTCGACAATCCGATACTCATAGAGATTTATCCTTGTTGATCAATCATCAAGTCGTCGAAAATAAGAGATGCCCTCTAACAGAAACAGAAAAGCCACTATGGGTATGAGCAGTTTAAACGGATACAGGGGAATCCGAAAGGCCCCGGCCGCTTTTTCTTTCATCATCAGGGAATTCCAGCCCATCCAGGATGATTGCCATACCAGAACGCCCATGAAGGCTAAAAAAGCGACCAGGGCGATCCAGCGTGCGATCGATTTAAGCCGGGGCGGAAAATGATCGTAAAAGATTTCGATGCGAATGTGTTCGCCTTTATAGAGTGTATAAACACCCGCAAAGAGGATAAAAACGCCGAACAACAACCGGTTCGTGAGCCACCCCCAGACAAGTGGATGGTTAAAGACATACCGGGCGGTTACATCGGCGGCGGTGATGATCATGATCACGAAAACCAGATAGCAGACAATTCTGCTTGATCTTTCAACCACTTTATCAACCCAGCCAAAAAATTTATCGACGATTTGACTCATGGCGACCGACCTCTTATTCGCATTCCGAATTTTTTGTTCAATACACAAATCAGTTGGGTGGGGCTAAAATTACCAGGAGGGTGCTTATGCACCCTCCTGGCTTTTTTTGGTTAACATTGTTGGAGTATTTTGCGTGATTTTCGAATGTTGCCTTCACCCATTATTTCAGGGTTTTTCTCCAGTCTTTGATGATACCGATGGCTTTGGCCGCGGCAGGATCTCTTTGACCTATTTTGTCCCAGAGTGCATAAGCCGCTTCTTCGTGTTGGCGGTCACAGGCAGCGTCTATCTCGCTCTTGATGACTTTTCCCGCCTTTACCATATCATCCACTTTTTTAAACTCGCCGACATAGACCTTGAGGAGTTTATGGAAATAATCTTCAGCGGCGTCCGTCATTACCTTTTTGAGATCGTCCGGCAGCGCATTCCAGGACTTCATATTAAACAAAATATGCCCTACAACCACATCATTTTGTCCGCCCATAAGCCAGTAAGGCGCAACTTCTTGCCAGTTCAGACCGGTGATGGCACTGACATCCCACTGGGAGGCATCGATGGTTCCCAGTTTCAGTCCCATATAGGCTTCCATACCGCTGATGTAAGTTCCGCGGGCCCCCAGGGCATTGTAATAGTCGGCCCAGGATCCTTCGACCCTGAATTTTAATCCTTTCATGTCATCACAGGTCGTAATTTTCTTGGTGGCCATGGTAACAATGGGCCCATAGGAATGAACATCGAGCCAGTAAAGGCCCTGTTTGGCGTACTCACCGCGCAGCAAATCCACATAACCGGTGTTATAAAACAGATCGCGAATCTGCGCACCGGCGGTGAAAATATCCGGCTCGCCCGGGAGATTATAGGCATAGGGCAGGCCAAACTCGACTTCACCGATCGGGACAATACCGCCCCACATGGCCGCGACGGCATGCAGCATATCCAGGGTTCCCTTCTGGGTGGCCTCAAACAGCTGCTCGGCCGGAACCAGCTCCGGATCGGCGAACACCTGGATTCTGATGCGTCCTTTGCTCATTCTTTTCGCCGTTGCTGCGAAATCCTTCAACAATTCCATGGAAGGGTCACTGCGCGGATAGGCGGATTGGATTTTAAGGCGATAAACCTTGTCGGCGGCTTCAGCGTTCAGGCTGCCGATTGTCAGGGTAAAGACGAAAACCGTAACCAGGATGACAGAAATCAATAAAAATTTGCGCTTCACTTTCATAGCCCTCCTCCTTTTTGGTCCTATTTAGTTTACGATCACTTAGGGTTATGGATTGCCCGGCGTACATCACCTCCTTTGCATAACCGGAAAATATCATCTCTATTTGAAAATTTTCCTGATTATTTGTATAAGATTAATTGTTTATAATACAGAACCTTAGCGCGACAAGAGTTAAATTCTATGAGATCACCTCTAAAATCTGACTGCACTACATAATTTTAAATCGAATTTAGTATATAAAGAACAGTTATGTCAACCGGGTAGTCAGGTAGGAACCTATTACGGCCTCCACCTCTATTTCAACCAGGTGGTCCGGACGGGCCAGGGCCTTGACTTCGGCCATGGTAATAACCGGTCTTATATTTTTAAACCACTCGGAATAGGCCTTGATATATTCCTGTCCGCGGCTGATATCGGTGACATAAAAACGAACCCTGACGACATGGGACATTTTAGCCCCGGCACGTTTTAAAACATCTTCAATTTTTTGCAGGATGATTTTGGTCTGAAGATAAGCGTCGCCGGGCGCTTCAACTTCGCCCTGTGAGTTGGTGGTCGTGGTACCGCCGACAAAAACCATGTTGCCGACCTTGACCGCCCGGCTGTAGCCGGCCTTGTCCTCAAAGGGGGCACCTGATGAGAAGTTTTCACGTTTTAATAGATCCATTCCGATCACCATTCAGCAATTCACGGCGAATTTTTGAGCCATATTATTTAGCAAGGTTTCCATCAGCCAGTAAGTATCCGGGATCTCTGCGGTCCTTGCCAGGACCTCATCCTTTGTGCTGACATAGTCATCCGATGTCCAGTCCTGACTATGCTCACGGGCGTAGTAGGTTATCATCTGCCGGGTATACTCGGGATGAAATTGAAGACCCACCAGCGGGCGGTCTTTGTCCACGAAAGCCTGGTTTTCGGTGGCCTGGCTGCCGGCCAGCCGGGTGCAGCTCGGTGGCAGGGAGAAATGGTCGCTATGCCAGTGGAAGGTAACAAAAGAGGACGGGATATCATGGAAAAGGAAGGACTTCTGTCCCTGCCGGTTTAATACTACCTCATGCCAGCCGATTTCTCTGTGCGGATTGGGAAATAACTTTCCTCCCAGGGCCTCCGCCAGCAGCTGGGCCCCAAAACAAATTCCCAGGATGATTTTGCCTGCTCTCAGGGACTTGTTCACAAATTCTTTTTCTTTTTGAAGCCAGGCGTTTCCCTCGACATCCCAGGCATGTTGTGACCCGCCCATGACCATCAACCAGTCGAAAGAATCTATTGGGGGCAGTTCTTCATTGTTACAGACATAGATCTGGTTAACCCGGTAACCTTTTTTGGCGGCCCATAAAGAAATATTGGTACGGGAAAAATCGTGCGGATCATGTTCAATAAGCTGAATTCTCATAGATTGCTTCCGTAGCGATACCGCAAATCATCGGTCATGACGCAGCGCCTGATGCGGGTAAATGTTTTGGGCCGCGTATGTCCTTCGCCATTGGTGGCGATATGAAAGGACACATAGCCTTCTCCGGTAACGCCGACCCCGCCCAAACCGCAGGCTCCGTTTTTGACAAATGATGCACAGCTGGCCCTGCCGGCCATTTTTTGAATGTTCGTCAGGCTGCTGGAATGAATCGCCATGGTATGACCGAAATTTTGTTCTGCGGCCAAAGCCCATTCGATAGCCTGATCCACATCGCGACAGCGCACCAAGGGTAGCACCGGCATAATCTGCTCGGTCCAAACCAGGGGATGGTCGTTGCTGGTTTCCAGGATGACGATCTGCACTTCCGGTCCCACCTCCACACCGATGGATTTTAAAATGAACTGGGGTGTCTTGCCGATATAATCCATGTTGATGACACCGGGAGTGCCCGGTTCTTTGACTTCTTTGAAAATGTGTTTAACAAGTTCCTCGCCCTGGGATGCGCTGATCTCGTACGCACCGTTTTTTTTCAAGTTTTCTTTTAACCGGTCGGCCACCGAATCAACCACAAAGATTTCTTTTTCGCTGGCACAGGCAATGCAGTTGGAAAAACCGGCACCCTGGATGATGCAGTGGCGCGGCCCGTTTCAGATCAGCGGTTTCGTCCACCACCACGGGAGGATTTCCGGGACCACCGGCAATGACGCGTTTACCGGTCTTGGTGGCAAAATCGACGACACCGTGTCCGCCGGTGACCGCAATCATTCCAATGTCCGGATGGGTCATGAGCTGCTGGGCTGAGGGGACGGAGGGCTCTTCCAGGCAGCAAAGGCAATTGGGCGGTCCCCCGGCTGCTTTGATCGCTTTATTCAAATCACGGATCACCCGGGCCGACACCTGTTTGGTTTTAGGGTGAGGGTTTACCACAACGGCATTTCCCCCGGATAGCATCATGACGGCATTAAACAGGATGCTCGGAGCGGCATTGGTAACCGGATGGACCGAGGCAATCACACCCACCGGTAGTCTTTCAATGAGAGTGACCCCCTTGTCGCCGGCATATACTTCGGGAACCAGGTCCTCCAGACCCATAACCTCACAGGCCGAGATGTTTTTATTGACGTTATCCTCCAGTTTGCCGAGGCCGGTTTCCTCAAATTCCATAGCGCCATAGTCGCCTGCGTTGGCTGAACCGGTATCCCGTATGGCGGCTATCAGTTTGCGGCGCACTTCCAGGGGTAAGGCCACCAGCTTCTTCTGGGCCTTGAATGCTGCCTGAATACAGACGGTCATGTCCCGGAATACACCGTCGGTGACAGCCGTCCCGGTTTCAGAAATATTGGCTGCTGCCCTGTTTTCAGAATCCTGGTCGGAAAGTTTTTGCACAACTGTTTCGACAATTTGGTTAATAACCTTTTCATCAAGTTTCATGGTTACGTTCTCATAGTCTTTAAGAGTTGGATTACGATAACTTTTCTTCCTTTTGTGGCCACAGTGAAGTAATCTGGGGCCGAGTTAATCTATAGGCCAACCGTTGATCGATCTCATCTTCCGTATAAAATTCATTGGCAGCCTTCACACCGCTATCAAATTTTGAAATACACCGCATCGCTTCTTCATTGTCGATAAAAGCGATTTCATGTACCAGAGCACCGAGAAAGGCGATGATATGGGCAAATGGATCGACGAAAGAGACACCTTCAATATCGATCATGACATACTGGTCTGCGAACGTGATTATGGGAGAAGTCGGCGTATCACTTAGCCCGATTGTCTGGACATTACACCGGTTGGCATATTTCAAAATCTCGATAGTTCTGCGGGGGTATCTAGGAAACGCTATGACTACCATTAACGTATTCCGGCCGCATTCATTGAGGGTATCCATTAATTCCCAGGAAAGATCTGTATCGATCGTTACGTTCTCCCGCACTTTTTTTAACAGATAACCGAAATGGTAGGCCAGTGTCGCCGATGCCCTGTAGCCGACCACATACACCCTGTCAGCCTTGTAAATAGAACTGGCGATTTTTTTTAATTCAACGTCCGAAACGGACGTCATGAGATTTTGAAGGTTGTGGATGGCATTTTGACAGTAGCGCTGAATCGTGGTGCCCTCATCCGGTTTGCGACTGGTCCGGGTAAGCCTTTCGGCACTGGTCAGCTCAGTATGGAGCACGCCTTTCATGTAATGGAGAAATTCGGCATAACCGGAAAATCCCATATCAACACTAAACCGTATAATCGTCGGTTCACTCACATCGCATTTCTCTGCGATCTCTCTGGCCGTCATTAGAAAAATATTTTTGTAGTCATTCATGATCAAATCGGCCACGCGTCTCTTTTTGGGAGACAGTTTGGGATAGATCCGAATAATTTTATCAAAAAGATCTTTCTTGGCTGATTTCATGAAGTTAGCTCATCATCTAATTTAGAAGCCATCTCAAAAATAGGATTTTGGCTCAATGTCGCGGCGGGGCCGCGTTTTTAACCGGAGGAATACTCCAGTATTTCGAGGATTAGAAACGAGGCACCAACAAAGACATTGGGCCAAAAGACATTTTTGAGATCGCTTCTAATGGTCTCTGCCGTCTAATGACGCAAGCGCAGTTTCCGCGGCTTCTTTGGCTGCATGAACATCCGATGTGTCTCCTGCCAGGTAAACTCTGCCGCTGGCGCCATAGACAGTCACATGATTTATGGTAATATCCGCGGATTTTTCAGCCTCGTTGGCCGCATAGCCGGCATAGCCGGCCGGCACAACCTCAAGGATGTATAGGGTTTCGTCGCTCAAAGACATGCTGGCCGACCGAAATCGATTCACAATTTGACTCATATACGGATTCAGCCGTTCGACAATTTCGGTGGATAATATTTTTGGCTTGAGCCGATCAGCCTCCGTACAGCCTATATAATCCAGGATCACCTGACCGGCTTCTTTAACATCGTCCGGATCATCGGCGTGAACCTCAAGCATGCCGTAAGATCTTTCCACCACCAGCGCACCGGGTCTAACGTTGGACCTTTTCATAACCGCATCCGTAATGGTATTGATCTCCATGCCCGGCGCAATTTCCAGAAATAAAGCTGCCTGACCCGTAACCGGGTAATAGCCCCGGGAGGCCGAACCGATATACGCCACCATCTGTTTTTGCAGCTGATCAATAAATGCAAAAGCTCTGAGGTCGATCATTTTGTGTGTTCCTAACCAATAGAATAGAATTTTATTAATTATTAAAATGTAAACCGTTCAAAGCTAAATAGTCAGAGGTTCAGGGTTCTGGGTTCAGCATTGAAAGGTTGAAAAGCTACCACCGATTAGTCTTCAAGCGGTAACCCTGAACGTTGAACCCTGAACCTTTGAATCCCTCTAAGCCTATATACTTTTCAGCCATTCCCGCTTATTCGGACAAATGGCGGTTACGGTGGTACAGGCTGCATTGCCCTGGCAGGAGCATTCGTGCTCGGAACCCTTGTAAAATCGACCGTAACAAAAATCATTAATCGGGATAGATGTTTTACAATCCAGGATCAGCTCTGAAATCAACCGGCCGATCACCGGTGCCAGACCGAAACCATGACCGCTAAACCCGGTGGCAAAGACAAAACCGGGAACTTCAGAGGTAAAACCCAGAACCGGTATGGCATCCGACATCTGGGCGATGAGACCCGACCACATCCGGATTACGTTGAGGTCTTTTAAAACTGGAAAGAAATCCAAGACCATCTGAGAGATCGCCGGGCCGATATAATGGAAAAGGGGTTTGCCGTCGCGATAAATAAATTGCTCGGTTCCGACGAAGCCACCCCAAAAGAAGGGTCCGTGGGCTGTTTGTCGACCGTAAAACAGCCCCTTGGCATGTCCGACCATCTGTTTGAATAGCGGGGGATAGGCTTCGGTGATGAGCGCTTCTGAGAAGATCGGCCGCATGGGTAAGTCCAATCCAACCATGTTGGCTACCTTGCGGCCGGCAACTCCGGCGGCATCAACCACCAGGTCGGTTTCAAACGTATTTTTGTCGGTAACGACCCCGGTGACCCGGCCCTTTTGCATTCGAATTTCTTGAACTTCTTCGTGGGAATAAAACCGGGCGCCGAGGCTTTTGGCCTTTTTAAAAAAGCCGTAGGTTACCAGGAAAGGATTAACATGACCGTCCGTAGGGCAATAACTGGCGCCGATAACTTTGTCACCCACATGCGGGTTGATATCCAGCACCTGCCTGCGGTCCAGCATCTTCAGTTCCAGTCCCACCTTTTTTTGGTTCTCGACGGCCTGGCGCATGGTCTCTAATTCTTCTTCAGAAGTGCAGAGCCTGAGGTTTCCCTCCCGCACATATTCCACGTCCATTCCCAGTTCTTCGTGAAGCTGGCCGTATATCTGAATGCTTTCCATGGCCAGGGGCATCTCCTTGAGATTCCTGGCAGACTGGCGCACACCGCCGCCATTGCTGCCGGACGCTTCGCCCCCGATATCTGATTTTTCGACAACGACCGGTTTCAAGCCTTCTTTTGCCAGATTGTAGGCAATGGCACATCCCATGACGCCGCCGCCGATGATGACTATGTCTGCTTTGGTGGACATTGAAATTCCTCAACGGGTTTATCGTAATATTTTCGCATTTGGTGCTCTTGGTTTAAATTTTAATTTTTTGGTGTCAGGTGTCAGGTGTCAGCGGATTGAACTGAAGAGTGGAAATCTGTATATCTTCACACTCTCGATATCTGCATAAATCTGTATTGCTCTAATGTCTATCCTGAAACCTGACACCTGATCCGCCTGCGGCGGAACACCTGAAACCTTCTTTTTAGTCAACTGTTCGCAAACACCTCCAACCGCAGCGGCCGCACCGGTCCTCGGGCAGTAGTCGGGTCGATATCCGCCGCAGGGATCCCTAGTTCTTCGGTAAGTATACGGCTCACCAGCTGCTGGCAGGTCTGCCCCTGGCATAGGCCCATACCGGCCCTTGTGATGCGTTTAATACCGTTTAAGGTCTGAAAGCCGTTGCGGATCGCATCTTTTATTTCTCCCCGGGTGATTTCTTCACATCGACAGATCACCAGGTCATCAAGGTCATCGATAGTGTTTGATGCATCTTGCTGCTTGACTGCCGTGTCGGCTTTTTTAGATTCTTTTTTTTCCGGTTTTCCGCCTTTTAGCTGATTGAAGCGTTGAACAACCCGGTTGACGATTTCTTCAAGTTCTTCCCCCGTGATGTCCGGTGCCGTTTCAGGCTGCTGATCAGGTTCCGATTTTTTGACTGGAGGTCCTGTTTGCTTTTGGGGGCCGGCTTTGCTGGTCGTCTCAGTCGCTTTATCACCCGGCGCAAGTGGTTTGCCGGAAGCTTCTCGACCGGGTGCGACGGTTTTGATCTGGATTTTATGTTCTTTGATCAGGTCGGCCGCGGCTGAGGAAATGCGGGCCCCTTCGGGGATTTCGATTTCCTTTTTACCGGACCTTGCAATACTGCGGACTTGCTCAGCAAATATGTAAACAGGTGCCATCTTGGTGCTCCAAAAATAATGGTCTAAAATTTAGTATTCTTGCATCAAACACCGTTCTCGTAGCAATTAGACAATATTTTGTTTTACCCAGAGTATTTAGTATTTGGTTTTTAGTGTTTGGTGATTAGGAAAATCTGCGTCAAAATCTGTATTTTTCCCCAAACCCAAACACGAAATACAAAACACATGATGAACTCGGTCTTTTACGAATTCATCAACTCTCCTTCTTTTGGGGCGCTGATTTGGGTCGTGGCTTTTTCTTTCTTTCCGACGTTGCTTCTAGTTCCGGGCCGGCGGGTATCATCCCATCAATATCGTCATGCGGCCTTGGAATAACATGGGCGGAGACCAATTTGCCGACCCGTTTACATGCAGCGGCTCCCGCATCCACAGCGGCTTTTACCGCACCGACATCTCCGGCGACCATGACGGCCACCAGGCCGCCTTTGACTTTCTGGCGTCCCAGAAACTTGACTCTGGCTGCTTTTACCATGGCATCCGCCGCTTCTATCGCCCCCACCAATCCACGGGTTTCAATAAGTCCTAAAGCCTGTTGCATGTGTCTTTCTCCTTATTGGGTGTCTCAACAATTTTTTTCTGATTTAATTGTTATTGGCTAATAAATTCAACCCATTATTCCACTATTCCATCATTCCAATCTGCTTTATATCCAATTATCAGCAAACAATAGATAGACGATAGTGCTGAATGCCTACTTTTGACTATTGTTTTCGTCCCTTCAACTGGGTTAATGTTTCTACTATTTTTTGAGCTGCGGCCTGAACCTCTGACTCGGTTCCGGCTAAATAAATGCGCCCTGCAGCTCCGAAAAACCGTATGTCGACCAGCCGGACATCGCAGTATTTTTCGGCTTCGTTGGCAGCAATTGAAGAGTAAGCTGCGGGTGTAACCTCAAGCAAATAAACATCGTCGCCGCCCAGTATCAGCATGCCCTTGCTGTTGCGATTGATAATGACCGCCTGGTAGGGGTCAATTTTATTGATGATACTGGTCGACAGGATGCTGGGAGCCACACGATCTTCTTCTTTTAGGCCAAGTTCTTCGAGGATCATTTGTCCGGCATGTAAGACTTCTTCACGTTCAAAGGAGTGAATCTCCATCATGCCGTAACGTCTTTCGACAATCATCTCTCCCGGTTTGGAATTGGTGACCTTGAGGGAAATATCAGCCAGGCGATTGATTTCAACACCCGGCAAAACCTCGACAAAAAGGGAGGCCATCCCCTCCACTGATAAAAAGCCCCGGCAGGAGCTGGAAAATAAGGATGCAAACTGTGGCTGCATCCGATCTATGTGACAGTAGGCTCTGAGGTCGGCCATTCTTTCTTCTCCTTATTAGATCATAAGTCTATCTTAATGGTCCAGGTGTCAGTCAAAATGCCTATGTCGGTATAAAACCCATAGACGTTAAGTGGTTTGGTGTAGTTTGACAACATCCTTTTTTACCAACAAAGTTGAATTGTAGGATAACAACCACCATTGAACACACCTGAACATCGAACATCGAACGCCCAACCTTGAACATCGAATAATGATGTCGCTTCGCTCCTCAATTTAAATTCCTTTAATTTTAAAATTCTCACATCAAACCGTGATCGAGCGTCCTTTTTCTAAGTTCATGTGTGCGTTTCTTCATTTTTTTAATTCAACGTTCGATGTTGGACGTTCGATGTTCGATGTTATCCTTTTTAAGTTTCTCTATGCACAAATAAATTAGAGATTGTATGGATATACCCAACTCCCACATGATAGCTGGACCCTTCCCAATTGTCATTGTTGATCACCATGTGTCTGCCCGGACAATTCTAATACCATATTCCCTGGCCTGATCCCTCGCCAAAGGGGTAATGAGTCCACCGGGTGCCAGTGTAATGGTTTTTTGATTATTATCCGCGGCCATCCGGACATCCCTGGCGGTAATCAGCCTAGGACCCGGTGCTGTTTGGTTGCCGGTCTCAATTTTGGTTTCGGAAGGGACAGACTTATTGTCCCGGGTTACCATTTTCTGAAAAGTCGCTGCCAGTTGGTCCGTCTGGCAGAAGACCAAACCGAAACTTTTCAGCTTGCCCAGTATTCGTTCAATCTCCTCCCGGATCCCCTGGTTGGCAAGGGTATTCAGCAAGGTGAAGCCATCGTTGGTGGCCAGGACGGGTTTGTTCCGGGTGAGTGCTGACAGCACGATGGTGGCCTCCTGGTCATCGCCGATCAGGCGAGCCACTTTGGCTGCTGTTTTAAAGCAGAAGGTCGGCAACACCAGGATATCCGCTTTTTGCAGGGCTTTTTCGAGCCCTTCCGGTTTAACGGTATCGAGAATGCACCGGCTGCCGGCTTTTTCCCGGACATCCTCACCGCATACCCAGGAGCGTGCAGATTTCACCGTAAATGTGCTGGACCGGGCGGCAATGTCTTCAATTAACCGGACTTGTTCCAGGGCCTGTTCCAACTTGCGAACCCCCGGATGAAAGACGTTTAGTACGGCCGGTGTTGGCCGGGCACGTTGGATGCGATTTGAAACTGGCCCTTCGGGCGAGCTGTTCAGCAATCCTTTTTCTTGCAGAACTTCCCGCACCATTTTGCTGATGACTTCTTTCTGCATAACGGAAAATCGCCTTATTTTCGAATGATGATAGTTCCCATTTAGCTGATCTCTAATTTTGGTCTTGCTGACATCAAAACTTTTTGGTTTCAGGTGTCAGTTGACTGAACAGAAAAGCAGGAACATAGACATCTTCACGCGGTATATAGCCACATCCTACTTTGATGCTCCTATGTCTATCCCGAAACCTGACACCTTCTTATGCCTGAAACCTTCTTATTCCTGACACCTAACACCCGAAACCTAGTTTTACCTGAAACTTTTCTCTTTTAAATAACATCCAGGCACGAAAGGGCTATCCCCAGTGGTGTCGTGAACTGGGGAAATTCAGGGCGAAAAGTCTTAATGCGCAAAGTTTTTTGAACAATTTCGGCAAAGCCTTCCAATTCGCAGGTTCCCCCCACCAGACAGACATCGCTTAGATCATCAAATTGCTGCAGGCAGGTGTCCACAATACTGGCAATTTTTTCGATTACCGGCCGCACGATCGGAAGTATTTCACGGTTTTTTTGACTATCAATCTTTATTTCTTCGGCTTCCTCATAGCTGATTTTATAGTTACCGGCCACCACCAGGGACAGGTGCACACCACCGGTAGCTTCATCATCCGTAAAAACAATTTTGCCGTCTTTGATCACTGCGATCCCGGTCGTTCCACCCCCGACATCAACAATGGCACCGTTTTCGAGTTTGAGTATTTGATTGGCGGCCGTGGGTTCGTCTAAAACATTTAATACTTCAAGTCCCACCCCCTCCAGTATGTAGCGGGTAGCATTTATGTTGGCGTATTCGGTCCGGGGCGGATACGAGGTCGCTCCCTTTTCAATCGGGAGATGGCTGGCATCCCGCATTTCTTGAATCATTGCCCGTACAATATTCTGAGCTCCGGCATAATCAACGATCAAGCCGCTGCGAACCACTGCAGCCCTCTGCATCCTGGCGGCACAGGGTTTACCGCTCTCATCGACTATGATGGTTATGGCTTTATAAGTTCCCAGATCAACTCCGGCATATAGTTGCCTTGCATCGGAAAAATCCCAGTTTTCCGGTTGGTTGACGAGTTTGTGCAGATCTAATCCGGAAGTGGTCATAAAATGCACCTGCGTAAGTCCTGACTGGGAGAGGGGATGACCACGTGACTCAAAATCAGTCCGGTACCGCGCAACACATCAATTCCGGCTTCGACCGCTGAATTTATCGATGAAACATCACCGGTCAGGTAAAGAAAGGATTTGCCGCCCAGACCCGTTGCGCATCGTATTTCAATAATGCCCACATCGGCTGCTTTAACGGCGGCATCGGCGGCCAGAATGGATGAGGCCACCGAAAAGGTTTCGATAACAGCGAGGGAATCGATGTTCTGAATCCGGGTAGTGGCTGTCAGCGCCGGAAACACAGCAGCATGAACGTTAGGGATAACAAAATCATCCACCAGAAATTCCCCGGCATTCTCTTTGCCGACTTCCGAAGCGCGCTCCACCGAATCCACATCACCGGATACCAGGACCATGTATTTACCGGCACAAATCGGTTGGGCCATGACAAGATCGACATCGGAGGTTTTTAACATCGCATCGGCCGTTTCCACTCCTTTGGCGATGCTGTTGAGTTCGATCATGGCGATGGCTTTTAGTTCCATGTTTCTTTCCTATCCCTGGTTGCGGGATTGAAGTTGGTTGCGTTGTAACCGGTCAAACCGGAACGAAAAATAATTAATCACGAAAGCACGAAATGACGAAAACCACGAATATAAGCCAAGCAAATTTTCGTGTTTTCGTGATAAAAAAGTCTTTTCATAATATGTAATGAAACAATAATTATCGATTAATGATTATATTATCACCGACCGACTCGACGACGCCATCGATGCTGGCGTGGACCCTTGCGCCGAGGGCGCCTTCGGGGATCTCTCCTATCAAATCTCCTTTTTTAACTTTAGCACCTGTCTGCACAGCAGGTAGGGCTGGCTGACCGAGATGCTGCTGCAACGGTATGGTGACCTGTCTTACCTGAATGTCATTTTCACAAAATTGGGGATGAGTATCGTAATTGGTTACCTCAAGTCTCTCCATAAGACGGTTTACGGGTATTTTGCGTGTATCGTTGAAAATTGATACCTGATAGGTCTCACGCTTGGATTCCCTTTTGATTCCCTCTTTGAGAAGCTTTTGTTTGACAACCGCGTTGATCTCCCGGGGGGAGAGCATCATGGGACAGGCGAATTTTTCGCAGACCCCGCATTCCGAGCATAGCAGTGCATCTTCCAGTACCTCGCCGGTCATTTCCGGATTGTAGGCCAAGTGCCGCATGATGAGGTGCGGTTTTAAATCATGGCCGATCAGATATCGCGGACAAAGATCCGTACACCGTGAGCACTGGGTGCATGCTGATTTGGCAATCATTCGCATCTGATCGAGGCTTCTGCATTTATCGCGGATGACGTTGTGGTTCGGGTGTAAAACGATAATACCGCTGGTGGTTTTGGTTATCGGTTCCGAATCGTCGGTAAGGACCTTGCCCATCATGGGGCCTCCCATTACAATGCCATAATCGGAAATCCTGGTACCCCCGGCCAGCTCAATTGCGGCGCTGACAGGGGTGCCGATTGGGATTTTACAGATTAGCGGTTGCTTGACTTCGCCGCAAACCGTCAGATAACGATCGGTAACCGGTGTGCCTGTCATGGCCCGGGAAATATTTAACAGCGATTCCACATTGCTGACGACTGCCAGTACATTCAGGGGAATACCCCCCTCGGGCACGATCTTTCCCAGAACTTCGTTGACCAGAATGAACTCGTCACCGGCCGGGTAGAAGTCTTCGAGTTCGAACACATTAATGCGACCGGCGTATCCATCGCCTGAGATTTTATCTCTCAGTACCACCAGTGCCTTCGCGTGTTTGGATTTCAGGCAGATGGTTCCCTTCTCGGAACCGGTGCAGTCCATCACCGCCAGCAGACCATCTAAAACCTGACCTGCATGATGCTCCATCAGGTAAGGGTCGCTGGAAAGCAGTGGTTCGCAGGAAGCCCCATTTGCCAAAACGCGCTGCACGTCAAACTGCAGTTTTACATGGGTTGGAAAGCCTGCTCCGCCGGCACCGACAACGCCGGCTGACCGCACTTTATCAACGATATCCGCTCTCATTTTTTCTTTCCGGCGACATCATCGTCCATTTCTAGATTATCAACAATGCCGACCACCACTGCGTCCACGGGAATCAAATCGGATTTGCTAAAGGCCTGCATGGCCGGGGAACCCTGGGTGACAATCACCAGTTCTCCAAATCCCGCGCCGACCTCGTCGGCGGCGACCAGGACATTACCGTCCGGCTTCAGATCTTTTCCCAAAGGCTGAATAAACAAAAGCCTTAGGGCCGATATCGAGTCCTTTTTTTTGGTGGACCACACATTTCCGGTCACCTTGGCTAGTAACATTCTGATTGCCCTCCAGCCTCCCAATTGGTTTTTAATCCAATTGGGGTTTAGGTTCGATCAGCAATATTCATTTGAGATGATCAGCCCGATCAATAGCAGCAAGACTGGCTTCGACATCAGCGATATCTCCGAATATACCGATCATGGTTACATGTTGCGGACAGATTCCTTTTAAATCAAAGACCCGGACGTTGCCGGCCTTTTCAGCCACATCAGCAGCTGCAATCATGTCCACGACTTTACCTTGCACCAACCCCACCGCCGTAAATGGGACCTCGGCTTCAGAAAAAATTTTTTTGCCGACCGCACCCACACGCTGTCTCAGAAATTCAAAGACGCCGGGGGAAGGGTGGGAAATAAGTTGCGTACTAAATGCCATGATTAACCCCTTATTTTTGCCCTGCGAGCAGCTATCTGAGCGCAGGGTATCACGTACAGGTGGCAAATGCCTGATTTCAACAGTACCTGTTCCGCACTCAGACCTGTAGTCATCGGGTCGTGTTTAATCCGCCGGAGGCGGACAAAGCGCCCCAAAAAATCAGCCTGCGGGTGATACGGCTGGCAATTGCCTCCCCGAATCGGTGATTAAAGAACTACTCGGCTTTAGGGATCGTAAATTCGATATCACTGTGCGGCCGGGGGATAACGTGTACCGAAACAAGTTCACCCACCCGCTCCGCAGCTGCACCGCCGGCGTCCGTAGCTGCTTTTACCGCACCCACATCACCGCGCACAAAAACTGCAACCAGGCCTCCGCCCACAAACTCCCGGCCGACGAATCTCACTTTAGCTGCCTTTACCATTGCATCGGCAGCCTCAATGGCGCCCACCATTCCTCTGGTTTCTACCATACCTAACGCTTGTTCAGCCATTGTCTATACCTCCTGTTCAGAATTTAGGGGCTTTTGCCCCAATGGAATATTGGAATGCTGGAAAATGGAATAATGGGTTCTGGGATGATGGGTTGATGGCCCGCCTTCGGCGGATTAGGTTGGAATATTATCCTTTTCATAGACCAGCATTCCATCATTCCATTTTCCCATTATTCCAGCTCCTCGGCTCTTTTAAAAGCCATGTAAAAACCAAATCTTAATTTTCTTATAGGAAATCCTAATAATTCAATCAGCGTTTCAAACGAATTGCTCTGGCCCGCATGGACCAGTCTCTCGGGACCTCGATGGTTACCGTTGCGGTCTGATCCATTTTTTTGGTTTGCCGAACCGCGAGCACTTTGGCATCTCCCAATTTTTTTCCAGCTCGATCCAGGGCAGTGACGATATCGTCCTTTTCCGGCAGGGGCCGGTATTCGTAGGGCATCATTACACTGGCCCTGTTCTGGGGGAGGCTTTCGTCGATCATAAAAATAGCCTGACCGGGACATATGTAGACACAGGTTCGACAGGCGACGCATTTGTCGCCATCCAGATGGGGAATATTGGTAATGTTTTCGCCCACCCCAATTGCCCCGACATTACAGCTGGATTCGCAGGGATTGCAGGGGATATCCTCCAGGCATTCGATGACCGCCACCGGACCTTTTTGGCGTCTGGCTGTCGTTGGAACACCGGGGCTGTCTTTCAGGTCTTCCTCCGTCAGAAATCCCGTTTTTGAGGATTCAGAGGGCATCCATCGTTCCTTTCATTACCGCGTTTAAATATTCTTTGGCTTTGCCGCGCCGCTCACCGTGGCTTCCGCTGCGCAGACCCTTCATACTCGTATATTGCTGCCTGCGTTGCTCCAGAAACGAAGACTCTTCCAGATAGCCCAGACTGTGAGCAATGGCCAGTCCGGCAATCCGGCCTTCAATAACGGCCGTACTGGCCTCTTCGATACCCGACACGTCACCGGCCACGTAGATCCCCTTAAGGGACGTTTGCTGGTTCTCGTCGTGGGCGGGTAACCTGCCGCCCAGGGCCGGCACGAAAGCCGTTTTGCAACCCGCCATGCGCAGCAACTGGGTCATGGGATTGAGACCGACGGCGATGCAGATGGTGTCGGCCTCGAATGGTTTTTCGGTTCCCGGGATTGGTTGCCAGGAATCGTCGACCCGGATGACGGTGGCCCCTTCAACTCGATCTTTGCCATGGGCTTCTTTGATGGTATGAGACATCATGAACGGCACACCGGCCCTGGCAATCTTGGCGGCATGCACCGCATACCCGCCGATTTCGGGCGCGGCATCAATCAATGCCGCCACTCGGCACCCGGCCTGCATCATCTGATAGCTGACGATGACTCCCACGTTGCCCGATCCGACCATCAGGATGTCGTTTCCCGGTCTGATGCCGTGTATATTGGCCATGGTTTGCGCTGCTCCGGCCCCGATGACACCGGGTAGCGTCCAACCCGGAAAAGGAATCATATTCTCGGAAGCGCCGGTGGCCACCAGGGTTTTCTGGGCCTTAACCTGTTCGATACGATCGGCGATCATTACATTCAGGGCCCCATTTTCATAAACCCCGAGTACCACTGAATTCAAGGAAACTTCGACACCAAGCTCCTGCGCTTCATCCAGAAAGCTTTGGCCGATATTGAATCCGCGTTCCTTGGCGCGGTGCTCCTGGGAGCCGAAAAACTTGTGAATTTGTTTGAACAGCTGTCCGCCGGGGCGGTCGTTTTCGTCATAGACGACCACCTGTACCCCGTTTCTGGCGGCTTCGATGGCTGCCGCAAGGCCGGCGGGTCCGGCTCCCACACAAATCATTTCATATCTGCGCATGATTTACTCCGTAATCGGCTCCGGACCTTTTCCTTTTTGGGTTTCGACGACCATACCGGCCTTGAGAGGTTCCACGCAGGTGCGGATGTTCGGTCGACCGTTGACCACCATGATGCAATCCGTGCAGCGTCCGATGGCGCAAAACATACCCCGGGGTTCATTACGGCGGGCCGTGTAACGATGAATCATCACACCGCTGCTGCGCAGGGCGATGGCAATGGGTTCGCCTTCAAACCCCGCCATGGTCTGGCCGTCAAAAGTGAACTGTATCCTGGGACCCTTTTCAAATTGACCCAGTATGGGATGATCTTCGATTCGCATGATTTTTGTCCTATCTCGACATTCGATATTCGTTGTTCCATTATCCTTTTTCCGCGATAATTCGCGGGCTAGCAGAAGCCAAACCGCTCTCCAAACGTATAGTTAGATCCAATCAACGGGATACCGGTCATGGCGCAGGTCTCAAGGGTCAGGGAACGCAGATCTTCGCGCTCCAGACTGGTCAGCTTGGTTTTGCCGGCGGCTTTCGCCAATATGATTGCTTCGTTGGTCATGGCCTGGATATAGTTGGCCACCTGTTGCGCGGCCTCGTCGATATCCAATCTCTGGCGCAAATCGGGGTCCTGGGTACCGATGCCAAAGGCGCACTTGCCCTCATGACAGCGCAGGCAAACTACGCATCCCATCGCAATCATGGCACCGGTTCCGATGGCGACCGCATCGGCGCCCAGGGCTAAGGCTTTGGCCACATCGGCACCGTCTTTGATGCCGCCGGAGACGATCAGGCTGATCTCGTCTTTGACACCCATATCTTCCAGGGAGCGGACGGCCTGCACCAGGGCGGGCAGGGTAGGGATGCCCAGGTTGTTTGAGGCTACCACCGGTGCGGCTCCCGTGCCGCCTTCGGCGCCGTCAATTACGATGCCGTCGGCACCGGCTTTAACCGCGATTTTAACATCTTCCCAGACCCGACCGGCGGCAAGTTTCATAAATATGGGAATCTCATTGTCGGTTACGTCCCTCAACTCTTCCATTTTAAGACATAAATCATCGGCCCCGAAAATGTCGCCGTGGCGCGGATGGCTGTGAAGATCGATGCCCTCGGGCAGTTGCCTGAATTCGGCGATTTCCTTGGTGATTTTACTGGCCATCAGGTGACCGGACAGACCCGGTTTGGCGCCGATGCCCACGATGATTTCCAGGGCGTCCGCAGCCTCAATATTGCGGAGGGTAAATCCCATGCGGCTCGGCAGAATTTGAACCACCTGCTTGTAGGAATTGTCTCTTTCTTCGGGAAGCAGGCCGCCTTCGCCGTTGTTGATGGAGGTCCCAACAATATCGGTGGCTTTGGCCAGGGCGGTTTTGGCTTCTTTGCTCAGAGCACCGTAGGACATACCGGAAATCATGATGGGCGTTTCAATGACCAGCGGCTTTTTGGCAAAGCGCGCGCCTAAGACCGTCTGGGTTTTACAATCCTCACGGTAGGTGTCGATGGACATGCGGGTGAGCTGAGACGGTAAAAAGGTCAGGTCGTCAAAATGAGGCAGTTTGCGCGGCGTGCCGCAACCCCGTATACGGTGCTTGCCGACCTGGGCTTTATATTTGATTTCCGTAATGGCCTCAGGGGACCATACGCCTCGCTGGACATCTTTGACTTTTTGTATTTTTTTTTCTTCTGTAGCCATTATCCCTGTGCCCTTTGTTTGTGGGTTGGTTTGAAAAGAACGTATTCGTGGCGTCCGTATACCTTGGGGACGATGGTTTTAAAATCATCAACCCCGCGTTCGATGCCGTATTTATTAAAAAGGGACTCGAGCTTGCCTTTTTCCGGATCGTCAATGGGAATCAGTCGTACGTTGCCGCCAAGCTTTTCTTCAGTGGCCGGGTCCAGCACATGGATGCACCCGTTGTACATGGATTCACCAATGCCCTCACCGACATTTCCAAGGACAACGATCCGTCCGCCCAGCGTCATTTTACCGGCCCAGCGACCCACATCGCCGCAAACGATCAGCGTGCCGCCTTTCATTCCCCAGCCGGCACGACTGCCGCTGTTGCCTTTAACCACAATGGTGCCGCCCACCATGGAAGGTGCCGCATTGCTGCCGGTGTTCATTTCGACAATAATCTCGCCGGAGGTCATATTATCACCGGTATACCAGCCTGTATTGCCCTCGACCCTTATGGTGGGACCTTCCAGGAATCCGCCGGTGTAAAAACCGGTGCTGCCGTGGATGGTGAGCTTGCCTTCACCGATGAGAGCAGTGGCAAAATTGTGAATAGAATGGGGATTGTCAAGTTCGATCTCGGCTTCGGTCTTTATCAGTTCTTTCAACTTGTGATTGACTTCCCGGGAGTTCATGCCTGCTAAATCTAAACGGACCATACCTGTAAGCCTCCTGGATCCATCTCCGTAGCATAAACATCGGAGACAATTGGGGTTAAACAAATTTGTTCTGATCCGAAAAGCACCGTCGTACCATCTTTTTCAAAATACAGCATGGGCTTGATACCCAGTCGATCCCGCAGTGCGCCGATTTGATTGGGGGTGCTGACCAGAAGCGTGAAGACACCGTCAAATGTTTCCAGGCCCTGGTGAAGTGCCGCTTCCAAATCCAATCCTTTTTCCTTCATTTGAAACGCCAGAAAGTGAGCGGCCATCTCCGAGTCATTGTTGGTTTTAAACCGCACGCCCCAACTTTCCATTTTGCGGCGCATGTTGAAATAATTGGTAAACTGACCGTTGTGCACCAGCGCAAGCTCCGGGTAGATATAGGAAATAAAGGGATGGGCAAAATTGATATTTTCGACACTTTCAGTTGCCAGGCGAACATGTCCGATACCGTGGGTGCCGCTGAGCGGAGGGATTTTGTGGCAATTCTGCAATTCTTCGGCCGAGCCCTCATCCTTGTAAACCTTGAGTTGTTGGCCCAGGGAATGAACACATACATCGGGATGGCTGTCAATGGCCCAGTTCAAAGCAGATATCTGCTCGGGGGCCATATCTATGGAGGCCTCATAAAAGGTAAAAATTCCCTGTCCCTGATAAATGCGGGCGTTGGATATCTGGCCGTATCCCTTGATGATCTCTTCAAGGTCTTTTTGATACTTTGCAGCGGTCATCGATACCCGCAGATCAATGGTATCCCGGTTTTCATAAAGGGCTACCCCGGTGGCATCCTTACCCCGGTGAATGAGCTCTTTTAGCATGTTGATCAAATCATTTCCCAGGGTGGGTGAATCTTTGGCAATTAGCCCGGCTATACCGCACACGGTGCACCTCCCATGTTGTTTTGTTGATTAGTCGATTATGTTGATTGGTTGATTAAGTAAAAAATGATTTAAATCTTTTAAACTACTCAGCTCAATAAACTACTCAACCAATCAACTATGCGAAGCATTTACAGGTGATAGGCGTATTCATTAAATTCCCAGTCGGTAACACTGGTCCGGAAGCGTTCGATTTCATGCTCCTTGAGCGCCAAAAATGCCTGCACCAGTTCGGGGCCAAGGGCTTCGCATAAGACGGTGTCCGCCCTAAAATCTTCAAGGGCATCCTGCAGCCAGAAAGTAACGGGTTCAAGGGTTCCGGGTTCGGCACCATAGACATCCTCCGGGGCCGGCTCGCCCGGGTCAATTTTATTTTCGATACCGTCCAGTCCGGCAGCCAATATTGTCGCCAGCACCAGGTAGGGGTTGGCTGACGCACAGGGGCCTCTGTTTTCCACACGGGTGGCCGAACCACGCTCAGCCGGCACCCGGCAGTAAACCGTGCGGTTATCCCATCCCCAGGCTAAATAAAACGGACAAAAAGCCCCCAGTACAAAGCGCCGGTAGGAATTAATCGTCGGTGCCAGAATTGCTGACATCCCTTTGGCATGGGCCATTTGGCCTCCCAGAAAATACCGCAGCTGGTCTGAGACGCCATTTTCTGAGGCAGGGTCCTCAAATAAATTCTTGTTGGATTTGGGATCAAAAAGAGACGCGTGAATGTGGTAACCACTGCCGCCATTGTCTGTTTTAGGGCGCCCCATGAAGGTCAGCAGCAGGTCGTTGATAGCCGCCACTTCCTTGCAAACATATTTAAAGGTAAAGGTTTGATCGGCCATGCTGAGGGCATCATCATATTTCCAGTTAACCTCAAACTGCCCGGGAAAGAATTCATGATTGAGGTAAATAATATCCACTCCGAGCTCGATGAAGAGATTTTGAAACAGTCGCAGCATGCCTTTGGGATCAACAACCGGGTTGACCTGATAGACACAAGAGGGGCGGGGATTGTATGCTTCACCGTTTGCATCGCCGCCCTGGTTAAAAAGGAAAAATTCCAGCTCAGAGGCTACCATGGGTTTCAAATTCAGATCCTGGTAACGCTTGATAATGCGTTGCAACACATAACGCGGATCCACGGCAAGCGGTTTGCCGTCAGGACCGTAGGCGTTGCCGATAAATCGAGCGGTACCTTCCATATAGGGCAGGACAGAAAACGTGGTCGGGTCCGGTTTTATGGTCATATCTCTCCATTGGATTTTATTTCCCAGGCCGGTGCCCATGGCAACATCATTCGCAAAGTCAATCGCATAGGTGGCTGTAACGTGGTTGCAACCTTCCTCCAACACCTCCTCAAGTCGATGGGCCGGAACAAGCTTACTGCGGCAGATCCCATGCAGATCCGGAAAATCAATCCGTAAGGAATCAATATTGGCGGCCTTGATTTTCTCTTGAATTTCCTTTACCTCCATATTACCCCCTTTCACTGAATTAATATGAAACATACCGTTTTATTGAAGGAACTTCACAAATTAGAACGGAGAAATGTAATTTATAATTCATTATTAATCTAATTTTGTAATACTTGATACATTTTTGCATGTCAAGTAATTATTGATTCATGTTGCCTAAATAACTATGATCCCAAAATTGTATGAATTTGGATGAATTGAAGGCAACCAACGTATGCTAAATTCAGGCCCCGAGTTAGACTTTGGGCCGCTGAATTTGGATGGGCATCATTTGGGAGGAAATCCATGGAAAAACCTAATATTGCCATTGTTGGAGTGGGAGCGACCGGAACGGTATTGGCGGCAGCGATTCTCAGCAAGTATCCTGAAACAGTTCTTGTAGGTCACCATCCCGGAGCGGGTGATACCCTGTTATCGAAGGGATTACGCGTCTCAGGGGCAATCAGTTGCCAATCTACGGTGAAAAATTTTACTTCGCAGATAAATTCGGTGCCGATGCCTGCTTTAAGGAGGCCCTGGCGGTTGCCAGAGGCTTGGGTTATGATATCGGAGAAGGTTATGTTGAACAGGCCGTTACTTACCTTATGAAGGCTGGTGTCCACCGTGATTCCATGTGTTTTGATATTGAAAAGAAAGCACCAACCGAAATAGATTTTCTGGGCGGCAAAGTTGTTGAATATGCACGCCAGAACAGTGTAGCTACACCATGTTTTATTGCCATGACCAATCTGGTTAAAGCCATCGAGGACAACTATCTGAAAATTTGAATATGATTTTTTGCAGGATCATAGCAACACCGGCCCTTCATCCTTTATTTACGAAGTAGCAGCAAACATCAAAATATTAGAGGGAAAACTCATGGCCTTTCGCTCACAGCTAAAAATTCGTTTTGGAGATATCGACCGGGCCGGGATTGTTTATTATCCCCGGTTTCTTCATTATTTCCATGTGGCCCTGGAGGAGTTTTTTGCCAGTGAGCTGGGTATTGAGTACCATACTTTTATTGATACAAACCGTGTTGGACTGCCCACCGTTCACCTGGAAACGGATTTCAGTCGGCCGTTCAGTTACGGCGATGATATCGAAGTGGAAGTTCGTATCCTCAGCGTGGGCAGTACCTCCCTATCCTTCGGTTACCGGGGTTTTAAAAAAGGAGATCCCGAACCCAGGATCGTCGGCCACAATGTGACCGTCTGTTTGAATATGGATACCTTCGAGAAGATGGAGATTCCGGAATGGTTCAGGCAGATACTTGAAAATCAGATAGCAGATGAATGAAAGACGTCACTTGCTAAAAATAATCTTGAATTCAACTCCGAACCCACCTGAAGAAGTCCTGATGATCTCCCCGGTAGCCCTAAAAAATTCGCCGGAGCTCGGCAGCTGAATCGTCATGGCAATCTCTTGTCCCATTGTTAATTTTTTTTTGGTGTAGATAAAAGCGCCACTGGAACTCAGATCTTCTACTGATACACTGAACATACTGTCAATGGTTTCGCATTTGGCCGTCAACAGCTGGTTTCTCACTAAGTATTTCCTGGAATCTTTGCGCTGGTCATACGGTTCCTCTTTTTCTTGTGATATGCTTGAACGCGGCATGATCTGAATCCTTATCTCTGAATTTGGTTTGATTCATCGAATTTATCTAAAATGATTATCGGTAGGGTGATAGGACTACTTGAGGTGATATTGGTTGCTGGAAACTGGCAACCGGCGGCGGGATACCTGGTACAACATGTCGCCGGCCATCGTCGCGATAGAGCATGACTATTTTGCGGCAGGCAAGGCGCAGGGCGTAGGGCTATGGTTTGGATAGTTTAACAACGGCAGCGGTGACAGGCTATGAAATTTGGTTTCCGTACCATTTCCATCGGCCATTTTCTTTGATCAATAGAGAGCCTGGCGGTATAGAAATTTCAAAATATTTATCTTTCCTCACCCCTTCTATTCTGGCAATGTTTCCATGACGTTCAAATCCTGTGATGATTAATTTGGATTCCGAAACATATGACGCACTTATTTTGAAGAACTGGAGAATAAGGTTTTTGGTAACACCGCTGCTCAGAAAATTATCTGATACGCAGTCCGAGACTTTTGAAAAATTTTTATCTGACCAGGCCTGATTAAAATCAATTATGAAGGTTTTTACATCATCGGGTAATTCTATGGCTTTGAGTGGTTTTTTCGGCGGCCGGTCTCTTTTAACAGCGTCAGCAACTAAATCAAACAAAGGGCTATAATGTATCGAAGTAGGTGGATGTGGCTGCGCTGTTTCCGATGTAGCGACAATAACCATGTCAAGTTTCGGAATTACCACGATAAATTGCCCTCTTCGCCCCCATGCCCTATAGCTGAAACAACCATCTACTTCCTTTATCCACCACTGATAGCCATAGTAGGTGGGTCCATACATTTCATGGGCAAACATCCGTTGCCGTGTAGATTCTTTCACCCAATATTCAGAGACAATAGATTGACCGTTCCAATACCCACTATTTAGGTACAGGAAACCGATTTTTGCTAAATCCCGTGCTGAGAGGCCCAGACCGAAACCGCCAATATAGTATCCTTGTGGGTCCTGATGCCAATAGGCTGATTGTATCCCTAAGGGTTCAAAAAGGTTTTTTTTGGCAAAATTCAACGTGCTGGTATTCGTCGACTTTGACAGAATTATGGACAGAAGATGTGATGTTGAGGAATTGTAGTTAAATACCTCACCCGGATTATTTTCCTGCGGGAGTTGAATCGTGAAATTTGCCCAGTTCGAAGAAGTATACCAGTTTGCCATTACAGGACCCCAATCGTTCCACCTAAATCCCGCACTCATTGTCAAAAGGTGTTTAAGACGGATCTCCTTTTTCCTCGGATCAAGGTCGTCTGTGATATATTCAGGAAAAAATTCGATTAGTTTCTGATCCACACTTTTAAGATAACCCTTGTCCAGTGCGATACCAATCAGGGCTGAGGTAACACTTTTGGTAACGGAATGAACGACAGCATATTTATCAGGGCTTCCCCACCGGTAATATTTCTCAAAAACCAGATAGCCGTTCTTAACAACCAACAAACTAAAGGCATCGGGAAGTCTGTTTTGGATAAACTCGTCTGCTATCAATAGCTTAGTGGAATCCATACCCTGCATCTCCGGGGTAGAAGACCTCCAACCGCCGGTGGGCCAGTATTCCCGCACTTGTGGTTGTTCACAAACTGCATTTTCAGTCAAGATCGCAAAAAGGGAGAAAGTAAGAATACAAAATAGAAATTTATGGCAACTCATATTAAATAGTTTCATATTTCTTCTCCTTTATGCTGAAAATTTGACTCACAAAAGGATCTCCAGCTTCACCCCACCCCTTTTTCGGATAAAGCTGCTAAACCTCCGATAGCGCCCATATTCATCGATTCCAGCGCGGAACTTGGAACAATAATCAATGATCCCTTTTCCTTAAGCCCTTCAAAAAGCATGTTCATACCCCGCAATTGGAGGGCCACCGGATTGTCATGGTATTGCTTGCTGGCTTCGGCAAACTTCTCTGTTATTTCACCACCAGATCCAAAGAGCGTTTTGACAGGGATTCGCATCCGGTTTGCGGTGACCACGACGGTGTGTCCGAAGCACATGGCGTGGTTGGTGTCACTGTCCATCAGAATCATATGTAAAAAGAACACCATGTTTTCTGCGGCGAGGACCGGGTTGCCGTGGTAAAACATCGGCCAGTCCATCCAGTTGGGAGCAAAGGTGGTACCGAGGCTGTAGCCCGTGGCATTGAGGCGATGCTCTTTCATTCCCGCGTTGTCGCAACTTCGTGCATAGGCATCAAACACTTCGCCGATGGGTCGGCCGGGTTTAAGGGCCGCCATGCAGGCCTCCATGGCATTCAATGTTAACCGCATGCATCTTTTTATGAAGTGGTGTGGCTTCCCCGATGGGGATGGTGCGCATCATGGCGGCATGATAATGCCGGTAGGCCGCCGCCCATTCAAGGGTCAGCTGATCCCGGGTGTCGAGTTTGCGACGCCCTGATTTGTAGCGACACAAAAGGGCATCAGGTCCTGAGCCGATGATAAATTCGTTTCCCGGGTAGTCGCCGTCACCGGAAAAAATGACCCCTTGCATGGCCGCCAGAATGTCCCCTTCGTCCGTCCCCGGTCCCGCCAGGCGGTAGGCTTCATCATAGGCCAGATCAGCCAGTTCGGCCGCCTTGCGCACATAGGCCAGTTCGGTCTTGCTTTTGACCACCCGCAGCCGGCTGACCAGGTCCGATGCATCCTCGAGATCACAGAAGCCGGAAAGGGCGGCTTCCAGCAGTTTGCCGTTTTTGGCTGTTAACCCATAGGCATCGTATTCAACACCAAGCCGTCGGCCCCGGCAGCCGAATTCATCCAGAATCTGTTTTAGCTGAACCGCCGGATCGGCTTCGGCACTGTCCTGCCAGATGCGGATATCTTCAATAACGGACGTGTGACGTGCCTGACGTAAATCCGGTGCGCGGGTTAAAAGCATCAGGTTTCCGTCTATATCAAGATAAAGACACTGGAAAAATACGTACCCGAAGCTGTCGTAGCCGCTCAAGTAATACATGCTTTCCTGTCTAAACATCAAAAGACCGTCCAGCTGCCGGTTTTTAAGCTGGTCGATGGTTTGTTGCTGTCGTTGGCTGAATTCTTCTGTGGTGAAATGTAAAGCCATTTTACTCCTGTTATTGTGTCTTATAAACCTATAAGGAAATATTTCAGGAATATTTAAGTACAGCAGAGTTTTAATTGAAAAATACCAGCACCAAAAAATAAATAACAAATAATATCCAAGCACCAAGTTCCAATGACCCAAACATGGATTCGGTCATTGAGATTTCGAAATTGGAATTTATTTGTAATTTGGTGCTTGTATTTTGGAATTTTAACATTCTTTTTTTATGGATAAGGTTTCTTATTTATCCATGTCCGGCAAAATTTCTTCAGGCAATTCCAATCCGTCTATCAGGATCGATCTGTAGATATTAAAAATTTCACTGGCGATATTCTCATCCATCTGAGGCGGTGTCTGGGCGACCATAATCCCGCTTTTGAGAATGCAGGCTGTTATTCCCTTTTTATGTTCGAAAGTTACGCCAAACTCTCCTGCTGATTTTACTTGCAGTCCCTTTTTCTCGATGACCCTGGCAAGTTTATCAAGGTTGATTTCTAGTGCGCTTTTTCGGAGAAACAGAAAACGTTCGGCGTCCGTCTTTGGCGCAGGATTCTTCAAACCACCTGTCGGTTAACTTGGCCGGCGCACCGTTCGGCTTTTTACCGCATACCTTGCAGGATTCAAGACGCGGGACTTCCAGGATATTGAATTCAAGTTCCTTGAGATCAACATAGAGCAGTTTGTTAAAAAGCTTTGGTTTCAGGCCTGTCAATACCCGGATAGCCTCGGAGACCTGGACGGAGGCTACCATACCGACAACTGACGGGTGGACACCGACTACGCCGCAGGAAGGAATATCCTCGTTTTTTAGATCGGGCATGAAGCATTCCAGGCAGAAGGTCTGGTCGGGGATCAATGTCGATACATTTCCATAGGATGCGGTTGCCGCTCCAAACACATAGGGAACCTTCAGCCGGTTGCAGGACCGGTTTACGATATAGCGGGTTTCAATTTTGTCCAGACCATCGATGACAATGTCCATGCCGGCAATCAAATCATCGGCATTGAGGGAATTCAGGGCCTCCGGTACAGGCTCCAAGGTTACGTCGGGATTGAGTCGGCTTAATCTTTTATGTGCCACCTCCACCTTTGGCTGCCCCACAGCGTCGACATCGTAGAGGTGCTGGCGATGCAAATCCGTGCGGGAGACCACGTCCCGATCAACAAAGCGCAGGGTTCCAACACCCATTCCCACCAGCTTCAGGGCGATGGGGGATCCGAGACCGCCCACCCCGATGAGGCAAACTTTGGCATTTCTGAGCGCCAATTGTCCATCGTATCCAATGTCTGCTAAAACAATTTGCCTGGAGTAGGTATGTAACTCTTCGTCGGTGAGTTCTTTATGCATTTTGGTCACCTGTTGGGCCAATAGTCAGCGATGAAATCCCGCCGCCGGGCGGGGGGACTACGTGCCTGGGTTGGGGATATTAAACCAACTGTCGATGAGTATATACCTAACTATTTTCGCCTCAATTGTAAACAGGGTTTTCTTTTTCCCAGGGTGCAGGAGCCATCAAAGACCATCCATCACCATCCCGCTATTTTTGCGCTTGACCGGGGTGGATAACCATCTTATGTTCATACGAATGGACACTCAAGAATTGAAAAGTTTAACCCGTCAGGTTCTTCAAAACTGTGACATTTCAGATGCCTATCATGCCGGACTGTATTCAATCTGCGGATTGGCGTTGCGATTGCGCGATTTGTACAAATGGGAAAAACAGCTGCCGCCCTGGGAGGAACGGGATTCATCCGAAATTCTGGACTGGATTGACGCTAAAGAAACCCGGTGGGAGGCCTTTGCAGAAAACGAATATGAGGAATTGTGTCTTTTCGGGAAAAACTTCGATCCGTTTGATTCCGATGGGGTCAATGCAGTTTTGGAACCCCACAATATCTACTACGGCGCCGGGTATGCCCACAGCCTTAAACCCACTTTTTTTCTTGCGGTCATTGAGAATAAAACCCGTTCTAATGGATACCGTATTTACACCCTCGGTCGGGAGTTGGCGCGTGATTTGTTAACCATTCCGGCGATGTCCCAGAATGACAGCGTTCTTTTGCGGCAGGAATCCGCCTATCTATTCCTGTGGGATAAAATATTTTATATCAAAAAGTCCGGCCGCTATGCCCTCAATTTTGGGTTGGAACAGTTAGGAATAACCGAAAAAGATCCCAGCGTGCTGCGGCAGTACCTCTCTGAGATTTTTGCAGCTGTAAAGGACACTTACATATATCACGAGCTGGGCGAAATACAGGATGCGACATTTGACAGGGAAAGCTGGCGGGAGATGGTTGCGGCGTTTCCTTTTTCGCCGGTGGAGTTCATCGCCCGGGCCGTCAAAGATCTTCTGGCGGATACCAATAAATACGGAACATTGCACCACATCATTCAAAAGCGTCAAACCGCCGGCCTGGCTTTCTATGTTGCATTTATCGACGGACTGGTCAAAGAATTTTTTCCGCAAATCAGCATCGCATTTCAGGTGTTTGTCAAATCTGGCGATTGGCACATAATCGAACAGGCTGTGGCGGATGGCAATCAAACTGCCCGAAAACATACGATGCTGTTGCTGGATATCTATCGCGACGGTGTTAAAAAAGATAACCTGGAATGGGCAGAAAAAGAGATCCAAAAACGTCTACTCGGAAAATACATGAAAACTGCGTGAATTGGTTTTTTCTTTCACCCCCAGGCCCAGGATATACTGACTAATTTTTCGGGAAGGACATGATATTGATCGACACCTCAAATTCTCTACTGTTTGTACAATAAAAAACACATCATTTGTCTGATTAATCACACGGTTAGCATAATCAGCTTCATCAGGTTTTTCCGAATAACTATTTGAAATTATTAAATAAAGATTTAGTAGTTCAGATATGCATGTTTCTTGCAATTGATGCTCTGGATCTGCGGCATTCTTGCCTGCCACTTCGCTAATATCTCACAATGCTTGAACCAATCCCAGATCTGGGTAGTCGAGGAATTAATTGAGGGCAGTTTTTTCGATCGCCGTTGTGTCAGCCAGGGGAATTGCTGACAACCGGCCGATCACTAACGATTCACCACAAAAGCCCTGGTGAAAAACGCCTCTCTATTGGTATCGGTTCTGGAGGAAGCAGGACGCTTAATATAGACAGGAATTTCTCATGGAAACCAAAGTGATTCGTTATTGCTTCCGATTGCCGAACAATTCCCGTGAAGACTTTAAATTTGAGCTGAACGCCAAAAACCTTGAATTGAAGGGCAGGGTTCCGAAGTGCCTGCCACCCTGGACAAAGCTGGAATTCAACCAGTGCTCCAATTGCCCGCTGGATGCTGCCGCGCATCCTCATTGCCCGCTGGCGGCCAATATCTATAATATCGTCCAGCGGTTTGACGGTCTGAATTCTTACGATGAAATCACGGTGGAAGTTGTTACCGAGCAGCGGTGGATGGCCCAGCGCACAACCGCTCAGAAGGGGATTAGTTCGATGATGGGACTGGTCATTGCCGCCTGCGGTTGTCCTCACACAGCTTTTTTCAAGCCCATGGCCTGGTTTCATCTTCCCCTGGCCAGCGAAGAGGAAACTCTTTTCCGGGCCACATCCTTTTATATGCTGGCGCAGTATTATTCTAAAAAAGATGGCCGCGTTGCCGATTTTGAGTTTAAAGGTCTGGCGAAAATTTATCAGAATATGCAAACCATCAATTGGGCCATTGCCCAGCGACTGCGAGGCGCCACCGCCAACGATTCATCGGTAAATGCCATCGTCATCCTGGACTGTTTTGCCCAGATTGTGCCCTTTGCCATCGAAGAATCGCTGGAAGAATTGCGTTATTTATTTTCACCCTATGCTTTAAAAAAATCTAACCCAAACATAAGTTCAATTAAAACTTGATTAGAATGGGTCGATTTATGGGGTTGGCTCGCCAGTGTGAATTAATTCAAACAATTTTTTAAAATATTCTAATGGATTTCAAGCAAATGGACGATAAATACATACGAGTACTAAAATAGATGGTTCAACAGTTGATGGGAAAAATTTTTCGGGCTAACAGTAACCATAAAAGTTTAAACAGTTTCATTCTTATACAACAATGAGTACTACGGAAATCACTTTCAAAATAATTGGTGAAACCAATTGTCCCATGTATAAAAAGGACGATGAATTCAAATTGTCTGGCAATGCACTGTCCTTGAAACTTGATAAAGCAGATACTTTTATCTCGACTGCCATTGTTAGGTTTCCATATGGAAGAACTGCTTGTCGCATTCTTACCGGCGATCTCACGAATGTACTGATCCATTATAACAATGTCGATAAAATCCCACTGGTTGAACTGGAGTGTAGTGGATGCGGCGAGTTTATCCGAATGCAGGCGGGTTATGAAAAGCGATTCAGTTTCGAATCTGACAACGATAGCGCTCTTGAGCGAATGGATCTAATCGTAAGTTTGCTAAGCAATTTCTCAATTTTTCAGTCGATAGATGAGTTTAATCTCCGAGACATCGTTTCCCTTCTAAAACTCAAAAAGTATCCCAAGGGTTCAATTGTATTGACAAAAGGAACGCCGGCCCAGCAATTTTATATTTTGCTGTCAGGTACTGCCAAGGTCCTAGATGAAAATGGTGTTTGTCTTTCCAGGCTGGGAAAGGGTGACGTCTTCGGGGAGATGAGTTTGATCAGCGGCGATCCTGTGGGTGCGACGATCAAAGTAGTGGAAACTGCCACCATTGTATCCATTGAAGGAAAAGATTTCAAAGAGATCTTAAATAGATCACCATCCGTGCAAATGTATTTGACCAGGATATTGGCCCGGAGACTGGCTGAATCTAATGTGCTGAGGGCAGAGGAGATTGCCTCGGGTATGACGGGTCAGCTGTCGCAAATGTCGTCGATAGAATTGCTGCAGGCCCTCAATATTTCTCAGAAAACAGGTATGGTGATATTAAATCTTCCAAAGGGTAATGCAAGATTATACTTGAAATGCGGCGATTTGGTTAAGGCCGACTATGGTAACAAGGTAGGGAGAGAAGCCGTTTATGAAATTTTGAAGGAAAAGGAAGGTCAGTTTAATTTCAGCCCGAATTTACCCCAGGAGCAACTGGCTGGCCCGGAAATAGGATCGTTAATGGAGATCATTTTGGATACCACAAGAATGATGGATGAAGAAGCCCACACCTGTGAAAAATTGTCATAATACTTACAATTTGGTACCCTGCAAAATATTGCCAACCGTTAATTTATTTTTAGTAATAATTAGCCAGGATGGGTTGATAAATCTCAATTCCGAAATGCCTGTAATACGGTTCGCATTTTGAAAGCAGCAAGAAAGAAATCTTTTTTTGCAGTTGTTCTTTTTCCTCATCCAGCGTATCAAAATTCCCCCCGCCCTTGGAAATAATCAGGTCGGAGTGCCGCACCAAATCGTTGACTTCATTCGAGCAGCGACGCAACACGGTCCCCGGCAGGGGACCATCGATGCCGTTTTCGACAACCCGGACGATATTATCCATACCGATGGAGCGGGCTTCGGCCAAGGTTGCGTCGTTGAGGGTGGGAACGCTCCTGACCACAAACACAATCTCGGGGGAATGCAATTCTTTTATCGTCTCGATGAGCAATTTGTCGAAGACAATTTCGCCGGCATTGTCTCCAAAATACACCAGACGTTTGCTCGCCCTTAACTGCTGCTCAAAGGCTGAATAAATTTTAAGCGGGAGCAGTGCATCAACTTTGTCCCTGATAGAATTTTCAATAGTCCCAGCGGAACCGGCGACCATGAGATCAAGAGAATTTCCCAGGATGGCCAGCTTAACAGCCGTATAGAGAGGATCTGCGGCCCCATTGACCAGCTGTTGCAGAACGGGATACAAATCCATTATTTTTTTATTTTGAGTTGATTTTGCTGATCGGAAAGGGTCCGAGGAGCCGGTTTTCTTTACAATTATGCGCCAAATTTCCTCGATGACATCGGCGCTGGTCTTGTTCCAGTCTGGTCCGCGCAGGGCAGGGATCTCCAGGATTTCGGTAAAAAGTTGCCGGATGGTGTTTTCATCCAGCGGCAGCTGACGCAGGGCCGCGACGGACATTCTCAATATGCAGGGAACACACTCGGCTTCAAGCAACATGGGTCGATTAAAATCCCTTCATCATTTCTTTCATAATAAACGGAATCTCGATTCGGCCGGTTGGGGCCAGAATCCGGCTGCTGTAGTCAGTGGCATAATATCTTTTCAGAGGCCGCACCATGCGTCTGAATTCCGAGGTATTGATGGCCTGGGCAATTTTTTCAATGTTGCGTCCGGTGCATTCGGCCAGCATACGGGGACCCGATCCGATGGCCAAACGCCACCCGGCGGTTATCGGTACGCCAAGGGCCTTCATTCCGGGTAGGCATTCTTCTTTGACAAACTGATAGTGGGCGTCCTCCTGGCCCGGGATGACATTATAGTATTGATTGAACTTCCAGGCGCCGGTCTGGATGCGATACGGCTCATCTCGCAGCCGACCGCTGGAAACCCAGATCCGGTTGCTGTAGTTGAAGACCACCTGCGAAAGTTTATTAGCTAAGATGCGGTAATCACTGTCAGCCAGTATACTCATCAGGCCCGCCTGGCTTTCGATGGTCACCACCGCGGTAATACGGGGGCCTTCCCCCACTGCCACGTAATATCCGCCCAGCAATTCAAGACCCAGTTTTTCGAGGGCCGGGTTGTATTCGTTGGTGACGAAGGCTGAATATTCGTCGAATTTGTTGGGACGAACATCCCAATTTTGAGCGAAAAGTATGGTCATCTGCTACCTCCCTATGGAATGTCGAATGACGATTGTCGATTGAAAATTTTAATATTACTATCGATAGTTCTATTTACCTCAACGAATATGACAGAGCGAAGCGACATCCTCAAATCGACATTCGTCACTCGACATTCATAATTCCCCGGTCCTACATCTTAAACACCCGCGTCATGAGCTCCGCCAGATATTCGTCATCGCTTTCCTTTTTACGGCTGTATTTTGCGGGCCTGGTTTGAACCCAGTAGAGATTGTCCGGAAAGGGCTGGTCCGGGTCAAAGACCCACTCCATGTCCTGGGGGGTGTCAAAATGAGCTTCAACCATTTTGGCGATCCGCGCGATTTCTTCAATTTCCTCTTTGACCAGACAGATGCTGTTCTGCATATCCGCGGGAACTTTGACCATGCGGGTGCCGGCATCCTTGTAAACGACCATCTTGGTTTTGGCGCCAATGGTGCTTACGATTTCACCGCTTTGTTTGTCAACGACAAAGCTGTCCGGCGTAATTTCACCGCTGACAACGCTCTCGCCCAGGCCCCAGTTGCCCTCCACCACAATTTTGGACAGATCCCCGGTTGTGGGCAGCACCGTCAGCGTGACCCCTGCACAGCGGGCATCGATCATCTTCAGGACCGCCACCCCGATCGGGGCCTTGTCAAGCGCCATACCCTTTTCCAGGCGAAAGGCGATGGCCCGGGTGGTAAAGGCACTGCCCCAGACCCGAACCACCTTATTGGCGAGATCTTTTTTTCCGCGCACATTCAAATAGGTTTCCATCTGGCCCGGCATACTGACCGCCCCGCTGGAGCGGGTGGCCACCGGCAGATCTTCACAGCTGGTTTGCTCACACAGACGGCCATAGTGGTTCCAGAGCTCATGTGCCATATCGGTGGGCATCGGCTTGGATTCGATGACGCCCCGGATAAAGCGGCTGGCTTCGATTTGCTTTTCAACTTTGTTTATCAATTCCTTCTGGTTTTGCTGCACATATTCCCGTATTTCAGCGCCCGCCCCGGTTGCTTCCATAAATTGTTCGTAACCATCGACCGATATCGCAAATCCCGGTGGCACCCGCATTCCCAGGTGAACCATTTCGCCAAGATTGGCGCATTTTTTCCCCACCATGTCGTTGTGCTCGCTGCGCAGCTCATCGAACCAGTAAATCCATTTATCTGCCATGGTGATCTTTCCTTCCGCTACCGGCAAAGAGAGCCCCGATTTTACCTCAGGGGGCTCTCCTCTTCGCCGTTTAACCGTTATTTGTCCAGTATGTATACCGCACCCAGGTTGGCATCCACCTTAACCCGTTGGCCGGATTTGATCTTCTGGGTGCCTTCGAAGACGTTCATTACCACCGGGATACCGTATTCCCGGCCGACAATGGCGGCATGGGAAAGGCTGGCGCCCCGATCCACAATCACGCCTTGGATCATGGAAAAAATGGGCGTCCAACTGGGCGATGTAGTGGCCGCCACCAGAATGTCGCCTTCCTTTACCAGGTGGAGTTCATCTTCGGTCATGATGACCCGCGCCGGGCCCTCGGCCACACCGGGGGACCCGCAGGTTCCATAAAGATCGGCTTTGAGTTCGGGGCGCACCTCCGGCATGGCTCCGACGACCACCTTGAGGGCGATGGGGTCATTGGACTGTACCAGCACGCCCATGGCCTGATCCAGATCGAAGCCTTCCTTTAACATGGCAGGCGGATTGGGCGTCTTTTGCCATTCTTCCCAATCTGCCTTTCTGCGATCTACAATATAACGCATGTCAAACTGGTCAGGATTGATACCTGCCCGCCGGATTTCGTCGGGTATCAGGAAAAACATGTCTTCAGGATCATCGATGGCCCCTTTTTGGGTCCACCGCTTGCCCAGGCCTAGGGCGCTTCGCCGCATCATGGCATGGGTATACAGATCCAGGTAATGGTCGTGTTCTTCACTGAAAACACCGCATTTTTGGGCAATCCGCATCAATTGCTCGAACCAGCCTCTTTGCTCCTCGGGAACCTTCGCGAGCACCTCTTTTTCGGCTGCTTCCCGTTCTCCGGCATTCTTCTGACGCTTCTCGTCGAGGTTGAAACCCCCGCCTTTTAAAAGGAACTGCTTGACATTACCGAGGGCCGGCGTTGGGTCCTCCACCCAGGTAGGCAGATTTATTTCCGACATGCGCTGCATGCGCCAGCCGTCTTCATTCATAAAATCCATGAAATCCTTTAGAAACGCCTTGCCCTTCTCCGTTGACGCCAGCGCGGCCGCGATATTGGCGGGATCGTTTTGGAGAAATTCATCTGCCAGACCATCCTCCTGGGCCCGTTTGGAACATTCCCACAGGCGACGATCGACCTGAAAGACCTTGTTGTCAAAGCCGGAAACCAGTTTGTGGAAAAGCGGGGAAGTGTCATCGATACCGGCCAACTCCCGGCACATATTTTCAAAAAGAATATAGGCCGTGTAAGTTCCGTACATCATATACATGTGAATTTCCCACATGCGGCGGCAGGTGTTGATGGTCTCTTCAAAATTGTCCAGCAGTTCTATGTTGGTGGCTTCATCGAGATTCAGGGCTTTGAGGCTCTCATAACGCCCTAAAATCTCATCAACAAAACCGTTCCACAAACCGTCATAGTCCTGAATGAAAGGCAGGATTGCTTTACGAAATCGTTTTTCTCTTCGCTGTTTTTCCTCTTCCGACTTCACCAGCAGCAGTGTCAGGTAACCCCCGCCGTTCATAAATCGCCAGTCCCACCCTTTTACGGTTGGCAGGCTCAATTTCTCGGCCCCGTATTGCATGCCGTGTCGACAGAAACTTATCCAGAACCAACCGAACATCGGTGTCCAGGGCGGCACCGAATGGGTGCCGTCCAAAAACCAGGCCGGTGATTGCTCGAAATCCCTCTCGGGGTCAAATTCCAAACCGGGAACAACATCATAAACTTTCATTTTATTCTCCTTTCTGTGGGTTGACACATTTTAATTGCCGACCGCGGGGTGCGATCGGAAAAAGATTCCAACCGGTCCCGGGGCTTACGAATTGTTAAAACCCCTGAAAGATGCAGGTGCAGCTATGGCTGACCGCTTTTACCCGGCGACTCCGATGCACCGGGAGCCGTGTATGTTTTGATATCTTCAATCGCTTCCGGCAGATCCAGCTCTTGCAGCCGATTTATACCGGGTATGCCTTCGGCGGTGTAACCCAGGGCCAGGTAGTATTCGTCCAGCAGATGCTCCAGATTGCCGACCACCTGACCGGTGGCCGGGCCGGCCTGCTGCAAGGGTTCTGTGCGCATGCGTTCGGGCAGCGTATCGTCATTGCGGCCAAATCCCTCCCGGGTGTTAAAACACCGTTCGATACAAACGATGCGCTCTCCGATTCTAAGCAAATTCGCAGCATCCCCAAAATCGTCGATGCCGGTGGCAGCAAGAAGAAGGCGGGCATACATGGCGGCGTCCAATCCCGTATTGCCAAAGGTGCAGGCGATAAGAGAATCCTCGAGGGCCTGCTCTTTCTGAACCCGGGCAATTAAATCGCCTTTGCCAGTCTCTGCCAGAGGATCCGCCTGGCCTGAAAATTCCTCCCGGGGGCGGCCGTACATGTGACTGCCGCCGATGTTTGAGGTAGCCATACTGAGGGCATAGCCCTTGACCCCGCGCGGCTCATATCCAGGAAGCTCCAGGCCTTTGATATGCATGGCCAGGGCGGCTGCACCGCCCCCCAACTGCTCGGCGGCCCTTTTGACCCCTTCTCCCAGCAGACGGCCGAAGCCCTCTCTTTTGCCGATCTGTTCAATCAAAGAAAAAAGCGCTTCCTTATTGCCCCAGGTGAGTTTCAACCCGTCCGCATCCGCAGATGAAATAATGCCCCGGGCGAACAATTCGCAGGCGAAGGCAATGCAGACTCCCGTACTGATCGTATCGATACCGTACGCATCGCACAGGGCGTTGGCATCGATCACGAACTGCCGGTCGGAGAGACCGACCAGGGGGCCGAACGCAAAAATGGTTTCGTATTCCGGACCGTCGATCTGGGAGCCCCCAAAAGGTCCGTGCGCGACCTCCCGCATACCGCCGCAGCGGGTCATACATGAATAACATCCGGCCCGGGCCTCTTTTAATTCAAAGAATTTATCACCGGACAGGTTTTCGATGGTCGGGATGCTCCCTTCCTGATAGTTTTTGGTGGGCAGGATGCCCATCATGTTCACGATTTTGGTGATGTACGGTGTTCCCAGAGTGGTCATGGTCTGTTTGCGGGGGTGCTCCTTTAAAATGCCGACCTGGGTTTTGATCAGCCCCTTGAAGGTTGCAGGATCGAACGGGGTCGGTTTTTTAATCGGAACATTGATCGATACGGCTTTCAGGTTCTTGGAGCCCATCACCGTTCCCATGCCGCCCCGGGAAGCCGTTCGTTCGCCGGAGTGGATGACCGCATAGCGAACCAGGTTTTCACCCGCGGGTCCGATGCAGGCCGATTCGGTGCGGTGGCCGTGTTTTCCTCTTAGCTGTGCCTGCAACCGGCGGTAGTCCAGTCCCCAGAGATCAGCTGCTGCATGAAAATGAACGCCGTCTGTGTCAATGTGGATATAAATCGGCGCCGTTGCCCTGCCTTCCAGGATGATGAGATCATACCCGGCGTTTTTCATCCACACGCCGAAATTTCCACCCGAGATGGAGCGAAAAATGGTGCCGGTCAAAGGGCTTTTAGACATCACCGCCCATTTGGAAAACCCCTGAAGCCCGGTGCCGCCAAGGGCGCCGATGAGCAGCAGCAATTTGTTGTCCGGAGAAAGCGGGTTTAAGCCGGGCGCGAGCTCATCATAGAGATATTTGGCGCCCAGCCCCCGGGCTGAGATAAAGCGCGTGATGTGTCGCCGGGGAATTTCTTCTTTCCCATAAGAAGAATCGTTGAGGTTAATCCTGAGAAGCCTGCCGGTGAGTGTGCTCATGGGTCTCCTAATTATAGGTTTCAGGTATCAGGTTTCAGTGTTCAGCAATTCCACTCCCTGACACCTGATCCGCCTGCGGCGGAACACCTGAAACCGTCAGTTTCCGTCAACATGTTGTTAGAACAAACTCGATAAGGACATAGTTTTAACAACATATCTGCAACACGATGGTTCGTATAAAATCGTCAATGCGCCCATTTTATTGAATGGCCGCGGTCAGGTGTTGATGTGTCCGGATGGCACGAGAATTTTACAGCCGTAGTTGGAGACCAATTGGAGCAATTTAAGTGTTAATTTCTGGTAGGTCGGGCTTTCCAGCATTTCACCGATCATTACCAGATTGTCGGCCCGGGCTTCATCAATCATGTAAGGGGTGGCGCCCACCGCAACATTCCAACCACCCACCAGTGTAAGACCAAAGCGTTTCATCTCCGGAAGGTGAACCTGCTCTTCGAAATCTAAAAACGCATAAAAATCTGCGGGGTTGATATTAAAGTGCTGGTTAAATTTATATCCATGCTCGACATCCGGAACATCCGGCTGCATTGATTCAATCGGAACCAGGAGTTTGGACTGGAAATCTCTTACTAGCTGCAAAAGGCGGTTACGCAGATCGATGTAAAGCGGCGTCATGATCAGGCTTTCGACCTCGGTCACGGTCCCGGCAACACCTTCCGTGATAAAATAGGGGCCTTCACCGGAGGCGACATGCCAGGAGCCCACCATCCTCATTAAGCCGGTTTCATTGATGCGGGGCACATATTCCTGATTGAAATAGGCATCGAATTCCGATTTGGTGGCGGGCAGAATGTTCCAGTATTGGACCAGTTTGACCGACATTGCTTTTTCCTCTTCAGTGCAGGATTCCGGTATCGACCAGAATTTTGCTGCCAAATCCGTCGACCATGGTGAGCAACTTCGCCGTGAGCCGGCGATAGCGCTCACTGCCGATAGCGTCCATAATTATTTTTACGCCGGGACAGGCGCCCTCAACAACTAAATTGGGGCCTGGGCCGATGGCTACATACCAGGCGCCGATCATTTTGACGCCAAGTTCTTCCATGATCGGGAGATGCTCGTCTTTCATAAACATCATATAGTCATCATATTTATCGTAGATGACATCATAATGGTGGTTGAAACGATAGTTTTTGTCATCGGGAACGATCCCCTCGATGGGGCCGGTCGGCACTAGAAGTTTGGTTTTGTAGTTTGTGATTAAGAAATGCAACAGATGACTGAGTTTCTTGAATTCATCCAGCTGCAGCAGGCTATGGATATTTTTAACGGAGTCTGCAACACCCTCCATGATGTAGTAGGGGCCTTCGCCGGTGGCGACATGCCAGGAACCGACGATTTGGAGATATCCGGTTTCATTAATTCCAGGGATGTAGCTCTTCACCATGAACCTGCTGAATTCGTCTTCCCGCTCGGAAAGCACATCCCAATACTGAATGAATTTTACGGTCATGGTGTCACCACGTATGCGGTCTAGAGCACCGCCGGCTTGGGGCATAAG
>CAWGCM010000028.1:0-24359 GCA_963821065.1 uncultured delta proteobacterium | reverse complement strand
TGACCTGGATACATTCTATCTTAATGCCTTCATAAAGGCGGTCGCGCATATGCTGCATATGCGTCATATTGATATCCAGATCCCGTTTGGCTATTTCACAGGCTTTTCCCAGTCCCACAATTTCGAGAACATTTTCGGTTCCGGGCCGCCGGCCTGACTCCTGTCCCGCGCCATGCATTAAATTAGCCAATCTTACACCCTCGCGGATAAAAAGCGCACCTACACCTTTAGGGGCATAAACCTTGTGGCCGGCAATCGACAATAAATCCACACCCAGGTTGTCCACTGTTGCCGGGATTTTACCGATGGACTGGGCGGCATCGGTGTGCAACAAAATACCGCGCTGTTTGGCGATTCGGGCAATCTCGGTAATTGGCTGAATAGTGCCGACTTCGTTGTTGGCATGCATAATCGTAACCAGAATGGTATTGGCTTTAATGGTATCGGCCACATCTGAAACACTTACCAGTCCCTGGTTATCGACCGGAAGATAGGTAACCTCAAATCCATTTTCTTCAAGATAGGCGCAGACCTGCAGTATGGCCGGGTGTTCAATCCGGCTGGTGATCATGTGATTGCCTTTATCCCGATAGGCTTCAGCGATACCTTTCAGGGCTTGATTGTTGGATTCGGTGCCGCCGCTGGTGAAAATGATTTCCTCGGGACTACAATTGAGTAAGGCGGCAACCTGTTGGCGGGCTTCCATGACAGCTGTTTTCGGTGCGTTTCCGTAGAGGTGAGAACTGGAAGGATTACCGAATTCTTCTTCCAGAAACGGCCGCATGGCCTCGATAACTTCCGGATCGTGCGGGGTGGTGGCATTGTAATCCAGGTAGATGGGTTTTGGCATAAAAGGACCTCCTGGTATATTGGAGTAATAAATTTAAGGAATGAGATCTATTGGCAATTTTAATAGTCGCCAATCGAATCGTCGAGATCGAGGGCTGCTTTTAAGGCAGTATCTAGTTCGGATATTTTTTGTTCAGAAAGCGTGCCGACATAGTTAGTGAGGACCGATTTAGGCAGGCTGATAAGTTCATCGCAATGTATACTGCTATCATGTTTCAAGCCATCTTCAACATTTACTTGAACCTGAGTGAGCAGGCCGTCATATTTGCTGTAAACAGGAGCACAAATAACGGTGGAAAAACGAGAGTCGATCAGAATCTGACGGCTTACGACAATAAAGACCCGATATTTTTTAGGATCACGGGATGATGGTTTCTGGACGCGATAGAATTCTGCCCGTTTCATAATTCCACTTGGTAAGAGAGAACATCTTCTGCTTCACGATTGAGACGTTTTGAATTTCTATTCAGAATCTCCAGGTCCCTATCATCTCTAATTTTTTTTGCTCTTTTTTTCAGGAAATCACGTATGGCAATCTCAATGAAGGCTGATCGATTTCTCGACTGCCCACTTATTTGATCTATTTCAAGCAGTACTTCTTCTGATAATGTTATAGATGTCTTAATCTTCATACTACCTTAATACTACTTTTTTAAAGACTTGTCAACCTACTAATAATTTCCTGAATCTTGCATGAAAATTAATGAGAAGTTTAAATAATAATAAATAACAGCAGGGTGAGAGAATAAGAGCAGCAAAACCAAATACTTAATCAGTAAAAAGGATGCTGGTCGATCTAATCTCATTAATTTTCACCCTTTGGGCTTTGCTTTCAGCTACGACCCAACAGGGCGGGCGAGCCGGAGGCTTTCATATGCTTCGTTATTAAGGGCTCAGCATAGTCCACTATAGCTTCGCCCTTAAGTGCCTTGCATATGAAAGCCTCCGACTCGTGCAAAATCCAGGAATTTATCCCTTTTTCATACTTTCACAGATGGAAACAGGGAGGGGTTGGTGTGGGGCAGAAATTTTGCAGCGCTGAAGCGGTTCATGAATTCCTGGTTGACGTTGAGCTCCAGGTAGGTGATGCGGTCGCGGATGCGGTCCATTTCCGCCAGGCAATCTGTTGAGGTGAGCGCCAGGGTGGCGCCGGCCAGGGAGCTGTTGCCCAGGGGTTGGTAGGTTTCAAGCGATAGATCCGGCAGCATGCCGATGGTGATGGCCGAACGCGGATCGATGAAGGAACCGAAGGTGCCGGCGACATAAAAGCGTTTTAAATCCTTGAGCGCCATGCCCACCGAGGCGGTGATGGTCTCCAGGATCGTGTACATGGCGGCTTTGGATCGAATCAGGCTGTCCACATCTGCCTGGCTGATGGTGAGATCCGAACCGGTGCCGGATTGATCGGAGGGAACCACCGTCAGGTGCACCAGACCGTCAATTTCATTCAGCCGGCTGCCGCATTGGGCCGGCAGAAATTTGCCACGGATGTCGATCATCCCTCCAAGAAACAATTGGGCCGCCAGATCGATCACCCCGGAACCACAGATGCCCCGGGGCGGTTTTTCATCAATGGTGTGAATTTTAAATTCCCGGGTATCCGGGTCTATCGCAATTTTGTCGATGACTCCCGGGCCTGCCGTCATACCCATGCGGGTGACCCCGCCTTCCAGGGCAGGACCGGCGGCACCGGCACAGGCTATCAGCCAGTTTTTATTGCCGACCACCACTTCGGCATTGGTTCCCACGTCCACCAGAATGGCGGTTTCCTCATTTTTATATATTTCCGAGTAGAGAATTCCGGCGATCAGATCCCCTCCGAAGTAGCTGCCGATATTGGGGAAAATAAGGACCCGGGCCAGGGGGTTCACCCGGACACCCAAAGCCGCAGCTTTTACTACCGGCGGTTTGTTGACAGCCGGGATATAGGGCTCACGGATGATCCAGCGCGGATTAAGCCCCATGAAAAGGTGGGTCATGGTTGTATTACCGGCCACAGCCAGGGCGTAAATACGTTGTGGATTAATTTTTATGGTTGCACACAGGCTGGTAATTGCGTGGTTCAGCCCCGTGATGATTAGCTCATGGAGCCTGTCAAGACCACCATCCTGTTCAGCGTAATGGATACGGGCCAGAATATCCGGCCCGACAGCCTCCTGGGGATTGTCAAAGGCATATTCTGCCAGGGTGCGGCCGGTGATGAGATCAATCAACCGTAAAACAACCCGGGTGGTACCAAGGTCAATCGCAAGACCGGCGATGGGGGTGGCATCCGCTGCATCCATGATGCCGGTCAGCAGCCACCGGTGACGGTCTTTAAGCACAATACAGCGAACCTGATACTCCCATTTTCGCAAAAGGGCCGGCAGCTTCTTTAACAGGGCGAGATCAACATCGATCGCATCACTTTGAATAGTGGCTTTTAAGGCAGAGATCAGGCGGTCGGCATCAGCGGTGTTATCCTGAAGGGTCGGGGGATTTAGGGCGACTGTCTGAACCCAGGGAGTGTTTATTTCGATCATTTATTAACCTATTGGCTAACCTGGAAATAACAAATAACAAATCCCAAATTACAAATAATATCCAATGACCAAAAAAAATAAGTGCCTAACCGCACCAGATAGGCTGTCCGACAGATTTCCTCAGAAAAACATAGGGCAGCCCAAGGCGGCTGCCTGGTTTAAGGCGAGGTTGGCGCGGCCTGCGACGAGCTCAGTCGATTCGAGGCCGACCCTACCCGGGCTGAATCTAGCTTGTCAAAGACAGGCATAGTCCGCCCAACAATTGTGGCCGGTTTGAGACCGGGGAAAGGCGGCGGAAGCTAGGAAATTTGCTCCAGCTTCTCAATTATTTGATTCATCACATCGCCTGCTGCGCCCATGATCAGATAGTCACTGATTTCATCCGTTAACGGTGTTTTCTCCGGATTGATTTCAACAACTTTGGCACCACTTTCTTTGGCGACGACCGGCATAAGCGCCGCCGGCTGAACCACGGCGGAAGTGCCGACCACCAGCATCAAATCGCAATCAGACGCAATTTGCCTGGAACGCCACAGGGCATCCTGGGGAATCATTTCGCCGAAAAAAACGGCATCCGGCCTTAAAATTCCGCCGCAGATACAACGGGGCGGAATTTCGGAAATATCAACCTCGCGGGTTTCGTACTTCCGGCTGCAGTCCATGCAGCGCAGCCAGGCAAAAGTACCATGAAATTCGATCACATCGGTGTTGCCGGCAGCCTGATGCAGACCGTCGACATTTTGAGTAATAACGGTTTTTAATTTACCCATTTCTTCAAGTTTTGCCAACCCCTTGTGGCCGTCATTGGGGCTGGCCGTGTCGACCTTCATTTCTTTGACCAGGATGTTCCAGACTTTGACCGGATCCTTCATCAAGGCATCGATATGGGCAATTTCCATGGGGTCGTACCGTTCCCAGAGTCCCCCCTTGCCCCGAAAATGCGGAATTCCGCTTTCGGTAGAAATGCCGGCGCCGGTCAGCGCCGTCACCTTGCTGGCAGCGGCCAGATCTTCAGCCGCCTGCTTGATCAGATCATCCATGTTTACCTCGTTTCGGAAAAATTCAACGCTTCGCGCTAAGCCCTCGGCGCTCTGTGCTTATAACCGAAAATTTACAGAATCGGCCCCCTGACACCTTTTACCTTTATACTTCAAACTCCATATTGCATGTCACGCCCACACATTCCAGGCTGGATCCCTGGTCGGCAATGCGGGTTCGGCAATCTTGGACGATGTCATCCATTTGTCGGTCCGTGCGCTCCTGGTTCAAATGAAATAGGCCTAATGTTTTGGCGCCGGCCTTGAGGGCCAAATCAAGGGCATCGGTGTACGCGGAGTGCCCCCAATCCACAAAGGCCTTATATTCCTGGGGTGTATATTCGGCGTCATGGATGAGAAGATCTGCCTCGCTGCAAAATTCAAGATAATCGTCGAACCCAAACCCACCGGGATGGATATAGCCCAGCTCGTTATCCGTCAGAAAAACAAAACTTTTGCCGTCTTCTATGAATTTATATCCGCTGCCGCCGTTTGGATGACTAAGCGCCATGGGAACCACCGTGACCGAGCCGATATCAAATTCCATAGGGCATGCATCCGGATAGGTCATCCGGGCGGTAACATCTTTATATTGGACTGGAAAATAAGGAGGAGCCATGACCTTGGAGAGAATGGTCTCTACAAATTTGCTGTGATATGGGCAGCGGTGCATTCGAATCTTGAATTTTTTGAAAAACAGCGGCTTAAAGAAAGGAAATCCCATCAAATGATCCCAGTGGGCATGGGTAAAGATAAAATTAAGGTTGCAGCATTTTTTGTCGTACAGGTAGGTTCCCAGCCTGCGAATTCCGGTTCCGGCGTCCACAACAATAACGTCGCCGCTCTTGCTTTGGATTTCAACACAGGTCGTGTCACCGCCGTACTTCAAATACTCTTTGCCTGATACCGGAATGGATCCTCTAGAACCCCACACTTTTACTTTCATATTTTCCCTTTTAGTCGCCAAGGACGGAATTACTGGCGTGGTTCGGCAGTTCTACCATAAAATGTATACCATATACCTTCATTGGTCCATTGATTTAAAATCGTGACCGGATGTTTTGCAAGGATATTGGCAATATTTCGTGCTTCGCTGCGCAATAGACCAGAGAGAATAAACCTTTTCTTGGTAAAAAAACTTCTCTCATTAACGATCTGTTGCATGACATCATAATGGATGTTGGCAATTACAAGGTCCGCCGGACAGGCAATTATGTCTTCAGCCCGGCCCTGCACAGTCACGACGCGGTGTTCTAGATGATTGAGTTTTACATTGCGTTTGGCAGTTTTTGCCGCCAGAAGATTCAAATCAACGGCAACAACGCCTTTACTTCCCAATTTTGCGGCGGCCAGGGCCAGCAGGCCGGTGCCGGTTCCAAGGTCCAGCACGGTGTTGAATTTTTTTGAGCCGGCCGCTAATTCCAGGGCATCGAGGCAGTCACGGGTTGTCGGATGCGTTCCCGTGCCGAAAACCAGGCCGGGATCCAGCAGTATAGAAAGCTTTTCGCCGTTGGTGTTCTTCCTTTCATGCGACCCTTCCCACGGGGGTATGACTCGAAATTTTCCGTGTTCAAATGTGCTGAAGGCTTCTCCCAGCCACTGGTCGTAGGGCATGTGATAGCTGTCGATATAGCTTAACTGGGGCTGGCGGCTCAGAAGGTCTTCGACCTGTTCGAAAGCCGGTCGTGAGAAAAACAGAAAAGAGTCTTCTTCTTCTTCCCAGTTTCCGATACAGTTGTCGGGCAGCGTTTTGTCGTCCGCCTTCAAACGACCCTTGAGGTAGTAAATAAACAGCTCCTGATAGGGACCGGCACAGGTTTTTTCCTGATTATTCGGTGGATTTCGGAGACGGTTCATTGTTAGGTAACTGGTCAAGATACCATTCCATAGGATCAAGCAGGTTGAATCCCAGATTTTTCAATTTCTTTTTAACCTGGGCGACATTCTGGGTCAAGAGATAGGTAAAGACGGCCCGTTTGTTTTCATCCCAGTACCGGGCGACGAGAACACTGCCAAAAGAGATGTTTTCTGCGGTGATCGCATCCACGATTTTCTTTAGCTGGCCGACTTTTTCTTCAACCAGAATACACAGAAGGGTACCGGGTTCGCCGATTCCCAGCACATTGATAAAGGCCCGTAAGAGGTCTCGCACGGAAAGAATGCCGGAAAGTTTTCCGTCATCGCCAACCACCGGCAGTGCACCGACTTTAGAATTTTGGATCATCAAAAGTGCATCCTGAATGGTGTAGGTCGGAGAAACCGATATGGGATCTCTGGTCATGATGTCTTTAACGGTAAGTGCGCATATTTGCTTCCTCTGTTCTTCACTGCAGGAGTCCTTGATAAAATTGTAAGGCATCGCACTGCGGATATCTCTGTCGGTAACAATGCCGATGAGCTGCCGGTTTTGGCCTACTACCGGAAGGTGGCGGATACGGTTGTCCGCCATCAATTCCTGGGCTTCGAAGACAGTTTTGTCTGGATCCACGGTGATGACCTTGCGGGTCATGGATCGGCTTACAAACATATTCCCTCCTGTATTTGTTAACGTAATCTTGCCATTTAGCAATATTTTAACATGATTGGCGGCGAGCTCCGGCAGGCGTTTTAGCGAATAGCCCCCTTCCAGAACCGATATGATCCTGCCTTTGGAATGCTGTCGGCCTAACGCAACGATCCTTTGCATGATCCACGAGAAGCCTTCGGTCGACAATTTAATATCGGACATATCATCATCTATGTGGGCATCAAAGCCGACTGAGACAAGGATGACTTCGGGCTTAAATTCCTCAAAGGCGGGAATCAGGTCTTTTTCTATCAGGCGCTTGTATTCATCATCGCCCTGGCCGGGTAACACCGGTGAGTTTTTGGTATACCCGTGCCCGGAGTTTTTACCATATTCGAATTCGCGGCCGGTACCGGGATAAGCAAAAGAAGGGTGCTCATGGATGGAATAGTAGTATACGGTCGGATCATGTTCGAAGATGTGCTGGGTTCCGTTGCCATGGTGCACATCGAAGTCAACAATTCCAACCCGCTGGATCCCCCATTGATTCTGAAGATAGCGGGCGGCGATGGCCACGTTGTTGAAGTAGCAAAACCCCATGGCTTTGGCGACTTCGGCATGGTGTCCCGGAGGTCTGACGGCACAGAAGGCATTGTCCAGTTCCCCGGCCATTACACGGCCGGCGGCATCCAGGATCCCGCCCGCAGCCAACAGGGCGGTCTCATAAGTATCATAGCACATCTGGTTATCCGGGCTGTCAAACATGCTCTTGCCCGAAAGACAGGCGGCTTCAAAGCGCTGGATATAACGTCCATCATGAACCAGTTCGACCCATTTCATATCGGCACGGCTGGCTTCCATGCGAATGAGACTCGATAACAACCCGGCTTCCTGGATACCCCGGTAAACGCAGGTTAGTCTTTGCGGGATCTCCGGGTGATAGTCGCCGGTGAGATGCAATTGGTACCTGTCATCGTACAAAAAGCCGGTTTTGTTCATATAGTGATACTTTCGGCACTATGTCCTGGGAGCTTTGCTCTTATTTAGGCCACGATCTCATCAAAGATTCCGAAGGCGGCCTGGACAGACACACTGTCTTCGGGCATTTCAATGGTTGGACGCCCATCAAAATCGAAATTCATATACTGCGCGATCTTCCGGCACGGTGCCGGCCAATTCAAGACCGCCCTCTTTGATCATTTCCAGCGCTTTGGCGGAAGGTGGTTCTTTTACCTGGTTGATCACCACGTAACTCTTACCGACGCCGATGTTCAACTTTCTGGCAAGATCGTCAATCCTTATCGCAGTTTGAAGGCCGCGACGGGAAGGATCGGTGATGATTAACAGAATATCCACATTTTTGGTGGTCAACCGGCTGATGTGTTCCATGCCGGCCTCATTGTCCATTACAACAAACGGATAATTGTCGGCCAGGCGGTCCATGAATCCTGCCAGCAGTGTATTGGCGGCACAATAGCAACCGGCGCCTTCAGGTTGCCCCATGACAATCAGGTCAAAGCCAGGCGCTTCCACCAAAGATTCTTCCAGTTTCATCTCCATAAAAATGTCTTTGGTCATGCCGCCGGGGACAACCCCCTTCTTCATTTCTTCCCGGGCGTTGCCAAGGGTGTCTTTGATCTCCAGGCCGAGAACCTCATTGAAATTAGCGTTGCAATCAGCGTCAACTGCCAGAATCGGCGTCTTGTTTTTTTTGACCAGGTATTTGACAAGCAGACCGGCCATGGTGGTTTTACCGGTACCGCCTTTGCCGGCCAGCGCGATGGTATATTGCATTTCAGAAAAATTCCTTTCTATTCCTAAGGTTCAAAGGTTCAGAGTTCAGGGTTCAAGGTTGATGGTACCGTCATCCCGGTACAATCCGAAATTCAGTTGTTCAAATGGTTATCAACTCCGGCCTTCGCCGGAGTGACGGGAATTGGATGTTGACGAACTATCCAACGATTCTGCGGTTCCGATTTAACGCAAACCCTAACCTTTGAACCTTGAACCCCGAACCCTGAACGATCCTCTAAATGTATTAATCCCGGACCGGTATGTCCAGTCCGGATTAATTTTAATCAATTAGGTTAGTTTCAGCTAACAGTCAAGTCCCTTTTGCCATGCGGGTCCTTAAACCCTTGCAAAGGCTGATGGCATGTGCTAATCCCAAAAGAAAATTATCGGCTGCAATCAGCGGGTTGGGTAACTTATTGATACAACACTTCCCGTATTTTAATAAATTATAGAGATTCCCAAACGTTTAATAATTTATCTTAATTTCGGAGGAATTAGCATGGATTTTGAGCTCACTAAATCGCAAAAAGAGATTCAGAAAGCTGCCAGGGAATTTGCCAAAGGTGAATTTGACAAAGAACTTGCCCTTGAGCTTGACCGCAAGCACGAATTTCCAACCAAAATCTGGCAAAAAGCAGGTGATTTAGGTTTTATCGGCATTCACTATCCGGAAGAGTATTCCGGCCAGGGGCTTGGTGTGTTGGAAAATATCATTATTGCCGATGCGTTTTGCGCCCAGGATTCCACCATCGGAAGCGCGGTCATTCTTTCCAGTTTCGCCAGCGAATGTGTCCTGCGCTTTGGCAGCGAGGAATTAAAGCAAAAATATCTGCCGGCGGTGGCCGAGGGTAAAATGCTGTCGGCCGGCTCATTTACCGAACCGGGACATGGGTCGGATATCACCTCGCTGGACACGACGGCTGTGCGTGAGGGGGATGAATGGGTAATTAACGGCACCAAGACCTTTATCTCCAACGGCGGCATGGCCGGGTTTTATTGCACGATGTGCCAGACAGATGGTGATGTCCAACCCTCTTACCGCGGTATCAGTTTGATTCTGGTAGAAGCAGATCGCGAAGGCCTCACCTCTGCCGATGTCGGTGACAAAATGGGCATTCATGCGATGTCCACCGCCGAGGTGAACTATAAGGATGTACGGGTTCCGACTACCAATATGATCGGGGAAGAAGGCAAGGGCTTCTACCATGTCCTTGAATTTTTTGATGAAAGCCGGATTTTGGTTGCCGCCCAGGCGTTGGGAATCGCCCAGGGTGCCTTTAACCGTGCACTGGCCTATGTTAAAGAACGGGAACAGTTCGGCCGCAAGATTGCTCAATTTCAGGTTACCCAGCACAAACTGGCTGATATGGCCACCAAAATTGAACTTGCCAGGCTGATAACCTACAAGGCTGCCTGGAATTATGACCAGGGCCGCATTGATCCGAAACTGACGTCCATGGCCAAAATGTATGCGGCACGTACTGCCGTTGAAGTGGCCGACGAAGCCATACAACTGCTGGGCGGTTACGGTTACATGACGGAATATGAAGTCGAGCGCTTTTACCGTGATGCCAAGATCACCGAATTGTACGAGGGCACCAAAGAGATTCAAAAGAATACGATTGCGAGTGCGGTGATCGGCAAAATCAAATAGAAGCTATCTCAAAATTTATGAATTGGAAACTTCATGGTCTAATCCACTATTTGAGGATTGACACTAAATAGTTGATAAGGTTTGCATTTTCTAGATATAATTATGATAGTTTAATTGTGGCGCCTATGGGGTGTAAACCACCAATACCTTCAAAATGATTATGGTTCCTTTTTAGGATCGAAAGGGGGGCAAAATGCCTGACCTGATTAAAAAAACCTTGCTGACCGGTGTCGGCCTGGCGCTGAAAACCTGGGATGAAGTGGAAGATCTGGCCAAAGAACTGATTGACAAGGGCAAGATGAACGAAAAGGACGGCAGCAAGTTTTTAAAAGATTTACAAAAACGCTATGAAGATGCTCAGAAAAAGCTGGAAGCCCGGGTTGAAAAGACCGTAGGAGAATTCTTAAAAAAAGCCAATGTGGTAACCGGTGATGAATTAAAGGCCCTAAAAAAAGAAGTCAGAGATCTGAAGAAAATGATCAGCAGTGAAAAGGAGAAGTCCTGACTCCAGGCTTAGTTCTTTGTTCATCTGCCAATCTCTAAGCACAGCTAAGACCACACCGAACCTATGCTGAGCATAAGAAAAATAGGTGTTATCGGCCGGACCTATCGGCACCTCAACCGTTACCGGCAGATCCTGGCCGTATTGTTTAAATATGGTTTCGGGGATCTGCTGGAGATGTTGAAGATCGACCAGTATATTGAAGTCGGTCTTCAGATGATTTCCAGGAAGTGGGCCACCCGGGTAGAACCCCTGAACCGGCCCCAGAGACTGAGAATGGCCTTTGAGGAACTGGGGCCCACTTATGTCAAGCTCGGCCAGATACTTTCCACCCGTCCGGATCTTGTCCCGATGGAATATATCGCGGAACTGTCTAAACTGCAGGATAAGATCCCGGCCTTTCCTTTTGCACAGGTCCGTAAGGCTATCAGCGCTGAATTCGGCATGCCCCCGGAAGACCTGTTTGACAGTCTTGAAGAAGAGCCGTTTGCATCGGCTTCCATTGGCCAGGTGCATCGGGCCGTTTTAAAAGACGGTGAAGCGGTGGCCGTAAAATTCCAGCGGCCCGGTATTCAAAAAATCATCGAAGTTGACCTTGAAATTATGCTGCATCTGGCGACCCTGGCCGAGCGCCACATCGAAGAATTTTCCTTCCATCGCCCGGTGAAAATTGTAGAAGAATTTGCCCGAACCCTGGAAAAAGAAATTGATTACCAAAACGAAGCCACCAACATGGAAAGGATTGCCCGCCATTTTTTAGACGACCCCCATGTTTATATTCCCAAGGTTTTTAGAGAGACCACCACCACCCGGGTGCTGACCACGGAGTTTATTGAAGGCATTAAAATATCGGATATTGAGGGCCTTGAAGCCGCGGGGCTTGACCGGACAATTCTTACCGCCCGGGGGGCCGATCTTGTGCTCAAACAAATCTTTGTCCACGGTTTTTTTCATGCCGATCCGCATCCGGGCAATATTTTTGTGCTGCCTGACAATGTGATCTGCCTGCTGGATTTCGGCATGACGGGTATCGTTGATCGCCAGACCCGGGAAGATTTTGTCGATCTGCTCGATAGCATTGTCCATCAGAATGAAGTTCGTGCGGCCCAGGTGCTTCTTAAGTTGACCTATTGGGAGAATGAACCGGAGAGGCGGCAGTTTGAAAGAGAAGTGGCGGACTTTATGGGCCGGCATCTATACAAAGCCCTAAAAGATATAGAGCTTGGTAAGCTGTTACAGCAATTGTTGGAGTTGGCCACAGGCTTAAGGTTACGAATTCCGCCGGATATTTTTTTGATGATGAAGGCCTTTAGCACCGTGGAAAGTGTGGGGCGCCTGCTTGACCCGAATTTTGATATGATTGCCCAGGCCACCCCTTTTATCACCGAGGTAAAACTTGCCAGGTATAAACCCCAGCGAATTGCTGATGATGTGTATGATCTGGCTACCCGGTTGCTGCACTTCTTTCAGCAGTTTCCCAAAGATTTGCTCGATCTTGCCAGTTTAATCCGGCAGCAAAAACTATGTTTGCAAATTGAACACCGGGGTCTTGAAACCATGTTGGCCACCCATGATCGAATCTCCAACCGGATTTCTTTTTCCATCCTTATCGCGGCCCTGATCATCGGGTCAGCCTTGATTGTGATATCCGAAACCCCGCCCCTTGTTTACGGGATTTCCCTTATCGGAATTCTGCTCTTTTCGGCTGCAGCCATTATGGGAATCTGGTTGCTGGTGGCTATACTCAGGAAGGGTAAGCTGTAGCCTCCAACTTGCCGCAGCCCTGGCAATTCGTGTGAAACTTCATGAATATAATGTCATTTCCGTGAACTTCCACACCCGTTTACAAAATATGGGATTCGTCGTCGTACTCGTGCTCGTCCCTCGTCCTCGATAAAATTCTGATCCTCGAGGGACGAGCACGAGTACGACGACGAAGGCGGTACTGTCGCTCTTTAGATCAAAAAACGAAGGCGGCTGATCTGACCCCTGTCTTCTGACCTCTGACCTGACACCCGGAACCCCGGCACCTTGGCCTTAGCCCAGCGCCACATCCAAGGTCATCATGACCGCAAACCCAACCATGGCACCCATCGTTGCAATGTCGGTATTTTTTTCCAATTGGGATTCAGGGATAAGTTCTTCCACAACGACATAAATCATTGCGCCGGCGGCAAAGGCCAAAGCATAGGGCAATATCGGCTTTATCAAGATAACGGACGCCGCTCCTATCACCCCTGCGATGGGCTCAACCATACCGGATGCCTGCCCGTACCAGAAACTTTTCAGGCGGGAAAAGCCTTCCCGGCGCAAGGGCACCGAAACCGCAGCACCCTCCGGGAAATTCTGGATCCCGATGCCCAGGGCCAGGGCAATGGCCCCGGCCAGAGTAGCTGAGGGCAGATCCGATGCGAGGGCACCGAAGGCGACGCCGACGGCCAGACCCTCCGGGATATTGTGCAGGGTGATGGCAAGTACGAGTAAAATGCTTCGGTGCCAGCTTGTTTTTGGGCCTTCGGCCTCATCCATGGGGAAGCCCAGATGCAGGTGAGGAATGATCTTATCCGCAAGATAGAGAAACAGACCTCCCAGCAAAAAGCCGGTGGTGGCGGGAACCCATGCCGGCAGGCTCGATTCTTCCGCCATCTCTATGGCCGGGGCCAGCAGCGACCAGTAACTTGCCGCGATCATCACGCCGGCTGCAAAACCCAGCATGCCGTCCAGTACTTTTCTGTTGATGGTTTTGAAAAAGAAAACCAGCGCGGCGCCCAATCCGGTCACAAACCAGGTAAACAATGTGGCGATCAGGGCCTGCAGGATCGGATTTAGCCCAGAGAACCAATTAACCATTCCCGTTCCTTTCACTTTTCAAATAAGGCCAGTTCAATTAACATGACGCGGTGTTGGCTTTACCTGTGAGGGATTAATAAATTAGAGTATAAATATACATACAGGGGCCAGGGGTCAATAAAAAATTGACAGGCTAGAAGGATTATGAAACGCTCAGGTTATGAAATTATTGTTTGAGATTATGAACTGTGTCAGTGTCTATTGAGGATTTCATCATTGACATTTTTTATCATTTAAGGTTAGCGAAGGTGTACCAATTTTTTACGAATCTTAACCTATTTTCGATTCTGCATTGATGGATTCATGATGAAACTATATTTGTATAATTCGCTGACCCGAAGTAAAGTTGAGTTCGAGCCTGTCAAACCGGGGAAAGTGGGCTTATACACCTGCGGTCCGACGGTTTATAATTTTGCCCATATCGGCAATCTGCGGACCTATATATTCGAGGATATCCTCAGGCGGGTCCTGCTGTATAACGGGTACCGGGTAAAACATGTGATGAATATAACCGATGTCGGCCATCTGACCGGCGACCGGGACATGGGTGAAGACAAAATGGAGAAGGGTGCTCTGCGTGAGGGCCTGACGGCCTGGGAGATTGCCGAGTTTTATACCCAGACCTTTAAAAATGACATCAAAAATCTAAATATTCTCCCACCCGATATCTGGGTAAAAGCAACCGATACAATTGACGAGCAGATTGCTCTCATAAAAACCCTGGAGGAAAAAGGCTATACCTATCGCACCGGCGACGGTGTTTATTTCGACACATCCAAGTTTAAAGATTACACCAAATTATCCCACCAGAAGCTCGAGTCTTTACAGGAAGGCGCCCGGGTGGAGAAAAATCCGGAAAAGCGCAATCCTACCGATTTTGCCCTGTGGAAATTTTCGCCGCCAGGTGTTCAGCGGCAGATGGAATGGGATTCTGCCTGGGGTATGGGGTTTCCGGGCTGGCATCTCGAATGCTCGGTCATGAGCATGAAATTTCTAAAGGATCAGCTTGATATTCATTGCGGTGGCACTGACCATATTGACGTGCATCACACCAATGAAATTGCTCAGTCCGAGGCGGCCACCGGAAAGCCCTTTTTCAAATGGTGGATGCATGGTGCCTTTCTGATCATCGCCGGCGGCAAGAAAATGGCCAAGAGTGAAGGCAATTTTCTCACCCTCGACAATGCTTTTATCAAAGCCGGCATCCATCCGCTGGTCTATCGCTTTGCAGCCTTTCAGACCCATTACCGCAAACCCATGGAATACAGTGATGAGAGTGTTCAGGCGGCCCGCAACGGTCTATCACACCTGCAAAACCAGATCCGGCAGATTGCCGGGACTGACGTTGAACCGCAAAACCATATCAGTGTCGAGCACAAAAACAAATTTCTGGAAGCTGTAAACGATGATTTGAATATGCCCCGGGCCATGGCAGCCGTACAGGAACTGCTCAAAAGCAATATCAGTGATGGTCAAAAGTATACCACCATTCTGGATTTTGACCGGGTGCTCGGACTGGACCTCGACACACTGGATCAACCCGAGGATCTGCCGCGCAAGGTTCAAAAACTGTTTGATGCCAGGCAAAAGGCCCGGGCTGCCAAGGAATGGGAGGCATCTGACCGCCTGCGCGATGAAATTCAAGCCCTGGGCTATAGGGTGCAGGATACACCGGAGGGCATGAAGATTATCAAGGCTTAGGAAACAATTTATGGATGATGCAATTCGTAAACTATTCAATGATGAGTCCCGTATTCAGATGTCCACCATCTGGGGAAAGGCCAAGGAGCGTGATTTTGAAGGCCTTGATGATGAAGCGCAGCGAATCGCCAAGATAATGGTGGCACATGAAGATGAGCTTTACAAGCAGTTTGAACATGCCGATTTAACCTACGACCCCGGGTTTAATCCGGATACCGGATATGACCCGTTCCTGCACATTGCCATTCATTCGATTGTCGAAGCCCAGTTGGAAGACAATGACCCCCTGGAGGCCGTTCAATTTTTCAATGCCATGCGCCAAAAGAAATACTCCCGTCATGATTCCATCCACCTGGTGGGCCAGATTCTGACGTGCCTGATTTTCGAAATCTTGGAGCATCAGAAGCCCTTCGATCTGGAGACCTACCGCAAGCTGCTGAGTAAATACAAATCGCGCAATCCGGAAAAACTGATGGATTTACTGGAAGATGAGCCCCTTCTATCCGAAACTGATTGAGTGAAAACACAAATTCATGAGTTATATGATGTTTAAATATCGTATGATCGCAGTCATAATGGCTATCGCCATAACCCCGGCTTTCAGCGGAAAGGCCATGGCCGGTGAGGATTTTGCCGTCACGGTTTACGGGGGACGGATGACCGACGGTGATTTTGGCGATTCCCTCACCGGGAATGCGGATTTTATCGATGCCTACGTTGTGGTCGGTGCTCTTTCCTGGACCTTTGCACGGTATTTTGAAGATTCCCTATCTTTTGAAATTGAAGGGCAGGTCGGCAAATGGTGGGGGGATCAACATAATATGGAGTTCAACTTGCCCGTGGCGATCCGCTGGAGCAAATTTCCCTGGAACCACTACGTGTCAACCAGCCTGGCATATGGTCTCGGCCCCTCCTATGCAACCAAAGAACCGGCCGCTGAAATCGATGAGCACGATACAACTAAAAAATTTCTGGTATACTGGTTTGGCGAAATCGCCGTCGGTCCACCGGACAGCAACTGGGCAGGGGTATTTCGCATCCACCATCGCTCGGGAGCATTCGGTTTGATCACCGATCGGGGTGATGGCGGCTCCAACACCCTGGCCGCCGGCTTGAAGTATCGCTTTTGAATATTGCCCGGCCAAAGGGTACCGGCATTCCTATTGACAAATCCCATCCAATGCAACATTTTTGCATTATCAGAATTTATTTTAAGCCGCCTAGGAGTACCCAAGTTGATGATCAACAAGCGTGTATATGGTGTGTTAGCAATTTCAATCGCCCTATTCTTACTTTTTTCTTCGCCGGTCTCAGGCAAGATGGCCGTTTTTGTCAGTATCGCGCCCCAAAAGTATTTTGTGCAACAAATTTGCAGAGAATTAGCAGATGTTCAGGTGATGGTGCCGGCCGGGGCCAGCCCGGCCACATACGAACCCAAACCGAGGCAAATGGCAGCGATTTCAAAGACCCGTATATATTTTTCCATCGGGGTGCCATTTGAGAAGGCCTGGCTGGAAAAAATTGCTGCGGCGAATCCGGCTATGGCGGTTGTGCCCACAGACCGGTGCATTAAAAAGAAACCCATTGCGGTTTATCACCGCCACGAAGATGAAAAGCAACCTGAACACGGGATCCTCGATCCCCATATCTGGCTGTCGCCACCCCTGGTGATGATTCAGGCCCGCACGATTTTAGAAGCCCTGCAGGAAACTGACCCCACCCATCGGTCCATTTACGAGAACAATTACAGGGCATTTATGTCACAGCTTTCAGATCTGGATGCCGAGCTCAGAACAATTTTTTCCGGTAAATCCGGACAGCAGTTTATGGTTTTTCACCCTTCCTGGGGGTATTTCGCGCATGCCTATGGCATAAAACAGGTCCCCATTGAAATCGAGGGCAAAGAACCAAAACCCGCTCAACTCAGGGAATTGATCGAGCGCGCCAGAGAGGACGGCATTCAGTTTGTTTTCGTCCAGCCCCAGTTCTCGGCCAGAAGTGCGAAACTAATTGCAAGGGAGATCCGTGGGCAGGTCGTTTTTGCCGATCCATTGGCCGAAGACTGGGCCGGTAATTTGCTGGGCGTGGCACGTAAATTTGAGAGTGCTTTGAGATAGGCATAGGCGCCGGGCGGGACACGCTTTTCAAGTCCGGAATGACGAAACAGCAACTAAAGGCATTTGAAATATTTTTCGTGGGAGCAGCTTTCCAGCCGCGAATCGTTTTCACACCTGCGGTGCTGATCGCGGCTGGAAAGCCGCATCCACCAATAAACCGACACCTATGATCCCTAAGTCGGTTCGCCTGCGCCTGCGAGGGAGTGATGGGCTGTCGTTTGAGTATGATATAATTAACTATAGCCGGTTAATGTGAGACAAAACAAAATGAGCAATACCATTATCGACATACAGAATCTCAATTTTTCCTACAACGGACAACCGGTGCTTGTAGACGTCAATTTAAGTGTCCAATCAGGTGACTTCATCGTAATGATCGGGCCCAACGGGGGCGGTAAGACAACCCTGATTAAACTGATGTTGGGCCTGCTTGAAGCCGACTCCGGGACCATCCGTATATTCGGGCAGCCGCCCAAAGGCGTATCCCATCGAATCGGCTATGTTCCCCAGGACGTTCACATCAACAAGAATTTTCCGGTTTCCGCCCTGGATGTGGTTCTGATGGGCAGATTAAGGCCCGGCGGGGGATGGTCGCGGCCTTCCCGCGAAGATCGTAGGGCCGCTCTGGAGGCATTAAAATTGGTTGAGATGGAGAAATTATGCGATCACCGCATCGGTGAGCTCTCCGGTGGGCAAAAACAGCGGGTATTTGTGGCCCGGGCGCTGGTGACGGACCCTGATCTCCTGTTTCTGGATGAGCCGACCGCCAGCATCGATACCAAAGGCCAGGGTGAATTTTATTCCCTGTTAAAAGACTTAAATAAAACCATCACGATTATCATTGTCAGTCATGATTTAATGGTGATCTCCGGCTATGTTAAGTCGGTGGCCTGCGTTAACCAGCGCTTTCACTATCACGGGCATGCCGAGCTTACCGGCGAGATGGTCGAAATGATGTATAGCTGTACGGCCGACGACACCTGTCCGGTTGAGTTGATAGCCCATGGTGTGCCGCACAGGGTGTTGCATGAGCATGATCCCAAATAAATAATGGTTGGTGAATAACGATTGTCTCATATCCAGGGGACGGATTTGGTAGTCAAATTAATTATAGGTTTCAGGTGTCAGCGCTGCCACCGGCGAAAAATACTGCCGATAAAATCGAAAAAGAAACTTTGTAATTTCACATGTGGGCGCTATCAGACGACGAATTCCGCACCTTGAAACCGGGTGTAGAACTCCACAAAAAATGACATCGGATTCATGAAGGTTCATATGAGTACAAAGTTAATACACTTCCAAAGTCAAAATTAGGCATCGACTATGCTTGAAGCACTTCAATATGAGTTTATGCAAAATGCTTTATTGGCGGGGTTATTGGCCAGCATTATCTGTGGTGTTATGGGGACGATGGTGGTCGTTAACCGAATTGTGTTTCTCTCCGGAGGCATTGCCCATGCCGCCTTTGGCGGTATCGGGCTGGCCTTTTTTTTCGGTTGGCATTACCTGGTGGGAACCATCAGTTTTTCGATCGTGGCAGCCTTAATCATGGCGATCATTACTTTAAAAGCCAAACATCGGGCCGATACGATTATCGGTGTGATCTGGGCCATCGGGATGGCCATTGGAATTTTATTGTTGGATTTAACGCCGGGCTATAACGTTGATTTAATGAGTTATCTATTTGGTAGTATTTTAGCTGTTCCCGGTACCGATATCTGGATGATGGTCGGTGTGGGTGCTGTTATCCTCGCGGTGGTCATCTATTTTTACAATGACTACCTGGCATTATCCTACGATGAGGAATTTGCCCAAATTCGGGGGGTAAACGTCAAAGCCCTGTATATATTGATGACCGTTATGCTGGCCCTGGGTATTGTCATGGTTATCCAGGTGGTGGGTTTAATTCTGGTTATCGCCCTATTGACGATTCCACCATACATAGCGGAGAAATTTTCAAAGTCCCTGTTTCAAATGATGGTTATATCCAGCATACTGAGCGCCTTTTTTACCGTCGGCGGTCTCTGGTTTTCATATGAATTTAACCTGACCTCAGGTGCATCCATTATCCTGGTGGCCGGAATCGGCTTTCTGATCTCCCTTGGGGTTGAGCGCCTGCTGCCGGGCGGTTTCGGAAGATCGGCGTCATAAAAAGCTGTGCCTTCAGGCAACCGGGCGATTAGAGTCTTAATTATGAATTCTTTGCATTTTATGAAAAGATTTTATAATCACGAAAACACGAAAGTTGGAAAACACGAAAAGTTTCTTAGCTTTGTTTCGTGTTTTCGTCATTTCGTGCTTTCGTGATTGATCTTTTTGGTTCTCCGCCTTGTATGGTTAAGAAAAAAAATAATAATTAAAACCGGGGGGTGCGGGGGGTGTCCCCCCGCCCTCTCCGAGGGTGAAAATTAAATAAACGCTTTCTTTATTCGGTAAAACCATTAACTTGCTGGGAGAGGAGGTATCCGCCTTGGGCTTCGAGCCCGCGCCGAAGTTTCTTCCTCCCGCCAGGTTTAAGTCGGGGAATAACGTGGTGCACAGACACCGTATGACACAAGGCTGATGATTCCTGGCATTTTTTAATTCTCTTTTTACCGAATAGGAGCCGTTATGAATCAATATTTTTTAGGCATTGATGCCAGTAAGGGATATTCAGATTTCGTTATGCTCAATGCAAAAAAACAACCCGTGATCGATAACTTCCAACTCGATGATACCTTCGATGGACACGCTCGGCTTTATGAGCTGCTTGGTCGCTTTAACCAGAATCATCCAGAAGCTACCATCTATGCTGCCGTGGAAAGTACCGGTGGATACGAGAACAACTGGTTTCAGTCGTTGCTCAAATTCCAGGGCAGCTTACCGATCAAAACCGCTCATTTGAACCCTTTGGGGGTCAATTACAACCATAAGGCTGATCTAAAACGCAATGTCACCGATAAGATCAGTGCCCAAAATGTAGCCGAATATATGATTGCACATCCGGAAAAAGTATCCTACCAGCATCAGGATTCTCTGGCCAGCTTAAGAAAGCAGTGGGGTTTTATCAAAATGCTCACCAAGCAAAGCACCCAGATGCTCAATCAGCTCGAGTCCCTGGTTTACAATGCCAATCCGGAAATTTTAATGTACTGCAAAGATGGCACACCACAGTGGGTGTTAAAGTTGCTCACACGCTATCCCACAGCTTTGCGCTTATCAAAAGCCAGGGTTAAATCGGTTGCCCGCATACCCTATGTATCAGCGCTCGGGCTCAACAACTGGTTGCAACCGCTAAAAAAAGCGTGGCCTCAGCTGACGATCAAGTCACCGAGCAGCTGATTAGGGCCACCGTTAAACAGATCCTTGATCTGAACAACACCATTAAAGCACAAACAAAAATCCTGACCGATAAATGCGCCGTAGCCGAGGTCGAGTTGCTCAAAACCTTTATTGGCATCAGCGATTATTCCGCCATTGGCTTGATGCTGGAAATACAATCCGTAAAACGCTTTTTGTCGTCAAAAAAAATAGCGTCTTTTTTCGGAATCCATCCCGCATATAAAAAGAGTGGCGATGGAACCTGGAAATATCGCATGAGCAAAAAAGGACGCAAAGAACCGCGTCGGATCCTGTTTATGGTGGCCATGTCGGCCATTAAATCCAATCCCCTTATCCGCAGCATTTTTCAGCAGGCGGTTGAAAGAGGAATGGAGAAAAAGGCGGCCGTGGGGCTGTGCATGCATAAAATTCTTCGAATCATTTACGGCATGCTCAAACACAACAAAGCCTTTGATCCGGAAATCGACCGAAGAAACAGGCAGAAAAAACCGCTACGACAAAGGAGAGTTTGTCAGGATAAAAATCGGCGTTATCAGGATTTTGATTCCAAAGCACCCATATCCAGACGGCAAAAAATGAAAAGAAAGGAACGGAAGCAGCAGTCCCAAAACGTTAGTAACGTTGAGTACGGGATCAAGGAAGCCTCCGTTCCCGTTACCGAGTTAGCAAATTAAGCTGCATTTGTCCAGGTTTTACCGAATTTTCAAAGAACATTAAATTTGAGCCATGACAGGTTCACAAATTTTTACTTGACTTTCACCTGAATAACTTCGGCGGATCCGGATTGGGGAGAATTATGTGTCAACTCTGTGATTATTCCGTTTTACTGGCAGGCTCAGGCCTGGGGCACACACCGAATCGCGAACGAGTGTTGGAGGTGGTCGGCAACAGCAGCGGTCCGCTGAGTGCCCAACAGATATTTGATGCACTCAGCCGTACCGATAACATTAACCGGGTAACCGTCTACCGCATTCTGGACCTTCTGGTGGCCAAGGGTGTGGTTGACCGCATCAGTGGGGGTGGACGGTCCTTTGTCTATGGTCTGGCGGCCAGTGAAAATCATCCGGCCCATCCCCATTTTTACTGCAAAAATTGCGGAAGTTTGGAATGCTTGAACCCCCAGAGCCTGGATCTAAACCTGCAAGCCATGCAGCGCAACTTCCCGGGTGTGATCGAAAACGTGGAAGTTCGTGTCGACGGAGTGTGCGAAAATTGCCTGAGAAGATAATTGAGGAGTCGGGGAGTTTTACCCCAATTTTTTTTGTGGTAAACCGTTAGCTATTCCCCCGGCGGACAGAACCGCGATTGAAAAACTCCCCGACTCCTCAATTAATTAGAAGAATAGATATCGCTTTTCCGGCGGCGGTGCCGCAATAGGCCGGACTGAATCGGCCGCAATGCTCGATACCTGTCGGCCGTTAACTGATTCAAAGCTGAAAACCCCTTCTACCCGAACCCAGTCATCGTTGCTAAATTTTTCTGCGATCCTACTTTTCACCAATATTACCAGCGGCAAGGCATCGGCCGCACAGCAGACAACGACAAAACGGAATAACCTGAACCTACTTCGGTCACTATACCCACCCCGGTAAACCATGCCTTCTGCCGCAACACGTTGGCCATTGAAGTGCTCCGCATTTTTCATCAGTTCCAGCAGGGACGATGTTTTTCCGTCAGCCGTCGGAGAAGCTCTTTGCGGGCTGATCCCGTAAATGGAAAATGGCTGGTTTGTGTCCAGGGCTCTTTTTGCCAGGGCATGGGTTCCTAAACTTTGTCCGTAGATGGCCCACAGGAATACGACCGGCACGAATAAAATAGCTGCCTGGAGCCATCTTTCGAACTTCAAAACACCCCCGGATTCCCGGGGAAAATGAGAAATAAAGGCGGCAATGTACAACAGCAGTAAAATGAGCGCCAGGATCAAAAGCGGCCAGAGCTTGGGTTGAATAAAGGCCTTGTAACGCCCGGCCCCGAGCAGCCAGTAGTAGGCAGCGAGCCAGGTGATATAAATAATCGCGGGAAGGATCAGGGTTAAAAGGGCGATACGGTTTTTGACGCTTTTCCTCATTTTATGAGTGATTCCCACCATCAATCATTGATATATGACGACCATACTGAAAAATACGGTAATGAAGGTCACGGATGCCAGTACTGCAATAGCCGGTGCCCGGAAGACTTTGAGGTACATCAAAATCAGCTTGATGTCCAGCATGGGGCCCAGTACCATAAATGCCATTTGGGCGGAAAGCGGCACCAGGCTTGAACGAAAAGAAGCCGCCACAAAAGCATCGGCCTCACTGCAAAGGTTCAACAGCACTGCTAAAAGCATCATGATCAATATGGAAAAGCCGGGGGTGCCCATAACAGCAACAAATGCCTGGCGCGGCACCAGGGTTTGTACCACCGCAGCGCAAAATGCGCCGATGACCAGAAAGCGACCGATATCGAGGAAATCGCCGGCGGCATGGTTGACGGCCAGGCCGATTTTTTCAGCCCAGTCGGCAGGCCTGCCGGTCTCGCGAATTTCCGGGGCATGGGTGCGGCCCGGCTCGGAAGAAACATTATTGCGAACAGCTTTTGCTTTGGTAAAAAGCAGGCCCATTAAAAGACCGACCCCAACAGCGATGCAATACCCGAACACCATCCGTTGCAGCACGATGGACCAGTCGGCGAAATACGCCACGGCGGTTGAGGCGGCAACCAATGGATTGACAATCGGTCCGCCCAGCAAAAACGCAATCGCCGCGCTGAAAGGAACCCCTTTCTGAAGCAGTTTTCTGACCACTGGAACGATCGCACATTCGCAAACCGGAAACATCACGCCAATTCCGGCCCCGATGAAAACAGTCCACCAGCGGCCTTCGGGCAACCATCGCGTTACCTTCTCCCGGGGAATAAACACTTCGATAAATCCGCCAACGAGGGTGCCCAGCAGCATAAACGGCAGGGCCTCCAAAACAATGGAAACAAAGATGATTCCCAGGGTATGAAACTGCGGGGCATCACGAAAAAAAAGACGAGGCTCAGTGCCATAAATACGAACAGCAATTGAGCGTAACGGGAGCCTCTGCTGTCGTGGCGGTAATCATGTCCGTGTCCGGAAATAGCACTATCGAAAGCAGGGCGGTTCATACGCAACAACTTATCATATTTGAAGCATAAAAAAAGCAGAATCAGCATCGATTCTGCTTTTTCGCTTTATAAGGTAAACTGGTTTAATATCGTTAGGTTTTGGTTGAGGGCCTCGCTATAAAACGGCGGGATTTCACATCTAATCTTATCAATATTAAGGTGTTCAACAAGCTGAATTAAGAAACTACCTGGATATTCAATTCATGAATGAGGCAGGAATTTATGCAGGCAAAATGGTTTCAGAGCCCTTAGATCTTGTTCGAAGGCAAGGCGTAAGCCGACGGGAAAGCGGAGCGTACATTAGTACGTGAGCATTTTTCGTCGGCTTAAAACGCAGCATTCGGGCAAGAGATGAGGGCTCTGAAACCATTTTT
>CAWGCM010000027.1:0-20403 GCA_963821065.1 uncultured delta proteobacterium | reverse complement strand
GTTGCCGCGAAGTTTATTCTTCCGGGGCTGTTCGGATTGGTCTCAACGGGCCTGCTGCCGTTGTGGGGACCACGGTTTCATTGTTGCCCCCACAGCGGACACCCCCTCGCAGCTTGGCTATGTCTAAATTAAATGATCGCATAAGTAATTCCCCGCCCCTCGGGGCAATTATAAATATTCCGATTGATACCCCGTTGCTCTCTGCGGCGGGGTCGTTCAATTAATCCCTTTTTATACTTTCACAGACGGAAACAGGGAGGGGTCGGTGTGGGGCAGAAATTTGGCCGCGCTGAAGCGGTTCATGAAATCCTGGTTGACGTTGAGTTCCAGGTAGGTGATGCGGTCCCGGATGCGGTCCATTTCTTCAAGACCATCGCCGAGGTGAGTGCCAGGGTGGCGCCGCCCAGGGAGCTGTTGCCCAGTGGTTTATAGCTTTCAGGGGCAGATCCGGCAGCATGCCGATGGTGATGGCCGAACGCGGATCGATGAAAGAACCGAAGGTTCCGGCGACATAAAACCGCTTTAAGTCTTTTAATGTCATTCCCACCGATGCGGTGATGGTCTCCAGGATCGTGTACATGGCGGCTTTGGATCGAATCAGGCTGTCCATATCGGCCTGGCTGATGGTTAGATCCGATCCGGTGCCGGATTGGTCGGCCGGCACGACCGTCAGGTGCAACAGACCGTCAATTTCTTTAAGACGGTTGCCGCATTCGGACGGTAGAAATTTACCGCGATGTCGATCATCCCGGTTAGAAAAAGTTGGGCCGCCAGATCGATCACCCCGGATCCGCAAATGCCCCGGGGCGGTTTTTCGTCAATGGTGTGAACTCTAAATCCATGGGTCTCCGGGTCTATCGAGATTTTGTCGATGACTCCCGGTCCCGCCGTCATGCCCATTCGGGTGACCCCGCCTTCCAGGGCCGGACCGGCGGCACCGGCACAGGCTATCAGCCAGTTTTGATTGCCGAGCACCACTTCGGCATTGGTTCCCACGTCTACCAGAATGGCGGTTTCCTCATTTTTATATATTCCCGAATAGAGAATTCCGGCAATCAGGTCGCCGCCGAAGTAGCTGCCGATATTGGGGAAAATAAGGACCCGGGCCAGGGGGTTCACCCGGACACCCAAAGTCCGCGGCTTTTACTACCGGCGGTTTGTTGACAGCCGGGATATAGGGCTCACGGATGATCCAGCGCGGATTAAGCCCCATGAAGAGGTGGGTCATGGTTGTATTACCGGCCACCGCCAGGGCGTAAATACGTTGTGGATTAATTTTTATGGTTGCACACAGGCTCGTAATTGCGTGGTTCAGCCCCATGATGATCAGCTGATGGAGCCTGTCAAGACCACCATCCTGTTCAGCGTAATGGATACGGGCCAGAATATCCGGCCCGATAGCATCCTGGGGATTGTCAAAGGCAGATTCTGCCAGGGTGCGGCCGGTGATGAGATCAATCAACCGTAAAACAACCCGGGTGGTACCAAGGTCAATCGCAAGACCGGCGATGGGGGTGGCATCCGCTGCATCCGTGATGCCGGTCAGCAGCCACCGGTGACGGTCTTTAAACACAATACAGCGAACCTGATACTCCCATTTTCGCAAAAGGGCCGGCAGCTTCTTTAACAGGGCGAGATCAACATCGATCGTATCGCTTTGAATAGTGGCTTTTAAGGCAGAGATCAGGCCGTCGGCATCAGCGGTGTTATCCTGAAGGGTCGGTGGATTTAGGGCGACTGTCTGAACCCAGGGAGAGTTTGTTTTGATCATTTTTAACCTATTGGCTAACCTGGAAATAACAAATCCCAAATAACAAAAAATATCCAATGACCAAAAAAAATAAGTGCCTAACCGCACCGGATAGGCTGTCCGACAGATGTCCTCAGAAAACATATGGCAGCCCAAGGCGGCTGCCTGGTTAAAGCGAGGTCGGCGCGGCCTGCGACGAGCTCAGTCGATTCGAGGCCGGCCCTACTCGGGCTGAATATAGCTTGTCTAAGACAGGCATAGTCCGCCCATCAATTTCGGCCGCTTTAAGACCGGGGAAAGGCGGCGGAAGCTATGAAATTTGCTCCAGCTTCGCAATTATCCGATTCATTACATCGCCCGCTGCGCCCATGATCAGATAGTCACTGATTTCATCCGTTAACGGCGTTCTCTCCGGATTGATTTCAACAACTTTGGCACCGCTTTCTTTGGCGACGACCGGCATAAGCGCTGCCGGCTGAACCACGGCGGAAGTGCCGACCACCAGCATCAAATCGCAATCAGACGCAATTTGCCTGGAACGCCACAGGGCATCCTGGGGAATCATTTCGCCGAAAAAAACAGCATCCGGCCTTAAAATTCCGCCACAGCTACAACGGGGCGGAATTTCGGAAATGTCAACGTTGCGGGTTTCGTATTTCCGGCTGCAGTCCATGCATCGCTGCCAGGCAAAGGTGCCATGGAATTCGATCACATCGGTATTGCCGGCAGCCTGATGAAGACCGTCGATATTTTGAGTGATAACGGTCTTTAATTTACCCATTTCTTCAAGTTTTGCCAACCCCTTGTGGCCGTCGTTGGGGTTGGCCGAGTCGACGATTTCCTTCATTTCTTTGACCAGGATGTTCCAAACCCTGGCCGGATCCCGCATCAAGGCATCGATGTGGGCGATTTCCATGGGATCAAAGCGTTCCCAGAGTCCCCCCTTTCCCCGGAAAGGGGGAATTCCGCTTTCGATAGAAATTCCGGCACCGGTCAGCGCCGTCACCCTGCTGGCAGCGGCCAGATCTTCAGCAGCCTGTTGGATCAGATCATCCATGTTTACCCCGTTACGGAAAAATTCAACTCTTCTCGCTAAGCCCTCTGTGCTCTCCGATTATAACCGAAAATTTACAAAATCTGCCCCCTGACACCTTTTACCTTTAGACTTCAAACTCCATATTGCATGTGACTCCCACACATTCCAGGCTGGATCCCTGATCGGCAATGCGCGTTCTGCAATCTTGGACGATGTCATCCATTTGTCGGTCCGTGCGCTCCTGGTTCAAATGAAACAGGCCTAATTTTTTGGCACCGGCCTTGAGGGCCAGGTCAAGGGCATCGGTGTACACGGAGTGCCCCCAATCCACAAAGGCCTTATATTCCTGGGGTGTATATTCGGCGTCATGGATGAGAAGATCCGCCTCGCTGCAAAATTCAAGATAATCGTTGAACCCAAACCCGCCGGGATGGATATAGCCCAGCTCGTTATCCGTCAGAAAAACAAAACTCTTGCCGTCTTCTATGAATTTATATCCGCTGCCGCCGTTTGGATGACTAAGCGCCATGGGAACCACCGTGACCGAGCCGATATCAAATTCCATAGGGCATGCATCCGGATAGGTCATCCGGGCGGTAACATCTTTATATTTGACTGGAAAATAAGGAGGCGCCATGACTTTGGAGAGAATGGTCTCTACAAATTTGCTGTGATATGGGCAGCGGTGCATTCGAATCTTGAATTTTTTGAAAAACAGCGGCTTAAAGAAAGGAAATCCCATCAAATGATCCCAGTGGGCATGGGTAAAGATAAAATTAAGGTTGCAGCATTTTTTGTCGTACAGGTAGGTTCCCAGCCTGCGAATTCCGGTTCCGGCATCCACAACAATAACGTCGCCGCTCTTGCTTTGGATTTCAACACAGGTCGTGTCACCGCCGTACTTCAAATACTCTTTGCCGATACCGGAATGGATCCTCTAGAACCCCACACTTTTACTTTCATATTTTCCCTTTTAGTCGCCAAGGACGGAATTACTGGCGCGGTTCGGCAGTTCTACCATAAAATGTATACCATATACCTTCATTGGTCCATTGATTTAAAATCGTGACCGGATGTCTTGCAAGGATATTGGCAATATTTCGTGCTTCGCTGCGCAATAGACCAGAGAGAATAAACCTTTTCTTGGTAAAAAAACTTCTTTCATTAACGATCTGGTGCATGACATCATAATGGATGTTGGCAATTACAAGGTCCGCCGGATAGGCAATTATGTCTTCAGCCCGGCCCTGCAAAGTCACGACGCGGTGTTGTAGATGATTGAGTTTTACATTGCGTTCGGCAGTTTTTGCCGCCAGAAGATTCAAATCAACGGCAACAACGCCTTTACTTCCCAATTTTGCGGCGGCCAGGGCCAGCAGGCCGGTGCCGGTTCCAAGGTCCAGCACGGTGTTGAATTTTTTTGAGCCGGCCGCTAATTCCAGGGCATCGAGGCAGTCACGGGTTGTCGGATGCGTTCCCGTGCCGAAAACCAGGCCGGGATCCAGCAGTATAGAAAGCTTTTCGCCGTTGGTGTTATTCCTTTCATGCGACCCTTCCCACGGGGGTATGACTCGAAATTTTCCGTGTTCAAATGTGCTGAAGGCTTCTCCCAGCCACTGGTCGTAGGGCATGTGATAGCTGTCGATATAGCTTAAATGGGGCTGGCGGCTCAGAAGGTCTTCGACCTGTTCGAAAGCCGGTCGTGAGAAAAACAGAAAAGAGTCTTCTTCTTCTTCCCAGTTTCCGATACAGTTGTCGGGCAGCGTTTTGTCGTCCGCCTTCAAACGACCCTTGAGGTAGTAAATAAACAGCTCCTGATAGGGACCGGCACAGGTTTTTTCCTGATTATTCGGTGGATTTCGGAGACGGTTCATTGTTAGGTAACTGGTCAAGATACCATTCCATAGGATCAAGCAGGTTGAATCCCAGATTTTTCAATTTCTTTTTAACCTGGGCGACATTCTGGGTCAAGAGATAGGTAAAGACGGCCCGTTTGTTTTCATCCCAGTACCTGGCGACGAGAACACTGCCAAAAGAGATGTTTTCTGCGGTGATCGCATCCACGATTTTCTTTAGCTGGCCGACTTTTTCTTCAACCAGAATACACAGCAGGGTACCGGGTTCGCCGATTCCCAGCACATTGATAAAGGCCCGTAAGAGGTCTCGCACGGAAAGAATGCCGGAAAGTTTTCCGTCATCGCCAACCACCGGCAGTGCACCGACTTTAGAATTTTGGATCATCAAAAGTGCATCCTGAATGGTGTAGGTCGGAGAAACCGATATGGGATCCCTGGTCATGATGTCTTTAACGGTAAGTGCGCATATTTGCTTCCTCTGTTCTTCACTGCAGGAGTCCTTGATAAAATTGTAAGGCATCGCACTGCGGATATCTCTGTCGGTAACAATGCCGATGAGCTGCCGGTTTTGGTCTACTACCGGAAGGTGGCGGATACGGTTGTCCGCCATCAATTCCTGGGCTTCGAAGACAGTTTTGTCTGGATCCACTGTGATGACCTTGCGGGTCATGGATCGGCTTACAAACATATTCCCTCCTGTATTTGTTAACTAATCTTGCCATTTAGCAATATTTTAACATGATTGGCGGCGAGCTCCGGCAGGCGTTTTAGCGAATAGCCCCCTTCCAGAACCGATATGATCCTGCCTTTGGAATGCTGTCGGCCTAACGCAACGATCCTTTGCATGATCCACGAGAAGCCTTCGGTCGACAATTTAATATCGGACATATCATCATCTATGTGGGCATCAAAGCCGACTGAGACAAGGATGACTTCGGGCTTAAATTCCTCAAAGGCAGGAATCAGGTCTTTTTCTATCAGGCGCTTGTATTCATCATCGCCCTGGCCGGGTAACACCGGTGAGTTTTTGGTATACCCATGCCCGGAGTTTTTACCATATTCGAATTCGCGGCCGGTACCGGGATAAGCAAAAGAAGGGTGCTCATGGATGGAATAGTAATATACGGTCGGATCCTGCTCGAAGATGTGCTGGGTTCCGTTGCCATGGTGCACATCGAAGTCGACAATTCCAACCCGCTGGATGCCCCATTGATTCTGAAGATACCGGGCGGCGATGGCCACGTTGTTGAAGTAGCAAAACCCCATGGCTTTGGCGACTTCGGCATGGTGTCCCGGAGGTCTGACCGCACAGAAGGCATTGTCCAGTTCCCCTTCCATTACACGGCCGGCGACATCCAGGATCCCGCCCGCAGCCAGCAGGGCGGTCTCATAAGTATCATAGCACATCTGGTTATCCGGGCTTTCGAACATGCTCTTGCCCGAAAGACAGGCGGCCTCAAAGCGCTGGATATAGCGTCCATCATGAACCAGTTCGATCCATTTCATATCCGCGCGGCTGGCTTCTATGTGAATGAGACTCGATAACAACCCGGCTTCCTGGATACCCCGGTAAACGCAGGTTAGTCTTTCCGGGATCTCCGGGTGATAGTCGCCGGTGAGGTGCAATTGGTACCTGTCATCATACAAAAAACCGGTTTTGTTCATATCAGTGATACTTTCGGCACTATGTCCTGGGATCTTTGCTCATATTTAGGCCACGATCTTATCAAAGATTTCGAAGGCGGCCTGGACAGACGCACTGTCTTCAGGCATTTCAATGGTTGGACGTCCATCAAAATCGAAATCATATATCGTGCGATCTTCCGGCACGGTGCCGGCCAATTCAAGACCGCCCTCTTTGATCATTTCCAGCGCTTTTGCGGAAGGTGATTCTTTTACCTGGTTGATCACCACGTAACTTTTACCGACGCCGATGTTCAACTTTCTGGCGAGATCGTCAATCCTTATCGCAGCCTGAAGGCCGCGACGGGAAGGATCGGTGACGACTAACAGAATATCCACATTTTTAGTGGTCAACCGGCTGATGTGCTCCATGCCGGCCTCATTGTCCATTACAATAAACGGATAATTGTCGGCCAGGCGATCCATAAATCCTGCCAGCAGGGTATTGGCGGCACAATAGCAACCGGCACCTTCCGGCTGCCCCATGACAATCAGGTCGAAACCAGGCGCCTCCACCAAAGATTCTTCCAGTTTCATCTCCATAAAAATGTCTTTGGTCATGCCGCCGGGGACAACACCTTTCTTCATTTCTTCCCGGGCGTTGCCAAGGGTGTCTTTGATCTCCAGGCCGAGGACCTCATTAAAATTTGAATTGCAGTCAGCGTCAACTGCCAGAATCGGCGTCTTGTTTTTTTTAACCAGGTATTTGATAAGCAGACCGGCCATGGTGGTTTTACCCGTACCGCCTTTGCCGGCCAGCGCGATGGTATATTGCATTTTAGAAGAATTCCTTTCTGTTAGTGAAGGTTCAAAGGTTCAGGGTTCAACGTTCAAGGTTAATGGTTTCGCTACATCCCTGTACAATCCTAAATCCATTTCTCACAGGATTACTGAATCCGCCTTGAGCCAGAGTGCGGAATTCGATGTCAACAACTAAGCAATGAATCTGACGTATCGATTAAACTCAAACCTCTGAACCTTTGAACCCAGAACCTCTGAACCCTGAACGGTCATTAAATATATGAATCCCGGACCGGTATGTCCAGTCCGGATTAATCTTAATTAATTAGGTTAGTTTCAGCCAACAGTCAAGTACCTTTTGCCAGTGCGGGACGCTTAAACCCCTTGCAAAGGCTGATGGCATGTGTTAATCCCAATTGCAAATTATCGTGAATCGGGGCCAAAACTCATGGCCTAATAATAGCCTATATTTTAATAAGTTATAGAAATTCCCAAACGTTTAATTATTCATCTCAACTCATTTTTGGAGGAATTAGCATGGATTTTGAGCTCACTAAATCGCAAAAAGAGATTCAGAAAGCTGCCAGGGAATTTGCCAAAGGTGAATTTGACAAAGAACTTGCCCTGGAGCTTGACCGCAAGCACGAATTTCCGACCAAAATCTGGCAAAAAGCAGGTGATTTAGGTTTTATCGGCATTCACTATCCGGAAGAATATTCCGGCCAGGGGCTTGGTGTGTTGGAAAATATCATCATTGCCGATGCGTTTTGCGCCCAGGATTCCACCATCGGCAGCGCGGTCATTCTTTCCAGTTTCGCCAGCGAATGTGTCCTGCGCTTTGGCAGCGAGGAATTAAAGCAAAAATATCTGCCGGCGGTGGCCGAGGGTAAAATGCTGTCGTCCGGTGCCTTTACCGAACCGGGACATGGGTCGGATATCACCTCGCTGGACACGACGGCTGTGCGAGAAGGGGATGAATGGGTAATTAACGGCACCAAGACCTTTATCACCAACGGCGGCATGGCCGGGTTTTATTGCACGATGTGCCAGACGGATGGTGATGTCCAGCCCTCTTACCGGGGTATCAGTTTGATTCTGGTGGAAGAAGATCGCGAAGGCCTTACCACTGCCGATGTCGGTGAAAAGATGGGCATCCACGCGATGACCACCGCCGAGGTCAATTATAAGGATGTGCGGGTTCCGGCTACCAATATTATCGGGGAAGAAGGCAAGGGATTCTATCATGTTCTTGAATTTTTCGATGAAAGCCGGATTTTGGTTGCCGCCCAGGCCTTGGGAATCGCCCAGGGCGCCTTATAATCGTGCCCTGGCCTATGTTAAAGAACGGGAACAGTTCGGCCGCAAGATCGCCCAGTTCCAGGTTACCCAGCACAAACTGGCTGATATGGCCACCAAGATTGAGCTTGCCAGGCTGATCACCTACAAGGCTGCCTGGAATTTTGACCAGGGTCGCATCGACCCGAAATTGACATCCATGGCCAAAATGTATGCGGCCCGCACGGCTGTAGAAGTGGCCGACGAAGCCATACAGCTGCTGGGTGGTTACGGTTATATGACCGAATATGAAGTCGAGCGCTTTTACCGTGATGCCAAGATCACCGAATTGTATGAGGGCACCAAGGAGATTCAGAAAAATACGATTGCCAGTGCTGTCCTCGGTAAACTCAAATAGTTTCCATCGCAAAATTTACGAATTGGAAAATTCATGGTCTAATCCACATTCAAGGATACACTAAATAGTTGATAAAGTTTGCTTTTTTTAGATAATCCAATATGATAATTTAATTATCGCCTGATGGGTGTAAACTACCAATACTTTAAAATGAATATGGTTCCTTTTAAGGATCGAAAGGAGAGCAAAATGCCTGACCTGATTAAAAAAACCATGCTGGCAGGCGTTGGCCTGGCGCTGAAAACCTGGGATGAAGTCGAAGATTTTACCAAAGAAATGGTTGAAAAAGGCAAAATGGGGGAAAAGGAAGGCAATAAATTTTTAAAAGAGTTGCAAAAACGGTATGACGATACCCAGAAAAAACTGGAAGCCCGGGTCGAAAAAACCGTGAGGGAATTTTTGAAAAAGGCCAATGTGGTTACCGGTGATGAATTAAAAGCCGTCAAAAAAGAAATCCGAGAATTGAAAAAGATGATCAGCAGCGAGAAGGATAAGTCGTGACTGCAGGCTTATGTTTTTCCATCTCTTTGTTTCATCATTCGGAATTAATGGCCTCGCTGACGCTCTAAATTTGAATCACGAAAATCACAGATGACTAATATCGAACTCATCAACAAGTAACTCTCATGCTCAGTATCAGAAAAATCGGAGTCATCGGACGGACCTATCGACATCTCAACCGCTACCGGCAGATTCTGACCATACTGTTTAAATACGGTTTTGGCGATCTGTTGGATATGCTGAAGATCGATCAATACATTGAGGTCGGTCTTCAGATGATTTCGAAAAAACGTGAAGTTCGATTTGAACGCCTGACCAAGCCGCAAGGTTGGGATGGCCTTCGAAGAGCTCGGGCCCACCTATATTAAGCTCGGTCAAATTCTTTCCACTCGCCCGGACCTTATTCCGATGGAATTTATCCAGGAGCTGTCAAAGCTGCAGGACAATGTGCCGGCCTTTCCCTTTGCCCATGTCCGCAAGGTAATCGACTCCGAATTCGGCCGCCCCCGGAAGATCTTTTGACAGCTTGATGAAGAGCCGCTGGCGTCAGCTTCCATCGGCCAGGTGCACCGGGCGGTATTAAAGGACGGCGAAATGGTGGCGGTCAAATTTCAGCGACCCGGCATCCGCAAAATAATTGAAGTTGACCTTGAAATTATGCTGCATCTGGCAACTCTCGCGGAACATCATATCGAAGAACTGGCCCTGCATCGACCCATAAAGATCGTTGAGGAGTTTGCCCGGACCCTGGAAAAAGAAATCGACTATAAAAATGAAGCCACTAATATGGAACGGGCGGCACGCCATTTTTTGGATGATCCGCATGTTTATATTCCGAAGGTTTTCCGACGAAACCACCACATCCCGTATACTGACCACCGAATTTATTGACGGCATTAAAATTTCAAACATCGATGAGTTGGAAGCGGCCGGGCTGGATCGAAAGATAATCACCGCCCGGGGCGCTGATTTGGTGCTCAAACAGATCTTTGATCATTGTTTTTTTCATGCGGACCCTCATCCCGGCAACATTTTTGTGCTGCCCGGCAATGTGATCTGCCTGCTGGACTTTGGTATGGCCGGCGTTGTTGATCGCCAGACGCGGGATGATTTTGTCGATTTGGTTGAAAGTATCGTCAATCAGAACGAATCTCGCGCCACCCAGGCACTTTTGAAATTAACTCACCGGGAGGAAGAGCCGGATAGGCGGCAGCTTGAAAGAGAGGTGGCGGATTTTATGGGACGTCATCTCTATAAGCCACTTAAGGATATCGAGCTCGGCAAGCTGCTGCATCAGCTGCTGGAACTGGCCACCAACTTTCGGCTGCGGATTCCGGCGGATATCTTTCTGATGATGAAAGCGCTGAGCACCGTTGAGAGCGTGGGACGCATGCTCGATCCGGAATTCGACATGATTGCCCGGGCGACCCCCTTTATCACCCGGGTAAAGCTGGAAAGGTTTAAGCCCGAGCGAATCGCTGATGATGTTTATGATCTGGCTTCCCAATTATTTCAATTTGTGCGGCAATTTCCCAACCAATTGCTCGAAATGGCCAACCTGATTCGTCAGGAAAAACTGCGCCTGCAAATTGAACACCGCGGACTTGAAAACATGCTGGCCACCCATGATCGGATTTCCAACCGGATTTCATTTTCCATTCTGATTGCGGCCCTGATCATTGGATCTGCTCTGATTGTGATATCCGAAACCCCGCCGCTTGTCTACGGCATTTCCCTTATCGGGATCCTGCTTTTTTTTGCCGCTGCGATTATGGGCATCTGGTTGCTGGTGGCGATCCTTAAGAAGGGGAAGCTGTAGGTCGCTTTGTGCGGGACGTGGGAATTTAATTTAGATATACGATTGTTATTGTATTGGTTTCAGGGTTTATACAGCGCCATTCGGATGCTTCAGACGTAGCAGTGATGAAATCGATCATCACGGGATGTTAACTTTTATCCTATTCTGTCCTCGTGAACCCTGACACCTTGAACCAACGAACCTTGTTTATCCCAACGCCACATCCAGGGTCATCATGACGGCAAACCCAACCATGGCGCCCATGGTGGCAATGTCGGTATTTTTTTCCAATTGGGATTCGGGGATCAATTCTTCCACCACCACGTATATCATTGCACCGGCGGCAAATGCCAAGGCATAGGGCAATATCGGCTTTATGAAAATAACGGCGGCCGCTCCGATTACGCCGGCGATGGGCTCTACCATGCCGGATACCTGCCCATACCAGAAACTTTTCAAACGCGAAAATCCCTCCCGGCGCAATGGCACTGAAACAGCGGCGCCCTCGGGAAATTCTGGATGCCGATGCCCAGGGCCAGGGCAATGGCACCGGCCAAAGTAGCTGATGGTATATCCGATGCGAGGGCACCAAAGGCGACGCCGACCGCCAAACCTTCCGGGATATTGTGCAAGGTGATGGCCAGCACCAGCAGAATGCTGCGCTGCCAGCTTGTCTTTGGGCCTTCGGCTTCAGCCATGGGAAAGCCCAGATGCAAATGCGGCAGGATCTTATCGGCAACATAGAAAAAAGATCCGCCCAGCAGAAAGCCGGTGGTGGCGGGAATCCAGGCCGGAAGGCTTGATTCTTCAGCCATTTCAATGGCCGGCGCCAGCAGCGACCAATAACTTGCCGCGATCATCACGCCGGCTGCAAAGCCCAGCATGGCGTCCAATACTTTACGGTTGATGGTTTTGAAAAAGAAGACCAGCGCGGCACCCAAAGCGGTTACAAACCAGGTAAACAATGTGGCTATAAGGCCTGTAAAATCGGATTTAACTCGGTGAACCAGTTAACCATATGTTCTTTCCTTTCACTCTTTCCCATGAGGTCAGCTAATTTAATAGTTAACGGCCATTCTGGTTTTGGCCCCTCGTGTTAATGCTTAAGGTAAAAATTATATCACACTTTAGAGTCAGGGGTCAACAATTATTTGACAGGTTAGATTTTCAGTAATTATATTGCGCTTCAGACATCTGGATTGGATAAAGCGATGGCCCAGATTATTCAAAACTTGACTTCGTGACTATGCAATTGTATTTGCGTTTTGAAGATTTCATCATTGACATTTTTTTCATTTAGGTTCGCGAAGCTTTACCAATTATTACGCTATTAGATTAACATTTCCAATAGTTAATTCTGCATGATTGATCAATGATGAAACTATATTTATACAATTCGCTGACCCGAAGTAAAGTAGAGTTCAAGCCTGTCCAACAGGAGGAAGTGGGGCTCTACACCTGCGGGCCGACGGTTTACAATTTTGCCCATATCGGCAACCTGCGGACCTATATTTTTGAAGATATTTTAAAGCGGGTTTTGCTTTATAACGGCTATCGGGTCAAACATATGATGAATATTACCGATGTCGGCCACCTGACCGGCGACCGGGACATGGGCGAAGACAAAATGGAAAAAGGTGCCCTGCGTGAGGGAAAGACCGCCTGGGAAATTGCCGAGTTTTATACCCAGGCGTTTAAAAATGACATCGAGAAGCTGAATATCCTAGAACCCGATATCTGGGTCAAGGCAACCGATACGATTGACGAGCAGATTGCATTGATTAAAACCCTGGAGGAAAAAGGCTATACCTATCAAACCGGTGACGGGATTTATTTCGATACGTCCAAGTTTAAAGATTACACCAAGCTTTCCCATCAGAATCTCGAGTCGCTGCAGGAAGGCGCCCGGGTGGAGAAAAACCCGGAAAAACGCAATCCAACCGATTTCGCCTTGTGGAAATTTTCGCCGCCGGCGTCCGGCGTCAGATGGAATGGGATTCTCCCTGGGGTGTGGGGTTTCCGGGCTGGCATATCGAATGTTCGGCCATGAGTATGAAATATCTAGGGGATCAACTGGATATTCATTGTGGCGGCACGGATCATATTGATGTGCATCACACCAATGAAATTGCTCAATCCGAGGCGGCAACCGGGCAAGATTTTTTAATTGCTGGATGCATGGCGCCTTTTTAATTATCGCCGGTGGTAAAAAAATGGCCAAAAGCGAAGGCAATTTTCTTACCCTGGAAAATGCTTTTATCAAGGCCGATATCCATCCGCTGGTTTATCGCTTTGCAGCTTTTCAGACCCACTACCGCAAACCCATGGAATACAGCGACGAGAGTGTTCAGGCTGCCCGCAACGGTTATGCGCACCTGCAAAACCAGATCCGCCAGATTGCCGGTGCCGGCGGTGACCCGGAAAACATGGATCAGCGCTGAGCATAAAAACAAATTTTTGGAAGCAGTTAATGATGATTTGAATATGCCCCGGGCCATGGCAGCCGTGCAGGAGCTGCTCAAAAGCAATATCAGTGATGGACAAAAGTATACCACCATTCTGGATTTTGATCGGGTGCTCGGACTGGACCTCGACAACCTGGATCAGCCCGAAGATTTGCCCTCAGAAGTTCAAAAACTGGTTGATGACCGGCAAAAAGCCCGGGATGCCAAAGAATGGGGGCTTCTGACCGCCTGCGCGATGAGATCCAGGCCCTGGGCTATATGGTTCAGGATACACCCGAAGGGATGAAGGTGATCAAGACTTAGCCGAGGCGGATCAGGTTTCAGCTGCCAATTAAATGAAGTGGTCGTGGAATTTTCCGATCTCTGCCCAGCCCGCCAGAGGAATAGCCCGTGCGAGCCGTAACCATACTATCGGGTAATTTTCGTACGGCAGCTGGCCCGCTGCGAATAGATCTGAACCAGTCCCAAAAAACCTAATTCCACGGCGACGCTGTCGTCTCTGCAATAGGGACTATACCCAATGGATAAGGGCGTTTACGAATTACGATACTGATTTGTTACGGCTCGCACGGGCTATTCCCCTGGCAGAGTTCTGACAATCAGTGAATCGTTATGGATTCACTCAAAATGGGTTTGGGGAAAAACTCCCCTCAAATAGGCAAGGATACATTTTATGGATGAAGAAATTCGCAAATTATTAAATGATGGGTCCCGCACTCAGATGTCCGAAATCTGGGAAAAGGCCAAGACGCATGATTTTGAAGGCCTGGATGATGAAAAGCAGCGAATTGCCAAGATAATGGTGGAACATGAAGATGAGCTTTACAAGCAGTTTGAACACGCCGATTTAACTTACGACCCCAAGGCCAATCCGGACACTGGATATGACCCTTTTCTTCACATTACCATTCATTCCATTGTGAAGCTCAGTTGGAAGACAATGACCCCCTCGAGGTCGTTCAATTTTTCAATGCCATGCGTCATAAGAAATACTCCCGTCATGATTCCATCCACCTGGTGGGCCAGATTCTGACCTGCCTGATTTTCGAAATATTGGAGCACGACAAGCCATTCGATCCGGAAACCTACCGCAAACTGCTTAATAAATACAAATCATGCCATCCGGAAAAACTGATGGATTTGCTGGAGAATGAGCCCCTCATATCTGAAACTGATTGAGTGAATAAACCAATTCAAGGCTAACAATACCGAGCTTGTTGACAAATCCAATTCAATGCAACATTTTTGCATATGGATTATTATAGTGGGCTGCCTCAAGGAGTAACAATATCGATGATCATCAAGCGTGTATATATCGGTTTAGCTGCTTTAGTCATTGGAATCTTAATGTTTTCTACACCGGTCTTCGGGAAGATAGCCGTTTTTGTCAGTGTCGCACCCCAAAAATATTTTGTGCAACAAATTTGCAAAGAATTAGCGGATGTTCAGGTGATGGTGCCGGCCGGGGCCAGCCCGGCCACCTATGAACCCAAACCGAGGCAGATGGCGGCGATTTCAAAGACCCGTATATATTTTTCCATCGGGGTGCCCTTTGAGAACGCCTGGCTGAAAAAAATTGCGGCTCGAATCCGGATATGGCGGTTGTGCCCACAGACCGGGGCATTAAAAAGCTTCCCATTGCGGTTCATCCCCACCACGGCGATCAAAATCAGCCTGAACACGGCACCCTCGATCCCCATATCTGGCTGTCTCCACCCCTGGTGATGATACAGGCCCGCACCATTTTGGAAGCCTTGCAGGAAGCTGACCCCGCCCATCGGTCCGTCTACGAGAACAATTTCCGGGCGTTTATTTCACAGCTTTCAGATCTGGATGCCGAGCTCAGAACAATTTTTTCCGGCAGGTTCGGACAGCAATTTATGGTTTTTCATCCTTCCTGGGGATATTTCGCGCATGCCTATGGCTTAAAACAGGTCCCCATTGAAATCGAAGGCAAAGAACCGAAACCGGCTCAACTCAGGAAATTGATCGAGCACGCCAGAGAGGACGGTATAAAGTTTGTTTTCGTCCAGCCCCAGTTCTCGGCCCGAAGTGCGAAATTAATCGCCAGGGAGATCGGTGGTCAGGTTGTTTTTGCCGATCCTTTGGCCGAAGACTGGGCCGATAATTTGCGTGCTGTGGCCCGGAAATTTGAAATGGCTTTGCGGTAAACTCCAGGCCAGACATCCCGGAAAAAGATTTCACCCAAAGACGCCAGGGTGAAAAGCTAATGCAATAAAAAATACCTGCATTTTCTTTGTGTGCAAAAAAAATACCGTTGTATGTTTTAAAGGGGACACAAAACTATGAGCAATACTATTATCGATATACAGAATCTTAATTTTTCTTACAACGCTCAGCCGGTGCTTGTAGACGTCAATTTAAGTGTCCAACCGGGTGACTTTATCGTAATGATCGGGCCCAACGGGGGCGGCAAGACGACCCTGATTAAACTGATGTTGGGTCTGCTTGAAGCCGACTCCGGGACCATCCGTATATTCGGAAAACCGCCCAAAGGCGTATCCCATCGAATCGGCTATGTTCCCCAGGATGTTCACATCAACAGGAATTTTCCGGTCTCCGTACTGGATGTGGTCCTGATGGGCAAATTGAGGCCGGGCGGGGGATGGTCGCGGCCTTTGCGCGAAGATCGTATGGCAGCTCTGGAGGCATTAAAACTGGTTGAAATGGAGAAATTTTGCGATCACCGCATCGGTGAACTCTCCGGTGGGCAAAAGCAGCGGGTATTTGTGGCTCGGGCACTGGTGACGGACCCTAAACTCCTGTTTTTGGATGAGCCGACCGCCAGCATCGATACCAAAGGCCAGGGTGAATTTTATTCGCTGTTAAAAAACTTAAATGAAACCATCACGATTATCATTGTCAGTCATGATTTAATGGTAATTTCGGGCTATGTTAAATCGGTGGCCTGTGTAAATCAACGCTTTCATTATCACGGGCATGCCGAGATTACCGGAGAGATGGTCGAAATGATGTATCACTGTACGGCCGAAGATACCTGTCCGGTTGAGTTGATAGCCCATGGTGTGCCGCATCGGGTATTGCATGAGCACGAACATGAATAGTCTCGTAGTTTTCAATTTTTATATTTTATCTACCAATAGTGATGCTATAGGTTTATAAAATTCCAAGCACCAAATAACAAATCACAAATAATATCCAAATTCCAAGGCCCAATGACCGAAAACTGAATTTTGGTCATTGTGAGTTGAGATTTATTTGGAACTTGAGTTTTGTAATTTGGGATTTAACAGATGACACTTTCGGCAGAGAATAATATCTTACCAAATGACCGTTTTCGAGACTATATAGAATATAGGGAAATAACATGTTTGAAGCCCTCCAATTTGAATTTATGCAAAATGCCTTATTGGCCGGGTTATTGGCCAGCATTATCTGTGGTGTCATGGGGACGATGGTGGTCGTTAATCGAATTGTGTTTCTCTCGGGAGGCATTGCCCATGCCGCCTTTGGCGGCATCGGGCTGGCCTTTTTTTTCGGATGGCATTACCTGGTGGGAACCATCAGTTTTTCGATCATGGCAGCCTTAATCATGGCGATCATTACCTTAAAAGCCAAACATCGGGCCGATACGATAATCGGCGTGATCTGGGCCATCGGGATGGCCATTGGAATTTTATTGTTGGATTTAACGCCGGGCTATAACGTTGATTTAATGAGTTATCTATTTGGCAGTATATTAACCGTTCCCGATACCGATATCTGGATGATGGTCGGCGTGGGTGCCGTCATCCTCGCGGTGGTCATCTATTTTTACAATGACTACCTGGCATTATCCTACGATGAGGAATTTGCCCAGATTCGGGGGGTAAACGTCAAAGCCCTGTACATATTGATGACCGTTATGCTGGCCCTGGGTATCGTCATGGTTATCCAGGTGGTGGGTTTAATTCTGGTTATCGCCCTATTGACGATTCCACCATACATAGCGGAGAAATTTTCAAAGTCCCTGTTTCAAATGATGGTTATATCCAGCATACTGAGCGCCTTTTTTACCGTCGGCGGTCTCTGGTTTTCATATGAATTTAACCTGACCTCAGGTGCATCCATTATCCTGGTGGCCGGAATTGGCTTTCTGATCTCCCTTGGGGTTGAGCGACTGCTGCCAGGCGGTTTCGTACGATCGGCACCATAAAAAGCTGTGCATTCCGGCAACCGGGCTGTTAGAGTTTTAATTTTGAATTTTTTGCATTTTATGAAAAGACTTTTTAATCACGAAAACACGAAAGCTGGAAAACACGAAAAGTTTCTTAGCTTTGTTTCGTGTTTTCATGATTTCGTGCTTTCGTGATTGATCTTTTTTGGTTCTCCGCCTTCGGCGGATCAGGGTTGGGGAGAATTATGTGTCAACACTGTGATTATTCCGGTTTACTGGAAGGCTCGGCCTAGGGTATACACCCAATCGCCATCGCGTGTTGGAGGTGGTCGGCAACAACAGCAGTCCGCTGAGTGCCCAACAGATATTTGATACCCTCAGCCGTACCGACAACATTAACCGGGTAACCGTTTACCGCATCCTGGACCTTCTGGTGGCCAAGGGGGTGGTTGACCGCATCAGTGGGGGCGGACGGTCATTTGTCTATGGTCTGGCGCCCAATGAAAATCATCCGGCCCATCCCCATTTTTACTGCAAAAATTGCGGAAATTTGGAATGCTTAAACCCGCAAAGTATAGATCTAAACCTGCAAGCCATGCAGCGCACTTCCCGGGGGTGATCGAAAATGTGAAGTTCGTGTAGACGGGGTGTGCAAAAATTGCCTGAGAAGATAATTGAGAGGAGAGTCGGGGAGATGATAACACAACCAATTTTTTTTGTGGTCAACCGTTAGCTATTCCTCTGGCGGTCAGAACCGCGCTTGAAAAGCTCCCCGACCCCTCAATAATTAGAAGAATAAATATCGCTTTTCCGGCGGCGGTGCCGGAATGGGCCGGACTGAATCGGCTGCAATGCTCGATACCTGTCGGCCGTTAACCGTTTCAAAGCTGAAGACCCCTTCTACCCGAACCCAGTCATCATTGTTATATTTTTCTGCAATCTTACTTTTCACCAATATTACCAGTGGCAAGGCATCGGCCGCACAGCAGACAACGACAAACCGGAATAACTTGAATCTACTTCGGTCACCAGGCCCACCCCGGTAAACCATGCCGTCTGCCGTAACACGTTGGCCATTGAAGTGCTCCGCATTTTTCATCAGCTCCAGCAGGGACAATGTTTTTCCGTCAGTCGTTGGAGAAGTTTTTTGCGGGCTGATCCTGGAAATGGAAAATGGCTGGTTTGTGTTCAGGGCTCTTTTTGCCAGGGCATGGGTTCCTAAACTTTGCCCGTAGATGGCCCACAGGAATACGACCGGCACGAATAAAATAGCTGCCTGGAGCCATCGTTCGAACTTTAAAACATCCCCGGATTCCCGGGAGAAATGAGAAATAAAGGCGGAAATATACAACAGCAGTAAAATGAGCGCCAGGATCAAAAGTGGCCAGAGCTTGGGTTGAATAAAGGCTTTGTAACGCCCGGCCTCGAGGAGCCAGTAGTAGGCAGCGAGCCAGGAGACATAAATAATCGCGGGAAGGATCAGGGTTAAAAGGGCGATATGGCTTTTGACGCTTTTCCTCATTTTATGAGTAATTCCCACCATCAATCATTAATATATGACGACCATACTGAAAAATACGGTAATGAAGGTTAGGGTTGCCAGTACTGCAATAGCCGGTACCCGGAAGACTTTAAGGTACATCAAAATCAGCTTGATGTCCAGCATGGGGCCCAGTACCATAAATGCCATTTGGGCGGAAAGCGGCACCAGGCTTGAACGAAAAGAAGCTGCGACAAAAGCATCGGCTTCACTGCAAAGGTTCAATAGGACAGCTAAAAGCATCATGATCAATATGGAAAAGCCGGGGGTGCCCATAACAGCAACAAATGCCTGGCGCGGCACCAGGGTTTGGACCACCGCAGCGCAAAATGCGCCGATGACCAGAAAGCGACCGATATCGAGGAAATCGCCGGCGGCATGGTTGACGGCCAGGCCGATTTTTTCAGCCCAGTCGGCAGGCCTGCCGGTCTGCGACAATTTCCGGGGCATGGGTGCGGCCCGGCTTGGAAGAAACATCATTGTAAACAGCTTTCGCTTTAGTAAAGAGCAGACCCATTAAAAGACCGACCCCAACAGCGATGCAATACCCGAACACCATCCGTTGCAGCACGATGGACCAGTCGCCCAAATACGCCACGGCGGTTGAGGCGGCAACCAAGGGATTGACAATCGGGCCGCCCAGCAAAAACGCAATCGCTGCACTGAAAGGAACCCCTTTGTGAAGCAGCTTTCTGACCACGGGAACGATCGCACATTCGCAAACCGGAAACATCACGCCAATTCCGGCCCCGATGAAAACAGTCCACCAGCGGCCTTCGGGCAACCATCGTGTTACCATCTCCCGGGGAATGAAACCTTCGATAAATCCGCCAATGAGGGTGCCCAGCAGCATAAATGGCAGGGCCTCCAAAACTATGGAGACGAAGATGATTCCCAGGGTATGAAACTGCGGGGCATCACGGAAAAAAAAGACGAGGCCCAGTGCCATATAATACAAACAGCAATTGAGCGAAACGGGAGCTTCTGCTGCCCTGGCGGTGATCATGCCCGTGTCCGGAAATAGCACTATCGAAAGCAGGGCGGTTCATACGCAACAACTTATCATATTTGAAGCATAAAAAAAGCAGAATCAGCATCGATTCTGCTTTTTCGCTTTATAAGGTAAACTGGCTTCAGAAGGTTTAGGTTTTGTTCGATGGCCACAGGAAACGAAAAGCGGGGCTTACTGCAATCTGATTTTT
>CAWGCM010000026.1:0-263669 GCA_963821065.1 uncultured delta proteobacterium | reverse complement strand
ATAGCCGAAATCTAAAATTAAGCCAAATTGTGGATTACGTATACCGAATATACACTTTCTAATTCAACAATTTTTGATTAAATTAAGACGTTATGTGAGTGCAGATATGATATGTAATCTGCATAAAATCAGGACTAATAAAAAAAACAAAAGTTTTGGGGTTAGTGAAATTCTTTAATTGGCCCAAGAGCAGTTAATTTTGTTTTTGAGGGCTTTCAGGTGGAGCGTTTTCAGCAGCATTTTCCTGTTCATCTTGTTCATTTGAATTTTCGTTCTGACCGCTTGAATCCTGATCCAACTCCGTACCTACTGCTGTGCCGGTTTCTTCAGAACTTTCCGCCTTTCCACTATCTGAGAGATCTTCGTTTACAGTACCTTTATCTTCCGTTTTCTCTGAAGAACCAGTTTCTTCAGAACTATCATCTGAACGCTTTAAGTCATCTGCCACTTCGGAGGATGATTCAGGTGAAGGGGCAGTCTCCTGTTGATTATCTTGAATCTGCGATGAAAATGGTTGAATGGGGTATGAATCAGTTTTTCGAGAATCCGCCTTCCCGTAAACCATAATCTTTATGATTTTATCTGATTCGTAAATGATGGCGTGATTTAGTCCTTGGAGAATAAGTTTCAATCCCCGATTAAGTGGCATATTCTCAATCGAGGCATTGACCGGATAGGTATTCCACTGATCATTGAGCTTGAATTTAATACCTGTTTCCTGAGTAATTTTTTTTAACACTTCGCCTAATCGTTGATTTTTAACTCTCAAAGATATATGAGGTTCGTTCTGTGATTGAGACCCTATAGCCTGCTGGATAATATTAATATGAAGGCACATCAAAGATAAAATAAAAACGATTGTATAATAGAGGGCTTTGTCAAAATTTAAATATTGCTTTAGTTTGAAAATTAGTTTCATGGTCGCCAAAAATTGCGCCTAAAAAAGCTGTGATCCTAAAATATCCCAAATTGCGCCGAACTTTTGATACGTCAATAATATCTTACGGAATCCGCAAAGAAGAATTTAAAGCCGCCTAAAATTTGCGTATGTCGGACTTACCAATGTGGCTGATTGCCGATGTTACGTCCCATCACCTCCAGCGTATCGCTGACCACAACAAATGCCTGAGAATCGATGTCATCAATTAACTTTTTTAGCCGGGGCAGCTCCTGGTGTGAGATAACCGTGAACAGCATCTGGATATCCTGCCCGGTGTAGCCTCCCCGACCACCGATGAGGGTCACTCCTCGCTGAATTCTCTCCATGATAGCCTTGTGAATTTCACCCCAGTGAGGAGAAATGATGTACACTGCTTTGCGCTGGCTCAGGCCATACATAACCACGTTGAGTACCTGGGTCGAAACGAATAAAAATATCAGAGTGTACAAAGCTTCTTCCATGGAAAATACATAGGCTGTAAAGGATAAGATCAGGACGTTGAGAACCAGAATGCTGGTCCCCAGACGGATGGAAAAGCGTTTAAATAGAATGATAGAAAGGATGTCCATACCGCCGGCCGATCCGAAAGACTTCAAGATAATGCCACCGCCGGCACCTGAAAGGATTCCGGCAAAAATAGCGGCCAGCATTTTATCATGGACGGGAATGATAAATGGTTTCCAGAGAACGGCCAGGGAAAAAATGACCATTCCGGCAACGCTGTACCAAAAGAAGCGTTGGCCGATGTACTTCCAGCCGAGAAAATATACCGGAATATTGAGGACAAAATAGAGTCCGGCAACCGGGAGAAATGGAAACAGGTAGTGGATGATCAGGGTCGTCCCTACGAAGCCCCCGCTTAAAAATTTATGGGGAATCAATATCCCATTGATAGCCAGGGCGCAAATCAGGCTTCCGGAAGAAATGAGGAACAGATTCCACAAAACCAACCGTGCCTTTTCAAGTTTTGCATGGCGTAGTTCCCGAAGATGCTTTATCCCACTAATGGGTTTTGAAGTTATGATACTGTCATTTGCGATTTCCATCAAAATTTCTCCACTGCAATCATTCACGGATGGTGACCTGATATACCTGTTCAGAAATTGGGCCAGAAAGTTATTCTCGGGGGGATAACAGCAATCTGTGTGCCAGAATTAAAAGCAAGCAATTAAAAAATAAAATTTAGAACAGATAATTGTGTGAACCCTATAGCACATTGAAATTATATTATTTACTTATCAAAAAAGTTGCCTGGCAGATTTTGTTACCTTTCCAATATGCTCCGATCATCCTATTTAAGTGTTGCACCAATTGAAAGACAGGAACTTCGAATTCCGATAAGCATAAAATCAGAACTAAAATTTCCGATTTTGAAACTCTAATTATTTCAAATTGTTATCTAAATTACGCTGACCTTAAATCCTTTGATTAAATGATTTTGACTTCGCATCAGAATTCGTAGTTCCTGTCTTTGATTCGACTTTGTATATTTTCCTTGTAATATCAGAATATTATAAAACTGGCACAGGTGTTGCGTAAGTCTACCTGATCGGCACTTCAGGCGTTTTATGAGACAACCTGATTTAAATTGAACAGTCGGTAATGGACAGGTTTTCCAGCTTCCCCACCATGGCAATAGGGATTTTTTAATGGAGGCGCATGACCCATGGGTAAATTATTTGTGGTTGTTTTCATTATTTTATCAGCTGTTTGTATGCTGGCCTCACCGGTAGCAGCCTACAGGGTAACCCTTGTCGGTGAAGTGAACGATAACCAACAGTTCGTGGCAGATAATGAGATTTACGAAGTTGACAACAACGCAGTAGGAGATGATCTGGTACTCAATTACATCGCCCAAAAGGTGAAAGTTGTCGGGCAAATTAAAGAAATCCGTGAATCCAAGATTATTAAAGTTGAATCATTTGAGGTTGTCGAGGAATAGCGGACAAAATGGTCGGAGGTGGAAATGGGCCGGTTCAATATCGAAGAAGTTGAAATCGAGGAAGACGATCAGATCTTTGAAAACGAATACCGACGATTCGCCAAAAGAGACGCTGATCAACCCAAACGGTCTCCTATCCGCAGAAAAGACAAATCGCGACAAGAAGAAGGGATGAAAGCAAAAGCCAAAAGAAACCTCAAAAATATCCAGCATAAAATCAAGTACGATTGGCAAGGAGAATAAACTATGGATAATCCAGATAACTTAAATCTTTTTAAATTTTCCCAGAATGAGGATTACGATTCCTTTTTGGAAGAGGATGATATCCAGGAATTTGAACTTGAAAGAGAGTTAAATCTACTCAAGAGCAGGGCCGACAATGATGAGATGGATGATTACTTCTGGGATGAAAATTAACTTAGAGGGAACTCAAACAGAAGGTAGCGTTAGGGTGTCATGTTTGAGTCTAAAGTGCAGCGGTGGAACAAAAAGACCTCGACTATTTTAAAATATTACTCACCCGATGGCTCGATGAACTACTGGGTAAAGCGGGCAACACAGTGGTGGGCCTGCTCGATTCCGGGGATCATCTATCGGATCCCCTGGATCGGGCGGTTTTAGATACTGAACGCAGCTATACGCTTCGTATCCGCGACAGGGAAAGTGTGCTTATCAAAAAGATTCATGCTTCCCTGGAAGATCTCGAAGATGGCGTCTATGGCATCTGTGATGACTGCGGTAGAGACATAGCCATTGAACGACTCAAAGCCCGGCCAGTCGCCAGGCATTGTATCCGATGCAAAACCAGGCAAGAGAAAATGGAGCGATTAACCGGAGTTGGCTGAAACCAGATTACCCGGACATCCAAATACGGAAAAAATCAATGCATAAACTTGAAAAATCTCAAGCGACCATCGCCGGTAATCCTAATAATACGACCCAGCTTTCTCTTTCTGAAGAATTAGATGGTTCTGCCCACGATGATTATAGTTACAATTCTAAAATGAAGATCGAATGTATTTGCCCCAAATGCGGCCAGAGACATATAATGGCCTTTCACTGGATCGGGAGGGGTACTCCCAGAAAATACTGCCAGTCCTGTAAAGGCGGGTCGAATGGATAACTAATGGAGAACCTGATTGAACAAAAGTGATTTGATCAATGAAAAAGCGTATGCCGAAAATTCAAGGTCTCATCATCCCCTCCAACTGGGATGAAAAAGGCAATATCAAGGCAGTGTCCCTTCACACCTCTGATGAGAGGGAATATCGCGTGGAGTATGGCGGGGTAGGCAAGGAGTTGCTGGCGCATATCCATCATAAGGTGGAAGCGACCGGCAAAATAAGTGAACGATTGGACGGACATCAATATATCAGCGTTCACAGCTATTCAACCCTATGCGAGCCGCCAGAAGAAATGGTGGCAGAAACCTAGCCCCCGAAATGGCTGATTTTATATCCTTCGTTATCAAGGAGATAAAACCATGCTGAAGTCCGATAGAATTTATCTGGCCAAATTCGCCCTGGATCCGGAAATAGAAGAAGAGTTCGATGATATTGATCTTTATTTAGATGACGAAATCGAGGAGCTTGCAGAAAATAGGGAGTTAGATTTCCCTTTTGAGAATCAGGACGATATGGAGGTAGGGTCGGATGAAGATCATACCGCAATATGACAGAGTATGGATAGAAAAAAAAGAAGCGCAAAAGATGACAAAAGCCAAGTGCCTCACTATGAGCATTTTGTTCGTGTTATTGATGGCGGCTTTTGCCGGCAGTACTTTAGCTGGAGAAACTGTGACAATTGTCGGTGTTGTCACAGACGATGGTCTAATAGTAGATAAAAATGGTGTGATCTATGAGATCGGAGAAAATGACAAGTTCGAAGCAGTTACCGAAAATACCGATGTCAAAATTGAGGTTAAAGGCATGGTGGTGGGAGACGAAGGCGGAAACAAAATTATTTTGATCGATAGTTTTAAAGTGTTTGAATAATAACACTTCTTGGAAAGTAGTAGTTGTCGAGAGAAGGGGTGGGAGAAATCCTCCCCTTTTTTTAGTTGGTTTCTTCTGCTAATGCAAAAAAATTGGGTTTTTATAATGTTTGCCTGTATAGCCGCAATCCACAATTCACCCAAAGTGTGGGTTTCGTAAGGCTAATATACACTCTCGGAAATTAACTTAGACGGTAGAATTTTACACCTGAGATATGAAAACGATATCCCAATGATAAATAGAAATAGCAGGGTAGTAGTACGTTGGTATCACCGGTTTTGTACCAGATTCCATAACCACAATATCCTGTACAGGCCGCCAATAGAAAATATTTGGAATTGTATTATCAGTCCTCAATGCTGATTTTTAGTTGATCAAAATATCTATCATCCACATGTTGCTTGGCTTCTATTTCCGCAATTATAACCGCATGCTGCTTTACCAAACGCTCTGTTAGACCGTCGGACAAACTCGGAATTTCTGCCTATTACGGAGTAACCCAACGAGCGCTATTACCATTTAACTGACTGAATCGGGATGTCGCTGAGGATCGGGTTATACATGGTATCAAAGGTGCCACCGGTTGAGATATGTCCAACCGCTTTTTCAGGGTTGGACTCGATATCAACCGGATTACCAGCTGCATCGACCAGTTCACCCTCATCGTTCACTTTAACAATGCCGGTCGGTGTGGTTCCGGTGCCCTCCTTGTTGTAAGGGCGGCTGACGATGATCTCACCAACCGGTATGATTTCGCCGGCAGCATTTTTAACGGTACCATCTGATCTCAGTGTAAATGGTACGTTACCGGACTCTGAGCCAAACACGTCTTTGCCTAAATTGTAACTCTGATCGAGCACAATTTTTCGATAGAGTCTGATGTTGTTCTTCATCGTTTGCTGGGACGGATATAGCAGACTGCCTTTAATATAGCTGTCGCCTGTCTTTCCGTCCTGATCCAGATAACCGAGAGAAGCTACATAAGAGCGCATGACCTTCTGGCGGTCAAACAGATGCGCACGGCGCTCAGCAGCGGCCATGTTCTTGAGCAGGTCATCATCAAAGATCGCGCCTATTGCGTGTGTCAAATCAAGTGACTTTTGATTGGCGGCCGAGTATAGCTTTAGCTGATCGGCTACTTCACCGGGCATGATACCGTAAAGGTCGGCACCGACAACAGCGTGATAAAAATAGCATAGCTCGCCCATCGACGCCCTTGAGTTCATATAATCCTGCAGACGGCTGCGTTGTGGATTCTTTGAATCGTAGGCCCCATAGTCCATTTCACGCCAACCAGCCTCTGCCGGCAGTTTTCGCTCAAAAGACCAGACGGAATCCACCGTGTTGCCGACTTTTCCGTGACAGCCAATGCATTGCATCAGCTCCTCGGTGGTTTGCGATCGTAACTCCCCGCGCCTATCTTCGATGAAGGCCGCGAGCAGCCAACCGGCATTGTTGTCAACCCAGCCCTGGCCTTCGTTCCCGATGACAAAATCGTCGTAATGTGCGTCTTCGTCGATGTCATCGATACCGACCTCTTTCCATTTGTACATATAGCGCAGCTCCTTGACCCGGCGTGAGCGTGTGCCGGGAAACTCGTACGTCACGGTCTTGTTGTCGACAACGCCATCGACCTTTTCGCCGAATTCACCATCCGCATTGAGATCCACATAATGCAATGGGTGCGCAAATTCAGTCCCCACCGGAAAAAAGCCGCGTACTACCTTTTCTTTAAAAGCATCGCCGTAATAGTGGGTTTCTTTATATGACCGGTTCTTGAGGTTCAGTTCGAGAAGATCGAGGTTTTTCTGATAAATTTCCTGGTTGAAATTACCTTTTTCACTCCTGAAAGGCCGTGGCAGCCGTATGTAAATTCCGCTCACACTGCCCGAAAGCGGCGTAAAAATGCCGTAGGGGAAAAAGTTAATGGCGCGCCAACCTGTAAACGCCTCTTTTTCATCCCGAACAAAGCCGTCCGCATCGACAAAGCCGTGGGTGCCACCGCTTGTCGGGTCTTTTGCACGGTAAGGAAAAAGATGCGACGGGTTCAGTGCCGGAAACAAAACAAATTCAGATGATTCCCTATTGAGCCACTCAGAGTTGGCTGTAGGGCGCGCTTTTTCGAAGGCCGGCTGCCAGTTGTCCCTGCGAACATAGGCAACGTCTCTGCTGTCTGGTAGGGCGATGCCTTCCTTTTGCAAGCGCTCTGAGATTTCCTGGGGAAAAATGGTATTGCGCCATAGCACCTTGTTCATATCAGGCGAAGGAAAGCTGTAAAGGACTTGATCCTCTCCGAGCGGAAAAGCGTTGCCATGCTTTATTTTCGCAAGGTAGTCGGTATGACAGTAAAGACAAGCGTTCTGAGTTCCGTAACTGGTTTCAATCCAGCATTGTGCTGGAATCGAAGGCTCTTCGTTATAAGACGGCTTATAAGGTGCGCCGGTGCGCTTTAAAAAACCTTTGGGAGCGACACCCTCATGGAAATCAGCCATGCGTATGGCATGAGCAGTCAACCCCTTTTTATGCAAGTCTTCTCGTGCTTGGCGTGTCGGATCAAGCACCCCCTCTTCGGCTACCAACACGTTTGCACCACTGATTACCACAGCTAACAGGATAATTTGGGCTTTGCGCATGAATGTCATCTTTTTTCTCTTTTCCCCTTTTTGGTGGTAAATGCGGTTGGCATCATTATTTCTCAAAAAATCGAAATGATTGCCAAATCAGCAGCGTACAACTTAATTCATAACAAGTTCAACTAGCTGCGTCCGATAATAATTTGCTTTTTATAGTCCCTTTGGTTTGAGAAAGCTACGAAAGGTATTATTGATTTTATGAAATTATGGCGAACCCCCATATGTTGTGGTCGGACTTATTCTCTGCCAACCTTTGATACATTGAGAATAACTACGGTTCGGGCAAGTTTGTGATATCCAAAGAATCGGAACAAATTTGGCACGATTTCGAAGCCGGAGTTCGCCATAAACCAAACTTGGGTAAAAATACATGTTTCAAATGGATATCACAAGCGGTTTTGGACAATGCTAAGGTATGGTCCGATACAGTGGAAAAACCATGCTTCGATCGTGGTAATGAGTTTGCAGATTAGCCATGGCAAATATACAATTTTTTAAGTCAATTTTTTTGTTGGACTTCGTGCCTAAACTGAATCTTTGAAGGTCCTCGAAAAATTTAGGATTAGCGAACGGAAGGTGCAATTTATTTGGCACCTGGCTATGCCGGTGCGTCAATTCCAATTTTCTGCCGGGGGCTTTTACTTATTCCACGAGAACATCACAGCCCCAAGGCCTAAAAATGCCAGCGTCATCAGCGTCAGTATGGTTATTTCAACACTGACCTCCATTAATCCGGCACCGTCGTGCATGATTTTACGAACAGCCGTGAGAATGTGGGTGAGGGGAAATATCCGCGATGCCGCCTTAACCCATTGTGGTGCCCCTTCCAGGGAAAACCAGACCTCAGATAAAAACATCATGGGCCAGGAAATGAAATTTAAGATGCCGGTGGTAAATTCTTCACTGGTGCCCCTGGAGGCCAGAACCAGGCCCAGGGCCGTCAGGCTCGTGCTGCCTAAAAAGAAGATCAAAATAAGATTCAAATACGACCCCAGCACTGTAAAGGAGAAGATAAAATCACATCCCAGCCACACCACCACCAGGGTGAACATCAGCAGAAATATCCGTGACAGGGCCTGGGCGGATAAATATTCGAACGCGCTCAAAGGTGTGACCTTCAACCGCTTCAGGACCCCGTTTTTTCGGTACCGCACCACTACATACCCCACCCCCCAGAGTGCGCTGAACATCATGTTCATTGCCAGAATACCCGGAAACAACCAATCCAGGTAACGAATGGCGGTGCCCTGTATCTCTTTTTTTTGCGCCCCGCTTGAAAAATCCGTTGGCATCAGGCTGGATTTGAACATCTGTTCGAGAACGTAGCCCTTGGGGGAGGCATCACTGACATAATATTCGTAAGGCGGATTACCCAGTTTCAGTAAAAAATCTATTTTGTGGTGTTTAAGCTTGTCCAGCCCCTTGGCTTTGGTTTGAATCCCGATAAACTTGATGTACCGCATCTTACGAAATCCATCCGGGATCGGAGAATCCGCCGGAGTCACCGTAACCGTTTCATGGGGAAACAGGCCGACGTTGTATTCCGTATAGGATTTTCCGCCGAATATAACCCCGAAACCCGCAACAATCAGAAACGGAAACATAAAATTCCACCCGAAAGCCGCTCGGTCTCTAAAAAACTCACGGTTTCTTGCTTTGAACATGGTCCAGAATCGCTTGAAGCTCATGATTACTCTCGCAACTGTCGCCCGGTCAAATTCAAAAATACAGACTCTAGGCTGGGGGATCGAATCGTCAGGTCCGACAGGTCAACATTCTGAGATATGAGAAGATCCAGACAGGAATTGACGTCGCTGGTTTGTATTTCAACGGTATCGTGTACCCTGCGATATGGCAGGGAAATCCGGTCCAGGGCATGATCGAGGTGGTCGCTTGGTAAAATGACGGTCATCTCGGGGCTGTATTGCTTGATCAATTCCTGGGGGGTTCCCTGGGCGATAATTTTGCCGTAATCCATGATCGCAATTTCATCGCAGAGGTGCTGGGCCTCTTCCATGTAATGGGTGGTCAATATGATGGTCCGGCCTTCCTGTTTGATTTGCTGAATCAAATCCCATAAATTGCGCCGTGCCTGGGGATCCAGCCCGGTGGAGGGCTCGTCCAGAAACAGCAGTTCGGGTTGATTGATCAGTGCCATAGCCAGTAGAAAACGCTGGCGCTGACCGCCTGATATTCTATCGTTATATTGATGCTGAAACTCGCCCAGTTGACAAAGTTCAACCAGGTTATCGATATTGGCGGCATTGCGGTAAAGGCTTTGGAATGTTTCCAGGGTTTCGCGGACCGTTAAAAATGACAGCAAGGAAGTCGTCTGAAACTGAATGCCGACTTCATCTTTGAATGAGGCGTTTCGGGGTTTGCCCTTATAGATAATTTCACCGGAGGTGGGCGGGATAACGTCTTCTATGACTTCGATGGTTGTCGTTTTCCCGGCCCCGTTCGGCCCCAGCAGGCCGAAGCAACTCCCCTGCTCAACGCTCAAACTGGCGCCGTTTACTGCGATGACGGTGTTATATTTTTTAACAAGGTTATTTATTTCCAGTAAAGCCGCCATGGTTTCACCTGTTTGAATGCCGGGAGATGGTGGGTCCCAAAACTGAATAACCATAATCATTTCATTTGGCTTGACAAGATAGGTTAGGCAACATAGTTTTCGGTTTTTAGGTCTTGTGCGCGGCCCACCGTGCCGTTTGGACCTCGAATACTGGAGTTGGGGGTTTTGCGATTTTGGAACGCGGATTATAGAGCAGAGCGCATAGGGCAAAGCGTTAGATTTCTTTTATATAACCGATTTGTCGTCCTTTACGCTATGCGCCATGCGCTTGCCCTATGCCGCAAAATGCGCAACCTGCAACTCGCAAAGCGTTTAACTTCATTTTGTTATACTACATCAAGGACGGATTTATGGCGCCCATTATTTGTATCGTCGGCCGTTCCCAGACCGGCAAAACCACCCTTATCGAAAAACTGATCCCCGCCCTTAAGGGACGGGGTTACAGAATCGGTACCATCAAGCACTCCCATCACATTTTCGATTTCGACAAAACCGGCAAAGACAGCTGGCGTCACAAGGATGCGGGGGCGGAAACGGTTATTATTGCCTCACCGGGAAAAATCGCAATGATCAAAAACGATCATGAGGGCACCCTGGACGGCCTGCAAAATTTTTTTGCCGATCTGGACCTGGTTATCACGGAAGGCTATAAGGGGGAACAGAAGCCAAAAATCGAGGTCGTTCGAGCCGCCCGTAACAAAGAAGTCCTGTTGGCGGATGACGCCAATCTGATAGCCATTGCCACCGATGTCGAAATGGTAATGGAAGTCCCTGTCTTCGGTTTGGAGGATATCGATCAGATAGCTGATTTCATTGAAAAGAATTATTTGCTCTAAATTTCGTGGAGTTCAGTTATCGAGAAGTTTAGCTATTTAGCACATTTTTCAAGCTTTCTATGGTAATTAAACCGGAAGATTCCGTGTCAGCTTTAACCTGGTCACTGGCTGCTGGTTCCTGGTGGCTGGTCACTGGTCTCTTGTTACTCGTGGCTGGTCTCGGCACCTGGTGACTGGCTTCTGGACACAGGTCGGCACAGTGGCCGACCCTACTCGGTTGTTTGCGGTTGGTCATCTGTAGGGTCTCGCTATGAGCGGGATGCCCGCCGGCAGGTTCCAATGGCGACAAAACCCTTGTATACAGAAATTTTCGATATGGAGAATCGACAGACGGTTGACTTAACTGCCAGTTACGAGTGACCACGGGCCAGAAGCCAGTTTGACTTTAAAGACCAATTGTACTAAAGGTGCTATTCTTATAAGTTATATCAATTCTCAAAAAAAATACTAAAAAATACAAATACTTATCAAATCATTGCCGTGATCGATCATGTCCGACTTCTCACTTGAAAACTTAATTTGCCATCAGGATAACCTGGAGACTGTCCTGGACAATCTTAAAGAAGGAATCATTGCCCATGATATGAATCGGCGCATCTTTTTTTTCAATAAGGAAGCCGAACGCATTTCCGGCTACAGCCGGCAGGAAATTCTGGGTCGAGATTGCCATGAAGCTTTTGACAGCCCGTTTTGCGGTGAGCACTGTGCCTTTTGTGTAGACGAACCTGAATTGGCGGATACCTCCGAATATACCATTAATATTACCACGAAAACCGGTGACCTGCGGCGCCTTGAGGCGACCATTACCAGTATGAAAAATGGCGACGGTCAATTGACCGGAGTTCTGTCGTCCTTCAAAGACGTAACCGATCTATTCAGCCTGAAAATGAAGGCCGCTGAGCTGACAAGTTTCGGCAACATCATTGGCCAAGACAGCAAAATGCTGGATATATTCCAACAGATTCGGGATGTTTCCGGTTATGATTACACGGTTCACATTTCAGGGGAAACCGGAACCGGCAAAGAGCTTGTCGCCAATGCGATTCACAATGAGAGCCCGCGATCCGGGGCACCATTTGTCCCGATCAATTGTGGCGCACTGCCGGAGGGCCTGATCGAAAGCGAGCTGTTCGGGCATGTCAAGGGGGCATTTTCAGGTGCGGTGCGTGATAAAAAAGGCCGCTTTGAGCTGGCGGATGGCGGTACGGCATTCCTCGATGAAATTGCCGAGCTTTCCAATAACATGCAGGTCAGGCTGCTGAGGTTCCTGCAGGAAGGCCAGTTTGAACGGGTTGGCGGTGAGAGGACAACTTCGGTCAATGTGCGGGTGATCAGTGCCACAAACCAGATGCTCAAAGATGCCGTCAAGCAGGGCCGGTTCCGCGATGACCTGTATTACCGGCTCAATGTGATACCTATCCATCTGCCGCCCTTGCGCGACCGCAAGATTGATATTCCGCTGCTGGTGGATCGCTTTTTGCGCGAGGCCGCTGAACGCTACGACCGCCAACCCCTTAAAGTCTCCCGCAAAGCCATGTCCCTGATGATGGATTACCGCTGGCCGGGCAACGTCCGCGAGCTGCAAAACGCCATTCAGTTTGCCTTCGTCAAATGCAACGGTAAGTCCATCGCAGCCCAGGATCTGCCCCTGGAGTTGCGGGAGATTGAAAATACCTGCATCCGCCGCGGTCCGTCGCGCAAACTGGACATCGAAGGCGTGCGAACGGCCCTGGTCAAAACCGGCGGCAACAAAGCCAAAGCCGCCAAGCTGCTGGGCGTCGGCCGCGCCACCCTCTATCGCTTTCTAGGGGACCATCCGGAGCTGCACGACGCCGTCAAGCTGCCTTAGCCCGGCGGTTACCAGCCGCTGCCTCCCCCTCCCCCACCGCCTCCGCCGGAGGAACCGCCTCCGCCGCTACCGGATGAAGAACCGGGTGCCGCGGAAGCAGATGAGATGGCTCCGGGAAGTGATGACCCCAGGTTAGTGGCAAACCCGGCCGTATTCCATGAATGCCAGTTATTGCCACTGTACCAGGCGGGTCTGTAGTTACCACCGTTGGCGGCTGCAGCCAGGACGCTGGCAAATTGTTCGCTCCATTCCTGTTCCACATCCAACGCCAGGGCATAGGGTAAGTAGCGTTCAAACAACTCGGGTGTCCTGTCCGGCGGGTTGAGAAAATTTAGCCGATCCTTTTCAGCCACAGACAGAAAAAGCTTAAAACCGTCGATCTGGTCCATGAGTTTGCGGCCGGTTAGCGTCGGTGCTTTCAGGAGATGATAAAAGATAGCGTTTACCAGGATGATCAAAAATAGAGTGGCCGTCGCCAATGGCGATACGGCGGTTGAAAATGTCCAGAGACCGAAGGCTTCACCTGCGAAAAAGGGCAGGGAAAAAAGCGTCATAAAAACGGCTCCGGACTTGCCCCAGATTTTCCCCCCGCCTGATCTTAGAACGTTCCTCCAGGCGCCGAATACAACAAGACCCAGCACACAACAGCCAACTGTCCAAATTGACAGCCACAGACTCATAAATAGAGCGGTTTGCAGCTGGCTCGCTCCCAGGATGATAGCCACCAGAGTAATGATGGTAATGATCACGCCGGCTATAAAATATCCCGAATTTAGCGTTAAGTACCTGTGGACTTCCAGCATTAATCGCTTCAGCAGTTTTTTTTTGGCTTTGCGGATATCCCCGCGATTGGTTTGTTTGAGTTTGATTGAATTTCCGGAACTGAAAAGTGTACGGGCGCTCCGGGCCTCCCCCCCTGATAGGCTTTTATCACCACTACCTGTTTTTTTTAGGGTATATTCGCCATTTTTATCTTCGCTAATTGTTAGAAAACCCTTCACGGCCATATTGACGACTGCCACCGCGAATAACTTGTCGTCCCGCCACCCCAGTCGCATAATTAATCGGGCCAGGGCCGGGGAAATATTTTTAGGCGGAGAAAATAGCGGAATAATGGCACCTTTGGCCGGGTCTTTACCCACCCTGAACCAGGCCATACCGTAATAGGTCAAAAGGATCATGAGTCCGATGGCCCCAATGGCTGCACTGCGGTTGTCTCTTAACAAATAGACAAGTTTTTCCTGGGTTCGGGGTTCGACCACAAATCCCTTGGGCCAGGCAACCGCGATGGTAAGACCCTCTCTGGGCTTGAGCATCCGTGTGGTCGAAAAGGTGACATTGCCTTTCTCATCAAAATCGGAAATGAAATCCTGCCCTTTGCTGCCGAAAGGCCCGGTGTAGCCGGCAGTTTTCATCATTTCAGCTCCGGGCGGTAATTTTACCACCGCTGACGCACGATCAATGGCAAAGCTCCAACCGTTACCGGTAACATTCCAGTAAAGCTCATCAAAATCTTCGAAATACCCCAGCTGCCGGTCGGTTCTGTAGGTAATCGTGTAGGTGTAGGTGCCGGGTTTGAGCTGGACATTTTCACTCCCGATATAAACTTTTTTGCCATTGGAGCTGTCCTTGATATGGTAAGGCTCTTGGCGGCCGTCGCGCAATACTTTTACGACCTCAAAACCGACCTTGACCTTGTTGCCGTAGCGATCTTTGTATGTCGTTGGAAACTCCCGGATAATACCGCGTTTGATTTGATCCCGGGCACAGATAACACGGATAGTCTCGCTGACGGTCATGCTTGCGTCCCGATATACGGAAATCATACTCTGGAAGTCTAAGATTTTCTCCGGATTGGCAGCCAGGGACAGGTCCGCCAGTCCCATGATCAGCCAAAAGGACAGGATGGTCAGGATATTTGATAACTTATTGTTATTCATATTTAATCCAGACATTGTCGATAGCTTGTCACTCCCGCGCAGGCGCGGGAATAACAAAAGACAATCAGAGCATTCAAATTTTTATGGCAATTTTGGGCCGACGGTTTTTTAATGACTTATGGAAAATGATACTAGAAACTTACTTCGGGCACGGCCCGGTCATCCGGATCTTCTATTTCGAAGAATTCAGCCCGGGTGAATTTGAATATGCCGGCGATAATATTTCCGGGGAAAGATTCCACCTGAATGTTTAAATTTCGCACCGTGCCGTTGTAGTAACGTCTGGCCAGCTGGATCTGGTCCTCGATCTCAGACAATTCAGCTTGCAGCTCCGAAAAATTCTGGTTTGCTTTTAATTCCGGGTAGCCTTCCGCCACGGCGAATACATTGGCAAGAGAGCGCGAAAGTTTTTCTTCCAGGCGGGCTTTTTCACCCACCGCCCGTTCCTTCATACTTTGCGAGCGCAGCTCCGTTACCTTGCTCAACAACTCACGTTCGTGTCCCATATACCCTTTGACAGTTTCCAGCAGATTGGGAATCAGGTTGGCGCGTCGTTTGAGCTGAACCTCGATGCCGCTCCAGCCCTCTTCAACCATGTTCCGCAGCCGAATGAATTTGTTATAAATGAAGATGGCAAATACAACAGGCAGTCCGATCAGAAGCATAATAACGATAATCGCAGTCATCTTTCTGTCCTCAAGGCTGTCCTCTTAACTAGGTTTATACCGCTTTTCAAAAATACCTTCCGAAATACGGAAGGGTGGTATAAGTGGTTGTAGAAAAATACGTTCGACAAACGGAACGTCCTTTTGACAACCGCTATAAAAAGTAGAACCACTTCTATCCATTTGCATTGCAGGTGAAAAAAATTTTTTATGATCGGGTCGGAAAGAAAATTGGTAGAAATGTTAATTATACTTTAAAATGGACAACCAAATCAACGTCAAAAAAGGGGTCATCAAAAAAAGGGTCAATTCTGCTCTTGACTCTTGTCCTATTGAAATCCCGGAAAGATTTCATATGTTCAGGGTATACCAAAAATTTCAAGGAAACCGGAGAGAACCAAAATGAAACTATCCCGACTTTATATTGTCCTGTTGATATCAATCCTTTTATTTGCAGGCACCTCGTTAATGGCAGAGCCGGCCTCTTTTACGACGGCCGGTGATTTCAACGGGCGTATGTGGCAGCTTTTGAGCAGCTCCCAGAAAGCCAGCCACCTGACCGGTATTCAAGAGGGAATTAAGCTGTGCCTGAATCAAATCAGAGAAGATCTGCAGATATCGGCTGAATTGATGCAGGAATTGAAAGATTCGGGGATGTTTGACCGCCGCCGGCTGTTGTTTAGCAGTCAGGGCATCAGCGGCATCGAAGCCGGCTTGAACAATTTTTACAAAGACCCGGCCAATCTTGAGATTCCCATCAGCGATGCCTATCAACACGTTTCGCTGGAGTTAAATTATGCCTCCCCTCCGGAACTGGCAAACAACCTTTCGAACTTGAGGCGTAAATATAAAGAATAAGCCAGTTATGCACCTTGCTGCTATCAACAGTTCGCCTGTTTGACAGACCCGGGAAAAGTCATTATTTTGATTGTGTTTTCAGAGATATTGTATTGAGGGGAGGTCTAAATGCTGTCGTTGGAAGAGTTAAAAAATAAATCTGACCTGATCGATGAGGTAAACTGGGATCTGGGGCCCGAAGAGGCTGTTAAGTTGTATCTTGAATGGGGCAACACGGATTGGGGCAGCGGCAAGTATACCATTCGATCCAAAGATGACTATTCCACTTATTTTGTTGTCAATTGCTGGCGCAAACCCTTCTGGATCTATCTGATCCGCCGCAATTCCGAAGATGCCGAGGAACTGGCCCGTTTTGAGCTGCCGCATCAATTCGAAAAAGACGTTTGTGAACTAAAAGGTGTATATGCACTTGAGCCCGATGTCAAAGCCTGGTTGAAAGCAGAATTAAATGTTTAGCGTCAGGCTTGATTAATTTCCCAATTTATTGAGACCCGATCCAGACAATATTGTGTTTTCTGGACTACCGCCTGCCAGACGATTGTCGCATCTGAGATGCATCATTAACTAATGCTCTGTCTAACTAGGTCTTGTTGATGATCGATATAAAGGATCCCGTTGAGGTGGTCGATTTCGTGGGCCAGCAAGGCCGCATATCCCTTCGCAGCAGCCAGAGTGGTTTCCCTGTTGTCCAGCCCTATGTATTTCACCTTAATAAATCCGGGCCGGTTAACGATTTGGCGGTCGTGGTCGGGCAGAGACAGGCAGTTTTCATATCCTGCAAAGCCCCCGCTCGTTGCAACGATTTCCGGATTGATAAGGACTTTGATTTCCCCGTAAATACCGCAGACGATCAATCGCCTGGAGACTCCCAATTGGGGCGCCGCCAACCCCCGGCTCATAAAGGCTTTGGAAAAAAAGCCGACCAGGGAATTATATTGCAACGTGGCGATCATCTGCTTGCTCAACGAGACGATGGCGTCGTCAATGACATTCACCGGTGTTGACACTTGGCGAAGTAACGGGGCGGGGTATTCCAAAATCTCCCTGGTGCCGGAAGTATGCTTATAGATCTTCAAAAAACCGGCACCACCCGCAGCCGCAAGGGTAGTAAACAAACCGAGTTTAAGAAAATCTCTACGTTTCATCTATGAGTCCATCATGATTTTATAACACACCGTCAAAAAGATCCGAAAAAAAATTATGCAGCTCCACCCGAATCTTATAAACTTCAAGTTGCATTGTGAGGTAATATCCGTTTAAAATCAAGGCGCAATTACCTCGCATTGTTATCAAGGCAATGGATATAAACAATTACGCTTAACTACCAATCATCAAATAAAATAAAAAAGGGGAGAATTTCTCCTCCCCCCGACAGCTGTTGCCGCCCAAAAACCGTGATTACTCAAGCACTCTAAAACTTTCGATCATAATAATTTTGTTGCCGCCTTCGTTTACCTCTACCATACCTTTGACCTCAACTTTGAGCTTCGGTATTTTCGGCAACTGCTTCGAAATTTTCATTTTCACCTATTTCATAGATCGTTCCGCTTTTATCCACTATCAGACCATCATCGGTGACCACACCAACAATGGTCATATTTTCACCGGCCAAGATGCTTCCGGCAAAAGCAGCCATCAGGAATGTGAACAAAACGCTCAGCGCAAATCTTTTTTCTTTGGTCATCTCATTTCCTCCGTAGGTTTGAGAATTTCTTGTATTTTCTGCCACCTTTTCTGTTGGCGGCTACCCGAGGGTCAGATAGCTACGAACATTGATGTACAGGCATCCGTCAAACCGCTCTCGAATTTTTCCGGTTGCTTCTACCTTATCATGGATATGCGCCAGCAATTCCCTGCCAACACCGCCATACTCAACGCGATATTCCTTCTCATCGGTGGTGTGAAGGGATACGCCCCTGATATTGCCTTCTTCATCCCAGTTGGAGGGCATGATGATTCCTTCAATTTTCGGTAGGCGTTTTCCGGTAGTCATTTATTCATCTCCTAAACCTCCAGTTGCTCCGCCGTGCTTTCAGGCAATCGACGTTCGGGACATTAAATCTTTTGACAAATGTATAGATCCATATGAGCAACAGGCGTGCCAACTTGTTAACAATTTGTAATCTTTGATAAATTCTTTTTTAGGTAGGTAGGAAAGATGAACCGCAGATTCTTAAAACACCGGACGGCAGGGAGTTGAAGGGGCCGGCAACTCGCCGGTTGGGACTTATCTATTCGATAATATTAGAAATTTTTAATCAGAATTTTAAATTCCGGTTTCTATGCAATCGGAACTGCGGGTTCTCGTCTGTCCAACGTCAGTTCCAAAAAAATTAATCAGCAATGTATTCAGCCATCTGCGCAGGACACCGTATGAGTAGTGCCGGGCGGCGATATCAAAATTGGTGTTCACCATTTCTTCTCTGCGCTGCGGAGATTGCAGAATCTCTTTGACCCGGTCGACCGTATGGTGGGTGAGAAAACCGTCCATGACAATCAGATCAAACTTCTTGGGTTCTATATCCCTGACGAAAGTAGCGTAGCGGTTTATGAGCAGCGGTTTTTTAAAATAAACGGTTTCCAGGAAGGCATTGCCAAAACCTTCATATAGGCTCGGATAGGTGATGAAATCCGCATGGGGGTAAACGTCCCACAGGGTATAGAGGTCTTTGCGGTTGACATCCGGATTCATGGGGTCGGAAATCCGCAGGTTCAGCAGGCGCAGGTCCACGCCCGATTCCCGGGCGTGTTCTTTGAGCCAGTTGGCATAATCGCTGCCTTCATCGCCGGCCTCGTGGGATATGACCAGCTTACAGCGCGGATTTTCAAGTTCTTCGACCAACTGGATGGCATGCTCGATTCCCTTGCGTTGAACGACTCGCGTGGGTTGCAGGATAAGGATGTCATCTGTTGTCAGGCCGATTTCATTGCGAAAATCGCGGGTCTCCTGACGGGTGATGGCCGGCGGGTTTTCAAAATCAAGGACATTGGGAATGATAATTGAGGAAATCCCTGTTCGCAGGGCAAGTTCCTCCTGGGCGGCGGAATTGATAACCACATGCTCGATGTTGGGCAGGTTGGGAGGAAAGGCCATCCGCAGGTAGTCACCGACGGCGTTTACCAGAAAACGGGTTCGCTCCCAGTAAAAATCATGGTGGTGGGCAATGGTGGGAATCCCGGTTTCGGCAATCAGTTCTGTCAGGGCGATCCCCAGGGGAATGTGCATCGGAATGGTCAGCACATTTTGAGCCACAATCAGATCAATATTAAATGTGCGGATAAATTCCTTTAGTTGCTTTTTTAAATAAGTCTTTAATTCATAGATGGCATCGGTGACTGCCGGGTCACGTCTTTTTTGGCCGAAGATTTGCCGATCAATCCAGAGATTTTTTTCATGCTGAAAAAAGGCTTCCGGAACCGGAAAGCATCTTTCAGGACTGCGATCCAGCAAACCGGCAAACCAGAAGTAATTGTGACCGGCACTTTTCAATACCTGGGCCCACTTGCTGGCTTCCAGGGTGACTCCGTCGGTTCCCGCAAAGCGGGTGGATACGAATCCAATATTTTTTGCCATTACCTCGAGCCTGCCTCCTTTAACACCTTAACTCCTTTTAAGGCTGAAAGAATAAGGACCATCGACCAGATGTCAAACAGGAAATTTTCTTAAGTCTAAATAATTGAGGGGTCGGGGAGTTTTTCCCCCAATGCATTTACAGTGAACCGTCAGCTTCTCACTGATTGTCAGCGGGCCGCCAGGGGAATAGCCCGTGCAAGCCGTAACAAATGCGTACCGTACTTCGTACACGCCCCCCTATCTGTTGCGATAAGCCCATACAGGCAGAGACGATCATCGCCGCCGTGGGGTTGTGTCTTTTGGGGCTGGCTCAGATCTAATCGCATGCGGGATAGCTGCCGTACGAAAGTTCCCCGATAATATTGTTACGGCTTGCACGGGCTATTCCCCTGGCGGGCCGGGCACAGATCGAAAAACTCCCCGACCCCTCAAATAATTACTGATTGCGGTATTAATATCAACCCCCGGTTGCGGACGGCAACGATGCACCGATTTCTTTCTTGAAGTCATCCAGGGATTCTTTAACGGCCACCGAGTCATCAAAGCTCGCAACGTGAAAGAGGGCATCGCCTCTATGGACCAGGGGTAAATTCATGCGTCCGATAGCGATACCGGCAACAGGTGAAATTACGGCGGTTTCATCTTCATCAAAGGGGTCGGCGATTTCGCCGATTTTCTGGTTGATCGCGATTTTACCACCCAAAGGAATCGGGGTGCGCAATATCCCGCTTCCCGGTGCCCGGACCCAGCTGGTGGAACTGGCCACCATCGGCTGAATACGGGATGTTTTGACCCCCCGGGACGTTAGCATGCCGATAGAACGCATAACAGCCAGAATGCCTTTAACACCGGCCCGCACGGCAAATTCGTCGAAACGCAAGGCTTCGCCGGCTTCGTAGAGCAACATGGGAATGCCTTTATCTTCCAGGGCCTGACGCAACGAACCCTCTCGCAGATCCGCATCCAGAATCACCGGTGCCCCGAATGCAAAGGCCAGCTTTTCGGTTTCCGGGTTGTTCAAACAGGCCCGTATGTGGGGCAGGTTGATGCGATGATGGGAACCGGCATGCAAATCAATGCCGTGGGTGCAGTTGGCCACGATTTCTTCCATGAAAATGGTTGCCAGCCGGGAGGTCAGGGAACCCTTGGGGGATCCGGGGAAAAAGCGGTTCAGGTCACGCCGGTCCGGAAGGTACCGAGTGTGGTTGATAAAACCATAGACATTGACCACCGGAACTGCAATCAGGGTTCCGCGCAGGCGCTGCAAGATCTTCATTTTCAATAAACGGCGAATGATCTCGACCCCAATGATTTCATCGCCGTGTATGGCCGCACACACAAACAGATGCGGGCCGTCCTTTTTGCCGCGCAGGACATGCACCGGCATGGTCATTTCCGTATGGGTGTAAAGGCGCGCCACTGGAATGTTAATCGAGCGTCTCTGACCGCTGGCCACCTGTTTGCCGGCAATTTTTAAGAACTTGGGCATGGTGCCTGGATTCAACCCTTTCCCCTGGTACGGGTTTTGCCCGGTTTGGCATTTTTTTCGATGAATTCAACTACCTGGCCGGCCACATCTTTGCCGGTGGTCTTTTCGATGCCTTCCAGGCCCGGCGAGGAGTTGACCTCCATGACAACCGGGCCGTGGTTTGAGCGCAGCATATCGACGCCGGCCACATTGAGGCCCATGATTTTTGCGGCCCGGACCGCTGTTGAGCGCTCTTCCGGGGTTATCCGAATGGTGGTGGCTTTCCCGCCGCGGTGGATGTTGGATCGAAATTCGCCTTCACCTCCCGTACGCATCATGGTGGCCACGATCTTGCTGCCGATCACAAAACAGCGGATATCACTGCCGTTGGCTTCCTTGATGTACTCCTGTACCAAGATATTGGCCTTGAGACCGCGAAAGGCCTCGATGACACTCTGGGCTGCTTTCTGCGTTTCGGCCAGCACAACACCGATGCCCTGGGTGCCTTCCAGCATTTTGACCACCAACGGGGAGCCGCCGACCATGTTGATCAGATCGGCGGTGAATTGGGTCGAGTGCGCAAAGCCGGTTACCGGCAGGCCGATGCCCTTGCGGGCCAGCAATTGCATGCTGCGCAATTTGTCCCGGGACCGGCTGATGGCCACTGATTCATTGACGCAATAGACATCCATCATTTCAAACTGTCGCACGACGGCTGTTCCGTAGAAGGTAATCGAAGCCCCGATCCTCGGAATAATGGCATCAAACCCCACCAGCTGCTCGCCCCTGTAATGGATGGCGGGGTGGTGAGACGTGATATCCATGTAGCAGCGCAAGGGGTTGATGATGTGCACTTCATGGCCGCGTTCGACACCGGCTTCTTTCAACCGGGTGGTTGAATACAAGCTTTCCTTGCGTGAAAGAATACCAATTTTCATGTTCTGCCCTTTATGATTGTTTTTTTAGTTTAGGATATAACTTTGCCAGCCGGCGCCCGCTTAGATAGGATTTAGCGGGGTCTACCAGCAGAAGCTTGCTGATCGCGGCACGCCCCAGCAGCATGCGAAAGCGCATAGACTTGCGGTTGGTCAGGGTCAATTCGATCGGCCACCTCAATTCTCCCATAGCGACAGTGGTCCGAATAACATAGCGCATTTCGCCTTGACCGTCCGAACTGGTTACGCGGCGCCGATCGAAAACATCCGCGACGCAGTTAACCTCGATATCCTTTCGTCTTTGAAGCGGATGGACACCAAACTTGACCTTGAGAATTCCGTCTTTCTCAAACGGCTCAAGCCCCAGGGTGTGCAAAGCCGAAGAGCGGGCCCCGGTGTCGATCTTGGCCTTGATGGCGCGAACGTCAAGGTCCGGCAGCGCCAGCCATTCCCGCCAGCCGATGGTGATTTTATTCGGTTCCACGGTATTCGCCCTTAAATTCAGAAACGCTGATTTGGATTGTCAGCCAGTTGACTGGATAAACGGACAATTGTCAAGGGACAAATTTCGATTTCGCCTTCGAAATGCCGGGAATGGCAGGAGTAAATGGAATACCTTTCAGAGAATCGCTCGCATCCGTTTCATATCGCCCGTTTGGCCGATAACGACAATGACATCACCGGCTTCCAGTTTCTCGGTCGGCGCCGGGTTGAACACCATCTGACCGGATCCCTTCTTGATCGCCACGATGATGACGCCGAACTCCTGTCTCAACCGGCTTTCGATAAGGTTTTTTCCGATAAAGCCGGAATTTATTCCGACCTCGGCTTCTTCCATGATCAGTCCAAGCGTGTTGCCCATGGTGGCGATGTCCAGAAAGTCCACCACTGTCGGCCGCTTGAGCACGTGAGCCATTCTACGGCCACCGATAAGATAGGGGGAGACGACCCTGGTGGCGCCGGCCTTTATCAGTTTTTCTTCATTCTTTTCTTCGGATGAACGCGCCATGACGAAGATATCCGGTCGCAGACCCTTGGCGGTCAGGGTAATGAACACATTGTTGGCGTCGGAATTAACAGCCGTTACCAGCCCCCTGGCATTCATGATGCCGGCCGCCAGCAAGGCATCCTCGGAAGTTGCGTCCATCTCGATAAAAAGATATTTCAGGGATATGATTTCTTCAATTGCTGTGGGGTTCTGTTCGATAACGACAAAATCGATACTGTCTTCAAACAGCTCCTGACAGATAATGTGGCCGATACGGCCAAAACCGCAGATAATGAAGTGATTTTTTAAATCAGAAATTTGTTTTTGCAATTTTCTTCTCCCGAAAATTTTTTGAATCTCACCGCTGACCAACCATTGAACAATAATGCCAACTGTGTAAGTTCCGACACTGATACCCAGAATTATTATCACCACCGTAATACTTCGGCCCACCTTGGTCAGAGGCACGATCTCGGAAAATCCCACTGTGGATATAGTGATGATGGTCATGTAAAAAGCATCAAAGAAAGGCATGCGTTCAAAAAAATAGTATCCGATGGTGCCGAAAGCGATGAGCGCTGCCAGCATCACCAAAGAATAAAACAGCTTTCGGCTGTCCATTTCTGATTCCTTGACTGCTTTGGGTTATGAATATCAAACGGCAGAATCCAATAAAGAGTTCTGCCGTTTGATGTAAGTATTTCTTGGGATACTCGAATATGATTCGAATAAATGGTATTCTATTTTACAGCTTCCTATAGTTATCCATAGGACCCGCCCTTACAGGACGGGCAGTATTTTCTGGGAGTACCCCTCCCGATCCAGTGAAAGGACATTTCATGTCTCTGGCCGCATTTGGGACAAATGCACTCGACCTTCATTTTGGGATTGTAACTTTTATGGTCGTATTCTTCAGAGAAAGGAGGCGGGCTCATCCTAGCCGGATTCGCGGCGTCACTCACCAGAGGTTTTTCAAATTTATCCATTGCTCTTTTCCGTATTTGAATATTTGGACAATATGGTTTTACCCCACACCGGTCAAATGCTCCTTTTCCTCTTGCTTGGTTTTGCACCGAATACAACGCCTTGCCACCGGCCTGGCTTTGAGTCGTTCAATGGCGATGTCTCTGCCGCAATCATCACAGATGCCGTAGACGCCATCTTCGATGTCTTCCAGTGAAGCATGAATTTTTTTGATAAGTACACTTTCCCTGTCGCGGATACGAAGCGTATAGCTGCGTTCTGAATCTAAAACCGCCCGATCCAGGGGATCCGACAGGTGCTCTTCGGAAGCTATAAGTCCCACCACTGTGTGGCCCGCATTGCCCAGCAACTCATCGAGCCATCGGGTGAGTAAGTCCTTAAAATAGTGAAGATCTTTGTGATCCATCGATATTTTTCATACTCCGCCTGTTGCAGTCATTAATCAGTTATCTATTTGCGCATCTTTCTCAGCTAAAGGTCATCCCAGATAAATTCATCCGAATCATCAAAATTGATATCGTCCTGGGATTTATCTGGATTGTTATTAAAATCAAAATCGTAGAGCTCGTCGTATTCATAAATTGATTCAAATTCCGGGTCGGCGGCTAAATTAGAAAAGTATACCCTGTCCTGATTTTGCATGGTTTATTCTCCTTGCCAATTGTACTTGATTTTATTCGAGATTTTTTTGTAGTTTCTTCTGGCTTTTGGTTTCATTCCCTCTTCCTGTCGCAATTTGTCTTTTCTGCGGATGGGAGACCGCCTGGGTTGATCAGCGTCCCCCTTAGCGGATCTCCGGTAGCCGCTGCCAAAGACCTGATCGTCTTCATCCGTTTCTACTTCGTCGATAAGGTACCGGCTCATAATCACCTCCAGGTTTTTCAACCGCTATTCCTCAACAACTTCAAAGGATTCGACCGTAATAATTTTAGATGCATCGGATTCATCTGATTGTTGAACAACTTTTAATTGTCCGACGACTTTTACCTTTTGGGCGATAAAATTGAGCACCAGATCATCTCCCGCAGCGTTATGTTCGACATCGTATATTTCGTTATTGGCGACGATTTGCTGGTTGTCATTAACTTCGCCGATGAGGGTTATTTTGTCGGCCGCAACAGGTGAGGCCAACAAACAAACAGCCGTTAACATAATGAAAAGAGAAACAAACAATTTTCTCAACATTTATTTCCTCCAGTTAGCAATCATGATCGTAATTTAAGGTTCCAGGCAAGTGGGAAACATATGTTGACCGAAATATCCATTTATCCCGGCTTGTCACATATAGCTACTTGCGTTCCGAACAGGCTACATAACGCAACTGCCGTGCCAAATCTATAATATTTTGATATTATTTGATAAATATACAAAGCCGAATTTATATTAGGAACCGAAAATTCTGAACCGAAGATCGGTTCACTTGATTTACGAACACTATGCGACATGGATTTAAATAACCTACTGAAATTACTAAAATATTTAAATCGGAAATAGCACTTCCGCTTTTACAGCATATCGGAATTCAAAGTTCCTGTCTTTGAGAGGCGCCCGGGGAGGCTATTCGGGATAGGATATCCAGATAGGTATAACTTTTAAGCGGCTTTAAATTCTTCTTTGTGGATACCGTATCTGTTCATCAGTTTGTTCAGCTGGCGACAGCTGATGCCGGCATCACGGGCCGAGTCATTAATCTTGCCCCGGTTGCGGGCCAGGACATCTTTCAGATAGTTTCTTTCAATTTCTTCAACACCCTGCTGCCTAACTTCCGCCAATGTATGTTGCTTGCCGGAAGGGATAAATACAGAGGTTATCTCCGTTTCGAACAGTTCATTGGGAAAACTTTCCGGTGTCAACATCGCAGAAGCCTCCAGGATGTAAGCCCGCTCGACCAGGTTTTCCAATTCCCGGATGTTTCCAGGCCATGTATATTTTTCGAAAGCCTCTATGACGAAGGGGTGAATACCACTTATTTTCTTTATAGAAAATTGGTTTAGATTGCTTATAAAGGTCTCAACGAACAAGGGGATATCTTCCATTCTTTCTTTTAAGGGTGGGATTTCAATCGGGAACACATTCAGGCGATAAAAAAGATCTTTTCTGAAAGTTCCCTCATCGCACATTTTTTTGAGATCCGCATTGCTGGCCGCAATCACTCTGACATCCGTCTTTAGAGTTTCATCTCCCCCCACCCGCTGATAGGAACCATCCTGTAAAACCTGCAGTAGCTTGATCTGTGCTGCGGGTGTAATGGTACCGATTTCATCCAAAAAAATAGTACCGCCGGTGGCAAATTCAAACTTTCCGAGTTTTCTGCGAACGGCGCCTGTGAAAGCGCCTTTTTCATGGCCGAACATCTCACTTTCAACCAGGGTGTCCGGTATGGCCCCGCAATGGACGCAGATAAATTGCGCATCTTTACGATTACTGTGCTTGTGGATCAGTTGCGCCAGGACACTTTTGCCGGTTCCGGTCTCGCCGATCAGCAACACGGTGCTCTTGGTTGGTGACACGGTGCGAATCTGGTGAAAAACCTTTTTCATGCTTTCGCTGTTGGTTCGCAGAAGCTCAAAGGTGTCCACCTGCCAGAATTGATCGCGCAGATAGTCGATCTCCGACTGCATGATCCTCGTTTTATTCAGATTTTCCGAAACCAGCTTTAATTCTTCGGCATCCAACGGATAGGTGAGGTAATCATCGGCACCGGCCTTGACCGCATTGACGGCTTTGCGGATGTTGTCCTGCCGGGTCATAACGATAATCCCTACGGAAGGAAATAGCTGCCAGAACGGTTTGAGGGACTCTTTGCAGTTTTCCTTGGAGTCCTGTTTGTTAAGCGCATCCAGATCAATAAAAATCAGATCACACCGTCTTTTTTTAAGCCACTCCAGTGCCGCGGTCTTGTCGGCTGCTTTTTCAACGCTAAAGCCTGATTTATAAGTTGAGGCAATTAAAGGATAGGCTTCAGCTTCGCTGCTGACCACTAAAATCGTTTTCATTCTGCAACCCTAGCCAACTGCTTCTATTGGGATCCTACTATCCGGCCCTGCAACGCGGTAAACTATATCAAGAGATGATTTGAATCACAATTAAAATGTCAAGTCCGAAGGACGAAGCCTCTTGCAATCTTATTTCATAAGGGAGATTACAGCCGATGGATTGCCATGAGATCGGGTCTGTCCTGAGCAGTATGAGGGGGGGGAATCGTCCCAACATTTAGCTTATCTGTCTTTTATTCCAGCTTTACGTATCAGGAAAAATCTAATATAATGATACTTTGTGGCAATTTTATTGAATCGCGAATGGGGAAAAGTATGACCTATCATTGGTATTCAGCAAAGAGTGTTTTATCGATCATTTTTATTGCGGTATTTTCGTATTCAGGGCATTGTGCCAACGCTGAACTCAAGACGGATTATTCCCGTCTGGTGGAGCTTATTAAAATTGAGGATAAACAGCAGCCGCTTCATGTGTTTAATGATTTTGAGAATGATTTTGACGAAGAGATCCATCGAGCAGCGTTAGACCATTTCAATAATCATCCGGATTTGATCCAGAACATAAAAACCGATCTGGGCGAAAAGTCATTACGATGGCGACTGGCGAATCTCGAATACAGGGTATTGTTCGTACCCGAAAAAAGATCAGAATATGCAGCCTTATATGAGAGTTACTGCCAGGATGTGATTAATGATCTCCTCGTAATGACGAATCTGGAAAATCCCTTTAAAGACATACGTACCCTGACAAGGGAAAAGCCGGATATTGCAAAAGGCGCTGGTGTCGATGCATTTTTAGTTCACAATCTTGTAAAAGAATTCAGCGGTACATATATTTTTTTCAATCAAAAGCAAAAAAAGGTGAAGATCCAGCTGGAAGGGAAAGTATTATCAGGTGAAGTCGGCTTTTATTCAACGGATTTAACAATTAGGGAAGATGGATCGTTTGAGTTTGTGAACGATAACTATACCATATGGCAAAACAGCGCCAAAAACCCATATACAGCCCTGATGGTTCCCGTGGAAGAGACCTTGCACATTGCGCTGAGAGAACATACCCAGCAGGCCATTTTAGAATCCCTTGAAAAGGAAGCCGTGCAGGGTTTAAAGGACGCCCGAAAAATCATTGAGGATTGGGTTTCTGTGGAAGAGGGGATTGTCGGCGGTCTGGTTCACTCCCTGATGCCTCGAATATTAGATAATTATTTAGATCCCCTTCCGACGGTTTTGGTTGAAAAGGATCTGGCAGCAAAAAGTCAATCAATAAAATACAGATATCTGAAAAGGGGAATCGAGGTCGTCGTGGATTTGGGTTATCAAAAAGCACTTCATCTGTATAAAACGGATCCGATCAAGTTCAGGGATTTGCTGATTTAGCCTCATATTCTTTCCACCCGATAATATCCTGACCATAACAAATAGACAAAAGGCATGCTCATTTTTTGCCGGAGCGTGAATTATATGCCTTAAATAAAAATGGAGGGATACGCTCCTCCCCCCATTTTATACGTCAGTTATTTGTGATAATGATTATTCTTCGATAACCGTATAGGAGGTAATCGTAATCAGTTTCCCATCATCACCTTCCATGACAGTCCCCTTTACCTGAATTTTTTTGCCAACATGCTCCATTAATTCTTCACCTTTTTCGTTATCTGCCACTTCATAAGCTGTACCGGCATCGTCTACAATTTGATTATCATCGTTGACGGTTCCGACGATTGTGACATCCCCGCCGATAGCGAATCCCGCAAACATAGAGACAAAACTCAAAACCAAAATCCCCGTTAGAAATTTTCTAATGTTCTTATGCATTTTGACACCTCCATTGTTTAATCTTGATAATGTTTTTTCCACTTGCCCTCTTAACGACACCACTGACTTCGACGACCTGCCTCAGCCGGCCCTTGAGTTTTCCAGCCAGTTCCGGATCCTCTACCAGGTACTCACTTTCATCATTGGCGGCAATTGCCACGGACACCACATTGCCATTTTTGTCCCAATTTACCGGGATGAGAATACCTTTAACCTTCATCATGTCCATGCTGCCCAGGGGGTTTCTGTGATTGACAGCCATACTTCAGTGATGAGAATAATTAAGCAATACGCGTGCCAAACCACAGATATGCTTGATTACGGATAGGTTTCCGATTTGGGTCAAACAGGATTCAGAACTTAAAGTTCTTGTACAAAGAACAGCATGGGAGTGAGCACACAGGCGGGATGCCTTTAATGTCCTGATAATAATAAAATTAATGGGACAGGAAATGCCAATTCCGATATGCTACTCATCCGGAATCACCAATTCTGATTCTTCATTGGGATCCGGACTCAAGTTTGGCCTGAATTCTTTTTTCAAATTCCAGGTTCGCCCCAGAATTGCCGCAATGCTTCTGTTTATTTTGTTTTCGCAATCAAGATTATGCAGTGGATACAGAAAAGGCGAATTCAGAATTCTTGGCAGCATGTTTTCGGAATTTTGATTTCCTAATTTTTAATTCTAATGATTTCAGACTGTTATGCTCACAAAACATGAAATCAAAGCTGAATTTTTTAGAATAAAACAAAAAAACCGGCCATCTAGATTCCTAAGAATATTGTTGGTTGAAAAAAATATAATAAAAACCCCGCCGCAAGCAACGGGGTATCAAACGGAAAATTTTAAACGCCCCAAGGGGCGGGGAATTAAACCCTCGTCCGCCGCAGGCGGATTAAATTTCAATAAGTTATAAACTTGGCACGCGGGTTGCTTTAGATAAGCATGCGAAATCGAATTGGTTGTCCGGCATATGAATGCACCTGTATGCTTTTTATATTTGCTTGATGAAAAATCGAACGAGTTGACACTTAAGGCAACCGACGGCTTGAACCCAGAAGCTATCGGTAAGATACGCCTTAAAATTGGGGAAGGATTGCTAACCAGCCCGAACTGCTTAAGCTTCCCAACGGCACACCGATGATAATGGATGCTGAAAGCGGAAGCATTTACATTCAACCTTCTGAAGAAGTCATCAGGCAGTTTAGATCTCAAGCTTTCTGACGCGAAATCCTATACTGAACAGCTGCTCGCGGAAAATTCCCTCAGAGGCACAGAAGAAGTACGGCAACGTTTAGCCGGTAGAATTTTTTTCAATAAAACGAGAAGGTGAGTTAAAGATGACGTTGACCAATGATGATAAACCTTTCAATTTGATTGATGGCGCCACGGGTGAATCGATCGAGATTTTTCAGGAGATCGGTCTGCAGTGCAAAATTGCTTCCGACTCCTCATTGCCGCTGGATGAGCGTCTGGAAGCCTACGAGGATGTCTTTGATTCCGAGGTCGGGGACACCTCTCTGGTTCGCGCTCGCAACATCGAACGGGAAGTGGGCCTGCGGCAAATATTTCTAAAATTTGAAGGCGGCAACCCCACCGGGACCCAAAAGGACCGGATTGCCTTTGCCCAGGCCATGGACGCCATGCGGCGCGGGTTTGATACCATCAGCGTTGCGACCTGCGGCAATTACGGAGTCGCTATGGCCCTGGCAGCCAGTTTTGCCGGTTTGCGGTGCCGGATATTTATCCCGGAGAACTTTCACACCAATCGCATCAAGGAGATGCTGGACCTGGGGGCGGAAATCACCCGCGTGCCGGGGGATTATGAAGAAACAGTGATCGTTTCAAGCGGTATCGCCCAACAGGAAGAATATTATGATGCCAATCCCGGGGGGAGCAACACCCTTACCCAGCTGCGCGCTTACGGTCAAATAGCCTATGAAATTTACGATGAATTGCGCGATGCCCCATTTGCGGTGGCGGCCCCGGTTTCCAACGGAACCACTCTGGCCGGTATTTACAGAGGATTTTTAAGCCTTTACCGCCGGGGGAAAACTTCGCGGATGCCCCACATGGTTGCCGGATCGTCCTTTCGTAAAAATCCCATCGTCTATGCCTTTTTAAAAAATATGCCGTCCTGCGAGGACCTGAATCCCGACAAGATTCATGAGACCCATATCAATGAGCCGCTCATCAACTGGCATTCCATCGATGGGGACCAGGCGCTGGACGGCATTCGACAGACAAAGGGCTGGGCGGCCGACGCTTCGGACAGGGCCATGCGGACTTATTCCAGTTTGATCCGCCAAAAAGAAGGATTGCAGGTTCTGCCCGCGTCCACAGCCGGGCTGATAGCCCTTATGAACCGACACCGAACAGAACCTTTGCCCAATGACCGATTTGTCGTCGTTTTAACCGGGAGGAAATCATGAATGAATTACCAGAGGGAAATGCCATCATTTATTGCGAGGGCGCTTTTAACACAACCAATGGCAAAACCGCTCACGGGTTGGTGCGGTTTACCCAGCGTTATCGTGTACTTTCAGTTATCGATTCCCGCTATGCCGGTCAGGATGCCGGTGAAGTATTAGACGGCAAGGCCAATCAGGTTCCCATATATCCGTCGCTGGATCATGCGGTGCAGCAGGCTGACAGCAGTGCGCTTCCAGCCACTCATTTTGTGGTGGGCCTGGCGCCGGACGGCGGCCGTCTTTCCGACCAGGCGCGATTAGATACCGGACGTGCCATCTCCCTTGGTTTAAATGTGGATTGCGGTCTGCACGACTATCTCTCCGATGATCCTGAAATGATGAAGCTTGCCGTCAAATATCGGCATTAAAATTCAGAGACATCCGCAAGCCGCCGCCCATAGAAAAACTTCATTTTTTCAGCGGGAGAATTGAAGGGGTGAGATCTTTGAAAATCGCGGTGCTGGGAACCGATTCGGCGATCGGCAAGCGTACGACGGCCTGGCTGATGGTAAACGGGTTTAAGCAGGAAGGCCTGACGCGCCGAAATGATCGGCACCGGTCAAACGGCCTGGATGCAGGGTGCCCGATACGGGATCATGATGGATTCGCTGGTCAACGATTTTGTGGCCGGTGAAATAGAGCATGCGGTCTGGCGGGCCTGGGACGAGAGAAAGCCTGAGGTCATCGTCATTGAGGGCCAGGGCAGCCTGATGAATCCGGCTTATCCCGGCGGATTTGAGATCCTGGCGGCCGGTCGTCCCGACATCATCGTCCTTCAGCATGCTCCGGCGCGCAAGGAATACGATGGTTTTCCGGGTTATCCCATCCAACCGCTGGCGCAGCAGATCGAGGTCATCGAGCTGCTATCCGGAAAACCGGTGGTGGCTGTGGCCATCAACCATGAGAACCTGTCTTCCGAGCAGGTTCCTCTGGTTTGCCGTGCCGTCGAACAGGTCGTTGGGCTGCCGGCATTTGATGTGCTCAGAGACGGTCCTCAGGGATTGATCACATTTTTAACAGGATTTCTAAGAAAATAAATGTCAAACCAGCCTTGGCCAAGCGCGGCTGCCCCGATAACTCGGAATGCAAAAAAATCCGCTTCCCCAACCTGTTGCAGCAGTCGGAACACTGCATTCATGGGAGCGGCTTTCGGCCGCGATAGGGATACGAGCCATATAAAGGTAAAAAAGCATGTCTGATAAAAAGCATCCGAAAAACCAAAATGAAAAAAAAGGCCCTAAAGACCTAAAGGATCCGTTTTCTGTTCTAACTGTTTTCGATCGACTCGAAGTCGGACCGGTCAGGCTGGAGCCCAAACGGCTGATAGCGCCCTATAGGCTGTACCTGGATGGACAGGAGCACCGCACGGAACTCATTTACCGCTATGAGCAAGCCGTATTTGAACCGTCGGAGCCTGAATCACAGAATCTGGCGGACCTGATCGCCGCCCAGGTGGCGCTTAACTACGGCCTTTTTTGCCGCACGATAGTATTTCACGGGCGTTACGACGATACTGATCGGCGGTTTCTAAGGGATATGGCCGAAAACACCGCCCGGGAAATCTACGTTAAAAAATTTTTGGAGCCCAACCCGTTTCTTATCGGTGAAGCCGCCAATCTGCTGCCGGTGAAAAAGACGAAATACCTCCTGGCCAAGTTTGTGTTTTCGGCGGTCAAAGGCGACAAATCCGGATTACAATGGAAGCTTTGGGCCACCGACAAGAACCGGCACGGCGTCCTTTCCAGCGGCGGCAAAGACAGTCTTTTGAGCTACGGGCTGCTCAATGAGATCGGGCACGAGGTCCATCCGATTTTTGTCAACGAATCCGGCCGCCACTGGTTTACGGCCCTGAATGCCTATCGTCATTTTAAACAAAACGATGCCAATACGGCCAGGGTGTGGACCAACTCCGACCGGCTGTTTGCCTGGATGCTGCGCCGGATGCCGTTTATTCGTCCGGATTTTGCCGATGTCCGTTCCGATCAGTATCCCATCCGTCTTTGGACGGTGGCGGTTTTTCTCTTCGGGGCGCTGCCACTGTTGCGCAAACGGGGCATCGGACGACTGATTATCGGCGACGAATATGACACCACCGTTCGCAAAACCATGCACGGAATCTCCCACTATGACGGGCTGTACGATCAAAGCATTTTTTTCGACAATGCCCTGTCGCGCTATTTTATGCGCAAAGGCTGGTCCGTAAGCCAGTTTTCCCTGCTGCGGCCGCTGTCGGAACTGATGATCGAGCATGTCCTGGCGCACCGTTATCCGCAGTTGCTGCAGCATCAGATTTCATGCCATGCGGCCCACCAGGAGGGTGAGCGCATCTATCCCTGCGGAAAATGCGAAAAATGCCGCCGGATCGTCAGCATGCTGCTGGCCCTGGACAACGACCCGCAGCAATGCGGCTACCGGGAATCTCAGATTGCCGCCTGCCTGGAAGGGTTTGCCACCCGGGGGGTGTCCCAGGAAACGCCTGCGCTTCGGCACCTCGGATTCCTGCTCGGGCAAAAGGGCCTGATTGATATGTCACCGGATCAACAAAAATTTTTCAGGGAGCAACCGCAAATTCTCAAGCTGCGCTTCGACGCCACGAATTCGCCTTTAAATGCCATCCCGAAGGATCTGCGGCAACCGATCCTGAATATATTACAACATAATTTCCAGGGGGCGATCCGACGCAGCGGGCGCAGGTGGGTCGAGTTCGATCCGCTTGAAGCCCCGGAACTCCAACAGCCTTACCCCTTTGAGCTGGATCCGGTTCTGACCGCAACGACGACCGACGAGCCGGCCCATCCATCTTCACCGTCGAGTTATCTATGGGGCGAGTTGACCTGGCCGGATGCCGACAGCCGTCTGAAGGAAGTGGACATCGCCCTGCTGCCGGTGGGGGCGATCGAACAGCACGGCCCTCACCTGCCGTTGGACACCGATGCCTTCGATGCCGATTATCTGGCCCGACGGGTGGCCGAGGCCTGCAGCGATCCCAAACCGCTGGTATTGCCGGCCGTCTCTTACGGTGTGTCCTATCACCATGAAAGCTTTCAAGGGACCATCAGCATCTCCAATGACACCCTGGCCCGGTTGATTTATGAAATCGGTATCGGTGCGGCCCGCAACGGTATCAAAAAATTCGTTATCATCAACGGGCACGGCGGCAACAGCCCGGCCCTGAACCACGCGGCCCAGATGATCAACCGCGATGCCCATGTTTTCGTCTGCGTCGACACCGGTGAAACCAGTGATATCGATATCGGCCATCTGATTGAAACCCCCAATGACGTCCATGCCGGGGAGACCGAAACCAGCACCAGCCTGGCCGTTCGGCCGCACCTGGTGAAGATGGATCAGGCCCCCAAATCCGTGCCCAAGTTTTCAAGCCGCTATCTGGATTTTACCTCCAAACGCGGTGTCCTGTGGTATGCGCACACCCGCCGGATTTCAAGTACCGGAGTGATGGGGGATCCCACCATAGCCAGTGCCGAAAAGGGGCAAAAAATATGGGAACTGATGATCGCCCATCTGGTTGCCCTGGTGGAAGATTTAAAGCAGATGTCCCTGGCAGAAATCCATCATCGAAGGTACTAACCGTGAAAATTACTGCCCTGGAAACCTGGCCGGTCAAGATGCGACTTGCTGAGCCATACACCATTGCCTACGAGACGATCGATTCGTGTACCAACGTCTTCTTGCGGATCGAGTCCGACCGGGGACCGGTCGGCTGCGGATGCGCCGCCCCCGACGCCCGGGTCACCGGGGAAACATCCGAGACGGTCAGGCGGATCTGTGAGGATACGATAACGCCGTTGCTGCTAAAATCCGACCCCCTGCGTATCGCGGTGCTGACTGAAAAACTGAAACCGCTGTTGGCGGACCATCCTTCGGCCGCAGCCATGGTGGACATGGCCCTGTACGATATCCTCGGTAAAGTTGCACAACTGCCGGTGTACAAACTTCTGGGCGGATTTCGCACCCGCATCAAAACCAGTGTCACCATCGGCATTCTGTCCCTGGAGGATACCCTCGCCAGGGCAGAAGAATTCGTGGCCCAAGGGTTCAGGGCTCTGAAAATAAAAGGCGGCCTAAATGTTGAAAATGACATTGAATGCGTGCTAAAACTCAGGGAAGCGCTCGGCAACAAAATCGAATTGCGTTTTGATGCCAATCAGGGATACTCCGAACCGGAGGCACTGCGTTTTGTGGAACGTGCCCGTAGGGCCAGACTGGCGTTAATCGAGCAGCCGACCCCCAGAAAGGATCTGGATCTTTTGGGCCGGATTACCGCCAAAGTGCCCCTACCGGTCATGGCCGATGAGAGTATTATGTGCCTGCGGGATGCCTTTCGTCTGGCCCGGCGAGACCTGGTGGACATGATCAATATCAAATTGATGAAAGTCGGCGGGATTTCAGAAGCCCTGCGAATCAGCGTGGTTGCCCGGGCGGCCGATCTGGAGGTTATGGTCGGCTGCATGGATGAAGCGGCGTTTGGTATCGCCGCCGGATTGCACTTTGCTCTGGCGCGGCCGAATGTGGCCTATGCCGATCTGGACGGGCATCTGGATATGATCGGCGACCCCTCGGCCGGGGCCGTGATACTAAAAAACGGGATCTTATATCCCACTGACAAACCCGGAATCGGGTTTGAACTGGAACGTATTTGATGAGAAAAAAAAGACCCTTAGTTTTAACCATTTTATGGAACATGTTGCTTATCACCGTTGGTTGTTTTCTGTGTGCCGCAGCCATCAAAGGAATTTTGATTCCCAAGGAGTTTCTGGCCGGCGGTGTGACGGGACTGTCGCTTCTGACACACTATGTTCTGCCGTCGCTGCCGGTGGGAGTGATCTATTTCATTCTGAACATTCCGCTGTTTTTCATCGGCTGGATGTTTGTCGGACGCCGGTTCTTCTGGTACAGCATCGCCGGCGTGGTCATTTTTTCGGCCAGCATGTTTTTACCTTACCCCCTTATCCCGATCAACGATATGATTCTGGCCGCCTTGACGGCAGGCATTGTTACCGGTGTGGGATCGGGCATCATTCTGCGATCCCTGGGGTCAGCCGGCGGCCTGGATATACTATCGGTGGTCCTATTCAAGAAGTTCTCGATCCGGCCCGGCACCTTTGTTCTGGCTTTTAATGCCCTGCTGATGACCGGTGCGGCCTTTCGCATCCCCCTGGAAATGATCATATATACGCTTATATTTATGTATGTGACCTCCTATAGCGTAAACATGATCGTCACCGGGCTGAGCCAGCGCAAGGCGGTTATGATCATTTCGCCACAGTGGCGGGCAATCTCGGATGAAATCATGAAGGGCATGCAGCGCGGTGTCACCGTGGTGCGGGGAGAGGGCGGCTACACCGGCAAGGAAGTGCAGATCCTTTATTCGGTCATCACCTTTAGCGAGCTTTCGCGATTCAAACAGATGATCAGAAATATCGACCCCCAGGCCTTCGTCGTCGTCACCGAAACTCTGGAGGTCATGGGCAGAGGCATCGGTAATCAGCCCCACTGGTAAAATGCAAGGAGGCTATTATGCTCAGAAACATCATATTTATGGGCCTGATTGCATTGGTCCTCATTTTTGTGGTTCAAAACACCCAGGTGGTGGAATTTAAATTCCTGGTCTGGACAATGGCTGTTTCCAGAGCCTTAATGTTGTTCGGTGCCCTGGCTGTTGGTGTTATTGCCGGGTGGATTTTAAAGTCTCCAAAGGCCAGACAGGTCAAGAGACTCAAACATTAAATAATGATGACCGAGTTCTCACTATCCCCATACGGGGTAGGTACCGATTTATCGGCATCCCTCTCATTTTCCCAGACCTTCTTGTCCAAAAGATAGCGAAACTGGTATTCTCTGCCCGGTTCAAGTTCTAAAGTAGTCGTAAATGCGCCGCTTTTTAATTTTTTCATAGGAGTGGAAAAAAATGTCCAGTTGTTAAATTCGCCCACAATGTGAGCAGATTTAGCTGAGCTGCCCGTTTCCTCAGGGATCCGAAAGGTCGCTTTGCAAGTCGATCTACTTTTAAGATATTGCTTTCTGATACTCATTTTTGCCTCCTTGTTTCGATAAGAATTAGTCTAAGCGCCTGATGCTTTTGGCCGGCTATATTTATTTATCCTACCCACCGTGAACGAACGATAAAAAGCGGGCGATCTACCCGGTTTAATATGCCGGCGGCAACACTGCCGTAAAAAATCCGGGCAAGCCCCCCCCAACCATGACTCGTCATCGCGATGAGGTCTACATCTTCCGTATTGGCTGCCTCAATTATTTTCTCCACAACCGATCCATGGGCAACCAGGGTTTTGCAGGCAATACCTTTATCCCGGAACTTGGATGCAATTCCATCAAGATATAACTCGTTATCTTTCAATTTTGCGTTAAAAGCGTCCTCGCTGCGGCTGATATATGTTTGTCCAATGCCATCTGCGTAGATATGTTCGACAACCATGATAAGAATGACCGTTGCCTGAAACCGGCTCGCCAGCTCTCTCACATGGGGACGTATCATTTCCGCTCTTTTTGATCCGTCTAAAGGGACCAGGATTTTCTCATACACGGTTGACCTCCTCTTTAAATTAATATCTTCAATTTCAACAAATTACATGTTACAAGTTTGACATCCTATTGAAATATCAGCGTTGGTAAACTCTTTAATTTGCCGCAAACCTTTTCACTACTTTTTCAACATCATTTTTTTTGCCGATTATAATTACCTGGTCTCCTGTTTTCAGTAGTGTATTTCCATCCGGAATAATCACTTCCTCTTCCCTTTTGATGGCAGATACCAGGGCTTCTTTGGGCAGTAGAATTTCCTTTAATGCTTTGTTAACCGCATTGGAGTTTTCGGAAATGATCACCTGATCAATAATTGCTCCGGCCGCAGACAGATCCTCGCTAAGCTTATTAACAACATAATCACTGGAATGTTTCTTTTTTAATTGCTCGTATTCATTCTGCTTCGTTTTGAAGGTGTTGTCCATTTCCTCAAGCTTTTTTATCTGATCCCGGAAGGTTTCGTTTTCCGGCGAAAATTCGCCACTTCGGCGAAGGGTTAAAACCACCCTCCCAAGCTTTAAGGCTTCCACATCCAACTGTTTCGGAAAAAAGGCCAATTCACGTTTTAATTTGGCCAGTGCCGTCACATCGGAAGTTCTCTCACTGATGCTCTGAAAAATTTCCCGGGTAGCATCAACGCCATCGGTACCGATCTTTTTTCCTTTCTCCACAAGTTTTTCTGTGACGTCGGTAACCTTTTCCGTACCCTGAAACAAGCTCTCTTTTATTTTGTCTAACAAACCCATGGCATGGCTCCTTACTTAACCTGTTTTGATGTTATTTCCACTTTTTATCCAGGTGTTTGCCGATTTTAATGATCTTCTTATCCACGATTTCAATTTGGTTGAATTGATCCATGATCTCTTTTCGATTGAAAAAGGATACCGCAAACCCGCCGCCGGACAGATGGTGTTTAAAAATGGATTGTCCCAGTTGAGCCATCAGCTTGTCTTGTTGGCCCTTCAGTTTCTTTATTTCTGACTCAGCTTTGTACTTTTCGGCGTAATCCTGGGCAGCCTGGGACAGCTCATCGACGGCTTTAGCTCCGGCCGCGTATGCTTGCGACAATCCTTTTTTCAGTTTTTCGGTTACAATATCGCCTAATTCAGTCGCTTTTTCCCCTACCATTTTTGCGCCTTCTCCGATATCTTCGGCCACCTCACCTAAAAAACCTTTTTCTTTCTCGATTTCAGCGTTGGCTTGAGGAGATCCGATTGTTTCCTGCTCGGGCATTTCTCGCGAGGATTTTTTGTCCTTGGAAATTTCTTTCCCAATGGAAGGTTTCTCTTTTATATTTGGTTGTTTAATATCTGTCATTTGGAGCCTCCTTGATTAAAAATCCCTGAATAGCTTGTTGTGCCGGGGCTGTAAATCCACCAGTGCCCATTTATCGAATGGTTCTATTCAGCCCACCGCGAACGAACGATGAAAATCGGGCGATCTACCCGGTTCAATACTCCGGCGGCAACACTGCCGTAAAAAATGCGGGCAAGCCCCCCCCAACCGTGACTTGTCATTGCGATAAGGTCTATATCTTCAGTGTTTGCGGCCTCGATTATTTTTTCTACAACCGGTCCATGGGCGATCAGCCTTTTGCAGGCCACGCCTTTAGACCGAAATTTGGCTACAATCCCATCGAGGTAAGCCGCGCTGTCTTTCAATTTTTCGTCGATACCTTTGGCACCAAATATCGAAAATGGTTCTCCTTCGCCATCAATATATGTATTTTCAATTACCATAATAAGGATGACAGTTGCCTGAAACCGGCTCGCCAGCTCTCTCACGTGGGGACGGATCATTTCCGCTCTCTTTGATCCGTCTAAAGGGACCAGGATTTTCTCATACATGGTTAATCCCCTTTTTTATTTCAATCCGAATTGGGAATTCTATGCCCTAAAGCCAACCGGCCTGAGATCGAAGCGCCCGGGTTTCAATACGCCCTGACATCTAACGACTCTGTAACTATATGATCATGCCATTTTCATCGTCGACCATTTCTTCTAATACAACATATGTCTGAACAGCAATGTATCTGTTTCCATTCGCAGGTTTCTTTTTTTTGCCCCTGACCTCAACTCTGCGGTTGATATGATTCAATAGCTCCTGCTCCAAAGGGTTGGCTTCCACAATATAGACCTCTTCCTTATTCGTATATATTGCAATTTGAATAACCTTTCCCTTGTTGTCCCAATTGTTCGGCATTATGATGCCGGTGATATCCGAATTTTGCGTTCTTTTCATTTTTATAAAAAATTTAGCGAATTGTTTGATTTTTCGTGGTCTAATTAAATGAGCAAAACATGTGCCATACGTATTGGACAAGTTTCGGGAGGAATTCATTCGCGGGTGTAACTTTCGAGCCGAGAGCAAATTTCGATTTGATATCAACAGTTAAGTGCATAATTTTTTTCCGATTAAATTTTAATTTTATGGAATCCGACTAATTGAGCTGCGCTCGGAGCAGCTTGACACTGCTAAATCAGAAAAAAAAGTTCTTATTTTCCACGATCATCAGAACTGGGAGTTCTATATTTGCAGCCTGCTACAACATATCTTTTGGTCCAGCCTTTTTTTAATCTTTTTTCAAGTCGAAGCTGATCATGTGTTTTCAATAAACAACAGGGATATAGTTGATGGCAGTTAAATTTCCAGGATGTCAACGCTTACCTGGCATGTCTGTTGCTATGGTTTTGATCGGAACCCCGTTTCTGGAAATCATCCGCCAGGTGTTGAGACAAAAACACGATCTTGTGATCATGGGCACGGTCTGCCGAACCGGCGTAGCGGGCTTTTTCATCGGCAATACAGCCGAAAACGTGCTTCAGCAGGTGGATTGTTCGGTGCTAACCGTGAAGCCGGAAGAAGTCCGATCCAGGCGGCCCGTTTGATGGCAAAGCATGACATTGGCCGCCTTCCGGTGGTGGAAAGCGGCCGTGTCATCGGCATCGTTACAAGATCCGATACCATGCGCTATCTTTACGATCTGCTGCCGGAGTAAGCAAAGCCAGCGCTATTTATCATTAGGAGAAATGACATGGAGCATAAAGACCTGCAGGAATGTATTGTTTTGAAAGGAGTTTATTTTGACTAAAAACAAGACACTATTGAAATGAATTGAGGCCATAGGTACCAACATGTCATTTAATCTGGATTTCTGGAAACTGCTGGCAGGGCTCGGCATTTTCCTGTTTGGGATGCTTTTGATCGAGGAATCGGTAAAAGCCCTGTCAGGAAGGGCTTTCAGGCGCATCATTCGGATGTATACCAACGGCAGGCTGCGGGCCATCGGCAGCGGTGCCCTGGTCACCGCTCTTCTGCAAAGCAGTTCGGCGGTCTCGCTGATGGTGTTGGCTTTTGTCGGTGCCGGCGTTATGAACATGCCAAACGCCATCGGTGTCATCATGGGGTCCAACATCGGTACGACCCTGACGGCATGGATCATTGCCACCATCGGATTTAAAATCAAAATTGAGAGCCTGGCCCTGCCATTTATTGGATTGGGAGCCGTCGGGCTTATTCTTTTTAAACCTTCCTTCAAACCATTCCTGGTCACACGGCTTCTCATCGGTTTTGGATTTTTATTTCTGGGGCTTGATTTCATGAAAGGAAGCGTTGAAAGCTTTGCGCAAACATTAAGTTTGGGACAATTTCCCAATTACGGGCTATGGTTTTACCTGCTGGTCGGCACCCTTGTCACAGCGCTTATGCAGGCCAGCGCCGCTACGATTGCTATTGTGCTGACGGCTTTGAACAGCGGCCTGATAACTTTCGACATCGGGGCGGTCATGGTCATCGGGGCTAATATCGGTACGACCATAACCGTTTTGCTGGGCGCCATCGGGGGAGTCCAGGCCAAAAAAAGAGTCAGCTTAAGCCATTTGATTTTCAATGTTGTTACCGGTGCGGCGGCTTTTTTAGGGCTGCCTGCATTGGTATGGGTCATTTCGTTTTTCGTGGATATTGGTTCCAACAGCCTGATGGGGTTGGCCCTTTTTCATACGATTTTCAATATCCTGGGAGTCGCAATTTTCTTTCCTTTCCTCGGACTCCTTTCCCGGTTGCTCGTAAGAATTTATCCGGACTACAAAATTATTCTTACCGTCTACCTCGATCAGACACCCTCGGAAATTACGGATGCCGCCACTGCGGCCCTTAGAAAGGAGATCGGTCATTTGCTGCAGGAATGCCAGCTTTACTGCCTGAGGCTGCTGCGAATCGATGAAAAGCTGGTGTTCGATGCCGATCTGCCCTTTGAAATTAACCGCAAGAGGAAATACACCCTGGATGCGCTTTATGAGAATATCAAGCTGCTCCACGCTGAAATTTTCACCTTCTATTCAAAAATTCAGACACATAAACTCAATGAGACTGAAGTCAAGGAGCTGGAGCGATTAATTTATGCCTCGCGCAATATGATAAACTCCTTAAAAAACTTCAAAGGCATTCGGCTGAATATGGATGAGTTCGACGGCTCGGACAATGGATACTTAAATACCCAGTATAAGTTGTTCCGCAAGCGCCTGGTGGAGCTTTACCATAACATGAGCCGTATCCTTAGTATAGAAGAAAAGGAGGCCCAGTACCGGAGCCTGTTGGCCTCCTTTGTGCAGATCGAAGAGGCCGATAACCGGTTTATCAGAAACACCCTGAATGCGGTGACCGAAAAAAAAATACAGGAAATGGAAATCGCTTCCCTGCTGCTGGTTAACCGTTTGTTTACCCAATCATGCCGGATGCAAATTTACGGCATGAAGGACTTGCTGCTGCCCCAGGAACAAATCAACAATTTCGATTCTGCCATAGATACAAAAGAAATCATGGACGCGGAAAAGAAGAAAATAAAGGACTAATATTTGAAGGTTTTCGCGTGACCCGGGACATCATGGCCTATTTTTCCCAAAGACCATTTGACTTTAATGCCGCCGGCAAAGGGGCGGACCTTTTACGCATGAAAATTTTTTCCGAACGGTACTATTTCAAAATAAATATGACATCTTCCCGATGTAATTTTATACCGCAAGAAAGTGATACTTGTCCTGGAAGAATCAGCCGATGCGCCTTTTGCAGCAGTAAAGAAGTTTGTTATCATTCGGGCGGGACCGTTTTCGCCCTTTACTTCCCATTCAAAACAGCCACTACCCCAGGGTAGCAATATTTTAAGCGCTGGGGTGTAATCCATCATTTAATTCCGCTGGGGGCCAATTCTATCGCATGTATTACTCAAGACTTAAAATTTGGGGTATTATTTTTCCAATTTTCTTTGTCATTATTGTTAAGGCGATGCCGTCACAGTCAATGGTATCACCGATCCAGGAGCTCCTTAGAAACCGAATTGAATCCGGAGGAATTCCCCGGAGACTATTGGTGGGTGAGGAGCTCATTTATGCATCAGTGGCGCTTCCGGAATTTTATGAACGCCGAATGTATCGCCCGGCCTGGATCAATGAAAAAGGGCTTTTGCCTCAGGCAACATCTTTGCTGAATGCCCTCCAAACGGCTGACGCAGAGGGATTGCGGCCCAATGACTATCACTGGAATACTATCGAGCGCCTTTTATCAGAGATCCGGCAGGCGCGTAAGACTTTTATACCGTTTAACCCCCGGTTGCTGGTCGATCTGGATTTGTTGTTAACCGATGCCTTTTTGATTTATGGCTCCCATCTGGTTGCCGGCCGGATCGATCCGGAAAGGATCGATCCGCAGTGGTTTGTCAGCCGGCGCGAGGCCGATTTGGTGCAGGTACTCGAACAAGCCCTGATGTCCGCTGAAATCGAAAAAGCCCTAAAATCACTGCTTCCGCTGCACGCCGGTTATGAAAGCCTGCGTAAGGCATTGGCTCTTTATCGCAAACTTGCCGCAAACGGAGGTTGGCCTTCTGTTCCAGAGGGGGCCAGGCTGCAAAAGGGAGATCAAAGCGATCAAATTTCTGTATTAAGACAGCGTCTGGCAGTAGAGTATTTTATTGAGAATCCGCTTTCGACCGCCAGCCCGCTATTTGACGATGAACTGGAACGGGCGCTAAAAAATTTTCAGACCCGGAATGGGCTTGAACCTGATGGTGTTTTAGGCAAGCAGACAATGAAGGCGTTGAACATCACCGCTGAAGACCGGATCAGACAAATCACCGTCAATATGGAGCGCTGGCGCTGGCTGCCGCAAGATCTTGGTAGCCGCTACATCCTGGTCAACATCGCCGGTTTTTATTTGGATGTCATTGAAAACCAAAAGCCGGTTATGGATATGCGAGTTGTCACCGGCAGGCCCTATCGACGCACCCCGGTCTTTTCGGATAAGGTAACTTATTTGGTCATGCATCCCTTTTGGGCAGTTCCCAAAACCATTTCTGAAAAAGATATTTTGCCGAAGATCAAAAAAGATCCCACCTTTGTGGAAAAGCAAAGGTTTAAAATTTTTAGAGGCTGGGGAGCGGATGCCAAAGAAATTGATCCCAGCACGGTTGATTGGCAGGCCGCGACCGCAGCCAACCTAAACTTCCGGTTTCGGCAGGAACCCGGTCCTCAGAATGCGCTCGGTCGCATTAAATTCATGTTCCCCAATCAATTTGATGTTTATTTGCACGATACCCCCTCACGGAATTTATTTGCCAAGGCCCGCAGGGATTTTAGCTCCGGATGTATTCGAATCCAAAAGCCGGTTGAACTGGCCGAATATCTATTAAGGAACCATCCGGATTGGCCGCCGGAAAAAATTCGACTGGCGCTCACGGTTGCTGAAGGCGTCGAAAAAACCATAAAACTCCCTGAACCCGTCAATATCCATATTCTGTACTGGACAGTGTGGGATAGCAAGGATGATTTGATTCACTTTAGTTCAGATATCTATGATCGTGACAAGGCTTTAGATGAAGCCATGCAGGCGCCGCCGCCCGGCGCTTAGATTATTATTTACATTCAATCCGCTTGAGTCTAAAAATACAAGAGGCAGCTATAGCGATGCGCAATTTAATTGGTTTATTCTGGTTACATTTTTTCATCTTTCTTTTTTGGGTTAATTCACCGGTAGCTGTTTGCCAGCAATTCTCATCTCAAAGGGCCGGGTTTTTAATAAATGTCAACGGCATCGAAAACCCCTATGAAATTATGACCGTTTTTGCCTTACCCAAAGAAAAACTCAAAATTGAGGTAAAAAAAAATCAGGCAGCAGATGAATACCGGGTTTATTCTCCAGGGGGTAAAATTATTCCAACGGCAAGCCGTCACTGGGATTGGCGGGTTCCTTTCCGGGCGGGATGCTACCAGCTGAAAATTGTAAGGGTTGCTGATCAGCGTACGATGACATTGAATGTTTTCGTAATGCTGCCATTTGACCGAATAGCAGGAGAATATTTAAACGGATTTCAGGTCGGCAAATATCCCCCAATTGCGCTTAAGGGGCTTGCCATCTATAAACCTCCACGGGGCTTTGTCGAAGTGACCCCGCAAAATGAAGACACGCTGATTTCCCCGCATTTCAAACTCAAACAATTCCTGTGTAAGCAGAATGGCGGATACCCAAAGTATCTGGTCCTGCAAGAAAAGCTGTTGCTGAAGCTGGAACTGATTCTCGAGAAAGTCAATGAAAAAGGATATCGCTGTGATACATTCCACGTGATGAGCGGCTATCGGACGCCCCATTATAACAAAACCATCGGCAATGTAAAATACAGCCGGCATATTTACGGCGGAGCTGTCGACATATTCATTGATGAAAATCCGCAAGACGACACGATGGACGATTTAAACCAAGATGGCAAACTCGATTTCGAGGACGCAGCGGTTCTTTACCGAATAATCGATCGGCTGTATGGAAAACGGTTTTATGATCCGTTCCTGGGCGGGTTGGCCCGGTATAGGAAGAACAAGAACCATGGCCCCTTCGTCCATGTTGATGTCAGGGGCCGGCGCGCCCGCTGGGGTGACTGAAATAAGGTAGTTTGTTTTTGATATTTTCGATTAGCAACACCACCCCCTTCCGGGGCCTATCTCGGTTTGATGCGCATATGCATTGGGTTGAATATCCAGACAAAGGATTTTACGATGGACACAGCGTTTTTAATGAGCTTGCTCACCTGGATCGGGATTTTATTCTGCATCTCCCAGTCCGCTTTTTTCTCGGGTATGAATTTGGCCCTTTTCAGTATCAGTCGGCTCAGATTGGAAGTAGAGGCTGACCTCGGAAATCGTGATGCTGTTACTGTTCTGAAGATGCGAAAGGATTCCAATTTTTTATTGACAACGGTTCTTTGGGGAAATGTTGGAATCAATGTCCTGCTGACATTGCTTTCCAATTCGGTACTGACCGGTATTTCCGCTTTTTTCTTTTCAACCGTGGTTATCACCCTCATCGGCGAAATTATGCCGCAGGCCTATTTTTCACGCCATGCATTGCGCATGGCTTCAATGCTGGCGCCGCTGTTAAAATTTTATCAGATCCTGTTATATCCGGCCGCTAAGCCGACGGCCAAAATATTGGACGCCTGGCTGGGGGCCGAGGGGATCCAATATTTCCGGGAGCACAGTCTTCGGGAGGTCATCAAAAAGCACATTGAGGCCGATGCATCCGATGTGGATCGCCTGGAAGGGATCGGAGCGTTGAACTTTTTGGCCATCGACGATCTGTTGGTCGGTGATGAAGGTGAACACATTGATCCCGACAGTATGATATCATTGGAATATCAAAATGATTTGCCTGTCTTCCCACCATTTGAAAATTCAACCTCGGACCCATTCCTGAAACAGGTACAAGCCAGCAAAAAAAAGTGGGTTGTTCTCACCGATGCGACCGGAGAACCGCATTTTGCGCTGGATGCCGATGCATTTCTGCGGGATGTGCTTTTTGAGGAAACTCCGATAAACCCTATCGGATACTGCCATCGTCCGATAATTGTTAAAAATCCAAGCCTGCCGCTGGGCAACATCTTATGTCAACTCAAAGAGTGCGAACAATGCATGCCGGATGATATTATAGATCAGGATGTGATTCTCATCTGGGGGCAGGCGGAAAAACGCGTTATCACCGGGGCAGATATTTTGGGCAGGTTATTGAGAGGAATATGAGAAATGCGCAGTAGATTGCATCCAAAGCAAGAAATTAAAGGTAGGAAAAGGGTCAAATTTCACAACCATTTGAATTGATTTAAATTATAATCGTAATTTTCGCGGGAAACAGGGACGAGCATATGGAAGAGCCGATTACATTTTTCGATCGCCTATCCAAATATTTCAAGGTATTCGCTATTCATCTGGCCGGTTCTTTGCGAGACCTGGTTCCCATCATATGTGTCATCGCCGGCTTTCAACTGGTGGTGTTGCGACAACCTTTTCCCGAACTGGTTGACATGATCATCGGACTGGTTCTGGTTATCCTCGGCTTGGCTTTTTTCGTTATGGGTTTGGAGATAGGACTCTTTCCCATTGGTGAAGCCATGGCGGAGGCGTTTGCCCGCAAGGGAAGTTTGTTCTGGCTGCTCATCTTCGGCTTTGGACTCGGATTCTCAACCACGATCGCCGAGCCGGCATTGATCGCAGTAACAAAAGAAGCCGCCGTGGTGGCAGCCAAGGGAAAGTTATATCAGCGCCGATCACGATTCCATGCGATCCTACGCCATGGGGCTGCGCATAACCGTGGCCTTGTCTGTGGGGATTGCCATCCTGGTGGGCCTCATCAGAATTCTCAAAGGATGGCCCATTCAGTACCTCATCGTCGGCGGCTATATCGCGGTCATGATCATTACGCTTTTTGCGCCCAAAGAGATTGTCGGCATTGCCTATGATTCGGGGGGGGTGACGACATCGACCGTAACCGTGCCCCTGGTGACGGCCCTGGGAGTGGGACTGGCCGCCACCATTCGGGGTCGCAACCCCCTGGTGGACGGCTTCGGCCTGATAGCATTTGCCTCCCTTTTACCGATGATTTTTGTTATGCTATACGGCATGGTTTTTTTTCGCTGATACATGGTTAAAAATGGATCTGATCACCGGATTTACAAACATTCTTGCTTTGACGGTCAAAGACATTTTGCCCGTTGTGGCCCTGCTGCTGTTTTTTCAGTTCGTTATTCTGCGCCGGCCTCTACCGGATTGGAAACGTGTGGCCTTGGGGTTCCTGTTTGTCCTTATCGGTTTGACCCTTTTCCTGGACGGACTGGAAACCGCTCTGTTTCCGATCGGCAAGATCATGGCCAGGCAACTCTCGGCCCCCGAATTTGTTTTTGGTACCAGTACCGCGCCCCTTGAAGCGGCCTGGTATAAATATTCCTGGGTCTTTGTCTTCGGGGCCCTGATCGGATTTGCCACAACGGTAGCCGAACCGGCGCTCATCGCTGTGAGTTTCAAGGCCCAGGAAGTCTCCCGCGGGGGACTGAGCCAGTGGGGGCTGCGGTTGGCCGTTGCGACCGGCGTGGCGATTGGGATTGGCATCGGCACGTTTCGCATTGTGACCGGAACGCCATTGTATCTTTACATTATTGCGGGATATGTGATTGTAATGATCCAGACCTTATTTGCGCCGCGCGAGATCATCCCGCTGGCCTATGATTCAGGGGGCGTCACGACCTCGACCGTGACGGTACCCCTGGTGACCGCTCTGGGCCTGGGTTTAACCGAAACCGTTCCGGGACGTGATCCCGCGCTGGACGGATTTGGCCTGATTGCCTTTGCAAGCGTTTTTCCCATAATGACTGTGATGGGATATGCTCAGATCGCACAATGGAGATCACGGCGCAAAATGAGGACCACCAGGGAGAAATGACATGAATTTCAAGTTAATCATTGCAATGATCAAGACCAACGTAACCGACGAAATTGTCACAGCCGCCAAGACCGCCGGCGGTACCGGAGCTACGATCATTCCGGCCCGGGGAACAGGGATCCATGAAGCCAAGACGTTTTTCGGCCTGACCCTCGAAGCCCAGACCGACGTCGTCCTCTTTCTTCTGGAAGAAAGGCTGGTGGCACCGGTTCTGGAGTCAATTTCCAAAGCCGGCCGCTTGGAGGAAGCCGGAGCAGGGATTGCGTTTGTGATCGACGTGGAACATGCCCTTGGACTCGAAAGCCAGCTGGAATACTTCAGGCAGGCGGCGGAAAATCATGATTAGGTCGTATATAGACCGTGGGTAGAAAATTAAGTTTTTGATAAAAGCCTCTGTATTCAGTGCTAATTTCAACCCGCACCCCCTTCAACCTCTAATAAATCGGACCATTGCAATGAAGCTTGTTTTCAGTGAACTCATCCTTTTAATTACAAAAAAACAGGAGCGCAACATCTGGGCATTAATAAAATTTTTGATCGCTCTGATCGTAATGGTTACGGTCTACAGCACCCTGTTTCACTTCCTGATGATATTTGAGAACAGAGAATTTAGCTGGATTACCGGCTTTTACTGGACGCTGACGGTTATGTCCACCCTTGGTTTTGGTGACATCACTTTTGCCACAGATCTTGGCAAGGTATTTTCGATTATTGTCCTCATGTCGGGCATTGTGTTTCTGCTGACGATGCTTCCCTTCACTTTTATCCAGTTTTTCTATTTGCCATGGTTGGAAGCCCAGGCCAGGGCCAGAGCACCGCGGGGATTGCCCGAGGGCACCAGAGGCCATGTCATCCTTACCAGTTATGATCCGGCTGCCATAAACCTGGCAGAAAAATTCCGCCAGTATCATAATGAATACGTTATCCTGGTAGAGGATGTAAAGCAGGCCTTGGAACTTCAGGATTTAGACTTCAAGGTGGCGGTGGGGAATTTGGGTGATCCGGAGACTTACCGGCGCTTGAAAGTTGAAGATGCTGCTCTTGTGGTAGCCGATGTTGACGACATGATGAATACCAACATCGCCTTTACAATTCGTGAGATTTCTAAAAAGGTGCCCATCGTTGCAAATGCAGACCTTGACGACTCCGTTGATATCCTCCAGCTGGCTGGAAGCACTTACGTATTGCAATTCACGAAAATGCTGGGCCAATCACTGGCACGCAGGGTTCTTGGCACGACCACCAGGGCAAACGTTATCGGGAAGATCGAAGCCCTCCTGATCGCAGAGGCCCCGGCCATGAGGACACCTCTTGTTGGCAAAACACTTCTGCAAAGCAAGCTGCGCGAGACCATCGGAATCAATGTGGTTGGCATATGGGAACGCGGGCGATTTGACATACCCACCGCTCAAACGCTCATCAATTCCACAACCGTTCTCCTGCTGGCCGGATCCGATGACCAACTCAATGCGTATGACGAAAAGTTCGGCAAGGATCGAAAATACCAGGCTCCGGTACTGATCCTGGGCGGCGGCCGGGTCGGCCGGGCGGCCGGGGATGCCTTGATGGAGCGCAACATTGATTACCGGATCATCGAAAAAAAACAAAAGCTTATTGAAGATGAGCACTATATCTATGGCAGCGCCGCTGACATCAACACCCTTATGCAGGCCGGAATCAAAAAGGCCCCATCGGTTATCATTACCACCCATGACGATCCAACGAACATTTACCTGACCATTTACTGCCGCAGGCTATGTCCCGATATACAGATCATCAGCCGTGCGAATCTCGAAAGGAATATATCCAGATTGCACACTGCCGGTGCGGACCTGGTGATGTCCTATGCCTCCATGGCCGCCAATACCATCCTCAACCTGCTCAAGCCTGATGAATTGTTAATGCTGGCCGAGGGGTTGAACATTTTTCGTGTTGCTGTACCCCCATCTTATGTGGGTAAATCCCTCGCTGAATGCCAGATTCGTACCCAGACAGGTTGCAGCGTGATTGCTATCTGCGACCCCGAAGCAATGTGCATCAATCCCGGTCCATCAGATCTCATCAGCCGACATAATGAGTTAATTTTGATCGGTAGCGGGGAGGCCGAAAGCCGGTTCTTCAAAATGCATTCGGAAATGAGAAAGATCAAGGCTGCTCGGACTGAAGTCTAGCCGTGAATTGATTGCGGCAGGCTGAATGAAAGGTTTCCCCATTTTTTGATTCCGCATCGATAGTACGCGGGGCGGGGGACATCACATCTTCAACTTAATTTTATTAAACCGATTTTTTTCTATCGTGATTACTATATATCTTTCTGACATTTTCACGGTGGTCAACCATGTATAGCATGGTGGCTTTTTCCATGATTTTCTGCTTGAGTATTTTGAGCTTAACGCGTTCGAGTCCGTACATGCGAATATATAGCGTAAGGGAGCCCGGGGGTGAATCATCGTATGAAGTCAACGCACTCATCATGCGACCTCCGTTCTCACGGATCATGTCTGTTATCTCTTTGATGGCGCCACGACGGTCCGGTAATCGCAGAGCAAACTGAACCCCCTTTTTCCCAACACCGGTAAGGGGAATGAGCACTTTGAATAAATCACCTTTGGTTATTATTCCCGCGACGTTGCCCTGGGAATCAACCACGGGAACACCGGAAATATTATGCTTCAATAAAATCTCGGCGGCCTCGCCAACCGTGTAATCCAACGGCACGGTCACCGGATCGCGGGTCATAATATTTTTAACTTTAAGAGTGTCAGATGGAATTAAAACCTGTCTGATGTCCCAACTGGTTATTATTCCCAACAGATTTCCTTTTTCCATGACCGGTAAATGGCTTATATTATGATCCTTAAGCATAATTATAGCCTTAATTACGGAGTCGGTTGCTTTAGCTGTAATAAGATTTTTGCTCATCCAATATTTTACCAGCATCATTTATCCTCCTAATCATTACCGCTCTCTGAAATAATATTCAGGATCGTCACCGAATTCTTGAAGATCGTCTTCATCCATTTCATAGACTTCGTAGCCGGTAACATCAATTCGGCGGAGGCCGTCTTTAGTTCTGGTGATGATGCCGGTGGCTTCAACTTTGTTCCCGACTTCATACTGCAGATTTTTGCCTTCTTCATTCATCCCAACCATGTATTTCCCGTTTTCGGTTGCGATGCCAACCCGGTACGCTTTCCAGTTCTCCTCAATTTCTCTGACAATACCGATGATGGTTATTTCTTTATTGTTCTCTCTTGTTTCTTTTTTCATGTTATTTTCTCCGAGGTTGAATCCGCCGGTTTAATTCCCCTCCCCTTGGGACGATTATAAATATTCGGATTGATACCCCCGTTTCTTGTCGTAGCGAAGCAGAGATCCCGTTTCTCGGGGCGGCGGGGTAGTTGATTTTAAGCCTGAAATATTTCTGATCATAAATCTTTTAAGCAAAAACCGTGCTAATTTTATAACTGCCTGAAATTAAGGTAATAGACGCCATCTCAAAAAAAGGATTTTGGTTCAAGATCGCGGCGGGATTGAGTGTTAACCCCTCGAAATACTTGACTATTTCGATGATTTAACACGGAGCACCAATCCCGCCCGTAAAAGGCGGGAGGTCAAAAGACTTTTTTGAGATAGCTCATAGTAAGACGTTACAGGATCGGATCAGAATTATTTGTTCCGGTTAAAGAAGGGTAACCCATTTTGGTAAGGAAACGTGTTTTTATTGACAGGTGGTGGTTTTTTTGTTTATCAAGTTAGGTTACCAACAATAAATTGACAATATTCGATGTAGATAGATGAAATGAAATCTGTTCTAATTATATCTCCGCAAGAAGACGAAGCTCGACTGATTCGTGAATCGTTGCCCGCAGATTACCAGGTGCAGAATGCAGATAGTATCAAGGATGCGCTTGATTTACACCGCCAATCTTCGTTTGATGTTATTTTTTCTGATTTAAAGTTGTTGCGAGATACCTCCGTGGCAGATACTATTGCGGAGGCGGTCCAACTCTTCAAAGAAATGAATTCGCAGGCCGAGATTTTGATTTTATCATCCAAGGACTTCATTCGCGATACCGTCAAAGCTGTCAAAGCCGGCGCCAACGACTACCTGACCTATCCCATCGATCCTTCCGAAGTCCGGCTTGTCATCGAATCCGTAAACGAATCTCACACAAAAAATTTGGAACTGGACTATTTAAGAGATCAATTTTGGAAACCCGAATGGTTTAATATCCTTGACTCACGGGATACCGGCATGCAGGATGTGTTTAAAAAAATACGTTCGGTTGCCCCGACCCGGGCGACCGTGCTGCTTATCGGTGAGACCGGCACCGGCAAAGGTTTGCTGGCACGAATGATCCATATCCATAGCAACCGCAGTGATGCTCCCTTTATCAGTGTCCACTGCGGCGCAATTCCGGACACGCTTCTGGAAAGCGAACTATTCGGACACGAAAAAGGCGCTTTTACAGGTGCTGTGCGCAAAAAACCGGGTAAATTTGAAATGGCCCGCAACGGCACCATATTTTTGGATGAAATCGGCACAATCTCGCCCCCGGCCCAGATCAAGCTGCTGCAGGTGCTGCAGGACGGCACCTTTAGCCGGGTTGGTGGTGAAGAGGTGCTGCAAACCGACGCCAGGGTGATTACCGCCACCAACGCTGATATTGCCGGGATGAGCGAACGGGGCGATTTCAGAAAAGATCTGTATTATCGCCTGAACGTCTTTCCGGTTGAAATACCCCCGCTCAGGGAGCGCGTTGAGGATATTCCTCATATAGTTGAGGTTATCTTAAAAAAGCTGGCGCAAAGACACGAAAAGACCATAAACTCAGTTCATCCGCAGGTCTTACGGGCTTTTAACAGCTACCCCTGGCCCGGTAATATCCGCGAATTGGAAAACCTTTTGGAACGGGCCTTTATCCTTGAAACGACAAAGGTGTTGACACCAGAGAGTTTCCCCACCGGACTTTTCGAATCCGATGATATGCATACCGTTCTACCGGTACAAGACCACCTTACACTGGCAGAAGCCCGCAGGCATGCCATTGACGACTTTGAACGCCAGTATCTCAAAATGCTGTTCACTCGCAGCAAAGGCAGGGTCAATCGTGCTGCTGAAGCTGCCGGCGTAACTTCCCGCCAGCTGAACAAGCTGATGGTCAAGTTTGGCATCCAGAAAGAGGCTTTTAAAGACTGACAGCTACCCCGAAATACATGGCGGCATATAGCGGTTGTCAAAAAACCTTCCGCTATTCAAACGTTTTTTTTCTACAACCACTGATATCAGCCTTCCGTATTTCGAAACTTATTTTTAAAAAGCAGTATATCGCCCAATCCATAAAGCTGAAAACGGTTAAGATCGTTTTCAGGCCCATCATTTGCTCCATTTTTCCTTTTGTTTGCTTTGTCAGTTGCCAGTCTTTTGTTGAAACCCGAACTGTGAGTTCAGATTATCAAGTTATCGGAACCCCAAGTTCATATCGTCTAATTGGCCGTATTTTCAGTATATTAACATCCTGCCGGCTATTACCCACCGAAACAACCATGGACGGCTGATTCAGATTGCGAAGTATGAGTTCTTATAAAAGGCCGGTTACTTTTTATATTCATAATTATAACAATTATTTGTGGATTTGGCATGGGTGATGCAGTTATGCATCCAGGCAGAAAAAGCTTATGAACTGAAAAGGGAGATAAATTAAACCTGTCCGTGCCATAGGCCGGGTGAATAAGCGGCCGACATGGATGCCATGTACATGATTAACGCGATTCAGTTAAACATCAAAATTAGATAAAGGAGGATTCCGAAATGATAATTAAACGCTTGTTTGACTTACCAAATTATGGCTGGAGAGGTGCTTTTGATGACCTGGAACGAATGCGGCGAGAAATGGACAGCCTATTCGGTCAGGTTTCCGGCAAGGCCTATTGGCCGCCCCATGCCGGTGTTTTTCCCCTGGTCAATGTAGCCGAGGATCTGGATCATTTTTTCATCCGTAGTGAAATCCCCGGTATGCAAACCGAAGACATAACCATTTCTGCGAACGGCAGAAACCTGTCCATTTCCGGAGAACGGAAAATCGCTTCAGAGGGCGAAAATGTGAGATACCACCGGCGTGAGCGCGAAGACGGCAAATTTAGCCGTGTTATTGCTTTGCCAAATGATATTCAGGTCGACAAAATCGAGGCCGGTTATATCGACGGGATTTTGAGCATTAAAATACCCAAATCCGAAGAAGCCAAACCAAAGCAGATTACCGTAAAATAACATTTGAAAAAGACCCATTCTATCAAGGGAGGTGAAAATTATGGCTGAATCAAAAGAACTTCAGGCCAAAGGAAAAGTGGAGGTCCCCGTTTCTGCAGAACAGACAAAACCTGGACCTGTGTTTACACCCAATGTGGATATTTTTGAAACCGAAAAGGAAATCATTATGCTGGCAGATATTCCGGGCGTCAAAACAGAGGACCTGGTGATCGATCTGCGGGACGATACGCTGACTTTCAGTGGGGAAGTGAAACCAACTGGGCGCCCTGATGCAGAAGACATTCTGATTGAATATCAGGTTGGCAGCTACTATCGACAATTCACACTGGCGGAGATGATCGATCAGAATAAAATTGATGCTGCACTGAACAATGGTGTTCTCAGGCTCACCCTGCCAAAGGTTGAGAAGGCCATGCCACGCCAGATTACCGTTAAGGCAGGATAACGTCCTATTTAGAGCGTTTGTCAGAATAACGTTCCGATAGCGGTGGTTTGTTGGATTTTCTGCGGGCTGTCGATACCATCCAATATGGCCTGATCCAAACGCTCTAATAATTTTTCTTCAGTTAGGCCAGGAGTAAAGCCAGTGCCATTGACTGCAAATATGGCACACCGTTGCGCAAAAGTTGGAGCTAATTAAATGAGGGGTCGGGGAGTTTTTCGATCTGTGCCCGGCCCGCCAGGGGAATAGCCCGTGCAAGCCGTAACAATATTATCGGGAACTTTCGTACGGTCCCGCCGCAGGCGGGACTGCGATTAGATCTGAGCCAGCCCCAAAAGACATAATCCCACGGCGGCGACGATTGTCTCTGCCGGTATGGGGCTTATCGCAACAGATAGGGGGGCGCGTACGAAGTACGGTACTCATTTGTTACGGCTTGCACGGGCTATTCCCCTGGCGGACCGCTGACAATCAATGAGAAGCTGACGGTTCACTGTAAATGCATTGGGGGAAAAACTCCCCGACCCCTCAATTAAATATTAGGATTTTCCGACAGATACGCTTCGATAAATACATTTACAACATTTTCGAAATCCTCACGGATGAGCGCCAATCGTCTCAATCCCACCGATTCGGTCTGCCAGGTGATGGCGTAGACCGTCACATCCGGGTTCCGCTGTAACGAAACCGGCTGGCGAAGGTTGAGCCGGATCGCATAAACATACCTTTTTTTAGGATCGAACCTTTCTATTTTCTCTTCTGTCGAAGTTGTAAAAGTCTTTTTGGGAGGTTCGGGATCCAGAAATTTGACCCTTACATTGAGTATGCCCTCCGTTTCAGGCTGCTTGGAAATTTCTTCAGGGATAACCGTTATACCGGATTTTTCAAGCTGACGTTCAATATTCGCCTGCACCACGGCTTCCGTCAGTCCGGCTTTGGCGAGTTCGGGGGCCCACTCACGCTCAAATGAGTGAACTTTAACAACAATGGTCTTTATACCGCGCAGACTTGCCCTGTCCCGGGCTCGATCATCGGCCTGGATAAGGGCAGGTATTATGGAGAGCAACAGCAAAACGCTCAGATGCAGAAAATTACGCCGTTTGGTTCTCATAATTATTCCTTAAATACAGACAGGAAGGCTTTTTTCACTGTCGAAAGAGCGCCCTGGCCTTTCATAATACTTTTTAGTTCCCCTGGATCCAGGTGTATTGCCCCGCAGTTTTCATTGACGCAGATGTCGATTTTAACTTTGCCTTCATCAATTTCAGCCAGGCTTTTGGTACCACACCGAAAACAATGGTATTTATGCTCTTCACAATACTTGTTATTGGTTTCTGAAGATGCTTTTTCCCGGAGCTTTCTTAGTAATTTTTGATCGTGTTCCGCAAAAAATGATTCTTCAGATCCCTTTTTGGTATGGAGCTTAACTGAAGTTCGTTTTCTGTTCATAAATACCTCCTTTTAATTCAAAATTGTCGTTGCCTGAAATCCTAATAAAAAGTAGAGCAACAGTTGTGCCAAATAAGAGTTGACTTGCCGGGGAATTCTATGATGGCGTTCTAAACCAGCCATTCATTTAAAATTGTTCACAAAAACTGATTTGAAGAGAGAAAAAAAGAGACTGGTCTTGGATAAAATTTTTTGGATACCCGGAAATACCGAATTTTCAGTTCCGGTTGCAAAAAAAAAGCAGAACTATATTTTCTGATTGTTAAATATTTGCTATGAGCAATTGAGGTGATTAATTAATCCAATGAAAAATGATAGAGCTGTTTGGGTCATCAGTAAGTTGTGGAAGTGGTTTATCGTTGATTTTCTCGGAATTTTCAAAGAGATGCGCTGGAGCTACCTCCCACCTTTAATGGTATACCTGGCCGCCGGAGTTTCAGGGTTTACCGGTATCATCGAATCTTTTTTTATCAAGGACAGCTTAGGTTTATCAGCGGCATTTTTGGCCGGTCTTGCCTTCTGGGCCGGTTTGCCGTGGGCGCTTAAAATGCCCCTGGGGCATCTGGTCGATTTGTTCTGGCGCCGTAAAGCCTTTTTTGTTTATCTCGGCGCGAGTATCATGGCGATCGGTCTTTTGATCATGGTGGGATTGACCGGCTATAGCGACCGCATGGCCGGCTTTTTGAAACCGGAGACCTGGTACGTCATTGCGGTCATAATGTCTCCGGTGGGTTTTGTGCTGCAGGATGTGGTGGCCGATGCCATGACCGTCGAAGCAGTGCCGGATGTTGACGCGGGCGGTTCTCCGATTCCGGAAGCGCAGGTGCAGCGTATGCATGTCACCGTTCAGACCCTGGGCCGCATTGCCATCATCGGAGGTAGTGCCATAGTTGCCGGTCTCGGCGGATGGCTTGCCAAAACACTTTCCTATGTGACCATGTACTGGATTTCTATGATCATACCTCTGATATCCGTAATGGGCGTTATGTTGGCCAAATTCATTCAACGACGTCAGAACCTGCCAAGCCCTTCGGCGGGTGTTTTGCTAAAGGCCGGAGAACCGGCACACGAACTGCAGCCAGACTGGTCCATATTGGGTGGCAGCAGCTTGTTTGTCGTTATTGCTCTAATTTTCGGAATTTCAGATCTTACCTTCAAGAAAGAAATCATTCTTCTCGGTTCGCTGGGAGTCATCATTTACCTGATGAAAAAAATCCTGATGGCATTGAGCCCGGCCAAACAACGCGAGATCATCGGAATCGCGGTAATCATTTTTGTTTTCCGGGCCATGCCGACCTTTGGGGCAGGGGCCAGCTGGTGGGAAATTGATGTTCTCAAATTCGATGAAGCATTTTTTGGAACACTGCGACAGGTTTCTTCAATTCTGGTTATCCTGGGCATGATTTGGCTCAGGGCATGGATGGCACGGCGGCCGTTGCCTTATCTGGTTGTTTTTCTTTCGGTCTACAGCGCCTTGATGATGCTGCCGTTTATCGGAATGTTTTACGGCCTGCACGAATGGACCCGGGCGACTTTTGGTTTCGGTGCGCGGACCATCGCCATCATCGACACCATGGCCGACTCGCCCCTGGGCCAGGTTGCCATGGTGCCGATGCTGGCCTGGATCGCCAGAGAAGCGCCTAAAAACCAGAAAGCAACCTATTTTGCCGTGATGGCCGCCTTTACCAACCTGGCGCTGTCAGCCAGCAATCTGGCAACCGGGTACATCAATAAAATCTTCGTGATAGAACGCGGTCAGTATGATGAACTGGGCCTGCTGATGATTACGGTGACGGGCCTGAGTCTGGCTTTGCCGATCTTGACGGTTTTGTTTTGTAAACGGATTTTTTTGCTTTCAAATCGTTGGACGGGTTGAAATTTAAAATGGCTATTCATGGCCAAAGCCTCTGGACGTGAATGGCACCCCGCAAGGACGCACCGAAAGATACCCTGATTTTAGTGCAACTCAAATTCGTAGTACCGGCTATCTTTTGATTCCGCTTTTCCCGATAATGGTAGTCACCTGTCCCTGAAAAATTCTGAGGCTGACGCCTCTGAGCACCTGGTTGGCGTTGAATTTTTTGAAGACATTGTAAAATTGTATGATGGGTCTTTCCATTCAACTTGCATTCGTTTAAATAAAGTACAGTGCAAAATCCTAAAAAGTCGTCAGCAATTCTTGTGCCATAAATTTAATACCCTCGAACGTGATGTTAATTTGTATGCCGGGATACGCAAACGGAACTATTGGTTCGAGTTTGCTGTCGAAGAAGCTTTACGGTGATTTGCGGATAGGTAGCAATTTTCCATCGAATTACCAGTTATTGGATTTTGCCATACAGATCACCGAAGGAATTTATAGGAAAAATCATGAAGTCAATAATATGCTTTCTTTTCGATGTCTATAAAAGGAGAAGATGCAGTTCCGGCATGCGTAAATATCAGAACTGAAAGTTCTTCTTTTTTATCCTCTTGTGACAGCCGCATCCAGTTTCCATGCGCTTCTAATATTTTTTTTCTTTGTCAACCGTATTTTTTCTAATCTCCTTAGTACGTTAAGCCGTGTCGGAGTTACGTATAACCCCAAATAACACAAACGAACACCGATTTGGCATACCAATTGCCTAAGTAAACAAGGCGTGGGCGCTAATTTTAATAGTGCTTGGTGGAAATCGCGGGAGACAACATGAAAAAATATGTAGGAATATGGCTGGATCACAGGGAAGCGTTTGTTGTTTATTTATCAAACAACCAACCTTTTGCCGCTGGAAATCAAGAAATGATAGAGCGCATCGAATCAGACATTGAGCGCCGGGTCCGATTGTCGGGCGGGTCACGCAGCCGCAAGACACCTTACGGGCCGCAGGATATATCGGTGGACGGCAAACAGGAGAATCGCGTAAAGAGTCAGTTGCAAAGATATTATCAGGAAATTATAAAACGGATAAGCGATGCCGACCGCATCCTGATATTTGGTCCCGGTGAAGCCAAAATCGAATTAAAAAAAGCAATCGAAAAAACAACACAGTTAGCTGGCAGAATTAAAAAAGTTGAATCGACAGATAAAATGACCATCCGGCAGATTGCTGCTAAGACAAGAGAATTTTTTAAACCGCATCCTTAGCATGCAGGGAAATTGAGTCCGGCAGAAAATCACAAATAATTTATACCGCTGGGCGATGGATATAAAATTCGAGGTGGACTATGACGATGCTTAAATTTAATAAAAAGAAATTGTTTTCTAAGTGGCGTATTTACTATCTGGCAACCCTGTTCCTGGTTGCATTTTTGTTTCATTTTTCAACAGAGCTTGAAGCCAAAAAAAATTCGATCCCGGTGGCCGCCAATCCAGGGTCTTTTTCCGGGTTGGTTAAAAAAGCCAGCCCCTCGGTGGTCAATATCAGTGCGGTCAGAGTGATAAAGACGCCGGAACAATCACCGTTCCCATTTGGATCGGATGATCCTTTGAAACAATTTTTTGAAAAATTTTTCAGACAGCAGCTACCCAGGGAATTCAGGCAAAACAGCCTGGGGACCGGTTTTATCATCGATCGGGACGGTCATGTACTGACCAACAACCATGTTGTCGAGCAAACAACGGACATTAAAGTCAAGCTGGTTAACAATAGAGAATACCCGGCAGAAATCATTGGCCGGGATCCACTCACTGATCTGGCTCTGATCCGAATCATTGGGGACCAGCCCTTGGTGCCGCTGGCATTCGGGGATTCAGATAAGGTCGAAGTCGGTGACTGGGTGATTGCCATTGGTAATCCATACGGTCTGGGAGATACGGTTACGGCCGGTATCGTCAGTGCCAAGTACAGGCAAATCGGTGCCGGGGTCTACGACAATTTCATTCAAACCGACACGTCCATCAACCCGGGAAACAGCGGAGGGCCGCTGCTAAATATGGCCGGCGAAGTGATCGGTCTCAATACGGCCTTGTTTTCTGAAACCGGCGGCAGCGTCGGGATCGGATTTGCCATTCCGATAAATATGGCTAAAGATTTATTGCCCCAGCTAAGAAAAGGAAAAGTCGTCAGGGGATGGCTGGGAGTGGCGGTTCAGAAAATCACACCGGAGCTGAAGGCCAAACTCGATCTGCTCGATGACAAAGGGGCCCTGGTGTCAGACGTGCTTGCAGGTGGACCGGCTGATCGGGCCGGCATTAAGCGGGCTGATGTCATCATTTCCTTTAATGATAAGCAGATCGAGACCTCGAGCAAACTGCCCCAGGTGGTGGCATCTACTCCTGTTGGGGAAGTTGTGATGGTTGCAGTGATTCGCAAGCGACAAAAAATGATGTTTAAAATCGAGACTGCTGAATTGGAAGCAGAGGAAGATTCCATGGACCCTGGCGAATTCAGTTCCTTATTAGGTTTGGTGTTACAACCGCTAAGTCCCGAGCTGGCCCAAAAAATGGATTTACCGGTAAAAACCGGCCTGCTTGTTTTGCAGGTTGAAAGCAATTCACCGGCGGCAGAAGCCCGACTGGTGCCGGGAGACATAATTATTGAAATCGATCAGGTATCCGTAACCGACCGTGAAGAATTCAAACGCCGGGTGGAGGGCCAGGCGGAAGGAGCTATCGTACTCTTTCTCGTCGATCGGGGAGAGTCAAAGGTTTATATAACCCTCAGGATCAGGTGATGAACCTAGCGAACCCTGGCCAATATTTTAGTTGGATGGTCTTTGGCACCGGCAATTGCCTGTTTTATCGCGGTGGTCTTAAAAGTTGCCGATAATCTTCACTCTATCCCGGGGGTTTGACAGCATAGCATGCAGATGACGAATAAGTCTGTTCCTGGGGCCGCCAAATAGCATAAGAGGTTTATCAATGACTGAAGTTAGCACGGAACAATATGTTGGGAATGAGTCGATAGGGGAGCTGATCCAATCCAATGATATGACCCAAATCAGTGCAATATTATCCGCAGCGCCGCCGGCTGAAATTGCCCGGATGATTTCCAGCCTAAACAAGCCGGACCAGATTCACTTGCTTGAAATTTTAGGCCCGGAGGAATCCGCGCATCTTATTTCAAAAATATCCGACCTGGGTCCGGGAAACCTGGTTACGCAACTGCCGACACCCCAGGCAGTGTCGATTGTAAAGGAAATGTCCCGGGATCAGCAGGCCCATTTTCTCAGGACGATTGGTGACAATGACTCTGAGGCAATTCTGGACGAGATCAAACCGCAAAAAGCCGAGAAAATCCGTAAGTTAATGAGTTATCCGGAAAACACGGCCGGCGCTCTGATGATTACCGAATACCTGTCCTATGACGGGAACATGCTGGTCAAAGAGGTGTTGGATGATCTCCGTGCCCAGGGCGAGGAATACTCGGATTACGATATCCAGTATGCCTATGTGGTTTCCGATTCAGGCATGCTCATCGGAGTTTTGCGGTTGCGTGATCTTCTGATGGCTCCCCGAAGCAAGACTATCAGTGAGATTATGATCAAAGAGCCCCTGCACGTAAATGTCAACATGTCGTTGCGTGATTTAAAGGATTTTTTCCTGCAATATTCCTTTCTGGGTGTGCCGGTTGTCCATGACGATGGCGAATTGGTCGGCGTTGTCCGCAGCGCGTCGGTCAGAGATGCCGCCAATCGGCAGAACAACCAGCTGTTTTTAAAATTTGCCGGTATCGTGGGGGGTGAAGAATATCAGAACGATGTCGTTGTTTAAAAGATCATCCCGCCGCCTTTCATGGCTCAGCATCAACATCGTGCTCAACATCGTTGCCGCCAGTGTCATCGCCCTGTATCAGGACACACTGGAACAGGCCATCGTGCTCGCCGTTTTTCTACCCATTATATCGGATATGAGTGGCTGTTCAGGAAACCAGGCGGTTGCGGTGAGTATCCGGGAGCTGACCCTCGGATTGGTGCGGCCTAAAGAATTGTTGCGCGTGCTGACCAAGGAGTCCGCGATTGGCCTGGTCAACGGCCTGGTGCTCGGGTTGCTGTTAGGGGCGGCCGCCTTCTTGTGGAAAGGCAACCCTTGGCTCGGTCTCATTGTCGGCGGCGCTTTGGCAGCCAACACGCTTTTGGCGGTGAGTTTCGGCGGCCTGGTGCCATTAATTCTCAGGGGTATGCGTACCGATCCGGCCCTTGCCTCCGGACCGCTGCTTACAACCGTAACGGACATGTGCGGCTTTTTCTTTGTGTTAAGCTTTGCTTCAGCACTTCTTCCCAGGTTGGCATGATAGAGGGCTTATGAAAACAAAGTCATGAACAAGAAAAAAATCGAGGATAAGAAGATGGCCGAATTGCTGAAAATATCTCTGTACAACTCTCCAAGAGAAATTTTGCGCAGACTAAAAGAGATTGATAAAGGCTAGCGGGAGACGATCAGGGAACCGGCCAATGGAATCATAAACCTTGCAATATGACCAGGCCATGAATATTGTTAGACAACAAAAGGAAGCATTAGGTAAACCGCGCAAAGTAGTTACCGGAAAATGACAGATGGAAATTTCAGCACTGATTAAAGGAATGATCGGCTGGAAAGCAGTGGTGGATATCGTCCTGATTGCTGCCGGATTGTTCTTTTTGTATCACACCTTGCTTCGTCTTGGCACCTGGAGGATCGTAGCCGGCATTGCGCTTGCCGCATTCCTGTTCCTGATTGCCCATTTAGTGGACCTCAAAGGCCTGGAGTGGATTTTCGGCAACTTCAGCCAGGTGGCCGTCATCGCTCTGATTGTGATTTTTCAACCGGAGCTCAGAAAAATATTCGAACGGGCCGCATCGGTCCGGCGATCTAAAACCCGCGATGCCGGTGCTGAACTGCCCCAGATGATTGTAGATTCCCTTGTCAAACTGGCCGCGCAGCGCCGCGGTGCTATAGTGGTCTTTCCCGGCAAGGAACCCATACAGGAATGGCTCGCCGGTGGCTTCAAACTGGATGCCAGCCCCAGCATGCCGCTCATCATGAGTATTTTTGATCCAAACTCACCGGGTCACGATGGCGCCCTGATCATAGAAAACGGCAAATTTACGCGATTTGGGGTGCGCCTGCCCGTCTCCCAAAGCTCAAAGCTTCCGGATGAACTCGGCACCCGCCATCATGCGGCCATGGGTTTGACCGAAAAGTCGGATGCACTTGCCATTGTCGTTTCCGAAGAGCGGGGAAAAATTTCGATATTTGACAAAGGTAAATTCCGGCAGGTGGATGACCCTGAAAAACTTGTGAAGACCATTCTTTCACAGTGGAAGCAAGCATCTTCGTATTTCTTCGAATTTCCCGAAGATAGAAAACGCAGGTTGGTATTTTCGCAGATGTTCGTCAGTTTGACCCTGGCGGTTTTTTTCTGGTCGTCACTCATGGTTGTTCAGGGAGAAATGCTGGAAAAAATCGTGACGGTGCCGGTGGAATATACCACCTCACCGGAGAATCTTATTTTAGTCGGAGACAAGCAACAGGAAGTCCGGCTCCATTTGGCCGGTTCCAAATCAGATCTTGCTTCCATCCACCCTGGTCAGATGAGCGCGAAAATTGATTTGTCCAAGGCTGTAGCAGGAAAGCAAACCTTCGTTATCACAAAGGAAAATATGCGATTGTCCAGAGGCGTCCAATTGCTGGATGTGGTACCCTCATCTGTTGAACTAACCCTTGCAGAGATCGTAGAGCGAGAAGTAACCATCATGCCACAGTTAGTCGGTAAGCTTCCAAGCGGTCTAAAAATTCAAACCATCGAATTAAAACCTGAAAAACTGAAAGTTCTCTCCCCGGTGACCAATGGTAAAACCAATACGGTGAGCGTCATGACAACCCCCATCTACCTGGAAAGCATTTATGAAGACACGAAGCTCTATTGCAAAATTATCGCGCCACCGGCTATCCATCCGGCAGAAAAACGTTGGCCGGATATCGAAGTGATAATCACGATCAAAAAATGATGGACGAGTCGGTTCGACCGATCCGAAACGGCAGTGAACCAGCACTTTTTTGCCGGCATTAATGCAATCAGCCACCCAGGCCAGGGCCTTTTCCAGCTCTTCCAAAGAAGGGGCTTCTTCATCCGGGATGGCCATGTAATATACGTCAAATCCGGCATTCTTTTCGGTGTTATGCAAATCATAACATTCGGCGCACAGGTTGACAATGGCGGTGATTCCCTGGGCGCGAATGGTCGCCAGGTGGTCATGGGATCGAGGGGCATAACCGACGGCCAGTTCGGTGGTAATCCATCTGACTGGATATTCCTGCATATTTCTCGTTCCTTTCGTACTATCCAATCCAAGTTGAGATAGCAAAACAGGATATGTCTATCATATACAAAATATTTAATATGTACTGATTTTTGCTATAGCGGAGATGAAAATTGCTCGACAATTCGTGTCCCCAAAAAGAAATCAAAACAAAAAAGAAAGACACCCTGCAAAATCTTCTTCGCAGGGCATATGAACGATTTGTTAAGATCAGGGGCCGGCCACGGGAAATTGCCCTAGAATTGGGATGTCGGTGGATTCACTTATTAGAAGCCATCTCAAAAAAGTCTTTTGGCCCACTCTCTTTGTTGGGCGCTCGGTTCAAATCCTCGAAATATGCCAGTATTCCTCTGGTTTGAACCTCGCGTCCGCCTTGATATTGAACCAAAACCCGCTTTTTGAGATAGCTTCTACAGAAACGTTGTTGCACTAAGATATAAAAATGATTGCCCACTAATTAAGGATGGCTTCAAATGACACCACAGCTGTATGACCTTTTAATGATCTTTCTCGCAGGATTGCTGGTTCTGATAAATGGCTTTTTTGTCGCCGCCGAGTTTGCGCTGGTGAAAATTCGAGAAAGCCGGATAGACGAAATGGTCACAGAGAAGCGCCCCTTTGCATCGACGGCCAGCTGGCTGGTTGAACGCCTGGACGCATCCCTGTCGGCCTGTCAATTGGGAATCACCATGGCATCGCTGGGTTTAGGCTGGATCGCAGAGCCGGCGGTGGCTCATTTGCTCAGGCCCCTTATCCTCTCCATTGGCATTACGTCTGAAATCCTGATTCACGGGATTGCGTTTACCATCGCCTTTACAACCATTACGGCCTTTCATCTGGTTTTAGGAGAGCAAGCGCCTAAAATTGCTGCTCTCAGGCGACCGGAAACGGCGGTGTTGTGGTGTGCCCTGCCGCTGAAAATTTTTTATTACCTATCCTATCCCTTTATGGCCGCGCTGAATTCAACCACCGCCTTTTTGCTTCGCAAGGCCGGCATCGAAGGAGCCTCGGAACACGAAATCCCGCACAGCGAAGAAGAAATTCGCGCCTTGCTGATGCAAGCTCACGTTGCCGGAGAGTTGAGCCGATCGGAACACCGCCTGATCAATGCCGTCTTCGAATTTGATGAACTGATCTGCCGGCGCGTCATGCTGCCGCGTGCGGATGTGGTTTACCTGGATGCCAAACATTCGCTTTCGGAAGCAATTAATATTTTTCATCAAACGAAACATACCCGCTATCCGGTATGCGAGGGCTCACTGGATAAAATTGTGGGTGTGGTGCATATCAAGGATCTTATCGGGATTTCCGCTGATACTGATTTTGATTTGAGTTCTGTCATTCGACCTCCGCAGTATGTCCTTGAAACGATGCCGGTGCGACGTCTGCTGCGCCAGTTCCAGGCAACCCACCAACACCTGGCGTTTCTGGTGGACGAGTATGGCACGGTTTCAGGAATCGTCACCCTTGACAATATTTTAGAGTCCATCATTGGGCCGGTGGAAGATGAATTCGATGATGAGCAGCCGGAAATTGTGAGCGAAGGGCCGAAAGTGTATCTTGTTTCAGGCAACACCTCCATTGATGCGATTAACCAGCGTTTCGATTTCAAGTTGGAGGCGGATGACGTAGATACGATTGCCGGGCTGATGATGGCGCGTACCGACAAACTGCTTGCCCCGGGGGATCAGGTTGAACTGTCCGGTGCAACGGCCGAGGTGCTGGAAGTGAAGGGGCCCCGCGTAATTCGCATCCGGCTGACGCTTTCAGAACCGCCCATGGACCAGAGGAGATGACGAATAAAATTTAATAAACGGGAATTGCAACACCTATAGCAAAAGTGATCCATTGGCTGTTAAGGGCTGTCAGGACAATGGCAATGGCGGCGGCGGCCGGGCGTTGAGGTGGTTATTAAGGCTGGTTACCGGGTTGCGATTTTATTGAAGCTAAACAAGTTCTTTTAGACATGCAGGAGTGCCACCATGACGGATAACACGACTTTGCTTCCCCTGGTTCAGAAGTTTTTTGAACATGATTTAAGCGCCGCCGCAGGTGTTCTCGAGAGCATGCCCGAAGAGGAGGCCGCCGGTGCGCTGAAATCACTGCCGATACCGCTGGCAGCCCGAGTTGTGAAGGTTCTGCAAATCAGTTATGCCGCTGAGCTGCTCAAGGATGCCGATGATCACTTTATGATCGAGATGACCTCGCACCTCGACCCTCAATTTTTGGCTTCAATCATGATGCTTCTGCCTCAGGATGCCCGGGAGCGCATGACGAAACATATCTCCGAAAAACTCAAGGGCCAGATCAGAGAACTGCTGGAATATCCGGAGGGCAGCATTGGACGAACGATGACCACTGATTTCGTCGCTCTGAAAAAGAACAATCGGGCCGAGGAGGCAATTGAAAAAATCCGTTCACTGGCTAAAAGAAAATACCCGTCATCCTATGTTTATGTTGTTGATGAGGAAAACCGCCTCATCGGGGTGCTTAATATGCGCGATTTAATGCTGGCGGCTCCCGATAAAACGCTGGATGAGATCAGCCGCAAAGATTTTTTCGCCCTGCACTGCTTCACCGACCGGCAGGATGCCGCCAATGAGCTAGCCAAGCGCAAATTTTTTGCAGCTCCGGTGGTGGACAGTGAGAATCACATCCTCGGCATCGTCAAAGCCGAGCGCATGATTCAAGGGGCTCAGGAAGAAATGACCAAGGACCTTCAACGCATGTTCGGCGCCGGAGCGGATGAACGCGTTTTTTCGACCATCATATTTTCCTTGAAAAAGCGGCTGCCCTGGCTACACATCAACCTGGCGACGGCCTTTCTGGCTGCTGCCGTTGTGGCCCTTTTCGAAGGCATCATTGCCCAATTGACCATTCTGGCGGTGTTCCTGCCGGTAGTGGCAGGCCAGGGGGGAAATGCAGGGGCCCAGTCGCTGGCGGTGGTCATGCGCGGCATCGTCATGCGCGAAATTCCCAAGGATAAAATTTATGCTCTGGTTTTCAAAGAGGCCAAAATCGGAGCCATCAACGGGGCTGTCATCGGTGCGGTAACGGCGCTGGTGGCCTGGATCTGGTATGGAAACCCTTTTCTCGGTCTGGTGATCGGTCTCGGCATGCTGGTGAACCTAATATTAGCCGGACTTTCGGGGGCATCCATTCCACTGATTATGAAGAAGATCGGCATCGACCCGGCTCAAAGCTCAAGCATTATTTTAACCACAGTAACTGATGTGGTGGGATTTATTGCTTTTCTGGGATTCGCGGTATTGTTTCAAAAGTATTTGGTTTAACTGATTCGTTTGCCAAAATAGGGTTCCGATAGCGCATAGGGCCTTGAGATATCTACTTCAGGCTGTGGATTACGTCCAATATGGCAAACTGTTGCGCAAACCCGAAAGGAGGGAAACATGACTGAAGATATTCAAAAAATGATCGTTGTACCGGTGGACGGCTCTGAAAATGCTTTAAAATCATTGGATTATATAAATCTTCTTTTTGGCCCGGAGCACAATATAAAAACAACGCTGTTTTATGTCATGCCCCGGTTGCCCCCCATCCTCGTCGAGGAAATTAAAAAAAGCAAGGAAACTATAAATAGGTTACAAGACATCGAAAGCCGCAACGCCGAGATGGCCCAACGGTTGTTGAAGGCTGGCAAGGACCGGCTGGTTGATATGGGGTTCACTAAAGAAACGGTAGAGGCGGTTTTTCGGAAGGTCGAAGTCGGAATTGCGCGGGATATCGTCCACTGGTCGGAAAAGAAAAAAGCGGATGCGGTTTTCATCACCACCCGGGGGCGCAGCCGGCTGGAGACTTTTTTCATGGGGGAGATTGCAGCCAAGGTATTGGAATACTGCCGGGTTTGTCCGGTTTGGATGCTGAAAGGATCTATTAAAAATAAACATGTGCTGGTAGCTATCGATAATTCGAAAAATGCGCTGCGGGCGGTGGATCATGCCGGCTTCATGCTGTCCGGAACTGATGCAAAAGTAACCCTTTTCCACTCCAAACGGGATGTGAAGCGTTTCATTTCCCAGGCGGTGCTGGATGAATTTCCGGAAGTCCAGAAATTCTGGCGACAAAAAGCCGGTGAGGAAATTGCCCCGTTTATGCAAAAGGCCAAAGACAAGTTGATAGCTGCCGGTTTAAAAGGTGATCGCATAGCGATCAAAGTGGTTGATGGCAGTCGCCAGCCGGCGGCCGACATCCTGGATGAAGCCCAAAAAAGCACTGCGGGTACGATAATAATGGGGTTGCGGGGGTATTCCGCTGTTGAGGATTATAAAATGGGAAGTGTCACCCGCAAGGTATTGAATCAAGCGATGGATATGGCAGTGAGCATCGTACCCTGAATCGTGGGAACGTTTTACCAAAGCTAAATATCGGTATCTCTGATCAGAAGAGATTTTACCATGGTGCGGCTTTCTTTAAAGGGCTTGGGCTATGCTGGTTTATATTTTGTTTATCATCGGATTCCTCTGCCTGATCAAGGGGGCCGAGTTTCTGGTTGACGGTGCCTCTTCCATTGCCCGGCAGCTGAATATATCCGATCTCGTTATCGGGTTGACGGTGGTGGCATTTGGCACCTCTATGCCCGAGCTGTTTGTGAACATCATTGCCAGTTTCAAGGGCAACACCGATATAGCGATCGGCAACGTGGTCGGCAGCAACATTGCCAATGTTTTTCTTATTCTGGGTGTGTCGTCCATCATTTATCCATTGGCGGTTACAAAAGGCACGGTGTGGAAGGAGATTCCCTTTAGTCTGCTGGCGGCGATCGTATTGTTTATCGCCGCCAACGATCAATTGATAGACGGCTCTCAGACGTCGGATCTGACCCGGATCGATGGGTTGGTTTTTTTCTCATTTTTTCTCATTTTTATTTATTACACCGGCTCCATCGCCACCCGCATCGAGGGCATGGAAGCGCATGTACCCGCCAAACAATCTGGCTGGTTTAGATCTTCTCTATATATTTTTCTGGGTTTGGCAGGACTGACAATCGGTGGAAAATGGATTGTCGATGGGGCGATAGCACTTGCCACCAAATTCGGTCTGAGTGAGTCTTTGGTCGGATTAACCATCGTCGCGGTGGGCACCTCGCTTCCGGAGCTGGCAACCTCGGCGGTGGCGGCCTATAAGCGCAATGCTGACATAGCTGTGGGCAATGTCGTCGGATCCAACATCTTTAATATTTTTTTCGTTCTGGGTATCAGTGCCGGCATCAAACCTTTACCGTTTCAGCCAAAAAACAACCTGGATATCGGCATGGTGGTTTTTTCCAGCCTGATCCTGTTTCTGTTTATGTTCACCGGGAAAAAGCGTTCGCTGGACAGATGGGAAGGCTTGATACTCCTCGTATGTTATGGGGGTTTCGTCGCCTATCATGTTTTCACGGATTAAGAAAGGAGGGTTAAACCGATGCCACGCTTGATCAAGAAAGCTTCTAAGAAGGCCGGACTTTCTCCGGGGACGCTTGTTCATATCGGTGAACAAAAAGCTGAAACGGCGCAGTTTTCTCTAATAAACTATGACCCGCAACAGATCCAGGAAAAGGAACTATCGACCATTGACGAATCCTTTCCCTATAAAGATACGCCGCCGGTCACCTGGATCAATATCGACGGACTGCATGAAATCGATATTATTCAAAAGATAGGCCATCATTTTGATATTCACCCCTTGACCTTAGAAGACATCGTCAATACCGGGCAGCGCCCCAAGGCTGAGGGCTATGATAATTACATATTTATCGTTTTTAAGATGCTATTCTATGATGATGCCAACACCCATATTACATCCGAGCAAGTCAGCCTCATTTTAGGCGCCCATTATTTAATTTCGTTCCAGGAGAAAGAAGGCGATGTCTTCAACTTCGTCAGAGAGCGAATCCGCAAAGCAAAAGGTCGTATACGCAAGTCAGGACCCGATTATCTTACCTATGCACTGATTGACGCGACGGTGGATCACTATTTTTTCATACTCGAAAAAGTGGGTGAAAAATTGGAGCAGATTGAGGAAGAATTGCTCGAGAACCCAAAGCCCCAGACGTTGCAGCGCATTCACAGCTTAAAAAGGGAAATGATATATTTCCGCAAACAGGTATGGCCGATCCGAGAATTACTCAATCACCTGATGCATGAAGAGTCCGAGCTGGTTCAGGAATCCAGCCATATTTTTTTCAGAGACATCTATGATCATACGATCCAGGTTGTTGACACCATCGAATCCATGCGGGATGTTCTCAACGGACTGCTGGACCTCTATCTTTCCACCTTGAGCAACAAAATGAACGAGGTCATGAAGGTGTTAACCATCATGGCCACCATTTTCATTCCCTTGACGTTTATCGCCGGAATTTATGGAATGAATTTCAAATTTATGCCGGAGCTTGAGTGGAAATGGTCGTATCCGGTATTATGGGGGGTGTTGGTCACAATTTTTGTCCTTATGCTTTTCTGGTTTAAACGCAAACGCTGGCTCTAACCATCCACCGGATGTTTATACCGCAATACGGAAGGCTGGTATAAGCGGTTGTAAAAAATGCGTTCGAATAACGGAATGTTTTTTTTGACAACCGCTATAAAAGGCGTCACACATGAAGGGAGGTAAAACATGAAAAGGACTATCTTTTGTTTGGCGGTTTTGACGGTTATGCTAATTTCAAATTCAACGGCTTTTCCAGCCCAAAAACCCAACCCATTTGGATTGGAGGTCGGAAAAACCACGTACGCAGATTGCATAAAAACTCTCAAAACGCGCAGCTGGCCCTACCAGGAGTATGAAAAAAAGCAGTTTAAGACAATTGATGAAAAAGATCCTGCCAGAGGCAAAAACACCTTTATACTTGCCAAGCTGAAGGACATGAAAGGTGCACGGGGTATCCGTCTGTTTTTCAGCAGCCAGAGCATTTTAGATGCCGTCATTGTTACCCTGGACCCTGACATGTTTGTGGCGGTTATCGATGAACTGGACGGTAAATACGATCTGGTTAAAAAGAATTTGATGGGTGAAGATTTTACGGATAATTATACTTACGTCCTCTGGGAAAAAGACAATATCTACATCGAGCTTCAAAGGCTTAGTGCCCATTTCGTAAGGCTGCTCTATGTCGAAAAATTGCTGTATGAAAATTATAAAGATTTTTTGTTTAAACCCTACGAAAGTTTTCGGCGGCAGGAAATAAAGTCGAACTGGATGAAAGACCTTTAGCTTTCTACAACAACGTATACCAGATTTGCGTAGTTCAGAACTTAATTTTGAAAAGCGGTATAAAAGGATTCGCAGATGCCGGAAAATACGAATTCACCTCATTCCGAAAATATCGTCATCAACGAAGCGCAGCTTATTTTGGCTGAAAAAAGGACTTCTCTTGCCGTACTGCGCACCGGAATCGCAGTCCTCGTTTTGCCGCTTTCAGTAGCGAGTTTACTGATTGTCACTTCGAAATATTACGATATCATCCAGGTCATGCACCTATTTCTTCCTCTGATGATTCTGTGCACCATTTTAGCTATTTTGGGAGGGTATCTGATCATCCGATCGATCGTTCGCATTCATCACTATGATCGGCTTATGAAAAATATCAAGCGTAAATATAGTCTGATATCCGAATTAATCGACTGATGCTTTCAATTAATTTTTCTTTTATGTTTTCGTCTACCCTTATTTATATCGCGTAACTCAATGGATGCTGCACCGTATTTTGGCATACCGCCGGACCAGAGTATCGCAGTCGGTGTTCCGCTGCAACTGTGAGAACGAGCCTCAGGCTGGCGAAAGCATTCGTGAGGGGTTAAACTGAAAATGGACCTGCTAAGTATAATTGAAAATTATGAATATGCCGCGATTTTAATCGGTACGTTTTTAGAGGGAGAAACCATCCTGGTTCTGGCAGGCCTGGCAGCCCACCAGGGATATCTGGTACTGACCTGGGTGATTTTAGCCGCTTTTCTTGGCAGTCTTGGCGGCGATCAGCTTTTTTTTATCTGGGACGCAAACACAGTCAGGCGGTGCTGTCCAGGCGCCCTGGCTGGAAGCAGAAAGCGGAAAAAGTTCACAAGATGATGAACCGATTTGAAACACCGATGATTCTGTCTTTTCGGTTTCTTTACGGACTGCGCACGGTTTCCCCCTTTGTCATCGGAATGAGCCCCATATCGGCCAAAAAGTTCATCTTGCTCAATGCCGCCGGCGCGCTGGTCTGGGCGATAGCCGTCGCATCCGGCGGCTACCTTTTCGGACGTGCCCTGGAAGTTTTTATCGGCAAGCTCAAATCATAGGAGATTTATATTATGGGAAGTGTCGCAATTGTTGGGGTATTGATATGGGGTTTCCATTTTTACCGTCGCCGCAGACGGCTGGCTAAATTATAAGCAAATAGTCGAGGATCTTCTTCGATTACCGCAAAACAGGCCTCAATCTTGAAGAAGTGAGACGGGAAATGAAAAAGCGCGAGACCTCGCGTGATTCAAATGCTGCAACAATAACATAAGGAGGTAACATCATGGCGAGATTTTTCAGGAAACGCGAAGAGACCAGAGGATTGTCTCCAGGTTCTCTGGTTTTCGTCGGAAACAAAAAGGTAGATAATATTCGAATTCGGGTCATCGATTACGATGGGGCTCAATTAAAGGAAGACGAGTTAAAAGATATTGCCGCCGGAGCAGAATTCAAACGCACAAACACGGTTACCTGGATCAATGTAGACGGGCTGCATGATCTGGCATTGATGAAAAATATTGGGAGTATGTTCGATCTGCACCCGCTGTTAATGGAAGATATCCTGAATACCGGACAGCGCCCCAAACTGGAAGAATTTGAAAATTGCCTCTTTCTGGTTGTAAAAATGCTTCGTTTCGACAAAGAAAAACAAATGATCATTTCCGAACAATTAAGTATGGTGCTGGGCGATACATTTCTGCTGACCTTTCAGGAGCAGCCGGGAGACGTATTTGAACCGGTTCGGGAGCGGATCAGAAAACAAAAAGCAAGGATCCGGGCATCGGGTATCGATTATCTGGCATACGCTTTGCTGGATTGCGTGGTCGAAAATTATGTTTTCATCGTTGAAAGATTGGGCGAGCAAATTGAAGACATGGAAGAAGAAGTCCTGGAAAGAGCCGAGCCGGCGGTGATGGAAAAGATTAATGCATTTAAACGAGAAATGAATTTCATCAGAAAGTCCGTTAGACCGGCCAGGGAAGCCATCATACAGCTGTCTAAATTGGATTCCGAGCTTATCAATGACCAGACGGTTCCCTTTTTAAAAGACCTGCAGGATCTGATTACCCAGGCGGCGGAGGCCATCGATACATACCGGGATATGCTTTCGGATCAATTGAACCTGTACAATTCAGTTGTCAGCAATCGAATGAACGACATTATGAAGGTGTTGACAATTTTTGCCGCCATATTTATACCGCTTACATTTATTGCCGGAATTTACGGTACCAATTTTGAGTATTTGCCCGAGCTGAAATTTAAATACAGCTATTTTATTTTCTGGGGCGTAATGCTTGGAGTCGCGTTGGTAATGCTAACTTATTTCAGAAGAAAGAAGTGGTTATGACCGATTCGATAAGCTAACTTGCTCAAAAAGGCCGAGATATCTAAACTGCGGCTGTTGGTGTTAAGTTAAATGACGGCCCAGAACGACTCATTTCAACCATCAATAGCAATCTAATTGCACAAAATAAGGAGGACATAATGAAAATACCCCAATACGTCAGCGTTGAAGAAGTGAAGCGGGTTTGCAAAGAGCTCAAAATCAGCGATTGGACGAAGAAAAAAGAACCGAAAGTATCCGTAAAAGAAACCAAGGTGATCCTCGCCGAACTGAATCCAAAAGGCTTGAGTATTGATTCCAGGGACTTTTGCAGCGGGCTCGCAGTTGAACTCGAACACGGAATGCAGTTCAAAGATGCCAATGTCACCAACAACCACCCGTTGCTGACGGGCCTGATTGTCCTGGCGCATTTCAAAGAATCACTGGATTACTATAGATTGCTCGAGGTAGCCGAGTTGGAAGGGGATTTAATGAAAGCTGTGGCGCAAGGCAAGGCAGCTAAAACCAAAGCGTATTACAAAAGGCTGGCCAAAGCAAAAATCGCCCTCAATCAGGCGCAATTAGACCGCTTAACATGATAAATTAAAGACAGCTCAATGATTGGGTAATAAAAAAATGAAGCTGATAGATATCTTAACCGACATAAACCCGATTTTGAGAATTCTTCTCGTGATCGTTTTAGCTGTGATCGCACATTTTACCGTCAGGGCCATCCGCCGGATCAGCCAAAATCTGTTGACGATGAAGGTAGACAGTAAAGAAACATCTACAGAGATCCTGACCCGGAGATATCCCAAGCTTGCCACCATCATTACCATCTTGGTCAGTGCTGTGACGTTTACCATTTATTTCGTGGCCGTCGGTATGGTTCTGCGCGAATTTAAAATTTCACTGACGACCTATTTTGCCAGCGCAACGGTTATCGGATTAGCTGTCGGTTTTGGTCTGCAAGGATTTGTGCAGGATCTGGTGATCGGTCTCACACTGATTTTTACGGATGCACTAACTATCGGGGAAATGGTTAAACTGGGCGATGAAATCGGCAAGGTCGATAGCATCGGACTTAGATTCACCGTGCTGATTAACTTGCACGGTCAGCGGATTATAATCCCCAACAGAATTCTTCTCGTGATCGTTTTAGCTGTGATCGCACATTTTACCGTCAGGCCATCCGCCGGATCGCCAAATCTGTTACGATGAGGTAACAGTAAAACATCTAGCTCCCCGAGATATCCCGCTTCCACCATCATTACCATCTTGGTCAGTGCTGTCACGTTACATTTATTTCGTGGCCGTCGGTATCGTTCTGCGCGAATTTAAATTTCACTGACGACCTATTTTCCAGCGCAACGTCATCGGATTGCTGTCGGTTTTGGTCTGCAAGGCTTTGTCAGATCTGGTGATCGGTCTCACACTATTTTTTCGGATGCACTCACTATCGGGGAAATGGTTAAACTGGGCGATGAAATCGGCAAGGTCGATAGCATCGGACTTAGATTCACCGCGCTGATTAACTTGCACGGTCAGCGGATTATAATCCCCAACAGAAATATTGCTACCATTAGCCAGTTTCGCGGCGGCTGCATTCGTGCCTACGTCGATATTCAATTGCCGCAGGAGATCGATGAAAAGGAGATGTCGCAAGCGATTCAGGCAATTGCCAGAGGCATGCACAACCAGCACAGTTCCATCATTCTTGCCAAACCGGAAATCTTCGGGATCAAGGCGGTAAAGGATGATCAGTGGCGTTATCTGCGTATCAAGTTCAAGCTCTGGCCTGGACAAATAAAGATCATCGAAGAGACCTTCAAAGAAAGAGTGGTCCTGGTACTCAAAAAATCCTATGCGGATTATGCCTCCTGGATGATTACGGTCACCTACAAGGTTGAATAAGCCAAGCAGGCTTTGGATATACTGCATGCGGAATTGATTCAGGTCACCGAGGCAAATATACCCTCAGGTTTCCAGTCCGGATAATATCTCTTAATCTGTTCTGCCACGGCGTTCATACGAAGCTGTCCTGGCAGTCTTTGTTTGGGTTATCGATATTGATAATTTTGATGATCGGGGAGATCAACGCGCAACAACAGTCGCTCCCCCACAGGGCCCTGGTGGTGTGAACCAAAGTATCCCCGCCCTTTTCCATGAAGGGAGCGGTGGCAACTGGACCGGGCTAAGCATCTATCTCTGGCAGCAAATAGCAGCAGAATTAAAATTGACGTATGAATTTCGTGAGCTTGACCTGAAGCAATTGCTCGAAGGCGTCAATATCGTTCGTTGGATGCGGCCGTTGCGGCCTTGACCATAAACTCCGAACGCGAGAAAAACTTTGACTTTACCCATGCTTACTATAGCTACAGGACTTGGAATCGCCGTCGCCTCGAAGGTCCGCAATCCATGGTTTTCGGTTGTCAGACGGTTTTTCTCTTTTACATTTCTGAAAATCGTGCTCAGCCTCGCCCTATTGCTGCTGGCGGTGGGCGTTCTGGTCTGGTGGTTTGAGCGGAAAAAAAATCCTCAGCAATTCAACGGCGGCGTTGCCAGTGCGATTCGCTCTCTATTCTGGTGGTCTTCCGTCACCATGACCACCGTCCGCTATGGCGATAAGGCACCTTTTACGTTTGCCGAACGATTCATCGCACTGATCTCGATGTTCGTCCGCATTATTCTTATTTCTAGCTTTACAGCGTCGATCACCTCTTCTTTCACTGTCTCACAGCTCCCGTCCGTCGTCAAAGTCCCCGAAGATTTGCCCAGAGTGACCGTCCTGACTATCATCTATACCACCAGTGAATCGCATCTTAAGCAAATTCGCATATCGTATCTGCCGTATAACACTCCCCAGGAAGCACTTATCGCTTTAAAAAAAGGCTACATCGATGCTCTGTTGTATGATGCACCTATCTTCGACATTATATTCACCGGGATCCCGGGCTCTTGACGTGCTGCCAAGCAAATATTGCAGACCATGTTTTTCGATTGCGGTGTCTTCATACAGCCCCTTGCGCGAGCAAATCAATGTTGTTCTGTTGCTAAATATTCTGTAGAAAGCCTGGCAGTATTAGATTATCCTGTATTTTGTAGTATAATCATCACTTCCCCGTAGCTCTTCTTCGGATTTGAATGCTTTTTAAGTCTTTCTTCTATTATTTTCCTTTTTTGCAGTAGTCGATTACGTTGTATAAAAAAATCTTATTCTATTTCAGTTTGACCATTGTCATCAGTCTGTTTTTCACCCAGACTCGTGCTCTTTTGTATGATATCACAGACAAGTTTTCCATCGGCGGCATTTTGGCCGGTGCCTATCAATACCAGTGGGTGGATGGTGCTGATGACAGGGGCCGCGGTGCCGTTCCATTCCAACCGGAGTTCAGTTTTCGGCCCACCGCCAGGATGAAATTTTTGCAAAATTCGGTTTTGCCGCTGGCAACGGTCTCAACGATGTCACTGATTTCAACCTGGCCCCCTGGGCCGCTTCACTGGAAGATGACGTCAAAGACATCAACGGCCGCAACCGGGATTACCTGCTGACCGCCTGGTACAAACACATCTTTGAATTTTCAGAAAACAATGCGCTGGTCTACCGGCGGCATCATCGATTCCACAGATTACGTCGACGAAAATGCATACGCCAATGATGAGTACACTCAGTTCATGAACGAGGCCCTGGTGAACGGCCCCAACGGCTTTGCCCCTTCCTATGATATCGGCGGAGCTGTGGAATGGGAGATCGGCATCTGGGATATCACACGGTGTCGGCATGAATGTCGGTGAAAACGACGACGGTAATAACTTTAATTTTTTTGCCGCTCAAATCGGTTACAAGCTAAACACATCTTTGGGTGAAGGCAATTACCGTTTGATCGGACAGGTCACCAGCGAAGAATTTTTGGACGAGAACGGCAACAAAGAAAGTCGGACTGGCTGCTTCCTGTCTTTTGACCAGCAAATTGGTGATATCTTCGGAGCCTGGATCCGTTTTGGATGGCAGGATTACAAGGCCCTGATTGATTATGATCACCTTTATTCCGGCGGTCTCAACATCACCGGCAAATGGTATGGACGTGAAGACGACAACATCGGTATCGGTTATGCCTATTTGAACGGTAAAAATGATTTCAACTACACCCAGGTCGCTGAGGTCTACTGGCGTTTTGTCCTCAATGATTATTTTGCCGTCACAGCGGATGCCCAGTACATGCAAGACGAATACGACACCAACGAAAATGATACAGATGGTTTTATCCTCGGTATTCGTGGGGCGGTTCAGTTCTAGCCTGCTGATAGGCGCCATTGTTGTTGGGGGCCGCGAAATCCAGCATCACATCACTGCAATCGAGGTATACTTGGACACGCCGGCAAGCACACAACCCGGTTGGCCGGGAGCAATTTACAAACCGCCCACCTGCACTAACTGGTGCCTTTCAGTTATTCAGTTTTTACACAAGGCCGGCAAAGTTAAAAAGCAAAAATTTCATATAGTTCCACGATAAACTGAAAAACTATAGGATGTCTCCTTAATTCTATACGATGAGAGAAAGCACACCGATGACGTGCTCCGGCGTCGCCGGTTAACAGAAAGACGACCGATAAGGTGTAAATCGGACTCGTTCCGATATCTCCGAACACAAGTCCCAGTGATTTAACAACCCCGGCCCGATGGAATCATTTTTTATCATATTCGCGATACAAAATCATGATTGCTTTTAACTCATATTTGGTTTGCTATTAAGGCAACTCAACTCGTTGAAAAATCTTTTCAATCAGATTCGGGTCATCAAAATGACGTTTACCGACAAAAGCAACTGAGTGTCGCCCCCACTGCCGCATGGCACCGGGGGAGAGCACCCCGGTCGGCCATAGCAGGTAACGCTCCAGACGCTCACTTCCGGGGACAATGCTGTCTTCTCTAAAAAAACTGCGATTCTCGCGCTCCGAATATTTCAGACTGCGCAGCTGATCGTAATCGGCAAATGCATAGCTGACAGCCGTTGTCTTCATCTCCCGGGGCAGGGTGTAAAGACTTTTCACATAGTGGGTGCGGGTTTCCAGGGCGATCACCATTCGCGCCGAATCCGGATCGGCTGCAGGGGCCTTCAGCACGATAGGCTTTTCGGCATAGTCGATCTTTTTCAAAACCTGCAAGCGCTCCGTCGGGTAAAACTTGTGGTAGCATCCGCAGCTATGGACGGTTTCGTACAACAGCGCCTGTCCGTCACTATCCAGTGTGACCCGGTAGATCAGGCCGTCTAACAACCCCCCATATATATCAAATATGCCTTCTTTGGGACGCGCAGGGAACCAGACCACATAATTAAGCTGGGTTAAAATTTTTCCTTTAAAGCGCGAGAACGAAAGGCGTTGAAAACCAGTCGGCCGGTTCGTATCAATGGCCAGATTTTTATCAGCCGCCCAGAAAGGGGTGCCGATTTGATCAAAATCTCCCTCCGTTTGCACTTCCCAGACCGGGGCAAAAAAATCAAACAAGATCTGTTGATCTTTTGATGAATATTCAGGAATGCCGATGGCGTCCCGGCCGGCTGTTTTAAGGATATCAGAGGGAGATGGCTGTAAATCATTTGAAACAGCTGGAACATAGCGTATTTTCTGCCAGCCTGGGGGCGGCTGATTGCTGAACGTCTTGTAGACTTCACTTTGATAGCGGTATATACCTGAAGTGACAAACATACTGGTGATGGGGTATAACCCCAAAATTCTCCTTAACAGCAGGTAATCATCAAAGGGTTTTACCTCGGCCTTAAATTTTCGGCGCTGATCGGCGTCCTCAAAATCGATCGCTTTCAGAATATCGCCGCATTGACTGACTTTCTTGCGGATGTCTATCTCTCCGATCTTAGAATATAAATTGGAGAGGCTCTGGGTAGGCAGGTTGGCAATTTCAAAATCCCGGGCTTTTTGATCGAGGTGCTGCAATCGTTTAACCCAATCGTCAAAAACCGTCTCATCATCGATCTCGGCGGCAAATGAGGCCAAAAATCGATCCGTCCGCAGATAGGGGTGATTTTTCAGGCGAAATTCCCCCGGGTCCCGTATTCCGGCTTGTCTCAGTGTTTCATCCAAAGCAGCGAAAAAATCCGCACACTGGCCGGCCGGAGTGTCCTGACCCAGATAGGGAGACCGCACCGGCCTGGGCGTGTAGGCACACCCTGTCAAAATTAAGAATAATACCAGGAAAAAACAAAGAGGCCGGTTCAAAATTTTTTCCTCCCAAAAGTAAGGTTTACCTGACCTTAATGCTGGCGCAACAGGCAATCCGTCAGGGCTTTGCAGTCGGCATCGGAAAGCTTTTTGGTTTTTCCAATATAGATTTGAAAATCGTTTCACCTTCATCTGCCCGGGCCGTATTCAGGCCGACAATGCAAACCACGCTGATAAGCCAAATACCGGTTTGTTTCATAGCAGTCGTCTCCTCTCATGGAAGAAAAAAATTGACAACCTATTTTTTTACCGGAGTCAAACTACCTTTTAGCTGCGACCAGCTCATATAACAACCCTTTTTGCGCCATAAGTTCCTCATAAGATCCCATCTCTTCGACTTTTCCGGATCTCATCACCCCGATTTTATTAAAATTTTTGATGATATCCAATCGGTGAACCACGGCAATCAGGGTTGTGTTCCCTTTCCAGTGGGTATTGAGAACGGTTTGAATCCGTGCCTGGGAACGGTTGTCCAGGGCTGAGGTGGCCTCGTCCATGATTAATATTCCGGGGTTTTTAAGAAACGCCCGGGCAATGGCAATTTTCTGCCGCTGGCCGCCGGAAAGCCGGTCGCCCCGGGTGCCGACCTGGAATTGCAAACCGATTTCAAGCACGGTCTCCAGAAGGTCCTCTTCGATCAATAGCTGGACGATCTGTTCGTTGATGGCATCCTGAATCTGGGGACTGCTTGTTTTCAGTTTGCCGAAGAACAAATTGTTGAGAATAGTATGTGAGACGATGTAGTCTGATTTGCGGTAAAAGGAAAAAGCCCCGGGATGTTCGTTGGATATCATTTCTCTGAAAAGGCGGCTGGCGGTCACAATTTGCCGGTCAAGATCCTCGGGCAGCTTAACCATCTTGTGGCGTCCGGGAATAAAGCGCAGGGCCAACTCAAGCAACATTGTGCTTTGCCCGGCATCCGCCGGCAACCGGCTGCTCTTTTTCAGGTGTTCTGCCAGGGTCTTATATTGCTGCAATTCATCAGCACGGATGGGACTCTGTTCAAAAAATGCGACCTCGGGCGGAAGCTCGCCGAGGATGTTGACGGTCTGCCGGCAGATTTGCGTGCCGAGCGCGACGAGCGGTTCGGTGAGACCGACCTTCTGGAGAAATTGCAGGAAAAACGTATTCTTTGATAGATTGGGTTCCTTGAAGGAATCCAGATTGGCGCTGCCAAAGGTCAGATTTTTCGCCACGGTTGAGTAAAGCATATATTTTTCTTTGTCAAAAAACTCGACATGTTCGGCCAAAGGTGCACTCAGGCGACGCACCAGTTTTTTGCGAATCCGTATCAGCCTGGGAATTAGCTCCCCATGGGCATCGTTATCGAGCACGGAGTTCAGGCCAAAGCGCAAGACGTCGGGAAACAAACCGGTTTGCTGGATGGTCTCGATCATCTGGTCGAGATCAGGCAAAACAGGCTGAATATCCGGGTTGCCGGGGCCCAATTTAGAAACCGATCCGTAGAGCAGGTTTTCCTCGATGGTGCCGTCGAAAATAAAGGGGGATTGGGATACCAGCCCAATATTTACCGCGATATCTCGCTTGGTCAGTTCTGCAACCTCCCGCTTACCGATGCGCACACTTCCACCGGTATACTTGTAAAGCTGGCCGATGCAGCCGGCCAGGGTGCTTTTGCCGCTGCCCGAAAAACCGACCAGGGCCAATTGCTCCCCGGCGTCGAGGGTCAGGTTGACATCGTTCAACAGCTGGATGCCCTCTGCGGCAGTAAATGAAAGGCCTTTAATCTCGATGCTCCCTTCCAGTTCAAACGGCTGACGACCTTCGGGCTCGGTTGCAAACTCGGGCATAACATCAAAATATTCCATGGTCCGGCGGTAGCTGACCGATGCCTCCTGATAGGACTGATAAAAATCGATCAGTTCTCTCCAGGGATCGAAAAGCTTTTCCTGGGCTGACAAAAAGGCCACCAGGGCGCCCAGTTCCATTTGACCCTTGATGGTCAGGTAACCGCCCAGCAGAAATATGATGAAGGGACTGAAGCTGGTAAAGAGATTGCTGCTGACCTTGATGCCCTGGCGATAGAGGTTCCAGGCGATCCTGATTTTTTCCAGTTTGTAGGCCAGGACATCGAACTTGCGGCTTTCGATGTGATGGGCGGCATTGCCGTGAATTTCGTGGATGCCCGAAACGGCTTCGGCAATTTTACCTGAAAAGTCACGGGACACATCAACCCGCTTTTTATTCTCGGCGTTGGCGCGTCGCTGCAGACTCGGGAGAACGAAAAGGGCCAGGGGGTAAATGGCAAACGAGACGGCGGCCAATAGGGGGTTAAGCCAGAGCAAATACACGGTAAATGCAATCAGGCTCAGGACACTTGTCAGGGGTACCGCAACGGCCAGCCCCACAAAATCGCCGGCGGTCGCAAGCTCGGATGAGAAGGACTGGACCACCATCCCCGGCTGGGTTCTTCTGAAGAAACCCAGCGGCAGACTCAGCATGTGACGATACAAATCCCGGCGCATGGCGGTCAGGGCGCGCTGTCCGATGATCGTCTGAAGATAGCCGATCAGATATTTGAGGGCACCGACAATGACCACAGCCACCAGGTAATAACCACAGTAAATCAGCAGCAAATCAAAGGCCTTCATATTGATGGCCTGGTTGACAATCCGTTTTTGCATTTCCAGAGGGATGATGCGAATGAGGACGGCAACAAACACCGTCAGGAACAAAAATACCTTGAGTTTATGATTTCCCGTAAAAATCCAGGAAAGCAGCGATCTTTTTACTATGGAAGTTTGAATCGGATCCATGCTTGAAGGCTCCATCGTGATTATATTCATAGGTATTGCTTATTTATGCTTGCAATGCCCTGGGTTCGACCGTTATTGACATAACGGCACGAATGGGAGAAAATCGAAATTCAAATTTGCATTAATTATACATGATTTGTCAAGAACCATAGCCGGGTCTCAAGTGACCCCGCAGGTAATGGAGGTGGTTAAATGACAGAGCTGACCATATGGAAAAAAGAAGAAATGGATAAACTCAGAAAAGATATCGATTCCCGCTTCAGCAGATTCAGGAGGGGCTTCGGCGTGCCGCGCGCATTTCTGGAACGGACCGAAATGTTTGCGACATCCCTGACGGACACCGGAGACTACCTGGTTCTGAAAACCGAACTTCCGGGTGTCCAGGCCGATAATATTCAACTATCCGTCAACGAGGATACGTTGAGCATGGCAGTAAAATCCAGCGAAGAATCAGTCGAACAAGATGCCGGCTTTCAAAATTTTGTCAAACGCACGCGCTCTTTTTCCAAATCCATTACGCTTCCCTGCCGGATCGTGGTCGAGGATGTCAAGGCCACTTACCAGGAAAACATCCTGAAAATTGAGCTGCGCAAATGCCGGCCCAAAGAAGCCCGTGGAATCACGATCGAAGTAAAATAGGCGCGGGTTGCAACCGAAGGCTCTGCAAAAAATGATTGAAGTGATCAGTGTCACAGGATCAGGTACCTTTTAATAACAGCCCGGCTGTTGAAGGAGGAAGGCGATGACCCAGGAAAGTTCTTACCCCCGAATCCCTGTCGAAGATCTCAGGTGGCGATTGGATCCGTCAACTTTGCCCTTTGACACGACGGAGACACTCGAACCCTTAAAAGACATTATCGGTCAGCAGCGGGGGGTTGAAGCATTTCGTTTCGGTATCGATATGGATAAGCCGGGCTATAATGTGTTTGTCACCGGAACCGCCGGATCGGGGAGAATGGCCACCGTCAGGCGGCTGCTGGAGGAAATGTCCAAAAAAGAAGGAAGCCCTGAAGACCTCTGCTATGTGAATTGTTTCAAAGATCCGGAGTCTCCGGTTCTGATTCGACTTCCCGGCGGTAGCGGCAGCACTTTTAAACGGGATGTTAAAAGCCTGGTGGATCGGCTGAAAAAGGAAATCCCGCAGCTTTTTGAAAGCCAGGAATACCTGAATATGAAAAAAGAGATCACGGAATCCTATGAAAGCCAGGCCGGCAGTTTCTTTAAGTCTCTGGAAAAAAGGGTCAAAGAAGAGGGCTTTGCCATCGTTGATGTTCAGATGGGTCAATTCAAGCGACCGGAGGTGATGCCGGTGGTGGATGACAAACCCGTTCCCATCGAACAGCTTGAAGCATTGGCGGAAAAAGGCCGGTTTCCCAGGGAAGAATATGAGGCCCTCAAGGAAAAGCAGGTCTGCCTTGCGTCAGCAAGTCGAACAGATTTTTCTTGAACTGCGCGATCTTCAAAAAGAGGTCCATGAAAATATCGAAAAAATGGATCGCGCCGTTTTTATGAAGACGGCTACCGATTTAATTAAACCGCTTGCTGAGAAATACAGCACCGGAAAAATTCAAGAATACTTTCAGGGAATGCTTGAAGACATGGCCGACAACCTGAACATATTCGGCCCCCAGAGTCCGATGCAGCTTCCCGGGTTGCCTCCGGTGATGCCCGATGTTGATTTGTTTCAACCCTACGATGTCAATTTGCTGGTCGATAATAGCGATCGCAAAAGTCCGCCGGTCATTATCGAAGGATACCCCACCTATCGCAATATTTTCGGGGCAATTGAACGCGTCGTGGATCGCGGCGGTGTCTGGCGCACGGACTACAGCAAAATCAAAGCCGGCTCCCTGGTAAAGGCCAACGGCGGTTTCCTGGTCATCAACTTAAAGGATGCCATTATCGAGCCGGGTGTCTGGCAGGCGCTGAAGCGGGCGCTGAAAAGCAAAAAACTTGAAATTCAAACCTTCGATCCGATGTATTTTTTTACCACCACCGGGTTAAAGCCGGAGCCTATCGAATTAAAGGTCAAGGTTGTCATCATCGGTGATGCCTACCTGTATCAATTGCTGGGATATTACGATGAGGATCTGCGAAAGATTTTTAAGGTCAGGGCTGACTTTGATACGGCGATGACCAGAGACGACCGCAACATTCTTCAGTTTGCAGAATTTATAAAAATGGCCACCGATGAAGAGGAACTGAAACCCTTTGACCGCACAGCCGTGGGGGCTCTCGTTGAACAGGCCGTCCGGATGTCCGGCCGGCAGGAAAAAATTTCCACCAGTTTTCCGGCCATCACCGACCTGATCCGCGAAGCTGATTTTTTCGCCGCAAAAGAAAACCAGGCCGTTGTCACCGAGCAACATGTCGACCGCGCCATCGAGGCGCGTATTTTCCGGTCCAACCTGGCCGAAGAGCGGATCCAGGAGATGATCGACCGGGGCACACTGATGATCGATGTGGCGGGAGCAGTCGTTGGTCAGGTCAACGGGCTGGCGGTTTATTCCCTGGGTGACTACATGTTCGGTAAACCATCTCGGATTACCGCCTCGACATCGATGGGCCGTGCCGGCCTGATCAATATAGAACGCGAAGCCGACCTGTCCGGCAATACCCACAACAAAGGCGTTTTGATCCTCGGCGGATATCTGAGAAAGAAGTATGCCCAGGACAAACCGATCACCATGAGTGCCAGCATCGCATTTGAGCAATCCTACAGCGGGGTTGACGGCGACAGTGCATCCTCCACGGAAATTTATGCCTTGCTGTCCAGTTTGTCCGGGGTCCCCCTCAAACAGAATATTGCCGTAACCGGCTCGGTCAATCAAAAAGGCGAAGTCCAGGCCATTGGCGGTGTCAATCAAAAGATCGAGGGTTTTTTCGATTGTTGCCGGCATAAAGGCCTGAGTGGAGACCAGGGGGTTATGATTCCACAAAGCAACGTCAAAGATCTGATGCTGCGCAAAGATGTCCTCGCCGCCGTGCAAGAGGGCCGGTTTACGGTCTACGCGGTCAGAACTATCGATGAAGGCATTGAAATCCTTACCGGCCGACCGGCCGGTGAATTGCAGGCGGATGGGAGCTATCCCGAGAAAACCATCAATTATCTGGTTGATCAGAAATTAAAAGAACTGGCGGAAAGCATGCAAGCTTTCCCGGACGGGCAAGATTCGGAACACCGGTCCGGCAAATGCAAATCCTGTTAATGCTAATTAATCCGCCGGACCTATGGCCCAGAACTATTTTCAGTTTTGAAAGAAATATCTATCACCCTGAATATGCTATTTTTCAGGGCAAAGTAATTAAATAGGGAGAAAAAAACATATTCCTGTCCTCCATGCTGGCGATTGCAACCATCAGCGCCGTCTGTGAATACGAGGCCGACCTGTTGATCCTGTTTATCGATTTACTAATGCGATCATATTAATTTAGACCTAGCCAAGCTGCGAGGGGGTGTCCGCTGTGGGGCCACAATGAAACCGTGGTCCCCACAACGGCAGCAGGCCCGTTGAGACCAATCCGAACAGCCCCGGAAGAATAAACTTCGCGGCAACGCTGATCGTCTCTGCCTTTACCGGCTTAACGCTAAGGATAGGGGGCGTGGCAGAAAGCACCGGGCGCATTTGTTGCCCCCACAGCGGACACCCCCTCGCAGCACGCAACTGCGCAGAATAGTTCTCAACCCGATGTCTATTATTTTCGCTCGCATTAGTAAAAGAGAAAAATCGGCGCAACTACTATGACGTCAGTGTCAAGAGCTTGAAAACTTCGGTGGTGCAAATTGAAAACTGGTTTTAGATTCTCAAAGCATCCTTTTTCCGTTCAGTAAGATCTGAGTTTCTATCCCTTATATTCAGCTGCCAATTTTAGGCTCGCTGAAATCCCATCAGATATTTGAAAACAGAAGCCTAATTTATAGAGCTCTATTTGTGACTTTATGCACATTTTATATACTAATAATGTGATAATTATCACATTCGTTAGCTGAAAATCCTTGACGGCCCCTCCTATTCATGGCAAAGTAGGATATTATGAAAAGAGATATATACGCGAAATTGCTGTCATGGAAATCATCACCCAGAAGAAAACCGCTTCTTTTGCAGGGAGCCAGGCAAACCGGAAAAACCTTCATCTTAAAAGAGTTCGGCCGCAATGAATACGGCAACACGGTGTATTGCAATTTTGAAGAAGATCCCGGTTTCGACCGGTTTTTCCAACGTGACTTAAATCCAGGGCGAATAGTGGCGGAACTTTCAATATATATGAACCTGGAGATTCGCCCGGAAGCTGACCTGATCATTTTTGACGAAATCCAAGTTTCAAATCGGGCTCTGAATTCGCTGAAGTATTTCGCTGAACAAAAAAGCGATGTTCATATCGCGGCAGCGGGCTCTCTTCTTGGCGTAAAACTGTCCGGCCCCGGATCTTTTCCTGTTGGCAAAGTGAATTTTCTCCATCTTTATCCGATGACCTTTATGGAATTCCTCGACTGCAATGAAGGACTCCAAGTACAGGAAACTGGTGGAAAATGTGGATGCATTTGTTCCTTTGACCGAAGCGTTCCATATCACACCTGATCGATTTGCTTCGCTGTTATTATTTTGTTGGAGGCATGCCCGAAGCTGTTAAGCAATTTGCCGAGACCGGCAATGGATGGGAGACCCGCAAGATACAGGAAGAAATTATCAAATCTTATGTTTTGGATTTTGCCAAGCATGCCCCGGCAACAGACATACCCAAACTCACCCGGGTATGGGATTCCATCCCAAAACATCTGGCACGGGAGAACAAAAAATTCGTTTTTTCAGCCGTCAAAAAAGGAGCACGGGGGCGAGCATATGAAAATGCGCTTGACCTGGCTTGAAGATGCTGGACTCATCTACCGGGCCAATGCGGTTGTATCCGCTAAACATCCTCTCAAGCATTATGCGGACACCGGTTGTTTCAAAGTATATGCACTGGATGTCGGGTTGTTGGGAGCTATCGCAAAGTCGCCGGTTGAACTGCTGGCGAAGGGAGAGCGGCTCTTCAATGAATATGAAGGAGCTTTTGTAGAAAATTATGTCGCTCAGCAGCTGGTTTCGCATTTTCCTCAAATGCTTTATTACTGGCGAAGCAAAGGGGGCAGAGCCGAACTTGATTTTCTATTTCAATTCGCAGACCAAATATTTCCGTTGGAGGTTAAAGCCGGTATTAACCCAAAGAGCAAAAGCTTAAAGTCTTTTGATTTACAGTTCAAACCGAGCCGGCTTGCCCGCACAAACCTGCTTAACTTCAAAAAGGACGGCAAAATTTGTAATCTGCCTCTTTACGCCGTATCACGGCTGCCCGAGCTGATTGCAGCGGATGGTTAAACCGTAAATTGCAGACGCCATTGAGAGTCAAGAAGCAGACCCCTGATGTTACCGAACAGATACCACTCTTTCAATAACGCTTATACATGTTCAATCTCGGTATGATTGGAGATTTCGGAATTGGTTGTGCACAGATCATTGATGGACAGCTTGTGAACATCGTCATTGCCGGTCAGCCTTGCGAAATCTTTGATCTCTTCAGTCGACACCCGTAAAAAATTTTCCAAACCCCTGGCGGCGTTTTCAACATCTAAACGTGCCCGCAATGCCGGATCCTGAGTGGCGATTCCCATAGGACATTTGCCTGTGTTGCACACCCGGTACTGCTGGCAACCGATGGCGATCAGCGCTGCAGTGCTGATGGCCACAGCATCAGCCCCCAAGGCCAGTGCCTTGGCAAAATCCGAGGAAATCCTCAACCCACCGGTAATTGTCAGACTGATATCGGTCGCGGCATTATCATCCAGATATTTTCGGGCCCGGTAAATTGCAAACAGGGTGGGGATGGAGGTACTCGCCTTTACAAATTTGGGTGCCGAACCGGTTGCCCCGGCCCTTCCGTCAATTGTGATAAAATCCGGTCCCGCATAAACTGCGAACTTAAGGTCCGCCTCGAGGTCTCCGGCCGCCATTTTTATGCCAATCGGCTTTCCGCCGGACGTCTCTTTCAGCCAATCCACCCGGCTTTTTAATTCTTCTTTGCTATGGATATCCTTAAAATGGGAAGGGCTGATGATATCTTTGCCCTCCTGGAATCCACGGATCCGGGCGATCTCCGATGTTACCTTCTTTCCGGGCAGGTGTCCCCCCAACCCGGGTTTGGCAGACTGTCCGATCTTGATCTCGATGGCATCCACCTTTTTTAAGTTGTCCTCGGTGACGCTATATTGATTGGGAACATACTCAAAAATATAGCGGTAGGCGGCATTGAATTCTTCCGGCAGAATGCCGCCTTCACCCGAACAGATGAGTGTTTTTAATGCTGCGCTGCCTTTAGCCAGGGCGGTCTTGGCTTCCTTTGAAAGGGCGCCGAAGGACATGTGCGAAATATAAATCGGTGTTTCGATCACCAGCGGTGTCGCGGCCCGGGGGCCGATGACGGTTTTGGTGTTTACCGGTTCCTCATGATTGAGGGGCATCCTGGCCAGTTGCGCGCCTTTGATAAGGATTTCATCCCATGAGATGACAGGCTCTTTTGTGCGCATGGGTTCATCCACGGTCTGACTGCTCCGGGCAATTTCTTGAATATCAGCAAAATAAGGCTCAGCCTCCGCCATGGTTTTCTGGAGATCGATGGGAGCAGGGGCAGCTGTCTCTTTTTGAACTTTGTCATCGTGTGGCTCCGGTGCAGGTTCGTCCTCATCCGTCGTTGCAAAATAGCTTTTTGGAGATTCACAGACCGGGCACACCCAGTCGTCAGGTAAGTCATCCCACTTTTGACCGGTTTTTTCTTCATCATGGACATATTCACAGACGCTGCATATGTATCTTGCCATATTCCCCCCTACACATCCAGGTTGGCCGGTTCGTAATACTCCCGCGGGTGTTTGCAGTAAGGACACCGTCCGGGCGGCTCAAGACCTTCATAAGCATACCCGCAAATGCTGCATTTCCATTTTATGGGGGCATCCCGTTTGAAAACTTTTCCTGCTTCCACCATTTCAAGCAGCTTTTTAAAGCGGTCGTGATGTTGGCTTTCTATCTTGGATATTTGTTTAAACAGAATGGTGGCGGCCCGGTTGCCCTCCACCTCCGCCTCGGTTGCATAGCGGGGATACATATCTTCGGATTCATACTGCTCGCCATTGACTGCTTCTTTAAGGTTCGTCAGGGTATCCCGGTCACCCATCAAAAGCCTGAGCTCTTCCATGGCATGGTATTTCTCGTTTTCGGCGATTTCCTCAAAAATCTTGCCAATATATCGATATCCTTCTTTTTTGGCCATTTCCGCGAAATACGAATACCGGTTACGCGCAAGTGATTCACCGGCAACCGCGGCCTTTAAATTTTCATCGGTTTTGCTCATAAAAACCATCTCCTTATCGGATAACGATCAGAGTAATATAAGCTCCAGGTCGGTGATAACCTCCAGCATGGCCGGCCCGTGATGGGCAAACGGACGTCCGGCCGGCTGTTGGGTTTGCCAAAAGCCGAGGCGGCATAGAATGCCGCCCCTTCATGCAAATGTCTATAAAATTTAATCCGCCTGCGGCGGACGAGGGTTTAATTCCCCGCCCCTTGGGGCGTTTAAAATTTTCCGTTTGATACCCCGTTGCTTGCGGCGGGGTTGTTCATTGCGCCGGCTTCACCCTGACGCCAAATGGCATCTGATAGGCCTAAATTGGAATGCCCCGACATGCCGCAAACCTATATGGCGCCCCTTTAGAAATCCAGACTTGCGGGTTCGTAGTATTCTTTCGGATTTTTACAGGAGGGGCACTTGGGCGGTGGCTCATTGCCTTCAAAGATATAACCGCAAACCCCGCATTTCCATTTAATGGGTTGCTCGCGTTTATACACCGTGCCGGCTTCCACCATCGCGTGCAGTTTTTTATACCGTTCCCGGTGATGGGCCTCGATTTTAGCCACCTGTTTGAAAGCGATCTCGGCGGCTTTTTCGCCTTCCGCCGCGGCATCCGCTGCAAAGTCCGGATACATGCTCTCCACCTCGTAGTCTTCGCCGCCGAACGCCTCTTTGAGATTGGCGGCAGTATCTCCGATGCCGTTGAGCAGCTTAAGGTGATCTTTGGCATGCTGCATTTCATTTAAGGCGGTTTCTTCGAAGATCTTGGCAATGTAATGGTAGCCTTCCTCCCGGGCTACTTCGGCAAAAAAAGTATACTTGTTTCTGGCCTGTGATTCGCCGGCAAATGCAGCCTGTAAGTTGTCTGTGGTTTTACTCATGTGGTTTCTCCTTTCATTGAATGATTTTTTGTTTTTGTATAGTTCCAACATTTAAGGGGAAACATTCCCCGGATGGCTGCATTGTTCACAAATACCCTTGAGGATCACCCGGCTGTTGAGAACCGTAAATCGTTGCCGAATCTCGACCGGTATGTCCAGATTATTGAATTGATCGTATTGAAAATCGCGAATGTTACCGCAGGAAACACAGTGCAGGTGATGGTGGCTTTTCACATTCGGATCAAATCGTTTGGCGCCGCCGTAAACTTCTACCAGATCCACAATGCCGATTTCAGCAAATGTCAGCAACGTGCGGCTCACGGTGTCGTAGGAAATATTGGGAAATTCTTTTTTGACGATTTGAAACATGGCATCTATGGTCGGATGCGCTCTGGAATCAAATAACTCCCGGTAAATCGCCACACGCTGGGGCGTTACTTTGAGCTTGTGCGCTTGGCACTTTTCAATAAAATCCTGTAACAGCGTATTGGTCTCTCCCTCCTGCATAGGACTCTTAAATAAGATTAATACTTACTTGTCAAGCAATAATTTCGTCCATGATTTTGTACATTAGCGTTCAATTTATGTTATAAAATCTGTTGCAAGCGGCTGATTAATCGTCAAAATAAGGAGGGAAAACTGCCTGATAAAAAATAGACCCTAACAACATCGGCCGGAAAAAGATGCGGAACTTATATTTGAATTAGCGGTACAGTCTTTTGGCAACAAAAAAAGGATGGCGCCCGGTTGAGACGTCATCCTTTTTGACCTGGACATGGTTCTTACTTCACAGAGCAGTTCTCAGCGGCAGGGTTCCTGGCATGTCCCCTCGATCTGAAGTTTATCGAACAACGAATATTGCTCGAAGAGCTCGAAAAGTTCGGCTTTTAACCGGTTGGCCTTATCCACGGCGTTCTGGTAGTCGGCTTTGAGCAAGTTGATTTTATCCACGGTCTTTAAATATTCTTGACGGAATAATTCGGCGCCTCTCTCCATGCCCCGGTCATAGTCATCTTTGAGCGAACTTAAGCTGGTTTTCGTGGTAATCAAATACTCTTCCTTCAGAGAGATCAGCTTTTCAAGAGCTTTTTCATATTCATCCCTCAAATAGCTCGCACCTTTTTCTTCCGCGTATTGGTATTGATAGATCAACTCCTGGAGCAATTCATTGACCGAAACGATTTTATCGACCCGAAACGCATTGCTGCCGGCAAAGGCAAAGCCCTTATCCAGAATCCCCTGGCGGGCATTGTCAAGGGCCAGTGAGATACAGTAGCGGGCGTTTTTGATGTCACAACTTTTAAGGCATCTCCAGGCACACTTAAAGCCCATCTTTTTGCCGGCGGCAATATCCTTTAAAAAGCTGTTTCTGATCGCTCGACCGGGCAGGCCTACCGGGCTTTTAATAATTTCGATGTCCTCCTCGCGGCAGGCAACATAGGATTCCTTGAACCTGATGTTGGCGTCGCATTCATGGGTGGCCACAAAGCGCGTCCCCATCTGGACGCCGCCGGCACCCAGTTTGAATACCTGGTAGATATCGGCACCGCTAAAAACACCGCCGGCAGCAATTACCGGAATCGTCCGTCGATATTTATCCTCAAAGGTTTTGATCTCAGCCACAACCTCGGGCAAAATTCGTTCAAGGGCAAAATCAGGGTCATCGATTTGTTCCGCTTTAAATCCCAGGTGCCCGCCGGCCTTGGGCCCCTCGACAACCACCGCATCGGGAACATCCTTATATTTTTTTGACCACGATTTGAATATCAACCCGGCCGCCCTGGCGGAGCTTATAATCGGAATAACTTTAACCCCGGCCGCCCTGAGATCTTCAACCGGAATTCCCTTGATCGGCAGACCGGCGCCCAGAAAAATCATATCAATTTTTTCCTCGATGGCGACCCTGACAAGATCGGGATAGTCATCCACTGCTACCATAATATTGACCCCGAGAAGGCCCGCGGTCTTTGCCTGGGCCTTGCGGATTTCCCTTCGCAAGATGATCGCATTGGCATCTTTATTTTTGGCATAATATTCGGGGTCCAGCATTCCGATTGAATTGGCGGCGATAACGCCGATGCCGCCTTCATTGGCCACGGCGGAAGCCAATCCCGATAGAGAGATGCCAACCCCCATGCCACCCTGAACAATGGGCAGTCTGGCAACGGCATCACCAATTCTGAGTTTCGGCATCTTGGGCCATTGAATTCCGGAGAAATCAAACCGTGGCCATTCAATATTGCGCAAGTCCAACTTTGGTATTTGCAGCCTTTTTAACATACTAAAATCCATGCAAGGATTCTCCTTTCCCGTTGGAGACAGCCATAATCGGGATCTTTTTTTTAAATAATTTTCTAGGATAGGTCAAACAACTGCAAAAGTAAAGGGTGAATTGGGTATCGATTATTTCCTCGTGATATTATGGCCCAAAATAAAGGGGCTCCGAATTGGAGCCCCTTGCGTAATTTAATCTAACTAAATGGCGAAACAGCCTGATTTAAGCCGCTTCCATATCACGGCGGTCGGACATGTCCATCAGGACGCGTTCGCGGGCCTTGTCTATCCCAAGGGCTTTGCGTTTTTTATCGATATGGGCAATCATTTTAGCGGCAATCTCATGCGGATCAACAGCAAATCCCCATTTCCCCATGCCCCTTTCTTCCAGCTCTTCGAACAGGTGCTTGTGGAATTTAGTGCCTTCGATGATGGGGAAGGTCACACCGAATACGGTGTAGACGCCCGATGCCACGAAATACTGGCCGATTGCAATGGCTTTTTCACTCATGTATTCCGGGGCACATCCGGCCACCGGCAGATCGGCAATGCTGTCTCCCAGTCCGCCGGTTCGGACCATTTCTGTAACGGCTATCAAAATCCGGCTGTTGTCGACACAGGCACCGAGACCCAGTACCGGCGGCATTCCAACCGTCTCACAGACCTCTTTCAGACCCGGCCCGGCCAGATGGGCGGCCTCCGGGGTTGTCAGGCCGGCCTTGGCCAGGGCGATCTGTGAACACCCGGTCTGAACGACCAGCACATCGTTTTTAATCAGTTCCTTAACCAGTTCCACATGGACATAGTCCTGTTTCATCCTGGGATTGGTACAGCCAACGACCCCTGCAACCCCCCGAATGCGGCCATTGATAATGTTGTCGTTCAAGGGGGTGTACGAGGCCCTGAAGGATCCGCCGAGCATGTAATTGATGTATTCATGGGAAAATCCGTGTACGCCGGTGTTGATGATCTGAGGAATTTCAATCGGCATACTGCGGTTTTTAAAGCGGCCGATGGCCTGGATGACGATCTCATCGGTACAACCCTTGGGATCGTGTTCATGAAACTCGACATGGGTGGCCCCTTCGATGTGGCAACGCGGATTGGTGGTGATCAGCGGGGTTTTGTAGCAGTCCGCCACTTTTACAAGGCCCTGTTTGATGCACTGGACATCCACACCCATGGCATCAACAGCTCCGGTGACCAGAACTGCCTCAGTGGACATAAAATTGCCGGCATGGGGAACCCCGTGACGCACAAACATTTCCAATCCGGAGCAGCACATCCCAACCAGGTTGATGCCCTTGGCGCCGGCGTCCTTGGCAGCCTGCACCAGGGTCGGTTCCGCCACCGATGCCACCATAGACTCAAACAGGTTGGGCTCATGGCCGTGGATGATGATATTGACCTGATCTTCCTTTAAGACACCCATATTGACTTCCACCGCCACCGGTGACGGGGTTCCGAACAGGATATCGGATATTTCGGTAGCGACCATGGAACCACCCCAGCCGTCGGCCAATGCGGCGCGGCTGCAAGCTTTGGTTATGTTTTCATAATGCTGGTCGACACCCATGGTAGAGCGGTGCATCAACTCCATAATCTCGCGCATGGCGCCACGGGGGACAATTCCCTCCTTGCGCCAGGTTTCCAGAGTTTTGGCCGGCACCCGTTTGGCAAAGGGAATCTCGCCGTCGACCTGGGTGTAAGTGCGTTCGAGCTCGTGGTAGAGATCCATGGCAACATCGTAGAATTCGCGGTCTTCAGTTTCGATACCAATGGATGCGGCGACTTCGATGCACTTTTGCGGATTTTTGATGCCGTAGTCTTTAATTTTGCCGTTTAACACATCACGGAAAAGATCCAGCATCCCCATGCCGTGGTCGGTGTGGGCAGCACTACCGGCACACACGGCCCGCGCAAAGTTGCGAGCCATGATGGTATCTATGGTGGCTCCGCAGACACCAACTTTGGAATATGGATCTTTGGCATTGAGACGGCAGGGTCCCATAAAGCAGTGTTTGCAGCAGGCCGAATCTTTCCCGATAGGACAGGCCTTCATATTGGCCGCCCGGTCAAAAGCGGTTTCAACACCGTCTCTTTGAGCCTTTGCAAGCATCTGGGCGGTTGCGTCACAGGTGGTTACCGCACTAATATCGATCTCCTTTTTCCCTTTTTCGGAGATAATGTCTTTTTTAGCCATTTATTGCCTCCCTTCCTGGAATTATTAAAAATGGAATTTACTGGCTTGATGTTAAACTGCTTTTCATAAATAGGTTACGAAAATAGGAATTACGGTATAAACGTTAGAACAATTCTTGTTAAGTCAGAAGCGCACAGATATCCAATTAGTTCTACAAATTCCATGCCAGATTTCTTAAGTATACTAAAATTGTCGGAATTACAACAATATTTTTGATAACTGCATAAAATTTATAATAAATTAAAGGTTGATCCAAAGCTTTTTATCACCAAAAAGACCGGTTATTTTGTCTTATGATACAGGAGTGTATCAAGATCTCGATGAAACACTTTTCTTAATTATTGCTTTTTTCACTGGTTGTTGGTACGAATCTTGACTATTCATACAGCCTGCAACTGATTTATATTTAAAAAATTACTATGTTAATATTAGACGATTTCTGCTATGGTAGCAGGTCATGTAAATGCCCATGATTTTACCGGCTTGTAATTGGTTTTAGGATACAGAAATCCAGTAGTTATGCCTATGGTTCGACTCTCCAATATATGAAAGGAAGTCCTTATGTCTCAATCTGAAGAAAATTCTCATCCGGAGGTTAAGATTTTCTCTCTGAGTACCTGCAGTCATTGTAAAGCAACCAAAAAGTTTATGGGCGAATGTACCATCAAATATGAATTTATCGATGTGGACATGCTCAAGGGCGACGAAAGAAAAGCCATCATTGCAGACGTCAAAAAGTTTAATCCCCGTTGTTCTTTCCCGACGATTATCATCGGTGAGAAGGTTATCGTCGGATTTAAGGAAAAGGAAATCAAGGAGGCTTTGGGAATGTAATGGATGCACAAGAGCTATATGCGAGAATGAAAAAAGTTCAGGAAGCCAAAGGGTATTATTTCAACAAGGATAAAGAGCGCTCGCTGGAGCTGCTGGAAGCCTTGCTGGTCAACAAGGGGCGCTGTGGTTACATGGGCTGTCCCTGCAGACTGCTGGCCGATGACCGGGATGCTGATCGGGATATCATATGCCCCTGTGTTTACAGCGTTCCGGATATCGAAGAATATGGCAGTTGTTACTGCAACCTCTATGTTTCAAAAGATTGGAATGAGGGGAAAACTCCACACGAGTATGTACCTGAACGACGACCGCTGGACAAAATGAATTTTTAGTCAACCCTGCATCTTGAAAGGGGTGGTGTGCGGTAATATTCAACTTCAGTTACCAGAATAGGAGTTATTATGAGTGAAATCGTAAAAAAAGAAGTTTGCAAATGCGAAAACTGTGGCAACGAGGCTGAGATGGTCGTCACCTGTTCATTACCAGATACAGATGCCAACGAAAACACGGCGCCGGCGCCTGAAACCGCCAAGGTAGCCCCCGCCTGAAAAACGCGTCATGGGGAACGCCACCTGTTCCCATTGTGGTAATGAATCCGATATGTGGATCGACCTATAAGCAGGCATGGATTTTCTCAACGATTAAACCACGCAAAGAGGTGCTAAATGGAAGAATGTAAACCTGTTTTAAATACGGGCCTGCGCGGTGTGGTCATCGCAGATACCAGAATATGTGAAGTCGACGGTGCCAACGGCCGATTGATTTACAGGGGCTATCTGGTTCAGGACCTGGCGGAAAATGCAAGCTTTGAGGAAGTTTCTTTCCTATTGCTCTATGAGAAATTGCCGGACAAGGATGAGCTTGAAGAGTTCAAGCGACAACTTGCTGCGGACAGAGCTCTGCCGCCGGAAGTTATCGCGGCCATGAAAACCCGACCCAAAGAGGCATTGCCCATGGATGTTTTGCAAGCCGTTGTCCCCATGCTGGCCAACCATGATCCTGATATAAGGGATCAATCCCAGGAAGCCGTCTTGCGAATGGCAACCAGGCTGATTTCCCAATTCGGGACCATTATCGCCGCCTGGAACCGGATTCGCAACGGTAAGGAGCCGGTGGCACCCTCGCCGGATCTGGATCATGCCGCCAATTTCCTTTACATGCTCAACGGTGAAATAGCCGAAGACGAGGTGGCCCGGTACCTGGATAAAGCGCTTGTGCTGCACGCCGAGCACTCCTTTAATGCCTCGACCTTTGCCGCCCGGGAAGTGGCTTCAACCAGGGCGCATATCTATGCGGCGGTCGCTGCTGCGGTGGGGTCCCTATCCGGTGATCTGCATGGCGGGGCCAACACGCGGGTGATGGAAATGCTGTTTAAGATCGGCTCCCCCGAAGCGGTCAAAGACTATGTCAACCAGGAATTTGATGCCGGCCGTGTGATCTTTGGTCTGGGACATGCCGTTTATGACACCGACGACCCGCGCGCTTACATTGTTGCGGCGATGTCCAAGGCCATGGAGGAAAAAATCGGCAAGACCCGGTGGTACGAGATTTCCGCCTTACTTGAAAAAACAGGTAAAGCGGAATTTAGAAGGCGCAAAAACAGAGACATATACGTAAATGTAGATTTTTACAGCGGCTCGCTTTACCTGTCGCTGGGGATCCCGGTTGATCTATTTACGCCGGCGTTTGCCATTGCCAGAATTTCAGGCTGGTGCGCCCACGTTATTGAGGAGCAATTTGCCGGTGCAGCACCAAAACCCATGCTTTATCGACCGGAATCAGAGTACGTCGGAGACTATTGCGGTCCCGACGTGTGCGAGTTCACGCCCATGGATGATCGATAGAGGAGCGGGCTGCGGGATACGAGTAGCGAGTCTCGAGTTACGGGTTGCGCGGCAGGGGTCACGGGTTACGAGGTGCGGGTTCAAATTTCGAGATAGCTTCTAATCTCAGGGAGGGCCAGGCAGGCTTGCAAAAGCAATTAAATCTGCGGATGACACGTCAACGCAAAGTTATCCTGGAAGAATTGCGCAAAGTGGATACCCATCCCAGTGCGGATGAAGTCTATGAGATAGTCCGCAAACGCCTTCCCCGCATCAGCCTTGGGACGGTATATCGCAACCTTGAAATTCTATCCGAAAGCGGCGAAATCCAAAAGATTGAACTTGGCTGCAACTCGAAGCGTTTCGATGGAATCGCAGAAAACCATTATCACATTCGTTGCATTCACTGTGATCGGCTGATTGACGCACCGGCAGATTTCGATGTGGCCGTCAACCATAATTTAAAAAATACAGTTGATTTTAAGATCATCGGACACAAATTGGAGTTTATCGGGATCTGTCCTGATTGTTTAAAATAGAAGCCATCTCAAAATTGCATCTTACCCGCCAGGCGGGCAAGCTACTATTTTTTAGATAGCTTCTTTTCTTTATCGGACGGAAAGATAGAGACGTTGCCTGCCGCTTCCAATCCCCATCCACGCAATCAGCAGTATATGTTGACAAAGCACCTGTTGCTACATACGATGAGCGGGTATAGTGGTTGTCAAAAAATCATTTAGGTGGCCCCATGTTTTTCCACAACCACTTATAGCGTAATACCGCATTTCGAAAAATAATTAGCGAAAGCGGTGTAGAAAAACTATAGAAAGGGATTTAGACCCTTTTCAAAGGATATGACCCATGAAGATTCTCATCACGGGAGGTTCGGGCTTCGTCGGGTCGAATCTCGCAACACTATTGCTCAGTAAAGGGCATCAGGTCATTGCCATTGGCCGGTCTGAGCCGCGGCACCGGTTGGATCGTGAAAACTATCATTTTGTTGCAGCGGACACCACTTGTAACGGCCCGTGGCAAAAAGAAGTTGCCGATTCTGATGCGGTGGTGAATCTGGCCGGGGCAACCATTTTCAAGCGCTGGACAAAAAATTATAAAAAGAAAATTTATGACAGCCGCGTATTGACTACCCGCAATGTCGTCGAAGCGCTGCCTTCAGGCACTAATCTTACCCTGTGCAGTGCTTCCGGAGCCGGATATTACGGTAGCCGAGGAGACGATGTTCTCAAAGAAGATGAAAGGGCCGGCAGTGATTTTCTGGCGGGTGTTTCGATAGATTGGGAGAAGGAGGCGTTGCTGGCAAGCACCAAAGGGGTTCGGGTCGCCGTCATGCGGTTTGGGGTTATTCTCGGGAAAAATGGCGGCGCCATGTCCAAACTGATACCCGCATTTAAAATGTTTGTCGGCGGCCCCTTGGGTGACGGCAATCAGTGGTTTCCGTGGCTGCACCTTGATGATCTATTGGGGGCCATTGTATTTGTACTTGAGCGCCCGGAGGTCAGCGGGCCGCTTAATTTTTGTGCACCCAATCCGATTCGCAATCGCCAACTGGCTCAGACATTAGGTGCGGTTTTAAGCCGCCCGTCCTTTATGCCGGCACCGGCGTTTTTGATCCGCCTTACCATGGGTGAATTCGGCGACGTATTTTTGGGCAGTCAACGTACGGTACCCGATAAACTGCTAAGTCACGGGTTTTCATTTCAATATCCGGATATCCAGGGTGCCATCCAAGCCGTCGTGGGTGAGTAAATTGGTTTGTGTTTCGGCACACTCGATGACAGTCGGACTAAGCTGCACCCCTGTCATCTCGAGTATCCAAAATCGTTTGACAAGTGACCTGCAACCAGCAACTAGACCGAAAGGATATCCGCCTACCATGACCGACAGCGACCTGGGTGAAACCGCGCAGCAATTTCTAATCCATCTTTTCGACCAGACAAAAGGCGACCCTGCGATTCAAGTATCCATGTACGATATTGGAGAACAATTGGAACTTGACCGGGATTCTGCTTCCAAAGTCGCCCAGGAATTGATCGGCTGCCAACTCGTTGAGATTCGTACACTATCGGGCGGAATCGGAATCAGTGCCGAAGGGTCCGCGAGGACCCGGGATCTAACGGGGCAGTTGGCTTCTGGCAATTCCGAATACCCAAAACTGGGCAATAAGCCTGTATTGAATTCGGGCGAGCAGCAGGCGCTTGATCAGGTTGTCTTCGAGCTAAAAACCCAGACCGGCTCACTCGGTTTGGATTTTGATACCTTGAGCGAATTGATGGCCGATTTAAAGACCATGGAAGCCCAACTGGATTCATCCCGGCCCAAAACCGCCATTATTCGGGAGTGTCTGCGCTCTGTCCTGGGGGTGGTGGAAAAGGCTCAATCCAGGCAGATGGTCGACCGGCTTCGCAAACTGGTGGAAAACTAATATTGGAAATCCCAAATTAAAAAAATTGAATGAACAAATAACCAGTAACGCTTAAATGATGGTTTTACCCATATTTTGGTTGAGGGGTTCACGTCGTGGCTAAGAAAAAAAAGAAAATAAAGCTGATTTCCTGGAACGTCAACGGATTGCGGGCAGCGTTCAAAAAGGACTTTTTTAATTCATTTAATCAACTGGACGCGGATATCTTTGCGCTACAGGAAACAAAGCTCCAGGAACCTCAGCTTACCGCAAAAATGAAAACCATGGACGGTTATGACGCCCACTGGTCCCATGCGACGGTGAAAAAAGGGTACAGCGGGGTCGGCACTTATGCGCGGGTGAAACCCAGTAAGGTGAAATACGGGATCGGGGTCCCGAAATTTGATGATGAAGGCCGTATTTTGGAAATGGATTTTGATGATTTCGTATTTTTTAATGTCTATTTCCCCAACGGTCAAATGAATGAAGAACGACTGCAGTATAAACTGGATTTTTACGAAGCTTTTTTTGCCTATACGGATGAATTAAAAGAACAGGGCAGAAGCCTTGTTATTACAGGTGATTATAACACCGCCCACAATGAAATTGATCTGAAGAATCCCAAGCCGAACGAAAAGACCTCGGGATTTTTACGGATTGAGCGTGACTGGCTCGACCGGATCATTGGCAACGGATACATTGACACTTTCCGCCATTTTCACCCCGACACTGTAAAATATTCGTGGTGGACTTACCGCTTCAAGGCCCGCGACCGCAACGTCGGGTGGCGGATCGATTATTTCTTTGTCACCAAAGACATCATCGACAGGGGCTGGATTAAAGAGGCTTTCATTAGCAATGATATTTTTGGCTCGGATCATTGCCCGATTGGACTAATCCTCGAAATTTAGGTACATCACTGCGAAAATGAACTGCCCCGCCGCAAACATCGGGGTATCAACCGGAATATTTTTATCGCCCCAAGGGGCGGGGAATTAATACTTTATCCGCCGCAGGTGGACTCGTCCGCCTCTGGCGGATTAACAGCGGCTATTTATTTTTCATTTCTTAACGAATATAAAAAATCCGAAATTAGAATTTTTCCGGTCGAAGGTATGGATTAGGAGAGCAAGTGGAAAAGATCAAAATTGTGGCCGTCTATGGCAGTCCTCGCCGGAAGGGCAACACTGCAACACTGCTGAAAAAAGCCGTTGAAGGCGCCCGGGACGGTGGGGCCGAGGTAGAAGAGATCGTTTTAAGGGATTTGAAGATGTCACCCTGCCTCGAAATTTATGGTTGCAAAAATGCCGGGGAGTGCCGTTTAAAGGATGATTTTCAAACCGCCCGGGATCAGATCCTGGCCTGCCAGGGATTAATGCTGGCCTCACCGGTTTTTTTTTATACCGTCAGTGCCCACACCAAAATTCTCATGGATCGATTTCAATCCCTCTGGGTTAAAAAATACTGGATTGACAAACCGCGCAAGGGCCAATCCAACACCCGGCGGCAGGGTCTTTTTATAGCGGTGGGGGCTACTAAAGGCAAAAAACTGTTTGACGGCATTCTTCTCAGCCTCAAATATTTTTTTGATGTGATTGATATGAATTTATGGAAGTCGCTTCTTTATCGGGGCCTTGATTTTGAGGGCGATGTGCTTAAGTTCCCCCAATACCTTGATGAAGCCTACGAGGCGGGCAAGGAGTTTGCGAAAGCTATAAAAGCTGAAACCTGACACCCGATACCTACAAGGAAAAATATGAGCCTTCAGTTTGAACCCATGAGTCTTGAAAAACAGGCAGACTATTTAAAACTGCTGGCCCGCTGTCCCCAGGTAGCGTCGGACTATAGTTTCTCGAACCTCTGGGGCTGGGCGGAAGAATACGGGCTTAGCTGGGCCTGGCAGGATGATTGTGTCTGGATCCGGCAAAGCCGTCCCGAAGTTTTATACTGGGCACCGGTTGGCCCCTGGTACGATATCGATTGGAGCGCGCGGCTGGTAGAGGGACCCCCTGGACCAACCGTATTTATCCGGATTCCGGATAAACTGGTCGAGCACTGGCAGCCCAGATTTAAAGATCAGGCAACTTTTGAGGAAGAGCGGGGCCATTGGGATTATGTGTACGCTGTAAGTGATCTCATCAATCTGAAGGGTAATCGCTTCCATAAAAAGAAGAATCTTCTAAACCAGTTTGTCAAAAAATATACGTATACCTATGTGCCGTTAGAACCGCATTTAATCGGCCAGGCCATGGCCATGCAGGAGAACTGGTGCACCTGGCGCGACTGTGAGTCGTCTGATGTTCTTGCGGCGGAAAATCGGGCGGTGTTGCGAGTCTTCGAGCACTGGGGAGGGATAAGCGGCTTGTTGGGAGGAGCCATCCTGGTCGACAACGCCATGGTGGCATATACGGTTGCCGAGGCCCTAACTCCGCAAAGCATTGTCATTCATTTTGAGAAAGGCGATACCCGCTACAAAGGGGTTTACCAGGCGATCAATCAAATGTTTCTTGCCCACTCCGCCACTGATTTTTTAACGGTTAATCGGGAACAGGATTTAAACGACGAAGGCCTTCGTAAATCCAAGTTGTCCTATAATCCGCTGGAATTTGTGTCAAAGTCTCGCGTGACGTTTGGGGGATCGATAGAAAGATGAACGAGCCGCCGATTGTCTGCGGACCGACTGGGTATTTACATATTAAGAGCAGGCGCAACAGGATGTCCTGTTGCGCCTGCCTGGGTTTTTTCCAATTACAACAGGTTTTGATCTGTTGCAGGGCTATTCGGCTGTATGGCGCCCAATATCATTTAATATCTTTTTACCTTCCGTGAATATTCCAGCGATCTATCCGATTCCAGGGGGGCACCTGTTTCCAACCTGGCAATCTTATCTCTGACGGCATCTATTTCGTCTTCAACGGCCTGCTTGGCGGCGCGATGTTCGGCAATCTTTTTTTGTTCAATTAGGTGCCGAGACTCCAGCATCTTCAACTGATTTTGAAGCTGCTTGATGGATTCATTTTTGAGTTGTGCATTTAAGCGTTCCATCAGGTGGGCGTGCCTGCCGTCGGGATCTGTCAGAAAATACCAGGTTTTTGTCTTATGACTGTACCAGGCCTCCCCGGCGACATGCTTGCCCTTTAACCTTACGCCGGCCTTCCAGATCCTGAAATCCCCTTCCTGTTTGGGAACACCATGGATACGGGCCTGTCGGCGCCTGCCATCTTCACACTGGACCATTTGTTTTTCCATAACGATTCTCCCACCGGTTCAATCAGGCAATAGGCTCTGAATCTCCTGACGCTGCTGAACCGCTGCCATTTTTCAATGCGCCCATGGCTTTGGTTAGTTCCATTAATACGCCCAATCCATTTCTGGCCTGTTGACTGGACAGAGCCCCCAGCATACCGAAGGGACCCACCGGTTTGGCATTGGCCAGGTCGACTTTCGACGGCAGTTCGGCAAACTTCTCCAGAAATTCAGCTGCCTTCGGATCGCTGAGCTTTTTGGCCAGCCCGAGGGCAACCACGGCACCATCGCCGATTTGATCGATATCCTCCGGGCTATAGGCCGCTGCGATTTTGGCACGGACATCCAACATGGATGTGATGACGCGCAAAACCCCTCGTTGCTCAAGCTCATCAAGGTAATTGATGACCTGGGGAATAGCGGATTTTAGCAGGGGCTCGATGGTGGTGACAAAATCCACGGTGTTTTCAAGCTGTTCGAGGCTGAAGATGATGTGTTTGATGCTCCGCAGGAATCGTTTCAGCAGGACCATCAGATCCTCCAATTGGAAACCTGATTCCACATCCTCCAGTTCCCGGATCAAAAGGCGGAAGGCCTGACCGCTTAACGGTATTAAGTCTTCGCGCAAATCGGCAATACCGCCGGCAGTTACTGCAATCGGGGCCAGCTGGGCCTCTATGCGATCGAGTCGCTCCAGAATTAATTCTTCGTTTGTCATGGCTGCCTCCTTATTCGGTTACCAGGGTGTGCCGCATTTTGCCGGCCAATGTCAATTGATCCTCCAGCGGCAATTCGACGCCCTTAAGCATCATATTCCAATAGACCCATTTGAACATCATTTTGCCCCAGTAATTCAAATAGCTGTCGCCCAGCAGGCTGAAGGGGCCTAAACCGGGAAAGGGAAATTTTCCGGGCAGTGGTTCGTATTCGTAATTGAAATCGATCAGAAATGCTTTTTCGTAACCCGAGCAGATAAAGCAGGTGGCATGTCCGTCAAAAGTGGGTTTGGGTTCCTGGCCGTCAATTTCGCGAATGATATTCTCAACCACCGTTTCCGACTCGTAATGGGCCACAGCGCCTGCCTTGGATGCGGGAACATTGGTGGCGTCACCGACCACATAGATATTGTCCGCGTTTTTGGCTTTTAGGGTGAAATGGTCGGTTTCAACGAAACGCAGGGGATCCTCCAGACCGGACCCCGCAAGAAATTTGGCACCGAAATTGGGGGGTATGGCAACCAGTAGATCGTAGTCGACCTTTTCGCCCTTGTGGGATTCGATGGTTTTTTCCTCGGCATTGACCTGGGCAATATCAAAGTTGGGGGTCACTTTGATATTTTTCTCAATGGCGATTTCGCCCAGTATGCTGGATGCGATCGGTTTGGAGAACGCGCCGGCCATGGGGGTGACCAGTTCAATCTCCACATCGCCCCGTGCTCCTTTGACGTCGAAAAACCAGTCGGCCATGAAAAGGTACTCCAGCGGCGCGACCGGGCACTTGTAAGGCAATTCGGCAATGTTGAGCACCACACGGCCCTTATCAAAGTATTTCATTTTCTCCCGCAGGGCGATGGCGCCATCAAGGGTGTAGAAGTCGTGAATGTCTTTGTGCCACCCATCCATCATGCCTTCGACTTCTTCGGGTTCAATAGAGCAACCACTGGCGATGATCAGGTAATCATAGTTGTACTTATCCCTTTTACCCTCCACGGTGCGGTTTTCTTTATCAACGCCGACCACTTCATCGAGAACAAAATTGACGCCAGCGGGAATAAATTCCCGTTTGGGTTTCTGGCAATCTGCGGGAGCGTATACATCAAATGGTATGAACAGCCAGCCGGGCTGATAGTGATGGATTTCATCGTTGTCGATGATGGTGACATCCCACTGCTTGGGGCCCAACTTTCTACGCAAGTTGTTGGCCACCATTGTTCCACCGGCACCTGAACCTAAAATGAGAATTTTTTTCATGGCTTCCTCCTGATAATTTAATGGTTGCATATTAGGTACAAGGAAGACGGCTCATATGGGTCTGTTTTGCTGTAAACCGCCTGCCCTTTATATTGAGTAGTCGGACCTGAGATTTAGTCTCATCTATCTGCTGAAAGCATCTGAGACCTTTGACCGACTCTTTACTCGGGATCGTTACCATCCAACAGATCGGCAATGGTTGTGCTGTCAAGTTTTTCATATAAAACCCTGGTGGCATCTTTCCACGCCAATCTTACCTGGCAGTCGTCGGACATGTTGCACTGCTCGGGATTGCTGATACATTCGACCAGTTCACTTTGTCCTTCGAACAGACGCACGATCTGGCCCAGAGTGATTTCTGCCGGGTTTTTAGCCAGCAAGTGCCCGCCCTTGGGGCCGCGCACACTGGTTACCATGCTGGCCTGTTTCAGTGGACGGATGAGTTGTTCGAGATATTTGACGGAGATGTCTTGACGTTTGGAGATTTCACCAATCTGAACCGGTCCCTGGTCATTGTGGCGGGCTAAATCCACTAGGATTCTATGCGCCGTAACGGCTTCGCGTTGATAGCTTCATCCAACCCCGCTTTATAATTTATTCAGACTAATATATTCTATATCATTTTAGTATGAATTATATCTGAAAGAGATGGCTGTCAAGAAAAAAATAATATTTTTTTGACATATTAATTTTGCGGCTTATTTTTTATTTATCGCGGGGGGTTAGCAATCCCGCCAAATTTGCGTATTACAGATCATCAACCGGTTAATGACAATCTTCATTTAAACCGGTATTCTTGGTCTGTGAAAGGAAGGCACTATGGACGCCAAGGATTATTGCCGTTCTGTTGAAGTTGAACTTTACGGTTGGAAAGCTAAAATGTACGATATGGTGCGCAAAGTAGACAAATTGAGGAGTTCTGAAAAAGAAAAAGTTGTCTCCCGGGTAGGGGAACTTCACAAACATATATCAGAGATGGAGCATCTGATTGAGCAGCTTCAAACCGAATGCCCGGTTGACTTCGGACCCCAGAAACAGCAGTTGGAAAAAACGGGTGAGGGTTTGAAGAAGAAATACGAAGATGCGATGTCGGCCGTTTTTCAATTTTAATCCGCCAGAGGCGGACGAGTCCACCTGCGGCGGATAAAGTATTAATTCCCCGCCCCTTGGGGCGATTATAAATATTCCGATTGATCCCCCGTTGCTTGTCGTAGCAAAGTGGAGAGCACGCTACTCGGGGCAGCTGGACAGTTTATCTGCGTGCCGCCGCTGCCCACCACAACCGCACTGTAAGGTGCCATTCACATAAAAGGCAAAGCTTCAACCGCTTTGCCTTTTTTATTTTCCATCTGATCTCCGTGTTCTTACAGGTTTACAATTTTGAGTGGATTTTTGACAACATACCGATCATGCGTTAGTTTTATGTATTTCGTGGAAGGAGATCAGAACTGTATGGTCGAGATATTAAAAAAGTTGGATTCCTGTGAAATTGACGTTCGAAACCTGTCGGAGATCAGAAGCCGTCTGCCCAAAATAGCCGAAGAGATTATTGACAGCTGCAACGATCAGGAATGCTACACCCATGTGGATTACGAACCGATTCCATCCCGGGAATGTGTCATTGAGATTATCGACAGGCTAAGAGAGATTCTTTTTCCGGGCTATTTTACCAGGGGCAAGCTTGATCCTGTGAACTTGCGCTACAGCATTGGCAAATCCGCCGCCACCCTTTTTGACATGCTCTCTGAACAGATTAGCCTCAGCATACGGCATGACTGCTTTCGTTACGCTCAGCCCTGCACTGATTGCGAAGAACAGGGTCACAAAGTAGCGCTCAATCTACTAGAAGATATCCCGAACATTCGAAAAATCCTGGCCACCGATGTTCAGGCATCGTATGAAGGGGATCCCGCGGCTAAAAGCTTTGATGAGATTATTTTCAGCTATCCGGGAATCTTTGCCATTGCCGTGTACCGGGTCGCCCATCAGCTGTTTAAAAGCGGGGTGCCATTGCTGCCCCGCATCATGACCGAGCATGCCCATAGCGTCACCGGCATCGACATCCATCCCGGCGCCCAAATAGGAGAGAGCTTTGTGATCGATCATGGAACCGGCGTGGTTATCGGTGAGACCACGACTATCGGCAAAAACGTGCGCATTTATCAGAGCGTAACCCTCGGTGCGCTTTCGATACCGAGAAATTCGGGGGACAAATTTCGAGGCAAGAAGCGACACCCCACCATCGAGGATGATGTTATCATATACTCCGGGGCGACGATTCTGGGCGGCGATACGATCATCGGGACCCGTTCGGTTATCGGCGGCAACGTCTGGCTGACCCAATCTATTCCGCCGGACACGACGGTCTCTCTGGAACCCCCGCGGTTAACTTACAAATCGAAAAATAAAAAATCGGCGCTCGCGATGTTTGATGCAGTCATCTAACGCCCGCCTTTGAAGTTATTTATCATTTAACAAATAACACATTCTTTCGAAACGAAGGAGACCGGCTATGAAATTTCATTCCATTATCAGTAGTACCATCGGATCGACACCGTTGGTCCTTCTTAATCGTATGGGTGAAAATATGGACGCCCGGATATACGCCAAACTTGAATTTTTCAACCCCCTGGGTAGTGTTAAAGACCGGATCGCGGCATCAATGATCGCGGCTGCCGAGGTCGAGGGTCACATCAATCCGCAGACCTTAATTGTGGAACCCACCAGCGGAAATACGGGAATTGCACTGGCATTTATCTGTGCTGCCAAAAATTATCGGCTCTGTTTGACCATGCCCGATACCATGAGTGAGGAACGCCGCCGGTTGCTCAAGCACCTGGGGGCCGAACTGGTATTGACTCCGGGTGCTGAAGGAATGAAAGGTGCGATCGGCAAGGCCCAGGAAATAATCGAATCTGAAAAAGATGCCTTCATGCCGAACCAGTTTGCCAACCCGGCCAATCCGCGGGCCCATCGGGAGACGACGGCGGAGGAAATCTGGCGCGATACCGAGGGCCAGGTCGACATCCTGATCTCCGGTGTGGGCACCGGCGGAACCATTACGGGAATATCCCAGGTAATCAAGCCCCGCAAACCCTCTTTTAAGGCAATCGCCGTGGAGCCGGCGGACTCCCCGGTTTTATCCGGCGGCGAAAAGGGGCCCCACAAAATTCAAGGTATCGGCGCCGGTTTCATACCGGAAGTTCTGGATCAATCACTGATCGATGATGTTGTGACGGTCTCCAACGAGGATGCCTTTGAAACTGCGCGCAGTGCCGCCAAACTGGAAGGGATCCTGGGTGGCATTTCATCCGGTGCCGCCATCAAGGCCGCCCTTGATGTTGCCGCCCGCCCGGAATCTGCCGGTAAAAACATTGTAACGATCCTAGCCAGCACGGGCGAGCGCTATATCAGCACAGACCTTTTTAAATAACGATTGATGAGGTATGATTGTTTTTTACAGAATGTCTCGTCGGAGCAAACTGGTACTGGGTTGGACCCAAAAAGGTAAATATCAAATTTCAAAACCCAAATAACAAATAATATCCAAAACCCAAAAATACAAATTCCAAACAACAATGCGATGCTTATTTAACTTTGATCGTGATATGTTTAGGTCATTGAAATTTGGAATTTGTTTTTTATTTGGGACTTGGTGCTTGTGTTTTGTTATTTTTTGAATGCACGCCTATATTTTCCAACATATTATTGTACTAATCTCATATGCAACTGCGCATATCTTTCGTTTTTTGTTAACAACTCCTCATGACTTCCCTGGGCAATGACCTGCCCTTTATCCAGCATGACAATCTGGTCCATCCAATGCAAATCAACCAGCCGATGGGTGATCAACAGCAACGTGCGGCCCCTCGTCTTACGCTCCAACGCCTGCATCAGTTTTCTTTCCGTAAGGGTATCCAGTCCCTCCGTCGGCTCATCCAGTACCCATAGCGGCCCCTCGTGCAGGATGGCCCGGGCAAGGGCCACCCGTTGTGCCTGGCCCCCGGATAGCAGTTGGGCGGCTTCCCCAACCCAGGTATCCAGGCCGTCCGGCAGGTTTTTTACAAACTCATCCAGCCGGACAGATTTCAATGCGGCAAACAGGTCATCATCAGTAGCTCCGGGACGGGCGATCCGAAGGTTTTCTCTTAAAGTGGCGTTAAACATATGGGGCTGCTGGGAAATCACTGACATAGACCGGCGAAGTTCTGCTTCACTTAAATTACGGATATCTTCATCGGCCAGGCGGATATGACCGGAGGCAGGGTCCCAGAACCTCACCAGCAAATGAACCAATGTCGATTTCCCCGATCCAGTTTCGCCGATGACGGCAAGCCGATGGCCGGCGGGAATTTTTATATTGACATCCTTGAGCGCCCAGGGAGCGTTTTCACTGTAGCGAAAACTGATATTTTCAAACCTGACCTCCGGTTGCACGGCAAGCTTGACGGATGTGTCGGGATACGCAATCTGTGGTTGCAAATCCACGATTTCAAGCAAACGCCGCCCGGCCTCCCGGGTGCGACCAAGATATTGGTAGGCTGCCGGAAGGGGCAAAACCGCCTCAAAGGAGGCCAGAATCGCCAGCGCTATCAGGGCCAGGTTGGCCCCGTTGAGCAAATCAAACTTTACCAGATCAACCGCCAGATAAAGTGCCGTCAGTACGGCCATGCCGGAAATCAAAGTGATCAAAGCCAGCGACAGGCCCCGGATATGACTCATCCGCAACTGGCATTTCAGCAATTCACGGCTGCTGAGCTTTACAGCCTCGAGATGGTGACGATCGGCATCGAAGACCAGTAATTCCGCCAGCCCCTGAAGCGTATCGATAACCCGCACGCGCAACTCGGCGGTGCGATGGCTTATTTCCTGCCCGCAAGGTTCCCCGAGTTTTAAAGCTGCTGCGGTAACCCCAAACCCGGCGACTGCAAGATATAGCGTTGTCGAAAAGGCTACGGCGGGATGAAATATCCATAAAAAAGCCACCACCAGAAGTGATGTCACCAGTGCCACCGCGCTGGGAGACAGGACACGCAGATACAGATTGTCCAGGGCATCAATGTCGGCCACGATTCGATTTAATACATCGCCGCTGCGAAACATCATCAGGCGCGACGGTGCCAGCGGTTCCAGGTGGATGTAAAACCAGCTTCGCAGACTTTGCAAAATCCTGAAAGTGGCATCATGGGATACGATTCTTTCAGCATAACGCGCCAGCGTACGTCCGATGGCAAACATTCGAACCCCGATGCCGGGGTGAAAAAAATTAAAAAGCTGGGCGGTGGCCACTGTCAGGCCGGCATAAGCGGCAGCGGAAATAAACCAGCCCGATAAGGCCAGAAGCCCGACCGCCGATGCCACCGCGAGCAGCCCGCAAAGGATGCCCAGGATCATCCACTTTAAATCGGCCCGAAATAGTTTAAAGAAAGGCACCAGCTCCCGCCATCTTTTAAGCACGGTCATCACCTCAACTGAAGGATTCAGGTGTCAGCTCTGAAGCTGAACCCTCGTATGAAACTACATTAATCCAATGTCATTCTCGTGAACTTCCACACGTGGTTACATAGTTCGGGATTCGTCGTCGTCCTCGCACTCGTCCCTCGTCCTCGATGAAATTTTGATTCTCGAGGACGAGCACGAGAACGAGGACGAGGACGATACGTATCAGATTCGATCACCTGAAAGCGCCCATATATGAAACTTCAGTTTCTTCTACGATCAGACTGGCCGCTGTTCAGGCCAGAGGCAACCCTCGTATGAAACTCAGCCTGGCCGGAACAGTGAATCCTCCAGGCGGACTATAAGCCTTGAACGTCGAACACCCGCCTGCCATGCATAGTGCGTTGAGTTAGCGAAATCATTGAGTTATGAATCACAATTATTAAATTTGCCTCGCACCGGTTTAAAGGCATTGCGGGCAGGTCGAACGTTCAATATGGATGACGCTACGCTTTATCTATTTTAAAAAGCGAACCCCGAAATACGGATCAGAAGAATTTCGAAGACTCATGTTTGATTTATCATCCGGTTAAATCTGCCTCCCGCGGCCGTCAACTCATTATAGGTCCCCTGCTCAACGATGCGGCCTTCTTCCAGGACCATTATGCGGCTCGCCTGTCTGATGTTCGTCAGCCGGTGGGTCAGCATCAGTACGGTTCGTCCCCGGGAAAGGGTCTCCAGGGAATTGATAACCAGGGCTTCATTTTCGGCGTCCAGCCCGGCGGTGGGTTCATCCAGTAGTAATAAGGGCGAATCTTTTAAAAAGGTGCGGGCCAGGGCGACACGCTGAGCCTGCCCGCGTGACAGTCCGAAGCCCTGCTCTCCCACGGGTGTGTCCAGCCCCTCGGGCAGATGCATTGCAAAATCCAGAACCCTGGCATTACCGGCGGCTTGCTCAATTTGCATGGCGGATGCTTCGGGCCGGCCCAGGAGAATATTTTCCTTTATCGTTCCCTGAAACAGGACCGGGTGTTGCCCGATCCAGGCGATCTGTCGGCGCCAGCTGGCGGGTGTCATATCAGCCAGCAACATGCCGTTGACCTTAATTTGTCCGCTGTCCGGCCCCAAGAATCCCAGTAGCAAGTTGAGCGTTGTGGTTTTGCCTGCCCCGCTGGCCCCGACCAGGGCCACCTGCTCTCCTTCCCTTAGCTCAAAACTGACTCCCTGCAGTGCCGGTCTTTTGCCACCGTCAAAGGCCAGGTGGACATCTTCAAGTTGTATATGAAGAAGATCTTTTTTAGTCCATTCAATGGCGCCGTTCAGGGTTTCAAGACGGGAAACGGATACAATTTTTAATATTTCTTCCGCCGCACCCACGGCTTCGGCCCGGGCATGGTAATGGGTGCCCAACTCCCGCAAGGGCAGATAAAAGTCCGGTGCCAGCAAGAGAATGAATAAGCCGCCGGCCAAATTAAGCGATTTTCCATAAAGCCCAAATGAAAAGTAGCCAAGATAGCTCATGGCCAGATAAACCGCCACCAGGGCAATGGAGATGGAACTGAAAAATTCCAGCACGGCCGATGATAAAAATGCCACCCGCAGGACCCCCATCGTTCGCAGGCGATAATTGTTAGACACCCCGGCGATGGTTTCCTCTGCGCCTTTGCTGCGGTAGAATAATTTCAAGGTAGCGATTCCCTGGAGCACGTCCAGGAAATAGGCGCTCATGCGGGACAGGGCCTGGAAATGACGCTGGCTGATGCTCTCAGCGCCCATGCCCACCAGAATCATGAACAGCGGAATCAAAGGGGCGGTTGCCAGGAGCAGCCCCCCTGCGGCCCAGCTGTAAGGAAATACAAATGCAACAATGGCGGCCGGAATCATAACCGCCAGGGCAAGTTGAGGCAGATAGAAAGCATAAAAATCGTGCAGGCCCTCGACATGCTCCAGGGCCGTGCTGGCCAAAGCACCACTGCTCTGACGGCTTGTATAGCCAGGGCCAAGGGAGATGATATGCTCTAAAAGCTCTGTGCGTATCTCTTGCCGTATTCTGGCACCGGCAGAAAACCCAGCTGCTTCCCGCGCCCAGCCGAGAATAGATCGCAGGATAATGACGCCTGTCAGGATTGCAAAAAGGGGCCACAGCATGTCCGTGCCCCGGCCTTCGATAAAGGCACCGTGCACGATACGAGCCAGAAACCGGGCCTGAACAACCAGCAATAACCCACTGCCCAAACCCAGGGCCACCGAAATCAGGATCCAGGTGCGTGCCGCCGAAGCGCGTTTAAGCAACCAGCGCCGGGCGTTTTGGTGGGATGCTTTTTTTACAGTTTGCATTTGAAAACTAATTGACAAATAGCAGATGAATATAATAAAAATTCAAGCGTTTCTGACCAGAAATGCCAGATATTTCTGCCTAAAGATGATAAAAAATGCTCTAAAAGTCAATCGGTGTATCAGGGCAGATGCTTAAACCCTGTTACAAGCTCTTACCTCAGAACCCATTGAGCATTCAAGTTTAAACGTCCTATACGGCTTTGTGGCTGAGTCAGGCACTCAATACTTAAGGAGTCGCGTATGCTACCGACGGAAACTTTTGTTGAACTATCCCGCTGGCAGTTTGCACTGACAGCCCTGTATCATTTCATCTTTGTCCCCCTGACCCTGGGGCTGTCCTGGATCCTGTTTATTATGGAATCGGTCTATGTCATGACGGGCAAAGAAGTTTACAAAGACATGACCCGCTTCTGGGGCAAGCTGTTTGCCATCAACTTTGCCATCGGTGTGACCACCGGCATTACCATGGAATTTCAGTTCGGCACAAACTGGGCTTACTACTCCCATTACGTCGGTGATATTTTCGGTGCGCCGCTGGCCATCGAAGGCCTCATGGCTTTTTTCCTTGAATCTACCTTTGTCGGTCTTTTCTTCTTCGGCTGGGATCGCCTGAGCAAGCGGGCTCACCTGACGGTTACTTTTCTGGTGGCGCTGGGATCCAATTTGTCGGCCCTGTGGATCCTGATTGCCAATGCCTGGATGCAGCACCCCATCGGTGCCGAGTTTAATTTTGAAACCATGCGTATGGAACTGACGAGTTTCAAAGAGTTGATTTTGAATCCGGTGGCCCAGGTAAAATTTGTTCATACCGTTGGTGCCGGGTATGTAGCGGCCTCCATTTTCGTTCTGGCCATCAGCTCTTATTTTCTTCTCAAAGGCCGGGATCTGGCCTTTGCCCGGCGTTCTTTTGCAGTGGCGGCCGGTTTTGGGTTGGCCTCCATATTATCGGTCATTGTGCTGGGCGATGAAACCGGATACGTTGTCGGTCAGGTCCAGGAAGTGAAGCTGGCCACCATGGAAGCCGAATGGGAAACCGAATCGCCCCCCGGCCATTTCACACTGTTCGGTTTTCCGAACCAGGAAGAGCAAAAGACTGATGCCGCTATTAAAATTCCCTGGGTCGGCGGCATTATCGTAACGCGGTCCATCGACACTGCAGTGACCGGTGTAAAAGACATAATTTCCAAAAATGAGCAGCGTATCCGCAGCGGCATGGTTGCTTACGAGTCTTTGGAAAAATTGCGCAGTGGCGATAAGTCCGAGCAGAACAAGTTCCGGTTTAATCTCAACAAAGAAAACCTGGGTTACGGCCTGCTGTTAAAACGCTACACCCCGGACGTAGTGGATGCCACCGACAGCCAGATTAAACAGGCGGCCCTGGATACAATTCCCAACGTGGCAGCCATGTTCTGGGCCTTCCGTATTATGGTGGGTGTGGGATTTTACCTGCTGGCCTTGATTGCACTCAGCTTTTATTTTTGTGCCAAACGGGTATTCGATCAGAAAAAGTGGCTGCTAAAATTGCTTTTGCTCAGCCTCCCGGCACCCTGGATCGCCATTGAGTTGGGCTGGTTTGTGGCTGAATACGGGCGGCAGCCCTGGACCATCGGCGGGGTGCTGCCCACCTATCTTTCGACATCAACCCTGGGCATCGGAGATGTTATCGGCAGCATGGTCGCCATGACGGTGCTTTATACCGTTTTTCTGATTGTCGAGATGTATTTGATGATAAAATTCGTGCGGCTGGGACCGAGCAGCCTGCATACCGGAAGGTATCATTTTGAACAAGACGCGGCTGCTTAGTGCTTCGATTCGCAATTACAGTGACATATAAATATTTCCAGTCCAAGGTAATTGCTTACTCAGCACTAAGCCCTGAGTGAGTAAATACGTCATCGTATTTACGAATCGATGGGCTTAGCAAACTTCATATGTCAGGGAGCAAAAGGTATATATTAGATAGGTTTAAATTCGAAATACGAAACTGAAATAGCAAATTTGAAACCCGAATGTCTCAATTGCTCAAACAAAATCAATATTTGACCATATCAGCGCTAATATCATGTTTCGGTCATTTGAATTTTGGTATTCCCGCCGTAGGCGGATTTCGAATTTCGATATTCAGATTTCTTGCTCATCCAGTATTAAGGAGAGTTTAATATGGTATTTGACTATCTAACACTAAAAATCATCTGGTGGCTGTTTGTCGGCGTATTGCTGATCGGGTTTGCCCTGCTGGACGGGTTTGATCTGGGTATCGGCACCCTTTTGCCCTTTGTCGCCCGAACCGATGAACAGCGACGCGTCATGCTCAATGTTATCGGCCCTACCTGGGAGGGAAACCAGGTCTGGTTGATTACGGCCGGCGGGGCCCTGTTTGCGGCCTGGCCGCTGGTTTATGCGGCCGCTTTTTCAGGTTTTTACTGGGCCATATTGCTGGTTTTGTTTGCCCTGTTTTTCAGACCCATCGGATTTGAATACCGCAGCAAGGTTGCCGATCCGCGCTGGCGAACCGCCTGGGATTGGGGATTATTTGTGGGCGGCTTTGTGCCGGCCCTTGTATTCGGCGTCGCTTTCGGGAATTTACTGCAAGGCGTTCCGCTTCAATACGATGAATTTGTGAGGCCGAGTTACAGCGGCAGCTTCTGGGGTTTGCTCAATCCGTTCGCCCTGCTGGCCGGAATCATCAGCGTGACCATGTTGATTATGCACGGTGCGGTTTATCTCCAGTTGCGCACCGAGGGCGACATCAACGCCCGCGCCGGGAAAGCAGTGCAGATTTTCGGCCTTGTATTCATGGCCGCCTTTGCCGGCGCCGGAATCTGGCAGGCTTTCGGCATAGACGGATATCGGATCGTTTCCATGCCGGATGCCGGCACCGCTTTCAGCCCGCTGGCAAAAAAAGTGGAAGTGGCCGCCGGTGCATGGATGCAAAACTATTCAACCTGCGGGTGGACCATCATCGCTCCGGTGATGGCTTTTTCAGGCGGCATTCTGGCAATCTTGCTGTCGGGAATCAAACGGCCCGGTCTGGCCTTTATTTTCAGCGGAGCCGCCCTGGCCGGTGTTATCCTGACGGCCGGTTTTGCAATGTATCCGTTTGTAATCCCCTCCAGCATCGATCCCAACAGCAGCCTGACGATTTATGATGCCACCTCCAGTCACCGCACCTTGAATTTAATGTTTATGGCGGTAGTGATATTTTTACCCATTGTCATCGGCTATACCAGCTGGGTGTACCGGGTTTTACGGGGAAAGATAACGGAAGAAAAGATAAGAGAAGAGACGCATTCGGTGTATTAATAAATTGGGCTGAAAGGCCAGGATGCAGTGAAGCGAAGGCGGCAAGTAGCAATGGCGCTTTCCGGCATCCGAGCCGTCTTTTAGGAATTTAATCAATAAAGGAACAATCTATGTGGTACTTCGCGTGGATCTTAGGTGTATTGTTGGCCTGCGCCTTCGGCATCATCAACGTGATGTGGATGGAAACCGAAGAAATGCTGGGCGCAGAGAAGGATAAGTACGTCTCAATGAACAACCCCGCCGCAAGCAACGGGGTATCAAACAGAAAATTTTAAATTTACTCTACCCCAGTGGCTGAACCAGTTCGATGGTTATATTTTCAGGCCCTTTGAAAAAGGCAATCATTAAACCGGCGGCTTCGGTAGGGGGCATGAAAAATGAGTAGCCGCGTTTGGAAAGATCTTCATAGGCAGCCTGAACATCTTCTACCTGCAAACCGATGTGATCATATCCGTAGCTGGATGGGGTCAGGTTTTCCCTTAAATTTTCACCCTCGCGGGCAACCCGCAAGTTGATGTCAATCCCCTGAAGGTCCAGAGTTGCACCATCCGCGGTCCCGAATTTCCTGCGTTCAACAAGTTCGGCGCCAATGGCCTTGTCAAAAAAACCGATCATTTTTTCCAGGTCCCGACAGATTAAATGCACGTGATGCAGGCTGTAAGTCATTTACTTTCTCCTACTCCTATAGCGAAGGTTCTCCAAAACATCTTTTTTGCTCAAGGTTGCTATTTTTTTGCTTCGGCCTGAACTTCTTTTTGAATGGCTAAAATTTTGCGGATCCAGGGGATTGATTTTTGGACCTTATCCGGCAACTCTTTAACGGCGTCAGCTGCATCGGATTTAGTCGGATAAACACCGTATAGCAACGGATACCATTGTTGGCCTTTATATTCGGTTTTGTAATAGGCGACATTTTGATTCTGCAGCAGTTTATGTACTTTAATAAAGTTTAATAGCCATTCTTCGTTTCGAACACCTAACACCTGCAGGGTGTAGAAAGAGGGATTCTGATCAAGCAGCCAGCTTTCACGGTAAATCGTATTTTTTACGGCGTCTTTTTTGGGAGTTAGCGGCTTTACTGGCTGCGGTTTTACCGGGGTTTGCAGGATCGGTTGGGGCGGCTTCTTTGCCAGAGTAGCCGGTTGCTTTACAGCCGGTGGTCGCTTGTTTGTCTCCGCGACTGCCCGGGAAGGCGTCTCTCTGGCCTCCGGTGCCGTTCGATTAACGAACTTGGGTGTGTCTAAATCCGCGACGGCCGGGATTTTTGCGCGAAATACGCGTAGAGATGCCTTTTTCCTCTCCGGTGTGGCTTGCGGGGTCGAATCCATTTGATTGAAAACAAACAACCCCAGAACCACTGCGGCTATTCCGGCAACTACCCAGCCTACGGCTTTAAAAGAAAGATTTCTTAGCAAGGTGAAAATACCCTCCGATTGTGATTTATGTGAATACTTTTTTTTAAGCCATCGATCTGCTTGTTCATTAATCCGTCCGGGAAGCCCTTCAGATTTTTTGTGGATCATTTTAATGACGGATGGTTTAAAAAGGCTTTCTCCGGTATGGCCGGCCATGGCCGGCCGGTACTGAAGATAGGAATCGACTTCCACTCTTGTCAACGCCGGTATGGTAATTTTGTTGATTGCCATGTCACTGGCGGTTGATTCTGAAAGCGCTGTTATATAAGTACTTAAGCTTGGTTCGCCGAACAGCACCAGTCGCTTGATTTTATGTGAGCTTTCAGGTACCAGGGCTTCCTGCAGCAAAAAGCTCAAATCCTTCTCCGACAACTTATGCGCATCGTCAACGATCACAATCGGGTCTTGGACATCCTGCTGGGCAAAAACCGGATAGCTGTCGGATAGTTGACCGGGCGAAGGTTTATCCGATGTGCCCGTACGATCAATGTGGATCCGGCCGGCTTTCCACGTCACAGCGGTCGTAACCAGATAGCGATGCAACAGGGTGGTTTTTCCGCTCCCGGACTCACCAATAACCAGCACGAGCAGATCCATTCCCTGAACCAGGTGATTCAGCACCTGCAGTCGCTGCTCAAACGAGTCAAATGGGTAGTAAAACTTTGCGTCCGGTTCAGGAGCAAACGGGTCCCGCTTGAGACCGAGAGCAGATCGGTAATTTTGATCTTGATTTGTCTGAAACACGGTTATCCCCAATAAGGGAATTATGCTATGTATCGTCAGAAAGTCAAGAATTTGTTTTCTGCTCAGGAGGCATAGATCGAGCACTTTTGGATGGCCATGGCTGCTTCCTGCAGGGCTTCGGCAAAGGTCGGATGGCCGTGTATGGTGCGGGCAATGTCTTCGGAACTGGCGCCGAACTCAACTGCCAAGACACATTCGGCGATGATGTCTGCTGCGCGCGGTCCGATGATGTGCACCCCCAGGAGGCGGTCGGTTTTTTTATGGGCGATGACTTTGACGAAACCCTCGGTTTCACCCATACAGCGTGCCCGTCCGGCACCGGAGAACGGAAAGGTACCGGTACAATAATCGATGCCCCGCTCTTTGACCCCTTCTTCGGTAAGCCCCACGCTGGCCACCTCCGGCCAGGTGTAGATCACCGATGGGATAGCATCATAGTTGACTTCTCCGGGCTTGCCGGCGATGCATTCGGCCGCAGCGATCCCCTCGGCCGAGGCCTTGTGGGCCAGCATCGGCCCGGCAATGAGGTCGCCGATGGCATAAATGGATGGAATGTTCGTTCGATAGGATCCATCCACCAGCAGGTGGCCGGTGTCAGGGTCTGTATTAATTCCGATCTCTTCGATGCCCAGTCCCCCGGTGCGGGGACGGCGACCCACGCTGATAAGAAGACGATTGCAGGATAGGCTTTCTTTACCCTTTTTCGTTTCCAGCTCCACCTGCACTGATTTATTGGATACCTTAGCAGCGGTTACCATGGTTTGCATCCGGAAATTAATCCCCTGACGTTTGAGGACCCGCTGCAGTTTGCGTCCCACCTGTCCATCAAGGGTAGGGGCGATCTTCGGTAGCATTTCAATCACCGTTACCTTGGCTCCGAGCCGCAGCCACACTGAACCCAACTCCAAGCCGATGTAGCCGCCGCCCACAATACCCAGGTGTTTGGGGACCGTATCCAGGGATAAGGCTTCCCGCGAGCTGATTAAATGCTGACCGTCATACTCCAGACCCGGCAATGATGTCGGCTCTGCTCCCGTGGCCAAAATAATGGCTTGGGTCTGGAGGCTTGACTGTTCGGCTTTTTTAGATCCTGAATCGTTTGGCGCAATATCGACGCGATCCGGACCGGCCAGCCGGGCGGTACCCTGTATGATATCAATTTTGTGGCCTTCAAGCAGCTTTCTAACATTTTCGGTCAATTCCTGAACAACTTTTTCCTTGCGTGCCATCATGGTCGGCAGGTCCAGACTCACGCGCCCGGTTTTTATGCCGTGGGCGGCAAACTGTTCTTTTGCCAGATGGTAGTATTCGCTGGAATCCAGCAATGCTTTGCTGGGTATGCACCCGACATTCAGACACACACCTCCCAGGCGCGGTTCTTTTTCGACGCAAGCCACTTTCATACCGAGCTGGGCAGCGCGAACCGCAGCGACGTAACCACCGGGACCGCTTCCGATAATAACGACATCATAGTTTTTATCCTTGGCCATATCAAATCTCCATCATCATGCGTTCCGGGTTTTCGATAAACTCTTTGATACGTTTGAGGAAGGTGACCGCTTCTTTGCCGTCCACGATACGGTGATCGTAGCTTAAGGCCACATACATCATGGTCCGGATGACGATTTCATCATCAATCACAACCGGACGCTTTTCAATTTTATGCATTCCCAGAATAGCGCTTTGGGGTGTATTTAAAATTGGTGTACTCAACAGTGAGCCGTAAACGCCGCCGTTACTGATGGTAAACGTACCACCCTCGAGATCTGAAATTTCAAGACGATTTTCCTGAATTTTTTTGACATAGTCTACAATGGCCTGTTCCAGTCCGGCGAAACTCAGCTTATCCGCGTGGCGGATAACCGGAACGACCAAACCACGCTCAGAACCCACCGCCACTCCGATGTGATAATAGTGGTGCTCGATAAAATCTTTTCCGTCTATAAAAGCATTGATCTGAGGTTGCTCTTTGAGGGCTTCTACTCCGGCTTTGATAAAAAACGACATCATCCCCAGATTAACGCCGTATTTTTGTTTAAAGGACTCTTTGTATTGCTGGCGAATGGCCATGAGGTTCGTCATATCAATTTCATTGAAGGTGGTGAGCATGGCCGTACTGTGTTTGGCTTCCAGCAGACGGACGGCGATACGTTGTCGGATCGGGCTCATGGGTTTTCTGCTGATGAGTTCTGCGGCCGAAATGGTTTTGGCCGGTTCCATGTCCACCGGCGCCTGTGCCGCTGCCGGAACTGCTGTCTGATCGGATACGGCCGCTGATACCGCCGGATGGTCACTTTCCAGATACAAAATGACATCCCCTTTCGTGATGCGACCACCGGGTCCTGTTCCAGGTATCAGGGCCGGATCCAGGTTTTTTTCCGCTACCAGCCTTCTCACAGAAGGCGCCAGGGGACCTCCGGCCGCTGAAGGCTGCAAAGTTTCCTGCGGTAAGGGTGCCGGCTGAGGCAGCGCCGGTTCAGCGAGTTCGGCGGCAGGGGTTGCGGGCATTTTTTCCGCTGCTACCGGTGTTGCCGACGCGCTGGGCGCGGATACCTCTGGTTTGGCCTCTTCGGCCTGTTCAACCGCCGCCGCTGACGCTGCCTGAGCCGCGCCTTCTGAATCCAGTGTTCCGACAACAGCGCCGATGGCCACATTTTCCCCCTCCGCGACCTTAATCGACAGCACCCCATCTGCTTCGGCCACTACTTCAAGGGTAACCTTGTCGGTTTCAATGACGAAAAGGGGCTCATCTTTTTTTACCGGATCACCATCACTTTTAAACCATTGTGCCAGCAGTGCTTCGGTAACGGATTCTCCTACGCTGGGGACTTTAATTTCTATGAGCATTTTTCATTCTCACTTTTGTTAGTCATTCATTTTCATCTTTGGTGCCGGAGGCTACTTAATGGCCACTTGTCACCGGTCCCTGGCCTCTTGCCGCTCGTCTCTGGTAACTGCGAATTTCAGAATGTCAGCCAGCTACCAGTGACCAGAGACCAGCTTCAACTCGCCTCCGACTGCTGTTGGCTGCCGCCGGGCGGCCCGACGGCCTTTTCAATAATTTCATTTTGTTCCCGCCTGTATATGATCGGAAAGCCGGTTGCCGGGCTGGATGCCGCCTCTCTGCCGATATATAACAGCGGTTGTTTGATGACCTCTTCTAAACGATGTCTGATAAACTGCCACCCTCCCATATTTTCGGGTTCCTCCTGGACCCAGCACCATCGCCTGGCGCGTGAGTATTTTTTAGCCGCCTTTTTCAGTTGGTCCCGGGGCCAGGGATAAATCTGTTCCAACCGCAAAATAGCGATGTCGGCGATTTCCAGATCATTGCGCCGGACAGCCAGTTCATAATAAATTTTACCGCTGCAAATCAGAACGGTGGACGGGTCTTTGATGGCGTTGGCATCTTCTATCACAGTCTGAAATGAACTTTGAGCAAGTTCATCGATAGTGGAAACCGCTGCTGGAAGGCGCAGCAGGCTTTTGGGTGTTAAAATAACCAGCGGCTTGCGAAATGCACTTTTAAGCTGACGTCGCAGCAGATGAAAGTACTGGGCCGGTGTTGTGGGATTGCAAACCTGGATATTGTCAGCGGCACACAACTGCAAAAACCGTTCAAGGCGAGCGCTTGAGTGTTCAGGACCCAGGCCTTCATAGCCATGGGGAAGCAGCAATACCAGACCGCTTAGCCGCTGCCATTTGGATTCTCCGCTGACGATAAACAGGTCAATAATCGATTGCGCATTGTTGACGAAATCACCAAACTGGGCCTCCCAGAGTACCAAACCATAGGGTTGGGCCAGTGAATGCCCGTATTCAAAACCAAGGACTCCGGCCTCTGATAACAGGCTGTTAAAGACGGTGAAGGGCGCCTGCTTTTTTTCCAGGGCATTGAGCGGTATGTAGTTCTTGCCGGAGTTGACATCCACCAGAACGCTGTGTCGTTGGCTGAATGTGCCCCGACCGCTGTCCTGACCGCTGAGTCGGATAGGGAATCCTTCGGTCAACAGGGAGGCAAAGGCCAGTGCTTCAGCGCCTGCCCAATCCAACCCATATCCGTTCTGTGCAGCCTGAAGTCGCCTTTGCAGCAACCGTTCCAGCTTTGGACTTAACCCGAAGCCCTCAGGGACGGCATTCAGCTTTTCAGCCAACGAGATCAGAGTGTCTTTTCCCACAGCGGTATTGACCGGTGCATGGGTAAAGTCGGCGTCAATCTCCTGCCACTCCTCATAAAACTCGGTAAAGGGAAACGGACATTCGCTGCCGTGAACGGTGTCATAGGCGGTATTTAAGCGGGTGTTAATCGTATCAGTGATCGTATCAATATCGCTTTTTTGAACCACTTTTTCCTCTATCAGTTTATCAGCATAAAGGCGGTGCAATGAAGTTCGCTGCCGAATCTGTTCGTACATTTGCGGCTGGGTGAAATAGGGTTCGTCGCCTTCATTGTGTCCGTAGCGGCGATAACAGACCACATCGATCACAACATCTTTGCCGAACTCCCAGCGGTAATCGGCAGCCAGCTGAAAAACGTGCACCAGGGCCTCCGGGTCTTCCCCATGGACGTGGAAGATCGGGACCATGAGCATTTTGGCGACATCGGTGCTATAGCGGGTGGACCGCGCATCTTCGGGAAGGGTGGTATATCCGATCTGATTATTGATCACCAGATGAATGGTGCCGCCGGTTCGGTAGCCTTCAAGCTGGGACATGTTCAAGGTTTCGGTCACGATACCCTGTCCGGCAAAAGCAGCATCTCCGTGAATAAGAAGCGGCAGTAGAAAGTTTCGCGGCTGGTCGGCCTTGATGTCCTGGCGGGCCCGGGCGAATCCTTCCACAACCGGATCCACCGACTCCAGATGGCTGGGATTGTTCATTAGAAAAATACGCAGATTGTGATCATCGGTTATTTTTACATCGGCAAGGTACCCGTTGTGATATTTTACATCACCGGCACCCGTCAGATCGTCCGGATTGTAGCAATTTTCAAACTCTCCGAATATATCTTCATAGGGCTTGTTCAGGATATGGGCCTGCACGTTCAAGCGACCGCGGTGGGCCATGCCCAGAATAACTTCCGTACATCCTTTTTGAGCAACATGCCGGAGCAGGCGGTCTAAAGCCGGAATAATCGCATCCCCGCCTTCCAGCGAAAAGCGCGTCACCGCAAGGTATTTTTTATTGATGAACTGTTCAAACAGGGCGGCCTGGAAAAGCTTTTCCAATATGCGGTGTCTGGTAGAAGCCTCCAGTTGCAGGCGGTTGCGCACGGGTTCCATCCGATCCAGCAGCCATTGGCGTTCGCCCGGATCCTGCAGATGCATGAATTCGACACCGATGGAATGGCAATAGGTTTCTTTGAGGGCCTGAACAATCTCACGCAGGGGCACCCGTTCAGATGCGGCCAACCGGCTGGCAGAAAATTCACGGTCAAGATCTTCCGGCGTGAGTTTGAAGGCTGCCAGATTTAAAAGCGGGTGATCCGAAGGGCATGCTGCCAGCGGATCCAGGCAGGCCATTAAATGACCGAGATCACGGTAGCGATATATGAGGGCCTGAACCCTGGCCTGCCGCCGCAATTGATTTTCATCGGCTGCTTCTGCTACCGGTTTGGTTCCGGAGGCAGCCAGATCAAATCCTTCAAAGAAAAAGCGCCATTCCTTGGAAAGTGAATACGGATCTGTTTTCCAGCGCTTATATTGGCTGTCAATAAAGTCAGCGTTCCAGGTTGCCGTAAGGTTCATATCGCCACACCCGATTGTATGGTAACGTAAGTCAGACGCTATATTCTGGCCCTTTTTAGACCCAGAGTAATATGATAGATCCAAGCAGGATAATATGGAAAAGAGGGTAATGTGTCAAATATATTTGATAAGTTTCTTTAATCGGTTATACTTGACAGTGATCCTTTTGGTTTTTTAGACTAATAATTATGGCCATGACTGAAACACCTAAAAATGAAGCTGAGTTCAGGGAATTTGTTTTAGATGTTGTTAAAACCCTGGTTGCTCTGATCGAAGAAAAAGATCCGTTTTTAAGAAAGCATTCCGAGCGCGTTGCCAACAACTGCGCCAATTTTTGTGAGGAATATGAAATTGTCGGCAATGAGGATATTGAAACCATCTACTTTGCCGGCTTGCTGCACGATATCGGTATCGTCGCCATTCCCATCAATTTATTACAAAGAACCGAACCGCTTACGGACGAGGAAATGATCCTGATAAAAAAGCATCCCGTCAGCGGTGAAAAAGTTCTGGGAAATTTGAATATACTGAAAGATGTCTTACCGATGGTCCGTCACCATCATGAAGCGATTGATGGCTCCGGTTATCCGGATGGTTTAAAAGCCGATAAAATTCCCCTTGGCGCCCGGGTTATCGGGCTTTTCAATTACCTGGATAATATGGTATTTGCCCGCTCCTCAGACAAAGCGCTGACTATAGAAGAATCCCTGGCGGATATTAGCGCTAAAGCCGGGCAGCTGTTTGATCAGGACTTGATTCAAGATTGTATTGCCTTCGTCGAGGCCAACGCCGGCAACTCTTCAGATTATCTGCAAAAACGGCAGGCGGATATTATGCGGGAGGTCTTTGTCGAAATCCTCGGCAAATTCAAGTCCGGAAAAATCAATCCGCCGGTGATGCCCCAGGTCATTCGGGAAATGCAGGCTGTGATTAAACAGCCCAAGTCAACGCCGGAAGAACTGGCGCAAGTCATCGAAAAAGATCCAACCATCTCCCTGCGTTTGATTTCGGTCTCCAACAGCCCCGTTTATCGCGGTATAACCGAGATCCGCAACGTAAAAACCGCCATTCCGCGTCTGGGCCTTAAAGAAAGCCTTAATATTGTTCTGGCCATCGCCAATAAAAGCCTGTATGAAACCAAAAACGTTAAATGCAAAATATTGATGGATAAGTTGTGGGTGCATTCCCTGGCGTGCGCCTACGGATCCAAACTGATTGCTCAAACATTAAAACTTGACGATCTGGAAAAGTATTTCCTGATGGGTCTGACCCATGATATCGGTAAAACGTTGCTGTTGAAAGCCTTTTCGGAAGTCTCAAAGGGCAGATCATTAAACATCGATGCGATCGAAGCCAATATCCAGGAAGCTCACATCGGATTGGGCAGTATGCTGCTTAAACGCTGGGGATTCGATACGGAATTCATTAACGTTATTACCCACCATGAAGATGAAGAATATAGTTCCGATACCGTCAAGGAGATTCTGATCGTTCATCTTGCGAATATGCTGACCCGCCAGATCGGCTATAGCCTGTTCGAAGAGGAAATAGACTTTGCCGAATTGCAATCCGCTAAATTACTTAAATTGGAACCCGAAAAGGTTGGCGGCATCGGCGAGGAAGTCAAATCCATTATTTCGGATGTGGCCCACCTCTTCTAAGCCTCGATGACACTGCTGCTAAACAGGAGCCCAATCCATACGGGCACCAACCGCAGTCACCATTGTGGAGTATTGGGGTGTTGGAGCAATCGAGCGCCTGAATATCGTATCCTGTCCAATACTTCAGCAACCTTTGCAGCCCATGCCCCAAAATCCCTCTTAAGATACCCGGCCTGGCCCCAAACCAACTTGTACTTCGATCGATTTGCCTTATATTGTGGTTGAATATTAGAGACGCTATTGGTATTGGTTTCGGTATATTTACTTTTTTGGAATTATCTCTAAAGAGGCTGTAATGGTTAGAAGGTCATTTCATTTTATAATAATTCTATCTGGCCTATGCTTTTTCCTGACATATTTACCGCTTCGTCTGTGGGGTCAGCAAGAAGCGCAGGGGCCACCGCCGGCCACCGTGGCGGTGGCGAAAGTAAAAGCCGGCCGGGTTGCTCCCCAGAGCGAATTTATTGCTACTATTTTTTATCAGGAGATATCGGAGACGGCCTCTGAGACCAGCGGACTTGCTTCGGATGTCCGCTTCGAGGAGGGGCAACGGGTAAAAAAAGGACATGTCCTTGTAGCACTTGGCTCTGAAATACTTCGCAAAAGGCTCCAGGCGGCCCGATCAACTTATGAACAGGTGTTGTCTGAACTGGAGATCGCCAGAATAGATTTGAAAAGAAGGGAAAAGCTGTTTGAAAAGAAGTCCATTTCAGAACAGACCTACGATGAAAACAGGTATCGGGTGATTGGTTCAGAAAAGCAGGCGGCTTCTCTGAACGCCCGGGTTGAACAGTTGGCAATCGAGCTGGAGAAAAAAATAATCCGAGCGCCCTTTGATGGCGTGGTTATCAAGCGACATGTGGATCGGGGGGAATGGATTTCAGAAGGTGAAACCGTGGCGGTAATCGGCAAAGATGACGTCATTGACATTGTGGCGGAGCTGCCGGAACAAATCATTCCGTATATCAAGATCGGTATGCAGGTGAGAGCGGCCGCAAACGGCCAAGAATTCAGCGGGACGGTGAATGCCATCGTTCCCAAAGGTGATGTCAGCACCCGCACGTTTCCGGTAAAAATTAGAACGTCCAACCAATTTTCTTTGATAGAAGGCATGTCGGCCAAGGTAACTCTGCCAAAAGGCGAGATTAAAAAGACGCTGATTGTCCCCCGGGATGCGGTTATAACCAAATTCGGACAGACGGTGGTATTCACTGCTGAAAATTCCAAGGCAACCATGCTGCCGGTTCAGATAATTGGCTACGAAAACCTGAATGCAGGCGTTGCGGGTCCAGGCTTAAAAGAAGGTATGTTCGTTGTCGTCAAAGGCAATGAACGTCTTAGCAATGGACAGACGGTATCCTTTAAACCGCCGGAGGACAGATGACAGAGATCTTCGATTTGGGATTGCAAATTTCGGATTTGTCTGATTTTCACCACGCAACTCGCAACCCGTAACCAGCAACAAAGGCCGGCCCCCACCACCAGGGACCAGCAACCAATAACCAGAGGCCAGCACCATGGACCCCGTCAGGTTTTCAATTGAAAAGCCGGTATCTGTCATCGTCGGTATCATCCTGGTCGTCCTTTTTGGATGGATCGGCCTGACGAGCCTGCCCTATCAGCTGAGCCCTACGGTGATAGAGCCCGAGATCACCGTCACGACCACCTGGCCCGGTGCGACCCCCTACGAGATTGAACGGGAGATCATCGAAGAGCAGGAAAAGGTTCTAAAAGGCATTCCGGGGTTGCTGGATATGGAAAGCTCATCCTATAACAGCCAGGGAACCATTACCCTGAAATTCAGTATCGGAACCGAAGTGGATGGCGCCTTGCTGAGGGTATCGAACAAACTGGATGAAGTGCCGACCTATCCTGAAAATGTAGACAAGCCTATCATATCCGCCACCGGGGCCGCGACCTCACCCGTCGTATGGATGGTCTTAAAAACCCTGGAGGGCAATTCCAACTCCACCTATACCTATCGCACATACTTTGAAAATAATATCCGGCAATACCTGGAGCGCACCGAAGGCGTTGCCGACCTGTTTGTCGGCGGCGGCATCAAAAAGGAGATGCATATCATTGTCAAACCGGAGAGATTGGCCGCTTACGGCCTGACCATCCCCGATTTAATTAATATTCTCCGGGCCGAAAACATCAACATTTCCGCCGGCACACTGGGGGTGGGCCGCCGGGATTACAGGATCCGGACAACAGCTGAATTTAAATCCCCCGAAGATATTGAAAATATTGTTGTCCGATCCACGGGACTCCAGCGTATCAAGCTGGCGGAACTAGCGGTGGTGAACTTTGGCTATCAAAAGCCTACCGCTGCCATGCTTCATTTGGGCCAAGAAGGCATAGCCATTGGCGTCAAACCGGAACCCGATGCCAATATTCTGGAGCTTTCGGATCGGCTCGAGGATGTCGTCAACTGGCTGAATACGGAAAAACTTGCCACCGAAAAGATATTTCTGGAATGGGTATATGATCAACGTCACTATATTCGCGGAGCGATTTCGCTGGTTCGACAGAATATTCTGCTGGGTGGGACGCTGGCTGTTATCGTGCTGCTGATTTTTCTGAGAAGTTTTACGTCTACCATTATTGTCGCTACCGCCATCCCGATCAGTATTATCGGCACTTTTATTTTCATGAAATTTCTGGGAAGAAATTTGAATGTCGTCAGTCTGGCCGGCATTGCATTTGCGGTGGGAATGCTGATCGACAGCGCCATTGTCGTGCTGGAAAATATCGACAGGCATCTCAACATGGGCAAATCAGCATTTAAAGCCGCCTATGAAGGTACCCGGGAAGTCTGGGGTGCCATTCTGGCATCCACTTTGACAACCATCGCGGTGTTTCTACCGGTCGTCTTTATGGAGGATGAAGCCGGTCAGCTTTTCAGAGATATTGCCATCGCCGTAACCTCCGCTTTGGCCCTGAGCCTTTTTGTTTCCGTATCGGTAATCCCCATGTTCTCAAAACACCTTTTCAAGTCAACCGGGCACAACCAGCGCTCGCCCAAGTCTAAATCTCCTGTGGGGTCTTTCGGCAACCTGATGCAAAAGGGGATAATGTGGCTGGTAAAACTGGCCACCAGAAACTGGATGACAAGAATTTCCACCGTACTTTGCTTTAGTATCCTTTCCATCTACAGTGCCATCCTGCTGATGCCCAAAATGGAATACCTTCCCCAGGGAAACCGCAACCTGGTTATCAACATCCTGATCCCTCCGCCCGGCCTTTCCTTTGCTGAAAGAAAGGCCATCGGTGAGCATGTCTATCAGATGAACGCACCTTACTTTGGAAAAGATAAAGATGGATTTCCGGGAATCAAAAATATGTTCTATATCGGGGCGGAACAAATTATGCTTTTCGGTGCCATCAGTACTCACGAGCAGAGGGCCGGCGAACTGATACCGCTATTTATGCGCACAATTTTTTCCATCCCGGGAATGTACGGGGTCAGTATTCAGGCAGGTGTATTTCAAACCGGACTTGGCCGGGGCCGAACGGTCGAAATCAATGTCAGTGGTGAAGACCTCAATCAAATTGTCCAGGCCGCCGGGATGTTTTTCGGTGCCATCAAAAAAGAGATCCCCCAGGCTCAGATCAGGCCCGTGCCTTCACTTGAATTGCTGTTCCCCGAAGTGCTGATCATCCCTGAACGCGATCGAATCAAAGCAGCTGGAATGACGGCCCGGGACTTTGGCGTGGCAATCGACGTGCTTATGGATGGCAGGGAAATTGGTGAATTCAAGCAGGAAGGGCAGAAAAAAATTGATATGGTACTCAAGGCTTCCGAAAAAGATATTTCCACCCCGGAAAGGCTGTATGATTCACTTATTGCCATTCCGGGCGGCAAGGTGGTGCCGGTGTCCTCGCTTTCACGGTTGAGACGAACATCCGGGATTACCCAGATCAGACACTTGGAAAGGCAGCGTACGATCACTTTAGAAGTCACGCCGCCTTCATCTATGCCATTGCAGGAAGCCATGGAAATCATTAATTCGAAGGTGGTGAGGCCTCTGTCCGGGCAGGGGGCATTGCGGGGGGTCGATATCGGCCAAAGCGGTGTCGCTGATAAACTAAGCGAAACCCGCAAAAGTTTGCAATGGAATTTCATTCTGGCAGCGGCGATTGCCTATCTGTTGATGGCCGCTTTATTTGGCAATTTTATCTATCCGCTTGTCATCATGTTTAACTTACCGCTTGCAGCCGTCGGGGGGTTGCTTGGGCTCAAAATGGTCAACCTGCTGATTGCCGATCAGGCTCTTGATATCCTCACGATGCTTGGTTTCGTGATTCTGATCGGCGTAGTCGTCAACAACGCAATCCTCATCGTTCATCAATCCTTAAACAATGTCCGCTTCAACAATATGCCATATCGCGAAGCCGTTCTCGAATCCACCCGCACCCGGCTAAGGCCCATTTATATGAGTGCCGCGACCAGCATATTCGGCATGCTTCCCCTGATTTTAGTTCCCGGTCCGGGATCCGAATTTTACCGGGGGCTGGGAAGCGTGGTGCTCGGGGGGCTGGCAGTTTCGACCATTTTTACCGTATTTGTTATCCCGGCCCTTCTCATGTTTTTTATCAGGATGGAAAAGACAGAAAACAGATAACAGAGGCGCTCGATTTCAGGTTTGTCTGATTGTCGCCACGAAACGCGCAGCCCGTAACAAGGACAAGTTAATTATGAAATACCGTGAAGAAAAAGATTCCATGGGGACCGTCCGCATTCCGGCCGATGCTTACTACGGATCCCAAACCCAACGGGCGGTGGACAATTTTCCCATCAGCGATCTCAGGTTTCAGGCCGCCTTTGTTCATGCCCTGGCTCTGGTTAAGCATTGTGCGGCCCAGGTCAACAATCAGCTCGGTCTGCTGGATCCTGAATTAGCGGATGCTATTTCCCGGGCCTCGCGGGAGGTTATGAATGGAAAATATGACAGCCAATTTGTGGTGGATATTTTTCAGACCGGCTCCGGCACTTCCACCAACATGAATATGAATGAGGTGGTGGCTTCCCGGGCAAATGAGATCCTGACCGGCCAAAAAGGTGGCAAATCGCCGGTCCACCCCAATGATCATGTGAATCTGGGGCAGTCCAGCAATGATGTGATCCCTTCTGCGATTCACATATCGGCAATGATGTTGATTTATGAGCGCTTAATTCCGTCTCTTGAATCACTTAATAAAGCATTTGCGGCCAAAGCCGATGAATTTAAAGATATCCGCAAACTCGGACGCACCCACCTGCAGGATGCCGTTCCAATGTATCTGGGCCAGGAGTTTTCAGGCTACGCGCGGCAAATAGAGCTTGCCATCGACCGCATCCGGTCCGTCGAGCCCCGGCTGGCTGAACTGGCGCTGGGAGGGACCGCCGTCGGCAGCGGCTTGAATACCCATTCGGATTTTGCCAACCGGGTGATCGCTTTAATTTCAAACCACACCGGCTTGCACTTTACCGAAGCCCAAAATCATTTTGAGGCCCAGGCCGCTCAGGATGCGGCCGTTGAGACCAGCGGAGCACTGAAAGCCCTGGCGGTCAGCCTTGTAAAAATAGCCAACGATATACGCTGGCTGGCGTCCGGGCCCCGATGCGGTTTAGGCGAAATTAACATACCCTCTCTGCAGCCGGGATCTTCGATTATGCCCGGCAAGGTCAATCCCGTTATTCCCGAGGCCGTTTTGCAGGTGTCGGCCCAGGTAATGGGCAACGATACCACCATTATGATGGGCGGCCAGGCCGGAAATTTTGAGTTAAACGTCATGCTGCCGGTGATCGCTTACAATCTTTTACAATCGATCACCCTGTTGGCTTCGGTAACCGGCCTATTTGCCGAAAAATGTATTGCCGGCATTACCGCCAACCGGGAGGCTTGTACCGCCTGTATTGAAAAAAGTCTGGCGCTGGTGACCGGGTTGGTACCGAAAATCGGTTACGATAAAGCGGCGGCCATCGCCAAAAAAGCTTATGACAGTGGAAAAACGATCCGGGATGTTGTCAGGGACGAATCGATTCTGCCCGAGGATCAGCTTGATGATTTGTTGAAAGGCTAGATCAAGGTGCGGTCACCGGGTTGGTTCAGCAACGTGGCGGGGTATTGTGCAGTTTACTTTTTTTTCCGGATTAGGTATAAATCTTTCAACAATTAACAAGAATTAAAAGTGGAGGTTTTGTATGTCGAAGAAACGTTACACGGTTAAAACAGGTTGTCCGCAATGCGGATGCAGCGGGACCCAGGTGCTATCTGAAGAAGAAATGAAAGAACGATACGGGCATGTTCCTAATTTCGATATGGAATGTGGTGAATGCATGGAAAAGTTTGCCGCAGAAATGAAAACCGCCTGCCCGGAGTGGGATAAGGAGTGTCAGATGCAGGAGTAGGGGAGGCAGGCTTCGCTCCTTTGCAGGAGCGTTAGATGCATTTCTTGCACTGCGTTTAAAGGTTGTCTCGCTTGAGATCGTAAAATTTACATCTAGGATAAACCGGGTGCCCGAAACATCAATGGATAATCATCGCTTTGCCGGGCTTTCACGCTTAAAATTGTATTTCGCTTTATCGCGTACCCCGCATGGATTGCTGGACATGTGCACACCGGCCTTTGGCGCTCTACTGTGGCTGGGACATTTCCCATCTCTTTTTGTTGTCGTATTAGGACTGATCACGACCTTTGCCGGTTATACCGCCGTATACGCTCTAAACGATGTGATCGACTACGAGGCCGACAAAGAAAAGGCTGCTGTTGGCGGCTTTTCCAATGCGCAGGGCGATCTGGACAGTATGATCGTCCGGCACCCCATGGCCCAGGGTTTGTTGAGTTTCAAGGAGGGGCTGGTTTGGGCGTTGGTTTGGGGTTTAGTGGCTTTAATCGGTGCGTATATCCTCAATCCGGTATGCGTTCTTATTTTCCTGGCCGGTTGCACCCTGGAAGCTATTTATTGCCTGTTGTGGCGGGTCAGCCCGTTTCGTACCCTGGTCAGCGGTGCCGTAAAGACTTCCGGTGCCATTGCTGCCGTCTTCGCTGTGGACCCTAATCCTTCCGGGGCCTATTTGATCATTTTGTTTCTGTTGCTTTTTTCTTGGGAAATCGGCGGTCAGAACATCCCTAACGATTGGGTGGATGTTGAGGAAGATAAACAATTCAAGGCGTTAACCATACCGGTTTGTTACGGCCTCCAGGCCTCACGGGTCATTGGGTTGGTAACCCTTGTATTCGCTTTAGGCCTGAATGCAGCCATATTTTATTATTCCCAGGTTGATTTTGTAATTATTTATGTCATTATTTCTTTCGCCGTAGGGTGCTACCTGCTTTTACTGCCGGCCGCGAAACTCTTTCAAACCCTGAAAGCTTCCGATGCCATAGCCTTATTTAATAAAGCCAGCTATTATCCTCCGGCGCTGCTTGTGATCGTTTTGATCCGATTGATGATTTAGTTTTTAAAACCCTTAGGGAGAAGCGATGAAAGAATTCACTCCAGATGAACTGGCCGATTACAACGGTGCCAACGGAAATCCCGTTTATGTCGCGTACGACGGCAAAGTTTATGATGTCAGCGAAAGCAAGTTGTGGCGAAGCGGTGTCCATATGAAACGCCATCATGCCGGTCATGAACTGACCACCGATCTTCAGGCCGCTCCCCACGAAAAAGACGTGCTGGAGCGATACCCCCAGGTGGGAGTGTTAAAAAAGGTTGTTGATGAGCGCAAAATTCCCCGGCCGATCGACTGGTTGATTTCCCGATACCCTATGCTCAGACGCCATCCGCACCCGATGACGGTTCATTTTCCAATTGTTTTTATGTTTTCCACAACGGTGTTTAATCTGCTATACCTGCTCACCGGGATTAAAGCCTTTGAGACCACGGCTTTTCATTGTCTCGGGGGCGGTATATTATTTTGCGTGGTGGCCATATCTACCGGATTTTATACCTGGTGGCTTAATTATATGGCCAAGATGCTCAAACCGGTAAAGATCAAAATTCCCCTTTCGCTCATTATGTTGGCCGTTGCTGTCATCGTTTTTATCTGGCGGGTGCTTGTACCGGATGTGATGGATTCGTTGCAGGGGCCCGCCATCATTTACCCGGTGCTGGTTCTGTCGCTATCGGTTTTTGTAACCATTATCGGCTGGAATGGGGCTCATATGACGTTCCCGGTCGAAAAAGAATAATCGCTTTAGCCTTTCTTATTTTTGTCCCATTCGAGGCGTGTGAAGGTTTCAGGCTTAAGTGGACTTACTTGATGGCCAGATGGATGACGGCAATCCCGTTGGTGAGGCTGCGGTAGCTGACCTGAGAAAATCCAATTTTCACCAGCAGGTCCGACAGTTCATCAGGCAGCGGAAACATGCGAATGGATTCCGGCAGGTGGGTATAGGCTTTACGGGAACCGGTAATCAGCTCTCCCAGAAAGGGCATGATATAAAAAGAATAAATATCATAAAACCACCGGAAGGGCGGAAAGGTTGGCTTGGAAAATTCAAGGCACATCATTTTCCCCCCGGGCTTTAATACCCGGTACATTTCTTCAAATCCCCTTTTCATATTGGTCACATTGCGGATACCAAAACCAACCATTGTGGCATCAAAGTGCTTATCCGGGAAACTGACGGTTTCGGCGTTGCCCTGCACATATCCGATTCGTGAAGCGATATCCTTATGGGCCACCTTGTGCAGGCCGGCCTGAATCATGGCACGGTTAATGTCGTACACGATGACTGCACCGGCCGACCCGATATCTTTGGCAGCCAGCATGGCCAGATCAGCCGTGCCGCCGCAGACATCCAATATTTGATCACCGGGATCCAGATCCATCATTCGAACGGCCGTGCGTTTCCAAAGATGATGAATGCCAAAGCTCAAAAGGGAATTCATAAAGTCATAGTGTTGCGCAACTGAATTAAAATGCTGTATAACCCGATCCGTTTTTTGATCCCGGGCGATATCCTCATATCCGAAGTAAGTGGTTTTGGCGCTGTTATCGGACTCAGCCAGTTGCTCTTTGCGATCCTGGTCATCCAGCCATATTTCTCTTTGTTTAAGCATCGGGGCCGTTTCTTGAATTTGGAATTTGATTTTTAGTTGGGCTTCTGAAACAGCTTATTTTTTCTGATCAAAGCCGACAACCGTAAAGATAAGCAGATAAATTAATACTTCAACGGTGTTCGTTTCAATTTTTCGAAAACATCCTTTTAACAAACACTATAAAGTAATCGTCGGTCCGGCCGATAATATAAATGGGGCTAAATTCAGATATAGCGTTGGAGGTGAAAAATCAACAGTGTGAGGTGAACGTAATGGCTCATCCAACAACCAATTTTTGTAAGCAAGAGGAAATGTCCATATGTACAGCCGGTTGTCAGAAACAGCAGATTGACTGCAGTTTCTACGAAAAATCCCAATATGCCAATCGGTGTATGTATTTCATTTTTGACGAGTACTGTGATTCCTTGAAGGCTCAGATGAACTCAGCAGCGGTGGTCATCTCCTCGCGCTAATAGAGATTAACTTCCGGGGATTACAGAATTTTGGCGGGGCATAAGGTTGAGGCGGGTTTGTTGAATTTTTGAATTTTTCCTACGTAGCTGCAAATTTTTTCGCCAGATCGTTATCAATGACATACATACAAACTTCTTTGGCACCCTGGTCTGCATACTGGTATTTTTCACGCAGATTGTTAATCAAATAGCCCACATCGTCTCTAATGCGCTTATCATAGGTTTTAAAATCTTCGTCATTATAGTCTTTTATCGCCCGCCGGAAATTTTCGTTTTCCAGAAACGGATCCAGCACTTTTTCCTTTAGATTATATACATAACGGTCATGCATGGATTGAAAGATCTTTGTCTCTGTAATTGACAATCCCTCCACCATGATCTCCTGGGTCAATGTTTTGGTGGTATATTCTTTTTGAGAAGCTTTGCGAAAGGCTTTGCGTTGATCGCCATTTATTTTGGCACCCAGCAAACGCTGTTCAATACTTTCCAGAAATTCATCGGTTATCGTCAGCTTTTCTCCGGTATAAGTGCAGGTTTCAACCGAGTCGATTTCAAAATTAATCGCGAAAAGGTAGTTTTGGATTTCCCTGGAAATCTGTTCTTCATTATAGTAGTAGAGGGACTCTTTGACTTCCTGCAGGATCGTATAGTCATACATGCGCAGCAGCGAATCCAAAAATCCCGCCGGTATTAAGTCTTTAACATTTTTATTGATTTTGGTGAAAAATTTGCAAAGATCAGACATGTTGATCAGCTTATCTTCTTTGGCGTAAGCTGAAAAAAACTTATTGAATATTTTGATGGAATCGCGGCCGGAAACGCCATGCTCGCCTTCTTTTTCCGATTCGCCGATAATATTGCGCCGCCGTTTGGCGGTCAGGGTTTTACGATCTTCTTCCTTGAGCCAATTGGGTATGTATCCGGTATAGATTTCCATTTTGAGCAGTTGCAGGTTCTCGTCGCAGTAAAGCCGGTATTTATTGGGATCACCGATCCATTCAAGCATGGCTTCGGATTTGGGATTCAGGCGCGAAGAAATGATCACCCGCGCAAAATTATGCAGTACCCGGGGCAAAAACCTTTCGTTGATGTGTTTGCCGAAAATATTACGGTAAATTTCCACCTCCGTGGCCAGGTCCATGACATAGGGAATGGTGATATATTCCACCCGATCCAAAAATGACTGAAAACCTTGGATGTTTTTTTCATCTTCCGGGTTCATCACGGCTAAAAGCAGAGAATTAACATTTTCTTCAATGTCTTCGACCTTGTGAACGCCCTCACTGATAATGTTGTGAAGCTCGATCAATCGTTCGGTGTTGTGGGATTTAACATCCATCAGGGCATAAATGCCGTTATTGGTTTTGGCATACTCGGAGAAAATGTATTTTACCCGGTTGCTGTCTTTAAGGAGGCTGTTGATCCGCCGCTGCAAAATAGGATTGTTTCTAACGTTTTGTCGCAGAGGCTTGTCGCCCGGATTAAAAACACTAATTCCCTCTCCCAGGCGGCGGTTGAACCGATACGGTCGCGCATAGAGCATCTCGAAGACTTTTTGAGGGCTTTGCAGGCGATCCAATAAGGCTTCATATAAAGAACTGCAGATGGTACACGGATTATCTCTAAAGACCCAGTCATATTCTTTTTCAGTGGAAAGCTTCCACTTGAATTCGTCGTTTTTAAAAAGATCGTCATAAAATTCTCTGCGATGGTGCTTCGGTATCATCAGAATCGGATTATCGTGGCTGGGACACGGCACTTCAATGTAGCTATTTGCCAGTTGAGGGGAAAAGCGAGCAGCAGCATAGGCCTCCGAACTCTGCAAAGAATCGCCCGATTCAGATCCGTTTAAGGATTCCACCTGATCCTCGTGGGTAGTTTCAAGAAGGTGGGATAATTTTTCAAGCACCGGATGCGTTTCAAAATCCCTGAATTCCTCTAAAATTTTCCGATCAAATCTCCATACGGTTTCATAGCGCATGCCGGCATCGGTATTGGCATATTCTTCGTACTTCATCAGCAAATTATTTAAAAATGTGCTTTTGCCGCAGCCGGGCGGGCCTTTGAAAATATAGATTTTATTTTGTTGGGCACCCCGCTTTAAAGCTTCAACCAGGCTGACCAGTCGATTGGCAAAGAGGCGGTCGGCAAAAAATGGGTAGTCGGCGCCTTCTACAAACAATTTGGTGAAGTCGTAAAGAACATAGTGAATAGATTCGGGATCATCCGGATATTCTTCGGTGCCCTCACCCACATAAGCCTTGATCATGTCGTGAAAGACCTGGAAGGCATTGCGGATAACAATCTGGGGCTTGGTAACGATTTCGTTGAGAAAGCCCTCGATAGGTATCGAAACGCGCTGTTCAAATTCTCCAATACTCTGGTTGAGGTTGTCCATTGCTTTTTGGATACTTATTGCGGCCGGATCGTCATCCTCTACGGGAACCGCCTTTTTCTTCGAAGGGGTTATAAATTCTTTGATACGCTTCATTTTTTGCTTCCGGTCGGTAGTAGCTGTTTTCGGCTTCTTGGTCACGGGACCCCACCTCTGGTCACTGGTTGCTGTTGCGCATTACGGGTTGTGCGTATTCCGGGTTACGTGTTCCGCGGTGACAACCTGACAACTCCGAAATCGCAGATCCCGAATCGAAGAGTTCTGTCCTCTGTCTTCTGACCCCTGTCTTATTTTCTATACATTTTCCTTCGACAGCTTGCGATCCTTCATCGTATAACGAACGCGCTGCCATTTTATTTCCTGGGCCTGGCGGTCATCTTCCAACGGCATGGTCAGGCCGGGAATGGGGAGCCTTGCCTGGGACGGTTCGGCCGGCACCACTTCGCTGGTCTCAAGCTTAACCGAAGTCCCCCATAGATATTCAATTCCCAGCATCGTGTTGGCAATAAATTCTTTTACGAGGGGTTTGCCCTCAAAGCGGTGCACCAGATACAGGTCGCTGTTTTCTGATTTTTTCTGATCGATTTCTATGAACGGTGGATGATAAAGTGTGTCCAGCACCATCTGTCGATAGCTGTCGGCACTGCGGCTTTTGACATAATATTCCCAGACCCCCCTTTGCTCGTTCAAACGCCGTCCGGCTACAAACAGATTGTATTGATCGATAAAATCCTGATCCACAAAGGTGTTGATAAACATAAAGTCATTAAAATTATCCCGCAGCTTAAACAGGAAATCATGTCCCTGTCCGGTTTGGGCATCAAATTGCTTGCGTACTTCGGTATCTAAAAGGCGCCTGAACTCAATTGAGTACCTGCCTTTGTCCGCGAGCTGCTCGATGTAATAAAACAATCGCATTCCAAGCGCGTACGGGTTCAAGCCCACCCGCGGCATGGATGTCACCCCTGCATGGGTGCGGGCAAAATCCACCTCGTGTCCATTGATACGGTCATCCTGCAGGAAGAGCTTTTCGTGCCAGTAGCTGGCCCAGCCCTCATTCATTATTTTGGTGCGGATCTGCGGCTGGAAAAATATAGAGGTTTTGCGCACCACCTCGATGACAGGTTTCATCCAGTTGTTTTTTTCCTTGGCTAAAAATGCCGAATTTTCCAGGATATATTCCATCAGGTCCAGCCGGCGGGCAGGCTTTTCTTTCAGCGCTTTTTTATAAATCGCGTCGAACTCGGGATGCTTTCGGATCACATCTGAAAAAAAAGTCTTTTCTCCCAGTTTCGGGTTTTCCCGCATGCATTTATTGTAGCGCTCAATTTCTTTTATATATTTATTGGTTTTTACTTTTTTTATCGATTGCAGAAACACGTCAAAATAATAGTCGAGCATCTTTGATTGGTCGTTGCGGGGGGCACGATTGAGGCGCGAAAGTTCATCATGATATCCGACCAGGTTGTCGATGCCCCGGGAAAATTCGATGATGTAGTCCACCCAACGGCCTTTTTCCGATCGCAGTTTGGTAATCATGCGCTTGTCGGAAAGGGCCCGGCCGGTGAAATCGTAATCCCAGGTGTGCCGGAAGTACAGATTATTCTGAAAAAAATCAATATGGCCCAGAACGTGATAGAAAATCATGACATTCATCCAATCCGGATTGTTGTCATTGTAAAAGGAGATGGCCGGCCGGGTGTTGATGACGGTCTCATAAGGGTTGCTGGGATACAATTCGTATCTGCCTTTCTCCTTCAAGACCTCCACGTCGTGAACCCAATAATCATATAGGGTAGGAATCATCACTTTAGGGGTGAGTTCCAGTAGATCGCGGTTGGAAACTATATATTCCAGGGTTTCATCCTGAAAGCTAAGGCCGGCATCCAGGGCCCTTTGTTTGCACCCTTCCATGATTTTCTTCGTATGTTGATTTATTAATTCCATATATCTTTTAGTTCTTTATTTGGATAGATGCTACTGGTCCTGGGTAGGTATTCCTTGATTCCTATAAAAAATTGACTATATAAATCCGAAATCCTGAAATCCGAAATCCGAATTTTACTTGTTCATATTTATAAACATCTATTATCTATCAGGCTATTCGGATATTAAATGTTTTATCCCCTCTATCAGCCTCGGTTCATCCGCATCTTCTTGCATGACATCCAGCCTGAGAAGTTTCGGTTTGTCTTCCAGCAGCGATGATTTTTTTAAATACTTTTCAACTTCGGTTTCACTGGAAGCGTGAGTTGTGTGTTCGGCAATGGTGATCCCGACCCGGTTGGCATAGGTCAGCATTTTTTTAAGTTCGGGTAGGCTCTCCTTGCCGTCCGTGTCCCAATCGTCACCGTCGGTGCCGTGAAAGATATAGATATTGTAATCCTGGGCCAGGTTATCCTTTTCGACTATTTCGTTAACCAGACGGTAGGCGGATGACACCTGGGTCCCGCCGGCGACTTTGGAGTTATAGTAGGTATAAAAGTCCGGCACTTCCTTGGCTTCGGTGTCATGCAAAACAAAGCGGCTTTCGACCTGCATTGCGTATTGATACAGCAGCCAGCTATAGATCATGACATGCTGGGCCACCACCAGGGCGGTGGATTTTCCGGCCATGGAGCCGGAATAATCCCGCAGAAAAAAAACCATGGCCTGGGATTCATAGTCTTTTTCACGCGACAGAATTCGATATACCAGGTCACGGGGTGAAATTAAAAACCGAGACGGGTCGATGTTGTCGGTATCCGGCAGGTTTCCCAGGTTGATGTTGGTTTCGACAATCTTGCGCAGGGTTGCTTTCTTGTCCAGCAGCTGGCCAAAGCCGCGGTTCTTGTCTGTCAAATCATAGGTATAGCGGGTCAGTGAGCGTTTTTTGCCTTTGTCCTTCACGTTGGGCAGTTCAAACTGTTCGGTGAGTATCTTGCCCAGGTCATAGGCATTTGACTCCATTTCATGCTGGCCGCCTTCGCCCTGCCCCGGTCCTTCGCCACTTTCACCCTCTGGTTCCCGGATGGGCTGTTCACCGATAACCTCTCCTTCTTCACCGTCGCCGGACCCACCGTTGGACTGATCCTCGTCGGTTTGAAAAGAGGTGTCATGGATGAATTTTTCCTCCACCGTTGACGGTACAATGACGACTTTGTCTTTACCGCTTTTCCCCGGTTTGATCAGACGTCCGACATTAATTTTGCGCGGGAAGCCGTCTTTTTCTCTTTGGTGATCGCGCTCGAGCAGTTCATCAATGGATCGAATACTGACGTTGGGTGTGCTGCGCATCGCCGTCATGCCCTGCAAATCCAGTAAGTCATGGTAGGCATAGATCTTCCGGAAGGTCAGGGCTGATCCATCGCTTGCAGTACCCGGCAGACCATCGCCCGGCAGGCCATGGGAGCCTTCATAATCCAGCTCCCGCTGAATCTTCTCCTCCTGCTCTTCTGTGAGCCCGTCCTGTTTCAACTTTTTATAGAGATTGATCAATCTTTGATCCATGATTTCACTTACTTTATGAGATTTCTGTTTGGCCCCCTTCATTGTAGTTTCGGGTGACCCTTGGAAATGAGCGATTTTTTCGCTGACAAGGCCGCCTGAGGCGCACTACCAGTGCGTCGAAGGCAAAAAGCCGCGGAGAACGCCGTATATCGGAAAAATAGCCATTTACACTTATTTTTCGTCTTCTTGCGTGCAGAAGTACTCTATCGTCTTCTGCGCACAGGTCTGACAGTAGCCCAGCTTTTCCAGCATCGTGTCGATCATGCGGTCGTAAAGCTTCTGATTTTCTTCATTGGTGCGATTGGCCAGGGCACCGATCAGGCTGCCGGCGCCGGCGATGTCGGATTTCAATCGCACGTCCGTTACGGCTTTAACCAGTTCAAGGTTGTCCATAAAATCATAATCCGGATCGACGGATATCTTCTGACCGTAGATTTTGCGAATGGAAGTTCGAAATGACTCGCGCTGCTCCTCACTCTTAAGACCAAGCCGTTCCTCGACACTGCCGATATAGCGTTCGTCGATTTTCAGTGCTTTCAGTTCTCCGGTTTGCGGGTCCTTGTACTTCCACATTTTGTCGGGTCCTAAATTTTCCGCATCAATGCCGATGATCATGTTCACGTAGCTCATGACATCTTTCCGGATGGCAAAGGGCTCATCCATGTAAGCGTTAAACATCTCGGTCATGATGCGCTCCCGATACAGGCCCTTGGCGGTTTTTAGGTCTTCAAGATATTTGGTCCGGTCATTGGCTTCGGTCACATAATCCAGGATGATTCGCTCCAGGGCTTTGAAAGTGTCATAGGCAAACATGCAGCGGCCTTCATTGGTCTCCGAACTTTCGATCGACAGCTGGATGGCGCGGCCGAGATTGCGCTGTCCCAGCCCTTTCTGGCCAAAGCGGTTGATAATCTCAGGATCCTGGTTGAGGGTATCGATGACTTCGGCCAGGGTTTTGATGCTCTTTTCGCCGGCCACTTCACCGGCTGCCAGTTTCATGGTCTCTATGGCAGTCAATTTTTCGGATCGGGGCAGGCGGGACAAAACAACCGCAATGGAAGCCGCATAGTTCAGATTGGGGTCCTGGTGCAGATCTTCCTTGGTCAGGGTGGTCCGGGTTTCACTGCCGATGGCATATTTGGTGAGGTCCTTTTGCAGATGATAATTCGTGTTGTGGGACACGTAACAAATACGACAGCGGTCGACGATGGGCGCTTCCTCTTTTTCGGAAAGAAAACGATGAAATTCAGAATTATTGCTGGTGGCTACGATCAAGGTGTCGATGGGCCACTTGTACCCGTCAATTTCGATGCTGCGATTCTGGATAACGCCCAGATAGACTTGCACCAGGTCTTTTTTGTTTTTGTAGATTTCGTCGCTGAAATGAATACCGCCGCCGGCCACGCGCGCCAGCGCGCCCCGCCTTAAATCAAAACGGTAAGGGTTGTTGGTGTCGGTGATGTGCAGCAGCCGCTGGATCGACTCTTCGCCCAGTAAATCAACCGAGGAGGAAGTAATCTTGTCTTTGGCCGGATATTTGCCGGTGACCGTTCCCAGGCTCTCCGTCAGTGGCACCGGCGTAATTTCGATGTGCTTGAGCATTTCATCAATCGCGCCGCCTGTTAGATTTCTGATATCATTCCAAATATAGCTGCTGCAGGCACCAAGGGGACGATAATTTTCGTACAGACCATCGAGTTCCTTGTCCGAAAAATCGAATTGTTTGGCAAGGTATTCCCGGTTTTGGTCCGGGTCATCAAACAGGTTCATGGCCAGAATCATCGGGTCTTCGTAAGTTTGGGATTCAATCGTGGTGATCTTACCGTAATTGCCCACTTTATCGATATTGATAAACCTGAAAGTGTACTTGCGGTTTTTGTCCCGGGACAGAAAGCTGCGGTATTTGCCGGATAAAAATTCAACTAAATATGTTTTGCCGTTGCCCGGCTCGCCCACAAACACAAAAGCCATTTCTTTGGATGATCCACCCTCAGCTGCATCTTTTACATAGGAGACAAAGCTGTTTATTTCATCATACATACCGATGACATGCTTGGCGCCCTCCCGGAAAATACTAAAATCGTAGGTAGTTTTGCCGTTGACCACAACTTTTTCGATTTTGCTTTCCAGGATCATCCTTGACACACTCTGGAATGCATTTTCAAAACAACGGTTGCCTTGCTTGATTTCTGTCAGATGATGGTGGAGTGTATTAGAATTGTTAGACATTTTTCCTCCAATGGATTTATATATTCGGTTATTTTCTCGCAAATGACGTAAAGATTATCGCCGATTTGACGATAAAATGACGGTTTTTTTGCCATCCGGGGGGCGCGGGAGATATAATGCGGATTTTAGATGAGCTCAGCTGGCATTATGCATTCGAAATTTTCAAAGAACAAATGCTGTTTACGCTATAATATCGTTTTAATTTCAGTGTGTTACCATGTTACCTAAAATATGGTGATTGTCCTTGCCAAAACTTTTGTCGACAGTTAAAGTATTGCCTTACAAACTTGTAGTTGTATAGATGCAATATTAATACCATGAGAAACATATGAAAACAAGAAAGATGAGCATCTGGAAGCGTACGGGTTTTTATCTCTTCGGCTGGGCAGCCAGGGTGGTGGCAACCCTTTGGTTAAGTACCTGCCGGGTCACCGAGTTCGGCCGTGAAATTGAATCCCGATATTTAAAGTTAAACCCGGGTAAAGGGCTTCTCTATGCCAGCTGGCACCGGGGATTGTTTTTTGCCGTTTACTGGTACCGCAACCAGAAATTCGTGTCCATTGCCAGCGCCAGTGAAGACGGTGAATTGGCGGCTCAGGCGGCCAAGCGGTTTGGATGGATAACCGCCCGGGGATCCTCGTCGCGTGGCGGGCGACAGGCTTTTCAGAAAATGGAAGGGTACATTAACAAAGGATATAAAGGCGGATTGGTGGCCGATGCCCCCCGGGGGCCGCGATTTGTTTCCAAGCTGGGAATCATCTATCTGGCCAAACGAACCGGAATACCGATTATCCCGGTAATATGGAGTGCGGATCGATGCTGGAAGCTGAAAAGCTGGGACCGTACCATTATTCCCAAACCCTTCGCACACATTGTAGCCCTTTTTGACAATGACTATCTTCATGTGCCACCCGATGCTTCCCGGGAAGCGTGCGAAGAATATCGCCGGCAGCTAGATAACAGGCTCAATCGAATGATGTATCAGGTTGATCATTTTCATAATTACCCCGACATAGAAGACCCGCGCCGAATTGAGGTGCCAAATCCTATACCGGTGACGGACTGATTTGAATTCGGAATGGCGAATGCGGATCTAAAAGCAAAGCGCATGGCGCATAGGGCAGAGCGCAAAAAAGAGCTCGAAAAGATCAGATTTGACTCCATACCATAAACCATCTATATTTTAAATTTTACACCATTTCTTTAACTTTGAGGACGACCATGGAAAATGAAATTGCCAATATTCTGGCGGAGGCGAATATCCAGAACTGGAAACAGATCAAAGTGGATTTTGGAGATGATTTTCTGAACATCAAGGTTCCTGATAGCTGTGTGACGTTGAGCATGCCATCGATGCCCTGTCTGGTGGATTCGGGGGCTTCGATTGCGAACGCGTTGAATCAACCAATTGGCTCGCCGACCATATCCGAAATCATTCATGCCAAGGATAAACCGGTGAATGATTTAACGGTTTGCATTACGGTATCCGATATTACCCGACCAGCCCCTTACAAGGGGGAGAACGGGTTATTACTGCCCCTGTTGGGGCTCATTGAAGCGGCCGGGGTTAAAAGAGAAAATATTGTCCTGGTCATCGGCAATGGAATGCATCGCCCCAGTACCCTGGAAGAACGAATATACATGTACGGCCCGGAGGTTGTGGATAACTATCGCATCTTGGATCACGATTGCGAAGATGACGCCGCCATGGTCCTGGCCGCCCGTACCAAAAGAGGGACCGATGTTTACCTGAACAAAATCTTCTATGAATCCGATGTCAAGATCATTACGGGACTTGTGGAAAGTCATTTTATGGCCGGTGTGTCCGGGGGAAGAAAGGCGGTATGCCCGGCCTTGGTGAATACCAAGACCATCGAATTTTTTCATAGTGTTGAGGTCCTCGAAGACCCCAAAGCCACCAATTTGATCTTGGATGGAAATCCGTGCCATGAGGAGGCATTAGAAGTTGCACAAACCGTTGGAATAGATTTTCTTGTCAACGTTACCCTGGACAAGCGCCTGTGCATGACGGGGGTTTTTGCGGGTGGTCTTGAAGGGGCTCATATGGCCGCATTTGAAGCCATGAAAAAATCGGTGACGATTTCCATTGAGCAACCCTATGATATCGTTATCACCCATGCCGGATATGTCGGCCGCAACCATTATCAGGCCGTCAAGGCGGCCGTCAATGCCATGCCGGCCGTCAGGGACGATGGACTGATCGTCATGCTGGCAGACAACGTAGATGCGGAGCCCATTGGATCTCAGGAATATAAGACCTTTCTTCATATGTTCAAAATACTGGGCCCTGACGGCTATAACAACATACTGCAGCATACGGACTGGAAATTTACCAAGGATCAGTGGGAACCTGAAATGTGGGGCAAGCCCTATCGCAAGGTGGGCATGGATGGATTGATTTATTGCAGCCCTCAAATTCCGGAGGAAGACTTTGATATCATCCCCGGTCCAAACGGCTACAATTTTATAAAATCTGATGCAAAGTTTGCCACCGACGGTGAAAAGGCCACCGCCATGCTTCAGAATTCGATTATTTATGCCGTCAATCACCCGAGATTTAAAAGCAAAATACCGACCGTCGCCTATATCGAAGAAGGACCTTATGCCATCCCGCTAGCCGCGGAGTGAACCGAAAGAATGGATCCCTTCCAGTAAATGCCGTCTTTGGCTTATTTGAGCGGGCAATCGTCTCCTCATCATCCCTGAGGCGACTGGAGTCAAAACCTATCAATAGTGAGGATAGCAGTAAATTTTATCTAACCTCTTTCTGATCACGGCCTCTTTTCGTGTTATCGTTTCCCACCGTTTTACAACGAGAATTATTAAGGTTTATTATAAAAAGACCGATATCCCGATTGAGAATTCAATTATTTGATCCCACTGGATTGGAGAAAAATGAACGCCATTGTTGTCAGTGATCTGCATATGGGCTCTCCATATTTTCACGCCGACGCCTTCGAGGGTTTTCTTGAAAAACTTCCTAAAGAACATGAATTGATTCTGAACGGCGACGTCATCGATCGGCCATACTTGCAATTGGACCCGTCGCACCAGGGAATCCTTGACCGAATTAAACAAATTTCTTTCACCCAGAAGGTCGTCTGGTTGCGGGGCAATCATGAAAACGGCTATATGCCGACCAATTTGGGAAAAATTGAATTTCGAAGGCGTTACACCTTTGATAATCGACTTTTAATTACCCATGGAGACGATTTCGACACCATCATGCCGCGCAGCCGGGTTTTTATTAAAGCGTTCAGGCTGATGCACGAAATAAGGGTCAAACTGGGGGCCAGACCGGTGCACGTGGCCGAATATGCCAAAAAATGGAACACCTTTTACAGGGTACTGCGAAACAACATCATGTTAAACGCTGTAAACTCTGCTTTGGAAAACGGCTATCAAGCCGTCACCTGCGGCCACACTCACTTCGCAGAGGACATCGTTGTCAACGGTGTCAGGTATATCAACACCGGGGCCTGGACTGAATACCCTGTTTTTTACCTTCACATTTCGCCGGATAACATGATTTTAGACCGGATGGATCAATCCCTTCTGAATCCTCGCGGGCAAGCTCCCGTATCGAATCATCTGAAAAACCCAACGCCCAATAAGGATGTTCTCCGCAGTTCTGCAGATGCAGGACAGAGCGTGCTCTAAAGTTTCCAACAAATTGGACGAAATATATAGTATGTCGACCAGAGATCAAAGAAAGCATCCCCGGGTTCCAATCAGTAACCTGATTTCGTTTAACGTATATGATGAAGACGACAGCCTTGTGAGTCATAGTATGGCCAAGGCACTGAATATCAGTCAAGGCGGTATTCTGATTGAATCTGCGATCATGGTACAATCCGACCGGATATCCTTAATGTCCACTGATACCCAGAATAGATTAGTAGAAGTTAAAGGGCGCGTGCGATATTCAAGAGAAAATGAATGCGGTATGTTTGAAATCGGAATCAGTTTTGAAGGATCTCACGATGAAAACGTAGAATTTGCCAAGAGATTGGTGAAGGCTTTTCACCGTCGAAAAAACGGCCTTTTTGTGGCAGTTAATCAGGGCGTCTAATTTCCCCCTAAAAATGGATAAAAACCCTTTTTACAATGAGCTATGGGCTCCGGGCGATGCGCTTTTGCGCACCAGCAGCAGCGTATTGCCGGTCACGCTCAAACTGCTCAGCAGCATGGCGGATACAGCCACCAGGGGATTGAGCAGACCGCTCATGGCGATGGGGATGCTGATTGCATTATAAAAAAAGGTAAATCCAAGATTCTGCAATATTTTTTTGTTCACCTGCCTGGCAAAGTACAAAAAATCAATAATTTGGTGAGGCTCGGCGCGCATGAGGGTGATGTCGGCAGCCTCTTTGCTCAACTGGCCGCCGGAATGAACCGCCATGGAAAGATCTGCCTGCACGAGGGCCGGAGCATCGTTAATGCCATCGCCCACCATGGCTACTTGATGACCTTGTTTTTGAAGTTCGGCAATGTAATTGGCCTTGTCTTGAGGAAATTTGCCGCCGCAGGACTGCCGGATACCGACTTCTTCTCCTATGGTTTTAGTGGTGCGGTCCCCGTCTCCGGATACCAGGGAAAGGTGATATTTCCGGCGTCGCAATCCCTCAATGGTCGACTGCGCGTCAGGGCGCAGACGATCCCCGAATATAAAAACGGCCGCCAGCTGTCCTGCGATGCCTAAAAACACGAAAGAATGCTGCGGTTGCTCGTTTAGAGCGGTTTTTAAGGATCCGGATTCATCTTTTTCCAACTCCGCTGCGAGATATTCCGCCGAGCCGATTTTGACATCATCGCTCAAGAATTCACCCCTCAACCCTTTTTCATCAATACGGATGTTTTCAACCGGTTCGGGTTGAATTTTGTTCTGGTTGGCATATCTCAGGATCTCCAGCCCGATGAAATGATCCGTTTCTTTTTCCAGGCCGGCGGCCAGGGCCAGAGCTCGGTTCCGGGTTATCCGGGAAATGGGAATAACCTCTTTTAGATTCCATTTACCCTCTGTGATGGTGCCGGTTTTGTCGAACACGAAGGCATCGACCTTATCGGCCCTTTCAAAAGCTGAAAAGTCCCGCACCAGAATTCCTTTTCTACCGGCAATGGAGATACCGGCCACCCGGGCCAGTGGGATGGCAATCCCTAACGCGCAGGGGCAGGAAATCACCATGACCGTTACGGCCCTGAGCATGGCCTCCCCGGTCGAAAGACCATTGAACAGGCACACCAGCGCCGTGCCGGCTGCCAGGACAATGATGGCCGGGACAAACCACTGCAAAATAACATCCGTCCTGCCCTCCAACGGCGTTTTTGTCAGCAGGGTTTTCTCAATGATATTCATCATCTGACCCAGGGTGGAATCGTCCCCGATTTTCTCGGCTTTAAACCACAAGGATCCTTTAATGACCCGGGTGCCGCTTCGCAGGAGATCTCCCGGCGTTTTGCCGACCGGCAGCGGTTCACCGGTCAAAGAGGATTCATCCACCGATCCGGCTCCGGCGGTAATTCTTCCATCGGCGGCAACAATCTCATTTTCCGCAACCCGGATGATGTCCCCGTATGCCAGTTGTCCCGTCGAAACGAATCGGCCCTCGGGGTATTTATCGGTGCAAATCCTGACTTTGGTGGGCTTTAATGATAGAAAATTTTCCAAACCTTCCAAGACCCGATTTTTGGCACGGCTCTCAAGGGTTTTGCCCAGCAGGACAAGGGTGATCAGCATGGCCGTGGTGTCATAATATAGATGGATTTGGCCGGCAAACAGATTCACCGTGCTGTAAATATAGGCGCTCAATGCGCCCGTTATAATTAATGTTTCCATGCTGAAAGCCGAATTGAGGATTCCGGCCCAGGCCTTTTTGAATAATTCAAAACCGCCATAGGCCAGCACGCAGGTGGCCATAATGAAAGCCGGCCAGGAGAGTTTATAGATGGTGTCCCGGGACAGTTCGGTGAAAAACCCCGTATAAAGGGCGTAGGACAGCATCATGATGTTCATCGTCAGAAAAGCAGATATGGCAAATCGGATAAACGCTTTGCGAGTTTCCAGCACGACTTTGGATTCATCGGGTTCGGCGGCGCGATACCCCAATTTGCCGACTGCTTTGATAATATCAGGGGGGGATGTTTGAATCGGATTGTAATTTACCTGCAGCCTGTCAGTGGAAAAATTGCAGGATGAATCAATGATGCCGGCAGTTTGTTTCAGTGTCTCGTCAATCAACCAGGCACAGGCCGGACACCACATATTCCCGACCTTCAGGTTTAGCTTCAGTACATCCCGGTTGCCGGTAGACCCGAAGTCCGCATTTTCCACTTCCAATTCGATTGCGCAGTCCGGAGATGTTTTGTTCGCGATGGTCGGCCTTGAGACTAAATCGGCCTCAGATTTAGGAATGATTCCGTTTTCCTGACATTTTTTGAACAACTCAGTTTCTTTGAATGATTCCGGGCCCCTCGAATCGGCTGCCTCGAACAGGATGCTAAAAACCTGACGGCATCCCGCACAGCAGAAAGCATAATCCTTTCCGGAAATCTTGGCTGGAATGTTTCCATGGCGTAATGAAAGACCACACAGGTCGCAGGATGATGGGGAAGAATCGCTCATGGAGAATTGGAATATCGCAGTATTATTGCTTGTATTGGATTTCCGTTACTGCACCGGTAGCAGCTTTAATCCAGGTTTGATTTGTTCCTCGATGCTGCCCTGACACGGGGCTAACGTACACCCAGGGACTTGACGAAGGCGACAACATGCCAACGGTCGTCGATGGCTATCGTCGTTTCCAGGGCCGGTTGACGGCCGCCGGGAATGCCATAGCTGATGGTCTTAAAGAGTTCGCCCTCAACTGTGGACTGAACTTTGGCACTGCGCAAATCGGTGGGCAGCGGTTGGAAACTTTGACCGACGGTGCCGTTGCCGTCATAATTGTATCCATGGCATTGGGCGCAAAATGTCAAATAAACGGCCTTTCCTCTGGCAATCACGGTCGGGTCCGTCATTTTCACCGGGGGGATCAGGTCGATGCCGGCAGTGGAGCGGTATACCGCCTCGCCACCGTTGACGGGAACAAGGCCGGCCTCCATTTTCAGAAGGGGCTCTTCATAGGGGCGCACCGCCGGTGTTTCCCGCATGCGGCCGTACCGGAAGTTGTTGTCATAATACATCAAGGCTTCATAGGCCACATAAACAATGATGCCGATAACGATCAATAAGCCGATTATTTTTTTCATTTATTCAACACCTTGAAACGGAAGCGTTTAAGATGCGATGGATTTTTCTCATTGCCCTGCTCTCCCAGCACATGCTGGGGATAGGGCAATGGATGGTAGGGATCGCTTATCGCGTAGGCCGATTCACCGGGAACGTCCTTGATCGGCCGGTAGTCCCAATCGGGCTGACCCAGATCGCCGATGACCGTAAACGCCAGCCAGCCTTTAAATATTACCCAGCCCACCATGCATAGTATGAGCAGCCATGTCATAGCGGCGGAGGTGTCATGCTCGGATTGTTCCATTAGATTTTTACTCCTAAACCACCAATTAATAGTAATATAGGCCAGCACCCAGATAACGGTTCCGGCAATGATCAAATACACAGACCAGTGGAAACGGGGCATTGCGGCCCTGGATGCCTCCGGGGTATTCTTCAATGATTCGGGTTTCTCGTTCGGCAGAATCTCTGCTTTTAACGTGGTAGAAGCCCAGCCCGATAACAAATAATGCGATACATGCGACTGCCGGAAACAAATACATGACAAAATGTTGAATGCCCAATAGTTCGAAATATCTCATAACCTTTTTCCCTTGCGAAAAATAACTGCCCGGATTTGCAGCCCCAGAATGTCTTGTATATCCGGGATCCCTGACTTTAGCGGATCGACTTTAGCAGGGCAAATGTAATGACCGCAACAGAGCATCCCAGACAGATACAGACCAGTGAAAACAATGCAATTGTTTCGATGTGCGCAAATCGAGATGCTGTTACGGGCTTTGTTGGCCGCTCGCTTTCCAGCGGTATAAAGCGGGCCCTTTGCTGGTCCTTAAATTGTCCGCTGTTAAGCGCCCAGAAAAACACCACCAGACTGATGGTGAATCCGATCACCATGTATGCGATGAAATAGGGATAGTACATTGTTCGTTAATTAGTGGTAATGGGTTTATGCAAAATTTATGTTAGTTAAACATGCCATTAGTGGGTTGCGCGTTGCGTGTTTCGCGGTCTGAACTGCAGAACAAGCGAGATTCAAAAGCGCGTAACTCGTAACCCGCAACCCGCAACCCGTAACCCGCACCGCGTCATGGTTCCCAGGCCGCATCAATTCCGCGCGGTTCGGTGTTGGCATCACTCTGATTGATAAAGTAAACCGCCACATAATTGCCGACTTCCCAGATTTTTTGGGATTCCAAATCACGCTTGAAATACGGCATGGCCGTTCCAGTGATTCCGTTCATTAATTGATAGTAAATAATACCCCCGGATATTTCGCGGCCTTTTAAAATGGTAAAATTGAGCGGTGGCGGGTATATCCAGGGCTGGGCCGGACCCATTCCGTCCCCGATGGGTCCATGGCAGCCGATACAAAAGTTCTGATAAATTTTTTGGCCTCTTTGCAGGCCAGCCTTGGTGGTCGGATAGGGATTGGGGATTTTACGCCACCCCTCCGGGACGATATCCGACAACCATTTGGCGTTAACATCCGGACCGGCCTCGTAGGCCTGAATGGATTCCTTTTTCCAGCGATGCTGGCGCTCCATGCGGCGGTCGGCATCTTTGAATCCCAGGCTCTGTATAAACCGGGTCAGGGTGTCAATGCGTTCCGTACCCAGCCATTGAAAGGGCGGCATGATGGAACTGGGCCGGGTATAGCGCGGATTGATAAAATGTGCAATGTGCCAGTCATCCGGGTGCTCGCCACCCTCCTGGGACAGGTCAACGCCGGTGCGCTGCGATCCCAACGCAACTGGTTCATCGGCCACATAATCTCCGGATTGAGCGATGCGCTCTGCACCGTGGCCCCAGTCAATTGAACGAATAGATTGACTATGACAGTATACGCAACCGTTTTTCAGGTAAATTTTACGGCCGGCTTCTTCCAGCGCCGAACGTTGTCGAAATATGTCGGAAGGTGTCATATCACGGGTGGCGTAAGGCCAATAGACCACCGTCAATGTGATGGCAATCAACAGGGCCAGTATTCCGACGATGATGACAGTTGGCGTCATTCTCATGTTGCAACTCCACGATTAAAATACAGCGATCGAATTACGTTATACAGTCCAAGATAGGCGCCGATCATAATAAAGGATCCCAGGGACGCTCGCAAAATATAATATGGTTGTATTTCCGGTAAGGTCCGATAAAGGGTTTCACCATTGTACCAGGCATTGCCCTGGATCAGTCCCACCGTTGTCAATACCACGGCAAAACCGGTGATACCGATCAACACCAGCCAGTACTGAACGTCAGCTAAAAATTTGCTATACAGCGGCTTGCCAGTGATTCTGGGTAAAATAAAATATAGACCCCCCAGGGCGGTCACCCCGGCGAACCCGAGAACACCGATGTGTGCATGGCCGACAACCCAGTTGTTAAAATGGGTGATACGCTGCACATGGGGCAGGGCCATCATCGAGCCCTGGATATTGACGAAGAAATAATAAATAGTTCCGGTAAAAACAAATTTAGCACCGATGTCAGCATGGATGTCTCCCAGCTTGCCCTTAACGGTATACCAGAGATTAATTAGAACGATCATGACCGGGATCACCATGGCGATGCTGTCGACAATGGATATGGTCTTGAGCCAGGTGGGTACCGGAACCTGAAGCAGATGATGGGTACCGATATGGGTGTAGACGATGATGAGCGACCAGAAGCCTAACAGCGATAAAGTGTGGCTGTACAAAGGGCTGCGAGTGGCAATCGGCAGGACATAGTAGGCTATTCCAAGGGCCATGGGGGTTAGCAGGAGCCCGAAAATGTTGTGCCCATAGAACCACAAAAGGATTGCATCCGGAATACCCAGGAGGGCGCCGGTATCCGGTTTCCAGATAACGTTGCCCAGGCAGTAGGTTAGAGACGTCAGAATGACAGCAGCCGTGGTATACCAGACGGATACAAATAAAATCGGTTCTTGGCGCCGACGAATGGTCATTAGGAGGTTGAACACCACCAGAGAAAAGCTGATCACAACCATGATATCCACTGTCCATGGCAATTCGGCATACTCCCGTCCCTGGGTGTGTCCGGTGGCAATTCCAATCATGCCGGCGGCAACGGTAATATTCCAGAAAATAGCGCGAAAATACGCCCAGTTTGTGGCTGAACAACTCGGTTCGCAGCAGCTTGGGGAAATAATAAAAGGCTGCCGCCAGCAAACCGGGCGTGACAAATCCGAACAGGACGGCGTTGACGTGCATGGGCCGCACCCGGCCGAAATGAATGTATTCGATGTTGGCCAGAAAATCAGGCGCAATCAAATAACCCGCACCTATCATTCCGAGGCTGGTTGCCGCCGCAAACCAAACCGCCGACGTCAGCGTAAATGCCTTGGCCGTCGCATAGCTTGGTTCCAAATTTTGATCTGGAGTGGACACTTATGTTTCTCCCATTTTCGCTTTGCTCCGCATAGAGCAGAGCGCATAGCAAAAATTCATGCATTCATAAACGCAATGCTCCATGCACTATGCTATTTAACTGTGGCATGCCAACCAGCAGTCTAAATTCGCGTTCTTTATTCTATGGCACTCTATGCACTCACCCATGCGCCAGGTTTTAGCCGGTAAACGGTGTGAATTCTCAACCTTTCCGTGACACTCCTGGCAGGCAATCTTGCCGTTGATATGGCGCTGATGGTTGAAGAGCACATGCTCTGCTACGTAATTGACCTTTACCCAGGGTGTCGATGTTTGGGTATTGAAATAACGGTGCTCTATCTGAATCCACGGGTGCTTGGCGATGATGTAGTTGTGACAGTGCAGGCATTTTTCAACCGGCGGCACCCCAGGATGATTAGAATATCCTACATATGGATGGCAATACTGGCACTGTATCTGTTTAATGCCGCTGTGAACATTGTGACTGAACGGAATTGGTTGTTCCGGACCGAGGCCCGCCTGTGACCAGCCATAAAAAATATAAATAAAAGCACCGGTAAAAACCAGGACGAGAAGAACCAGAAATACGGATATAAAATTATTGCGCAAGGTCAATTTTCCTTTTTAAGAGCCCATTGATATTACGCTTCTAACTGACGGCCGTCCTTGACCGACAGGATTTCCGGAAAAACACGCAGAAAGTAGCTGACGGCCAAAACCATCAAGCCCAAGAAGCCCAGCGAAATCAAGCCATCGGACAGGTATAGATCAATACTACGGGCCCCGTGGCTCAGGGCCGGTCCTAAAAGCAGCAGATGTTCAAACCAGATGCCGATGATAACAACCGAGCAAATGATGATCATCAGAACCGGTTTGGTTTTGACTTTCTTGTTGAGCAAGATAAAAAATGGTAAAACAAAACATATGATAAACACGCTCCAGGCCAGGACATTCCAGGGTGCCAGCATGGAACGGGTGATAACATAATAGGTTTCCTCCGGAATATTGCCATACCAGATCACCACAAGCTGGACGTAGAAAAAGTCGGCCCACAGCAGGCAAAAGGCAAAAAACAGCTTGCCGATGTCGTGAAAATGGGCCTCGGTAAGGCCCGACGCTTTGCCTTTCTTAATAGAGAGAAGGGAAGCCAGGATAATCAACCCGCCCAGACCCAGATAAAAAGCCTTGACAAAATTGTAGGCCCCAAAGAGCGTTGAGATCCAGTGCGGATCCATACTCATTACCAGATCGAACCCAATCAGACTGAGCACCAATGCGAACGCCAGGATGTACAGACCGCCCCAGGTGGTCATTCTGCTTTTGATGCGGCCGACATCACGGCGGTTGGCTTTCCAACCACTGTAAATATATTTGCGAATTCCGGTGTTGGGATGATTGGGGTCAAATTTGAGCTGGAGGGCATTGTATAGATAGGCAAAGCCCAGCAGATATAAAATCAGCAGCCCGAAGAAATCCCGCCAGAATAAAAACGGTATGTTCAGCCAGACTTCCTTGCCGTGAAGATCCTCGTTCAACCACGGGAAAATGTGGGTACGACCTAAAAAGAGCAGCAAAAATAAAACAAACGATAAAGGGAAAAAAGCCGCAAATGCCTCCGAAAGTCCTGCCAGGGGTCCGCTCCAGCGCGCTTTGGTCATATGCATGACGGCTGAAAATAAAACGGCGCCCTGAGCGATGGCAGACCAGAGCAGAAAATTAATCAGATAGGTCTGCCAGGCATGTTCGGGATGGGCACCGAATGTTCCGGTAAAAAAGGCGGCCACTCCGATTGCAAATAAAACAGCAATAATGAAAAAAGTGGTCTTACCCGGCCCGGCTGCAGATAGTGTTTTGTCTTCAGGCATAATAGCTCTTTTCGGTTTCAGAGGTCAGCGGCAACGGTGTTGCATAAATGATCATTTCTTTTCTCCGGCGATGTTTAGACCCGCCTGCCGGTGTTATAAATCCTTTGGTGCAAGGATGATAGCTGCCCATGGACGGATCACACGGGATCGAATACGTTTATGTCGCCGTCCTGTTTTTGAAAAAAATCCTTTAGACCATCCAACTGCTCTGTTTTACAGGAGGCCAGGACGCCAAAGTGCTCTCCGGAACAGCGGGAATCGTAATTATTGAGCCAGCGGTAGCTGGGGAGGCGCGTTTGGGTCAAAAGGCCGATGACATTGCCAAAGACGGCAAACAGAATCGTGGCCTCGAAACCGACAATGATAAATGGAATAATGGCGACGATCGGTTTGCCGCTGACAATTAATTTCCACTCCAACGCGGTGTAGATCGCTAAAAAGAAGCCGGCAAAAAATCCGATGATCCCACCGACTAAAGTGAACCAGCCGACCTTGCTTTTTTTCAGGTTCAGTGCATCCATTATTTTGTGGCTTGGAAACGGCATGTTAACCCGTTCAAATTTGTATTCCGTCTCTTTCAGCTCCCCTACCGCTGAGATCACTTGATCTTCGGTTTTAAAAAGGCCCATGATGTACCGTTGGGAATTCATCATAAGGTCTCCTTCATTTCCGTCATGGATATTGATGGCAGATGCTTGGCAAACAACACAAAGAAGAAGAAAAACAAACAGAAGCTGCCGAGCATAATTCCAAATTCGACCAGGGTGGGCGTATACAATCCCCAGGCGTGGGGTGAGAAGCCGTGGGCCACACCGCCGACGATGATGACAAAGCGTTCCCACCACATGCCGAAATTGACGATCAACGAAATTATAAACAGCGCTGCAATGGTGGTGCGAACCTTTTTAAATAGAAACAGCAGCGGAATCAGGGTATTGCAAAGGACCATAAAGAAAAAGCCCCAGCGGTAATCGCCGAACGCGCGCCAGCGAAATTGCTCTATTTCCACCGCGTTATGACTGTACCAGGCAATGAAAAATTCCGTTCCATAGGCGAAGCCGACAATCAGACCGGTGAATACAATGGTTTTGGCCACATTTTCTAAAACCTCGGTTGTGATGATCTGCTGGTAATGAAACAGCTTGCGCAGGGGAACCATCAGCGTGATAACCATGGCCAATCCGGAATGGATCGCACCGGCCACAAAATAGGGCGCGAATATGGTCGTGTGCCATCCCGGGACAATCCCGAGGGCGAAATCCCATGACACCACGCTGTGCACTGAAATGACCAGGGGCGTCGCCAATGCCGCAAAAAACAAATAGCCGCGGGTATAGTGGCGCCACTGCTCGTGAGCGCCCGACCACCCCAGAGAAAGATACTTAAAAACCTTGTAGCGGGTTCCGGTGGATCGGTCGCGCACCGCCGCCAGATCCGGCAGCAGGCCCGTATACCAGAAAAGGGAGCTTACCGTCAGGTAAGTGCTGATGGCGATCACATCGAACATCAACGGCGATAGAAAGTTGGGCCACAGCAGTCTTTGATTGGGCAGCGGCAACATATAGTATACCTGCCAGACCCGCCCCAGGTGAATAAACGGAAACAGGCCGGCGATACAGACCGCAAAAACCGTCATGGTTTCGGCTGCCCGGGCAATCGGATTGCGCCACCCGGCTCTGAAAAGGTGCAATATGGCGGATATCAGGGTCCCGGAATGGGCAATCCCCACCCAGAAGACAAAATTGATCAGATAGGTGCCCCAGGCCACCGGATTGTTTTGTCCGCCCACCCCGATGCCGAAAAAAATTTGATAGGTCCAGCAAGCCGCTCCGATGAGCACCCCGATAAACAGCAGGAAGACGATGGCCCAGTAGTACTTTTTGGGCGGCGTCAGTGTATTTAGAATCGTCTGATCAATACTCGCGTAAGTGAGTTGTGGCATGCTGCTAATTCCTGTTCTCTATTGGTAATTCACGTGCTTATGAAGGCGGTCTAATTCGCGAGAGTTAATCCGCCGCCGCCACGGATTGGCTAATCGCTATTAGATCGAAGATCCTACCACCCATTGACTATTAACCAATAACAGATAACAAAAAGTTTTACGCTTCCGATAAAACTTTTTTCAGATAAATGACCGCTGGTTTGGTATTTAAATACCCCATGGCCTGATAGGCCCGGGGGCTATCCACGAGTTTTCTCACCCGGCTGCCGGGGTCCATCAGACTGCCAAAAACGAGTGCCCCTGTCGGGCAGGTCTGGACGCAGGCCGGCTGCACCTCTCCGTCGCGGATCAGGCGCTTTTCATTTTTAGCAATATTGCGAGCCGCTTTAATGCGCTGGATACAAAAAGAGCACTTTTCCATCACCCCTTTGCTGCGGACGGTTACATCCGGGTTTAACTGGAGGTTGGTCGGCTCCGGCCATGGCCAGTCAAACCAGTTGAATCGACGAACCTTGTACGGGCAATTCTGAACGCAATAGCGCGTTCCGATGCAGCGGTTGTAAATCTGGTTGTTTAAACCCTCCTTGGAATGATGGGGCGCATATACCGGGCAGACCGATTCACAGGGGGCGTTGTCGCAATGCTGGCAGAGCATGGGCAAAAATGTTACTTTTGCCATCTGTTCGGTTTCATGAAACCGTTCGATACTGAGCCAGGCCATTTCGCGCCCTTCCAGCACCCGGTCGACGCCCACGATTCCGATGTTGTTTTCGGCATAACACGAGGCGGCACATGCGCCGCAGCCGATGCATTTGTCCAGGTCCACCACCATGCCCCAGCGATAATCTACATGGTCATGGGGCGGATAAAAATCCCGCTTGGGATCGTAGCCTTCCGGCAGCGGCAGGGTTAGCGGAAAATCTTCCATGGTCAGGCCTGAGTTTTTGTGCGGTTTGCCCTCTTTCAATTCCTCAACTCCGACGGTCAGGGCGAAGGTGCGGTCGTGCTGAGTCCTGCTGCCGTCGGTATGGGCCAGTTTCATCGTGCGGCCGGTTTTTTTAACTGAAACCTTGTCAATGGTGAAACTGCAGCCTCCGGAGTCTCGATCCGCCTTGGCGGACAGGAGGGTGACCGGACTAAGGCCGATTCCCCGGGCATACCTGCCGTACGACAGATGACCCTGCCCGATGGGCATCACCATGGCAAACGGCGATACCGTCTCGGATACGTAGACCGGGGCTTCCAGTGCACCGGATTCGGATTGAATCTGAATGACGTCCTGCTGGGCAAGGCCCTTTTGTTGAGCGGTATCCGGATGGATAATGACCGGCGTTTGCCAGGCGATGCGTGAAAGGGGATCGGGAATTTCGCAGAGCCAGGGCTTGTTGGCGCCTCGGCCGTCAAAAAATCTGATCGACGGAATTGCCGCAAATACAAGATTTGTTTCCGGGGGCTCGGTCTTTTTATCCAGAACATCGGCCAGTTTTTGGGGTTTTAGCTTTTTGCTTGATCGGGCCGTTTTTATGGCCACATCAAATTGTCCTCCCAGCTGAAGGGTACGCACCCACTGGGTTTCAGTTGCGATGCCGTGATCTTCGGCCAGGCGGGCAATAAGCCAGTCTTTATAGTTTGGGGCCGGGGGACCATTCTCAAATCCCGCATGTAAAAGCACATCTCCTAATTGCGATGCGTCGGTCATCTTTCCCATGGCCGGCTGCATGGACGATAGGATCAGATGCTTGCCGCTGTATTCATTCCAGGTTTCAAGGGGCATCCGGACCGGAAGGATAAGATCGGCCATCTCGGAGGTTTCGTCTAAAAAATTGCTGAAGCTCACCACAAAAGCCCTGCTTTGGGCCAGGGCCGCTTTTACGCCGCTGCCCGGCGCCAGGGAAAATACCGGATTGACATTATTGAGCATCAGCAGGTCGACGTCATTAATTCCCAGGTTCAGGAAAAAATCCAAAACCTCAGACCGTTTGGCGGCCATTTCCACCCGATGTCGGTTGTTGAAATCAAGCAGCCGCAATTGCGGGTCAAGCAGCAAATTTAGTAAATTCACCGCCAGGTTGGTTTGCAAGCCGTTTAGATCGGATGCACCGGTCCCGGTGCCTAGCACCAGCGGACGGCGTGCCTCCACAAGCTGGATAATCAGTTTTTCATAGAGCTCCAGGGGGATTCCGGAACGCTGCAAAACCTGGTCCTGGGTGTAAGGCGCGGTGACTTTGTTCATAAACTCTTGGTAGGATCTGGGAAGATCCCGGCCTTTGCCAATGTCCAGGGCTTGTCTGACCAGACCGAGGGCGACGACTGATTCACTGCCCGGTTTACAGGCCAGCCAGTGATCCGCATTGGCGCCTGTCAGCGATTGAAAGGGGCTTACCTGGAAAAAGAGGTTTTTGCGGCCGTTATCATGGGCATGCATCTCTTTGAATTTCCGGGCGTATTCAACCGGTGACAGCCAGGTTTCCAGGAAATCCGCACCGAATGATAACAGGACATCCGCTTGTTCCATGTGATAGGAGGCCAGTCCGTCGACACCAAAGACTTTTTCATTGGCTGTTTTCAATGATTCATAGGCGAAAGGTTCAAACACCAGCGGCTGCCGGGATTGCATGCTTTGCATAACCACCGCAAACAAAGTCATCATGCTGTCGCCGACCGTCTCAGTCAGCATCCGCACCCGGTCCGGTCCTTTGCCGACGGCTTCCTGGGCCCTGGTTTTCAGTATTGTCTCGGCTTTCGAAAAGGAAAGCGGCCGCCACTTATCGTTTTCTTTGAGCAGGGGAGTTTTAAGCCGGTCGGGGTTGTAAATGCCCTGCAGTGCAGCCTGTCCCCGCATGCAGAGTCGTCCCCGGTTGATTGGATGATAGGGATTTCCCTCTAATTTGACAACCCGCCCTTCCCTGTTTTTGGCCAGGATGCCGCAACCTGCCGGACACTCCCGACAGGTAGATGCATACCAGGTGGCTTCACCAACGACCATATCATCGGGCGCTTTTACCAAAGAGAAGAGATTTTTGGGGGGAGGATTGCAGCCAAATGCAAACGAAACGCTGCCTATGCCGGCAATTTTTAGAAAAGTCCGCCGATTCATTTCAAAGAGGATCTCCCGCTATTGATAGGAATCATTATCAGTTAAAGCTTTATAAAAAAATAACCCCGACTTGTCAAGGTGGTAAGATAGCAAATTATTTTGACAACTTGAAGGCTTCGTTTCAACTGGAATGTTGGCAGACAAGGATGTCGTGTTTTATTACCTGTCCGGTGTTTGTGGGATGAACACTTTATTATGTCAAATTCAATACCGCACTCAGTCGACACTGCCGGAGCGCATCCTCAGATTGATCTCAAGCCTTTCCAAAGACAGTTTGATCACGTCGCGGGCCTTTTCTTTTTCCTGCATATAGTCTGCGAAGAAATTATTAACTTCATCGGCTCTAGCTATTCCGGCCACGGGAATGATGGCTGCCACGACCCGCTCGTAGAGCATCGGGTGAAATTTCTCGATTTCTTCCAGATGGGAGACATACCAGTCCCACAGCAGCGAAACGGCATATGGATTGGCGGACATCGCCACCACAGGAATAAACTTGTTACGCGCAGGTACGGTATCCAGAACATATTGCTGTGCTTTTCTGATCAGGGCCTTATCTTTGAAACATCCCAAAGCCGTTAAGATATTCATGCGTTCATGTTCGATCCGGGATTGGTCCATCCGCTGAACAAACCAGTCGTACACCAGGGTATTGCCGGTGTAGGCGCCTACCTGCAGCACACTTTTCATTATGTCCGGGTGGATGTCAGTTCCCTCCATTAGAGCCTTAAACCGGCCCTGGGCGAATTCCAGGATCGATTTAGAACCAAAAAGGGCCGCAATCCAGATAAATTTGTCCCGCAAAAGGGAGGTCGTATGCTTTTCTGATTGGACCGGTTCATAACCGATTTCTTGCAGTATGGTTTCAAACCAGGGGGCGGCCCTGGATGATATTTGCCCGCGTTGACCTTTATCCATTACCAGATAGGCCCCGAATAGGTTATCAGCGATACTGACCAGCGGCAGATAGGCATCTTCCTGTCGGTAAGCGGAAAGAAATTCAAGATATTCAACCAGCGAAGCATCGCCGCTTTTTACCAGGGCGTAAACATCATTTTGGAGCCCCCAGCGGTCTTCGGGCGATATGGTTTTGGCCTGCACCTGCCGGCCAAGTTCAACAAGATTGTCGGCGTCATCATATTGCACCCGGTAAAATCCGGTCTGCCGATCATTTACCTTATAGGCCACGACATCATCATCAATGTCGACGGCCTTCGCGGCTTCATCCAGCAGCACTGACAATTTTCGGGTTTCACCTGTTTTTGAAAGCAGCTTAATGGTAACCGGAATCATCCATCTTTGGGTGGATTCGTTCGGCAGGTAGGTGAATCGTTGCTGGTTAAGTTTCAGCTGATTATTTTGCCGGCTGACGGTGATTTTCGGATAACCCGGTTGTTCGATCCAGCTTTGCATTAATTCGCTGATCGGCTGTTGGGTGACTGTTTCAAAAGATTGCCAAAGATCCTGGCTGGCGGCACAGTCATATTCATAGGTCTTCAGGTAATGCTGCAATCCTTTTCTGAAACTATCCTCACCGATGTATCCCTGGATCTGCCGCAGGATGCTGCCGCCCTTGTTATAAATAATCGGCGCGGTGCTGGCATTAATGACAACGTGTTCACCCCCCGGGATCTCAATGGCAAAGGTTTCGTGCAGCGCGTCCCGGGTCAGGGCCGGGCCGGTCATGCTGTAAAGAAACTGCTGCCAGGTGTCCCACTGCGGACAGTAGTGGTCCACCACCCCGAATCCAAAAAAAGTGGCAAAACTTTCGTTGAGCCAGAGAAATCTCCAATCGGAAGGGGTCACCAGGTTGCCGAACCACTGGTGGGCAATTTCATGGGCGATCACTTCAAAAATTCTTTCCTCACCGGCTTTTGATGTGATATCCGGATAATACAGCAGTAGATTTTCGCGAAATGTGACCGCCCCCCAGTTTTCCATGGCCCCGAATGCAAAATCCGGAATGGCGATCAGGTCCATTTTGGGCAGCGGGTAGGCGATCCCGTAATAGGATTCGCTGAATTCAAGTGACTTGCGGCCGAGATCGGCACCAAAATGGGCAAATTTCTGCATCCCGGGCAAGGTGGCTACCCGTACCCGGTCATCTTTTTTATCAGGGGTAAATTCAAAATCGCCGATCCCAAAGAAAACGAGATAGGTCGACATTTTGGGAGTTTGCTCAAATGTGACCCGCATTTTCCCATTGGCAAGCACCTTTTTTTCTTTAACGGCCCCGTTGGAGATGGCCACCAGCTCCGGGTCGATGTCAATTTCGATGTCAAAGGTGGCCTTGCGGGCGGGATGATCCATACAGGGGAAAGCCCGCCGGGCATCACTTTCTTCAAACTGGGTGACGGCCATATATTTGGTTTGATCTTGATAGGAATATTGGCTCCGGTAAAACCCGGCCATTTTATCATTAATCAGACCCTGGTACTCGATTTTTAACTTGATATTTCCGGCCATGGGTTCGGGCAACGATATGCGGAGTTCTTCTTTGGCAGGATCCACTCTAAAAGCGCAATTCACAGAAACGCCGTTTTGCAGGACCCGGCAACGCCATATGGCGAGTTCCAGCAAATTCAACGCGACTTCTTCGACCGATTGCTGTGCATCAAGCAAAATTTCGGCGGTTCCGGTGAAAGTAAAATTAGCCAGGTCGGGTTTCAGATGGATCCGGTAGTTTAGAGGAAATATATCCTGCATTTTGATGCTCCATTTTTAAATTGATTGGTCATTGAAAGGGGTCTTGCTTTATTCAGGAGAGTATAGTGAAGCACTGCAAGTCTGTCAATGCGCCAAATGTCGCATGCGGGTATCGATTGCCATCATAGAGACCCCTGCAGACTATATTTTCAATGGATTGGCCTGGAGGAATCCACGGGTGTTGATTGCTTGTTTTTAGGCCTGCTAATGATTATCATGTTGGCAATTGAAACCAATAAAAAGATGGAACCCAATATCCCCGGAGTTTTCGCGGCCGGCGACATTAGCGGTCCCCCCTGGCAGATGGCCAAAGCGGTCGGTGAAGACTGCGTGGCCGGCATCGGCGCGGCCACTTTTGCCAAGAAGGTAGGGAAACCAGCTTCTTTAGACTTAGCAAACCGAGAAAGATTTGCTATAAGGAATACGATATGTCTACAAAAATGATCGCGGGAAGAAAGGAAGTCCCTGATGAAGACAAATGGGTTCTGATACCGCTGTTTGAATCCGATGAAGCATGGGAGCGCTTATTTTCGGAGATTGAAAAGAAGTTAGAGAGCTACGATGACTACCGGGGACGTCTCAAGGAATCCGTCCGCGTTTTCAAAGAAGCAATTGAATTTCATCTGGGACTGACCCGCAAGATTGAAAGACTGTATACCTATGCCCACCTTAAAAGCGATGAAGACAAATCCAACCAGTTTTATTTGGGGCTGCACCAGAGAGCGCTCAATGTCTATACGCGCGCCTCTGAAATGGCCAGCTTCATGACACCTGAGATTCAATCGATGTCGAATGAGGTTGTGAGCCGTTACCTGGCAGAGGAATCCCTCGGCGAATATAAATTCTATCTGGAGAAAATTCTGCGGTTCAAACCCCATACCCGCAGCGAATCAGAAGAACAGATTCTGGCCATGAGCCGGGAGATTGCCGGCGCACCGTCACAGGTCTTCGGTCAGTTGGACAACGTGGATTTAAAATTTGGGACCGTCGCCGATGAGAGCGGTGAAAAAATCGAATTGAGTCATGGCAATTTTACAACCTTCTTAATCAACCCCCGTCATGATATCCGCAAGAAGGTTTTTTTTCAATATTATCAGGTCTATCAGGACCATAAACACACCCTGGCGGCCACCCTGGCCCATTCGGTTAAAAAGGACCTCTTCTATAGTCGCGCCCGAAATTTCGAAAACTGCCGGATTGCAGCCCTCTTCAGTGATAATATTCCGGAAGCGGTGTATGACAATCTTATCGAAACTGTGAAAAACAACCTCGAGCCGCTCTTTAAATATTTGACGTTCCGGCAGACGGTTCTGGGCCTCGAGGAGCTTCATTTTTATGATACCTATGTCCCGATTATTGCTGATGTTCAATTTCACATGCCCTACGAAGAGGCCGTGGAAGTGTGCGCCAGGGCCATGCAGCCGCTTGGGGTTGAATATACCGGCATTCTCAAAGACGGGCTTTTATCCGGTTGGGTGGACCGCTATGAAAACCGGGGAAAGCGAAGCGGCGCCTATTCTTCCGGCTGTTATGATTCACCGCCTTATATCCTGCTCAACTATGAGGAGAATAATATCAACAGTCTTTACACCCTGATTCATGAAGCCGGGCATTCCATGCATTCTTATTTCTCCAGAAAGCACCAGCCCTATGTGGATCATGACTATACGATCTTTGTGGCTGAAGTTGCCTCCACGTTCAATGAAGATCTTCTCAGCAGGTATTTGCTTGAGCTCTACAAAGACGATCCGAAGATGAAGGCTTACATTTTAAACCGCGAAATTGACAATATTCGTGCCACCCTATTCAGGCAGACCATGTTTGCCGAATTTGAAAAGACCATCCACGCTATTGTTGAAGCCAATGACCCCTTGACGCTGGATGTGATGACCGTAAAATACAGCCAACTGCTTGAAGACTACTTCGGCGACACTCTGGAGCTGGATCCTGAGTTATCCCTCGAGTGCCTCCGAATCCCCCATTTCTACTCTGCTTTTTATGTTTACAAATATGCGACCGGGGTATCAGCGGCCATCGCCCTGGCCGATAAGGTTGTCAATGCAGGGGAACCGGCCCGCCTGGCCTATCTGGATTTTTTAAAACTCGGCGGCAGCCAATTTCCTCTGGATGAACTGGTGGATGCCGGGGTCGACATGGGTTCACCGGAGCCGGTTAACCTGGCTATCGAGCACTTTGAGCAGCTGGTGGATCAATTGATCGAGGTTCATAAAGGTCTCTGACCGGGCCCATGACTCTATTTGACAAACAGATTTATCATTACTTCGCCACTGAATTGCCTGATATCCGGTTTATTTATGGCAGTCCCGGCAACCGGGAGCATTCCTGATATGGATTATACCCGTCAATTCAAAGAATGGCAGCACTATTTTGAAGGTGCTGATTTCACCGACATTAAGACCATCAAAAGCAGAAATGATCTACGAACCTTTATTGCTGCTATGCTTTCCTATTATCCGTGGTGGATTGTAATGCTGTATCGCATCCGGACCCTGGTTGTGCATTTGCTGGGTCTGGTAAAACATGAAACGCCGGAAGAACTTCCGAATTTGAAGCCCGAGCAGATTCCCTTTATCCCCGGTGAAGAGGCGACTTTTTTTATCGTGCGAATGGCGCAAGAAAATCTTTACTGGTTTGCAGAAACACCGCCGGACAAGCATTTAAGGGCCTATTTCGGGGTAGTGGCCGAACCATTGGCAAATGAGCTGAAACGGTATTATATTGTTACCATCGTCCACTATCTGCACTGGACCGGACCGGTGTATTTTAATCTGATCCGGCCGTTTCACCATCTGGTGGTGGCCCGGATGGCGCGTGCCGGAGCATGCTCTAATTGAGCTTGATGCTCAATTAGAAGTTATTAACAAATAACACGTCCTGCCAGGGAGGGCAGATACTATGCCGTTTGTAAACATTAAAATTACACGGGAAGGAGCGACTGCGGCGCAAAAGCAAGACCTGATTCAGGGGGTCACCCAACTGATGTCCGATATACTGGGAAAAAATCCCAAAACCACGGTGGTGGTTATCGAAGAAGTAGATACCGATAACTGGGGGATTGATGGTCAATCCGTCACCGTCCGGAGAAAGCAGGGGCTGTGATGCCATGGTTGTGTCCCTGTAATAGTTTAAATACATTATAATCTGATTGGATAAGGGGGAAAATCATGCAGAAAATATTTTTTTCTATTTTAGCAATACTGTTTATTGTTTCGACGGCTACCGCAGGTAATGGGTTAATCAGCGTTAAAAGTTCACACGATGTCAAGGCCACAGCGGATCGTTTAGAAAACGTTTTAAAACAGAAGGGCATGAACGTATTCATCCGAATTAATCATGCCGCCGGTGCCGCCAAGGTGGGCAAAGAGTTGCGGCCTACAGAATTGATTATCTTTGGCAATCCCAAGGTCGGCACACCGCTTATGCAGTGCAGTCAGAGCGTTGCCATTGACCTGCCTCAAAAAGCGCTCATATGGCAAGATGATAAGGGGCAGGTTTGGCTGACTTATAATGATCCAAATTATCTGGCCCAGCGACACGAGCTGACTGGATGCGCTGAAGTAATCAAAAAAGTTGAAAAGGCGTTGAGCAATTTTGCCAAAGCGGCCACCATGCCCAAAAAATAAAAATATCGATGAAAGGGCAGGAACAATTTTTTGCAAATTTGAAAACCTGGTCCTCTGGGCCAAGTAGACATCGGGTTGAGAAATCTTCTCCGCAGTTGTGCGGTCCGAGGGGGTGTCTAAATTAATATGATCGCATTGGTAATTCTATATACAGCATGGGGAGAGCTGCAAGGCAATCTTTGAATACTCCCAAAAAAATAGTCCTTGCGACCTGTGGCACCCGGGGTGATATTCAGCCGTTGATTGCCCTGGCCCGGGCACTAACCTGCCGGGGACATGAGACCCTCATCGCCGCGCCCCCGGAACATGGAACCTGGGTTGAGGACTGCGGTTGCGCTTTTCATGGCCTGGGCAGCAACTTCATCAAAATGCTGCGCCGTTATCCGCAGGTGCATACCCTGAAGCCGGTGATGGGTTGGCTGGGTTTTTTGCGGCTTGAAATTCAAAAACAGCTATCCCAGCTGCCAGGTATAATAGATGGTGCGGATCTTGTATTAGGCGCCTCCCTTTGCTTGGGGCTTCATTCGGCCGCCGAATCAATGAACATCCCCTATGGCTTTGTTGCCATGGCACCTCAAATACTGCCCTCGGCCCACCACCCCTTTGTTGCATTGCAATTACAAAATATGCCACAATGGCTAAACCGTCTATCCTGGGAAGTGGCCCGGCTGCTGGACAGGATGAACTTTACGGCGGTAATTAACAGAGAACGCCGCCGCTTAAGATCTGGCACCTGTTAACGACATCCTGCGCCATGTTATCGGAAACCATGTTGTAGTGGCATCGGACCCGGTTATTGCAGCAGTTCCTGCAGATGTCGAATTGGATTTTGTCCAGACCGGCTATCTGCACCTGAAGACCGATCAAACCCTTTCCGGGCCAGTGGAAGCGTTTTTGGCGGCAGGACCGGCACCCGTTTACTTCGGGTTTGGCAGCATGTCCACCCGCGAGCAGGAAGCCCTGGTAGAATTAATCCAGGCAAGCCTGCGGCTGACAGGACAGCGCGGAATCCTGACCGGTTTTCGTTTTGATGAGACCGGCTTTGTGGATTCGAAAGGTTGTATTTTTGTCGATGAGGTTTCGCATCCTTCACTGTTTTCCCGCCTGGCCGCTGTTGTGCACCACGGCGGTTCGGGAACCACGGCCACCGCAGCCCTGGCTGGCGTGCCCCAGATTATCGTACCGCATATTCTCGATCAATACTATTGGGGCGAAAGGGTATACCGATGCGGACTGGGACCCAAGCCCATACGGCGTTACCAGCTGACAGCCGAACGCCTTGCCAACACCATCACCGAATGTGTCTCGGGACAAAGGTACTACAGTCGCGCCTCCGAGATCGCCAAAAAAATTGAAATACAGGACAGCCGGAGACAGGCAGCTGAGTTTATTGAAACAACTTATTTCAGCGGATAGTCTGGTTACACAGGTGCGAATGGCAAAAATAAAAACCTTAGGCCGAAGTATCCGGTTCTGACTCCGGTTTGCCAGGCGTTTTATCCGGTTTGTCAGGTAACACCTGGATCTTCAGCGGATTGCCGGAATCAAAATGGACATCACGCTGCGGGAAGGCAATGACAATCCCGGCCTTGCGAAACTCGCGGTCAACTGCCTTGTGCACTTCATGCTGGACCGGCAGTCGGTGGTCGATATTGTTGATAAATAGTCGCAACTGAAAATTAAGACTGTTGTCCCCGAATCCCAGAAAATAGGCGGTCGGTTTGGGATCCTTGAGTACCATCGGGGTTTCATGGAGCACCTTCAGCAGCAACTTTTCGGCCAGCTCGGTGTCTGAACCGTAGGCAATCCCAACGTTTACGCTGAAACGGACAATGGGATCCGAAAGGGACCAGTTGATCAGCTGGCCGGTGATAAATTCTTTGTTGGGCACAATCAATTCCTTGCGGTCCCAGTCTATAATTGTGGTGGCCCGGATGCGGATTCGTAAAACCGTGCCGCTGACCTCCCCGATGGTCACCGTATCCCCGACCCTGAAGGGTCTTTCAAACAAAACAATCAGGCCGCAGATGAAATTGGCGACGATTTCCTGCAAACCAAAACCGAGTCCGACACCCAGGGCCGCCACCAGCCACTGAACGCTCGACCATCTGAACCCGATGGTGTTAAAGGCCAGGAGGACACCAATGGCGGTAATCGCATAGCGGCAAAGGGTGGTGAAGGCATAGCGCGCGCCGGCGTCCACGGGAAGCCGGTTGAGAATCGTAATTTCGAGCAATCCCGGCAGGTTTTTGGAGGCAATGATCGTGAAGACCACCACCACGACGGCCATTAGCAGATTGGCCAGGGTGATCGGTATCTGAGTCGCAACGCCGTTGACCGTCCCACTGTAACTCCAGAGCTGAACGTTCTGCAAGATGCCAAAAGCCGGAAAAACACGCTCCCAGATGGCCCACAACCCGATGGCAACAAATATAAACATGACGGTTCGCAGCAATGCCTGGGTCTGTTCGCCAATTTCGGCCAGGCCGATCTCAGGTTCGGGGAGAAGCGGCTTGCCCTCCTCATCAGCCGGCGAAGGATGGCCATCGGCGAGTTTCTGACGGGCTGCTTCCCGCTGCGCCTCCCACTTGCGCCGGGCCTCCTGGATCGCAAACCTGCGACTGGCCAGAGACAACCACCGCAGCGCCAGGCTGTTTAACACGACCAGCGTCATCGCCAGCAGTGCGGTGAAACGAATTAAATCCCGAAATTCCAGGGCCGAAAGAAAATAGCCACTGGCCGCCAGTGCGGCCAGAAAAAGCGGTAATCCCACGGCCAGCGGCCACCCGATATATCGCAAACGCGCCAGCCAGCCGCTGGGATAAGTCTTTAGCAAGGCTGTAACGATGCCACCCGAAAACCGCAGAATACGGCCAAAAAACGCTGAGACGGCGACCATCTGAATGATTAATGCCAGTTTCGCCAATGAATCGCCGGATTCGAATTCTTTGACGGTGGCCATTGCGGAAACAAAAAATCCCATTAACACCACCACCGGCGTAAGCCACCACAGATTTCTTCGCAGACTCTGTCGGATCGGTTCATTCCATTTAAAATGAACATGGGCCAGGCCGTTGCGCCGGCAGACATTGTAGAAAAATCGGAGTCCGATTAACATCCCGGCAGCCGTCATCAGGCCGGTGGCAACAGCCCGGGTAAAGTCATGCACTCCCGGCAATTGCAGCAGCTGCCAGGCCACAAACATTATCAAAAAAGGAAGGCCGGCTGCCAGATAGACTGTCAAAAACAGTACCCAAAGGGTCAACGAGAAGCTGTCCTGGCGTTGGTGGTTGACCCTTTCGGCCGTCCTGGATATCTCGCGGCGTGCCCACCTGCGCCCGAACAGCAGCATGGCACTTATCAACAATCCCAGGACCCACAGGCCCGGATTCGTCCAGAAGGAAGCTACCGCATCCGACACGCTCCGGCGCCATCTGGCAGGATCTACCAAATTACGCAAAACGTTCAGGCTGTTTTGCAGGTCGGTAAAGCTGACGATACTGGAGCTTCGAATCCACACCAGATGGGTGTCAAGAAAATCGGCATACGCTTCAGCCTTTAAAACCAGCTGCTGTTCGGCAATCTCCAGATTTTGCAGGTTTTTGAAATAACGGTTGTTGGCGGCCTGCAATTTTTCCAGAAGCTGGCGCCGATCCATCAGAAGATTGCGGACATTCGGTCTAAGGGTTTCGGCTTTGTCGGGCGTCAGATAAACCAGCGAATCGATAATTTGGTCCGTTTGGGAGCCGATGTCGGCAAGCTCCCGGCGCTGGAGATCGATTCGGTATTGAATTTCGCGGATTTCGCCCATTTTATTCTTTCGTTCGGCAGAACTCCGGCGATATTTATCGGCGCTGGGCAGCAATTGGCGCTGGCGGCGCAACGCCAGGCCGATGGCCTCGGTTAACACCAGGGAGTCCACTCTTTCAGTCGCCATTGCAAAGTCGTCTTCTATTTCCTTCAGGCGATTGGTAACGTCCTCAAGTGCTTTGGTGACGGCCGTTTCCTGGCGGGCGACCTCTTCCAGCTCCGCGCTGAGGGCTATATTGATGTCGTATTCATTCTTCACCGCCGCCGCCGACTCCGGGGTCTTTTCCCTGGCTTCTTCGGACTCCTCCCTTACTTTGACGGCTTCCTGTTGAAATTTTTCGGCTGCCTGTGCCTGCCACTCCTTTACCAGAACCTCGCGCCCGGCAGCTTCCCGGGATGCCAGGTCTCTTTCAGCCGTTATCAGGGAGACCAGTATTTCATGGCTATTTAATTGTTGTTCATACAATTGGATTTCCGTCGACAGCTTGAGCTGCTCTGCACGAAGCATTAGTCGGCGGGATTCTGTGATGGCTGCAGGGTCGCCGGCGGAAGGCGGGCTTTGCAATTTTTCGTTTACCAGGTCGAGACGTGCCTTAGCAGCGGCAGTATTTTTTGGAAGTTGCTCCAGTAAATCGTTTTGCTTGCTTAGTTGATCATTCCAGCCGGCGAGACGGTCCTTGGCCGCGACAAGTTGCGCCATTTCTCGCTGTACCCTCTGTTCCAGCTGAAGAGCATTGTTTTCTGCGGCCGGCACCTTAACCTTTTCCGGCGGCGGAAGCGGTTGGGCCAGTTCAGACTGAATTGCTTTAATTCGCTGCGGTGCGGTCTTTATCTGCCCGGAGAGAGCCTCTGATTGTCGGTTAAATTCATCGAGCAGTTCACGAAAGCCTATCGCCTGGTCGAGCGCCTGGATCGCACTGTCTTTACCTGCTTTATCCAGGTTCTGGGAGGCTTCCACCTCAGAGCGTTTCAGCCGGAGTTTTTCCAGGGACAGGTCTACTGCAGATTGCGAAGGCATCACTGGCGGCTGGGATACAGTTGCGGATGGCGCATTCTGTCCGTTGACAAGGGAAGGGTTCAGAATTGCCGCCAGCAGAATCGGGAAGGCAAAGACCCATAAAGATTGAAGTTTTGAACACTGTGACATTTTTTTCTCCCTGAAGATAATTTGTCGGACAAATCTATCCAGGCCTTGGACTAATAAGGTATAGAGGATACAGTAAAATTAGTTGATTCTCAAATATTAAATCAAATTATAACGCCTGATTCCAAAAAGGAAAGGTATAAATAAACATCTTGGAAATCCTCCAGTATATTGTTATCTTGTAACTATGAACTGTCGGGGTTTAAGGCCGTCGAATCGGCATGAGGGCGTGTTGGAATAATGGTTAGAGGCGACTGATTTGGAGGAGCACAACATGAAGACAGGGCTTGTTTTAGTTGATATTCAAAACGATTATTTTCCGGGGGGACGGATGGAACTGGTGGGAATCTCTGAAGCCGGTCAAAGAGCCGGTGGGCTGTTATCTTTTTTCCGGGATAACAAATGGCCCACTTTTCACATCCAGCATTTATCTGTCCGCAAAGGAGCGACCTTTTTTTTGCCTGACACCCGGGGAGCTGAGATTCATGATTGCATCAAGCCGCTTTCTGATGAGCGGATCATCCAAAAGTTTTATCCAAACAGTTTTAGAGAGACCACTCTTTTGGAAGAACTCAAAATAAGCCAGGTCGAGCAGGTCGTTATCTGCGGTGCCATGAGCCATATGTGCATTGATGCCACCACCCGGGCGGCCTTTGATTTGGGGTTTGAGTGTGTGGTCATCCAGGATGCCTGCGCCACCCGCGATCTTGAATTCGAGGGCAAACCCATTACCGCCCGGGCGGTTCATGGTTCATTTATGGCCGCATTGGGGTCTGCCTATGCTAAGGTTCTGACAACAGAAGCTTTTAAAGCAAGTTGCTGAAGAAGCCAGCAGACAAGGCAAGGAGAGAATATGAGAGAATTAATCCAGCTTAAACAACATGACACTATCGCAGAAGTTGCCCTGAACCGACCGGAAGCATACAATGCCTTCAACTATGAGCTGGTTTCACAACTGGCAGGCCATTTGACTGCATTGGCCGGAGATGACAGCGTACGAGGTGTGGTCTTAACCGGAAAGGGTAAAGCCTTCTGTGCCGGCGGCGATTTGAAGTGGGCCCTCAGCCACTCAAACGGCCCCGCTTCTGCTTTTCATACCCTGGCGTCCCAGTTTCATCTGGCAATTCTTGAAATTCGCAGGATGAAAAAGCCGGTGGTGGCGGCCATCAACGGTGTGGCCGCCGGTGGCGGGTTCTCCCTGGCACTGGCCTGTGATTTCCGGGTCATGGACCAATCCGCCGTATTAAATCAGGCCTATACATCCGCCGGATTATGTATTGACGGCGGTGGAACATTCACCATGCCAAGACTGGTGGGATATGCGCGGGCCCTTGAAATTGCTGCCTTTGATAAACCGATTTCTTCCGCCCGGGCATTAGACTGGGGATTGGTGACCCAAGTGGCACCGGACGGTCAGGCACTGAGTGAAGCCATGTCAATGGCACAGGATCTGGCCCAAAAATCTGTGAACTCTTTTGCCTGGACCAAAAAGCTCATCACTGATTCTTATAACACCTCCTTTGAAACCCAGATCGAAATCGAAAGAGCGGCCCTGGAAGCGTGTGCCGATCATCCTGACGGCCGGGAAGGGTTAACGGCCTTTGCTAAAAAGCGCAAACCGAAGTTTGTCAAAAATTAGCTTCTAATTATAATTGGGTGCAATCAATGCATATCAGTTCGCAATTTGTGGGGACCCCTTTAAAAACCTACCAATTCCGGGTTTCATGGCGGGACACCATGAACTATGCCGCGGCCATTAAGGATGCCAACCCATTGTATTTTGATGATGAGTGCAAGCAGGGAATCATTGCACCCCCCATGTTCGCCGTGGCAACCACCTGGCCGATTATCGAGAATATACCGAACTTTATTGAAGCAGATCATTTTCCGGAGGAAATCCTATTAACCCAGGTGCATTATACCGAGCACATCCGTTTTCATCGCCCGCTTAGCCCCGGACAGGTGATCACCATAAAGGGCCGACTTGCGGCAATTTTACCCCATCGCGCCGGCACTCAAATCGTAACTTGCCTCGAAGCGCTGGATCAAAATGACTGAGCCGATATTTACCGAGTATATCGGCGCAATGATGCGCGGGGTTAAGTGCGATGACAGCGGAAGTGGCAAAGAGGCGGTTCCAGCGGTATCGGAAAGGGGCACCGATGATCGGTTGCGATGGGAGCTAAGCCTATGGATAGATCCGCTGCTGCCCTTTGTCTATGATGGATGCACCAACATTGTCTTTCCAATACACACCTCCCAAAAATTCGCCCGTCAGGTGGGGCTTCCCGGAATCATTCTTCAGGGAACTGCAACCCTGGCTTTAGCTGTCCGCGAATTGATTAACCGGGAGGCGGATGGTAATCCCTTAAAGCTGAAGGAGATCTATTGCCGCTTTACCGGTATGGTAAGGCCGGGCTCCGAAATTCGGCTGCAAGTTTATGGCAGCAGGGCAGGTAACAATGCCGGCGCTATATTTTTTGATGTTATCAATCAGGAAGGCGATAAGGCTATCAGCCATGGTTTCGCGCTGTTTTGATGTTGCTAGCCTGATTGGGATTTGTTATGCTTGCCGTAAGATTCACAACGTTTGAGGGACTTTTCGGGAATTGGCTATTTCTTTGATATGGTAGACGTTGATAGAAATAAAGTGTCATTTATTTTCATGGGCATACTGGTGCTGGTGGCCGTTGGGGTCGTGCTCAAGTATGCCGGGGCCGCAATCCTGCCTTTAATTATTGCCTGGCTGTTTTCCTTTCTGATCGGCCCGCTGGTCAATTTCATGACCGACAGGAAAGTACCGGCGACCCTGGCGGTTTTCATCGTCCTGATTTTCCTGGTCGGCGTCATCTACCTGTCGGGCACCTTTTTGTATACTCGGATTTCGGCCTTTGCCGCGGCGTATCCGAAATATCATTCGCGAATGACCGAGTTGATCGCCGCCTTAACGAGCCAGCTCAATCTCGGTTTTGATCCCCTTGCAGGCATCAACTGGGGGCAGAACGTTGGCCGCTTTCTGGTGACGCTGTCCGGGTCCATCTTTGCCTTTGCTTCCAAGCTGGTGCTGGTGATCATTTTTTTGTTTTTTATCCTGCTGGGCAAACCCTTTTTTAAGTACAAAATTCTCAAATCTTTTTCCGATGACAAAGCCAACCAGTTAAGCCAGATTGCCTTTTCGATCACAGGCCAAATCCGGCGGTATTTATCCTGGCAATTTTTGATCAGTTTTTGCACCGGATGCCTGGTGTGGCTGGCGCTGTCATTGATCGGTGTCGATTTTGCGGTTACCTGGGGCGCGCTGGCTTTTTTTCTCAATTTTATACCTACCGTCGGTTCCATTGCCGCTTCCATCCCTCCAATCCTGCTGGCCCTGATACAATTTTATCCCAGCTTCTGGCCCGGTGTTATTACCTTTTTTGCACTTTTAACCATCCAACTGAGCATCGGCAATGGCATCGCTCCGAAAGTTTTGGGCGATCAATTGAATCTCAGTCCAGTGGTTATCCTGTTGTCGCTGTTATTCTGGGGCTGGCTGTGGGGAATTGTCGGCGCCCTGCTCTCGATTCCGATTACAGCCGCCATTAAAATTGTGTGTGAAAATATTGAACCCCTGCAGCCTGTAAGTGTGATGATGGGATCGGGAAAAGCTATCAGCGTGAATTTAAAAAATTAGAAAAAAGTTTTCCGGAAGTCAGTGACCTGATTAACCCCCCCAAAAAAAATTAAACAACTTTTCTTCATGATCGAGGTGTTGGACACTCGGGTCTATTCTTGTCTTAAGTTACTGGAACTTATTAGTATACCGGTGCTTGATTGGGGATTTCGGATCTGGGATATTTAAAAGGATTTTAGCCTGACATAAATCCAAAATCCGAAATCTAAAATCCCAAATCGGATCAGGCCCATCCCGCTTCTTTCCTGAGCGACCTCAACGTCTGAACAAGGCAGGTTTTTAAGGTGTCGTTGACGCCTTGACCGGTCATGGCGCTGGCGGCAAACGACGGCGCCTTCAGCTGGCGGTTGTATGCGTGCTGCATCTCTTCGATGGCCATCAGGGGCAAACCTTCATCGGCAAGGTCCCTTTTATTCCACTGCATGACCAGTGGAATTTTCATGATATTCAAACCATAACCGTTTAAATTTTCTGCGAGATTCTTCAGAGAAAGGATATTCTTTTCATGGCGGATCTTCAAGGAATCCGCCACAAAAACGATGCCATCGACCCCTTTTAATACCAGTTTGCGGGTAGAGTTGTATTTCACCTGGCCGGGGACGGTGTACATCTGAAATCTTACATCGCATCCTTTAATTTTGCCGGCATCCATGGGGACAAAATCAAAAAAAATGGTCAAATCACCTTTGGTTTTAATCGAGACCATTTCATCGGTCATTAATTGGCGACTGTTCTTGAATACATATTCCAAATTGGTCGTCTTACCGCATCGACCCGGACCATAGTAGACGATTTTGCACTCTACTTCCTTTTTTTTCAAGTTAATGATCGCCATAATCGTCAGATGCCCGGAGTTTTGTATAAAAATTATCGTAATTGAATATTATAGAAAGCCGTAGCAGCTGTGTCAAGCAGCAAACCATAACATATTGTTTTAAATACAATAAAAATATTTTGTATCCAGGGTGAGCGAATACTCCGGGTAGAGTTCAGCTGGCAATTATTTTATGAATATTCACAGCTCCGGGAAGCCGCTACATCGGTTTCAACAGCTTCTTTATCGGCAACTTCCAGAGATTTGTCCAGAATGGCGATTGCTTCATCTATCTGGTCTTCGGTAATGATCAGTGGTGGAGTGATGACCATGGTATCGTACCATGACGATAGGTAGAGCCCGTTTTGCATGGCGTCGCCGCTTATCTTGCCCGTCATTAGGGCCTTTCCACTGAATTTGTCGGGCTTGGTATCGAAAGGCTCCTTGGTTTTGCGATTTTTCACAATTTCAAGGGCCCAGAAATGACCGACACCCCTGACGTCTCCGATGCAAATATGCTTGTCAGCCAACTCATATAGTCTTTTCTTGAGGTGCTCGCTGGCTCTTTGCGGCAATCCGGAGTCCATCAATTTAACGTGTTCGGAAATGGCTGCAGGAATGGCCGAGGCCGCCAGGGCATGATAGGCAAAAGTGTGGCCGTGGCAGAAAACTTCCTTATCGAAAAAATTAGCAACTTTGTCGGTGGAAGCGGTGATCGCAACCGGCGTGTAAGCCGCGCTGGCCCCTTTGGCCGTGGTGAGAATGTCGGGCAGTACATTCCAATGCTCAATGGCAAAGATTTTGCCGGTGCGGAACCAACCGGACATGACCTCGTCGCATACCAGCAAAACGTTATGGTCATCACAAATCTGACGCAGGATCGGGTAATATTCGGGCGGCGGGATCATTCGGCCATTGGTGCCCACAATCGGCTCGACAATCATGGCCGCCACATTGCCTTCTTCCTTGATCATGTAGTCCACATATCTGGCGCACTGCACGTTGCATTCCGGATAAGTGATGCCAAAAGGACATCGATAGCAGTAATTGTCCGGTGCGAAAACAACACCATCTACCACCGTGCGCGCCAGTTCAGCGTACCAGCGTCGGGGGTCTCCAGTGAAGGATTGCCCGGCTGCGGTGGCGCCATGATAAGAGTGGTAGCGGGAAATCACTTTGTAAGACGGAAATTGGGATTGTCGCACCATTTTCAAGGCAGCCTCATTGGCCGCCGTTCCACTGGTGGAAAAAAAGAACTTGCTGAGTTTCTCCGGAAACACCGAACGCAGGGCTTCGACGGCCTCTAATTGAATCTCCGTGATAAAGCCGGGGGCAATATAAGGCAATTTTTCGGCCTGCTTGACGATGGCTTCGATGACGACCTTATTTTTGTGGCCGAGGTTCGAACACATCAACTGCGACGAAAAATCAAGATAACGTTTGCCGGTATTGTCGTAAAAATAAATGCCCTCTGCATCAGTGATCAGCAACGGTGTCTTCCATGCGCTCTGGCGACTCCAGGTGCCGTAAGTGTGGACCGCCATTTCCTTGATTCTTTCGCTTACATCGGTCATGTCTATTTCTCCTTTTATTTATCTCTACGATTACAATGCAGCCAATTTTTCGCGATGGGCCTTATGTTTTTTGGATATCATTTTTAAAGCACGGGCGACCTCCGGCAGGGCCTTGATTTTTGCAGCTGCCTCGGTGTAATAGCGCTCAGCCCTGTCAACCAGCCGGTTGGCCGCGGACAGCGCATCTTCAGCACTCATGCTGCCCGCCGCAGCACATTCCTCGCAATAGGGTTCCCGGGTAAAATCTCTAATGGGTTCAAGAATCATCTCGGTGACGTTTTCACGACGGGTCCGTAGAACCGTTTTAACATTTTTGGCGCTGTCAGCGGCAAATTGAGTGAACATTTCCCTGTAATCAGCACAGGCCGGATTATCGGCCGCAGCCGCAAAAAAGTCCTGATCCTGCTTTTCCAGTTGTTCTGCAAAATTGAGAATACTACCAAAATTTTCAAGAGGCATTTTGGTTCCCCCTTTTTTTTAGTAACTAAACCAATTGTGTTCTTATTTGAGAACTGGCTTAAAAAGCCCAGATAATGTTCGAGGGCAAGGCGCAAGTCGGTTTGAAAGCGGAGCGTACACGTTAGTACGTGAGCATTTCAAACCGGCTTGCAACGCGGCCATTCGAACATTAGATGGGAATTTTTATCCAGTTCTAAAACCAGCGCTGGATGACTACTTTCGTATCCGTATAGAAATTAAAAATTTCCTGGCCATGGGCTTTGGTGTCGCCGAACATGGAATTACCGGCGCCGCCAAACGGGAAGAAGCTCATGGGGGCCGCAATTCCGATATTGATTCCGACCATGCTCGGTAGCACACGATATTTAAATTCACGCGCGGCCGCGCCGCTGTTGGTATAAATACAGGCGGCATTGCCAAAACCGCGGGTGTTGATCAAATCGATGACTTCATCCAGATCTTTGGCCCGGACAACGCTTACCACCGGACCGAAAATTTCCTCCCGGCAAATGGTCATATCAGGTTTGACGTTGTCGAAGAGGGTGGGGCCAACGAAGAAACCGTTCGGGTATTCGTCAACCGTAAAATTACGGCCGTCCATGACCAGATCGGCGCCTTCTTCAATTCCTTTTTCAATGTATCCCAAAACCCTATCTTTGTGAGCGGCGCTTACCACCGGACCCATACCCGTTGCTTCATCCAGTCCGCTGCCAACTTTCATTACTTTGGCGGCTGCCGTGAATTTTTCTATCAGTTCATCGGCAATGTCGCCAACGGGCACCAGCACTGAACCAGACAGGCAGCGTTGTCCGCTGCAGCCGTAAAAGGATGTAATCAGGGATGGCATTCCCGCATCCAGATCGGCATCGGGCATGACGGCGACGATATTTTTTGCCCCTCCCAGTGCCTGAACCCGCTTGCCGGTCTCACCGCAGCGCTGATAAATATATTTGGCTGTAGGGGTTGCGCCCACAAAGGAGATACCTTCAATATCAGGATGGTCCAGCAATCCGTTGACCACATCACGGGATCCGTGAACCATATTGACAACACCTTCCGGGAACCCGATTTCATCAATAATCTCAAAAATCTTTGTCTGGGTCATGGGTACCTGCTCGGACGGCTTGACGATAAAGGTGTTGCCGGTGACCAGAGCATAAGGCAAAAACCACCATGCCACCATTCCGGGGAAGTTGTAGGGAACGATGGCTGCAAAAACGCCCAGCGGCTGTCGGTGGCCGTAGCAGTCAATGTCAGTGGCAATATCTTCCAGAGTATAGCCGCACATCAGGGTGGTCACACCGGTGGCGTGTTCCACATTTTCGATCATGCGCCGTACTTCGCCCCTGGCTTCGTCTATGCACTTGCCCTGTTCGGTGGTCAGGACGGCCGCAATCTCTTCAAAATTTTCCTCAAACGCATCCTTAAGCCGGAACAGGTAACGGGCACGCGTCAATGGCGGAGTGGTGCGCCAGTCCCAGTATGCGTCTTTGGCGGCCTTCACCGCTTGGTCCACATCCTCTTTGGTGCCATAGGCGACCTGGGCGATTTTTTCTGCGGTGGCCGGATTCCAAATATCTCCAAAAGTGGTTGAGTTGGATTCCACCCATTCCCCGTTGATGTAGTTTTTCATTGATGGCAGTGACATACCCTTTCCTCCTTTACTGGCGATTTTTTATAATGAATTTGTATTTATAAACACCATGACGGACGATGACAATTGAGCTGATACATCTGCTTTATCAATATTAGAACACTTTAGGCAAACCAATTTTTCTTGTCAAGCAATAATTTTTATATTTCTACGAAAAATAAAAATATTATACTGTAAATATTCGAATTAGACTAATTAGCGTTTAATTAATTGCGTTATAGAACAAATTGTAGTTGTTTTTTTTAATTTCTGGTGATAGAGGGTGTTTCGAATGAATGTTGATCCGCCGTGGAAAGAATGATTAATGGTTGATGTCGCTACGCTGAACCCAATTATAAATCGATAGAATACCTTAACTATTCATTCTACCATCGACATTTGTCATTCCAAAAGGGGGATTAATGAAGCGTAATAGTTCATCCAATAAAAAGAAAATGCTGGATCAAATCGACTGTCGAATGATCGAGCTTCTTCAAATAGACGGCCGGATTTCCAACACCGATATTGCCAAAGAAATCGGACTATCCGAAGCCACGGTCAGGACACGCTTAAACCGGTTGATTCAGGATGAATTTATCCAGATTGTGGCGGTGAGCAACCCGATCAAACTTGGCTTTAAAATTGTCGGTAACATCCGGATTCATGTTGAAATCAAGAAAATGGAAAAAATTATAAAAGAGTTAAAAAAACTCAAGCCATTGTGGTTTATCGTTCAAACAACAGGTGGTACCGGAATCGACACAGAATTTGTCGTTAAATCCCTGGATGAGTTAAATGAATTGATTTTTGATAAGATAAACAAAATTGACGGGATTGTGCGAACGGATACATCCCTGTTTTTGAACTATATTAAGCGGCAATACGACTGGGGCACCGCTTTGGATTAATGTACATAATGACCTGAATATTTTGCTTGAGCCGGTTTTTATGAAAAAGGCTTTGAGCGAGGCCTGTCGGTTGGGTAATAATACGGCCTGTGATGACTTAATAAATATACAGAAAGTGCACAATCACGATTTCGGGCTCTCAATAGTTGATTAAATTTACGCGCCTCCGATCCCGTATTCTTTTTCACCCATCACGCCCCAGACGCGTTTCCACTTATCGTTCATTTGAGATATTTTGTCCTCGATCTCTTCTTTGGGCCCGGTCCAGTCCACCGGGCATTCGTGAGATAACCATTCGATGCGTCTATTCAGGTCATCGACAATTTCGTGAAGCTCGGCCAGAGTGGACCCCACTTTTTCTTTTTCTTTGTCAGCCAACGAGTCTGTTTTACGAATCACATCATAAAGTTTGGCCTTCCAACTGGTGAGTTCGATTCCCACGCTGTCGCAGTAGGCTTTGGCATCCATGGCATTCTCCTTCTGAAAGCACTTTTTGAAGTTAATTTATAGAGGTACTTATTAACCTAACTCTGAATTATTGGTTGTCAATTGTTGGGATTGGTTCAAGGGTTCAGGGTTCTGAGTTCAGGGTTGTGAACATCAGAGGGAAGATATTTATGGTTTCAAGCGGGAAAGTGTGGATAGCCAGGAAAATCTCAAATTCAAAAACCTCTGAACCTTGAACGCTGAACCTTTGAACCTTCAGCCTTTCTTTAACAGCGTATTTTCAATGGCCTGAATCCACTGGGGCGGATAGGGGACTTTGAATGCGACGGTATCTCTTTGATCCTCGGAGTTGATAAAGTCGATCTTGACCAGTGACATATGCAGATCAACCCCTTTGTGGGCGCGTTCATGGTACACCCGGGCGATACGGCTGCCGGGAATCTCCAGCTCTATTTTTTTCACCCGGCTGCGGTAAAACAGGCTGTCCGGCAGCAGCAGCAGGAAGCCGGAGCTGCGGCGCGGTTTACCGGGTTCGGTCGCTTGGCCGAAGTAGTTGACGCCAAAGCTTATGGCCCGCAGGTTCTGGTTGCCGAAGCGTTGATCGATCCATTTGCGGTCCCGCCAGCGGATGATGGCAATGTAGGCCAGAATCCCGAAAAATACCAGGGCAATGACAATCCACTGTTGATGCTTAATGATGTCAAGCATAGCCAAACTTTCCGTTTCTACTTAAATCCGGCTAAATAGGCAATGAGCTTTTTTCTGGCCATATTGTGCCGGTAACCGCCGGTGCTGCCCATGGCGGCCAATATGGAATCGGCTATTTGCGCATCGGTCTTTTTTCTTTTGCGCATGGACCGGATTTTGTCGGCGTTCAGTTCGATCAGTTGCTGAAATCCTTCCTGGTCCCGGGAGAAGAACACAAAAAAACCCAGAATAAATACCAGTACCGAGGAAATAACCGCCACGTAAACATCGTGGGCCGGATTGGGGAGGATCGGGCGCAGCAGGCTGTCCGGGTTGCCGGCGTTCAGCAGGGAATACATGGCCACCAACCCGATCAAAACCATCAGGACATAAATTGTATATAATAGAAATCGTGGCAAATTTTGAACATCCCGCGCCAAAAGTAACGGGGGGTCTTTAGACCATCAAAGACCCCGCCGGAATTCATTAGTAGTAAGGAGAGGGGAAAATGTGAATTTCCCCTCCCGGCTTATTAGTTAATTGAAGTTACACCGGGCGCATTTCGCCTTCTTTCATGGCCGCCCACTGCGCTTCAGCTTCCTCCCAGGCTTCTTCGGAAGCATCCCGTTCCCAGGCTTCCAGGCCTCTTTCGGCCCGGGTGGCACCCGGCAGCAGGTTGTCGAGGATAATTCCGACGATGGCAGTCACCGCCATGCCGGTGCTCAGGATAGCCTGAAAAATATTACCGATAACATTGATCACGCTGCCCTGGGTTCCCCAGGCAATGGCGCCGCTGACAATTTTGCCGGTACCGACGTCGAAGTGGGGGGTGAACCAGAAGGGTACACTCAGGCCTGCAAAAAACGCCAGGCCGATGATAAACAGGTTGCGCGAGTTGTTCAGGTTGACGATCTGCAGGTTGGAAAGACCCACGGAGGCGATCATTCCGAAGAGGCCGACAAACATGGCGCCGACAACCGGCATGGGCAGGGTCGCCAGGATAGCCCCGAACTTGCCGATCACCGGGATAATCAACATGACTGCCGCACCGCAGCGGACCACCCGGCGGCTGGCGACCTTGGTCAGGCCGATGGACCCGATATTTTCTGAATAGGTCGTGGTACCGTTACCGGTCTGGAGAATACCGGCAATTAAACAGCCGACACCCTCGGCGCCGAGACCCCTGGAAATCATCCGGCCGGTGGGAACCGGCGCTTCGGAGATGCGCGCGCAGGCCATATAGTCGCCGATGGATTCGATCATGGAGGCCAGATACCCGGCCAGCATCCCAAACACACCGGCCCACAGCACGGAGCTGCCCCAATCGGGCATCCCCCACTTGAACGGGACCATGGGCTGAAAGCTAAACCATTTAGCGGCAGCGACCAGGCCGAGTTTGCCGGCCAGGTTGGCGGCATTGCCGTCCGGTATCAGGCCCGTGACGGTACCGATCAGAGACGCCAGCCAGCCGGTGGCAATGGCCAGCAGAACCGGGAAGAGCATGAATACTTTTGATTTCTGGGAGAACACCTGTGAATACAGGATCAATGCGATCAGGGTGATCAGCGAAATGATCCAGTTGGAGGCCATCCAGGGGGCGCCGATGCCGAACAGGGCCAGACCGATCATGGCAATGGTGGGGCCGATGACGATCGGGCTGATGATCTTGCGCACCTGGCCCATAATGCCGGTGTATCCCAGCACAATTTCAACCACCGAAGCGATCATGATGGCGCCGGCGATATTCTGGATCTGAAGCTGCCACAGGGGCAGGTCGCCCTTGGCGCCCTGGGCCGCCACCATGCCGATAATGGCAAATGTTGGCCCTAAAAAGGAAAAGGTGCCGCCCTGGATTACCGGGAGTTTGTTGCCCAGTGGCGACTGCTGGATCAGGGTGCAAAGTCCGGATGTGAAAAATATGGTTGAAATCAATAACGCCAGTTGTTCCGGCGGCATTCCGATGGCCCCGCCGACGATAAAGGGAATGAGTACCGTGGCACCGAACATGGTCAGATACTGCTGAATGCCGAGCAGCACGGCCAGTCCCCACTTGGGTTTGCTGCCGATCGGATACACTATCCAATGGTCTTTTTTTTCTTCGCTCATTATCTGCTCTCCTTAATTTTTTTATTTACCGCGATAATCGGGTGGCTGCTAACTGAAACCTTCACCTCCTTTCAAAATTTTTTCTAATATCCGAAGATCTGAGATTCCCTGTTCTGAAGTAATCAAGAATTTTACCCTAACCGTGGCGGCTTGGGTTATATGATAGTTCGGCCGGTGCAGCGGTCAATTTAATGATCCGGGCCGATCAATCCTAAATTGAACCCGGGCGGGTCAAGTCGGTGTACATGATCGGGGCGCAAATCCCGAAAAAACTGCCAGCCGTCGCGAACTTCGCGGATCAGATCAAGGTCGAGATCGGCGATGACGACTTCGTCGCTATCTTCGCTGCCTTTGACCATTATTTCTCCGCGAGGATCCACGAAATAGCTGCTGCCGTAAAATTTACCGAACTCCCAGGGTTTTTCGAGGCCCACCCGGTTGTTGGCGCCGATAAAAACACCATTGGCGACCGCCTGGGCCGGTTGTTCCAATTCCCATAGATACTGTGATTTTCCGGTAGTTGTGGCGGATGGATTAAACAATATCTCGGCCCCCTTCAGCGCCAGCAGGCGCGCGCACTCCGGAAAATGCCGGTCATAACAGATATAGACGCCTATCTTGGCATAAGCCGTTTCAAAAACGGGAAACCCAAGGTTGCCGGGTGTAAAATAAAATTTTTCCCAAAAACCAGGCCAGGTGTGGGGGATATGGATTTTTCTAAATTTTCCAAGGTACTTGCCGTCGGCATCGACCACTGCGGCCGTGTTGAAATAGAGGCCGTCAATATCCATTTCATAAACGGGAATAACCATAACCATCTGATATTTTTTGGCATATTCGGCAAGTCGTTCGACGGTCGGACCGGGCACTTTTTCGGCGGTCTGATACCATTTAATATCCTGTTCGGCACAAAAATAGGGGCCGTAAAAAATTTCCTGCAAGCAGAGAATTTGAACCCCTTTTTTCCCGGCCTCCTCGATAAGCGGAATGTGTTTTTGGATCATGGCCTCTTTGATTTCGGCTGGTGTGCCGTCATGCTTGGCATTGGATGCTTGGATATGGGCACACTTGACAATTCTGGACATGCATTCCTCCTTGAAAAATTGAAAAAATAAAAAAACTGCCGGGCAGCTATTTTGTAGCCATATGGAAATTGATCACATATATATTGCCAACATCATGGGCGTCAAGATTTTTTATGAAAACTCCAAATTTAATGAATCTTTTTTAGTAGCGACCGTCGATAGCAATTGACAACAAAATGGTAAAAGCGTAGAATTCAAATTTGTTTTCAAGCATAGATATCTAACATTATTGCGTTTAATCAAATATTGCGAATATTTCCAAGCTTCCGATAAAAATTATGACCTGAAGGAGGATAGATTGTGAGTAATGCGGATAAATTTAAGGAAATGAGCAAAGGGTTTGACCTGGTCCAGGCCATCGCCGAGGCGGACCGTTGTCTGCTCTGCCATGACGCGCCTTGCTCAGGGGCATGTCCGGCAGAAACACAGCCGGCTGATTTTATTCGAAAACTTCGTTTCAAAAATATTACCGGAGCGATTCGTACCATAAAAGAAAACAATATCCTGGGCGGCGCCTGCGGTGAGCTTTGTCCCACTTCCCGTCTGTGCGAGGAAAAATGCAGCGCCATGTTCCAATCGCAGAACCGACCCGAAGGTGCCGACCGGCCCATCCAGATCGGTAAAATCCAGCGGTTTTTGATTGAACATTCCTGGGACAGAGATTTCAAGGTTTTTGCAAAACCGGCCCCACGCGCTGAAAAGATTGCCGTGGTGGGATCCGGTCCCGGCGGTTTAAGCTGTGCGGCCGAACTGGCCAAAGACGGCTATCAGGTGACGGTTTTGGAAGCCAAACCCGAGCCCGGCGGCGTGCTCCGTTACGGGGTTGTTTCCTACAGATTAGACCTGAATTTCCTTGAACATGAGATGGACGACATTAAATCGTTGGGCATTAAATTTGAGTGCAATGCCCCTGTCCAGGGTAAAGAAGGTGCCGAAAAGCTGCTTGAGGAAGGCTATGATGCCGTGTTTCTGGCCCCCGGTTTGTGGGAAGCTGCCAGCATCAGGCCGGCCGGCAAAGATATCGATGGCCTCTTCTCTTCGGTGGACTATCTGGCGGCCTTGCGTGATGGTCGCTTTGAGGAAATGGAACGTAAACTTCAAGGCAAAACCGTGGCGGTTATCGGCGGCGGATCGGTGGCCATGGATTGTATTGAGTCTGCTGTCAGGCTGGGTGCCATGGACGTCTACCTGATTTACCGGCGTTCCTATTCCCAGATGCCGGCCGAAGCCGACGAGCGCATCGAGGCAATGGAAGCCGGCGTTCATTTTCTACTGCTGAACCAGCCCCTGGATTATGTGACTGATGATCAAAACCGGCTTACCGGCCTGAAGCTGGTGCGCACCCGACTGGGAGAGCCTGATGCATCAGGCCGCAGAGCACCCGAAATGATCGAAGGATCCGAATGGGTTATGAATGCAGACGTGGTAATCGAGGCCATCGGCAACATCGCAGCCGAAGATTCGCCCAAATGGTATCCCAATGTCGACATTGATGAAAAAAAACTGATTAAAGTGGATCCGGAGACCGGCAAAACTTCGGTTGAAGGTATTTTTGCCGGCGGAGATATTGTGCGCGGACCGGCCCTTGTGGTCCAGGCTGTCCAGGATGGCAAAGTAGCCGCCCGGGCGATCAAGGATTATCTAAAATAATAGGTCCAGGGTTCAGAGGTTCAGAGGTTTACTTCTAAACTAACCTTGAACCTCTGAACCCCGAACCTTTGAACCCGTGTTTGTGAAGCAAACACTTTTGATAGGAGGCAATATCGTGGCTAATAACGTCGATCTTTCAATCGATTTTTGTGGTGTGAAATTCAAAAATCCCTTCCTGCTGTCATCCTCACCGGTTTCCAATAGTGCTGAAATGGTGGCGCGGTCCTTTGATGCCGGATGGAGCGGTGTCGTGTTTAAAACTTTAAATTCCGACCGCCTGCCGATCGTGCATCCTTCGCCCAGGATGGCCTGCATTGATTACGGCGCCAAAAAAGGGGTTGCCGTGCAGAACGTTGAAATGATTTCCGATCGGCCCCTTAAAGATAATCTGACTGATTTTCTCTACCTTAAAAAGAATTACCCGGATCATCCGATCATCGCCAGCATCATGGGATTTTTTACCGATGAATGGGCCTATCTGGCCAAGGCGGCCGAGGACAACGGGGCGGATATGCTGGAGCTCAATTTTTCCTGCCCCCACATGTGTATCGAGGGGGCCGGTCATAAAGTCGGCCAGGCCTTCCAATTGCTTGAGGGATTTACGGCGGCCGTTAAAGAGGTGGTATCGATTCCGGTGATCGCCAAGATGACACCCAACATCACTGACATGAATGAACCGGCAATCTACGCCAAAAATGGCGGCGCCGATGCCGTATCCGCCATCAATACGGTCAGGGGCATCTCCAGTATCGGTCTGGATGATTTTGTTCCCACCCCCAATGTATTCGGCAAGGGGGCCATCAGCGGCACATCCGGTCCGGCGGTCAAGCCCATCGGGTTGAATTTTATCGCCTCCATGGCCAGCAATGATCAGCTCGGGTTGCCACTTTCCGGAATTGGCGGCATCGAGACCTGGATTGATGCCCTGGAATATATTCTGGTGGGTGCCTCAACACTCCAGGTCACTACCGGAATCATGCACTACGGGTATCGGATTGTAGAGGACATGATCGAAGGTCTGTCGGATTTCATGGCCGAACGCGGCATAGAAAGGGTTTCGGACCTCGTCGGTAAAGCCCTGCCCAACCTGCACGAAACCGAGGCGTTCGAAGTCGATCGGCAGGGGATTACCCAGTACGATTTGGATCGCTGTATCGGCTGCGGCCAATGTTACATCGTCTGCCAGGATGCTGCCGGCCAGGCCATTGAATGGGATGCCGAAACCCGCCGGCCGAATTTAATCGAAGACAAATGCTTGAGCTGTATGCTGTGCAAATTCGTCTGCCCCGTACCGGAGTTGATTACCTATAAGGAAATGCCGGCTGAATGGAACCGGCAGGAAACGGCCGTCATGGATAAAAATCTGGAAAAAGACGTCAAGTTAGAGCCATTTACAAAGGAGGGTCCCAATGAGTGTGTTATTTAAGGGAGGAACCGTCGTAAACACCACCGGCCGTTACCAGGCCGACGTGTTTGCCGAGGGCGATAAAATCAAAGCTATCGGTAGCGATCTGGACAATCCGGCTGATGAGGTTGTTGATGCCAAGGGAAAATACATTCTTCCCGGGGCGATAGATCCTCATACCCACATCTCCATGCCGTTTATGGGAACCAGTGCCCAGGATGACTATGAAACCGGCACCAAAGCCGCTGCCTGCGGAGGGGTTACCTGCGTGGTCGACTTTGATCTGCAGCAAAAGGGCGAAACCCTTCTCGAAGCGATTGAACGCAAAAAATCCTGGGCCGAAGGCAAGGTCTGTGTCGATTATTCCCTGCATCCGGCGGTCATGGATCCCAGACCGGAAGTCATTGAAGAAGTCAAAAAGGCCTGTCAGGAATACGGCACTCCGAGTTTCAAGATTTTCATGGTGTATGATTTCCGGGTGGACGATGCCACCATGATCCGGCTGCTGGAAGAAACCAAAAAATACGGCGGCCTGGTCCAGGTTCACGCCGAGAATGTTCACATTATCGACCACATGAATCAGGTGCTGGCAAAAGAAGGCAAACTGGCACCATACTACCATGCGGTCAGCCGTCCGAACATTGCCGAAGAAGAAGCCATCTACAGGGCGTCCAAAATGGTGGAAATGACCGGCTCTCGGATCTACATCGTCCATCTGTCTTCCAAGGAAGGTCTTTGGGTCGTCAAGCAGGCCCGGGATCGCGGGGTGAAAGTGTATGCCGAGACCTGCCCCCAGTATCTGCTGCTGGATGATGAACGCTACAAAGAACCCGATTGGAACGGTGCCAAATACGTCATGTCTCCGCCGCTGAGAACCAAAGAAAGCAACGAAGCCCTCTGGGAAGGTCTGAGAGGCGGCGATTTACAGGTGGTGGCCACCGATCATTGCCCCTTTGATTTTAACGGCAAGAAAGATATGAACGGTAAAGATGACTACAAGAAAATCCCCAACGGCGCACCCGGAATTGAAACCTTGATGATTCTGCTGCACTCCGAGGGCGTGGTCAAGGGCCGCATCAGCCTCGAACGCATGGTGGATGTGCTATCTTCCGGAACCGCCCGGATGTTTGGCTTAAAAGACAAAGGTGAGATCGCCGTGGGTAAGGATGCCGATATCATCGTTTTTGATCCGGACCAGAAGTTTACCATCACCCAGAGCAAGCTGCACATGAATGTCGACTACACACCGTTTGAAGGTGTAGAAATCACCGGAATGCCCAGCACCGTGTATTCACGGGGACTTAAAGTTTCCCAGTGGAACGGCGACCAGATGGAGTTTGTGGGTGAGGTCGGTCGCGGGAGGTTCATAAAGCGCGAACCCTTCCAACCGTTTTAAAAACAGTTTTATAATAGTATAAATAAAAAAGGTGCAGGAGCTTAATATCTTGTACCTTTTTTAGTCAGGTGGTCCTTCTCGGCTTTTGGTTTTGGCCGGCGCAGAGGCCGGCCCTACATAAGATAGAAAACTGTTCCGCCAGACGTAGGGCGGCCCTCTGTGGCCGCCTTTCAGGTCAGCATCGGGGCGCTGGCCCTTAATAATAACAAATAACTGATTTTCCTACTTTTCATTTGCCGATGAGAGCATGGCATGCAGGAGCACATTCCCACCGGCTTCACAATCTTCCCATCGGGTATTTTCTACCTCAACATGGCTTCGGCCGCCTATGCTGGGAACAAAAATCATGGCGGTCGGGCACACCTGGTTCATGTAGCTGGCATCGTGTCCCGCACCGCTGACCATGTGCAGATAGGAATATCCCAGGTTGTCGGCACTATCCATAATCAGCTGAACGCGTTTTTCGTCAAACGGTGAGTGCTCCACCCGCCAGGTTTCTTCGATTTTAATCGGGCATCCCCGCCGGGCGGCAATGTCTTCAAAATCCTTGCGGACCAGATCCCAGGCTTTGATGGCGTGATCATCATCCCAGGAGCGGATATCGACGGTAAAGTGAACCTTATCCGGGATGATATTTCTGGAATTGGGGTAATTCTGGATTTCACCGACGGTGGCCACCATATTTCCGCCCATACGGTCCGGAAGCTCATTTACTTTTAAAATCATTTCAGCGGTGGCACACAGGGCATCATGGCGGCCTTCCATGGGGGTTGGGCCCACCTGGTTGGCCTCACCTTCGAGATAAATATCGTACCAGTGCAGACATAAAATTCCCTTGGGGGCGCCGATGAGCTTCCCCTCTTTCTCTAAAATCGGTCCCTGTTCGATGTGGTACTCGTAGTAGCAGTGAACCGGCCATTTTTGGCAGGGGGCCGTACCTTTGTAGCCGATACGAATGAGCTCATCTTCGAAGCGTTTACCGTTGATGTCGGTGCGATCATAGGCCCAGTCCCTCTCCAGGGCGCCTGCCCATACACCCGATGCCACCATGGCCGGTGCGAAACGGGACCCTTCCTCATTGGTCCAATCGCAAATGATGATAGGCCGCTCGGTTTCAACATTGTTTTCGTGAAGGGTGCGCAAAACTTCCAGGGGACCCATGACACCTAAAATACCGTCAAACCGTCCCCCTTTTGGCTGTGAATCGATATGAGAGCCGCTCATTACCGGCGGCAGTTCGTTGTTTTTGCCCGCGCGTTTGCCGAAGATGTTGCCCATTTCGTCAACCGTAATCTCCAGGTTCAGCTCTTCCAGCCACGATACATAAAGATCCCGGGCCTGTTTATCTTCATCGGTAAGGGTTAAGCGCTGGACACCGCCTCCCGGAGTTGCCCCGATTTTGGCCATTTCTTCAAGCGAGCCTCGCAGCCTCCCACCATTTATTCTTAGATCTTTCAAATCCATATGATTACCTCCTAAGTTCTTATTTGCAATCATTAAAAAAACCTTATCAACGCCACGCCTCCAATAAGAAATGAAACGCCCAGTATTCGCAAACCACTGATAGGATGCACTTGATATCCCAGCCACCCAAAATGATCCAGCACCACGGAAGCCGTCATCTGGCCGGCGACAATCAGCGCGATCATGGACGCTGCCCCCAGCCGCGGAGCGAGTACGATCGTGGAAGCAACCAGAAAAGCGCCCAGCAGTCCGCCGGTCCAAATCCACCACGGGTGCCGGAACATCGTGTCAACCGCCGGCCAGGGGATTCTTAAACACAAGGCATAGACGAAAAGGCCGATGGTTCCGACTGCAAACGAGATGGTTGCGGCCAGAATTGCCGATTGGCTCCACAGGTTCAGTTGCGTGTTGATGCCGGCCTGGGTCGGCAGACAAAACCCGGCAACTAAGGCCAGCAGAATAAATGGCCAGATAGAATTCATCTATTATTTTCCTTTCCCGGTTGAAGGCCCAAGTTGGATAAACAGGGAGAAAACCATCACGAAAACACGAAAAATAACAAAAAATGATCATAGGTAAGAATAAAACAGCTGTCAATCTCGATGTCAAATGACCTCAGGATACTTTTCCGAACATCAGGGCAGGTTTCAGTCCTCCATGGGAAAAAGGCAGGATATCAAGTTTAAAGGGCATCTTTTTGATAAGTTTTCTGTCGGGTGCGACCAGAACCAGTTTCCAACCCTTATAGGCCTGGTTTAGTTTGTCACCAATCGCCACAAAAAGCCTTTCGCTTTTTTCAGGACTGCCCAAACGATTACCGTAAGGCGGGTTGATGACGACCATCCCCGTTTGATCGGTCAATTCACCCGGAAGAAAATCGAAAAAGTTTTTTTGGGCAACGGTAATGATATCTGATAGATGGTTCTGTTGAATACACTTTTCCAGCTGCCTGCAGGCAGATGAGTCCTGATCCGAGGCAAATATCATCGGCCCTGGGGGGCGGGCAAACTGTTCGGCGCTCTGACGTTTCAGGTAGTCCCATCGCTTTTGGCTAAAGGAAGGCCAGTGCCTAAAAGCAAATTCCCTGAACCACCCCGGGGGTATTTTTTTTGCCATCAATGCAGCTTCTAAAGAAAAGGTCCCTGCGCCGCACATCGGATCTATCAGAGGCTCTGCGCCACTATAACCGACCAGCAATAAGGCAGCTGCCGCCATGGTTTCACGCAGAGGCGCCTTTCCGTGATGGCGTTTCAAACCGCGCTTGTGAAGATGGTTCCCGCTGCTGTCGATCGAGATCGTAAAGCGATCGTCCAGGCCCCGGACAAAAACAGTTGTGTCCGATAGAGGCAAATCTATTTCTTCTCGACTGTAATTACCATTCGCCCCATGCTCTCCAATGCCGGCTAAAAAGCGTTGGCCAATGGCATCGGTATGATAAAGTCGGCAGTGCTTTGTGGTGACATGAATATCGGGCAACATTTTGGGCGGAAGATAAAGTTCCCAGGGGATCCCGGCTACTTTTTTTTCAAGCTGTCTGAAATCGGAGGCTTTAAATCTATCGATGCGCAAAAGAATACGGCTGGCGGTTCGCAGATGCAGATTGGCCCGATAACAATCCTGCAGCTGTCCTTTAAATTCAACACCGCCCTCTACAATCGATGCCCTTTCAATTGAAAGTCCGAGGGCCGACAGCTCCTGATGGCAAAGCGCTTCGAACCCGGGCAAAGTGGCAGCAAAATAGATGCGTTGGCGTCCGGTGACATGCCGTCTGATACGTTTGGCAAGTGGGCTGTCTGGGGGCATGGTTTGAACCTCGTTGCTCGATGCTGGATTCTCGATTGTCGAAACTTTATGAAGCGGCACAAGTGCAAGGCTCACGGCTCAAGGTTTAAAAAGGATAAGATCATTGGCCTTATGCCTTGCACCGTGAGACCTGCGCCCACATTTTGTGCCTTCAGCCTTAGGCCTTATACCACTAATTTCCAGAAACCACCAACCAGCACCCAGCATCGAGTTTCGAGCATTGACATCGGTGCGGTATTGCTGTATCAAAAAGCCTAAATAGCATCGACTAGATCATAGGAGGTGAAAATGGCAAATGGATTGAATAAAGCGATTCTGATCGGTAACCTGGGAAAAGACCCCGAGGTACGGTATACTCCAAGTGGGCTTGGAGTTGCTAATTTTAATATCGCGACCTCTGAGACATGGAACAATAAAGAGGGTACCAAGGAAACCCGGACGGAATGGCATCGGATTGTTGCTTTCGGCAAATTGGCGGAAATCTGTGGTGAGTATCTTACAAAGGGCAAACAGGTATACATTGAAGGCCGAATTCAGACCAGGGATTGGGAAGATAAAGACGGAAATAAACGATATACAACGGAGATTGTTGCCAACCAGATGCTTATGTTGGGCAGCAGAGACGCTGCCGATGCCGCCAGACCTTCTGGTGGAAGGGCTGGAGATTTCCAGGGAGCGCCAGGTCCGGGACCCGAAGATGATGATATCCCGTTCTGATTTAAACTAAGTGCGTTATGTCAAGATTCGAAAAGCTCGCAAAGACTGTAACGCGATGAATTCTAACAATTTCTAATTTGATTCAACGCCCTCAATCTGTGTAAAGATTGGGGGCTTAATTTTTTTAATCCGCCAGAGGCGGACGAGGTTTAATTCCCCACCCCTTGGGGCGATTATATATATTCCGATTGATACCCCGGCGATGAGTAATTCAGGCCAAACGTCACCCAATAAAATAGAGGATTCGCCTCACTATAAAGACGGAAAATTTAACGATATGGGAAACGCACTGGATATGTCCTTCACAGATTATGTATCAACCACCTGGGATTTTCTGTTCACCAGCAATCATCGAACACCGGATACAGAGCTGCCGGTTAAGCGAGTAGATCTGTCAGACTTCAACAACAAAGGGCAGTTAAATCAAATATTAACTGCCCTTTGTTTATTTGTGATTGCTTAAAATTAGTCGAGCAAAATCATAGGTTGTGCGTCAGGATTTGTTTTCTTTTTCCTCTTCTTCAATTTTCTCAGGTTCTTTTTTTTCCTCTTCGTCACCCGCGCCCTTGAAGTTTCGGATGGCTTTCCCCATTCCGGCGCCGATTTCCGGCAATTTGCCGGCTCCAAAAATAATGAGGATGATCACTAAAATTATAATAAGTTCCGGCATTCCTATTCCAAACATGTTTCCTCCTATGCGTCAGGCCCGGGTTGTTTGAGTTCATTTAACAACTGTTTGAACTCTTTTGATTTTAAGTACTGATCGACGCTGCTCTGATAATCTATCCATCTTTTCCAGGCATCAATCCAGGCCTCATTATGCCAATAGCAATCCGGATCCCCTCCTCCTTGAAGCCGTTCGATGTAGTCTAAATACTCATCTGAACACTCTCCGCAAAAATTATAAGGGACATTCAGTTTGCGTTGATACGTGTCAGAACCGCTTGAATCGCCGCTAATCTGTGATCCGCACTTCTCACACTTAAGGGCGCAGTGCGTGCACTGAAAGACTTTTCGAACAGCCTGAACCTTGCGCATTTTTGTCAGGCCTGCCTGTTTTTCCTCTGCAAGGCCTTTCTTATCCTCAAATGATATGATATTCGCCACCGGGCGCTCCGAAAGCCTATAGTAGTTTATCAGATGATTACAAAACGGTCGTTCTCTTTCCAACTCAATGGACGAACTGAATATAACATCAGGCTATTTTTGTGTCAATCATTTCACGTTCTGAATTAATTGTTCAAAATCTTGATAAACAACCTTGGTCATGATAGTTAAAAAGTTTTATCAAAAATGAATCCTGAATGTGGCTACTTAAGGCACATCGGATTCAATTTTGTAAATTAGGTTTCCCCCTGAAATGACAAGGGTGTGAGAGGTGACAAAGATGTTTCGGGCCAATGGACTTGCGACATTGATCGGCAGTCTCCCGCTGGCAGACCACAGTGATGCCCTGGATCTGATCATGGAATACATGCCTGAAATTCCCATTTGGGCCCAGCTTCCGGCCAATAAGGAAGAGGGCATGATGGTGCAGTTTACCTCGGGTCTGCCCGGTTTATGCCGAACCAACGACCACCTGTTTGTCGATACGGGGAATGAGGCCTTTGAAAGCGAGCTGCTTCAATTTTACGAAGACTATATGGCGGTAAGCGAGGGAAGCATTGAACTTGATAGCTCTCGATTTGTTTTAAAAGAGGATTCCGCCCGAGGATTTTTCGCGTTTTTGGAAAAGTTGGCAACTCGTGACTTTGCACCTTTGGCGGTTAAAGGACAAATAACCGGTCCCATTACCTTTTGTACCGGGATTGCCGATCAGGACCAGCGGGCCATATTTTATGAACCCCAAATTAGAGATGCTGCGGTTAAATTGCTGGCAATGAAGGCCCGATGGCAGGCGGAACAGCTGTCTCAATTTCAAAGACCGGTGATTATTTTCTTTGATGAGCCCGGCCTGGCCGGTTTTGGGTCATCGGAGTTTACAAGCATTTCCCGCGAAGAGGTAGGGCAGTGTTTTGAAGAGGTATTTGAGCCGGTTCATGAGGTGGGCGGACTCACCGGTGTGCACGTGTGTGCCAATACCGATTGGTCGCTGGTGCTCAACTCTTCGGTCGATATTGTCAGCTTTGATGCCTATGCCTATTTCGACCGGTTTATCCTTTATCGCGATCAGATTAAGGCCTTTCTCGAATCCGGTAGATTCTTGGCCTGGGGGATGGTGCCGACACTAAACGCCGAGGATCTTGAAAGAGAAACCACCGCATCACTGGTCAGCCAATTTAAAGACAAGATCAAACAGATTGAAGCTTTTGGATTCGGCTCACACAGGCTGATAAATCAGTCCTTGATTACACCATCTTGCGGCACCGGGACCTTGAGCGTTGATCTTGCCCAAAAAGTGCTTAGAGTTACCAGTGAGATTTCTAAGGAAATTAGAAAATCTAACTTCCTGGCATAGAGCATAGAGCAAAGCGCATAGGGCATGGCGTCCCTGCAATGAACGGTTTTCATAGCGCTATGCGCTATGCCGTTAATAGGGTTTTAAGTGGTAATTTATTATTAATCGGTAATGATGCAAAGGACAACCAATAAGAACGAGTAAAGGCGAGGAGATCAATGGTAGATAACAACAGTGGGGAAAAGTTTGGCGGGGCCACCCGTTATGTTTTGGATGAAGAACTGGCAAAGATTGTCAATATATCGATGGCGCTTGAGATGCCGTTGCTGCTGAAAGGCGAGCCCGGCACCGGCAAAACCATGCTGGCCCATGCCGTCGCCGAAAGCCTGAAGATGCCGTTAATCGTATTGAATGTGAAGTCGAGCATGAAGCTTATCGACGCTTTGTATCAGTATGACACCCTGACCCGTCTCAACGACAGCCGTTTTGGTGATTCCAGCCGGGATGTCAGCAATATCGAAGACTATATTAAAATGGGCAAAATCGGTCAGGCCTTTACTTCAGATGTCAGAAACGTGCTTTTGATCGATGAAATCGACAAAGCCGACACCGATTTCCAGGATGACATGCTTGATGTGCTGGATCAGATGGAATTTGATATTATCGAAATAGATAAAACCGTTTCAGCCATAACTCGTCCGGTAATTGTTATTACCTCCAACGCCAAAAAGGATCTTTCCGATCCCTTTCTGGGGCGCTGTAATTTTCATCATATTGCGTTTCCCGATCCGGACATGATGCGCCGTATCATCAGTGTGCATTTTCCTGAGCTTGACAACGACCTCATGGACAAATCTATTTCTGCATTTTACCGTATGCGTCAACTGGATGCCATTGAGAAAAAACCCGCAACCCGGGAATTAATTAACTGGATCAGAGCCCTGACCGCCGATCCGGATTTTAAACCCAAACGGCTGGCCCAAGGGCATCTGCCCTATCTCGGGGTTTTATTTAAGAAAAGCCCGGATTACGCGAGAGCACAGGCGGCAGTTAATGGAAGAAGGCTCAATTAATTGAAGTCATAGCTCATAATTGAAAGCCCATAGCTCATAGTGATAGCTCATAGTAAAATAAGGATTCGATCATCTGACTATGAGCTGTGAGCTATGAGCTACGCGCTAAAAAGCGAAGCTTTTATCATGTTTGTCGATTTTTTCTATAAATTAAAAGAAGTCGGGGTCCCGGTCAGCCCAACAGCATTCCTGACCCTTCAAAAGGCCCTTTCCCGGGGCCTGGTGACTTCCCTGGATGATTTTTACACTTCATCCCGTGCCATTCTTGTTAAAAGCGAACGCTGGTTTGACCTTTTTGATCAGGTTTTTGCGTATCATTTTAAAGGGGTTGAACTGCCCGATGTTGAAGGGATGGAACTCGATGAAATGGCCCGGGCAATGCTGGAGGGATGGCTGCAAAATCCCCGGGAACTTTCTAAGCTGCTGGGCGTGGATGAGTCGGCCCTCAGCAAGCTCACCCCGGAAGAGCTGATCGACTATTTCAAAGAACGCCTTAAAGAGCAGACAGAGCAGCACAATGGCGGCGCTAAGTGGATCGGCACCGGCGGTTATTCCCCGGTGGGCCATTCGGGCTATCACCCCGGAGGCATGCGAGTAGGCGGTGTGTCCAGAAATAAATCGGCTGTTAAAGTGGCGATGGATAGACGCTATAAAGATTATTCGCAAAGTGGACCGCTAACCCATGCAATGGTCGGAGAGGCTTTAAAACGACTGCGGAATTTGATCCCGGTGGGCCCCAAAGATGAGGTAAATATTGACGAGACCATTTACCAGACAATGAAAAACGCCGGTGAGATCGAGATCGTTTTTGACCGGCGGTTAAAAAATCGACTGAAAATTATCCTGGCCATCGACAATGGCGGTTGGTCAATGGACCCATATGTGCAGGTCGTTCAGACCCTTTTTGACTATGCCGGGGCCCAGTTCAAAGACCTGAAAACCTATTTTTTCCACAACACCGTATACAGCAATCTTTGGGGGGACCCCGCCAGGTACAAAAAGCCCCAGCGTATCGATGAATTCACCCGTTTAGATCCCGAAACCCGCCTGGTACTGGTGGGAGATGCCAGTATGGCGCCATACGAACTTATGGCGACCGACGGGTCCATACACCTTGAAGAACGCAGCGGCATGCCAAGTCTTGAATGTCTCAAATTCTTAGCGGATACCTTTCCCCACTCAGTCTGGCTAAATCCCGTTCCCGCATCCATGTGGGACTACACCCGCACCATCTACGCCATTCGCCAGATTTTTCCCATGTTTGAGTTGAGTATTGATGGGTTGGAACTGGCCGTCGCTCATTTGATGGCTAAATAGGCTGGTCACTGGTCTCTGGTTTCTGGCAGTTGGTCTCTGGCTGCTGGTTACTGGCCACTGGTCTCTGGCAGGTTGCTGCAGGCTACTTGCTCTTGGCAATATCCCTTTCAATGGATTTTATAAAGTTGTTCAATTTCTTACCTAAACAATCCTCCGCGATTCTTGCCAAATTTCAAGATTCTTATAACTCACTAATCTCCTCCTCATTAATCGGTTGACTGAAGTATCGCACAAGTACCAGATAGAAAGTTGCAAGCTAGTGGCAAAATATGAGCATTTATCAACAACCCGGAATCAGTGTCAAGAGACCAGATGCCAGCCGCCAGAAACCAGCTTCCAGCGACCAGAAACCAGTTTCCAGTGCCCAGCGACCAGTAACCAGCAATCCTGACACCCGAAACCTGACACCTGAAACCATTAGCGAGTTGTCAACATCCAGCTACCAGAGGCCAGCATCCAGCATCGAACATCAAGACTCAATATTATATAACCTGCACGTATTTTCCCAAACAACCTGTGCCAGTTCCTCGGGATCGGTTTTTCGCACCTCGGCCAGTTTCAGGAGCACGGATTTGACAAAGGCGGGTTCGTTGCGTCGATGGTGGTTTCGCTCAGGGGTGGGTGTCAGATAGGGAGCATCCGTTTCTACCAGGAGGCAATCGACAGGAATTGCTGGGACCATCTCACGCAACCGGGCCCCGCGGCTTTTCATGGTAATGATCCCTGTAATGCCGATGTGAAGTCCCAGGGCGAGGTAATGCCTGAGCTCTTGGCGAGAGCCGCTGAAGCAGTGGACAACACCGTCGATATTTGTTAAGGTATTGTCTTTCAGCATTTCGAGAAACCGCCCGTTGCTGTCGCGCTCATGGAAAATCACCGGAAGATTCAGTTGGCCTGCGATTTCAAGTTGTCTGCCAAACCATTTTTCCTGATCTTCCCTTGGAGAATACATCCGGTTAAAATCAAGCCCGATCTCGCCCCAGGCCCGGACCTTTTTATCCTGTGCCAGGTCAACCAATTCCTGGAGGATAGATTCGTCACAATTTCTAACATCATGGGGATGGACGCCCACCGAAGCATAGACTTCGCTATGGGATTGCGCCAGGGAAACTGCTGTGGTCGAGGTGCGTTTATCAATTCCAATGGTCATAGTGCGGGTGACACCGGCACTGCGTGAGCGTTGAAGCACCTTTTCAAGGTCGCGGGCATATGTCCTGTCATCGAGGTGACAATGGCTGTCGAAAATTTTCATCTGTTCAATCTTAATGGCAAGTTAGGTTAGTTGCTTAACTTCGCTCCGATGTTTAACGCTTAGTCGCCGGCTCCTGGAAACTGCGAACTTGAGAGCGGCAACCAGCCACCAGTGACCAGAATCCAGTGACCAGCCCCATTTATCATCGCATGGTGTGAATTTCAACATTTTTGCCTTGATTTAACGTTTTAATTTTGAGAATATACTCATTTCCGATGAAATTATACCGCTTTTAAAAAATAAGTTCCGAAATACGGAAGGTTGGTATAAGTGGTTGTAGAAAAAAACGTTCGAATAACGGGCCGTTTTTTTGACAACCGCTATATGTGCCGGAATCATCCCATCCCGGCAATGAATGAGGTATCAATTAACCTGTTGGAGGTTTGAAATGTTTAAAATAGTCAAACGCGAAGAAATGTCCGAAGGCAACGTGATTCTCAATGAGATCGAAGCACCCAAGATTGCACTCAAGGCCAAGCCCGGCCAGTTTGTCATTCTCAAAGCCGATGAGGATGGGGAACGCATACCGCTGACCATGGCCGAGACAAATGTTGAAAAGGGCACCATTACGATTATTTATATGGTTGTAGGCAAATCCACCGCCCTGTTCAAAACCCTGCAGGTGGGTGACGGCTATCAGGATGTAATCGGTCCCCTGGGCAAACAGACCCATGTCGAAAAAGTCGGCAACGTCGTCTGTGTCGGCGGCGGTACCGGCATCGCCGTCCTGCATCCGATTACCCGGGCCATGAAGGAAGCCGGCAACCATGTTATTAGTATTATCGGGGCCCGCAGCAAGGATCTGCTTATCATGGAAGACCACATGAAGGCGGCCTCTCATGATCTGCGCGTATGCACCGACGACGGCTCATACGGACACCACGGGTTTGTGACCGAGGTATTAAAAGAGATCCTCGAATCCGAAAAGATTGATCAGGTGGTTGCCATCGGGCCGGTGCCGATGATGAAATTTGTGTCCTTGATTACCAAGGAATTTAATGTGCCGACCATGGTCAGTCTGAACCCCATCATGGTGGACGGAACCGGCATGTGCGGCGGCTGTCGAGTTACTGTCGGTGGACAGACAAAATTCGCCTGTGTGGACGGGCCGGAGTTTGACGGACACCAGGTAGACTACGATGAATTGATGCTGCGGTTGCAGGCTTACTGCGAAGATGAGCAGAAATGCTATAATGAATTTTGCACCCTGCAGCAATAATAAGAGTAAAACCGTTGGGATTGGTCTGCATCTTCAGAATTATCCGGGGGGGGAGGAATTTATGGCGGAAGAAACCAAGAAAAAAGTGAAGAAAGAAAAGATTCCCAGAGCGCCGATGCCCGAACAGGAACCTGCGGTAAGGGCCAGGAATTTTATGGAGGTCCCCACGGGGTATACCCGGGAAATGGCCATGCAGGAGGCGGCCAGGTGCCTGCAGTGCAAAAAACCGAACTGCGTTACCGGCTGCCCGGTTGGTATCGATATCCCGGGATTTATCCAGCTGATAAAGGAAGGTGATTTTACCAAGTCCATCCGGCACATCTGGCAAAAAAACAGTCTGCCGGCGGTTTGCGGCCGGGTGTGCCCCCAGGAGATTCAATGTGAAGGGTTGTGTATCGTTGGCAAAAAGGACGAGCCGGTGGCCATCGGTAATCTGGAACGGTTTGCGGCCGATTGGGAAAGAGAAAACGGTACCGGTGAACTGCCGCCCAGGGCAGCGCCTACGGGTAAAAAGGTTGCCGTGGTGGGTTCCGGCCCGTCCGGTTTGACCGTCGCGGGCGATTTAATCGTCAAAGGCCATGATGTGACCGTCATGGAAGCGTTCCATAAATCCGGCGGGGTGCTGGTTTACGGGATTCCCGAATTCAGGCTTCCCAAAGCCATTGTTGCCCAGGAGGTGAACTTTCTGGAACGACTGGGGGTCAAGGTGGAGTGCAATGCAGTGGTTGGCAGAACCGTCAGTTTGGATGAGCTTTTTGAGGAGGGATATGATGCCATTTACCTCGGGGTAGGCGCCGGATTGCCCCGCTTTATGAATATTCCGGGGGAAAATTTGATCGGAATCCTTTCCGCCAACGAATACCTGACCCGGGCCAATCTGATGAAAGCCTATCTGTATCCCAAGGTCGACACGCCGATCCCACGCGCAAAAAATGCGGTTGTTCTGGGGGCCGGCAATGTGGCCATGGATTCCGCCCGAACCGCCATGCGTCTGGGGGCCGAAAAAGTCCGCATCGTCTACCGCCGCTCCCGACAGGAGATGCCGGCCAGAACTGCCGAAATCCACCATGCCGAGGAAGAAGGCATCGAATTTTTTCTGCTGACCAACCCCACCCAGTATCTGGGCAATGAAAAGGGCAGACTGACCGGAATGGAATGCCTTAAAATGGAGCTGGGTGAGCCCGATGATTCGGGGCGCCGCAGACCGGTTCCCATCATGGGGTCGGAATTTCAACTGGAATGCGACCTATGCGTGGTTGCCGTGGGCTCCGGTGCCAATCCCTTATTAACGGAGTCCACACCGGATTTGCAGTTGAACAAGTGGGGGTACATCGAAGCCGATGAAGCCACCGGCAAGACCTATAAAAAAGGTGTCTGGGCCGGCGGCGATATCGTCACCGGAGCGGCCACCGTCATTTTAGCCATGGGCGCCGGGCGCAAGGCTGCCGATTCTATTCACGAGTATCTTATTCGTGGCTGGTAGTGGTAATGGCTTAGGACTCAGGAAAACGGATTGATGCTTCGGGAAAAAAGCCGGATGGGTACAATATAACCCATCCGGCTTTTCTATGCTAATTATCTTGAATTTCGGAATTGGATATGAAACAAATATAGCAACATTCAGCGGATGTCTGAACCAGATGTCGTGGTAGTAGGACTGTTCGCAACATTGGAATGTTATATCCGGATGATTGGCGACATATGGGCCCAGAACTGATCAACGGTTGAAAAAATATAATATTTCGCTAAGCCACCAAATGATCAAAATAAGACCAATTTTAATATATATTGGGATAAGTTAAAACTGGATAATCACTACTTAATATCCCCGCCCATCCAATCTTTGATATAGCCCTCAAGTGACTCATCCATCAGAGCTTCCGGCTGTGGAAGTTCAAACAACGGCTCTGCAACGCACTTTATTTTGCTCATCTAGCTGGAAAAAGCATCAGCGGCAAAATGAGTTTTCAAAATATGACAACTGAAAAAATATCCACCAACAAGCTACGCAGAATCGTCCTGTGGTTGTTTATAACGGCCATGGTCCTGCTTGCAGGCACCTATGCGTTACGCAGCGTTTTGATTGCACCGTATGCCATCAACTTCCTGGAACGTATGGTTGAAGCCAACCTGGGGCTGAAAATTTCAATCGGTGAATTAGATGGATCGTATTTTTCGGACATAAATGTTATAAATGTAACAACGGTCAAGCAATTGGCCGACGGCCCTCTGACCGATTTGCGATTAGGTCGATTAAAATTGACTTACCGTCTGTGGGATTTTCTTGGGGGTCTGTCATCCTTTCTGGCCGGCATCTCCGTTGATATGGAGGGCGCTCATCTGTCGATCGATTTGACAGGGGAGATGGGATCAGATGATGACGATGATGCGCAAACGGATGTTTTGATACCGGCGATTCTGCCTCAGGTTCGTATCCGCAACAGCTCCTTTCACGTGAAAGGCACAGGCTATGAGACCCGCTTCGATGGTATTTCGTTGACGGCTTACTCTGTTCAACCGGGTGAATCCCGGCTCCAACTGCGTGTAGCGCAATGGTCCCTGAATCATCCCGATCTGCGCAACATCGCTGTCGCCTTGGAAACCGACATGTCCTATTCAGGTGAAAGCCTGATGATTGAAAAACTGCTCGTCGATAATCAATTGATCGTAAAATCAGCAACAATCGGGCTGGGCGCGGTGCCGCACCAAATCCCCTTTGAGGTGATATTAAACCTGGCCGGCGGGCAATTCAACGCCAGCGGCCGGATGGCGGCAAACCGTTTAGATGCGGCAATGTCCGGTTCCGATATTGATCTAAGCCGGATATCCGAACTTCTGGCTTCACAGGCGTTGCCTTTCGGTGGTCGCTTCTCATTGCAAGGGCGGCTAAGTTTGCTGCTTTCAGATCCCCGGGATATGATCGGTGATCTTAAGATTCAGGTTTTCAACGGTTCCGTTCAAGACACAACCCTCGACAAGCTTTTCTTCAGCCTCATGGCCGATGGTCGTCATCTGCGCGTGGAAGACCTTCAACTGACAGATGGCGCCAATCGGATTAGCGTCAGCCAGGCATCTATTCCGCTCGAGGTTATCTATGGAAACGATCCCGACTCTATTTTGCAGTCTTTAGCAGTAGACTGGCGCCTGGAGAGCACCCGTATCTCTTCTTTATTGAAGATTGTCGGAGTGGAGATCCCCACGCCGGATGATCGGATGCCCTCCCACAGGTTAATGCTAAACGGCCAGATGAAAGAAGGCAGGGTGAAGATACCCGATGGCCGCCTTGATGTCGAAGGAGGCCATATCCGGCTAAAAGCGGCCGATATTACGCTGCCGATCGGAAAGCGCTCCTTCAAAGATTCGCCCCTTGTGGGTGATCTGAGCGTCGACCTGCCGGAAGTCGGGGTCCTCAGCCGGATCTTTGCCCTGCCGGCCTTGGGCGGTTCCCTGAAAGGACAAGTAAATGTTTCCGGCACTCTCCAGGCCCCCCGGGGGGCAGCCAGCATCACGGGTCAGGCCTTAACCTACCGGGAAAAGACCCTTGGCAATTTGTCGATTCGAGCAACAGCAGACAGTAAGAGTGTGGCAATAGAGTCGGCCGTTCTGGAAAGAGACAAAGATCGGGCCATCGGCCATGGCAGGCTGATTCTGGCCGAGAAGTCATTTGAGAATGTTAACATCGAGCTTTCTGTTTTTGATCTGGGGCCCTATTTTTCAGAACTGCTTCCCCTGTGGGGTCCGCTGTCGGACAAAACCGTAAGCGTTCACGGCGGTTTAAATGCATCGGTCAAACTTGCCGGTCCTTTTGCCGGGCCGACCGGCAGCTTGAATCTTCAAACCCGGAAAATTCGCGTCGAAGGCACCCCTCTGGGTGATGCGGATGTGGACCTGATGTTTTCAGCTGACCGAATCAGTATTCAATCGGCCGAACTCGCAATTGGCCAGCAGCGTCTGCAACTGGAAGGCGACATCCAGCGCAATCCGGACGACTCTGAATTTGATATAAAGCTGAAAAAAGCGGCCATCATTGGGCAGAGCACCTTGCTGGCTCTTGAAAATACGGCAACCTGCCGTCTATTTCGCAATGGTCGCATCAACTTCGAGAACGTGAGATTGGCGGGGTCCGCCGGCCGGGTGACGGTTAACGGCCGTTTCGATCCGGGCGGTTCATCAGATTTGCAGATTGCCGTATCAGACTTTAACAGCGACGGTTGGCTCGAGTTGATATTCACCGATCGATTTCGGTTCCAGGGCCTGAATGCCCGGGTCAGGATCGCGGGACAGGCCGGCGCCCCCGTTTATACCCTCCAGGGCGCCCTTGACAACCTCGGCAGTCCCGATGTTCCAATGGCATTTTCCGGCCGGTTCAATCTTGAATACGGCAATAAGGTGTTTAAGATTCAAGAATTTGCGTGGGAAGGACAAAAGGGGCAAAAGGTTCATCTGACCGGCACACTGCCCCTCGATCCTTTACAGCCTGACCTATTCATTCCCGGACCAATTGTGCTGAAGGCCCGCGCACACATTGACGACGTCGGTGTACTGGGGTTTATCATCCCATGGTTGGAAAGTACCGGCGGATCGATCCAGTGCGATCTTGACCTGTCCGGCACCTGGAAGCGTCCGACCGGCAATCTTCATCTGGCAGTTACAGACCTGAAAAGACCGGATGAGATTCGGCCGCTGCCCCCCGGGCCTTATACGGTCACCGGCGATGTCAGAATAGACGGCGACCTTCTGGCGCTTGAAATGCTGGAAGCGCATTCCTCAGACTGGCAGATGAGGGCCAGTGGCCAATGGACCGGTGTCCCGACCCTGAAGGATATGGTTCGTCCGGATACGCGCCGCTTGACCGGCCAGGTCAATCTGGAGGGATCACTGATGGTTGCGGATTTAAGCTGGCTGGCCCGGGAGTTGGACGGCGTGCGCCGGCTGGCCGGACGTCTCGAGGCAACGGGGAATTTGCAGGGGCCGATAACGGCGCCGGGTGCGGATGCAATTATCAAGTTAACCAATGGCGAGTTTACACCGGATTTCGATATGCCCCCGCTGCGCGAATTGAACCTAGAAGCAGCGGTGACGCCCCAGGCGGTAACCTTGCACGCCCTTACCGGGGAGATGGGGGGCGCCCCCTTTGAATTGGCGGGATCCTGGCAGCTGGCGGCAGGATCGGAGTATGCCGCCGATCTAAGGCTTCATGGCCAAAATCTTCTCCTGTATCGCAACGAAAGTTTACGTCTGCGGGCCGACACCGACCTGACGCTGAAAGGTCCCCTGGCCCGGCTGATGCTTGCCGGAGAGGTTGCCGTTACCGACGGGCGCTTTTCAAAGAATTTTGGGGTTATCGAGGGGATTACGGCCGCTGGCGCCCCCGATACCGGTGGGGGATTTCGGCTTTTTTCGATCACCGATCCACCCCTGCGGGATATGGTTTTCGATGTCCGGATTACAGCCCGCAAGCCCTTTGAGGTGCGCAACAATCTGGTCAGGGGTTCGATACGCCCGGATCTGCAGTTGACGGGGACCGGAGAATTACCGCTGCTGGTCGGCAAGGTCTACGTCGAATCCACCCGGCTTTATCTGCCGGCCGGTCGCCTGCAGCTGGAAACCGGTCTGGTGCGTTTTGAAAAGGCCGATCCGGACCGTCCCCGGCTCGATCTGATCGGGACTTCGACCATGCTGGGCTATGACATCACCGCCGTGATCGACGGCCCCTACGATGAACCGGTCATCACCCTGTCTTCGGTACCGCCGCTGCCCGACGAAGAGCTGCTGATGCTCCTGCTGACGGGCAAGCCGCCGAAGAACAGCGGCAGTCGGGCGAGCGGAATGAAGCAGGGCTTGAATGTCGCCGTATTTCTCGGGCGGGATTTGATCTCCCGCTTGTTTGGCGGCGATGCGGATGAGGCGACCGACTCCATGTTGGATCGATTCGATGTCGAAGTCGGAAGGGCCATCACCCAGCGAGGGGAGGACACCATCCATTCACAGTTTCGACTGGCCGATGATGTCCTCGTGGAAGGAGACGGCCTTTATCTTACCGGCGAGCGGGATTATTTCGACTATTACAACGGAGGAATCAAACTTGTATTCCGGTTTCGTTGAGTACGCAAGGGCGCCGAAAATTCTCCGTGGCCGGCTCCTGCCTATCCTGCTAGTTGTCTTCATCGCGATGGCTTCGCACCTGTGGATGAAGGCCGATGCAGCGGCTGAAATCGAGTCCCAGGCGAGCACACCCAAATCAAATGGAATCATTTTTCAGGGGAATACGGCGATCAGCGAGGCGGCACTGCGCCGGGAAGCTGCCGCGGAGCTAGAGTCCTTCGAGAAAGAGGGACACCGGCCGGCCGACATCGATGACGCTGCGTTTCAAATGGAATTGGCCTATCGTAAGGCCGGTTATGCCTTCGCCGTCGTCAATTATCAGATTGAAAAAAATGAAACGGTTCCGAAGATAACCTTTCTGATTTCAGAGGGACCCCGGGTCATCGTCCGGGATATCATCCCGATCGGCAACCAGGCGCTGGATGATGAAAAATTAATGGGATACTTTCAAAAGGATCGCAGCATTCTTTTCGGCAAAGATGAGCTCGTATTCGTCCGATCCAGGGTAGAGGACGCGGTTGGCGAGATCCGCCGCTACTACACCAACCAGGGGTACCTGGATGCCGTTGTTAAAGAGCCTGAATTTGATTTTACCGAGGATCGCAGTCGGGTAAAAATAACCCTCCGCATCCAGGAAGGGATTCCGTATACGGTTCACCGGATTGAAATCAGCGGTGATGGCATTGAAGGGGCTCAAGCAGATCTTGATCAAATACGTCGGGAGTTGATCAATCAGCCATTTTTCAAACGCAAGAGGCTTCTGCTTCAAACCCGCATTCTGGAAGTTTGCGGCAATTTCGGCTATCCCGATGCCGTGGTTGAAATAGACCGCCGCACGGGCGGAGAACCGGGCCAGGTCGTGCTGGATGCCAATATAAGCAGCGGACCGCAGGTTTCGATTGCGGCCATCGAGATACGGGGCAATGAGCGTACCCGCCCTGATTTCATTCGCAACCGCATGCGGCTTAAACCCGGCGATCGCTACAACCTGGCCCTGCAGAAGGAAAGCTTCCGAGACCTTTACCGGACCGGGATTTTTTCCAAAGTCGATTTTGAGCTTGAAAAAACCGAGGACCCCGCCAAACGGGTGCTGGTTGTGGCAGTCGCAGAGACCCGCGCCAAAGAGCTGTTTTTTGAGCCGGGCTGGGGATCATATGAAAAATTGCGGTTGCGGGTGGGATTTCAGGAAAAAAACCTTTTCGGGACCGGCCGTATTTTCAGGACCCAGGCAACGGGATCTTTAAAAGCCCGCAGCCTGAGCGGGGGCCTGACGGATCCCTTTTTTTTCAATACCGACATCAAGGCTGATTTGACGGGATTTTACAATCACCGGGATGAACCTTCGTTTACGCGGGAAGACATTGGGTTGGCGTTTTCCCTGACCAAACGCTTATCCGACAACGTATTGTCAACAGCCGAATACATGATCCGGTCCACCGACATTTCGGATGTCGACGATTTTAATGAACAATCGGATGGTGGCTACAATTATGCCAGCATCAAGGGACAGCTTACCTATGATACCCGCAATGACTTATTTTTCCCGACCAGCGGCCAGCGGTTATTTGGCTCGGCCGAACAGGCGGACGAGTTCCTGGGCGGCAGTATCAATCTGACCCGCCTGACGGGGGGCGTCCGGTCATTCTTCAGCCTGGCGCGCTATACGGTCCTGGGAGTTCGGTATACGACCGGCCTGATCCTGCCGGGCTCGGGCCGAGGTCACCTTGCCGCTGTCGGAAAGATTTTTCAATGGCGGTGAAAATACGGTGCGCAGTTTCAAGGAGTCGGAGCTTGGCCCCAAAGACCCTTCCGGAGATTCCGTCGGCGGATATGGATTCAATGTATTCAACCTGGAACTGCGCCAGCGTTTGATCGGCAATCTGATCGGTACGGTGTTTCTTGACTACGGCAATGTTGCGCCCAACCGCTCCCGGTCCGAACGCGGCCTTCAGCCATATGAAAGCCGTTCCGATGTCATTTCCGATACCCTCGATGATTTTTTCAAAGACTTTCGTCCCGGCGTCGGATTCGGTCTGCAGTATCTTTTGCCGATCGGGCCGGCAAGGGTGGATTTCGCCTTTAACCCTGACCAGCGCTCTGAGCGCGATGAGGATTTTTTCGTAATGCATTTCAGTATCGGGACGGCATTTTAAAAATTGGTTATGCTGAAAATCCCCGAAACCCGAATTTGGCTGAAACACAAAAGTGGAATAACCTATCATTCATCGGAAAAGCTAGTCGTTCATTCTGTAGGCCCCTCTAAGGCCATAAACATGCTTTTCCCAGATCCGTTTGAAGCGTTCCGGGTCCACCACCGGTTTCTTGATTATCTTCATGCAGATTTCCATTTGCTCGGACGTGCTGCTGGTCTTGGAATAGAGCTGAAGGGCGAACTTGGAAAAATCCCTGACCATGAAATCGAAGATCTGATCCATCAGGTCGTTATCCACCGCATCGATCTTGGCTTTTTCGATGAGCAACTGGCCGTAAGCCACCAGGGTAAACAGTTCCCCCAGGTTGAGCAGAAAATCGATATCCTTGACCTGGTCTTTATTCGGTGCGGCGGTCATCAGCAGTTCCACCAGCAGGGCGATCTGCTCCTTGAATATCCTGATATTGGGAAGATCCAGGCTGTTGTAGGCAATATTGTAGTCGTGAAACTGGATTTTGCCCAGCCCCTTGGTCGGCCCCTGGTTGAATAGGAAATCGTCATGGACCGGTGCGTCAACTTTCCCGATCTCCGGGAACTGGCCGGGATTGAAGAAGTAATTGGCCATAAACTTGACGATAAGGGCCATGTTGACGTGGACGGTACCCTCCAGTTTGGGCAGGGCCCGAATGTCCGTGGCCGCCATCTCGAAGTAGGTGTCCTTTTCAAAGCCTTTGGCCGCGATCACGTCCCACAGCAGGTTGATCACCTCCTCGCCCTGGGTGGTCACTTTCATCTTCACCATGGGGTTGTAGAGCAGATAGCGCCGGTCGTCGGTCGAAGCGCTGCGCATGTAGTCTGCCGCCCGCGAGGCAAACATACGCATGGCGCACAGCCGGGCATAGGCATCCACGAACAGCTGACGGATATGGGGAAAATCGGTGACATAATGCTTGAACAGAAAACGGCCGGCGGCGTGGTCGATGGCTTCGTAAAAGGCGTGGGTGCAAATGCCGATGGAGGCCCAGCCCAGGTTATATTTACCGACATTGATCGTATTCAGGGAAGAGTCCCACGCCTCGCTGCCCGTTGTAAGGATATCGTCGTCGGCCAGGGGATATCCGTGCAGGGCATACTCGGAAACGTACATTTGGGAATTGACCACATTCTGGACACATTCGTAGTTTTCGTGCTTGGAATCCACCACGAAAAAGACGAATTCATCGGTTTCTGAATTCCTGGCAAAGGTGGAGACCAGCGCCGCTTCGTTGCCGTTGCCAATGTAATATTTCCCACCGTCTGCCCGATACTGGCCGTCACCCATGGGGGTCAGGGCCATGTCGCTGGCATACAGGTCCGCACCGTGCTCTTTTTCCGACAGGCCAAAGGCAAAAATCCCGCCCTCTTCCAGCAACCGGGCTGTCTTTTTTTTGACCGCTTCATTTTTCCCCATCCAGATGGGCCCCAGTCCCAGAATGGTTACCTGCCAGGCGTACCAATGGGCCAGGCTGTAAAAGCTGAGGATTTCGTTGAAGTCCATATTCCGAAAGGTGTCCCACCGGCACCCCTCACGACCGTATTGGGTCGGGGTCAGCAGGGTGGCGAAGATATCTTCTTTTTTGAGGAACTGAAGAAAATCGTTGTACCAGACCCTTTCGTGGTGGTCTTCCTTGAGCCGTTTCTTGCCCTTGGTTTCAAAGAAATCGATGGTCTTTATCATGATTTCCCTGGATCGCTCATCCAGGTGGTCGAATTGCTCCTCTTTCGGATTGAACAGCATGGATAGCCCTCCGCGTATTGTTTTTTTACCGCAAATGTCAATCAGTGCGGGTGTTTTCCCGGCCATTGGATGCCGGTCATGTTGGCAGCGTTAACATGAACCCACTATCGCACAAAAACAGGTTCTGTCAATGGATTAAAAATGGGGATTTGCTTTTTGTGAAGCCAAATAGCGGACACCTTCCCGGAGCGCGCAACTGCGGAGAATATTTCTCAACCCGATGTCTACTTATTTTCGCTCGCATTTGTAATTCTCGGACAATTTCTCACCGCTTTTCGATATTATGGATTCGGGAAATTACCTCCTTCATCTTTTCATTCAGCCTGCCGGCTTGTTGCTTAAGATCTTCCAAATCTTGATCTTTGGATTGAATGCCGCTTCCCATCCTTTTGGGGGTCTTCGCGCCGGACGTTCCCATACCGCGCCCCTGGCCGCTGCCGCCGCCCATACCCCGCCCCATACCGCCTCCACGGCCGAAACCCGCTCCGTCACTCATCCCGAAATGGTTGCCGACAGTGGCCTCGCTCGTCGGACTGAGATGGCCCTTTTTTAATCTCTCAACAACTTCTTTGACAGTTCCTGCCTGATCTGCAAACAATTCGATCCCAGCGGCCGAAAGGGTCTGCACGGCGTTTGGCCCGCAATTACCGGTGATAACAGCCTCCACTCCTTGCGAGGCTAAAAACTGAGCAGCCTGGATTCCGGCACCACCACCTTGAGCTGCACTTGCGTTAGGAAACGCTTCAAAGCTCATATCATCGGGATGAATAACCAGAAAAAAGGCGCACCTCCCAAAACGGGGGTCAAGCTGGGCATCTAAATTATTACCGTTGGAACTAACCGCTACTTTCATGTTGTGAACTCCTTTCATCGTTAAGGCATATATCCCCAACGGCTATGAATTAAAATCATTTATCTTCAATCATTCTGGTCAATTTCTCTCAGCCTGCGCAATATTTCCCTGGGCGAACTCGAAAGGGAGATTTTCAGTAGCTCATCCATCTTCTTTTCCTCGATCCTCTTCCGGTTCATGACCTTTTTTTTGTAGGCGTTTTTCAGGGAATCCAGAAGCTCCTCCAAACTGCAGGGTTTTTGCAGATATGAAAAGGCCCCGCTTTTGGTGCACTCCACGGCCGAGTCAATCGTCCCGTGACCGGTAAGTATAACAATCTCCATCCACTTATGTTCCGCTTTAAGGACCTTTAAGGTTTCTTCACCGTTTATCCCGGGCATTTTCAAATCCACAAGGGCAACGTCTATGGGGTTTTTTCTGGCTGCTTCGATTGCTTTTTCACCCCGGTCTACAGCGATGACATTGAAGTCACGCACTTCCAGACTCTTGCTGATTGACTCCAAAAATTGGACTTCATCATCTACGATTAACAGATTAATTTTATTATTTTCCATGCTATCTACCTCCCTTTGCGTTTATTTAAATTTACATATAATAGTGAATAGTCTACCTACCGGGTTATGACTACACGGCTATCCATTGCCAGTATCCAAAAAATACCCAGATCCAAAGAACAGCAAGGCTAAAAATAAAGATTGCAAATCCGTGAATAAAAAAATCCTTCATGGTCAATAGCTGCTCTCCGGTTTCAGGGTCTTTGGCCATGCTGAAAACAATGGCGTTGTTCGGTGTGCCGATGATCAGCATGTGGGCAAAAGACGACGCAAAGGCAGTGGCCAACCCCACCATAAGCGGCGAGGTGCCGGAAAGGGTGGCCATCGGGACCGTTATGGGCCCCACCGCTGCCACCGTGGCCCCGTCACTCATAAAATTGGTCAGTATCCCGGTGATAAAGCTGGTGGAAATGCAAAGCCCGGTCCCGCTTTTTAAAAAGTCAGGCAGCACGGACACCAAAGCTGTTGGCCAGCCACAGGGCCGCCCCGGTGGCTGCCAAACCATAACCCATGGCGCTGGCGGCCGCGTACAGGGCCACCACATCCCAGTGAATGCTGTTGATGTCCTTCCAGCGCAACACGCCCAGGATATTTAACAGCACCAGACACAAAATCACCGGCCCCCCCATGCCAAACCGGTCGGATAAAGTTGTCCACAGAACGATAACAAGGACGAGTACGCCGGCGGCTTTGAATTCATCGACGGTCATCCTGCCGATTTTCTCAGACTCCCGCCTGACTTGGGCGGCAATATTTACAGATTTCACTTTAATTTTATTTCTAAAAACCGTTATGAAGTAGGCGGCAATCACCATCGCCATAACCGGAACAAACGGCAACCCCATCTTGATCCACTGCCCGAAGGAGATGCTTACCCCATAGTCTGCGAAAATACCCAGCATGACGGCATTGCGTCCCCCGGCAGCGGGTGAGCCGGGCCCGCCGATATTGGCACAGAAGGTCAGCATCAATAGCAGCATGACCACCAGGCCCTTATCCCTTTTAAGTCCGGCAGTTTTGATCGCCCCCAGGTAGACCAGCATCAAAATGGGTGCGATGAATGCCACCAGGGCGTGTTCGGAAAGAAACGCGGCCGTGACGGCCAGAAGTGGTCCGAAGATAAAGGCAAAACGCCGCAAAGAGGTGCTGGTGCCCAGCAGCAGAATACCGATTCGGCGATCAAGACCGGTTTTGCTGATAGCCGCAGCGAGGGCCAGAACACCGAAAATGAAAACCACAGAATCCTTGGCATAGGCCTTGGCCACCTGATCGGCGGGAAACACGCCGAAAAAATACATCAGAACGCCGACCAGCAAGGCCGTAATGCCGACGGGAACAGCACCGGTGGCCCAAAAAAGTGCTGCCACCAGCAGGATGCCCACCATGGTTTTGGCACGCAGGGCGACCTGCTTGGTGTCCAGCGGGGTTTTGACCATCCTGCCGTTGTCGTCGGTGGTTTTTTTGTACAATTTTGCCTTGCGGGCGTAATATTCAGCAATACTCTGGCCGACTTCCATCTGGTGGTAATCAGAGTAGCCTGCGATGGCTTCGCCTGCCTCCCCAATTTTTTTTGAAACCAAAAACGTGTGAAGTCGTTGAGGGACAGGCATCAGTGTGATGCCCATAAAAATAAGCAAGCCAAAGAGGATAATTCCCGGCCGGGCGTTCTGCACGCCGATCAGCCAGTCTTTTAGTCCGCTTTTTTGAATTAGCGGTATCTCGTGACGGGCCAGGGCATTGACACGCTCTTCGGCAGCATCTCCAATAACCTTGATCAAATCATCCAGAGTGCTGGGTTTTTCAAGATAGCAGAACACGTCATGCTTGCCGGTAAGCCGGGCAGATTCCATACTGCCATGGCCGGTATGCATGATCACCTGGACTTCCGGCCGGATTTTCTTTATTTCCTTTAAGGTCTGAATACCGTCCATGCCCGGCATCTTCTGGTCCAGAATTACGACCTCCGGATTCTTGTGACGCACCAATTTTATGGCATCTTCTCCGTTACTCGTGTCCATTACACTGAAATCCCTGACTTCAAGCTGTCGGGCCAGGGCCTGCCGGAATCGGTCTTCATCATCAATAAGCAGGATCGTAGGCTTCGAATTGTTATTATTTGCCGCTACGCTTTGCTCCATTTCCTTCCCTTTCTGTTTTAGAAATTGGTAATACGACAGTGAATGCGCTTCCGGCACCCGGCATACTTTGAACGTCAATCGATCCATTCATTGATTTCACAATGCTCAAAGAAACACTCAGACCCAGGCCGGTTCCGCTGCCCGCTTCTTTGCTAGTATAAAAGGGGTCGAATATTTTCTTTGTCTGGTCGAATGTCATACCGCGCCCGGTATCCGTTACGGAGACACGGATATCGTTTTCATCGTTTGTGGTGGAAATGGTGATTGTTCCAGGGCCTGTGATGGCATCACCCGCGTTATTAATCAGGTTTAAAAAAACCTGCCTGATTTGATCGGGATCAACCGATATTTTCGGTAGATCAGGAGTATAATTGCGAATTATCTTAATATTCGCGACCTCAAGCTCACGCTCCATAAAACCGTTCATCACTTCATCGAGAATTTGATTAAGATCACAGGGGACCGGCTGAGGGGGATTCTTGCGTCCATAATCAAGCAATTGGAGGGTGATCCCCCGCGCACGCAGAATAGCCGCATCAACATTATCTAATTCTTTTCGAATATTTTCGGGGCTACCGTCGAGGTCGAACTCAGGGTCTAACAAATCCCTGATAACCCCGCTGGATGCCATGATGATGGCCAGCGGATTATTGATCTCGTGGGCGACGCCTGTGGCCAGTTCTCCAACGGAGGCCAGTTTCGAGGCATGCAAAAATTGAAGTTGAAGTTCTTCATGTTTTTCGGCCCCATCCTGGGCCCTGTTTATCAGCCTGCTCGTTGTGAACCAGATCGCTATTGCAGTTATTAATATAATGAGCACACTGCCGATAATAATGATTATTCTTGCCTGGTATATCTGAGCATGGGCGATGTTTAGAGGCTCTCTGACGATCAAGGCCCATGGCACTTCCTTTAACCAGGCGCAGGCGACCAGGATTGAATCGCCATTTTTTTTAATTTCCTGAGCTCCGGACCCGGTTGTATTCGAGGGGATAAAATCGCTTAACTCGAACAACCTTCCACGGTCAGGATCAACTAACTGGTAGGCACCCTCATTATTTATCAGGGCGGAGTTAACGCCTTTGCCGTGGTTGATTGTCCGTAAAAACATGTAAAATTTGTCCGGATCAAGGGTTGACCGCATCACATAAGGTTTGCCGTCGATCCTTTGTTTGACGGCAATGGTGAAATGGGGTTTGTTTCTGAAACCAAGGTAGATATCGCTGATAAAGTGATTGCGGTCTTGATGCGTCAGGTTGTTAAACCATTTTTCATTGGCGTAATTTTTGTCCTGCAGATAGGGGAAAGGACCGGCATAGCCGATCTGGATACCACCGGCATCTAAAAAGCCGACGTCAATGAATGCATCGCTGACACGTCTTAAATTTTGCAGATAGTTATCCATTGTATGCCTGGAAGGTCTCAGGCTGAATTCCTGACTGTGAAATAGGCTGAAAATATTGACAACTCTTTCCTGCAGGAATAAATCAACGGTGTTTCGCTGGCTTTCTGAGATCACGGTCAGATTCAGCTTGGCCGTTTCCTTTAGCGTGAAGTTGAACTGGAAATGAAAATATACAGATAAAGCTGCAAGCGGGATCATGAAGGACATCAGGAGGCCGATCCTGAAACGCAACCTGAGTTGCTTAAAGTATGCCCTCGTGTTGGTAGTTCTGTCCAGAATATCATACCTGTCCGAATGCGAACTCAAATCTTTATCACTTCCTGTAACAACAGTATTCATTATGGTTACGTTTTGACCCCAAAGGATAAATAAAATGGGTTCCCGGATAAAAGGCTTTCTCGTTAATGGATTAGGGTAAAAACCCCTAACGCTTCCATTCCCCGAGATTATTGCGAGTGTAAGGCTTTATAATGGAAGCATTGTTAGTCAAACATTTTGCACGTTATGTGCCATCAGTGATTGTATCAATTAACAAAATAATTTCAGTTGGTTATTAAAATAAAAATTAAAACTCGTTTAGCCGCGACAAAATTAGAAAAATTTCGAAATTTTCTTTCGCAAAATTTCAAAATTAACAACTTCACCTTCAGACTGAAACTGATAAAAAGTCTTTCAGAAATGAAGTACAGGCTGGTTTGAGAAATTACGAATGTGCAGGGATATAATGTTATCCCGGGCAATTACCAGGGGGCCGGCCGCTTTGCCCAGCAGGCGTTATATCCTCCTCAAGCGGCCCGCAAATCAATTAGGGCAGCATGATACACTTGGTATAAGGTTTGCAGTATTTAGAAGGGAGCCTTTCAATATTACAAAGACATGGTTCAGGATCAGAGTCGGTTATCCAACAATAAAGGAGGTGCTGATATGTACGCCTTAATTTACGACGAATTCGAACCGGCAAAGCGCGAAAAGAGGGTGATCTCTGTCCACAAGACCAGAGAGACGGCCGATAAGGCCCTGAAGAAGAGACAGCGTAAGCTGGGCAGAAGAGTCTGGGAATGCCATACCCGGATCGTATGGGTAGACGGCCGGGTCCACAAAGGAGAAAAAATCACACCCAACTTTTTCGACACATGGGCCCCCGGTGAAAAAATTCCCCAGGGGGATCGGGTTCCGGATGGGGATTAAATGGGATCTTTGAGGCTATCTTGATTTCATGTGATACCGCCTGCAGGCGGTCCGTCAAAAACCGTATTTTATTGGTCAGCATTTTTTAAGGTCCTTGAAGCAATTAAAACGGGACGATCGATGTCATATCCGGAATCTCTGGCGATGACAGGACACTTTATCATAAACAGGAAAAAGATGTTTTCAAATCAGCCTCTCTCCTTGTAAAATAAAATCCGATATTTCCTGCTCTATAACGGGCAATCTTCCAAAGTTAGATCCGGCGATTCAATCCCCAGCATTTTCCTATTTGCCAGCGCCGTATCCTTTTTCTTATTCGACCATAGCCTGATTTTTTTGAGCGCCTGATTAGAAAGATTCGACCAGCCTTTTTGCCTGTTTTCCACGATTGCCTTATTTTTGGAATCAGATAGAATTTTTGCACCAACAGGAGAGCGCGCAATAACAGTCGTCCACCCTTCATCTGCACCGAGCCCGCCAAAGGAGATGTCGGCATACTCCGCCGCAAAGTCACTACAGAAATGACAGGCATGCCGTTTTAGGAACCTAAGGTCATCCAAACATACGGTAATAATCTCCCCACTTTCCAAATGAACGATTAGATCCTCTTTTATGTTGATCTTTTTGACATGTTCCCATTGGAACCCGCCTATCTGGGCAATTTTCTTCCTCTCCCTATCTCCGAACATGAAATTTCCCGAACAAAATAGCCCTAAACAGACCTTGATTGAATCCGAAGGATAGATATTGAGGGTCTGCATTTTGCGTATGGCCTGTATCTGGCAAGGCGTGCCGACAAACGCAACACGATGAAATCCTTTGCTGAGCATAGAATTGAATTGAGCAATCCGGGAAAATGCTGAGTAGTAGTCGCTGACGCTTTTCATGCCATAGGCCGTGTCAAAGAAAAATCCCGCCGCACTGCGAATTTCATCCTCGGTTTCAGCTAAAAACGATTCGCGCTGGAAGGGCCCGACCGGTCTGGCCACGACTGCCACGTCTATCCGGCCCCTTTGAAACAAGTCCACCAAAAGTGCGGTGACAACTCCCCCATCCGTGGCGGAATCGCGAATGTCGGGATCGGTCGCCCGGGCTATACTGATATCGGTCACCCGACCGATAGGGGCGGTCCAACCCATACTTATTTTGGTTTCCTCTTCAAGCTCATCGACTTGCGGGCAGCTTGCGTAACATAGACCACCCTCAATACACTTATCCTTATCAGCATATCTGGGCCTTCCTTCTGGATCCAACTCCAAGGCCCCGTAATTAATAGATGAGCAAAAGGCAACACAGGCACCGCAGCGATGACAAAGCCCGGGCTCCAACACTTCTAGAATCAAATTATCAAACGTTTTCATGACGCCTCCTTTTAGTTACTCGGACTCTTTTTTTCGGAATTTCTATTAGAAAAAGAGCACCTTTACCCGGAGTGGATTTCACGCTGATAGTGCCGCTGTGCTGTTCGATGATTGTATTTGAAATAAAAAGACCAAGGCCGGTTCCCTTTTTTCCCTTGGACGAAAAAAGCGGGGTAAATATTTTCCCCAGGGTCTCAGGGTCCATACCCATTCCGTTATCTGATATTTCAAAAACTATATTTTTTTTAGAATCCCTGATTCCAAATGTGATTTGCGCTGCTTTTTTTGTTTGATCTCCTTTACAGGCATCGATGGCATTTCCGATTATATTGATCAGTGCCGCATGAACATAGGTTCCGTCAACTTCGAAGTCTCCTGCAATGGAATTAAAATTCTTTATGAATTCAATATGTTGAACTTCCATTTGCGGCTCAAGTTCTTTGGCTACTTCCTGGGCAAAGGTCAGGATATTGATCCGCTCGTAATTGAGATCTCTTTCTTTAGCGTAAAATAGAATGTCCATTACCATCTTGCGGATTCTCTCAACCATCAATTTTACGAGTTCCCACCCTTCCTCGATCTGACCCTGGTTTTTTTTGGTAAAACCGGAATTGAGTATATACATTCCGCCATCTAATCCTGTCATTAGCCCTTTTATGCCGTGCGAGATTGATGCAATCATCAAGCCCAGGGAAGCTAAATGACTTTGAAGCTCAGTTTTTTCGTGGATCAGTTTTTCGAGATTCTCGGTATATTCTTGCAGCTTTTCCCGGGTAATGATTTTATCCTTAGCCCGTTGGACGGCTATTTCCAAAGCATCCACATTGATGGGTTTGGTGATAAAATCTGTGGCTTCGTTTTTGAGACTTCTGACCGCCAGTTCCATGTCACCGTGTCCGGTGATCATAATAACTTCGGTTTCAGGATTTTCCTGTTTGATTTTTTGCAGCAATTCAATGCCATCCATGCCGGGCATCTTTATGTCGGTCAGCACAATGGCCGGCTGTAGCTTTCTGAAGATTTCCAGGGCCTGGTCTCCAGTTTCGGCCTCGCTCACCCGATACCCCAGGTCGCAAAGTGGTAAACTGAGAACTTCCCGGATATCAGATTCATCATCCACGAGGAGGATTGTATTTTGCATTGTTTTTTCCCGGCACCGGAAATTTTATGATAAAGCACGCCCCTTCAGCTATGTTAGGGGCAACCTGGATATTGCCACCGCAATCTTTTACAAATCCATAGCTGATGGAGAGGCCCAAACCGGTGCCTTTCCCGACTTCTTTGGTTGTGAAAAAGGGCTCAAATATTTTGTCGGCCAGAGCCCGGGGGACGCCTTTTCCGGTATCACAAACTTCACAAACAATTGTTTGGTCACTGCGTTTGGTTCTGAGGATAATTTTTTTATCGGCGGTTGCAGTTTCCCTCGAACCCCATCGTTCTTCAATGGCATCTCTGGCATTTAACAGCAGGTTGATGAAGACCTGCTCCAGGCGGCTTTGGTCGGCATTGATTTTAGGCAGGTCCTTTTCAATATCCCAAACAACCTCGATGCCTCTTAGTTTTAGTTGTTGACTGAAAATCTCAAATGCCCGTTCCAATACATGGTTGACCTGGACCTTTTCCAGGTCCATATCGGATTTGCGGGCAAATTGCCGCATATGGTTAATAATTTTTGTCGCCCGGTCGACGTTGGCATCAATTTTTGTCAGAATGTTGAATAAAACATCCTCTTCGATGGGCTCTTTTTTATTGACCTTTTTAATGGAAAAACTACTGGCAGTCTTAATGACCGAAAGGGGCTGATTGAGCTCGTGGGCGATGCCGGTGGCCATCTCACCCAGGGTTGCCATTTTGCTGGCCTGAATTAACTGCTGCTCGGTTTCAAGTCGTTTGGTAATATCGCTGGTGGTCACCAGAAGTACTTTTCTGCCCGGATACTCCGCCGGCGATATCCTGATATTCACGACAAGCGGCATGCCCTGGGAGTTTATTTGTTTGACCTGATTTATGACGACCGAATTTTTAATCCTCGTTTCGAATTGGTCTTTTTCTTCAGCTGCAAACAAATCCAAAAATGATCGGTTGCTGATTTGATCTTTGGTATAACCGTAAACGGCCCCGACACTGTCGTTACAATCGATGATCCCAAGTGTTTCGGAGTCCAGGACGAACACCGGGTTGGGGATATTGTTGAAGATTTCATGGTATTTTTTTTCAGATTTTTCCAATTTGTCTTCCAGCTGTTTTCGCTGCGTAATATCCAGGCTCATTTCCATGGCCGCAATGATTTCGCCCTGACTGTTTTTGATCGGAGATGTTCTGAAAATCCAATGAGCAGGAGAACCATCTTTATTGACACCGCTCTCCTCGCCATAGTGGGGGAGGCCATCGCCAAACGTTTTTTCCACCGGGCAATTCGGGCACTTCTCATCCCGCCCTTTATAGGCGTGATAACAGAAATCACCCCACTCGGGATCAAAGCTTTCGGCAAATTCGTCATTATATCGTAACAGCTTAAAATTTTTATCCTGGACCGTAATAAGGCAGGGCACCTGCTCAAACAGCGTCTGGTATTCATCCCTTTGATTGTTCAATTCGGTCTGTTTTTCAGCAATCTCTTCACCCATCTTATTGATCGCTGTTGCCAGCTGTCCCATTTCATCGTCCTGGCCAACTGCCACTTTGCTGACATAATCGCCCTTGGCAATATGACGGGTGCCCTTAATTAATGTTTGGATGGGTTGATTGACGAATCGAAGTACAAATACAAAAATGATGGCGGATGTCAGCAGAAACACGAAAACAGCCAAGCCGATGCTGCCTCTTTCAGATCTCAGGAGGGCCTCATCGGTATTTTGCAAAGATACGACGACATCGAGCGCGCCCAGGATTTTTTTCCCCCGCGGATGCACGTGGCAGGCAGCGGTGGAACAATCCGGCAAATTGGCTATGGGGCTGATGATCCCCAGCAATCGGTACCCCTGGGGAGAGCTGAATATTCGCGTCCTTCCTGCCAGCGCAACCTTGGTAAGCGGCGGATCAGACCGGTGACAGATATAGCAGGCTTCATCTTTTATATTGGTAGTGGTATCAACTTCCGCCAGCCGGTTGGAATATTTGATTTCCCCGTCCTTATTGTAGATGCGAATAGTCTCGATCTCTTTCTGGCCGCCGATATTGTTGATGATCTGGTTGATATCATCCCTTGAGTTCAACATCATGGCATAATGCGCTCCCAGTCTGATGGTATTGGTCAGCCTGTCCGTCGCGATGACAATATCGTCCATATACTTTTTCTTCTGGTAGTTGATATTAAAGTAGGCCCAGGTAGATATTGACAGAAGCAATACCAACCCCACCGCTAGGATTAATTTTGAAACCAGACTGTGGCGGATTCGATTTACGTGTTCCAACATGTTCAAGATTCCTATGGCCGTTTCAATGGCACCAGGCGGTGGCCGCCCTGATGCAAAATGATCATAAGATATGCCAGCCGGCTGAATTAAGCCGCCTGGCGAAGCTTTTCACCAAATCCCCTGGTAAGGGAAAGATTTAAATCAAGCCCCAATTCTTTGGCGGGCAAATCAAAGGCCAGCCCGATTAATTGAGGCAAATATAGAATCGTCTTATGCAGGTCCTCGTGGCGGTGATTGGAAATCTTGCCCTGATGGGCCTCAAGGTTCATCTGACACATGGGGCAAACCGTGACGATGGCATCAGCGCCTTTGGCATCACTTAATATGGCCGTAATCAGTTCGATACCGACCGCCATTTTGGTGTTCACATGGGAGGCCCCGCAGCATTTGGCAGCCATGCTCCAGGGGTGTACGCTTGCACCGACCGCCTCGATCACCGGCTCCATGGACCGGGGCCTTTCCGGATCGTCAAAGACGGCATAGGGGCGTATACATTGGCAGCCATAGTACGGCGCGACAGTAAGGCCATCCAGGAATTTTGTCACCAAAGACCGAATAGGTTCCGGTCCCAGGTCGTTGGCGATAACATCGAGCAGGTGTCTTACCCGGACCTTACCGCTGAGTTGAAGCCCTTCTGCTTTTAAGATTGTATTCAATCTGGCCAGAAGTTCGGGATCTTTTTTTATCTTTTCTTCCACTTTTTTCAGATTCAAATAACAGGCACTGCAGGGTACCAAAATCTCCAAGCCATCGCCCATTTTTTCGGCAAGGGCCAGATTGCGTGCCGGCAAAGCCAGCGAAAGCATATAACTCGTTGATACCGCGGCACTGGCCCCGCAACAGGTCCAATCTTCCAGTTCCACAAGGTCTATGCCTGCTCTTTGCATAATCGCCCGGGTGGATAGATCGTATTCGCGGGCAGTGCCTTCAAGGGAACATCCCGGATAATACAGGTATTTCATGACCGGCTCTCCAGTTCTTCAACTTTTTGAAAAATTGATTCCAGGGGCCGCCGCCCTTTCGAAGGAAGCTGCAGGGAAATCTTTCTTTTCTTTATAAGCCTGAGGCCCAGCGACGCGAATCGGAAGGGCGCCAGGGGATTTTTCAGGGCCGAAAAATAGGTGGTCATGAATTCCATTTCCCTGACACGACCATGTCGACGCACGCTTTTGATAAAGTTTTTGTAAAACAGAGAGCTTTGTTTGTAAGCCGCCAGGTTGTCTCTGGCCGCAATCTGTTTCAACCCTTCCATGGCTTCGGTGAGGGGCAGGCCCCGCGGACACCGAAGCGTGCAGGCATAGCAATCAGAGCACAAAGCGAAGGTTTTGCTATGGAATATTTCTTCTTTCTGGCCCATCAGCACCAGGCGCCAGAGCATGCGGGGGGTGTGGTCCATCGCAAACTCATTCGGGCAGGAGCCGGTGCAGGTACCGCATTGAATACAGGATTGAATCATCTCCTGGATACTTGCCAGAGAGTCGGAGGCAGAAACGGCTGTGTAAGTTGTTTCCAAATTTATTGCTTTTTTCATCGAAACATCCTTTTGGCAAAGCCGGGTCAAATCCGTGGCCACGAATAACCCATACCGGATACCGAACAGCTACCCCATGGCTGCATCAATCATCGCCAGCATCTGCTGTTCCAAAAAGCCTTCCAGGACTGAAGCACCATTGGGACAAACGGCGGCACAAGATCCGCACCCCTGACACATGGCAGGGTTGATCAGCACTTGTTCCCGGTCAACATCAATGCTGCGGGCCCCGTAAGGACACGCGGCAATACATTGTTCACATAAACTGCAGAGACTATGGTGAACGCTGGCCACCACCTTGCCGGCCGGCAGACGCTGACGCGCTAAAATTCTCAGTGCCCGCTGAGCGGCGGCTTCAGCCGTGGCGATTGATTCAGCGATGTTGCGGGGGGAATGGGCCAAACCACAGGCAAAAATGCCTTCTTTGATTGAATCGACCGGTCGCCATTTACTATCCGCCTCCTGGAAAAATCCGTCCGGATCCACCGCCGCCCCGTAAGTTTCTGCCAATTCCGGCGGCAGATTGGGAATGACACCGGTAGCCAGCACGAGTAGATCGGCCTTGATTTGCAATTGCCTTTCAATCACTGGGTCGCGGACGCTGACGCTCACATTTTTTTGATCCGCCTCGACCTGCGGTTTGGCGGTGACCTGGTAGGGGATAAAGATCACATTGGCCTTGCGGGCCCGGGTGTAAAAGGCTTCATGAAAACCATAGGCCATCATATCCCGGTAGAGGATATAAATCTGGATTTCAGGATTCATCTCTTTAAGATGCAACGCATGTTTTAAGGCACTCGTACAGCATACCCGGCTGCAATAATTGCGGGGTTCCTCGCGCGAATCAACGCATTGGATCATGACCACCGATTCGAGTTGCCCCGGATCAATGCGATGGTCTGAAAGTTGTTCTTCCAATTCCTTCTGGGTCATGATGGCTGGACTGGTCCCGTATCCATAAGCCGACGTCGGTGCCTCCCTTCCGCCGGTAGCCAGAATGGTGACCGCATGCTCCAGGCTTTGCCCGGCGTTCTGGGCATCCGCCAGGGTGGTATGAAAGCTGCCGACTTCACCGGCGCAATGAACCACCCGGGATTGGGTATGCACCTGGATGCGGGGATGCTTGGTTACGGAGGTACACGTTTCTTGCAGCAATTCCTGGGGGTGGTGCCCATCAAGGGTTCGCTCCAGCCAGTTCAGGTTTCCGCCCAGTTGATCATTTTGCTCCACAAGGTCCACCTCAAAACCGTGGTCAGCTATTGCCAGAGCTGCGGTCATACCGGCAATGCCGCCACCGACAACCAGGGCCCGCTGGACGACCTGAATGGTCGGGGACGGTGATGGTTCAATCCATTTGAGCCGGGCGATCCCCATTTCCAGTTTGGAACTCAAATTCCGGGCGGCAAAATCTTTATCCTCCCCATCCTGCCTGTGGTTTTGGTACTCAGGACCCAGATCAACAACATCTATCAGCCCCGCATCCAGGCCGATTCGCCGGCCCAGAGCTTTGATTTTGCGTTTATAGACATACGGCAGGCAGGCACCGATCAAGATCCGGTTGGGTGCGCTTTCATCGACCAGTTGCTCGAGATCTTCCCATCCGTCGGCGGTACAGGTCTGCTCGATAAATTCGACGCGTTCGACCAGCGGATCGGTCTTTAGCTGTTCAACCACCTGTTGGGTATCGACCACATCCGCAAGCCGAAGACCGCAGGTACAAACGATTACCAGGATCCTGGGGATATCGCGCAACATCTCAACTGATGGTGTTGATGAGGAAGATTCCAGGGCCAGACTGCCGCCGGCGGCATGTAATATGCGCGACGCATTTAATGCGGCCGCCGAGGCCTGGGTAACGGAATCACTGATATCTTGCAGGCCCGCAAAGGATCCTCCCAGCTCAATGCCGCTGCGGGTGCTGCGCGTCAGAGAAAAGGGTTCGGGTTGTCCAAATCCAAACGGGTTCAACTCTATTCCTACCAGTTCGGCCAATTCAGTTGCTCCTGGCATCGGGCGCTGGCCCACGGTCAGAACCACCATGTCGAAGTGTTCGGCGGTGGGTTTACCCGCCAGATCCAGACCCTGGAGGATAAGATCATTGCTGACCGCATCCCGGTTTACGGTGTGAATTCGCAATCTTTCGAAACGGACGCCATGACTGCGTTCGGCGTGATCCCGGTAGCGTTGGAAAGATTTGCCAATGGTGCGCATGTCCATGTAAAAAATGGCGGCTTCTAAATTGCCGTTTGCCTTTTCTTTGGCCACCAGGGCTTCTTTGATGGCAGCCATGCAGCAGATATTTGAACAGTAGTCCGCCCCCACCTGTAAGTCCCGGGAGCCGACACACTGGATCCAGGCAATTTTCCGGAGGGGTTTGCCGTCAACCGGCCGCACCAGCCGGCCCTGATAAGGGCCGGTACCGCTTAGAATTCGTTCGAATTCAAGGTGGGTGACAACGTTGGAAAATTTTCCATAACCAAATGTATTTTTCCCGCTGGTCGGATCAAAAAATGCCGTCCCCCCGCACAACACCACGGCGCCGACTTCAATCTGGCGGCCTTCAGCGGCGACCCTCTCTTGATATAAGCGTTCGACCATGGGAATAAGGTTTTCAGGATCAAACGGCTTTACCAGATAATCCAGGGCGCCGATTTTCATGGCTTCAACGGCGGTTTCCACGGTGGCATAGGCGGTCATCATGATAACCCCCAGATCTGCAGATTCTTCCATGGCTTTTTGCAAGACCTCGACACCGTCCATCCCGGGCATCTTTAAGTCTAAAAGCATCAGCTGGTAGGGCTGTTGGGACAGATAATCCAGCGCTTCCGGGCCAGATGCAGCCATATCGACGGCAAAGCCTTCTACTTCCAGCCATTCCTTTAGTGAATCGCGGATAATCAGTTCATCATCGACGACTAAAATACGAAATTCCGTGCGGGCCTTGGCGGGAATTTGAATGGCGCCGGTGGGGCACATCTTCTGGCACTCACCGCAGCGGGTACACACGGTGTAGTCAATAACGTAGGGATTGGGAATGGCATGGGGGATCGGAAGATATATCGCTTTGCGCATTACCCAGGCCGGCATTGAATTCATCCGGGACCTCAACCGGACAAACGTTAACGCATTCGCCGCAACCGGTGCACAGATCTGGATTCACCCAATTCGGATGTTCTTTAAGGGTTACCTGGAATTGGCCCGGCTCGCCCTCGATGGCAGCAAGTTCTGTGGATAGCGCAATATCAATGTTTTCATGAAACAGACCCTTGCGCAGACAATACTGAGAGCTGGCATCGCGGTCCACCAGCGGAAGCATTTTACACATCCCGCAACGGTCGGTGGGGAATTGGTAATCGAGCTGACTCAGTATTCCTCCCATATGGGGAGACTTATCAATCAGGGTAACACCGTAGCCAAATTCTGCCAGATCCAAAGCAGCTCTGATACCACTGATACCGGCGCCGACCACCAGTGCTTTGCCGATTTTGCGGTTCATGCATTCCTCCCCATAGTTCTATGCCTCTTATGAAACCTTGCTTGGAAGAAGTGGAATAGTTCTCAGCTATAAATGCCTAATCCGCCGCAGGCGGACTAAATTGCCTAAAATGCCTAAAATTAATGATGTTGATCATTTTATGCTTTCTAATTGGCAATCAATTCATTCCGAATTCCACAATTCATTCCTGAAACCTGAAACCCGACACCTGAAACCTGCTTCTCCGTCACGTCTTGTCCTATGCTCTATGTGATTTAATTCCGCAATCCGAAATCTAAAATCCAAAATCTTTCATATACCGACCACCTCAGGAAATTCATCCTCATAAAAAACCGCCAGGGGTGGTTCTTGCTCGATACTTTTTCCGGCCTCGTAACCAAAGGCCTGCTGGGTGCTGGTGCGCCACGGTCCGAAAGAGGTCCATCACCGGAATGTCATTGGGACAGGCATTCGAACATTGGCCGCACCCCACACAGGCCATGCTCATGTGGGCCAAACGGGTCAGGTGGAAAAAGAGCGTATCGGTCGGCATTTTGATAATGCCTTTACGATTGGCCCACTGCAAGTATTGGGATGGATCATGGTTGAACACATCGGTTACAAAAACGCATTCCTTGCAGTAACATACCGGGCATGCCACCCGGCAGTTATAGCAATTGACGCAACTGGCAAAATAAGCCGTCATTTTTTCAATACTATCGGTTGCCTCGCGGGTTTGAGCAAACATTTCATCCCGGCAGGCGGTGCGTTGGGCAACAATGGCGGTGACGGCATCCTGACGTGAACGGGCTCGGATATCTCGGTCAGGTTGAGTTGATTTAACAGTTCCGCTCCGCCCTCGGTCTGAGATTGAACCAGTAGATAATCGTTGACCTCGACGCCAAACAGACCGATCAGGATATCGGCATTGACGGGTACCGGATTTTCACAGGACTGACACGCTGAAGCCAGGGCCGTGCCTTCGATTTCTGACAGGTTGCCATCCAAAACGCCTTGATAGAAGCTTACGGTGGATTCGGTCCCCTGTCGTTCAACATATTGAATGTAGTCTTTGTTTTGGAAGACCCCCAGGCAGTCAATGCCGATTAGAACCAGTTCGTCTGTCCGGCCCTGCTTGAGTTTTACCAATTCAATAAAGGCGCGGATCTCGCAGGGGCGTAACACCACCGCGACTTTAGATCCTATTGGCTTGCGGGTTAGCCGGGAGAGGATTTTAGCGGCATTCATGGGAAATGCCGGTGCCAGCGGATCAACGCCGTTAAGCTGATCGGGATCCGTCACCAGCGTCGGCATGACCATATTTTTCCCAGGAAGATGCTGCGGCACCAAAATGGCGTTGATTTCTTCGATTTTCAGAATATCCTCAAAAAATCCGCGCAGAGCACCTAAAAGGTCTTTTTCTTTCACATCCATTCTTGCAGTGATCGCCATAAGTATCTCCAAACTTGTTATCGGATATTTAGTTAGGTATTGGGTACTTGGTATTGGGTACTGGTAAATAAAGGATTAATGGCACTATCTGATTCCGAATACCCATTACCCATTGCCCATTACCCAATATCCAATTCTTAAATAACCATCTGGAGCTTTGCCTGACTGGGCCCCAAAGCCTTGATCTGGTTCACAAGTTCCCCCATGATTTCGGCAAATTGAATCCCATCGCTGGCACCAATCCAGGTTAATCGAAGCCGTTCGGACTCAAATCCGAACTGGGGAAGAATCTCCTTTAAAAGCTTGATGCGTCGACGGGCTTTATAGTTGCCGTTGATATAGTGGCAGTCACCCGGATGACAGCCGCTGATCAGGACACCGTCGGCCCCCTCCAAAAAAGCCTTGATGACATACTGGGGATCCACCATGCCGGTGCACATGACCCGGATCAAACGCACATTCTTAGGATAGGTCAGCCTGGAGGTACCGGCCAGGTCTGCTGCCGTGTAAGTGCACCAATTACAGACAAAAGCAATGATGGTGGGTTCGAAGTCTTCCATACCCAACTCCTTTCACCGTCCCAATTGGGAGATGGTTTCTAAAATGCCGTCAATTTCAGCAAAAATCTGTCTGCTCTGGAAATGGCGACTGCGGGCCGCACCGCTGGGGCAATGGGCTGAACAGCTGCCGCATCCTTTGCAAACCGCTTCATTGACGACCGAGACGCCCCGTCGCTCATCAAATTCAATCGCAGTGTATGGACAAAGTCCGATGCAGATCTGACATCCAATGCAAATATCCGGGTCGATCCAGGATATTGTCGGGGAAATTTCCACCGTTCCACGGGTGGCCAGCGAGAGAGCCTTGGCAGCGGCTCCGGATGCCTGGGAAACCGTATCCGGTATATCCATTGGTTTTTGGCAGCACCCGCAAAGGTAGACGCCGTCTGTTGCCGTATTTAGCGGGCCCAGCTTCGGATGCTCTTCAAGAAAGAAACCATCGGCTCCCAGATTGACCCCCATTATACGGCCCACATCGGCGGCATTTTCGCGGGCTTGTATGGCCGTGCACAGAATCACCATGTCAACCGGAACCCGCAATCTTCCTGCCAAGCAACGTATCTTCACCCACCGCAATGAGCTTGCCCCTCTTCAGTCGGGATGGATCGCATTGTCCGTGACCTCGGCCACCTTTCCCCGTATGAAAATGGTTCCTTCTTCCTGACAGCGCCGGAAAAATTCCTCATAGCCTTCACCAAAACAGCGCATGTCAATGTAAAAATCATATACCCGGGTATCATGCCCCACTTTTTCTTTGATGAGATGGGTATACTTGAGGGCATACATGCAGCACACCCGCGAGCAGTATTCGTGGTAATTTACATCGCGACTTCCGATACAGTGCAGAATGGCGACATTTTTCGGGGTTCGCGTCAATTCACCGTTATCGTCACGAATCATAATTTTTCCACCGGTGGGACCGGTTGCATTGCTCAGGCGTTCGAATTCAAGGGCGGTGAAAACATTCGGATAGATACCATAGCCATACTGTTTTAATGGTGTGGGATCCAGGGTATCGTACCCGGTGGCCAGAATAATGCTGCCGACCGCTAACGTCATATCCTCTGCTTTCATCGCATGGTCGATCGCCTTGGGTTCGCAAACCCGAACGCATTCCATGCATTCACTACAGATGCCGCAGTTCAGACAGCGCTGGGCTTCCTGGCGGGCTTCGGTCTCTAATCAGACCCTGTTCGATTTCTTCAAAAGAATTCACCCGGGAGCGGCTGCCAGATGCCCGGGCAGGCGGCCGGGCTTCTTCAGGGAGCATTGTCGGGAACTTCCTGCCAATTTGGGCTGCCGGGATTTGAAGCGGCCATTTGCTCAAGGGCTTCGCCCATTTCTTCGTTGGCCAGGTAGTGTTCTATGGCCTTAACCGCCCGATGTCCGGCGGCGACGGCCTCAATAGCGGTTGCCGGACCACTGACGGCATCGCCGGCGGCAAATACATGGGGCAAAGACGTCTGCATGGTATCCGGATCCACCACCAGCGTCCCGCGTCGGGTCCATTTCAGATCCGGCAGCTGATCTGCCCATGCGGTATCGATGCGCTGGCCGATGGCCGGAATGATGGCATCACAGGAGATCAGAAATTCGCTTCCCTCCAGCGGAACCGGTCGGCGCCGGCCGCTTTCATCCGGCGCACCCAGCTCGGTGCGGACACATTCCAACCCGCACTACGGTGCCGTTGTTAGTCCGGTATGCTGACCGGCGTTGTCAGATAAGAAAATTCAATGCCTTCTTCGATGGCGCCCATTATCTCTTCGGCATAGGCCGGCATTTCATCCCTTGAACGACGGTAAACCACGGTGATTTTGTGAGTGCCCAGGCGTTTGGCTGCCCGGGCTGCATCGATGGCCACATTGCCGCCGCCGATAACCACCACCTCATTTGCCGGGGGATGTCCGGGCACCAAGATTAATATTTCGCAAAAATTGCAAGGCATCGATAATGTCAGTCATTTTCCGTTTCACCGGGGATGCCGAGTTTGATAGACCCATGGGCACCGATTGCAAGATAAACTGCGGAAAAACCTTCCTGTTCAAGATCCTTCAGGCTGAAATCGTCGCCGAAGCGGACGCCGGTGCGGGTCTCGATACCCAGCCTTAAAATGTGATTGATTTCTTTTGCTAAAATTTCAGGCGGCAAGCGATAATCGGGGATGCCGACACGCAGCATACCCCCCAATTCCTTCAGCGCTTCAAAGATGGTTATCTGATATCCTTTCAACCGCAGGTAGTACGCCGCGGTCAATCCGGCAGGACCGGAACCCACAACGGCTATTTTTTCCTGGACGCTCCGGTTATTTCCGGCTGTGGAAGGCTCTCCAAACTCACCTGATCGGCCACAAAGCGCTTCAATTCCCTGATGGCCACCGGCGCATCAATTTCAGCCCGGCGGCATTTTGTTTCGCAGGGATGCGGACATACCCGGCCGAGCACCCCCGGTAACGGGAGACGCTCCATGATGAGCTGGATTGCCTCCGGGTATTTGCCCTGGCCAATCAACTGGACATACCCCTGCACATTCGTGCCGGCGGGACAGGCGGCGACGCAGGGGGCCCGATCCTTTTTTTCGATGTTGAAGGTAATCGGAATGGCTTGCGGAAAGCGTTCGACCAATGGCTTTGCGAGTGCCCAGACCGGCATCCCACACACTCGGCATGGTCACCGGACAGACCTTTTCACATTCGCCACACCCGGTGCACAGATCCTCGTTTACATAACGGGGTTGGCGTCGAACACTAACCGTATAATTTCCGATGAATCCGGAAACATCCGTTACCTCGCTGTATGAAAGCAGCTTGATATTCGAATTTTGCGCCACCTCAACCATTTTAGGTGTTCCAATGCAGGCGGCACAATCAAGGGTGGGGAAGGTTTTATCAAACTGCAGCATGTGACCGCCGATGGTGGTATCCTTTTCCACCAGAAAGACTTGAAGGCCCGCGTCGGCGATGTCCAGGGCGGCCTGCATTCCTGCGATACCGCCGCCAACGACCAGCACATTGGGGTTGACCGGGGCATGCCGGGTCTCAAGTTCCTCGTGGTAGCTCACCCGATAAATGGCAGCTGCCGCCAAACTCTTGGCTTTGTCCGTGGCCTGGTCTTCATCGTCTGTTACCCAGGAGACCTGTTCACGAACGGAGGCCATCTGGAAATAATACGGGTTGATCCCGGCCCGCTTGACATACGGCCATGAATGTTTTTCCATGCAGGCGCGGTGAACAAGAGGCCACGACGATGCGGTTCAATCCCAACTCTTTAATGTCGCTTTCAATCATCCCCTGGCCCGGATCCGAACACATAAATTTGTAGTCCCGCGCCACCACCACGTTTTTTAATGGTAGACGCAAAGGCCGCCACCTCTTCCACCCTAACCCTGTAGGCGATATTGATCCCGCAGTGACAGATGTAAAAACCGATCCTAATCATTTTCGGCTCCCCGGCATTGCTCCGTTTGAATTCAAAATGGTGTCATCTGAAGATAGGTTGCTCCTCTGGCGGTGGTTGATCCCCTTTATAAGCATCAGGTCACCGGCAACTTTAGCATAAATGTGGCCCCTTCACCCGGTCGGCTCTCCACATCGATGCTGCCGTTATGCCGTTCCATGATTCCGTAAACGGTTGACAGACCCAGTCCAACGCCATAGCCCTCATTTTTGGTGGTAACAAAGGGTTCAAAAATATGGGGGAGATCAGCCGGGTCAATTCCCGGACCGGAGTCTTTGACCGAAATTATTACCAGCTCTTCTTCGGCATCGTGGCTGCGCTTCTAAATTTAAGGTTCCGCCATCCGGCATAACGTCGATGGCATTGAATATCAGATTGATGACACATTGCTGGAGCTGATTGAAGTCACCGTTTACAGAAAGCATATTCGGCTGCACATTGGATTCGAGGCGGATGTTGTTCAATTCCAGCTTGTGCCGGCTCAAAATGATGCAGCGCTGCAAAAGCTCATCGATTTGCACATTTCCGAAGGATGGCGGCGATCGGCGTGAAAAACTAAGAAGGCTGGAAACGATTTGGGAACAGCGGCTGGTTTCGGTTTCCACCAGCTCTAAATAGCGTTGGAATTTTTCTTGACGATCAGCGGCCAAAGGACCTTGACCCAAAATTCGTCTCATCAGCCGCAGGTAATTTAAAACGCCGGACAACGGGTTGTTTATTTCATGAACCACACTGGCGGCCAATCTTCCCAGGGACATCATTTTGTCCTGGTGAAGAATGCGGGCCTGATCTGAAATTTCCCGTTCGAGTTTGCGAATTTCGCGTAGATCCCTGAAAAAGCAGACCAGTCCGCTTTCACGATCCTGATCAAACAGCAGACTGGCTGAAACCTGAACCGGGATTTCATGGCCGGATTGTGCTATTTAAATGAGTTTCATAAATAATCAACCGGTTTTTCCCCCATAGGCATCAGCCGGCTAATTCATCCATAAAGCGGGCAAAGTTTGCCGGCAGGGAAAAACTGCTTGAGGGTCATCTTATGGAGAACTTCTTGCTTGGGAAACCCGAGCAACTGTTCCATATTGTGGTTGTATATAACAACTGTATGGCTGTCATCGCAGCCCACGATACCATCCATTGAGCTTTCAATGAGATTTCGTTGAAACCGGATGCTTTTTAAAAGCTCATGGCTGGTTTCGGCTTTTTCCTTTTCGAGCAGGGCGGTGTAATCTTTGAGTTGTTTCCTGGAAATAAATCGCTCCTTGGCCCGCCTCAAAGCAAGAACGAGGGCCTCATCACTGATCGGCTTGGTAATAAAATCCGAGGCATCCAACTGAAGGGCACGGATAGCAAGGTCCATCTCGCCAAATGCGGTGGCCACAATGACTTCGATATCCGGGTTTTTTTCTTTAAGGGTTTCCAATACCTGGAGCCCGTCGATACCCGGCATGCGGATATCGGTAATCACAATCTGGGGCGAGGTCTCTTCACAAAGCTTGAGCCCTGCGGCACCGTCGGCAGCGGTAGCGACGATATAGCCTTCATCCTGCAGGGCAATGGCCATTACCTCCCGAATATCTTCCTCATCGTCGATCAGGACGATATTCCAACGGGAGAGAGCTGCCAGTATTTGTTTTGTTTCCATGGTGATACCCAATGAATCTAGCTGCCATATACGGCTACCTCTTTAAGATCGGGCTTCAGGTATTCCCTTTCGTTTTCACCGAGGATCCCCAGCGCCAGACAGATAATGGTCCACAGATGGATGACGCCATAGCCGCCGCCGTAATGATCACTGAGTTCATGGATCTGGGCGTGACAGTTGTGACAGCCGGCAATGCAATAATCGGCACCGGTGGCCTGGATTTGGTTATCCTTCAACCGACCGAATTCCAGGCGCTCCTCTTTATATCCGGACTGCAGAAAACCGCCGCCGCCGCCGCAACAATAATTGTTGGAGCGGTTGGGTTGCATATCGATAAAATTTTCTTCCCCGACGACAGTTTTGACCACGAATCGAAGATCTTCGGCGATGGGGTCGCCATAGCTTTTGCGTACAATCTGGCATGGATCCTGGACCGTAAATTTGATTTTTAAATCTTTGTTCCAATCCGAGTTCACATTCAGTTTTCCTTCCCGAATCCATTGGGCGTAGTATTCATAGATGTTTTTGACCTCAAACTTGTGGGCGACGTTGAATTTTTTCAGTCCTGCCAGGACTGAGAAGGTGACATGCCCTCACTCGGTGTTGAGAAAAACCTTACACCCGAGATCATCCGCCTGTTGAGCGGTGGTGTGGACGATATGCTCCCAGGCCTCATTGTCGGCCAGAAACATACAGTAATTTTCGCCCCCCCAACCTTTGCTGCCGTAGGTCCAGTCGGCACCGACAAGGTGCAGAATCTTCCATAAAGGTACCATCTCATCAGGTTCGGTGACCGGCTCCCGAGAGTTCTGATTCAGAAAAAAATAGGCGCCCTGTTTGTCGATCGGGGCCTGCATTTCTTTAAATGCGGGTTGCGCCTCCTGGTACTCTTCAAGAACATCTTCCACCACGAAGCTGAAATCCTCCGGTGATGCGCCCATGGCACTGCAGCTGTCGTTTCTTAAGGCCATATCACACGAACCGATAATGCCCTTTGGGCGCTCCTCCCTGGGCCAGCTGGCCCGCACATGGTAAACCAACTGGGGGATGTCAATTTTCATCGGACAGACATAGATGCAGCGCTGGCACATGGTGCACATCCACACCCAGTCGGATTTCAAAATCTCATCATCCATACCCAGTGCAGCCATGCGTAAAAATTTCCGGGGATCCAGTCCGTCCAGGCCCGTGGCCGGACATCCTGAAGAACAGGCCCCGCAGGTCAGGCAAAGATTCAAATTTCCGCCCTCGGGCAAAATTTCCATAACCTTGTCCATAAAGCGGCTTTTTTTCTCCCCACCCAATTTGATGACGCTTTCAGCCATTATGCCCTCCTTAATTTTAAAACAGGGTTAATCCGGCCGTCTCTAAATTTTCTAAAAAGTCTGCCGCGAAGATGGTACGCTTTTTTCATAATAAGAATTAAAGCATGGAGTATGCCAGAAGCCGGATGATAAGAAAAAATATGTTATATCAATTAGTTGTCCTTGAAATTTGATTCGGCGTCCAGGGAATCTGATCATTAAATTTAGAAAAATTTCGAAATTTATTTCGCAAAATTTCGAAATTTCTTATTTCCAGAATTATATTGATCTATCATAGATTGACATTTAAACTCGTGGTCAGCGAGCGGGTTTCAATCACATTTTGCCCTAATTGAGTTAAAATAAGTTCAATGGCCAAAATTTTTTAACTTTCGAGGTAAGTTGCCATGACCTTAAGAAAAAAGTTAATCTTAATCCTTTCAGCTGTGGCCATCTGTCCCATGATTTTTGTCGGCACGCTGGGGTATTTCAGTGCCAGAACGGCGCTGGAGAACCTGCGAATGGAAGCGTTGCAAAGCATTACAGATCTAAAAGCGAAAATGATCGAAGACTTTTTCAGCGATCAAAAAAATCATGTGCAAATCGCTCAACAAAGGCCGACCATAAAAAAATATACCGCTATACTTTCCGGTCCTCGATGTTGACTTTTCCAGCCCTGTCTATGAAACTATCCGTGAGGAGCTGGACAGGGCCCTTAAGATGTACCTCCCGGTTTATGAATATGCGAATGTTATGCTGGCAAATCCGCAAGGTCGCATCGTTTATGTTTTAAATAGATTTTCAGGTTTAGAAGATATGGATCGTATCCTGCCGGAACCTTTGGCCAGAAGCATTTAAAGAAGGTAAAAAGGGCGTTTATTTATCGGACGTTTTTAGAAGCCGAAGCCAGGCCGGCCGATATTCGGTATATATCACCGCTCCGGTCCACAATTTTGATGGCAAGTTTGTGGGCGTGATTGCTTTAGAATTTGATATGGCACCCATTTTTAAGCTTGTTCAGAGATTCGACCGGAATGGGTGAAACCGGGGAAACCTTAATTGCCAGAAAAGAGGGTGATGCGGCCCTGTTTCTCAACCCGCTGCGATATGATCCGGATGCCGCCTTAAAAGAAAAGCTGTTTTTGGTCAACGTCAGGCCATACCCATTCAAGAGGCATTAAAAGGAAAGGCCGGACATGGAATTATCCTTAGATTATCGCGGCAAAAAGGTGATTGCCGTCTGGCAACATATGCCTTTGCTGGACTGGGGAATAGTCGCGAAAATAGATGTCATCTGAAGCTTTTGAACCGGCTACAACGCTGCGGAATTTTGTACTCGTGCTTGTTGGTGCCGTTATCCTATTAAGTATATTATTAGCCCTCATAGTCGCAAAATCCATATCCGATCCAATTCAAATTCTTCAAAAAAGCACCGGAGAAATCGGCAGAGGCAACCTGGATGTTAAAGTCGGAACCGATGCCAAAGATGAAATCGGTCAGCTAGGCAGAGCATTCGACCAGATGACTGCCAAATTAAAGGCCATCACCGCTTCGCGCGATGAGCTCGACAGGGAGGTAAACGAGCGCAGAAAAGTGGAAAAAGCGCTCCGGTTAATGAAATTTTCCCTCGACCATAGCAGTGAAATGCTTTATTGGATTGATCCTGATGGAATCATTGTTGATGTCAACGATACCACCTGCAATAGGCTTGGGTATTCAAGAGAGGAAATCGTGTCGATCCGAGTGGATGACATTGATCCGGATATTTCAATCGGAGATTATCGCCAGATCTGGCAGGATCTTAAACAGCGTGGCTCTTCGAAAATGCAATCTTTTCACCATCCAAAAGAAGGCCAACCCATCCCGGTAGAGATCACTCTAAATTATATCCAATTCGGCGGCAAGGAGTACAATTGCACTTTCGCCCGTGACATCTCTGAGCGCAAGCAGGCCGAAGAAGAACTTCAAAAAAGTATGAGCGATCTTGATGAACGTGTCAAAGAGCTAAATTGTCTTTTTGAAATTTCCAGCTTAGTTGAAAAGCGGAATCTTTCAATAGAGGGATTAATTCAAGGGATCGTAGCTCTTATTCCACCAGCGTGGCAATACCCGGATATCACCTGCGCCAAAATTAATTTTAAGGGGAAAGATGTTAAGACGAGCAATTTCAAGGAAACCATCTGGCAGCAAACCAGAGATATCATAGTTCACGGAATTCAAAGCGGCTACCTGGTGGTTGGTTTACTCGAAGAAAGACCTGAACGCGATGAAGGCCCCTTCCTGCGGGAAGAAGGAGCGTTGCTCAATGCCATTGCGGAGCGCGTGGGAAGAATCATCGAGCGTAGATGGGCCCAGGAGGCGGTGCTTAAGAGCGAAGAGAAATTTCGGGAACTCATGGAAAATATCCATAGCGGTGTAGCCGTTTTTGAAGCGGTTGCCGGAGGCAAGGATTTTGAAGTCAAAGATTTCAACCGTCGCGGTGAGAAAATAGATAATATCGATAGAGAAAAGGTAATCGGCCGCAGCGTTACCGATGCTTTCCCCGGGGTAAAGAATTCTGGTCTTTTTGATGTCCTCCAAAGGGTATGGCAGAGCGGGATACCTGAACATTTCTCCGGAGGTGTGTACCAGGACTATCGAACGCCCCCCAGCTGGAGAGAAAATTATGTCTATAAGCTATCCTCGGAAGAAATCGTTAATGTTTATCAAGATGTTACCGAAGTTAAGCTGGCCCAAAAAGCATTGGAAGATAGCGAGAAAAGGTTTCGTGATTTAGTTGAAAACGCTCTAACCGGAATATCTATTGTTCAAGAAAATAAGGTGGTTTATCAAAACCAGGAACAGGAGAGACTTATAGGTCCCTTACCACGTTCGTATTTACTGGCTGATCCTGAAAAGATCCATCCGGATGATGTTGAAACGGTTAAGCGATTAAGTCAAAGGATAGACAGGGGAGAGATTCAAACCCTGGAGACAGAATTTCGTTTTTACTCCCACGGCACCAGCAAAAATGCCAGAGATATGAAATGGGTTTACTGTCGGGCGCTCTCAATAGATTATAGAGGCAAAGAGGCCATATTGTTCAACATGATTGATATGACCCAGGCCAAGGAACTGGAGCACCTTTTAGCCATTCAGGATAAAATGGCCTCACTGGGTCGCGTGGCAGCCGGTATCGCCCATGAAATACGAAATCCGCTTTCAGGGATTAACATATATCTAAACACGCTTAAAAAGCTTCATCATAAGAAGGGAAGTGAAGAAAAAGTTCAACAGATTTTAGGCCAGATCCAGTCGGCTTCGCATAAAATTGAATCCGTAATCCGCCGGGTTATGGATTTTGCCAAACCAGGTGAACCCAGGTTGTCTTTAATTGACCTGAATCGACCCATCATGGAGGCGATCAACCTCAGCGCCGTGACCCTGCGCAAAAGCGGAGTTGAACTTGATAGGATGCTGTCTGAGGATCTACCACCCTGCAAAGCTGATCCAGCTTTAATAGAAGAGATGGCTTTAAATATCCTCAATAATGCCACCCAGGCTATGAAAACCATGGAGGCGGGCAAGAAAATCCTCGTGACCTCAAATGTGGTAGACGAAAGGATAATTCTTACATTTTCCGATTCAGGCCCGGGCATTGCGCCGGATATCAAAGACAAAATATTCGATCCCTATTTTACCACCAAATCGGATGGCACCGGCATCGGCCTTAGCCTGAGCCATAGAATTGTGACGGATCATGGTGGATCTATAACCGTCGTAGGCAGCGATTTGGGCGGTGCTGAATTTCGGATTGAAATTCCGATACGAAAGTAGGTATCAGGTAATTGGTATTAGGTATTGGGGATTGGGTAATGAGAATTGGGTAAGGGGTAATGGGGATTGGTTATTGGGGGGGTGGGTATTCGCTATTGGGTAACAGATACTATCAGTGAGAATTTTTACAGTATCATTTTATAGATAAGAGGAGTATGCGAGAGGATCATTAGAAGAAACAAAAAGTTGGATTTCAAAGGCTATACGTCGTAAACTCATCAAAACTGAAATATCCGAAATAAATCATGCTATTGAATTATCGCCCAAAAAGTTAAACGCATATATTAAATCCATAAAGAAGGCACGAGAAGCAAACAAAGCAAATGCACAAGCAAAATAACACCCTAATTATTAAATGGTACCGGGTGCCCAATACCCAATACCAAATACCCAGTACCGAGTACCCAATACCCACCAGCAAGGAGCAAAGCGATGTCAAAAATTTCCTATACGGTCTACATAGTAGATGATGAACAAACAATCCGGGAAGGGGTGACCATGGCCCTCGAAGATATTTACCGGGTTAAAGATTTTGCAAATGCCGAATCCGCACTCACCGCCCTGGAAAAAGAGCCTCCTGACCTTGTTTTGCTGGACGTTGGCTTGCCGGGCATGGACGGAATTGAAGCGCTCCGCCGGATAAAGGAACGACACCCCGATGTTTTAATCATCATGATTACGGCCTATGAGGACGTTGAAACCGTAATTGCCGCCATGAAATTGGGCGCCTATGATTATGTGGTCAAACCGATCTATATGGATGGTTTGGAGGTAACCATTCGTAACGCTATCGATACGATTCGTTTACGAAAGGAAGTTCAGGCGCTTCAGGAAAAGCATTTAAAGGAGCATCTCCCTTGCTTTATCGGTGAAAGTAATGCCATCCTGGATGTGATGGAATTTGTCAAAACGGTGGCTAAAAGTCCGGATACCCCGATCATTATCATCGGTGAGACCGGCACCGGTAAAGAATTGCTGGCCAGTGCTGTCCATTATAACAGTCCTAATTTTAAAGCTCCGTTCGCCACTGTAAATTGCGCCGCCATTCCCAAGGACCTGATTGAAAGTGAGCTTTTCGGCTATGAAAAAGGGGCCTTTAGCGGCGCCGGTGCAACCGGAAAAAAGGGCCTGATTGAAGAAGCCGCCAACGGAACCCTCTTTTTGGATGAAGTCGGAGACCTTAGCCTGGAAGCCCAGGCCAAACTGTTGCGGTTTTTAGAACTCGGAGAATATTACCGGGTGGGTGGCACCAAGAGACAACATATTAAAACCCGGGTGATTTCCGCCACGAATAAAGACTTAGACCGGATGATAGCGGATGGTCAGTTTAGAAAGGACCTGTATTTCAGGTTAGGCGTGATAAAAGTGAAAGCCCCTTCCTTAAACGAGCGCCCTGATGACATCGTTCCATTGAGTAAATATTTTTTACAGGAATTCAGCCAAAAGTTCGGTAAAAAATTTACAGGGATTTCTTCAGAGTCCGAGGCGGTCTTGCTGGCTCATAGCTGGACGGGTCATGTAAGGGAATTAAAAAACCTTGTTGAAAGGGCGGTCCTGATCGGTAAGGGACCTGATCTCTTACCTGTGGACCTGGGACTAAATTCATATTCCCAGGATGAACACAAGGCCCTTGTAAATGATAAGGCCGGCTTCCCCCCACTGCCCCCCGAGGGTCTTGATCTTGATCTGCAGCTTCAATCATTTGAAAGACACTACATTGAAGAAGCGCTTACAATTGCCAAAGGCAATGAGAGCAAGGCCGCCAAGCTTTTGAATATCAACCATCACACCTTTCGTTACCGTAATAAGAAGCTGCTCGGTGAATGAAGCCGTGCGCAGAGCGGTCATGGTGGAACCCTCTGGGCATCGGAACGGTTACAGAGAAAATGAAGCGTCCTCCAGTGCTTTGGTTAATGAATCTGCTTTTTGAAGTCCGAAAAAGCGACGGGTCTCCTCACCGTCATTAAAGATGACCAGCGTGGGAATACTGTGTATGTTCAGCCGATACGCCGTTTCGCGATTCTCTTCTATATTCAGGGAAGTAATCAGCGTCTTACCCTGTAATTCGTCGGCCACCTTTTCCAGAATGGGTTGCTGTGCCCGACAGGGCATACACCAGGGGGCCCAGCAATCCACCAGCACCGGTTTATCGGAATTTAGTACCACATTATCAAAATCAGTTTCATTGATTTCCTGAATATTTTCAGACATGATGTTCCGATCCTCCAATTATTCCGCACCATAACACACAGCGGCGTTTCCGCCGCTGCCTGCTGCCATCAGTGGTAGGGTAAGTCTGCATATTTTCAGCCGCCGAAATTACCGGCCCCCAACCCGCGCATGGCCTCATCAGTTTTGACACGCAAGGTTGCCAGATGTTTATCGAATTCCTCCCTTTCGGTTCTAATATCGTCGATGCCGGTTTCGGGGGTACAGTTATCATTGATCCAATCGATTCTCTCATCCATCTCTGAAATCAGCATATGGAGGTCCTCGATATTGGGAAGAATCCGGTCTCTTTCACCGCCGGGTAACTCTTCCATCTTGCGAACGATATCATAAACATTGGCTTTCCAGGCCGTTAACTCTGCCTGCATGGTTTTACAACAGTTTTTGGCTTTCATAAGACCCTCCTTTTTATTTGATGGTTAGTTGTCATCCAGTCAGGTATCATTGCGTAAATCCGATGATCCTGGCATTGAGCAACAGTATCATCCCTTGGCTTTGTGTATTTTAGAATTTCAATTTGTATGCCAAAAGACAACTCTGATAGTTGAAAAATCGTTTCTATATCTAACCTATTATAATTGCACTAAAAAAAATTTTACGCGACTGAAGGGGGCCATGTGTAGGGCAACTTTGTGGGTTCGGGGATGGAATAAAATAACGTTACTTTTAGTAACGGTAACGGTTACTGTCATCCAGTAAAGCCGTGTTCTGGTTGACATGCCAATAAAGCATGGGTTCTATCCAAGCCTAACACCGGGTAACACCGGTTAACGGTTTAATCCGCCAGAGGCAGATAAGGGTTTAATTCCCCGCCCCTTGGGGCGATTATAAATATTCCGATTGATACCCCGTTGCTTGCAGCGAGGTAGTTCATCCAAAACCAAACAGAGATGGTCGTGAACGCAAAAACCCACGGAATTTGGAATATTCATTTTATTGAACAGATTATCGGTGTGGTTGAAACCTTGCTCATCACTAGTCAAGTCCCAATCACCTGCTGATGGTTACGATAGAAAAATTTACGTCCGTTGGGTGTGGATTCCCACCCAGAAGGTCACCTAAAATTAAGGGGCAGTCCAATTACCACCCCTTAATTCATTGAGTATCATGCAGCCTCCCCAAGCTGCAGACTATTTAAGACGCTTCGTCAGGCTTTTCACCCAATTCATCAATCCGTTTGTTGATTGCCTCCAATGATTTTTTCATGTAATCGGCTTCAGCCTTTAGCATCTCCATCTCACCGGCAGCGCCCATTGAATAGGCCGGACCGGCAGCGGGCGGATACCACTCGTAACCTCTGCCAAAACCGCGACCCCGTCCCGTAGCGGGACCGTATCCGCCTCTGAAACCGCGCCTTAGTCCCAAACCTCGTCCATAGCCGTAACCTCCCGCATAAGCAGGAATACTTCCAGCTGTCGCCGGGTTGCAACGGCCTCTTGCCCCGCCGGTCATGGGTCCAACTCCCATGGGTCCTGTTTGATCAAATCCTGGCATAATATCACCTCCTTCTATTGTCGTTGATTAGTTGATTTATCAATATCACCTGCGGCGGACTTTTCCGCCACCGCGACCGGCGCCCCGGCCTGTACCCTGGCCTTGGCCGCGGCCGGCACCTCTGCCGGCTCCCCGTCCCTGACCCTGGCCTGTTACCGCACCGCCTTGTCCCTGTGGTGCTGGGGTTTTGCCTTTAGGACCGCATTTTCCCATGCCGCGCCCTGTTTTCGGGCCCTGGCCCTGCGGGCCTGTTCTATCTCCCTGTGGCATATTGTTCACCTCCTTTCGTGTCGTTATTTTAAAATCGTTGACTGGTTAAGACCGTCTACCGCGACCTTTGCCCTGACCCCGGCCCGGTCCCCTGTCGCCGCCCCGGCGGCGACGCATGCCCATGCCTCGAAATTGGTAGTCGCGGCATTAAACTTGTTCTCCTATTATGATCATTTGACCATAATATATGTCCCTTTTAACATATTGTCAATGAATTTTATGATCCTATGCTCAAAATTATTTAAGCTCTAACAAAACCAGGAAATCGGGCAGGGCATCTTCACAGCCGCTAATTCACTCAGTGTTCGCTAAATTCGAAAGTTCGAATTGGACCTTGAATTTTGCCCATTTAATTTCTATATTGAAGCTTTACTTTCGATATCCTTGCAAAGATAAGAGATGACCTGAATCAAGATGAAGGAATTGCCCGATGTTAGAAACTGATCAAATCCGTCTGACGACGACTGTTGCCGGTGCCGGCTGAGCCTCCAAACTGCCGCCGGGGGACCTGGCGCGGGCACTTTGCGACCTGAAAATTCCTACCAATGCCAACGTCCTTGTTGGTATGGAAAAAGCGGATGATGCCGGGGTGTATAAAGTTTCGGAAGAGCTGGCTATCATTCAGACAGTAGATTTCTTTACTCCGATTGTTGACGATCCTTACTGGTTCGGTCAAATTGCGGCGGCCAATGCTTTGAGCGATATTTATGCTATGGGCGGCGTGCCGAAAACGGCGATGAATCTGGTGGGATTTCCGCTCAAGAAGATGGACATCTCTATCCTGCGGCAAATCATCCAGGGGGGGCTGGATAAATTAAATGAGGCCGATGTCGTTTTGTTGGGTGGGCACAGCGTCGAGGACAGTGAAATGAAGTACGGTCTTTCGGTTACCGGTTTCATACACCCGCAACATGTTGTGACGAAGAAAAAATTAAAATCCGGCGACCGTCTCGTGCTGACCAAGCCGCTGGGTACCGGTGTCATCAACACGGCTATAAAACGCGGAGTTGCTTCAGAATCCATCACCAAACAGATCTCGCGCATGATGGCTGCATTGAACCGCGCGGCTTCTGAAGTAATGCAGCAATTTTCGGTCCATGCCTGCACCGATATCACCGGTTTCGGGTTGCTTGGCCACCTGGCCGAGATGGTGGAGGACTCCGGGATGGCCCTGCGACTGGAATCCAGTCAAATCCCTATTCTTTCGGAAGCGATTGAGTACGCCAGGATGGGGATGATGCCCGGCGGGACTTTTAAAAACAAAGAGTTTCGGCTGGGCATGATCGATTTCTCGTCGGAGGTGGATCCGGTTATCCGGGATATCCTGTTTGACCCCCAGACCTCCGGGGGGTTGTTGATTTGCGTAAAAAGAGAACAGGCCGATGCACTGGTCAGCAATCTGATTGATGAGGGTGTGGCGGCCTCTAAAATCATCGGGGAGGTAATCAGCGCGCCAAATGAAAAAATCTACGTCGAGTAGAGCGGATGACTGCCGTTTACCAACGGCGGTGATTTACACCCGGTAAGAAGTCGACGCTCAGTTTTGGACAATGTTTTTAATGCGTTCATACAGATCGGTTGGGCTGGTTTTATTCTGAGTGGCGATTTTTTTCAGGGTCAACTCCTCGGAAGCATCAATTCCCTGCTTTTTTAATTCACGAACAACCTGTTTCATATTCAGGTTAAATTGAGTGCAAAAATCGGCCAGGGTAAGCTTGCCCGTACCCGGCGGGGCTGACTCCGGCAATGCGTTATTATCCCCGGATTGTTGAGCCGCGATTATCGCCGCCGGTTTGATCGTGTGATAAATCTGCTGGGGGGGGATATTGTACCGCCGCCCCACTGCTTCTAAAGTTGTTTCGCCATTTTCAACGCTATACCCTGCTTTAGCAAGCAGCTCCAAACTCTTCGCAAGATCAAGATTCAATTTTTTGGTAAACGTTTTCAGCGAGGACAATTCCGCGTGACCGTAGGGTGGTTCACCGTATTTTTCGGCACCGCTATCCTTGAGATGGTCATTCAGGGTCATAACCCAACTAAAGGGGGGCAGCAAAAAATAGGTCCCGGCAATGAACACAACAACTATGAGAAAGGCGATATTGAAATCAGGGGTAAACACTTTGATCTCTTTGGCCTTATTTTTGAGATATGATATAAGCGGTTTCCAATTGTAGTAAATATGCAAAGACAGGGCGATCAGAAACAGCAGACCCAGATTAATGTGGATGTTGCCCCAGTCGGTTTTGCTCAATCCCCACAGGCGCCAGTCTGCCCAGTAAGCCACCCGGCCCTGGGGGACGATGTATAAAATTATGCTGGTCAGCAGCATTAAAAGGAAGGCCACCGAGGACGTCAAGGACGTTATTCTGCGTATCTTCAAGGTCTGCTCCTTTCCCTTCTGGTTTTAAGGTCACTTTATCAGGTAGTATTTGATAATAATTCAGCAATTTTATACGTCAAGACCTCGATATCGGCCTCATCGGGATGGCCGACGGCATCGTCGGCGTCGTCAATCCAGACCGGAGGCTCGGGTTTTGATTTCGCTTTTTCGAGGACTTTGGGATTGACTTGCCCCTGACAGCTGTAAGTTCCGACAATGTCTGCTTCGGGGGCCAGGGACCTGGCAGCGTCCATGGCGTTGAGGGCGTGATCGGAACCGGCCGCGGCACCATGGGTGGCAAAAAGAAACAGGGATTTTTTACCGATCCTGCCGAGGTACTCTGCTGATTTGGGGTCCGGTTTGCCGGCCTGCAGCCAGAACCCCAGGGCAACTAAGTCGTAATCCGCCGGAGCGGGCGCTTCGGCTACCGGGTACATCTCCTTTGGGCCCGTCAGCGGCAAAACCACGCAGGGCATCAAGATCTTGCAGTGAACGTACCGGTGTGACGCCTTCCAGTTCAACCCCCGCAATCGGCGGCACCAGAGGCCGGGATCCGGTGGCCAATACCAGATGCCGGTAGCGGTAAGTTTGACCGTTTTGGGTGTGGATTTGCTTTCGATCGGTGTCAATTTTCACAACACGGTCAACCACCAGCTCGACGCCAAAATCCGTCACCAGTTGGTTGGGGATCTGGAATTTTTCAATCGGTTTCATTGACTTCCTGAATATTCGCAGACATGATATTTCATTCCTCCAATAAAATGCAGCGACATTTTTGCCGCTGCATGTGACCATCGTTTGGGTGGGAAGTCTGACCGGTGAAGGCTCAGCCTCCGAAATCTCCACCGCCCAGCCCGCGCATGGCCTCATCGGTTTTGACACGCAAGGTTGCCAGATGTTTGTCGAATTCCTCCCTTTCGGTCCTAATATCGTCGATGCCGGTTTCGGGGGTACAGTTATCCCTGACCCAATCGATCCTCTGATCCATTTCCGCAATCAGCATGTGGAGGTCCTCGATATTGGGTAGAATTTTTTCTTTTTGACCACCGGGCAGCTCTTCCATCTTGCGAACGATATCATAGACGTTGGCTTTCCAGGCTGTCAGCTCCGCCTGCATGGTTTTACAACAATTTCGTGCTTTCATAACTCTCTCCTTTCTTTTTTAATGGTTAGCCCCAATCCAGTTGGGTAATTCATTCAAAGACCGAATGTTCATGGAATTGATTCACAGCTGTTTTCCACAATCTACCAGTGCTTTAGAATATCAATATCCATGCCAGATACTGACTCAGGCTTAAAAAAATAATTCATTTTCTAACCTGCTGTAATTAAATAGAAAATAATCATTGCAGAGTTGAACAACCCATCGGCGCGGCAAACTGATGTTTCCTTATATGGAGCAGGATAACGTTACTCCTCAAAATGGTAACGTTAATATCTTATAGTGCTCCAAAAACTGTGCCAGGAGTCCGAATATTTTGATCCAGAGGCCTACAAATTTATAGATGGCTATTTATGTGGGGAGGAAAATGGCCGGCTGGCAGATTAATCGGCGTTGTTTCTCAAAATAAGTAACGTTCAGTAACGTGGGGTTAACTCCAGGTCCGGGTTGACATGCCGACGATCTGTGGGTACTATCCGGGGTAACGCCTTGGTAACGCTAATTGACGTTCAAACCGAAACCGGCGAGGATGCCGTGACTTCAAAAACCCACGAAATTTGGAACATTCATTTTATCGAACAGATTATCGACACCATGGCCGATGGTGTTTTCACGCTCGATAACAGCGGACGGGTCACTTCCTGGAATCGTTCGATGGAACGTATAAGCGGGTATCCCGCCGATGAGGCCATGAGCAAGACATGTCAGATTTTAAAATGCAGCCGGTGTTTCGGCAAACAGTGTCCCTCCGGGATTCGCAGCTGCAAAATTCTCAAAAATGGGAAATCTGAGGCGAAAGAATGTTTATTAACCCACAAAGCCGGACATACCGTACCGGTCATCAAAACCGCCCGGGTGGTACGGGATGAACATCAACAGATTATCGGTGTGGTTGAAACCGTCACCGATCTCAGTGAAATTTCCCGGGCCCGTCAGGAAGCCGAGGAGGCCCTGATTCGCCTGGGCGAAAAGCACCGCCTGGACAACCTGATCGGCAAAAGCCACGAAATGCAGAAGGTGTTTGCTGCCATCAATGCCGCCGCCGCCAGCGATGCTACGATTTTAATCATGGGCGAAAGCGGTACCGGCAAGGAATTGGTCGCCGGCGCGATCCATCAGCGCAGCTCGCGGACAACCTACCCCCTGACAGCGGTCAATTGTTCGGCTCTGACCGAATCGCTGCTGGAGAGCGAACTCTTCGGACATGTCAAAGGCGCCTTCACCGGCGCAATCCAAAATCGCATCGGAAGATTTGAGGAAGCCGACGGCGGGACTGTATTCCTTGATGAAATCGGCGAGATCAGCCCCTATATTCAGGTAAAGCTATTGCGGGTGCTGCAGGAGCGTGAAATCGAACGCGTGGGGGATTCCAAAACCCGTAAGGTCAATATCCGGATCATGGCGGCCACCAACCGGGATCTTTACAACCGCGTCCAGGAGGGCCTCTTTCGAGATGATTTGTACTACCGGCTGAAAGTCTTTCCCATTGTCCTGCCGCCGCTCAGAAAGCGTAAAGAAGACATACCGCTTTTGACCCGGCATTTTATTGATCGGCAAAACCGTAAAACCTCGAAAAATATCACGGGAATTTCTCAGTATGCCATGCGTGTTTTCCTCGACCACTCCTGGCCGGGGAATGTTCGCGAGCTTGAAAATGCCATTGAGCATGCCTTTGTCCTGTGCAACCGGGATCAGATCGAAATATCGGACCTGCCGCTTGAAATTCGAAAGCCCGATGACGAATGCCGGCCCGTAGCAGTTCCGGGTGCTGCCCCGAGAAAACCAAGAATCGGCAAGGATCTGTCAAAGGAAGAGTTGATGGAACTTTTGGAAATAAGCAATTGGAACAAAGCGGAGGTAGCCCGCCGGCTCGGGGTCAGCCGCACGGCCGTGTGGAAGTATATGAAAAAGTGGAATATCCCCTTGAAAAATCCAGCAATATAATCATCAAAATCCTTGCTCATCACTAGTCAAGCCCCAATCAGCTGCTGATGGTTACGTAGAACAATCAACGTCCTTTGGGCGTGGATTCTCACCCAGGAAAGCCTGCTAAAAACATTCTGATGACCGGCAATCATTCCTGCCAGCCTGGAATTATGGTTGAAATGTCGATCGCAATTGTCCATCAGGCTGTATTTTACCGGGCGCCATCCTCCATGCTGTCCCCGAGTTTTTCGAGTAGCGCAAATGTACCCAGGTTGGGATATAACTGGCCTTGAAGTGCCATCGAAATCCAGCCCTTTTCTTCAGACACAACAATAATCAGGGCATCACTTACCTGGCTGAGACCGAGGGCTGCCCGGTGGCGGCTTCCAAGACCGAGGGCTTCCAGTTCTGGGGTATGGGGCGCCAAGGGAAGTATGACATTTACCTTGTGGATCTTTGAATCCCGGATAATCATGGCCCCGTCATGAAGCGGGCTTCCCGGGTAAAAGATATTTTCTAATATTGGCGCAGTAACAGCAGCATCAATGATAACTCCCCCTTGTAGATGATCATCCAGGTTATCTTCATGCTCTATTGCAATGATCACCCCGTGGCGTTTCTCACTCAGCTTGGACAGTGCCAGGATGACCTCCCCGGGAACTTTTAGATTTGGAGAGATACAACATTGGAGATGGGTCTGTAACAGGTCCTGCTCCAATTGATTGAGTCCCACCCGAATTTCGTATATCTTTTGTAAGAAATCGCTCAGACAAGAACACTGCTTCAGGCAGGGGATATCATCGTGAAGCCGGGTGACGCTGGATTTAAGTTCTTCCAATTTTCCCTTGATCACCGCTTCTTCACTCAATAGGTATTCATCATTTATCCCGTTCACTTTTATACTCCCGTCATTTCAAAGTCTTTTTCCCTGCCGCATATTGCTGCTAAAGATTTTTCAACAACGCCGACAGCATAACCAGTATTCCAACATTCCATCATTCCATGTGGCATAGCTGCCCGCGTAGTTACAAAAAATACTATATTTCTAATAAGTTGTATAAATTCCGAGACGATTTTAGCTTTCGATGAGTCCCCTTGCCTGCTCCACCAAAAGCGATTTTAAACGGTCCAGCGTCACCGGATAACCCTGGATAGGTATTCCCATCCAGTCGGAATATTCTAAAAATGCTTCCGGTTGTTCGGCCATGTACTGATCCACATAGCCAATGCCGTCCAATACAATCGCGCCACCCGTATGCCGGGGAAAGTTTTCGTTGGCCAGGCCTTTGTCCCAGCCCTTAAAAACCTTGTGTCGAAATTGGATCCAGCCCGGTGTCATCCACCAGACCTTTTCGTCCCCGGCTATTTCTTTTGCAATTAATTCGCGTTCGGCTTCGCCGGCAATCATGTCCATGCAATGAGTAGCCTGGATTCTTGCAACACCGGGTCCCTGTTCTTCAATGATTTTTTGCATGGTGCGGGTGGGTTCATCGGCATTGACATAACAGAACTTGCCGCCATACACAACGAGCACCTTGGCGGCCTTCTCTTTGGCCATGTTAATTCGCTGAATCAGCTGCGCTTCAAGCTCATGAATATCTTCATGCAGTCCCGGTGTCGTAAAAAATAGATGGGAGGTATCCAGAAACCCTTCCTTTTTCAGATAATTGAGTTCAAGGCTCAAGGTTCCGCAGGATACAATGGCGATGTTCGCAAACGATATATTATTCATTTTTCCCCCTGGATATTTGATGCCGGAATGATGCCGCCCACCAGCGGTTCATAAATCGCATATTCTGCTTTTTCCCGGGATAATTGATCGATCTGATCATTCACGGCCGCTCTTTCTTTGCTGAGCAGCCATTGCTTCCAATCTTCCACCGAATGCCACGTGCTCCTGACCAAATATTCGTTGCGGCCCGGAGGATCGATGCAGTTCAGGGTTTCGCCGCAAATATAGCCAGGCTGAATCGTAGCAAGCGACCTTAACTTTACAATGAGCGGAGACACATCTTTCGCCTTGGTTTCTATAATTTTTCGTCGAATTAGTACTTCTACGGCCATAGTGTCCTCCTTTGCTTTGGTTGAAGATTCGTTTTGGGGGACGAATTGTGACTTACCGTCGCGACGGCCCTTGAGTTCATGGTCCTTTATCTAAACAAATTGCATGATTGATGCCATGGCAGCAAACATGCTTGTTCAATGGACATCTGGCTTTATAAGTACCTGTAAAATAGGTAAAAATAAGCTGATAGTTACTATAGGGGATTGAATGAAAGACCTTGCAACACTTGAATATCAGGGTGAAATAACGTTACATTTTGGCAGATAGTAACGTTCGGTAACGTTTAAAGACGCCAAAGGCGGCATCCACTAAGGGAACAAGGGTATCAATTTCTGTCCGCCCTTGAGCTCTCCTCTTATTTTTCCTTGCCCTCCTGCCTGAAGGACTCCTATCGCTTGATCTTTCAGGTCGGGCACGATGCTTTACCCATATTCGATTTATCCGCTCCCTTAGCTATCCAATCCAGGAACCGCTTGAGCAAACCGGGTTTCTCTATCTTTTCCAGGGGGAAAGTTTTTTTCAAGACTAAATCAATTCTTATTCCCTGGGTTGTTTTGTTTTTTGTTTTCAGGCTTCAATCATTTTTATCCTTTATTATGGGCGTTTTTCACCATTCCGGTGTCTGCCTTATTCCTCGCTCAGTCCGTCGGAGTCACCCGGCAGTAGATGGAGATATCATGGATTAAATGCAATGTCGGTTTCACCGGATAATATCAGCTCGGCCCCGGTCAATGTGGCTCCGCACGCCCAGCAACCATAGTCGAACATATCTTTAAACACCGGGCAATCGGGTGCTCCAAGGCCCATGTTCCGCGCTTCGGGCGTAATTTTCCCCATGGCAGCCTGTTGCAATGCCTCCAGGTATTTGACCGAGTGAAAATTTTTCAGCTCCGATTTTGTTGCAGGTACAGGCGCTGATTCCCTTCCACAGTTGCCCTCCAGCAGGCCCAATGAAATCAGAAGTTCCCGTGTTTTTGCAGCTCTTTGAGTGACAAACATGGAATCAGGCGGGTAGCTGTATTTTTCAAGCTCCTGCGAATGTATAAATACGGGCTTTTTAGTATTCTCCATTATTTTTTCTGTGCCTCGGGCTGTATGACCTGCTCTTTGTTTAATTCATTCATCCTTTTTTTTGAATAGCCGAGTATCTCCCATTGCTCTTTATAGACGGGTCTTCCGTCTCTGTTAAAAGGGTCCAGGAGAACTTTCCGGTTAAAAAACGGGGAGGGTTTTGTGTGACAATCTTTACAGCCCCCAGAGCCCAGGGCATCTTTTCCACTGACGACATTGTGGCTCAGATCAAAAGGCTCACAACATTTGAAGCCGCCGTCCCTGGTGGGCATATTGGCCTTGTTCAACTGGTTATTCTCCATGTAATAGATCATGCCACCCTTCACCAGCACCGGTGTATGGTAGGCGATGCGACAGCCGTACCGGTCAGTACCGTTTGATATGGCCTTAAGATAGGTCTTTATTTCTTCGGCGGTGTTGACAGATTTTGATCCGTTTAGCGCTTCTAAAATCGCAAGGTTGGTGATGGTAAACTTGTTTTTCAAATTGGCGCCCGTAAGGTCCCTGATCCGCCACAGGACAATAGGGATGACCCGATGAGAGGCCCGGTCCCAATCTCCCCACCAGATGGCCTGCAAAGGATCCACCGGCTTGATTTTTCCTTTGTATTTCACAAAAGCGGGACACCATCTGTTTTCCGGGCAATTTAATAAAGGCTCGTTGGGATGCAGGGGATCATTGGACATGAAATCAGTTGTGTAATAGCTGATCGTCTGGCCGCTAGTGGCATTGTCGATAACTGCCGTAGCTGCCTTATATTTATACGGGATATGGCAGGCCTCGCAGGTAATTTTTTCAATGTGCAGGTCAGAGAATTTATGGTCCGGCTTCGGGGCACGGTTATCTTTGCCGTTTAAATGGCAATCCAGGCATGAATTCATTTCACCATCAATATCATTCCGTACGGAACCAACCAATATATCGCCTTTGGCAATCTCGTGATCTTCGCCGGCAGGATGGCAATAGATACAGGTCAATCCCTTGGCCTTGTGCACATCTGTTTCCGGCTTCCAGGTCCTGCCCCTCTTTTTAACGTCAGCCATTGCATGGCAATTCCAGCAATTCTCATCCGGAACCTCTTTGGTTATAAATTCGGCAAGGTTAGCGGGATCAGCGATATTGGTCCGGGTATAGTCGGTGCGCAATGAGACGGCCTTTGGTTTTTCTGAGGGGATGGACGGCTTGGATTTTTTAATATTTCTGAACCATCCGGCGCCCACCATGGGAGCCTCATAGAAAAAGCCCCCTCTCACCGCCAGCGCCCGCGCTTGCCAGTTATAGCCCTTGAGGTGGCATATCAGGCAGTCGGCTTCAAGCACCCCGCTTTTTTCCCAGTCTGATTGATAGTAATCACCGTCAAGATAATTATCAGCATTGCCGAATAATCCGTTTTCAGGGTCACTGGCAAATTCATCGTATCGATTTCCCTTACGATCATACTCGGCCGGTCCTCCTCCGGGATGGCAGACACCGCACGCTTTGACAAAATGAAAGGATGATTTGTCAATGTCACAGCGCCGCATATTCACTTTTCGGGCCAACTGGCTGGAATCGGCTGAGGGCGGTCACCACTTGCCGTACATACCCCGTGAGACAAGCCAGGGATTCTTTGAATCAAGATCATCACCAACGATGATATTCCCGTCAGCATCGGTTCGACCCTGCTGAAAATGATAGGCATTGGTGATGACATCATAATCATGACACTCCCCGCAGGTGTTTTTGGGACTGTAAGGGAGATTACTGTCCAGGGCTATTTCATTCCCGTCATAATCTATCAACGTGATTTCCGGATGCGGCTCCTCCTCCGCAGCCCTGCACAAGCCGGGAGCTAAAAGAACTACCAAAGCCGACAACATAAAAATAATACTTTTTTTCATCATCCACCTCCCTCGATATGACTTCATCCATGCCTTGTTTTATGAGCTTTTCTTTCTTCATTGATACTCAGTTACCGGCGGTGGCTTTATCCTTCCTGTCCGTGGCTGCGTAATACACAGTGGCCCTTTCGCGTTGTGTGCGGATTTGATCTGCGCGCATCAGACTTCCCAAGATATTTTGACACCTCATTGAGATGCATGCCGAATATGTCCGCTATCTGCTCCGCTGTGCACGGTCGCCGCTGCAACATGGAAAAAATCGTTTCCTGGTTCGCCTGTATATGGTTGGCATGCTTGGCTTTGAACTCGGCAATGATCTCGCGCAGTCGGGTGAAACAGATGGCGCAGCGCCTGCATCCGTTCTTCGGACAGGGCCGTGGCAAAATCCTCCGCCGGTGGACGAACAGCCGTATTAAGCTGGATGCGATCCGGGCCGATCTTTTTTGCCATGGTCGGCGATCTTGCTGACATCAGCAGGCATTGAGTTCATCCCTGCTACCAGGAAGACCTCCATCCATAGCTGTCCCTTGAATTGCGCCCGAAAGTCTTTTTGTCCTTTGACAAGCTGATCAAACTGCAACTGGGGATGGGGACGGTTCACCCACCCGTAGGAAGCCTGATCCCAGGCACTTAGAGAAACCTTTACCACGTTGGCAGTGGCAGCCGCTTCCCGCACTTCCGGAAATTGCAGCATCGTGCCATTGGTCAGGAGAACGGCGGGAATGGTGGTTTTTGCGCGGATGAACTCAAGCACTTCACCGAAGCGGGAATGCAGTGTCGGCTCTCCGGAACCGGAAAGGGTGATATAGTCCGCCTGGCCGTCTGTTTTTAAGCCACTCTCCCAGTTCGGCCAGGACGCTTCCGTTGGGACATATTCCTGCCTGTGAACTGTCTTTTTTGTGGTTCGCCCCAATTGGCAAAAAACGCAATCCAGACTGCATGTCTTATAAGGGGTCAGATCAACACCCAGCGACCGCCCAAAACGACGGGACGGCACCGGGCCAAACAGGTATTTATAATCTCCCATTGGTCAGTTTTCCTTTATCCTGATTTATCTCCGAGGTCGAAGTGTTTTTAAGCCAACTGACAGGCCGGGTTTGGCCGGCTTTATATAATCCCATGCATTATTAATGCCACCGTTATATTGTTGTATTTTATGTTTTACACCTCTTTTGTGCTGATTTTCATTTTAGAATTTTTGCGAAATTTTGCATGAATATATTAGAAAATTTTCGAATTTAGCTTTCCAGTTCAGCTATCCGTAAAGATAATAAAGAATAAAATATTTAATTTATTAGAATTATAATCATTTCAGTCTGCTGGCACGCTATATGCTCTGAGAAATTTGGTCAATCTTACAAATGGAGTTAAGTATAAAGATGGAAAAAACACCGCTTGATTTCTGGCAGGATAATTCTCTTCGTTATCTCGAAATGACATTTCGCCATGACAGGCGAGAAAGATTACAGAATCCTGATGGATATGGCAGAAGAACCGGGGAATGCGGGGATATCGTCGAAATGTTTCTGTGTATTAAAAACGGCCGGATTCAATCCGTCTCCTTCGATACAAACGGATGCATGAACACCAATGCCTGCGCCAACACGGTATCACATCTTGCAGAAGGAAAAACCATTGATCAGGCCTGGGAAATACGCCCGATAATGTGATCGAATTCCTAGAAACATTGCCAGAAGAAAATTATCACTGTGCGGAGCTTGCGGTAGGGGCATTCTATATAGCGTTAAACAATTATCAGGAGCTTCAACGAAACTCTTGGAAGAAACCATACCAGAAGGGATCAAACAATGATTCCCGAATTAAAAAAATTCTTATACGCAACCGATCTTTCAGATAACTCCGCCTATGCTTTCCGTTACGCCATTAACTCGGCCCTAAAGCACGATGCCGACATTATCATTTTGCATGTCTTCGAGCTGATTACGACAACCAACCAATTTGTGCTGGATCTTTATCTTGATGAGGACTTACGTAAAAAGATTTTTAATGAAAAAGTCTCTGACACCATCGATCGAATCCGGAAGCGGTTGAAAATATTTGCGACAAAGAATTCAATGGTGATACAAAATATGCCGATAGAGTGGAGTCTATAGAAGTATGTGAAGGTTTTCCAGCCGAGGAAATTCTGAAAAAAGCGGATGAATTCGACTGTGATGCAATTGTCATGGGAACCCATGGCAAAGGTCTTATCAGTCATGCATTTTTAGGAAGTACGTCAAAAAGGGTTCTGCGCCGAACCAGAAAACCGGTCTTCATGATCCCATTGCCGAAAGGTGAGACGGATATCACATTTCATGATGTTTAAGGCCAACCGGTTCGGATGTGACGCAATCGTCCTCGGCTCCCATAGAAGCAATTTTGTAAAACGATTTTTCCCAGGTACTACAGCGAAGAAAGTCCGCACTCGAACCCAAAAGCCCATATTTATGGTTTCCATGAAACATGGAAAAATTGATATAACATCCTGCTAATTTCCCAAAACCCTTTTGTGATTTCACCCCCCCCGTCTTATTCACTTTTTAACCTGGCACTTTGATTTCGTAATTTTGCGAAAACGCATTTAGAAATATTTCTAAATTTTGCGTATCAGTTATCCGTGAGAAAATTCTATATAGGCATAAGATTTTGAAATTATATCATATTTTATTATTTCTGTTTAGTGGCATATAATATGCTTTTGAGAAATGTTGGAATTGTCACACTGGGTGTCCCGTCTAAGATGCGGTTCCGCCCGGCGGGTTGGGAAAAAGTAATACAGATTGACTTCATATGAAGCCAATCAGGCGGGAGCAATTAGAGGGGGAATAGTGATGATTCAAGCAGAAAATTCTAAAAAGGAGCCATCCCATGCAATGCGGGGCTGGTTGGCAAGCATGAATGATGATGATGGTTCCCGAAGACACGGCGATTTACTTAAAGCACGTTTACCTGAACTCAACGGCAATCAGCTTTTAAGGGAAATCGAAAAGAAATCTGAACTATTTACCAAAAAATCATATTGGGTCTTTGCAGGGGATGGCGCCGCTTATGACATTGCCTTTGGGGGTATCGATCATGTGCTGGCCTGCGGCGAGGACATTAATGTTTTTATATTTGACAACAAGGTCTATTCAAATACCGGCGGCCAGTCTTTCAAGGCAACTCCAACCGGTTCGGTCGCCAAGTTCGCCGCCTCCGGCAAGAAAACGCCCAAAAAAGTCGTTTGGCCCAATAACCACTTATACCATCCAGAATATTATTATGGAAAGCGGTATAAATAGAGAGGTGAAGTAAAATGGGAATAAAAATATCCGTTTGCGGAAAAGGCGGAAGCGGCAAAAGCACTTTGGTCAGTTTACTTGCGAAGGCGGCGCAAGATCAGGGTTTTAAGACATTGGTGGTCGATTCGGATGAATCCAATTCCGGACTTTTTCGAATGCTTGGTTTCGACCAACCGCCGATCCCGCTCATGGCGCTTGTCGGCGGCAAGGAAGGTATTAAAGAAAAAATGAACCGACCTTCCATATTGTCTGAAGCCGATATCACCCTGGAACAAATTCCTTCCGGGTATTTCAATGAGAAAAATGGTCTCAAGCTGATCAGCATCGGCAAGATCCACCAGGCACTGGAAGGCTGTGCCTGCCCCATGGGGGTTTTGAGCCGTGAATTTTTAAAGAAACTTCGGCTGGGACCAAATGAGATCGCGATTGTGGATATGGAGGCCGGTGTCGAGCATTTTGGTCGAGGTATTGATAACAGCCTGGATGCGGTGCTTGTTGTGGTGGAACCGTCCTTTGAGTCCATCGCCCTGGCTGAAAAGATAAAAGACCTTGCCTCCGGTATCAAAAAAGATTTCTGGGCGGTATTGAATAAAATTAGCTCGGAAAGCTTGATGGCTGAAATTAAGATGAAACTAAAAAAAAGAGGGATGGAAACAATCGGGGTGATCTCTTATGACGCTTCAGTATTTCTTTCCGGTCTAAAGGGGGATACCCTGAGCCAGGGACGGGCAACCCGTCAGGCCGGAGAAATTTTAGATTCTTTACTGGCTGCTAAAACCTAAATTAAGAGCTAAGGAACATGGAGTGAGTATGTGTCTCAGTACGGTTTATATTCAATCGGAAGACCGGCGGCTAAAAGTCATGCAGGATGTTGCGCAAATGGAATACAATCAAGAAGGTTATCTGCTGATCGGGCTATTGGGCGAACAAAAACTAGTTAAAGGTGTAATCCGAAAAATTGATTTTGTAGATGACCATTTAGTAATCATAGAGGCAGAAAAAAAGGAGGACGCAAATGATACCCCAGATTAAAAAAATTCTTTATACAACTGATTTGTCCGACAATTCGATCGAAGTGCTTAAATATGCCATGCATTCAGCAAGGAAATACGAAGCCGGCATCATCATTTTGTATGTTTTGGAGTCATTGTCGGTAACTGGCAATGCAGATCACAGATTCCTATCTTACCGGGGAGCAGAGAAAGAAGATCTCGCGAAGAAAAATTCGCATACGTCAACGATCGGATACAAAAGCAGCTGAAGCTATTTTGTGAAAAAGAACTTGAAAATGATCCGGAATGCGCCGATAGGGTCGAATCCATAGAAGTGTGTGAGGGCTTTCCTCCGGATGTGATCCTTAGAAAGGCAGAAAAATTTAACTGCGATATAATTGTCATGGGGACCCATGGAAAGGGTTTCATCCGCAATACTTTCTTGGGGAGTACGTCTAAAAGGGTCCTTCGCCGAACGAGAAAACCGGTTTTTATTATCCCTTTGCCCAAAGAGGAAGCTGATATCGGCATAGGCGATATTCGTATGATCTTAAATACTCCCTGTCCGGTTATTACAATTAAATGAGTGTTCGCCAGGGTATGCAAATAGCCGAATCTTCTGCACGCTGTGGGTGACAAGTTTATCCCTGGTTAGTCTGATTTCACCCAATTTTAGCGCATTGGAACGGAGATTAGAGGTTCTGTGTCACGATAGCCATGAACAGCGTCCGGAAGGTGTGGTATCAAACGGCGCGCCTTCCGGTACGTGTGACACCCCATGTATTTAGGGAGCATCATATTTTACCTCGAACTGGCGTTTTTTACTTCACCATTTCATCTAATTTACCTCCACTATTAACAACTTTAATTGAAGATCAAATTCGGAATTTTTAGAAAAGATGTTTCGGAATTTTTCTAAATATCGCTGCAATTTGAAATTATCTTATGCTGTCCGTAATAGTAACTATTTGAAATAAATATATAAATAGCAGTATCTGTATTTCTGGCATGCATTGTGCTCTCTAAGGAAAGCGACAGGTGATTATTTGTCCAAATAAATCAACCACTCAACGATATCAAAACAAGGAGGGGGGGCGATGAAAATAGCTATCAGTTCATCCGGGCAGGATTTGGCAGCCCAGCTGGATCCTCGATTCGGCAGGTGCCGTTATTTTCTAATTATCGAAACGGACACCATGAGTTTTGAAGTTTTCGACAATGACAATGCCGCCCTGGGCGGCGGGGCCGGGATTCAGTCGGCCCAGTTTGTGGCCGCCAAAGGAGCCAAAGCATTGATTACCGGTCATTGCGGCCCCAATGCGATGCAAACACTGTCGGCGGCAGGAGTTCAGGTGTACGTCGGGCAAGCCGGCACCGTTCAAGACCTTGTGGATAAATTTAAAAACGGCCAGCTAACACTCACCACCGAAGCCAACGCATCGGCCCATGCCGGGACGGGAGGAAGAGGCTGACTGGGACGTGGACGGGGCATGGGCGGCAGAGGTATGGGGGGTAGAGGTACTGGTGGGGGAGGCGCGAGATAGAGCGGTATAACGCGAAATCGGATAAATCAAAGTCCTGCTATCTGAAAGCCAAGGAAGAAGAGAAAATGAATCTCGTTTCATCGGGTTAACCGGAAGGTAGGCATCAGTTTTAAAACCATCGAGGGAGTATACCTATGATTATCAGTGTTGCCAGCGGAAAAGGAGGGACCGGTAAAACGACCGTGGCCACCAATCTGGCGTTGTCCATCGGGACAAACGTTCAGTTGTTGGACTGTGATGTCGAGCAGCCCAATGCACACCTGTTTCTGCATCCTGTTTTTGAGCGCACGGATACCGTTACCACCCCGGTGCCTGAAATCGATATGGACAAATGCACCCTCTGCGGAAAATGCGGCGAGTTATGTGCGTTTAAAGCTATTGTGGTTGTTGCTGAAACGGTGTTGGCTTTTGAGGAGCTGTGTCACAGTTGCGGCGGCTGCATGGCGGTTTGTCCCGAGGATGCCATCACGGAAAAGGGCCGGGAATTGGGTGTCCTTCAAAAAGGTCATCTCAACGGCATCGAATTCATACACGGAAAATTGAGGGTGGGCGAAGCCATGTCACCGCCTTTGATCAAAGAAGTGTTGTCATACCGGGATCCGGCCAAACTGACCATTGTGGACGCCCCCCCGGGGACCTCGTGCCCGGTGATCGAGACCATGAAACCGGCTGATTTTGTTTTATTGGTCACCGAACCCACCCCATTCGGCCTTAATGATTTAAAGCTGGCGGTCGGTGCAACCAAAATTCTCGATATCCCCTGCGGGCTGGTTATCAATCGTTCTGATATGGGAGACGAAAAAGTTAAAGCCTACGCCACCGATCAAAATTTACCGATTCTCATGGAAATACCGTTTGATCGGCGCATTGCCGAGGCCTATTCCAGGGGTGATATGATCGTGGACGTGATGCCGGAATGGAAGGCAACAATTCTGCAGCTTTATGAGAAGATTAAGACTCAACTCGATCGGCAGCAGAGAATTTTCCCATGAAAGAATTAATTGTCATCAGCGGCAAAGGCGGAACCGGCAAAACCAGTCTAATGGCAGCTTTTTCCTCGCTGGCCGAGAACAAAGTACTATGTGATGCCGATGTGGATGCGGCTGACCTGCATTTAATCATGGATCCCAAAGTCGTGCGGCGCACTGAATTTCAGTCCGGAAACACCGCCGCGATAAACAACGAGCTGTGCACCGAGTGCGGTCTATGCCGGGAGATGTGCCGCTGGGATGCCATCAGCGCCGCTTATGAAGTCAACTCCATTGACTGCGAAGGCTGCGGAGTTTGTGTTCATTTCTGTCCTGAGAAGGCCATTGATTTTCCGGAAAACACGTGCGGGGAATGGTTTGTCTCGGACACCCGCTTAGGACCCATGGTGCATGCCCGGCTTGGCATTGCCGAGGAAAATTCCGGCAAACTGGTTTCCCTGGTGCGTCAGGAAGCCAGAAAACTGGCCGAATCAAAAAAACTGGATCTGATCCTCACCGATGGTCCTCCGGGGGTGGGCTGCCCGGTGATTGCATCCATCGGCGGCGCCAGTGCCGTGCTCATTGTCACCGAACCCACTGTTTCCGGCAAACACGATATGGAGCGGGTGGCCCAGCTGGCGGCCCATTTTAAGGTCCCGGCCATGATCTGTGTCAACAAGTTTGATCTCAATTTAGACTTGACCCGGGAGATTGAAAACTATGCCGAAAAAAAAGGTATTACCTGTTTGGGACGCATTCCTTTTGATCCGATTTTCACCAAAGCCATGATCCAGGTTCAAACCGTTTTTGAATATAATGGCCAATCAACAGTCGGCGAGGCCATCCGGGGTACCTGGCAACGGCTGGCAGAAAAGCTGGAGTTAGGATAGCTCTATAACATACGATTAATTCACTAATTATCAAAGGAGGTTTTTTACTATGAAATTTGCAATTCCTTTAGCCGAAGGAAAACTTACCGCCCATTTCGGGCATTGTCAGGAATTTGCACTGGTGGAAGTTGAAGACAATCAGATTAAAAGCAAAGAGACCCTGGTCCCGCCGCCCCATGAACCCGGCGTGCTGCCCAAATGGCTTCACGAACAGGGAGCCGATGTGATCATTGCCGGTGGAATGGGGACGAGAGCGATGGATCTGTTTGCCCAAAACGGTATAAAGGTCATGACGGGCGCCCCGTCGCTGACACCCGAAGAACTGGTAAAGCAGTATCTGGATAATTCACTGCAGACCGGTGGCTAATGTCTGCGATCATTG
>CAWGCM010000025.1:0-194635 GCA_963821065.1 uncultured delta proteobacterium | reverse complement strand
GTTTGCTGTAGCCTCTTTTTTTCGGATTGTCTATTCCACGGAAATAACAGACTATCTATTTTGGGTAGCCATCGGGGGGTTGTATGAACGAAAAGGAACAAATCACTGCAACCATTCTGAGGGCCCAGTCTGAACTGGAGCAAGCACTTGGCAAGCTCGAAATGATGCCGGCATTTGACCCGGGAGCGATTGCTTTTTCGGCCCATGCCCTCAACAACTATTTGATGGTAACACGGTGCACTGCCGAATTGCTCCTCTTATCACTGGCAGACCACCCGGACCCTCAAATCCGGAAGTGGCTTGAAGGATTGGGTCATGTGACAAAGTTAATGCGTCACACGGTCAGCCAGCTAATGACTTCCTCGGAACCCAAGGATGCCGAGTTACGATTTTTGCAATGGGAATCAGTCCAGTTGGTACGACGAACAAGTAATTATTATCAACGCATCGCGGATCGAAAGAATCTCTCCATTGTTTTTGAGTCCGCCACGGACATCCCCCCGGTTTGGACCGATCCCGTGGCAGCCGCGGCTGTACTGGACAATCTCCTCTCTAACGCAATAAAGTATTCATTTCCAGGAAAGCAGATTGGGGTGCAGCTGCGGCAGGAATTGACAAGTGTGGTATGCAGTGTCCGTGATGAGGGACCTGGATTGGGCCAGGAGGATCAGGCGCAACTGTTTCAGCGGGGTATCAAGCTCAGCTCCGTACCCACGGGGGGCGAACCTTCGAGTGGCTATGGGCTGGCAGTGGCTAAGGAGTTGATCGACAAGCTGGATGGGGACCTTTGGTGTGAAAGCACGCTCGGGGCCGGGGCGTGCTTCTCGTTTCGCTTACCGGTGTACCAGGAAAAGCAGTAGGCGACGATAACTGGCGGCCGCCATCTGTAAATGCTCAGGGCGCAGTCTGGCCGGTAATAGCAGGCAAAAACATAAACCACGGGAAGGCGGGAGGGCCGCTCAGGAGAACGATAAAGATATCGTCACTATCCTTTACGCTAGCCAGGTTGAAAGTCCCTATCTCCGGGATCAAAGTCGACAGTGCCCTGGAAGTAGCCAGTGATGTGAGCATTGCCGGAAGTATCTACGGAGATACCCTTGCCATTTTCGCTTAAGATCCCACCCATGGATTTGGCCCAGACAAAGTCGCCGCTGGTGTCAAGTTTGCTGACAAAAATATCTTGACTACCGGCTATGCTGTTCATTATTTCATAGTCCTGTCTCCAGGATCAAAGTCGGCAGCGTCTCGGAAGTAGCCAGTGGTATAAACGTTGTCGGAAGTATCTAGGGTGAGACCATAGCCGATATCGTCTAAAGTTCCACCCAAGCCTATACCCCAAACAAAATTGCCGTCGCTATCAAGTTTGCTGACAAAAATATCGTAGCTGCCGGCAATGGAGAAGATGATTTGATCAATCTGCCATCAGGTGAGTACACGGTACCGGCAACATTGATATACGAACCAACGGATGAAAACCAATCTTTGACCATACAGGGAAAAGGTTTCGGCTCAACAGTTCTCAATGGTGCGAATCTGAGACAGATCCTTAAAATCTATACAGAGTACATTGATGATCCCAATGGCCACTTTATCATAGACGGAATATCGTTTCAAAATGGGCGAAACGCCGGTCTCGCAGCAGGCCTTTATGTTCATTCAAACTATGCGGACATTACTATTAAAAATTGTGAGTTTAAAAATAACGCCTCTACAGGAAGCAGTCCCTATGACGGTGGAGGAATGAAGGCACGCTGTCAAAATAATGCAACCATAGTTCTGAAAAACAACACGTTTACCGGAAATTCTGCAAGTCAAGGGGGTGGTGCTTGTATCCAAGCCTATGGCTTTGTGGGAGCAACCGTAACCTTGGAAAACAACACCTTCTCAGGCAACAATGGAAATTCATCATCCGGAGGAATTTATGCATATTCTTATAGTGGTCCGGTAACCTTTAAAAGCAATTCTTTCACCGGTAATTCTGCGACTAATTCCTTTGGTGGTGCCTGGGGGGAATCCAGGGGCGGAACCTTGACTTTAATAAATAATTTTTTTAGCGGTAATTCGGCGAATACTTATAATGGTGGTGGTGCTTATGCAGCAACTTATTCCGGAAGCGCAGTCATTCTGAACAATACGTTTAGTGGAAGCAATACTGCGCAAGGAAATGGAGGCGGTCTTTATGTTGATTTGTCCGGTGTCGGTCCTGCAAAAATATATAATAATATACTCTGGGGAAACACGGCAAATGGGGTCGGCGATGATTTATATATATCTAATCCATATGCACAGGTTGAGCTCTATAATAATCTCTACGGTGATGCAATTATCACCGACGATGACAAACTTACCGAGGGAAACAATCATACCAATGAAGACCCGCTTTTAACGACCGGTTTTTACCTTGGCCTTAGCTCTCCTTGCATTGATGCCGGAGCAAACAATGTCCCCGACCCGCCTGGGTTGCCAGCAGCCGATATCGAAAATAATGATAGAGTTAGCGATGGCGATGGAAATGGGTCATCGATCGTGGATATAGGAGCGTATGAATATCCATCTTCCCAGGCAACTATAAACAATTCTGGAATACAATTGCTTTTGCTCGGTGATTAAAGCCATCTTTAAAGTGGATATCTCAGCCCAAATATTTGCGGCTCAAAAAGCCTGTGATATCGTTCATCCCAGTTCTTAGGACTGAATTGCATTTCTATTTCTGACAGCATTTGAAATCTTAAAAACCGTGAGATAAAAATACTTTTGATAACCATTTTTATTAAGTGTTAACCTACTGATATTGCCATATCTTATCTAACAATTCGATAACGGCAGCACCAATATCATCACAGGGGTGAAAATAATCAATACCATCCTCTGGAATAATGCTGGAGGCGATGTGGTTCGCGGCTCCTTAACCCCCGATGTGGTCAGCTGTTCGATTCTCAATGACCCGCGTTTTATCGACACGAACGGCAACTTTTATTCTTTCCCCGGCTTTGCCGATCTTAATCAGAAAGACTTCAACATTCAAAAAAATTCTCCTTGTATCGATAATGGCGACAGTCAAACCGCAACACTACCCGATTTCGATTTTGAGGGTGACAACAGAATACTCGATGGTGATAAAGACGGTTTTGCCGCGGTGGATATAGGGCGGACGAGTATGCTGGCGTTAAAATGCAGCAGGCAATTCCCTGGCTGCTTCTACTGTTAATTCATGATGAATAAGGTTAAATCAATATTAAAATCCTGATCAGCCGGAACTCTATTTGATCAATAACGGCCTTTTTTCTTTGATCTTGCGCGGCCGCCGATTGCCTGCGAGCTACGACCACTGCACCCGTTGAATCCGTGGGGGAAAAGACCGATCAATTTTTCAGATGAGCTTTTTTCCTTTATTCCCTCAAAAAATATTGCAATCCTCAGACCAATCTGTAATATGTGAAAATCGCATGTAAGGTTGCAGTCGTATTAAAAAGAGTGGACGCGAACGGGGAAGGAGGCAGTATGAAAAGATCGTTTTTTTATGTAATCTGGCTGATATTTCTTCAACTTATATTTTTAAGCTCTTCTTTCGCTTTTCAAATGGCTGAGTACTGGCCGATAAAAGCTGGTAATTTATCGATTTTTGATAATGAAATTCTGGCTACTGGTTCAAATACCCAGACGTTTGGAGCATATAATGCTCATAAAATGTTTTTTGGGTCTACTTTTTGCGGTACTCTTTGTGGCGGCCATTTTTACTTTTATCTCGGAGCTGAAGGTCTTTTGGGCGTAAGCGTATATGAAGATGGCGGCTCTGTGGATTTTTCAGCAACACCAATTAAATTATTTACGGCTGAAATGCAAATTGGCGAGTCGGTAATTTCAACCGTTCCTGCTGGCGTGCTCGATGACGATCCACTTTCCTTCACAGCAACTTTATTAGCTGAAGAGACGATAATCGTACCAGCTGGTACTTTTACGGACACCTTGGTTTTAGAGTTATTCGTGGTTGACAGCCCCACTTCTCAATATACGGAAAAATTATGGTTGGCTAAAGGTGTCGGACCGGTGAAAATTGAAAGGGTTAGCGAATTGCCAACAACAACTCATGAAGGATGTTTTTTTACGTGCGGCTCTTTTGACTTGGGTACAGAGAATGTTGTTCAACGGGTAATCGAATTGGAGGACTTTTTTAGCCAAAGAAAAGGAGCTGTTGTAATTCCTTTATTTTAGAAACTTTCCAAGCCAAGGTCTTGTCTGCATTTCCAGCACTTTTTATAATATTGTGGATTTTTTTTGCCGCATTTCGGGCAAATCAGCACATCTCTTAGAAAAGACTCTTCCGTCTCAAATTCCAGGCACCTTTCACCGGTGGCCATATCAAAACGAGCTTTGGTTTGAAAGAACCCCAGCTCATCCAAACTATCCTGCAAGGCCGTATCAAGTTCCTCAGTTTTGCCCCTGTTCTCTTCGGCAAACCACCCATAGGTGACTTTTAAGTACATGGCGCGCCCCTTTTAGCAGAAAGTTACTATCGTCAGGCACTTCAGCCAGGCTTTTTGCATACAGGTTTCGTGATGCCAAAAATTCTTTACCTTTATGGAGTTGAATCTATGCTTAAAAATCCAAACCGGCCTCGGCAAAAGGCCCGTGAAACTCTGTATCGATGTCAAGATCTTTGTAATCAATATTTACATTATCGTAACGATAGCCGCCGGCAACAAAAAAAGGGCCATAGGGCTTTATTTTCAGTCTTCCAATTAGGCTGACGTAATGGCTGGAACTCCAACCGATTCCCCGGCCTTCTAATTCAAGGGCGAAATATTTTAAAGGCTTAATCTGCACTCCAGTGTAAAGCATGGGCAGGGGCAGCAAGTAGCTTTCGGACTCTTTTAAGCCCAAATCCTTTTGTTCGATTTCGGCTTTAACATCCATGAATCTGACATTAAGCCCTAAGTCGATGTTAAGTACATCTGCGGTGGCGGTGTTAATAAACGGCAGGCCCCAAAATAAACCAACATCGAAATGATTGAGTTTTAATTCAGAATCAAAATCCACATCCGCTTCAAATTCTTCACCGCCAAAATTAAAAGACACATTTTTGTTGCCTGTTTCATCCCATTTCATGGGTGTGTACATTAGGTAGATATTCGGAAAGAAAAGGGGCATATCGATGATGAGCCTTCCGAATGCCTTCCATTTATCATCATAATTGAGATCGTCTTCAAGGTCGAGGTCATCCTCATTGGTTGATTTATCAAATGATAGCGTTCCAGTTGGCTTCTGGTACCACCCACCGCCGGCAAACTCTAGTCCCCAGGCAAAAGATGTTGCCGGAATGGACAGAATGAAAATAAGACAGAAAAGCGAGATAAGTTTTTTCATCATTTTCTCCCTACATTGAGTCGTCGGATAATCTTTTTCTTTTGTCAGCGTATCTAAAAAGTTTACTTTATCAAATCTTGCTTTTTTTATATATTATAATAAAGAATATAAAATTTATTTCTTTATTTCTTTAAAATATTTTTAATTTATTAATATATTACTTTTTTCCTTGTAATATCTGAAAAAAAGTAATATTAAATTGGTATGGGCAAAAAGAAAACCTTTTCAACGAGTATAGATGAAGACCGCATCAAAGAGTTAAAACATCTATCGGTGGATGCGGAAAAATCTCTGGGAAAGCTTCTCGAAGAGGCCATTGAGGATATTTGCAAAAAATATAAAAAGAAACCCTCTTCTTAGCCAGACCTTCTCCTACTGAGTACCACTCTTCACGGCTCGACTCCCACTGCAATATAATTCTTTAAATTATTTTATAATTTTTTTCTTTAATTCTTTAAATAAACATCTCAATCAAGCATAAATCATACACAGCAGTCTGACACCCTTACCTGCCGGCGTAATAGTCCTGGTACCACTGAACGAACCGCCGGATGCCGGTTGCAATAGACGTTTGGGGTTTAAATCCTACATCCTGCATCAAATCATCCACATCCGCATAGGTGGCAACGACATCTCCGGGTTGAAGATCGACAAACTCCTTTTTAGCCTGGCGACCCAGAGCATTTTCGATTTCTCCTATGAACTCAAGCAATTCCACCGGATTATTATTGCCGATGTTATAAACCTTATACGGTGCATAGGAAGTGCCGGGATCCGGCTTATCCCCCCGCCAGGCCGGATTGGGCTCCGGCAGCCTGGCCATGACCCTGACAACGCCCTCGATAATATCGTCGATATAGGTAAAATCTCGTTGCATCTTACCATGATTGAATACCGTGATTGGCTTACCTTCCGTAATGGCCTTGGTGAATAGAAAAAGCGCCATATCCGGACGTCCCCAGGGGCCGTAGACGGTAAAAAATCGCAATCCGGTGCAACAAAGTCCATACAGGTGGCTGTAAGTGTGCGCCATAAGCTCGTTGGCTTTCTTGGTCGCGGCATACAATGATACCGGGTGATCGACATTATGATGGATTGAAAACGGCATATTGGTGTTGGCTCCGTATACCGAGCTGGACGAAGCAAAAACCAGGTGTTTTACCTTGTGGTGCCGGCAGCATTCGAGAATGTCGACAAATCCGACGAGGTTAGAATCGACATAAGCATGAGGGTTTGTAAGTGAGTATCTGACACCTGCCTGGGCGGCAAGATTGACCACCACATCAAAATCGTTGCTGTCAAAAAGCCCATCCAGGGCCTTGCGATCGGCCAGATCCAAATTAACAAAAGTGAAATTATTGGCGGATAATATTTTATCCAGCCGGTCCTGCTTGAGTCGCACATCATAATAAGGATTTAAATTATCGACACCCGTGACTCGAATACCATCATTTAACAGTCGTCGACTCAGCTGAAATCCAATAAATCCCGCAGCCCCTGTTACAAGAACATGTTCAAATTTAAAATCCATATAGCCACCTTTGCATGGGTTAACCACAGATTTTCAAGGAATTGCACGAAAAGAAAAATTATGGATAGATTGTTCTATCAAAATACCTATTCGAAAGTTTCCGTGTCCTTCCGTGGTGATTCTTTTTCAATCTTTTTCCGTAGTTCGCCTGCCGTCTATCATCTGTCCTCTGCCTGCCGCGGCGGAGCCGTCAGGCGAAGACGGGTCCTCAGTCATCTGTTCTCTGTCTTCGATACCATTCAAACGTCATTTCAAGTCCCTGCTCCAGTGAGAAATCTGGTTTGAACTTTAGCTTAGATCTTGTAAACTCCATTTCGGCGTATGAGTGCAGAATATCCCCGGTTCTGGCAGGTTCATATTTTGGCGCCAGCTTTTTTTGTCCGCTCAAAGAGGCAACCAATTCCCAGAGCCGATTAATGCGGACCTGGTTGCCCGTCCCAATGTTAAAAATACGGCCTTGAGGGTGATTTATAGCGGCGGCCAGCAGGTTGGCTTTGACCACATCCTGAACATACACAAAATCTCTACTCTGATCGCCATCACCGTATATCACCGGCGCCTGCTTCGAGGCCGCCCGGGTCATAAATAACGATATAACGCCCGAATAGGGAGAGGAGGGATCCTGCCGGGGGCCGAAGACATTAAAATACCGCAGACTTACGCTTTCCAACCCGAAAAGTTCGTAATAAATCCTGGCATAGTGTTCGGCCGAAAGTTTATGGACCGCATAGGGGCTTGTGGGTTTCGGGTTCATGGTCTCAGTCTTCGGCAGCCGGGGGTCATCACCGTAGACGGCACAGGAACTGGAAAAGACAATGCGGCCGACACTCTGAGAGCGGGCGGCTTCAAATACGTTTACGGTGCCGATATCATTAATCTCTGCCGATTCCACAGGATTGTCGATAGTTTGCTGCACGGCCACCACGGCAGCCAAGTGAAATATGACGTCACAACCTTTTGCGGCTTTTTCAAGGATATCCCTTTGGCGAATATCCGCTTGATAAAAAGTAATACGATCTTTTAGCGGCTCAAGATTTAACTGGCTTCCGCTGGAAAGGTTATCCAGTACCGTTACCCTGCACTTTCCGTTCACCAGTGCTTCAACCAGATGTGAACCGATAAACCCGGCACCACCCGTAACCAGTGCCTTTTTAAACGTAAAACTCATATGCATTCCTTTTGAAAGGTTAAAGGATTCAGCCCCATCGGTGGGTGAACCGCTGGATACTTATCTTCATTTTAACTCACACCCAATCAAATTACCAAGAAAAATCTTTCTCATTTTAACACTTTTACAATAAAAAATGAACTACCCCGCCGCAAGCACCGGGGTATCAATCGGAAAATATAAACGCCCCAAGGGTCGGGGAATTAAACCTTTGCAAGCCCTCCAGAGGCGGGTAAACCTCTGGCGGGCTCGTCCGCCGCAGGCGGATAAAAAGCCCATCAACTTTGAACCACTTGACTTTCAAGCCCATTGAGCCTAAAGTTTATCATGATGGTGCTAAATAGCAAGACCGCCAAGCTTGAAGAAGTCATCTCAAAAAAAGTATGAAAGTACATGTTCAAATCAAACTGTTTGCCTCACTGCAAGAATTTACACCACCGTCTCCGGATAAATACCCGATCGATGCGGGCCTTACCATTTGCGGCCTTCTTAAAAAGTTAAAGGTACCGCAAGGTAAAGCCAAACTCATTTTTATTGATGGTGTCAAAGCAAATTTTTCCGCAACCTTAACAGGAGGCGAACGGATCGGCATCTTTCCTCCAGTGGGAGGTGGTTAAGGTGGAAGGGCTCAGGCACCGCCGGAGCTTTTCTTCGTCTGCAGGTCAACAAACTGGCTCATGCCAGCGAAAAAAAATGATATTTTAATAAGGAAACGACTACCGAATAGCTAAGGAGAAACCATAAATTGCTGTTACTCAGAAAACAGATAGTCCTGACGACCCTGGTCATCGTCATGACATGTTTAGTAAGCGCCTGTGCATCCAAGCCTTTTTTGAAGGTTCAATATCAATTGCCGTCTTCATCGACAGTATTAACGGGAGAACGCATTTCACTGGCGGTCTCCGACCGCAGAATTGATAATTCTTTTCTAAGCCGCAATGCCAGGAAATCGATAAAAAATTTCAATGACACCTATTCCCTGGTTGTCCTGCGTGAGGATGGAGGTGGAAATTTAATCGGTGCCTATGATCTTGATTCACTATTGAGGGAAATTTTCAGGCAGCGATTAACAAACGAAGGCCTGCAGGTTATCGCCATTGCTGATAGTGCAGGTGCCAAACTCGAAATTGAACTCAAGGAGCTTAAGCTTGATATTGTCGACCGCAAATGGGTGCTCCGTATGAGTTACCAGGCAGTTCTATCAAAAAAGAGCGGCCTGGTCGCCAAAGAATCTGTCAATGGTTCAGCCGAAAGGTTAAAAGTAATGGGCAAAAGCGATGCTGAAAAAATTCTGGGAGAACTTGTTTCCGATATGGTTAACAAGTTGGATGTGGCAAAGCTCCTGCAACAGGCCCAATGATAGCCGGCATTACTCCGAAAGGTTTAGCCTATGAACGCTTTAGATTCGCAAATCGGCCAGTACAAAGTTACCGCACGTCTTTTTAATTTCATAAACGACCTTCCCCAGGACAAGCAGTACATCCTCTACAAGCAGCTGATCAAAGGAAATGTCCTCACTGAAATATTCAAACTGGTTATTGATATGGACGAGGATGAAAAAATTCAGCTGTTTGAGCGGCTGGGAGAAATCCCGTATGAGGAAGAGCCGATTAGAACCATAAATTTGGATGAACATGAATCATTTATGCGGGAGAATAACAGGAAAGTTTGCCAAATACCGGTTAAGTGTAAAGTCGAAGGCCGTTCCTTTGAAAGTTACATTATCGACATCAGTACGGTGGCGGCACTCATCGAAAGCAATGAACGCTTTCCGATCGGTCAGCAAATATCAATAGCTCTCAGGTTGCCGAATCATCCCCATGCAATGGAACTCAAAGGTCGAATTGTGAGGAGTGGTCCCAGGGGTATTGCGGTAAAATACGATAATTTAAAGCGCATTCACGAAGAAGTCATCCGTAAATTTATAAAAAATAGTCAATGATACAACAAATTTTCCACCTGTTGCTGGTTTTTGGCTGCTTCTGCGATGATTCCCTGCAAATCTTTTTCGGATAAATCCATACGATTCAACACATCGCTGTAAAACCTGTAGGAAAGTCCATCAGCGCCGGTACACACACCCATCATCATGCAAATTATGTCGGCCAGATACACCAGTGCAGTCTCAAGATCCTGCCTGGCGGATTCGTCGGAAAGGTGATGGTGGCGAATGATATAAATCAACTTTTGGCTAAAATGCCATTTCTTTGCCACCAACGCGCCCAACTCTTCGTGATTCATACCGATTATCCTCTGCTCGGCATCGTTGAAGCTGTGACCGTGGGAATGTACTAGTATGTTTATTTGCTCATAAGAAAAGGTGACGTAACGCCCCAGAATCAACTTGCCGATATCTTTCAGTAGCGCTGCCGTATAAATAAGATGCTTGTTTTGAGAAACCCCGAATCTCTCGGCCAAAATCACGGAAACATGGGCCGAGGTGACCGCATGACGCCAGAGTTCCCCTTCACCCAGTCCATATCCTACCGGTTCTTTTTTAAAATTAGCTGACAGGCTGTTGAGCAGAACGAGTCGAACGATGTGGTCCAATCCTACAAGAGAGATAGCATCCCTGACGGACTCCACCTGTCTTGAAAGACCAAAATATGCTGAATTGCAGGTCCTTAACAGATTCGCTGTCAGGGCCGGATCATTGCGAATCAGATCCGCAATTTCCGACAGCGAACTGTTTTGATCCTCTGCCAGGGCCATAATTTGAGCCGCAACCGGAGCGACAGGTTCAAGCAGGTCGATCTGTTCGACAATATCCTTAAGATCGCTCATACCCTTACCTCCCCCTGGCCGAATATCTTGATGCAACTGCATCCACTTCCGATATCCAGACTCAGCGTCCGGCTGGTGGTTCCGCCAACATCTTCATGGTGGATTTTTAAATCATGGTGCGCCAGAGCGTTCTTAAGGGCCTCATGGTTTCTTTGGCCAATGTTAAACGCGCCGTTCTGGTCTATAATATGAGCACCGCCGGCAATGACGACTTTCATTCTATCGGGCCGGACTCCCTGCTCAAACAAAGCCTTAACAAAGCAAGGCACCCCCGTATCCGCGAACATCAGCGGGACATTTTCAGGATGGACGCCGTTGGCGCGGGTAGAATCCGGTAGCATAAAATTTAAAATACCGCCGATCCCACTAACAAAATCGAAAACCGTTACTCCGATGCCGGAGCCGATGGAAAACGCCACCAGTGTTTCCGCTGGATTACAGCTAATTTTCATTTCAGAAAAATTAACAGCGGTCATCTTCGATACCGCCCTGGTATTGTTTTGCTGAGGTATCATATGACAAGCTTCCCTATTTATCGATCTATGGTTTACAAAGAAGATTTATCAGCTGGTAAATCAAAGTGGTATATCGGCAGAATCGGCGCTGGACTTGAGTCGAAAAATGCTTCGATCATAAGCAGTATTTGTCAGGCGAGAGCTTGCCATCCGGTTTGCAGGGTATTGTCCAGTTGAAAAAACATGAAGTTTTGTTTAAAACAATTGCAGATTGAGGCTTAAATTTTTGTCTTGCAATTGCTCCGTTGCGGTCTTATAGTTTTTGAAATCCTTTTTATAACAGTGCTACCAGAAACGCATTATAAGCAAATCGTACTCAAATTGAAATCCACTTTCAACATTGATTCGAATCCAGAAACCTTTTTGGGAGGGTTGGCCTTATGATCAAAAGAGTCCTTCTCGGCTTAGGCGGTACACCATTCACGGATGTTGCAATTCAGCGCGCCGTCGAACTGGCGGCCATACACGGGGCCATGATCACAGGCGTTACCGTTGTTGATACCAAAAGGCTTAAACAAATTGGACCGGTTCCACCGGGTGGGGGTATGTATGCCGCCAAATTACGCGAAAAGCGTGTCGATATCACCGAAGAGCGTGTCGATAACGCAATAGAGCAGTTTAAAACCAAATGCGAAGAAGCGGATATCCCTTTTAAAATCGAACGTGAAACCGGCGATCTTTTTGAGACGATGATTGCCCATGCCAGGTACAATGATGTAACCTTATTTGGATTGAAGAGCCTTTTTGATTATGGTTTTACGGCGGAACCGCGGGATGCCCTCATTCGGCTTGTTTCTCAGGGTGTTCGACCCCTTATTGCCGTCTCTCCCCAATTTCGGGCCATTCGCAACGTCCTTATCGCTTACAGCGGCTCCATGGAGTCCGCTAAAGCCATGCGGCGCTTCGTTCAGTTAAATCTGTGGCGCAACGTCCGTTTGCGGATCGTTCATTTTGGCAGCTGCGACGACAGCACCGAAAAGCTGTTAGAAGATGCCGGCGACTATTGCGGCGACTACGGTCTTTCCTATGAAACCGAATTGGTTGATCAATCTGCCAGAGATCATTTGATTGAATATGCGCAAGAAAATGACATGGACCTAATTGTGATGGGTAACAGTATCCGCAATCTGCTCTTCAGGCATCTTCTCGGCGATACTGTGCTCAATGCGATCCAGCAGTCCGACCGACCGCTTTTCCTGGCGCAATAGATACTCCATCGCCTTCTTATTTCTGAGTAATCTTTGTTTTACACATGCTGGTTCGAAGAAAATGGATATGGTTGCTGAAAACGGTAAACCGTCTATATTTGGACGGATATCCAGTGTCATTCCCCTTGGATTGTTTGTAACGCTGGGCTATCTTCTCCCCCTGGTTGCGGGAGGAACGGTGCTTCGGGTTCAGTTGGATTGGATTCCGAGCCTGGGGATTTCCCTGTCATGGGTGATTGACGGATTAAGTCTCCTGTTTGGACTGATCATCTGTTGCGTCGGTTTTTTCGTAACTGTTTATGCCGCAGATTATCTTCCAGGCTCGGCTGACAGAAGAAAGTTTTTCATCTATTTGCACGGATTTTTACTGGCCATGCTCGGGTTGGTGCTGTCGGATAACCTTTTGTCCCTTTTTGTCTTTTGGGAGTTGACCACCCTCATTTCCTATCTACTGATTGGATTTGAATGTGAATCCAAAGCAGCGCGCCTCAGCGCCCGTCAGGCATTGCTGGTTACCGGCGGCGGCGGACTGGCGCTTCTAATCGGGTTTTTGCTCCTGGGCGGTATTGCCGACACTTACGAACTTTCGCAATTATCGGAGCAATCCGACGCGATCAAGGCAGATCCATTATACGTTGCCGTTCTTGTGATGATTTTCATCGGATCGTTCACCAAATCAGCTCAGTTCCCCTTTCATTTCTGGCTGCCCAACGCCATGACGGCTCCCACCCCCATCAGCGCATTTTTGCATTCGGCAACCATGGTTAAAGCCGGCATATACCTGTTGGCGCGTTTGCACCCGATTCTGGGCGGCACTGCCGCCTGGATGGGAACCCTGGTTATTGTCGGGGGGGTGACCGCCTTGATGGGATCGGTTCTGGCCGTCAAGGCATCTGATTTGAAGCGGATTCTGGCGTTTACGACAATCATGGCCCTGGGTATCCTGACGATGTTTCTGGGCGGCAAAACGACCCCCGCTTTGACTGCGGCGATGACCTTTTTGATGGTTCACTCCCTTTACAAGTCTTCTTTATTCTTAGCCGTCGGAATTATCGATCACCAAACCGGAACCCGCCAAATCGATCAACTTGGCGGACTTTTGAAACCGATGCCGATCACCGCATTGGCAACCGTGGCCGCAGCGCTCTCTATGGCAGGCTTTCCGCTTTTTTTTGGTTTCATTGGCAAGGAGATCATGTACAAGGGTGCCTTGACGGAGGATCTGTTTCCGGTTTTTGCCACGACAGCGGCATTGCTGGCCAATTCCCTGATGGTTGCCGTTGCAGGTCTCGTGACCATCAAACCGTTCTTGGGGAACCTGCCAGCAAAGCTGAGGCAACCGCACGAAGCGCCCATGGCGATGTGGTTGGGTCCGGTTCTCATGGGAGGCCTCGGCCTGATCTTCGGTATTTTTCCCGACTGGGTCGGACATTGGCTGATTGAGCCGGCGGTGAGAGCATTTCATCCGTCCATGGAAGATATTCAGCTGAAACTATTTTACGGGATAAACGAACCGTTGTTGTTGAGTATCGCCACGCTGAGCCTGGGATTTATAATTTACCGCAAAAGGCGGCCGCTGCGGAAGTTTATCGGTAAAGTTCTTTCACATATGCCGTTTCAATTCGAACATGTCTATACCGGCGGACTCGAGGGAATCGCCAAATTTGCCAAATTTCAAACCGCCATGCTCCAGAACGGCTCCTTGCACCGTTATCTGAGTGTCATCATCGCCTCGGTGGTTATCGGTGTCGGACTGCCTTTTATTTCAGATTACACCCCTTCCGCATTGATGCCGAATTCCAATTCGTCCCTGACCGACTGGCTGGTGATCGGCATTATCACCGTTGCCGTAATGGTTGTCGTCATTGCCAGATCGCGCCTGCTGGCAATTTGCTGTCTGGGGGTGGTCGGTGCAGGCATCGCCATGCTGTTTTTAATGCACGGCGCCCCCGACGTCGCATTGACCCAGCTGCTGGTGGAAACCTTAACCGTCATTATCGTCTCGCTCGTCCTGTTGCGGCTGCCCCAATTAAATCCACGTCGCCCCACGCCGTCGTCCTGTCAAAATATGGAACGGATTGCTGGCGGTTTCTATCGGTACGATGATTACCGCGCTGATTCTGGCAGTTACCCGGACCGATTTGGATCGATCGCTGACGAATTTTTTCGAAGCCAACAGCTACATTGCGGCTCACGGGCGCAATATTGTCAACGTGATCCTGGTTGACTTCCGCAGTTTCGACACCCTGGGAGAAATCACGGTGGTCGCCCTGGCAGGATTGGCCGGATACGCCCTGATTCAAAAACGAAAGGAAAATTGATGCCGTCACTGATTCTGAAAACAGCCACGCGCCTGCTGGTCGGACTGATTCTAACTTTTTCCGTCTATTTGCTGCTGCGTGGTCACAATGCGCCCGGCGGCGGCTTTGCCGCCGCTCTGGTTGCCGGCACCGGATTTGCGCTGTTTGCCATCGCCGAAGGCCCCGCCGGGGTTCGACAGGCGCTTCGCATTGCCCCCCAAAAAATAGCCATGGGCGGCTTAGGATTATCCATTGTCGCCGGATTGGCGGCACCGTTGACCGGGCGACCGTTTTTAACCGGTATCTGGTGGATCGCGAAAAACGATCAAATTCAGAAACTGGCTGTCGGAACACCCCTTTTTTTTGATGTGGGCGTATTTTTTGCTGTCCTGGGGACGATTTTGACCTTGATTCTGGCACTGGAAGAAAATTAATATGCAAACATTGTGCGCCCTTCTGGCGGGAATTATGGTTGCTGCCAGTATTTATCTGATTCTGGACCGTAATCTGATTCGGTTTATTTTCGGATTGGTGCTGGCCAGCAATGCGGTCAATCTGCTGATATTTACCGCGGGACGTCTGGAAAGCCGGCGTCCGCCGTTAATCCCGGATAAAATGACGCTGGGACCGGAACTCTTCGCCAATGCCCTGCCCCAGGCCCTCATCCTGACAGCGATTGTGATCGGTTTTGCCCTTTTGTCTTTTGTGTTTATTCTGTTTTATCGCGCCTATCAGGCGCTGGGAACCGTCGATACTGAATTAATGCGGGCGGCCGAGGACGATGCCGATGATCATCGCCCTGAATCGGGGCCCGCAGGCGGGAGGCCGGTATGAGCGAACTGCTGATATTGCCGATCATCCTGCCCCTGATCGGTGGCGCAGCGGCCGTAGTTGTCAGAAAAAGCGCGAGGCGATCATTCCGGTTGGCATTCACGGGTGCCGCTCTGCACACGATTGCCGGCAGCCTGCTCATATATCAGGTTCACACAGACGGTATTTTCGCAACGCAGATCGGCAACTGGCCGGCGCCGTTCGGTATTACGCTGGTCGCCGACCGTCTAAGCACCGTGATGGTGATGATCACCGCGGTTATTAACTTGGCGGTGACGTCCTATTCCAGAGCCGATATCGGTATCGATCTCATCAGGCGGGGGCATTACTGTCTCCTGCAAATCCTTGTGGGGGGGATTTGCGGCGCATTTTTAACCGGCGACATCTTCAACCTCTACGTCTGGTTTGAAGTGATGCTGATGGCATCCTTCGGGCTGCTGGTGCTTGGCCAGAGCAAAACCCAATTGGACGGCGGTGTTAAATATGTGACCATTAACCTTTTAGCCACGCTGTTGTTTATAACCGGCATCGGACTGCTATACGGTTTGACCGGGACACTCAACATGGCGGATTTGCACCAGAAGATCCCGCTGGTTGCCAACCGGGGGTTGGTGACAGCGCTGGCAGTCTTGTTTTTGGCCGCTTTTGGCATCAAGGCGGCCATCTTCCCGTTGTTTTTCTGGCTGCCGGCGGCTTACCACACGCCGCCGGTTACAGTTTCAGCCATATTCGCCGGTTTGTTGACCAAAGTCGGCATTTACGCGCTGATCCGTTTTTTTTCACTGGTGGTCGTGATTGACACGGCTTATTTGCATTTCCTATTGCTGGCCGTGGCCGCGCTGACCATGATCACCGGCGTACTGGGAGCCGCGGCGCAAAACGAATTTCGCCGTATTCTTTCTTTTCACATTATCAGCCAGGTTGGCTATATGGTGCTGGGATTGGCGCTGCAAACCCGCCTGGCCTTAGCGGGCACCGTATTTTACCTGATTCACCATATTATCGTTAAAGCCAATCTGTTCCTGGTCAGCGGAGTCGTCAAGCAACTAAAAGGGTCGTTTGAGCTGGCGCAGCTCGGCGGTATTTATCGCAGCAACAGATGGATCGCAGCGCTGTTTTTCATCCCGGCCTTTTCCCTGGCGGGTTTTCCGCCGCTGTCCGGGTTTTGGGCAAAGATGATCCTGATCCGGGCCAGCCTTGATGTCCATCAATATTGGCTGGCGTTTATCGCCGCCGTCGTGGGGCTGTTGACCGTTTATTCAATGACCAAAATATGGGGGGAAGTATTCTGGAAACCCGCTCCCGAAGCAACTCACCTGACTGACCGGCTGCCGGCCCCCAGCATATCGGCCTGGATGCTGGCCCCGGTGACCGCGCTGGCGGCCTTGACCATCGTCATCGGTCTCGGGGCGGAGTTTGTTTTTCAATTTGCCTTGCAGGCCGCCGAGGAATTGAACCATCCCGCCCACTATGTCAGGGCCGTCATGGGAAATTAATAATGAATTTGTTTTTGTTGAATATATTTCTGGCACTCGGTTTCAGTGCCGTCCTGGGCCAAGTCAACCTGAGCGGCTTTATATCGGGTTTTGTCGTGGGTTATGCAGCCCTGTGGCTGACAAAACCGCTGTACGGCACAACACGCTATTTCGAGCGCCTGCCCGGTGTTTTGGGATTGATCAGCTTTTTCGGCAAGGAACTGCTGGTATCAAATTTGAAAGTTTTGTGGGATGTCCTTACCCCACGGCATATCAGCCGCCCCGGCATCATCGGCCTGCCGCTGGACGCCCGCACCGATGTGGAAATTATGCTGGTGGCCAATCTCATATCCTTGACCCCGGGAACCTTAAGCCTGGACCTGTCCGAGGACCGGCGAATTTTATATATTCACGTCATGTTTCTCGACGATATCGAAGAAACGAGACAACAAATCAAACAGGGACTGGAAAGACGTGTATTGGAGGTGATGCGCTGATGCCTGTGGAGTCCATGCCGGTTGCAATTGCCGGCCAATTTGCACTGGCGGTGTTGCTGATCAGCATCATCTTGGCCCTGGCACGCCTGGTCAAGGGGCCGGCAGCGGCCGACCGGATTGTTGCCCTGGATCTGATCTCGATTCTGATTGTCGCCTTTCTGGCAGCTTATTCGATTTATGCCGGAGAGACGTCTTTTCTGGATGTCGCCATCGGCTATGCCCTGATCGCATTTTTGGGCACCGCGGCTCTGGCGCGATTTTTGATGCGCTCGGCCTTGAAAAAATCTGAAAACCGTGAAAAATTAGAAAATATGAGACGCTATGAATGAAATCATCACCGCCGTGCTGCTGGTTTTAGGCAGCCTTTTTTCGTTTGTTGCGGCCCTGGGGATGCTTCGTCTGCCGGATACCGTCATTCGGATGCATGCAGCCACGAAGGCCGGCACCCTGGGGGCCGGATTGATCCTGATCGGAGAAGCTTTTTTTTACGCTGAATTAGGGATTACCCTGCGGGCCCTGGCAGCCATAACTTTTTTATTGTTGACCGCCCCCGTTGCCGCACATCTGATCGGGCGTGCGGCCTATTTCAGCAACGTCAAACTATGGCATAAAACCTGGATCGACCAGCTGGCGGAGCGCTATAAAACCGGCGGCTATTTTGACCCTGACCACAAATAGAAAAAGACGTGCGAATGGATAAATCGATGTCGCTAACCTGGTTAATATCCCGCATCATAATTTACACCGGGACCTGGTGGGTTCTGACAAAGGGCGCCGCGTGATTCCTGGCCGGTCGGCATACCGGCTGTATTGGCGGCCATCTATATCGATTTTAATCTCTTTCGACCCGAAAATACGCGCTGGTCTGTAGTTGGGTTAATCGCTTTTGTTCTTTTTTTTCTCAAATATTCAATTTACAGTGGAATGGACGTTGTCCGGCGCGCCTATGACCCACGGCTCCCTCTGGATCCGGCCATGGTCGAATATCCGCTGAGATTGACATCTTCCGCAGCGCGCAATTTATTTATTTGCACGGTCAGTCTGTTGCCGGGAACCTTGAGCACCGCTATAGAGGGGCACAAGCTGGTCATCCATGCATTGGACGTCGGCCGACCCGTCGAGCATGAACTCAATAGGATTGAAAATCGGGTGGCCGCTGTTTTTAAGAATTCGGTGCTGATAAAAGATTTTAAAACCGGAGAATCGAAAAAATGAGTCTGCTTATTGGGATGGCCGCGCTGATTCTGATCAGTGTTTTAGTCGGCCTGGTTCGAATTTTCAGGGGGCCAACCGGAGCGGACCGCATGCTGGCGGCCCAGTTGCTCGGTACCGGGGGCATTGCGATTCTGCTGATTCTCGCTTTTGCAATGCAGATGCCCTCTTTGCTGAATGTCGCCATGGTTTATTCGCTTCTGGCAGCTACGGCCATGGTGGTATTCGTGCGGCGGCATTGGCGGGAGAATAAGGAAACTGAGGTAATCACCGATGAGTCCGACTGAACTGGTGGGATTGCTGTTAATCATGGCGGCCATTCCCTTTTTTTGGGGCGGCAGTCTTGGTCTGCTGCGTTTTCCGGATGTTTACACCCGGCTGCATGCCCTGACCAAAGCCGACAACCTCGGACTGGGATTGGTGACTGCCGGGTCGATGTTTCTGGCAGGTGATTGGATGGTCGCCATAAAACTGCTGTTTATCTGGCTGCTGGTGTTAACGGCCAGCACGGTATCCTGCTTTCTGATCGCCAACGCGGCCCGCAAAACAAATATTGAGCCATGGAAAGCCTCTTAAATTTAAACCTTATCGTTTTTGACGGCCTATTGGCTTTTGGGCTGCTGGTTCTGGCCTGGGCACTTTTGGGTTCGCCGGACCTGTTCAAGGCGATTGTACTGTTTATTAGCTTTGGTTTGATCATGTCCCTGGCCTGGGTTCGCCTAAATGCTGTCGACATCGCTCTGGCGGAAGCGGCCATCGGAGCCGGGTTGACCGGTGCCCTGTTTCTATCGACGCTCAGCAGGATCCAGCACGGCAGCCGCAAGGACGATTTCAAAGAAGATTGCCGGCCGTCGTCTGGGGAAGAATAGGCCTTTGATCGAATCAGCGATTCCAGCGTTAAAGAAGAATGAAATGCAAAACAGCGATACCATGAGCCAAGTCAACCGGGCTCAGCGGGTTGCCCTGACCCGCAAAGTGCTAACCGCCCTCGGTGTTATAGCGTTGACGGTCATATTGGGCTGGACGGTATGGATGTTGCCGCTGTTTTCAGATCAAATGCCTAACCTGGTGGCGGCCCATCTGTCGATTAGCGGAGTTGAAAACCCGGTTACGGCGGTGTTGTTAAATTTCAGGGGGTATGACACGCTGCTTGAAATTGGCGTATTACTGCTGGCAGCCGTCGGGGTTATATCCCTGGCGCCGACTTCGGTTTTGTCGGTTGAAACGGCTCCGACTCAAATCCAAATCCTTCTTTTGCGGCTGCTGCCTTTTATCGTTATCGTGGCCGCATATCTGCTCTGGATCGGCAAGTATGCCCCGGGCGGCGCTTTCCAGGCCGGGGCGGTGCTGGCAGCCGGCGGCGTGCTGCTGGTGACCACGGGCGTACGTTTGAATCATATTACCATTAAAAGCATACCGCTCGGCCTGTCGATCGGCCTGCTGACCTTTCTCGCCGTGGCGCTGACGACGATGATCGCTGGCCGTAATTTTCTGCAATACCCGTTGCCATGGGCCAGTACGTTGATCCTGGTCATTGAAGCGGCCGCGACGATATCGATTGCGGTCATACTGACGATACTGTTTATCGGCCGAAAACCGGATGGGGGATATCCAGCAAACACCAGTGAGGGGTGAAGTTTACAGGTTTCGGGTGTCCCCCAAACCGCTGGTCGTCTGAGGCTGCCGGTTTAATCAATACGGCGGCGTTGGCCTGATATTTACTGAAAGTCGAGTATCAAATCGAGCATAGCCAATGAATAGCTTTTTACTGTATGCCCTGGTTGGGGTCGTGCTGCTGGGCATGGGGCTTTACCGTCTGGTGATTGATCCCCACCTGGTCAAAAAAATCCTGGCGCTGAATATATCCGGCGCGGGCGTTTTTTTGTTTCTGGTGGCCGTGGCCGATCGGACTCCCGGCGCTGTGCCGGATCCGGTCCCGCATGCCATGGTGTTAACCGGCATCGTGGTTGCAGTCAGTGCCACGGCGGTTGCACTGGGGCTGGCATGTCGTATTCAAGAGATCAAAGGAACTGCCGAATTATCCGAAAATGAACCTGAATGATTTTCTGCAACCATTGACCCTGCCTGCCTGGATTTTATCACTGCCGCTAGCCGCCGCAGGGCTAAGTGTGGCCCTGCCGAAAATCGGCAAACCGGCCGCCATCTTCACTGCAGCCGTAACTTCTGTGCTGGTGGTTATGCTCGGCGGCGAGATTCTGTTGCACGGTGCCATTCAGATGCAAGTCGGCGGTTGGCCGGCACCTTTAGGCATATCCCTGCATGCCGACGGCCTGAGTGCCGCCATGCTGGCCATTGTCGTGCTTAATTGCCGGTGTGGTCACGTTTTATGCCGCCAGCTATTTCAGTACCGCGGGTGCACCGCGGTCTTTCTGGCCGCTGTGGCTGTTCCTGTGGGCCGCGCTGAATGCGCTGTTTCTGTCCGGCGATATTTTTAATCTCTACGTCACTCTCGAATTATTAGGCCTTTCAGCTGTCTCATTGGTGGCATTGTCCCGCTCGGCCGATTCGCTGCCGGCTGCGATGCGCTATCTTCTGGTTAGCCTGACCGGCTCCCTGAGTTATCTGATGGGGGTTGCTTTGCTGTATGCCGCCAACGGAACCCTGGACTTGAACACGCTTGCTGCCGCCGGTCCGGGTATGCCTTCGATTGCGACCGCATTTGCCCTGATGGCATCCGGCCTGATCATGAAAAGCGCCCTGTTTCCAATGCATTTCTGGTTGCCGCCGGCCCATGCCAACGCACCAGCACCGGTCAGTGCCGCACTTTCCGCCCTGGTTGTCAAAGGGTCTATTTACATTCTGATGCGCCTGTGGCTGACACTTTTCGAACCGCTCATCAATCCCGGCGTTGCGGATTTAATCGGCTTAATGGCTGCCATCGCGATCTTCTGGGGATCAATTCAGGCCCTGCTGGCGCAGCGACTCAAAATGCTCGTAGCCTACTCCACGGTCGCCCAGATCGGCTACATTTTCCTGGTTTTTCCGCTGAGTTCGATACCGGCTGCCGGTCAGACCGCCTGGCAGGGAGGACTGTATTTCGTGCTCAGTCATGCCTGCGCCAAGGCGGCTGTATTTTTGGCGGCCGGCAACGTCATCTACTCCGTCGGGCACGACCGGATCAGTGAACTTAAAGGGATCGTTCGCCGCCTGCCGGTGTCTATGTTCGCCTTCGCATTGGCCGGGGTCAGTCTGATCGGCCTGCCGCCATCCGGCGGTTTCGTCGCCAAATGGCTATACCTGAACGCAGCCCTGAAGGCCGGGCGCTGGTGGTGGGCGGTACTGATCCTGTTCGGCGGAATGCTGGCCACCGCCTACGTATTTCGCTTTTTTTCCCGTGCATTCAGCTATTCGACAGACACTGTCGAGGGGCGTCCGGTCCCCTGGATAATGGAGTGGGCGGCCTTCGTTTTGGCATTGTGCGCGGTGATTTTAGGATTAACTGCACCGGCCGTAATTAAGCTGTTTACAGCCGGCCAACCATTTTGATTTTAGAGGTTCACGTGTTTCTCGACAACTGGCTGCCATTGATGATCCTGTTGACCTCCCTGCTGCCGGGGATCGTCATCTTTGTCCTGCCCGAAGAGCGAATCCGTCTGCGGTCGACCCTGAACATGGGCGGGGCTACCGTCAAACTGGCTCTCATCGGGTTCATGATCTGGGGGGTGCGGAACAATCATGTATATGAAACCCGTCTGTCTATATTGCCGAATATGGATCTGCTACTTAACGCCGATGCCATGTCCGCCATGATGACGGCGCTTTCCGGCATCCTCTGGTTTTTGACCACGTTATACGCCATCGCCTATCTCGAAACCTCACCCCAGTCGCGCAGCCGGTTTTTCGGCTTTTTCAGTCTGTGCGTGAGTTCAACCATCGGCATTGCCATGGCGGGGAATTTGATTACCTTTCTGATGTTCTATGAAATGCTGACACTGTCTACCTACCCGTTGGTCGTTCATCGCGGCACACCGGACAGCATGCGGGCCGGCCGCATCTATATCGCCTACACCATTGCCGGAGGGGCGGCATTTCTCATCGGAGTGGCCTGGCTCAAAGCACTTGTGGGGTCGGTGGCATTTACGGAAGGCGGAATGCTGGCCCCCTTTGTCGATACCAATGCAACTCAACTGCGATTTATCTTCTTCTTGATGATCGCCGGATTGGGCGTTAAAGCAGCTCTGGTTCCGCTGCACGGCTGGTTGCCCAATGCCATGGTGGCGCCGGCTCCGGTCAGCGCCCTGCTGCACGCTGTAGCCGTCGTCAAAGCCGGTGCCTTTGGCATCATACGTGTGGTTTATGATGTCTTCGGCATTGAATTCAGCGCCGAACTCGGTTTACTTCAGCCCCTGGCCGCAGTCGCGGCCTTTACAATTGTCTATGGATCAGTACGTGCGCTGGCCCAGGATGAGCTAAAAAAACGTCTGGCCTTTTCGACAGTGAGCCAGGTCTCATATATTGTGCTCGGTGCCAGCATTCTGGGACCGGTCGCCACCATCGGCGGTATCGTCCATCTGGTTCACCAGGGGTTGATGAAGGTCACGCTGTTTTTCTGTGCCGGAAATTTTGCGGAAACGCTGGGGGTTCACCATGTCAGCCAGATGAACGGAGTCGGGCGGCGTATGCCCTGGACCATGGCAGCCTTCACGCTGGGTGCTCTCGGTATGATCGGCGTTCCACCCATAGCCGGCTTTATCAGCAAATGGTATCTGGCGACCGGCGCATTGGCGGCAGGTCAACCGTGGATTATTCTGGTTCTGGTTACCAGCAGCCTGTTGAATGCGGCCTATTTTCTGCCGATCATTTATCGAGGCTGGTTTCGGGATGCGGCTGAATCATGGCCGGATAAGCCCCCCATCGGATTGCTGGAAACCCATTGGATGCTGCTTTTCCCCCCCCTGATAACAGCCCTGCTGGCTTTGCTGGCCGGTTTACTGGCCAATGCGCCCTTCAGTCCACTGGAATGGGCCCGCCTGATTGCGGCCCGGGAGTATCAACCATGACCGGATCCTTTTTCAATTTTTACTCGTTATTGATGCTGGCCGTTTTCAGCCTGCCGCTGGCACTCGCTCTCGGCCTGTCGATAAGAAGCTTGCAGTCCGGGATTGTCCGCCTGGTGCCCTGGTCGGCGATTCCGGCTCTGGCAGCGCTGGGATGGCTGCCGCCAGATGAGATGGTGTCCATTCCCTGGCTCCTGCTCAAAGTCCATCTCGCGGTGGATCCAACTGGACGCATCTTTTTATTTTTCACCTCGGTGCTGTGGCTGCTGGCGGGCATCTACGCGCAAAGCTACTTGGCCACGGATCCACGATCGCGTAAAGTTCTTCTTTTTCTTTTTGCTGAGCATGAGTGGGAATTTTGGTTTGATAATATCCCATGATGTTGTCAGCTTCTATGTGTTTTTTGCCCTCATGAGCTTTGCATCCTACGGCCTGGTTGTGCACAACGGCGATGCGGAGGCCTTACGGGCCGGCCGTGTTTACATGGTTTTGGTTGTAATCGGCGAAGTCGCGCTTTTTACCGCGTTTGTCTGGCAAACCTGGTCCGTTGATTCACTGCTGCTTAAAGATTTTTCAAAGGTTCGGCCAAACGCGCTTATCGTCGGTCTGATTTTAATTGGATTTGGCATCAAGGCCGGAGCGCTGCCCGTTCACGTTTGGCTGCCCCTGGCGCACCCGGCCGCGCCGACGCCGGCCAGCGCTGTTCTCAGCGGTACTATGATCAAAGCCGGGTTATTGGGCTGGCTGCGTTTTCTTCCGATCGGCCAGACGGCTATGCCGCAATGGGGCGCATTTTGCATCGTTGCCGGGCTGCTGGCAGCCTATTTCGCTGTTGCCGTTGGGTTGACACAACGCAACCCGAAAACGGTTCTGGCATATTCAAGCATCAGTCAGATGGGGTTGATGACGGTGGGAACCGGCCTGGCTATCGGCTGGCCGCAAACCGTTCCGACGGTGCTCCCAGCAATCGGTATTTACGCAATTCATCACGCGTTTGCAAAGGGTGCCCTCTTTTTAGGGGTGGGTGTCGCGGCGGCTGTCGAAGGGCACCGCCCGGCTTACCGCATTGCAGTGGGCGGGTTGATATTGGCATCGCTGGCCTTGGCCGGGGCGCCTTTTACGAGCGGCGCAGTCGCAAAAATCGCATTAAAGCTTCCGTTAAAAGCCCTTCAAGATTCCTGGGTCTTCGGCCTGAGTCTGTTGTTGCCCCTGGCTGCCCTCGGCACAACGCTTCTCATGGCGCGTTTTCTTTTGGTGATGACCCGGCAATCGTCTGTCCACGACAGGCCGCGGTTTGGCATGTGGCTGTCGTGGACCTTCACGATTCTGCTGACAACTGCTGCGGTCTGGCTACTACCGGTGGCTCATAAAGCCGCCTTAAAGTCTCTTCAACTGCCGTCACTGTGGCAGGCGCTATGGCCGGTTGCAGCGGGCGTAGTAATTTCCGGCAGCGTATGGCTGAAGGTCGTTCGGAAAAAATGGCGCCCGGCGCTGTCAATACCGCAGGGGGATCTTTTATATGTTTTCAGCTCATTGTATCGCTTATTGCTTCATTTTGTTTCGGTGCGATCGAAACGAATAGGGCCATACATGTCTGCTGTGGTGAAAAATCTTCAGATACAACGACCGGGACTGCAGGCGATGCGTATGCTTTCGCTTTGGCTTGAAAACCGGTTGACTAACTGGCAAACGGCAAGTTTGATATTTGTCATATTGATCGCTTGTCTTTTTGCCTGGTCGTTGCGTTTATGAGTGATAAGTTGCTCACACACTCCATACAGTGACGCTCAGGGGACAACCCACAGGGCACCTTCGGAGAACTCGTTGATGAGATACCGGCTAACACTTCCGGTAAAATACTTTTTGTTCATCCCCCGACTTCCAACAACCAGGGTTCCGAAATCGCCCTGCCGATATTCATCCAGCACCGCTTTGCCGACCCTGAATACTCCCTCAGCAACTTTAACGTCGATCTGGCTTTCCCGTATTCCTGCTTGATTGAGTCTTTTCTTTGCGTGCAAGAAAAACTGGTCGATGCATTCTTTGTCTCCCCGTTGAATAATTTCCTCGAGCGCTTCGGTATGGGTCTCCTCGAAGTCAACCGGGCAAAAATCTTTCAACCTGGGAGTCACATGAAAGAAGGAAATCTTTAGATCGGTATTTTTTTCAGCCATAAAAGCCAGATGGTCAACGGCTTTTAAAGAATTTTCCGACCCGTCAACAGCGACCAAAATATCATTTGAAGATCTTTCTTCGTCTACCAGCCATACGGGGGTGTCTGTTGAATGGTCCACAACATTGGCACTCACACTTCCGATGAAGACTTCCCCCAGGCCTGAAAGCCCACGCCTGCCCATGATAAGGGCATCAAAATGCCCCGCCGTGCTGAATACCAGGATATCTTTGGCCACACCAAGCATACGGGCCTGGGTTTTAAGCTGAATATCTGCTTCAGCAATACCAAGCGCTATCATCTGTTCCATGTATTTTTCAAGGAGATGGCTGGCAGTTTCGGAATTTTTTTGATTAACCTTCTCCAACTCTGCATAGGCCTGAGAGCTTTTTTTGGCTTCATCCAGCAGATATTGAGAAATGGTGGGTTGAACATGCATCAGGGTAAAGTTCATGTCCTTCAGCGCTCTATAGACCCCGGCCGCATACCGAACAGCATTTTTGGAATGTCTCGAATCATCAACAGCAATGATTATTTTCTTTTTCACAATTCTACCTCCGCGATTCAATCTCTTGAAATATTTTTATGATTAGAAACAGCTCGGTCCCAATGAATCCTGAAAAGCTTGGTCAGCCCACATCAGATCATACAAAACATTACGAAATCAACGTATGCGATCGAAAAAAATTGTATAGCATGCTTGCGGCTTAATGGAAAGCGATAAAAAACAACAGCATGACTATCGTTGGTAACATTGCAAATTTGACGATTCCGGCTGGAGAAACCCCATTGTCAAAATATTTTTTTAAGATCGACAGGCCTGCCGGATTCGGAGCATTCGCGATCACTGTCAGGCCGCCACCAGCAACGGCTCCGGCCACCACGGCATATTTGAGTGCATCGGTAAAATCCGGCACCAGAGTGCTTAAAAAAGTGATGGCCGCGTTGTCGTTAAAAGCCGTTAAAATAGTTGCGCCCAACATGAGCGGTATTTCTGCCAGATTGCCGAGAACCGGTGCAATCCACCAGCCTTGAACACCGCCGTGAATTACCAGCCCCCCCAGGAAAAATCCAACCAGCAAGGCGGGTTTTAAGTCGATCCGATTTTGAAATGGCGCTGTGACTTGAGAAAATCCGAGAAAAAACAATAAGCCGGGTATGAACAGCGCCGGGTAATGTGCATTGACAATCGTCCAGCTCATAAAAAACAGATGAACCAGTGTTACCCATCCGGGCACCGGATCATCACGATTGTCCCATTCCGGGTCCCGGAAAATGGGACGTTCATGCTCCGGCAGGAGACCCGGCAGTGATTTCCGCATTTCCCGCAATCGAATCTCCTCAAATCGTTGCTCGAATGCTTCTCTTACCAGGGATTGGTCAAGGCCCTCCCTAACGATACTGGATAAATGCCGGTCTCTCAAACGATCGGCCAGTCGATTCTTTATTTTTTCAATCAGTTCCTTGAGCCGCTGATCGATGGCCTGGGCAAATCCCAATTCCTCATCAACAGCAGCTTCGATGTTGTAGAATTCGGTATCAAGCTCTCTACTGCTTAAATATTTTTCTTGGATTTCATCTTTTAATAGCCTCAGGGTGAAATTTTCTTGCAATTTCTGGAATTCTTTACGGAAGATAAAAAAATAAACCATGTTGGAAATCATGATCCCTAAAATCGCTTTCCAGCCGAAGTGAACGACCATATAAACCATATCCCAGTTCCAGGGGCTCGCAACCATCAACACTGGTGGTGCTGCAAAATTGGAAAGCGTGCCGCCAACAGAAATATTGACAAACAGCAACCCGATGGTGGCGTATTTAAGTTTGGAACTCGGCCCTAAATCGTAAAACTTATTGGCCAGTAGCAATGCAGATATGGTCATGGCGGCAGGTTCGGTAATCAAGGAACCTAATAACGGGCCCACCGTGAGGATGGTAAACCACCAGGCAGTCAGGGTGCCCCCAAGCAAATTGGCAATTTTCCACATGATGGACTCGGTAAGTTTCAAAATCGGCCGGGTTGACGCCAGAGTCATAATCACCACTACAAACTCGGCCTCCACGAAGTTGACTTTGTAAACGATATAATTTACCAGAGTGTGCCAGTCGTAGAAGAAAAAGATTGCACCAGCTAATACAATCACCCAGAGACCAAAAACGACTTCAACTTCTCCGAGAAAATGGAAGATTTCAGCACCGTGATGGACGGAATTTTTGTCTACAAGCCCTTTTTCCATCTTCTGCTCGTGGGCGTGCTCCCATTTATGGGCAATGCCCAAAAATTTGCTGGTCAAGAAGGTGTGGACAATCGCACAAAAGAAAATGAGCGTGGCAACCAGGTTAAAAGGTACCTGGCGCACTCGGTTTTTAAGGATGGCCAAGATACTGTGAACATCGGCATCATTGTAGCTTTCCAGACTGGGGGGAAATGCGTTGGCGTCTTGGGGAGGGGCTCCGGCTGCTAATACAACTCCCGCTAAAACCGCACCTAAAGAGCAGGCCACCAACAATAGCCAAACTGTTCTTTTCCTGTTCATTGCCCGGTATCCCTCCTATAGTATTTCTAATTATCCTGACTTGCTCCCCACATGTCATTCCGGCGAAGCCTGTGCCGTATTTGTTCCGGTAGCCGGAATCCAGGCGCCTTTAAAATGGATCCCTGCCTTCGAGACTATGTCAAAATCGGCAAAACGCTACCTTATTGTCTCATGGTCACTCCGAGCTTGACCCGGAATCAAGTGTTGTTTAAGGAACGTATGTTTCTGGATGCCGGATCAAGTCCGGCAAGACAAGGAGCGCTTAAGCGCTTTTTTGTATTACGACACATTCTGCTACGCAGGAGTGACCATAAGTATCTGACTAATTTGTAGAAAAATACACTATAAGTGATTCGAGATTAAACATGAATTTAATACAGGCATTTGAAAAAGTAAATAAGCTTCACGCTTTTTGAAAGAAGAAATACCGCCGAGTGAAAAGCAGTTGTAAATCCAGCGTCGAAAATAGTATAAAGAGAACCTACCCCGGGGAGGTGTTGAAAAATGAAAATCGGCGTAATGAACAACCCGACTAAATCAATATACGATGAAACCACCGCCTTCGGAAAAGCCGGTTTTGATTTTATCGATCTGACCATCGAAGGCCCGCAGGCCCGGGATGTCGATATCGAAAAAATGGGTCCCATTCTTAAGCATTACAATCTGGCGCTAACCGGTCACACGGACCCCTGTCTGCCCTGGGCATACCCGGTCCGGAGCATCCGGCAGGCCTGTCTCGATGAACTGGAGCGCTGTGCCCGGATATTTTCTGCGCTGGGCGCCGGGATAATGAATGTCCATCCCTGCTATTTCTGTCCGCCGGCCATGCGGGCTTTACTGGTTGAACTCAATATTGACGCCTTAAAGCCCATTGTCGAAATGGCGTCCTCCTACGGGCTCACGATTGCGCTTGAAAATTATAAAGCCCCCTTTGATCGGGTGTCCACCTTTAAAGAACTGTTACAGAAAGTTGCCGGTTTGAGCCTGCATCTTGATTTCGGGCATGCCAATATGGGCAAAAATAATCATGCGGCCTTTTGCCAGCAACTGGGGTCGGCCATCACCCATGTACATTTTTCAGATAACCGGGCTACGGCCGACCACCACATGCCCCTGGGGGTCGGTAACATTGATTGGAAAAATGCAGTCGCTACATTAAAGGCCACCGGTTACGACGGGACAATTACCCTGGAAGTGTTTTGCGATGATTCCCAGATGCGCTTCCGGTATCTGGATCTCAGCCGAAAGTATTTGCTGGAACTTTGGCAATAAAAAACCCGACGCATTGGACTCAGTTTAAAACCGATAAACAAATTCAATACGTCGGGCATTTTTATTTACTAATTAACAGCTCTGGTTAATGAATATACCCCGCCGCAAGGGGCGCGGAATTGAAAACCCTCTTTGGATCCGCCGCAGATAGATTTAAATTACATTCCGCCTACCGCAATCTCCACCCGCCGGTTTTGAGCGCGGCCCTCTTCGGTGTCGTTGTTGGCCACCGGATTGGCTTCGCCGTACCAGTTGACCACAATCTGATCCTGGCTGACGCCGTGGTTGTTCATCAGATAGGCTGCCACACTGTCCGCCCGGCGGTTGGATAGACCCAGGTTGTATTCCTCAGAACCGATGCTGTCCGCATAACCGACCAGCAGGGCATAGGCGTTGGGGTTTTTCTTCAAAAAGCCGCCCAGCGCTTGCAGATCGGCACCATACTGTGAGGACACTGCGTCTTTATTAAAATCAAAGAGAACATCGCCGACTTTGAGGCCCACGATTCTGGTTTCGGTCATCGTTTCAATCCGCTCGGAGGCCTTGACCACATACAGCGCACCGGTGATGTAGTTGGGATTATCGACGAATTGTTTAAAGGGAACCACCCGCGAACAGGAGTTGGCCTTGGCCATATCCGTCAGGCGCTTGGCCGCCCTGCTATTAGTGGCATCGCCGATCATATAAAAACAAACGTTGTATTTATCGGCAAATTGCTGGGTGTAATCCTCCGGGTCCTTGGTGGCGCCTGCAAAATCCTGGGTCCCGTCCGTGAAGATGAACACCACGGTTTTGCCCGACAGTTTCTGTAATTCCGGTTCGATTTTACGCAGCGACTGGGCCAGAAACGTCCCGCCTTTGGGCTGGGCCGGCAGGCTGTTGACCGCCTGGGTGTATCTGCCCTTGTCAAAAGGGCCCATCGGATAAACGGCACCATAAGGGGCAAACGTATACAGGCCGCTGTTATATCCAAGATCCGGCAGCAGCGCCAATTTCTGTTTCAGGATCTTTCTGGCAACGTCATATTTGGTTACTTTGGCTCCCTTATCAACATACTCGGCCATCGATGAGGACGTATCGAACAGGATCAGAAAGTTGTCCGCGGTTTTGATAAAATCTTCTTCCACGACCACCTTTTTAATAAAGTCCTCTTCGGTAAGAACCTCGGCCGCCGGAAGTAAACCCGGCAGGACCATCCCCAATACCATTAAAAATACTGTCAGTTTAAGTTTCATAGCCTTCCCTCCTTTGCATAAACGGTTTGATGGTAAAATAGCTTGACACATTCTAACGTTCCTTTCTGTTGTCATGGCAAAAAAATCGCTTGGGTTACGGACGAAATGCCACTGGTTGGGTTTATCTCCAAGTAATTTGGAGAAATCTGAACGTCCCGTAAACTAAACATCACTTTTTTTACTGTCAACTCTCCTTTTCAAGTTTTAGTAATTGATTTCATTTAACTTCAGCTTAGCAATCACAAAGATCACAAAGAAATGCCTTTCGATAACAATCGTCATCCAATTGACTTCAAAGTGACCAAGATAGACTTAATGAATTCTTGTCTCCAATTTTCAAGAATTTTAGCGAATACCAGAACGATGGTTAGCTGGATGTTAGGATGAAATTGATAGACTGAAATAAGCGCGAAATTGGATAGACATTATGAGCAGTCCGATATTACCTATATGTTGGTTTTAGTGAAAAGATTTTGACAAAAGAAAATAACTGTGTTCTGTAAAGTACAACAGTACTTCTAACATGTCAACTATAACAGTCAAAAAAAGTAGATCAGAGACATTTCAGCAAAAACCCATGCCACACGATGACCCTCATGCTTAAAATACTTACAACAATGCCCGCAGACCGACCAATAGCCGATTTACCTCTTCTTCCGTATTATAGTGCACCAGGCTGACTCTAATGATTCCCTCTTCCGGATCTTCCAGACCCAACGCCTCAATGCAACGCCGGGCATAAAAATGTCCGTTGCGTACGGCAATGAAATTTTCAGCAAGTCGATTCACAATTTCACTGGGCTTTTTTTCTGCAGGAATAAAGGCGATGGTTGCGGCCCGTCGGCCGGCGGCAGCATGCGGTTGACCGATAATCCTCACCCCCGGCAGCTCCTGTAAGGTGTCGAGCAACTGATTGGCCAATCGGGATTCATGTTCAGCAAACAGATCAAAAACTTTAATCCCTCGCTCATGCCGGCTTGAGGTTTAAATCCGTGAAATGCTTCTCATACAACGCATCGTAGTACTCCCCCAGACCTGCCAGAGCAGCAATTTCCGCATGCAGCGGGCCGGTCGGATTTAAGCGATAATGGGGTTTTTCAGAGTTGAAATAATGGCCCTGGCATTCTAATTGTGCCAGAACTTCTTTTCTTCCCCACATCACGCCGATATGGGTCCCAAAGGTTTTATATGTGCTGAACAGATAAAGATCAACTCCCATGGCCTTAATGTCGATCAGACGATGCGGGGCAAAAGAAACCCCATCGGCAACTGCCAGCGCACCGGCGTTGTGGACGATTTCATTGATGGCTTTGACATCATTGACGGTGCCCACAATGTTGGAGCAAAGGGTAAAGCATACCAGGCGCGTACGGGTTCCGACCAAATCTTTTAAATCTTCAATATTGAGCTCACCACTTTGGGGGTCGATCCGCCATTCCCTAATGACAATGCCGAACTCACTTAAACGGCGCCAGCAACCAATATTGGCTTCATGGTCCTGATTGGTTACAATGATTTCATCACCGGCCTTAAGATCGTGCCGGAAAGCCTGGGCCAGAACATAAAAATTCATGGTCGTCGAAGGACCGAATGTTAACTGGTCCGGGTCCGTATTCAACAATTCTGCCACGCAGCGGTAGGCTGCCTCCATGGCCTCCCCAGCTGCGACCGATGAGGCAAAAAGCCCGTAAGGCTGGACTTTGGTATATTTAAAAAAATAGTTCAGCCGCTCGATGACCTGGTGCGGCACGTAAGACCCCCCTGCATTTTCAAAAAAGGCCCATTGGGCGGTGTCCGGATTTTGGAAAACCGGGTACTGGCTGCGAACAAAATCAAGGTCCAGTGTCATTGCTTGCTCCTTAAACGTAAAACTCTCAATTTTTCAGACATTATTTTATATCACCGGCAGTTTAATGGCGCCGCAGTATAAGTGCAACCATTTTGGGGCTGCCCCGATTGAAAAATATTTGAAATGCAGTTGTGTCTGGTTCATCCGGGCTATCCGACAAGACTGGTGTGATTTTTGACACCTGTCATAAATTGGGTTGATCCGGAGATAGTTTTGAGGGTAAAAAAGATTTGGGATTGATGGGTATCATCAAAATCAGATATAAGGTTTGACTTACCCTTCGATTTAATTTGGATACTGGAATTTAAATTGATCGTTTCAGATTAGATATGAATTACGCCACTATCGCCAATGTCCTGGGAAAATTATTGATCGTTACCGGCAGTTCGATGGTGTTTCCCTTGATCTGCTCGCTGTATTATCAAGAAGACGACTTCTATGCGCTAGCGGTCACCGGGATCATCACCGTTGGTTTGGGGTTGGTGTTGTGGCGCTTATTTCACCGGCATCAGGAATTAAACATAAAGGACGGCTTTTTCCTTGCCTTTTTCGGATGGATTCTGATCTCTGCACTTTCCGGCCTGCCGTTTATGATCCACGGATCGATTCCCGCTTTCACCGACGCCTTTTTTGAAATGATGTCCGGCTATACCACCAGCGGTGCGACCATACTGACGGATATCGAAGTGGTTCCCCGCGGATTGTTGTTCTGGCGCAGCCAAACCCACCTGCTCGGCGGCATGGGTTTTCTAACGTTGACCGTTATTTTCCTGCCCCATGGAATGGGCGGATTGCGCTTATTCCGGGCCGAATCAAGTCCCGGTCAGGTGATTACCAAGGAAAAATTCATACCCCGCAACCGGGATACGATGATCTGGCTCTGGGGGATCTATATGGGTTTGAACCTGCTGGAAACCCTTTTGCTAGGCCTGGGGGGCATGTCGGTTTTCGATTCGCTGTGTCATTCGTTCGGCACGGTGTCAACATCCGGTTATTCGCCATATAACGCCAGCATCGGGCATTACAACAATGCCTATTTTGACTGGGTGGTCATCCTCTTTATGTTCCTGGGCGGCATGACGTTCATGCTTTTCTACCACATGCTGCAGGGCAACTGGCGGGTTGTTAAAATCAATACCGAATTCCGCTGGTATGTGGGATTCATGCTCTTTTTTTGTGGCATGGTATCATGGATCCTGTGGAAGGAAAATACCTACGCTACCCTGATCGATTCAATCCGGTATGCAACCTTTCAGGTAACCTCAATCCTGACAACCACCGGATTCACCACGGCTGACTATGAGCTATGGCCCCAGGCAGCCCAGATGTTCCTCTACGCGGTGTGCTTCATCGGCGCTTGCGCCGGGTCGACCACCAGCGGAATCAAAGTCGTCCACTATGTCCTGATATGGAAATTCGGTGTCGCGGCCATCAAGCGCATTTTTTTCCGACCAATGGCTGTGGTAGCGGTCCACATGAATCAGCGCCCGGTCGACTCTCAAATCATCGACCTGGCCGTTTGTTATTTTATCGTCAATATTTTTCTGGTGCTGGGAGGAGGCTGTTTTATGGTGCTGGTGGATCAGATGGACTATGTCACCGCCATGAGCTCGGTGATCGCAACCCTGATGAACATCGGCCCGGGATTCGGCGCGGTGGGCCCGTCCGAAAACTACGCCTTTATTTCGGATGCGGGTAAATGGTTCTTATCCTGGAACATGCTGGTGGGCCGATTGGAAATGTTTTCGGCGCTGGTAATTTTCTATCCGTCGTTCTGGAAACGCTAGGCCAGGAACAACTTCTGCACGTCTTTCAAATGTGGAGACCCGCAAACCACGATCACCCGCTCATCACTTTGAATGTGGGTATCCCCGACTGCGACCTGCCACACGCCGTCTCGGTGGATACCCCCAATCATTATTTTTCCATAGTAGGAAGAATCCAATTTAGACAGGGGTTTGCGGGTAATCGGCGAGTTCGGGGCGGCAACAATTTCCACCACTTCGGCATCAAAACCATGCAAGTGCGCCACGGAAAGCAGCTCGCCCCTGCGAATGAATTTTAGAATCTCATTGCCGGCCAGGATTTTTTTGTTCAGAGCGATATCCGATCCCATCGTCGCCGCCAACACGAGATAATCTTCCTTGTTAACCAGGGCGATACATTTTCCCTGTTTGCCGTTTGAGTGGCCATTAGGTGAATTCATCAGGTGTTTGGCCAGCACGCAGCTCATAATATTGGTTTCATTTTCGCCGGTGGCGGTGATAAAAGTATCCATTTCCAACAGTCCCGCTGAAACCAGCACATCTGAATCCGATCCGTCACCGTGCAGCACTTCCGTATTTGAAAGTTCAAAGGAAAGCTCCTGGGCAAAACGTTCATCTTTCTCGATCAGTCTGACCTCCACCGTTTTGCCCAGCAACTCGGCCAGACGTCGCCCCACCAGGCCACCGCCCAGAATCATCACCCGGTGGCGTTTCTGCTGTTCGACACCTGTCAGAGCCATCAGGCGGGTCAGGTTTTCGTTGCTGGCCATGAAAAAAGCTTGATCCTGAGGCAATAGCTCGTGCTCACCGCCGGGAATCAGCGTGGTAATCCCCCGCGCAACTGCGACTATCCGGAAGGGAAATTCACGATACTCTTTAGAGATATCTTTCAGTTTCCTATAGGCCAGGGGCGAATTCTCATGAATGCGGGTGGCCATAACCTGTATTTGCCCCTCCGCGACATCAATAATGTCGTTTCCGGCCCTGAGTTTAATCAGTCTGACAATTTCCTGGGCCGCCAGCTCTTCCGGGTGAATGATCAAATCGATTTTAAGGTCCTTGGCGTTCAGGATAGAATCTTCCGCCCCCCACTCCGTGGAACGCACCCGGGCTATTTTACGTGGAATTCCGAAGCGGTCGGCAATCAAGCAGGCCATCATATTGACGGCATCGTTGTTGGTAACCGCGATGAGACAATCCATCTTTGCGGCACCGGCTTCCCGCCAGCATTCGATACTCATGGCATTGCCCTGAATCAGGCGGGCATCTAAACTCCCATCGGCATGTCGCGTCATTGCGCTATCTGACTCAATGGTGGTGATAGCGTAACCTTCATGTACCAGTCGCTTAGCCAAGTAATAGCCGACGCCCCCCAGTCCCAGGATCAGGATATTGGTCGATTCTGCAGGTTTATTTCCATTCATAAATCAAACGATTTCCCGCTGCCCATCGGTTAGTGTCCATCTACGATGAGTGGATGGCACTACGAAGTTCCCAATTCCTAATGGATGGAAACCAATTTTAAGGTCAATCCGTATCTGAAAAACGGACTGAAGCCGATTGCAAAGTCTAAAATTTTTCAAAATTAAAATAGTTTTAGCCTTTTATTGTTCATCCTTAATGTCATTTGTTAACATCTGCATCTTGTAGAATATTGATTTTTTATCCTTTTCTGAATAAACATTCAGATTTTTCCCGTCTGGTCATCCGGTTAGCATATGCACTGGCTAATTTCTTGGAATGAAGAAATGCCTTATTTGCCACAGCATTTTTTATACTTTTTACCGCTTCCACATGGGCAGATTTCATTGCGTCCCACTTTCTTTTCGGCAACCCTTGTTTTTAGAGGGTTCAACAATATTTCTAGGTCTGTAATATCCTCCGCGTTATCTGGTTCCAATTCAATTTTATATTTCCAGCCATTTTCTTCAAATACTGATTTTAATTCATTCGCCCTTTCTTCTGTTCGTACATTTACAATCGCAGGATTTTTTGCAGTGCCCAATTTTGTTGTCTTTTTACCATCAAATATTTTTTCCATTTTTTCACCATAAAACAGAATTGGACAAATACAGCCAAAACAAGATGTCCGCCATGCTTTACCTTTCCTGTTTGACGTCAAATTTTGGTAATTGAGTTGAGCTGCATTTTGCCATTTTTTAAGATACTAATTGAGTATCACAGACTTTTCGGGAATTCAAATGTTTGATTTGAAGCTATCTGGATTCATAACGATGCTGGAAAAGATTGTTAGTAATTTTTTTCTTATTCACGCCAATATTCAGGCCGATTAAGCATATCCGCACATATAACTTTGCCACTTATCCTGCCAATTACACCAGGACGAAGTTCTTGAACCATCCACGCATTAGCGTTCTCATCTGGAATTGGATAGGGTGCCTCGAATCCAAATTCACCGGCCGGCTTGAATCCATGGCGTGGATAGTAATCAGGATGTCCGAGGACGAAGACCAGTTCAACACCTGATTCTGACAATCGTCTCAAGCCTTCTTCAATGAGTTGACCGCCGACACCTTTAGATTGTGAATCAGGAACAACTGCAAGTGGAGCCAGTATCGCCGCCGATATTTGTGCTTTTGAATTGACGACTTGTGCTTTCGTGAATAGGATGTGCCCAATTGTCTGATTATTCTTTACAGCCATAAGAGACAATAAAGGCATTGCAGTCGGGTCTATTAACAATCCATTTACAAGGTCTTCAATTTCAGGCCCTTCTTCATTTCCGAATGCTTGCTTTTCGACAGCGAGCACATCATTCAGATCTGAGTCTTTCGATTTTCTTATTTTCAATGGTTCTTATGTATTAATCCGCCGGCGGACGAGTCCTCCTCGGCGGATAAAGTTTTAATTCCCCACCCCTTGGGCGATAGAAATATTCCGGTTGATACCCCGTTGCTTGCGGCGGGGTAGTTCATTCATAAAACGGCTTGGAGAGCATACGGATAATATCATGTAAAAAGTAACTCAATAATATATATTTTACTAATTTTATAGTAAATAATAATTTTTAAAATACTTTGCAATAGCTGAAGATGAAAGTTTAGCGACATACCCCTCCAAAATGGGGAATATGCTATCTTCAAGAAATACCCATCCATTCCATTTCTAATCACTGTTGAATCCAGGGCCAATATTTTTACAAATAGTGAAATAAAAAAAAATTTTACCATTTATACCAACTACCCTTAATAATTACCAATAAGCATTAAAAGTATGATGTATTTCGATTTATCCTTTAAAATTCTTTCATAAATAGAGAAAATCAACGATTTTCTAAGAACAAACTTTAATGGCAAAATTATCAAATCATATAACGTATTGAAATTAAAAGAATATCAAAGTTTCCTTTTTGAAATGATTACACATGCTTAAGAGGGCTTAGATTAAAGCATAGGTAATTTAAATGGTTATACATGCAGTCGAAACACGCAAAATTCTCCACTAATGACCAATAACACAGCTTGACGTTTTGTTCCTGCAAAGTTTAAAAGTATGGTGGTTGAACAGAAAAATATTTTCGATGCTTTTAAAATATTATGATAAATTATTTCAATGCCTTATAAGTTAAGACAATTATTGATTCAAAGACTTGGTCACAAGGGTCTTGAGAAAAATCTTATCCCCGGGTTTTTAAGAAGCCTGGCCAATTCGATTGATAGTAGCCAGAACCCTAATTTTACACTAATAAACAAACACATGCGGCGTATAGGATGGGATGATATCGATTTGGATTATCGCACCTTTGAATTGGCGCGTAACTGTCTTGAGGCTGGCGGGTTCGTAGGGCAGGAATACAAAACTTCTAAGTGGTATGAAGAAATAATATTCAGTTTGCAGTGAGAGGTGGGAGGCTACATCTTCTTTATATCCTCTCGCATGACAGGCGGTTCAAATGGGCCGCCTTTTGTTTTGTTTGGGGAAGTCGATGAGATGGATCTTATGCAAAGTTAAGATTTCTGAGAAAATTTCGGTTGAAACTTAGACGCTTGATGTTGTCTATCGCTGCCCAAAAGTAGCGTTTGTGCTCGTCACAGAGTTTAACCTTTCCGTCAAGATAAGCGCATTCAAAGGTGATACCTTTGATCAACAGGTCCGGCGTTTTATAAAATGACCACTTTTCGACAGGATCATGGATTTCAACTTTCAGGCCAGTTTCTTCATTAATTTCGCGCTGTAATGCAGATTTAACTGGCTCTCCACTTTCAACACGCCCCCCCGGCAGATCCAAGGTGCCATTCGGTTTTACAAGAACTAAAATGTGGTCATTTTTTCTGATAATTCCTTTGACGCCGTCCCATAAATTTTCCATGCTGTGCTCCAAACGTATCGCCTGATATAGTTCCTGGCCCAATATACTAATCGGTCAAATTTCAATATTCTTGAATTAATCGGCCAGGATGACGAACGATGCCAGTGACACAATCTCTGAGGGGGACGGAATATTGGGGGACGATCAAGCTAAATGCCAGGCGTTATTAAATAAAATATGTCAACCTGAACGACTACAAGCTTGACCAATGACGCCTGGTCCATATGGGGGCACAACCGATCCCGCCGAGCCTGATCAATAATTGGAAATAGATCTTCTCGGGCGGATTAATTTGGCTGAATGGGTGTAACAACATCATCTATTACGCTTCCCGTATCATCGAATTTCATAGTGTGAATATATAGAATCTCAAAAAGCCGAATTACAGTTCCGTATATACAAATATCAGCAAAATCAGTGTGTTTTTGTTGCAAAGCTAATTTTATACCATTTTGCCACTTATCGATCATTACTTCCGGTTCAATTTCTAGCAGCCCTGATAAATTAACGATATGAAGTTCATTATCCTTTTTCCATGCCATTTGGTGTACCTTATATTGTACTTTTTTAAGCATCGATCTGTTCAGGAAAACAATAAAGTCATCCCGTACTCTTTCCTTATCAATGGATACGGATGATTTTAATACCCAAAACTTGGCATATTTACCCTTAAGATCTTCTCCGGAAATTAATTCACACCACTTTTGAAATGTATCCACCTTAATTTCCGAACATCCCACAACCAACAATAAGAAGATTCCAACTATTTTTAAAACTTTTTTATTCATGGACTGTGTGATAACTATCCGGAGAAGGGTTAAAAAGCCGCCCGGTAAACGGCAGATTTAAACACAAAGCCGACCTTTTTTAAGTAATTTTGCAAGTAATATTCAATTTGTATTGAATTTTTCTGTACCATCATTCCACCCAATCAAACTGCGGGAAGCGTAATCAACAATAATGTCGACATCTTCATCCCCATCGTTGTCATAATCGGCGTAAGCAATAGCATGCACAAATGTCCCGGGATTGATTTGCCTTATCCCCTGGCGATTGACATATAAGAGCGTTTTTTCAAGTTCGGAAGAGCTTTTTAATATTAACCTCATAATTAGTAATCAAGCACCAGCAACGGTATCCAGGGCATTGCTATGGCCTTGGTTGGTTTAAACTCATCTGCCCCCATATCCACTATTGGAGCAGTGCCACTGCCCGTATCAGGTATCGTCGAATCATCAATTCTACGGTGATCACCGTCAAAGTCTGTTGCTGGAAGGTCTGGGGCGTTATTGTCTCCTGCATCAATAGCGGGAGAACCAGCCAGCAAGTGTAAGTCGACTGTAAGAAGGGGATCCTGGTTTATATTATTACCTTGAAAAAGAGTGTTTCCGCCAACATTGATACCAAATTCATTGAAATCATTGTAAAAAAGATTTACCTCTATGGCTATGGCATTACCATCTGCATCATCGTTAACATATAAATCCCCGCCGGCAGTGGTCGCGGTATTACCCCAGATTATGTTGTTGTATATGTTCAAAATAGCGAATTCCTCATAAATAGCAACATAAAGACCCCCGCCTGAAACCGCAGAATTTCCCCTTAAGGAGTTGTTCGTGATGTTTACCGTCCCGGTTGAATGAGAATGAAGATAAGCACCACCTCCATAATGAGCAGAAGAATTCCCGCTGAAGATATTGTCTGTGAAGATTACATTTCCGTTGGAAGGATAAACAGTTGCGCCGCCACCTTCCCAATTAGAGGAATTATCGCTAAACATATTGTTCGAAATAATTATTGTACCAGTGGAAGAATAAATATAGGCGCCACCACCTTCATCATTAATACTTGAATTCCCACTGAATGTGTTGCCCGTTATGGTATTTGCTCCTGAACTCGTCTCTAAATAAGCTCCACCAGCGGAAAAAGCAGAATTCCCACTAATGGTATTGTTTTTGAAGATTATTGCACCACCGAAAGACAATGCATTAACCCCGCCCCCCTCAACATCAACGGAATTATCTATGAATTCACAGTTTTCGATAGTAATATCGGCAGATGTTGTCTCGATATGCAGGCCTCCCCCATAACCGGAGTTTATGACTGTCCCCCCTTGAAAAGTTAAGTCCCTTATGACAATGTGCGCATTTGAATCATCCGCAAGGTCTGAGATGTCAATATTCATAACCTGATTGGCCCCTCCTCCGTGAAGTGTGGTGAATCCAGCACCTGCTCCTTTTAGGGTGAGGGAGTAGTTTTCGTTAGTCGCTGGTGTGTAGTTGAATGCTGCCCCAGAAGTGTTGTAGGTACCTGCCTGGACGTTTATAGTGTCATTCTCATCATTTTTATCTGCAATGGTGAGTGCATTAAGGAGTGTGCAGTCAAAGTCAATGCAGTCATTGTCCGAGGATGGCGTTACAGTAAACGTCGCTGTCCAGCCAGGACTTGTAAAGGACAGAGTCAATAACAAAAATACTAAAAATATTGACTTTTTCATCTTCATCTTTCCCATCCTCCTTATTTTAAATTGTTATCGTTGTGCTCCAGAGAACAGAAATATCTTAATGGTGCAATTATTCATTTAACAAGATTATAGGTATAGCAGGATTAATATTAGTGGTGACAGCTTTACCAACGGAAATATCCCAACCACCATTGCAGAAATCACAGTCGTCGTCCCACACGAACTTGGCCTCGCCAGAGCCTTGGGTTGATGATGCTAAATCAATCTCATACAAAACCGAAGTCCGTCCACCTAATTCTAGAGAGGACCCCACCACGAAATAAGTGGCGCCTGAAACGAACCCGTCGTAAGAATCCTGCTCATCATCAATGGCAGATATCCTACTATCTGTTTGTGTTATAACGAGGTAACCTGATTCTCTGGGCGGGGTGGATGAGGAGCCGCATGTTGTCCAACTGTTTGATTGGTTAAAATTCCACTTGCCGGTAGCATTATATGCTGGGTTGGACGGAGATGTATTTTTGGCTATATTTAACTGGTGACTACCCGCACATGGTCCGCCCGCGCCATTCCAGGTCCAATTCACGGTTCCGGTCCCGCTGTTGGCCGACGAAAGCGTTAAAACGACCGTTGCGTCAACCGTACCGGAATAATCACACCAACTGTCCGTATAAGTATAAGTAACATCGCTGAAGGTCCCGTAAGTCGAATCTTCCTGACCAACAATTAGAAATGTGGTGGTATTTTGAAGGATAACCATCTCACCTGAATCGGGATCTATCTTTACACCGCATGTGTTAGTGTGTGAATGTTCGTCGTAATCCCAAATTCCAGTGGCGTCGAAGCCCATCGCATTAGCTGAAATCATTATGCCCAATAAAATAGTATTAAAAAAAATCCATCGGTGCATGGCGACCCCCTTTTGTTGTTTCAAAAGTCTGGTATTAAATCTTGTGCTTTTTGGCATAATCTGGTGTACCCCCCTTATTTGTCATCTATAATATTTGCAGAAAATTATTCAAAGAGGGGTATTACTAAGGCTTTGCTCTGAGCTTCTCTGGCGAGTGGATCATATTCAATTCTCGCTTTGTAAAAAAAGTGCTGTAAGCGCCTCCGGCATTATAAAATCATCTCACAGCAATATGGTATGAATAGTTATAATTATTAACTGTGAAGTGAAGTCTTGTATTTGATTGCTTTCAGTATGTATTTGAAATTATCGTTAAAAAATCGACACCTTCAAAACCTGCCAATGTCTTGCCGTGATCAGCCGTTTGGCCAAGTTTTCGATACTATTGGAATATCACATATTTCTAAAGATTTCAAAATTGAATTTTCATCATTAACAGTCCAACATGAAGCATTATTGGAGTACCCCAGGGCTGAATGCAGCACGACTACCAGCAGTACCATTAGGTAGCGAATATTATCAAAAAAGACTACCCGATCAGCAGATTCTTTTGGAACCATTTGCATTAGTTCCCAATTAGGCGGATTCCAAACCTGCGGATTGCCATTATCTCAACTTAGCAAATAACAATGCTTTCATCCAGCTGAGCAATGCTATTGATAATGGCATCAGGCCTTTCTTTCTTCAGGGCATCAAAATCGTCAAATCCCGTCAACACTCCCACCGTCTTCATACCGGCTGCAATTCCGGCCCGGATGTCTACCCTGGTATCACCAACATACACGCATTGTTCAGCAGCTACTCCCAATTCTTGACTGCCTTTGATCAGGGGTTCGGCATGGGGCTTTTTGATGATGACATCATCGGCGGTGACGATGACCTGCAGCAGTTTTTCAATACCGGCCTTTCGCAAGGGCGCCAGTTTCAACGCAATATAGTCCCGGGGAGTTGAGGTGACCAATCCGATTTTCAGACCGCAGGCGGCAAGCTTTTCACACACATCAACCGCACCCGGAATCAATTTAGCCTGCTGGCGAAACAACGGCGGGGCGATATCATCGATGATGTCCCGGGCTTCGGCAACCAACGCTTCTTTGCGGGATTTCATCGAGGCGGGAAGCACAAAGTCCCAGTCGAAATCGCCGTCGTCCATAGCCTCCTGCAGGGTTTCCCTGGAAGCGGGCGGCACCCCGAGTCTTTCAAATACGATATCAATGATTTGATAATAAACCGGCGCCGAATCAATCAGGGTGCCGTCCAGATCAAACAGTATCGCCTTGATTTTCAATTTTTGATTTATAAAAAACAAGCTGCCCTCCTATTTTGGCATTAAAACGAATCGGGATTAATTTGAAAAGATGAACATCCAAGATGGCACGGACTGAACATCGATTTACATCTTCTTACTCGCCAGATTAGGATTATTGATGAATAGCGTAACCCAATCCCCATCCTTAACATCCAGCGCGTCTTTCAACCTTTTAGGGGATATTATTTCGATAACATTGCTTGGGTGCACCCTGACATCTTCGGCTGGCAGAACAATAGCCGCAGGGATTCCTTCGATAGTAACCGGAAAGACATGGCCGCTGCAATAATTCATATTCGGCGATATCAGCTCAAGCCCTCCTTTGACCTTCAATTCTTCAATCGCAGCCACGCGATCCATAGATATTTCTAGATTGAGGGTTCCGGGCCAGGGCGAAAAACCCAGGAATTTCAGGCACTGTTCTTGAACCCATTCCAGCTGGGTGAAAAAAGCGCCCTGGTTTGCACCACGAATAATTTTACCGGATATCTTTATTGGGTCTATCATTCTGACACGCATCTAAAAACCAAATATCAAAAACGAAAAACGTTGATACACTATTTCGTCACTTTGATCCGTATCTCCCCTTCCCTCTCATCAACCTCATATTTTTTAAAACCGACGGCTTCGAGCATGGGTGTCACATCGTTCTTACGGTAAACGGCTATGGGTTTGTGCAGACCCAACCATCCGAAGATCCACAGGAAAAACCGTTCCCGCAAATTGAGAGATGCTTTCCATTTTACCTTGTTGATATATTTGATCACATTTGCCGGGTCATAGATCCATGCATCAGCGCCCGGTTTCAATACCCGGTTAATTTCTTTCAGGACGCTTACGGGCTTTTTCAGAGAATGCAGCATACCGGTACTGATCACCATGTCGAAAGAATCGTCATCAAAGCGCAACCGGGAGGAGTTTCCAACCTCAAAGTTTAATTGAGATGCGAACCGCACTTTTTGAGCATTAAGCCGGGCCATGTGGATTAATTTGCGACTCAGGTCCACCCCGGTTATATGAATTTCCGGTGCGCGGTTGACTATTTCAATCGGCAAGTACCCGGGTCCGGTACCAAGATCAAGCATACTGCCTTGCCGGATATAGGATGTAATTTCATCGGCAACCTGACTGTAATAGCCGTCAATCACCATCCGGCTTGCTTTCGCGTATGAAGATGCCAGCGGCCCGGGAATTCTTTCGTATTTAAACCATGGTTTCATGCCAACCGTACAAAAGTTCCGAGTCAGGGTTCAAGGGTATTGCTGAAGGTGGCTGTTAAGTTAAACAATGCAGGATAAAAAAAGTCAAATAATTTACAGTTTACAATTCTGAATTTAATGGATAAATTTGTGTCTAAAGAATTTTATCAAAAATTTTCAAATAGAAAGGAATAATCCGATGACTGATGAAAACAATGTCTTTTACTGGCTTCCTTGTTCCGTTATTTTTGTCAGCACAGCCCACGAAGGCCGCCATGACATCATGACGGCCACGGCCATGTTTGTCTCTGAGAAAGAACCCCTAATTGCTGTCAGTGTGGCCAAAGGACACCTCACCGAGCAGCTGATCAACCAATCCAATCAGTTTACCCTTGTAATTGCCGGAGAAGACCAACGCCAGCTATCCATAAAAGTCGGCAGTACCAAAGGCGAAGTTGCAGACAAATTCGAAGAATTTTCCATTCCAACTTTAAACGAGCCATCAGGCCAGGCCCTGATACCGGAAGGGGCCGCGGCCTGGATGGTCTGCAATGTTGAAAGCAGCCAAGACATAAAGGGATACCGAATTTTTATCGGCAGAGTAACTGATCAGCATGATACCGGAGCACCGCCGCTGGTGTGGCATAAGGATAAGTTTTTGGGACTGAAACCTGTTTAAAATATTTCAGATTTTGGGTTTGGGATTGTAACCTAAGGGATGAAGCGCTTTTAATTCGTATGTAACTTCAGACTCAAAAATTTAACACCAGAAAAAAATTAATAAGCGCATATAAAGATATGGGAGCAGCTTTCCAGCCGCAATTTGCCCCTGAGTCTGCATAACTGATCGCGACTGGAAGCCGCCGCCACATTTTAGACTGAAAGATAAAATTATGGAAAAAACACCTGCAATTGCTGTACTTGGAACCTTTGATTCGAAAGCAGAAGAACACATTTTTTTAAAAGATCAAATTGAACACCGGGGAATCAGGGCCTTGACCATAAATGTGGGAACCCGCAAAATATCTCCGGTGCCGGTTGATCTGGATTTACTTGAAACTGTTAACGCTAATAACCCAGCAGTGCCCGAAGGCAGAGACAATATCATTAACGCCATGCTGCTGGAGGCCAAAGATCAAATCAAAAAGCTGCATAATGAAGGCAAAATCAACGGCGTCATATCCGCCGGAGGCGGAACCGGAACCCATATCTGCACGACCATCATGCATGAACTCCCCTTAGGGGTTCCCAAAGTCATGGTATCCACGGTGGCTTCCCGTGACATGTCCCGGGTCGTCGGCACCAAGGACATCGTAATGGTTCACAGTGTCGCCGATCTGCTGGGGGTAAACAGCATATCCGGTTTAATACTGGACCAGGCGGCCGCCGGCATTTGCGGTATGGTCCAAAGTCAATGGAAACCGTCAGCGGAGAGAAAACGCATCGCCCTGCCCTTTTTCGGATTTATCACACCGGGCGCCGAAGCCACCCGTCAGGCCCTGGAATCATTGGGGTATGAAGTTATTGCCTTTCATGCCAACGGTACCGGTGGTATGGCAATGGAAGAGCTGGCGGCAGAAGGATATTTCCACGGCATTCTTGATCTGGCCACCCACGAGCTGGCCGATGACTTGCTGGACGGCTATTGCGGTGGAATCGGACCCCAGCGTTTTGAACCGGTGCCGGGCAGATCGATTCCCAGACTGGTGGTTCCCGGCGGACTCGACTGCGCCGTGTTGGAGTTTACCCGCACCTGCATACCGGAAAAATATGAAGATCGCCAAATATTCTTCTACGATTTTCGTTCTGCTATCCGCCTGAATGTCGAAGAAACTTCTTTTTTAGCGGCCCAACTGGCAGAAAAGCTCAATAAGGACCCCGCCAATATCAGAGTACTGGTGCCCACCCGGGGCTGGTCCGGCGCCGATAAGCATGACGGCCCTTTGTATAATCCGGGCATGAATGAAGTCTTTCTTCAGAAGTTCAGGCAAGTTATAGATTCTCAAATCGAAATCCAGAAGGTCGACCACCATATTAATGATGAAGCCTTCGGGCAGATTGCCGCAACGATGATGGATAATATGGTCAAATGTGCTCAATTAGACAATATCCCATAGCCACGTCGGACAAGAAACTGATCATGGCGGCCAGAAAAATTGATCTACCAATTCTATTCGATTAATCTACAGGAGGAAATTTTGGCAGATAAACCAAGAGCGCTGATTGTTGCGACCATGGATACCAAGGGCCAGGAAGCCAGGTTTCTTGCGGATTGTCTCATCACAGAAGGCATTACGGTTATAATTATGGATGCCGGCATTAAAGGTCAATGCCTTGGCGAGGTGGACGTTACACGCGAAGAGGTCGCCCGCGCCGGCGGTAAATCTCTGCAGGATGTCCAAAATATCGGCCATGAAGGCAAGGCCCTTGAAGTCATGACCAACGGCGCCATTAAGTGCGCCCGGGAATTACACCGCCAAGGCCAGGTGCAGGGTGTCATTGGCCTGGGAGGATCCATGGGAACCACCCTGGGCAGCGGGGTTATGCGCAGCTTTGCGGTGGGCCTTCCCAAAGTCATGATATCCACCATGGCATCCCGCGACACCCGCGCCTTTGTGGGAACCAAGGATATTCTGATGCTGCATTCGGTCACCGATCTCGTGGGCCTGAATCGGATCACCCGCAAAATCCTGCGCAACGGGGCCCTGGCCCTGGCGGGTATGCTGCGATCGGCCGTGCCGGATGAAGCAGCAGAGCAAAAACCATTGGTGTTTGTCTCCACTCTGGGTACCACCGAAGCCTGCGCCCAGCAGATCCGCAAAACCCTGGAAGAAAAAAACAATGAAGTCGTTATCTTTCACACGGTGGGATCCGGCGGAAAATCCATGGAAGAGATGATCGAACAGGAAGATGTTTCGCTTTTAGTGGATATGTCGCTGCATGAAATCGCCGACCATCTGTTTGGTGGTGACTACGATGCCGGTCCCACGCGGGGCACCATGGCCCTGGATCGAGAAATTCCAACCATCCTGGTTCCCGGCAATATTGATTTTCTGGTCACCGGTCCCCTGAAAAACGCTCAAAAACAATTTCCAAATCGTCCCTTCCACGTTCACAATGCGGCCATTACAGTTGTCCGAACCAGGCAGGAGGAAATAAAAATAATGGCCCAAACCATCGCCGGTTTGTGCAACACCGCAAAGGGACCCGTGAAGATTTTAGTCCCCATGAACGGGTTTTCGGCTTTTGATCATAAAGAAGGCCCCCTGCACGACCCCGAGGCCCCTGAGATCTTTGCAAAGACATTGGAAAAAAATCTGGATGACAAATCCTGCCTGAACGTTTTGCCTTATTACATCAATGATTCCGAATTCGCACAGGCAATTATAGATATGGTTTACCGTATTAGCCCTGATGTCTCATAGAATTGTTTTCAAATACATCAAAATTACAGATATCATCGATCGCTTCGATGTTCAGTAGTCTTTTCCTTTTCGCGTCTGCTCAGCTTTTCGGCGGCCATCTCTTTGGCAGTCGCCGTAGAAAACCACCCGCATAGGTTATAGCGCAGCCTCTCCAGCCCTTCCTCTTGTAATTCGCCGAATCTTTCTATGTCGATATTAAATCCGGATTTAGAGTAACGCCAGAGTTTATCCGCATCTTTGACGATCATGTCATTCAGCGAAACCGGCTTAGTTCGAGAATCATGACCGTCGATTATCTCCAGAATTTTTTTAATTTTTGAGCATCATATTTTAATTTTTGCAATATTTCTTTTGCGATTTTCACCCCTTCGGTATTTTTTCGAAAACAGGTTTCATTTTGACACTTTTCTGCGTTGAGCAAGTATTTTAACCATCATGGCACCGATACCCATGGGACCGATTTCTTCTGCTCTCAATCTCCTGAGGGTCTCCACAAATGCCCTCGCCGGAGGCGAAAGGGCTTGATCTTTTAGATATGCAATGCTGACGTCTAAATAAATTTGGGGATTTTTTAATGGTACGTTGGCCAGTTTTTTTTGTCTCAGCTCTAAGGCTACGGCCTCCTTTACCACAATCGAGATGCCGTCGCCACGCTGAACCAGCTGTTTGATGAATTCTGTGTTGCTGGTCTCCATTAAAATGTTCGGCTCACAGTTCGCAATCGCAAATGATTGCTCAACCAGTTTCCTCGTTCCCGAGCCATTCTCCTTCATGATAAATGGCTCCTGAGCCAACTCTTTGAAGGACACTGATTTTTTGCGGGTGAGGTGGTGCCCGGGTGCTACAATGACGGCCATCTCCTCTTTGCTGAACGGAGAAAAATTAACTCCGGGAAGGTCATCTGCTTTGGCAATCACAGCTACTTCGTTTTTAAAATCAAGCAGGCTGTTAGACATATCCAGCGAACTGCCTTCATTTAACTGGATCTTGATATCGGGATAGTTTTCGTGAAAGTTCGTGAGCATCAGCGGCATAAAATAGCGGGCGTAGGCTTTGGTGGTGCCCAGACTGAGAACGCCCCTTTTGAGCTCGTGCATATCATCGATGGCGTTTTCAATTTCTTTTTCATATTTGAATATCTTTTCAGCATATCCGTAAAGCGCTCGCCCCTCATCGGTTAGGAACAAATTGCGTCCTTTTTTTCTAAACAACTTTAAACTACAAAACTCCTCAAAGGCCTTCATCTGGGCCGTCACCGCGGGCTGGGTGATGAAAAGCTCACCCGCCGCAACCGTGTAATTTAAGTTCTTAGCTGCGTGGTAGAAAACACGCAATTGATTTAAGTTTAGCATTTCCCTAAATAAAATTTATATATTCATTAAACCCATAAGCTGAACTTATGGATAGCATAAATTTAATTAGTTTGACAGTTTTTATTTAATTATACATAAAAAATGAACGCGATTTAATAATCCATGGATTTCCAAAAAGTGCGCACTTTTGTTTTGTGGTTCTGACCGGTGTTTTGTTCTCTGTCACCACCTCTTCCAGGTTTGACTTGCGCAATCAAACATCTTTTCACAAGCCAACCGAGGCTTTTTAAATATGTATTAATATCAAACCGTAAAGGAGGACAAAAATGGCAGATGACAAAGGTAGATTTCCGGATCCTCACGAGTTTAAAGTCCCCCCGGAGCTTGAAGGCTGGGAGGAAATGTATCCAACCCATCACCTGTTTTCAGAAGATCGAGCTGATTGGGAAAAAGCCCAATTCTGGTATGCAGACAAAATCCATGCCCCGGAACCATTGCCTCCGCTGGATCTAATCTTTCAGGAAGCATGGCAGATTTCCTTGTCGCAGTATACGACCCGCGTATTTTGCATCCCCCCGGCCCAGGGAATTGCCCAGCGACTGGTGGGCTGTTACCTGTATATCTGCGCCATTGCCCCACCGCCCGATGAAATTATCGGCGAAAAAGCCGCTCATTTCGAAAAACGGGTATTTTATGTCTTTGAACACTACGATGAATTGTGGGACAAATGGCTGACTAAATTTAAGGCCCTGGGGGAGGAAATGAGAGCAGTTAAAGTACCCCCGGAATTGCCTAAATATGTTGCCGATGACAAAGTTTTGCCGGCACCCACGGGTTATTATGAAGGTACCGACCTGATCGAATCTTTCGACAAGCTGGTCAACCAGATGTTCAAGGGCTGGCAATATCATTTTGAAATGCTCAACCTGACCTACCTGGCCTATCTCATGTTCGCCGATGTCTCCCGCAAGCTTTTCCCGGGCATCAGTGAAAGCGCCATCGGTAAGATGGTCGCCGGCGCCTATGTTTCCATGTTCCGACCGGAGGAGGAACTTTGCAGACTTGCCCGACTGGCGGTATCATCTGATGGTGTCGGTGCTGTTCTTAGCAGCGATAAATCCGCCGCCGATAAGATTGCCGAGCTTCAACAATCAGACGCCGGCAAAAACTGGCTGGCCGAATATGATAAATCAAGTGATCCCTGGTTTTACGTATCCTGCGGCAGCGGATGGTATAACCATGAGGGCAGCTGGCTGACTGATCCGGACATTCCCTACAGCTATCTCAAAGGCTATGTGGAAAGACTGAACAAGGGCGAAACCATTGAGCGCTCCCTGGATGGGATCGAAAAGGAACGCGATGAAATTGTCGCCGAGTATCGCAAGATGATACAGACCGACGACGACCGCAAAGCCTTTGACGATGCTTATAACACCATCCGGACCATCTACCGTTACGCCGAAGATCATCTCTTCTGGGTCGAACATTGGTTTCACACTATCTGGTATAAAAAAATCAGAGAAATTGGATCCGTGCTGGTCGACAACGGAATGATTAATGATGTGAACGATATATTTATGTTCAACCGCTATGAAATTCCGCAACTTCTGACTGAAGTGGCAACCGCCTGGGCCCTGGGCGTGGATATACCGGTCAGGGGGGATTATTATAAATCCAAGGCCGCCAAACGCCGCAAGATCCTGGATGCCGCCGCCGAATGGAATCCCACACCGGCCCTGGGCGTACCGCCCGAAGAAGTGGCCGAGCCGTTCACCATCATGCTGTGGGGTATCACCACCGACAAGGTGAAAGAATGGCTCAAAGGTGTTGATGCGACCACAGCTGCGGATGTCTCCGAAATCAAGGGTTTCGCCGCTTCGGCCGGCGTGGCTGAGGGTCCGGCCCGGGTGCTTAAAATGCTCAAGGACATTACCAAGCTGCAACCGGGCGAAATTCTGGTCTGTCCATCGACCAATCCATCCTGGGCACCGGTTTTCACAAATATCAAGGGAGCGGTAACCGACATCGGCGGGTTGACCAGCCATGCGGCGATTGTTTGCCGTGAATATGGCGTGCCTTCGGTAACCGGCTGCGGTTACGCCACAGCTGCGATCAAAACCGGCGATATTATCAAAGTCGATGGCGATACCGGTGTCGTCACGGTTATCGAAAGAGCGAGTTAAATAGCACCGGTTCGAGTACTCTTTCGGACACTGCATGCTGTTGACAACTTTAGACCCCTTCCCTGCCCGGGGAAGGGGTCTAAAAAGCGATTAATAGACTCCGGAGTTTTTGCGGGAGAACAATAATGGACTTAATCCTGGATTTTCGCAAACTGAACAAAAGTTCGCTGCCATTGGTTGGTGGTAAAAATGCCAGCCTGGGAGAAATGATCAATGCCGACATCCGGGTTCCTCCGGGTTTTGCCGTCACCACCGACAGCTATGCGGTATTTATGGATAAAGCCGGGATAAATGACACGATTTTCAGTCTCCTGGCGGATCTGGATCCTGATGATATCGATGCGCTCAATCAAGCCGCCGAAAAAGTCCAGGACATGATCAAGACCGCGGTCATCCCCGATGATGTCCAAAAAGCATCAGCGACGGGTATTCTCTGCTGTGCAAAGAATGCGAAGTTGATGGCCTTCCGGTGGCGGTTAGATCCAGCGCAACCGCGGAAGATCTGCCCACAGCCAGCTTTGCCGGGCAGCAGGACACCTACCTCTGGATAATGGGCGCTGACCGGGTCATTGAAAGTGTCCGCAAGTGCTGGGCCAGCCTGTATACACCGCGGGCCATCAGCTACCGGGTCAAAAATAACTTCCCCCATGAAAAAGTTCTGATCAGCGTTGGTATTCAAAAAATGGTGAATTCAAGGGCCGCAGGAGTCATGTTCACCCTGAATCCCACCGATGGGGATATTTCCAAAGTTGTGCTTGAAGGCAGCTGGGGATTGGGAGAAACGGTCGTATCCGGTTCCGTCAACCCGGACAAATTCGTCGTCGACAAGGTTATGGGGGAAATCAATGAACGGACCATTTCCACCAAACACATCGAGTGTGTCTTCGACGTAGAAAAAGGAGAAACCGTCGACGCTGATGTAGACGAAGAGATGCAGTGCACCTGCTGTCTCGAGGACCAGGAAATAAAAGAACTGGTCAGAACAGCCAAAACCATCGAAGCCCACTATGGCCGCGCCATGGATATCGAGTGGGCCATCGACAAGGATTTTTCTTTCCCGGAAAATATTTTCATTGTTCAGGCACGTCCGGAAACCGTCTGGAGTCAACGCAAGGTGGAATCGAAACTCGGCAAAAAGACCGGTTACCAGTTGTTGATGGAACAGGCGATGAAAAGAATCAAACTTCCAGAATAAGGAAAAGGTTCCGTGTTCCGGGTTCAGGGTTAAAGGCAAAGGACTATAGTCGATTAGGCAAGATATTAGATATTACCTTTTGCCTTACGCCATGCGCCCTCTACCTTAAAGCATATAGCATCTATCATTCGCAATTAAAGCGATTAATCACATTTGTGTTAAAAAATCGAAAATTTTTTTCAACCCAAATTCAGAGAGGAGAAAAGTATCAAATGAAAGACATGAGAGATTTCGTAACCCAAGGTGAAGAAGTTGGTTTGTGTAAACGAATCACCGCCGAAGTAGACTGGAACCTGGAGTTGTCACATATCGCCAAGCTTAATGAAGAAGCCAGCGGCCCGGCCCTTCTTTTTGAAAACGTGAAAGATTACAGCACCCCCGTGATCACCAGTGTCTGCACCACAACCAATCGGCTGGCTTTGATCATGGGCATGCCGCTTGATTCCTCCCTTGTTGATATTTACGTGGAATGGGCGAAACTGGGTGAAAACCTGATACCGCCCAAAGTGGTCGAGTCCTCAGCCGCGCCCTGTAAAGAAAATATCCTGACAGGTGACGATATCGATTTATTCAAATTCCCGGTCCCCCAGTGGTATCCGCTGGACGGCGGACGCTATATCGGCACCGCCCATTTCATCATCAGCAAGGACCCCGAAACCGGCTGGGTCAACCTGGGAACCTATCGCAGCCAGTTGCTGGGGAAAGATAAGATCGGCACCCAGTTCATCAAGGGCAAACACGCTGACATCATGCTGAAAAAATACCAGGCCATGGGCAAACCCATGCCGGTGGCCTCGGTCATCGGCTGTGATCCGCTGCTGTTTATCCTGGGGGCGGCCCGCATCTCGGCTTTTACATCGGAATATGATGTCGCCGGGGCTTTGCGCGGTGAGGCGGTGGAAGTCGTCAAAGGAGAGACTGTGGACCTGCCCATACCGGCCCATGCGGAAATCGTCATCGAAGGCGAAGTGGATGCCGACAAGTTTATGGAAGAAGGCCCGTTTGGTGAGTACACCGGCTATTATTCCGGCGTCGGTACGGACCCGCGTAATTTCATCGATGTCAAATGCGTGACCCATAGAAACAATCCCATTCTGTGGGGAACTACTGTGGGCCGGGCTGTCACCGACACTCACATGACCATGGCGCTCTCGTACGGTGCAACCCTGTGGCAGCAGCTGCTGGCCATGAAGATTCCCGGACTCAAAGCAGTTTATTGTCCGCCCGAAGGCTCCGGTCGATTCCTGGCCATCATCTCCATAAAACAGATGTATCCCGGACACGCCGACCAGGTGCTGACCGCCGCCATCTCGACCGAGATGGGCGCCTATGGACTTAAAACCGTGATCGTGGTGGACGAAGATATCGATCCCTGGGACATTCCCCGGGTCATGTATGCTTTAAGTTTCCGTTTCCAGCCCAATCGGTCCCAGGTCATCAAACGCGGCCGTTCCACGCCGCTGGATCCCTCGCTGCCGATCAATGCCAGAGAGATCACCGGCAGATTGCTGTTGGATGCCACCATTCCCTACGACTGGAAAGACAAACCGATCCCCATCGAATTGGATCCTGAAATGGTTGAAAAGGTCAAAGGCCGATGGGAGGAACTGGGATTGGATATAAATTTCTGCGGATAGCTTATGGCTCATTGCTGATAGCTCATAGCAAAGGATTCCTGCGCTATGAGCATCAGCTCGTGGAGCTATACTCTAAGTTACTTAAATCCATATAAAATTAACCTACCGATTTTCAAACTATCAGCCCCGCCTGAGGCGGGGCTATGAGCTGTGAACTATGAGCTTATATTAGGAGGTAATAAGTGAAACCGATTCGCTATACACAGGAAATGGTGAATGAATTTTTAAAAGACGGATATTGGACCCAGGAGCTATTTTATGATTTCTGGGAAAGAAACGCCCGGGAATTCGGCGACCAGGAAGCCCTGGTGGATTCCAAGTACCGCGTCACCTGGGCGGAAGCCAAAAAACTGGTGGATGCCATTGCCTACACATGGGTACAGATGGATATTCCCCAATCGTCCCGCATCATCATTCAATCGCCTAACAGTGTCTATGGATTTCTGGCACGAATTGCAGCTGAAAGAGCCGGCCTTATTTCTCTGACCGTCTATCCCTATTTGCGGGAAAGAGAGCTGACTTACATGGTGGAAAGAACCGAGGCCGTCGCCGTTGTTATTCTAAATGAATACCGCAACTTCAACTATCTTGAAATGTACCGGGACCTTCAGAAAAAATTCCCCCATCTGGAAAAGATTTTCCTTTTCGACGATGAAGTTCCGGAAGGAGCGCCGGAAGGCACCTATTCCCTGACCCAGTTAGCCCAGACGGCTGCCGAAAAGCCCATCGACGAAGAGGCCCTTAAAGCGCGCCGATTGGACCCAATTGGCAATATCGCCCTGCTGACCACGACATCGGGAACCACCGGCATACCCAAACTGGTGGAATGGCCCACAGCCCCCCGGGTATGCACCTCAAAAGGCCGGGTGGATATCTGGGGTCTTACCAACAAAGACACCACCATGGCGATTGCACCCCATGCCGGTGGTGCCGCCGGTACCCTCACCTATTTTGCCGCTCCGATAGCCGGCGCCAAGACGGTCATGCTGGAGGAATTCGATCCGGAGGCCGCTTTGGCCCTGATTGAAAAGGAGAAAGCCACCGCCATCGGCGTGGTGCCGACCCATCTGGTGAGAATGCTCGAAGTTGATTCCTCCAAGTATGATTTAAGCTCTTTGCGCTTTATCCGTTCCGCCGGCGGGTATCTCTCGCCCCAAATCGCCGAAGAAGCTGAAACCGCGTTCGGTGCCAATATTACCAGCGATCTGGGTACCCAGGACATGGGATCGGTTTCGGGCTGTCGGGTGGAAGATTCCAAAGATCTTCGCCGCCGGACCGTCGGGCGCATGCTGCCGGGCAACAAGGTGCGTCTGCTGGACAAGGATACCAATGAACCGGTAGCCGATGGCGAGCCCGGGGTCCTGTATTTCAGGGGCCCCCATGCGCCGGCCGGTTACTATCGTGACGAGGAATTAACCTCTACGGTTTTCGATCCCGAGGGCTGGACCACCACCGGCGATATCGTAAAATTTGACCAGGAATGCCTGTGGATCCTGGGAAGAGCCAAAGACATGATTATCCGAGGTGGTCAAAATATTTACCCGGCCGAAATCGAAGGCCTGCTCAACGATCATCCCAAGGTGGCATCGGTCGCCGTGGTAGGATATCCGGACCGGGAAATGGGGGAGCGCACCTGTGCTTACGTAATCCCCAAGGGCGGCCAGGATTTCAGCTTTGAAGAAATGGTAGAATTTCTCAAGGGCAAGAAACTGGCCATGTACAAACTTCCCGAACGTCTCGAAGTCGTTGCCGAATTTCCCGCCGTAGGTGACTCGGGGAAAGTAAATAAAGAAACGCTGAAGAAGGATATTGCTGCTAAGGTTGAGAAAGGCGAGTAGCCATAATAATACTAGATTGAGTTTTATAGCCTATTGTATAAATTCGAATATTGAAATCCGAAATTCGAAAAAAATTGTAAATAACAATGTTCTAATATCATGAAAAAGTCCATATTAGTCATCTCCACTCTGGACACCAAGGGTCAGGAAACTCTGTACCTAAAAGATAAGCTGAGTGCCATCGGTCTGGCGCCGATTCTGATGGATATCTCCGGACGGGGAAGCGATATTGCCGGAATCGACATTCACGCAGCGCGTGTGGCGGAAGCGGGCGGCGGCGATTTTGAAAAAATTCAAAGTTCGCGTGATCGAACCCGCATCACCAACATCATGATGGCCGGCGGCTCATCGATTGCGGCGGACTTGTTATCCGAGGGCAAGCTGGACGGTGTTATTGCTCTGGGAGGATCGACCGGATCTCTGATGGGCACCGAAATAATGAGGTCTTTGCCCTTTGGGATTCCCAAGGTGATGATCTCATCTACAGCCGCCCTGCCGGGTCTTTCCACCCGCTACATCGGCACCGGGGATATTGCTCTTTTCCATTCTGTGGTCGAGATATCCGGTATCTCCGATTTACTCAAGAATGTCATGGACCGCGCAGCCCACGCTTTGGCTGGAATGGTTGCCGATGATATCGCTTCACCCAGGGCCGAAAAAGGTAAAGCCATTGCCCTGACCATGCTGGGCCCCTGTGAAAAATGCGCCAGTTCGGTGCGAATGGCACTGGAGCAGAAAGGCTACCAGGTCATCGGATTTTCGGCGGCCGGCATTGGCGACCGCGCCATGGAGGACATGATCGCCGCAGGTTTTTTCCAGGGTGTCATCGATCTGGCTCCGGGAGGCGTTGGAGAACATCACTTCGGCTTTATGCGGGATGCCGGCCCCAACCGTTTGGAAACCGCCGGCAAGTTGGGCCTTCCCCAGATTATCTCAACCTGCAGTGTAAACCACATGACCCCGGCCCGATCCAAGTATAAACCGGAATTTCACGACCGACGAAAATTCCATCTGGATAAGTTGCGCACCTGGATCCGGCTGGCGCCCGGGGAACTAAAAGAGGTGGCCGGTGTCTTTGCAACAAAACTCAACCAGGCCCAGGGACCGGTAATCGTCATGATCCCTCTGAATGGCTGGGCGTCGGCGGATTTGCCCGGCAACGACACCCATGACCCGGCCGAAGATCAATTATTTACGCAGGTGCTGCGGGAGAAACTAAAGCCCGATATTCAGATCATAGAAATTGATGCCAACATGGAAGATCCGGAGTTTGCCGCAGCAGTGGTTGAAAATGCTCTGAAAATCTTTTAATATGGTATAAAACATGAAGTGGTCTATAGACCCCAGGTAAAGCCCAAGGGCAAGGCTTCCCAAGAATTGAAAGCGGAGTCCGCCGGAGGCAAATGAGCAGTACATTTCGATACATGGGATGATGCACCGTTGAAAATTAAGATCAACGCGGAATCAGGCTCTGCGGGATAACGCAGCCATTGGGTCTTAGATGGGGTTTAGAGACCACTTCACAAGAGAGGAAATTATGTCCAAACGACTAGTCGTCGGAATATCCGGAGCCAGTGGGGTAACCTACGGCGTCAGATTATTGCAGGTGCTGAAAGATACCGACTATGAAACCCATTTGATTATATCCAAATCAGGTGAGCTGAACATAGAAATTGAAACTGACTATGATCCTGCCGATGTAAAGGCAATGGCCGATTATGTTTACGATCACAAAAATATGGCGGCATCCCTTGCCAGCGGGTCCTTTTTGACCGCAGGCATGGTGGTGGTGCCGTGCACCATCAAGACGTTGTCCGGAATTGCCAACTCGTATAACGAAAACCTGCTGGTAAGAGCGGCCGATGTAACATTGAAGGAAAAGCGCAAGCTGGCACTGGTCGTCAGAGAAACGCCGCTACACAAAGGGCATCTGCGATTGATGACCATGGCAGCCGACATGGGTGCCCATATTCTACCTCCGGTCCCCTCCTTTTATCATATGCCCAAGACCATTGAAGATATCATCGATCAAACCATCGGAAAAATTTTCGACTTTCTGGGTATCGAACACGATCTTTTCAGACGTTGGGGTGATGACTCTAAAAATTCCAGCAAAAACGACTCCCCATTGAAAGCGGTTTAGGAATAGTTAAATCTGTCGACATCATTTTTTGTCTAATACTTCCCTAATGGTCTTAGCGATATCCCTTCTGAGAACCGGCTTGGATACAAAGGCTCGTATACCCAAAGCCAAGGCCTGTTCCTTATTGATTCTGGCACTGTAGCCGGTACAAATGATAATGGGGATATCAGGCTTTATGCGTATCAGTTCTTTTGCCAAATCATCACCTGTCAAGTTTGGCATGGTCATATCGGTAATTACCAGATCGAATCGATCCGGTTTGGCCTTAAACAGCTCCAATGCCTCATAGCTGCTGGTACGGGCAGTAACTTCGTAGCCCAAAGATCCAAGCGTTTGTTTCCCCATATTGACTATGGCCAATTCATCATCTACCAAAAGGATACGGTCGCTGCCGGTAGCAACAGGTTCTTCATGTTTAACTTGAGATTCAAATTGGCTTTTTACCACGGGAAGATAGACCATGAAAGTGGTACTCTTTCCCGGTATACTGGAAACCTTAACCGTTCCCGCACATCTGGAGATGATACCATGAACGACCGCCAGACCCATTCCGGTTCCCTCGCCTTTTTCTTTGGTAGTAAAAAAGGGATCAAAAATTCGATCCATTAAGTGGGACGGCATGCCATGCCCGGTATCCCTGATGGTTAATTTGAGGTAATGTCCGGGTTTAAGCTCAGAATGCTCAGAGCTAAAATCCGATTCAATTGTAACGTCTGTCAGCTCTACGCTCAGGACACCGCCTTTTTCCCTCATCGCATGTTCAGCATTGGCGCAAAGGTTCATTATAACCTGATGAATTTGGGTCGGGTCAGCCATCACCAGTGAATCGCTTTGAATATCCTGGCGTATTTCAATTGATGTGGGCAATGACGCCCGCAGAAATTTGACAGCCTCTTTGATGAGCAGATTTACCTGAACCGGTTTTAGCTCCTGATGAGCTTGACGACTAAAGGTTAAGATTTGGTTTACTAAATCTTTAGCACGCCCTCCGGCGTGGATTACTTCATTTAGATTATTATATAAAACCGTCCCCTTTTTAGCTTCGGGCAAGGCCAACTCTGAGTAACCAATGATGGCTGCCAAAATGTTATTGAAATCATGGGCAATGCCGCCGGCAAGTGTGCCTATTGCCTCCATTTTTTGTGCTTGCCCGAGTTGTGACTCAAGTTTGATTTTTTCATCTTCCACCCTCTTTTGTTCAGTGATGTCCTGTACGGCTCCAAGGATATGGCTCAACCGTCCCTGCACCTTATCCCAGACCGGCCGGGCATGATCGCGCATCCAGCGTATATCGCCATTTTTAGTTACGATACGATACTCCACTATCGTAGATTGATTGTTTTGCAGCGCCTTTAATTGTCCCATAGGTATAGAGATGTCATCCTGGTATATCAAACTTTGCCAGCCGCCACGTGACCGCACTTCCTCTTTGGTGAAACCCGTAATCTGCATAAATGCTCCGGTTACCCATTCGTTTATAAGTTCGCCGTCGGGTTCCACCCGATAGGCGTATGCATAATCCGATATGAGCTCAGATACAGCCTGATAACGCTGGCGACTCTCCCGCAATGCTTCCTCTATTTGCTTGCGTTTAGATATATCTCTCACCACTGCTACCAACCGCGCCTTTTCTCTTATGGTAGTCCTTTTCAAATTTACTTCAACCCAAAATAGCCTTCCTGACTTATCTTTTGCCATCCAGTCAAATAGCTGTGGGTCGCCATCAACCGCTTTTGTGATCAACTTAAGCGCACCTTTCGGGGTATAGGGGGAAACCCCAGAACTCAGATCCACCGCACTGAGCCGGCCGGCCTCTTCAGGCGAATAGCCTGTCATTTCAAACATTTTTTGGTTCATATCCAAAATCTGGTCAGTTTCCAAATCATAGATGAATACTGCATCGTTAACAGCATTGAAAATCGATTGATAGTTAAGTTCCGAAGCCCTCAATGCCTCTTCAGCCCTCTTCCTATGCCGGAGGTCAAAACTTGCTTTTTTATAAAGAAAGAAAATCGAAATTCCGGCAAGGATACCGACCAAAATGGTTATACTGCTGGCTGTTATGATAAGAGGATCATATACCCCATTTAAAATCGACTGCAGATTGATCAAATGGTAGGCAATCCAGGCTGTAGCAGCAGCAAAAAATGCAAGAGCGGCTAAACCCAATAAAATTGTAAGAAGTTTCATTTATATATCTCCGGAATTAAATCGAACCAATGCTATAATCGCGTCATCCTACTAATACTTGCACTATTTAGGGTATTAGCCCTACTATGCTATATATAAACACCTGTCTTTTCAAGAAATTTTTGGCAATTGGTGTTGCCGATTCACAGGGCTGTTCAAAACCAGTGATCGCTTAAAAAACCAAATATTATGCAGATGGAGACAATACGATAATTATCTATTTCTAGGATACTAAAAGGGTGGACTTGTTGCCGGAAGCGGCCATACTTTTCGTTTAGAATTGGGTCAAGTCAACCACAACACCGGGGCGTCTCCCACCAACCGACAATGGAGCCAAGTCGCTTAAACCGGAGACCTTCTATGCGTTCTATTTCTCTGATCCAGCGCCCTAACCCGGAGGCGTGGTGGATTATCAGAGGGGTACTGTGCGGGGGTAAGATATCGTTTTGCAGCCCATATAGTGATATTATTTTTTGAGTACTGGTAGCAGTATTCCCGGTATCCCACGGCGTGGGATGTATGAACCCGTGGATGGCACCCTCTCTAATCGAATACCCAAACTGATGGGGAAATTCTGCTTTCAGCTTCCGGATATGACGAATGGCATCGATACTATTTTTTACCTTCAGCCCCTTGTTGATATTTTTCAATATGGTATCGTCAAAGGATTCAAAACCAATAGAACTCAAAAGCACATAAACACGCTGCTCACCGGCTATCTGAAGCGCCCTTTTTAAATGTTGAATGCCTGCGACCAACCAATCTGCCCTTAGGGTTAGATTTATCTGTGAAAGTTTTAGGCTTCGCAAACTAGCTTCTTTCAACACGTCAGGAAGACCCGGCAGCGGGTTTTCATTGATGAGCTCAAAGGGTATTTTTCGGCCATCCGCGTCCTGCGGCAGACAACTTATTTGACTGAACACCGTCTCCCTGTCCAGCTTTCCGTGATAACCTTTATCAGCTGCCACATCACAGAAACTGCACCCCTTAATCCGCAGTTTAATACTCTTTTTTCGGCCTCCGCTTATGGACACCGGATAATCCATCTCCAACGGGATTGCCCTGGTTGCGTGGGGACAGCCAATGTGTTGCAGCACTTGACCCAGCCCAACATCAATCGGTACAAGCCCCTCCCCGGCTGTTCTGTATATATTATTCCAGCGTACTTTACCAAGATATTTGGAATTCCAGCCATTGGACGGATTCTGTATGACGTTTCCATTCCGACCGACATACAAAAGACCGGGGGTTTTTGACCACTCATTTCCATCGAGGCAATTTAACAGCGCGATTGCCTGCTCCGCCGGCCCATGCAAACCAAAGTTGAAACTTTCAGACAGGCCCTTGAATCGATGCGGATGATCCTGCCAATCCTTTTCACCTGAAAAATCTACATTGGCCTGCGGCCCTGCAAGTATGGTGAGAACCCCTTCCTCCCTCAGCTCTTTGGCCAGGGCGAAAAGGTCCTCTCGACCACTCAGAGCTGAAAACCCGACCAGCGGTCTGGCGGTGCCAAAATAATCCGCCAGGGTTTTCTTCAATGCCGCCCTGTCATATTGCCTGGCAACAGCGATGACGATACACTCAAATGGCGTATGGTCCTGGATGATTGTGGCGGCCATTTGAGGACCCAAAAGCCCGTAGTTCTCATTCTCGAAATAGCCGGCAATGATGGCCATTTTTTTACCGCTGGGTGCGCAATTACTTGAATGAGTCATTGGGTTTTCTTTTAAATAAAATCTATAAATAAGCGAAACAAGGGAAGAAAAAATGCTGGTTTGATTGTTAAGCGCCTGATGGCTGTCTGTCGCTCGGAGGAAAAAGTATGAAGCTGCAATGAGGGATAAGGGGAGATCTCCATCTAAAACAGAAACCTCCCCGTCGATTGGCTTAATCACGTAAAGCTAAACCGTGTTTTATATCTGGGCTTGCAAATCAGCAGCCTGTCTGCCGGCATCCGATACCCGTTTCGCAGCCTTCCGGCTTTTTCGAATGGCCACCTCACCCGCTTCAATAAATTCGACGGCCTTGACATCACAGAACCTGACACATTGCGGATCGCCGTCACAGACGTCGCATTTTAAGACCCGCCGATCGGTGGCATTAAAATTCATGGCCCCAAAGGGACAGACACTGACACACGAACGGCAGCCGATACAGGTATTGTAGTCAACGGATACGCGGCCCAGTTCCTCATCCTGTGAGATGGCTTTTACCGGGCAGACATTCAGACAGGGCGCATCCTGACACTGCTGGCAGGTCATGGGAATATAAATGCCCTCGGCCTCCCATTTCAGCACCCGGATCCGGCTTCGAGCCGGATTGGATATTCCATCATGCGAAACAGCGCACACAAGCTCACATAGCCTGCAGCCTGTGCATTTTTCGTGATCGACATATAATATTTTAGCCATTTATTTTCTCCTAATTTAAACCAAGTGGGACGGCTCATTTTCCAGGCCGAGGTCTTCCAGGGTTTCCGGTTTGGGAACACCGTTTTTATCCAGGCCCTGATGTCCATATAACTCATCCACCATCTTGATAAATTTTTTCTTATCAATCGTTGTTCCGATAACATCCACGGCACCCCTTCTGCAGGGTTCATCGAAATAACGGTGGTTCAGCATATCGCCTTTCTCCAGATCGTTTCTTTTCAGCCCTTCTCTCAGATTGAAAAGCCTTTCGATCATGTTGCAGCGTCGGGCGACTTCCCAGATTTCCTCGGGGGTCATTTCGATGCCGGTATTCAAATACAGGACTTTGGACCACTCTTCAAAAGTCGGGCAGCGTGACACCCAGAAAAACCGTATGATATTTACAGATTCCCAGGCAATCGACTCCCATATATAAGTTTTCCTGCCAGAATACCTGCCACGGTTTACCGATGTATTCCGTATGCTCGGAGCTTAGCGGCCCGTCATAGGCGATCGGGTTGCTGTAAATCTTTCTTAAAACCTCTTCGGGCAAGTGATAGAGATCAATGGCCGGCCGGCTTCTCAAATGATCCGAACCTCTGGATGCCGTAGCGACATTGAGTGCCAGCGCCGGCGTGGCCCTTTCATCCGAATGCAGATTGCTCATCCCTTTGACCTGAACGAGATAATCAAAAGACTTTTTACCAATCTTCTTTGAGGCGGGGATTCCGCCATCGGCAAGGGCATCTCCAAGAAAACCTTTGCGGTAAGCGATCCGCTCGACCATCTCAAGGACCGCCTCGTCATTGCCCCAGCTTAAATCCAGCCCATCGGTCTCCTTGTCGGTGATAATGCCCAGCTCGTAAAGCTCCATGGCCCAGGAAATCAGGCTGCCGGTTTCAAGATTATCCATCCCGTATTGGTTGACCAGGTGATTGCCGGTGAGAACCGTCGTTGCCCGCGGGGTATCTGTTTCCGCCCCGAAAGCACCCAGCGAGGTGTACTCCGGACCCTCGTCATATCTTCCCGCCAGGGGACCATCCTGGATTTTATACTGGGCCCGGCAATGCACCTGACAGCCAAAGCAACCTGTCATGTGGTAGGGACCCATGGTTTCCTCACAAATCTCATCGATGCGTTCGGGCTCGATATCATCGGAGTATTCACATTGGTTGTATTGAAAATTGCGGGTTCTGACACCGCCCCAGGAATTGGTAGCACCCCAGATAAAGGGGGTTCCCAGGGTTCCCTGGGTTTGACTTACCTTGGCGCTGGTGATCTGGGAAATAAAGCTTTTGTTGTATTCCAGGGCTTCGACCGGGTGGGCGATCTCGATGTCCATGGTGCCGCGCGCTGACTACGGCCTTGAGATTTTTGGATCCCATGACGCATCCCATACCGGTCCGGCCGGCGGCATTTTTAACCCCGGTCATCACATTGGCAAACCGTACCAGGTTCTCTCCGGCGGGCCCGCAAACACAGCTTTTAATTTCCTCATCCCCCATCTCCTGCCGGATGGACCACTGAGCGTCGGTCACGGATTGGCCCCAGATACCACCGGCGTCCCGGATTTCGATCTCGCCGTTGTGAATATAGATGTAAGAGGGATTTTTGGCTTTACCTTTGATGACCAGGTGGTGAAAACCGGCCCAGGCCAATTCAGGGGCGAAAAAACCGCCCATATTGGCACTGCCGAGCATACCTGTCAGGGGCGATTTGGCCATGACGTGGGTCCTTGAGGTAGCCGAAGCACAGGTGGCCGTCAGGATACCACCGCTGATAATCAGGGCATTATCCGGGCCCAGAGGATCACAGCCCTTTTTGGTATGGTTGTAAAGCAGATAGGCATCCAAACCCCGGCCGCCTAAAAATTTCTTTCTGACCTCAAGCGGGATCGCTTTTGTCTGAATATCACCGGTGGTAAGATCGATATATGCTATCTTCCTGTTAAGTGCCATATCACAGTACTCCCTTCTCTTTTAATTTTTCTTCCGCCAGTTTGCGGTTTACATCCCAGACCGGACCCCGAATGCGGGGCAATGTGGGATTAACCCAGTGAACCCGGTATTCCATGCCGCAGGTCGGGCATTTGGCGGTCTTTTCACCCTTGCCCGGCTGAATTCTTTCCATGCAGCTGGGATTATGGCACCTGAACTTACCATAGGTCCGCTTCTTGAGCAGGCTTTCGGATGTTGACTGGCCTTTTTTTTTGGTTGCCATGATCGCCTCCTTTATGTCTTCTGTCTTCACAATGGTTCATTATTATGAACTGATTAATTCAAACGCTTCAATAGCACGACAAAACCGATTGATCAAGTGAAAATGTCGTTTTTAGTCATTTTTTGGGCAAAATATAGAAATACAAGTGTCAATCGCAGACATTATTCAGAAAAATATGATCCATAAAAAATTTCAAGATCTCTAATTTTGTTCATCTGAATGAACAAATGATTGTTGACAAATATTGGTCCGGATTGTATTCTTTGAAAAAGTTTATAATGGTGAACGATTGATATGAAAAAGTATGGAGCTCCTTCGGTAAAAAAGGCCTTTGCAATTCTTAGTGCCATTTCGTCATCCAAAGACGGGATGGGTGTCAGCGATCTGGCAAAGAAACTCAAGATGGCCAAGAGCACGGTCCATGGCATGACCTCGGCCTTAGAAGAACTGGGGGCCGCAATGCGGGACCCTCTGACCAAAAAGTATAAACTGGGATTTGCCCTCCTTGAAATCGGCCGCTCGGCCTATTCCCAGATTGATCTGCAAACCTCGGCCCGGCCGGTCACGGAAGAGCTAATGGAAAAGACCCGGACATCTGTCTTTCTGGGCATCTTGAATTGGGACCAGGTAACCATCCTGGACATCGTTGAATCAAGACAGGAACTTAATATTACCGCCCCGGTGGGTTCGACTATACCCCTGTTTGCCGGAGCCGTCGGCAAAGTCTTTTTGGCAGCCATGCCGGAGGAACAGGCGGCGAAAATGGTCAGATCAAAGGGACTGCCCCGGTTTACGGACAATACCATTGTAGATATGGATTTGTACTTCAATGAGTTAAGACAGGTCAGGGAAAAAGGGTATGCCGTCGATGATGAAGAATACCTTATGGGCGTAAGAGCCGTGGCATCACCATTGATCGGATTGGGTCAATTGCGATCCGCCATTTGGGCTGTCGGATTCAAGGCAAGTCTCGATGACGAAAAGATGCAGACACTTACCGGAGAAACCCACAAAGCGGCCCAAGCAATCAGCCGGCGGATTCAAGAACAACTATTGGGGAAGCGATATGATTAAAGATGAATTAATTTATAAAAACGCTGTTTTCTATGTGATGAGCGGGACCGGCAACACTTACCGGGTAAGTCGCTGGATAGAAGAGATTGTTAATCGGGATAAAATAAAGTCGAAAGTTGTGATGATAGAGGATGCCGACTTTAACAATGACCTTAACCAGGGCGCTGATTTACTCCTGGGCCTGCTCTTTCCTACGCATGGTTTTATGCCGCCGTGGTCAATGATCAAGTTCTTATTCAGGATGCCAAAACGACCGGATATGCCGGTCATGTGTATTGCCACACGCGGTGCATTAAAGATTGGGCCACTGCATGTTCCCGGTGCGTCAGGTTTTGCGACCTTTTTTGCAGCTATAATGATGATTCTCAAAGGATATCAGTGTCAAGGCCATATTTCAGCCTGGATATGCCATCTAATTTTATTAATTTTCACTGGGGATTGCATCCGAAAAACGTTGATAAAATATCAGACAGGGCTCAGCATCGGCTGAAACTATTGATGCCCCGGATCTTAAATGGCCAGAGAATTTTGTTCACCCGCAATAACCTGTGGGAAAGTTTGTGGTGTGTTCTTTTATTCTGGCTTCTTCCTATCTTTCCCGTCCTGTATTTGATATTCGCTCGGATGTTTATGGCTAAAGTGATGTTTTCCAACAACAAGTGTGTTGGCTGTGGCATGTGTGCCAAATTCTGTCCCAATAATGCCATTTTGATGAAGGATGCAGGCGCAAAGAAACGCCCCTATTGGACCTATCACTGTGAGAATTGTCTTCGTTGTATGGGATATTGCAAGAAAAAGGCTGTGGAAGCGGGTCACTCCTGGGCGGTTTTACTATATTTCATTACCTCAGTTCCCATCATCTCCTATATTTGGGTATGGCTGCACGAAACATTAAATTTTTTTCCAGTTATCAGCGGCTACTGGACGATTGAAGTGGTATATATTTTTAATTTTTTATTGTATGTTATTTATTTCTTATCCGCTGTCTTTTTATCTTACTGGATATTCTGGTATCTGATTCGTTTCCCGGTTTTTAACACATTTTTTTCCTTAACAACGCTTACCCATTACTATCGCCGCTATCATCAACCGGAAACCAGGCTCAAACATCTGGCCAGCATTAAAAAAATGAAAGTCTCATCCATCCAAAAGCCTCGCTAATGACTGGCAGGGAACGAAAGACCCTTTCCAAAAAGGAGTATGTTAAAATTCTGCCTAAGAGGCTTGCCGGAAATCCTTCTATCGCGCTGGGAAAACCAAAAATGACAGTTTCCGGCGATAAAGCTGAGGTAAAAATATATATGACCCGCAGTAACTATAGTGGTTTCGTTGTTTACAATATGATATTGGAACATAACATAAAACAAAGAACCACTTAATCACCATGGAAAACAAGGGACTTTACAGTCACCGGAAATACCTGACCGCCCACCAGGGGCTCACCGATATCGATCCAATCGCCTTCTTTTAACTTCAGCTCGTCAAGTGACAGCAGGTTGGTTTTCACCTGCGTTTCCCGGCGAATGACATTTCCAACACTGCAAGCAATATCCGTTTCAAAGATCAAAATAACCGGCAGTTTATTCTCAATGGTGGCGACAAGAGCTGCTTCAATGGATTTGGCAAACAATTCCAACTGGGGATAAGAAACCCTAACCGGGTCTTTGAAGTATAGGGCGATAACCTCCTCACCTTCCTTAAGATCAAATCTGCGGAAGGCAGCATTGATTTGCGATATTACATGTTCAGTGCTTAATTTTAATTGATCGACATCCACCCGTATGACGGGAACATTTCTTATCGGAAAAGACAGCTTGTCATCCCTGAAACCCGAACAACCGGAAATTGATAATGAATAGGCCCCGGCACCGATGACGGTCGCTCTTATTTTATTCGGCAGCTCTATGACGGGCGCTGACAATTCAGATGTCAACAATTTTATTTTATCGGCCAAAATGTGCCCGATATCGTCAAAATTATTCAGCCCCCCATACATGAGTTCGGCGACACCCCCCGAAAATGAGTATTCATCAATGCGGTTGGGGAAATTCAGGTCATTGGTTTGCATAAGCTGACGGGCTAAAGATGATGTAGCGGGACCCGTAATGACCTCAAATAATATTTCAGCAAATTTCAAGGCAATTTTATCGATATCAGCCTTAGAGATGGAGTCTCCGATTTGATGCTTCAACCCAAGTTCAGCCATTACTATGGCTGCCGGCTCGTCCAGCCGCCAGATTTTTCCTTCAGAATCAACGCCCAGCAACCGGCCCCCGACGGATACACAACTGGTCGATAGGGTTTCACCATTTCTGGAAATAGCCAGGTTGGAGGTTCCGCCGCCGATATCACACGATAATATGGTTTTGTTGTCATCCTTTGAGCGTGCTGCCGCCCCCGAGCCCATCGCTGCTATTAAGCTCTCGAAATTGGGCCCGGCCGTCGCCGCTACAAATTTACCGGCATCATTGGACAGCGCTTCGGCGATTTGCCGGGCATTATTTTTGCGGGCGGACTCCCCCGTAACAATCACCGCGCCGGTTTGGATGTCGGCCGGGTCAATACCGGCACGTTTATATTCTTCTTTAAAAAAACCGGTTAACCTTTTGATATCGATGGTATTATCATCCAACAAAGGCGTATGGGTGATTCTGCCCTCATAAATAATGTTTCTTGCCTGAATGTTGAAACGTCGGGTAACCGACCGCTGATCTCTTTTCAAAAGCAAATTTGAAAAGACCAGGTGGCTGGTTGAACTGCCAACATCAACACCAACAGAAAGTATTTCAATCTCGTTTATTTCCATAACTCGAAAGGTTCACAGTTCTGGGTTCTGGGTTCTGGGTTCATGGGTTAACAAAAGAGCGAATCATTTGAACCTATTTCGATCCGTCCCCCAGACCCTCTCGCACCCGCTTGCGCGGGCCGCCTGCTCCGCCAGGCCGCCAGTCTTTGGGAGCCCTTATCTCTTCTAATAGATGTAATTTATTCTGCCTTTTGAGTCGGTAAAAAATCATCGCCCAGGCGCAGGGTGTATCCAGACCGACTTCGCAGCTGCCGTTCTGGGACCCACCGCAGGGACCGTTAAAAAGGCCCTTGGCACAGCGAGCCACCGGGCAAATACCACCGGTAAAGGTCAACACACAATCGCCACATCCCCGGCACATTTCCGCCCAGTTTCCGGGTTTGGCGGAAGCCCCCAGAAAGGATGTATTGAGTGCCGGAATCACAGGCAGCGGATCATAGACATCTGCCACGGTTTGCACGCCGGCCCCGCAAGCCAGGGACAGGATAGCCTCCGTTCCGGTCGGTATCGTCTGGTATTCATTCACCAGGTCTTCCTCACACTGCCTGAGGATGCAGCCCATCTCCAATTTGGGTGGCGGACCGTCAAAATGCTTTATTTTGGAAAGTTCGTAACACAGCTGCTCAGCTTCTTTTTCGCCACCAGACAGACAGACGGTGACGCAGCTTCCGCAGCCAAGAACCAGTATCTGTTTATATTCTTTAATCGCTGAAACAATTTCATCCAGCGGTTTTAAATCTCCAACTATCATTTATTCCCCAATCAAAAGCTCATAGCATAGAGCTCATAGCTCATAATAAAGAAGGATTTTAATCCTTTAGACTATCAGCTTTCAACTTTGAGCTATCAGCTAATATGTAGCGGCCACCTTGAAGCTGCCTGTCGCTGCCGGTGCAACGAACAGAGCGGCTCATCAGTTGTACTCACCGTACCGAACACTTTTTGCTGATAAGCCGGCGAATACAGAGGTTCGCCGCATACCTGGCACCGAATCAGATCCATCGTGACCACATCATCCCACTGCCCGACCAAAAGGTGCTGAAACTCGATAGCCTCCTGCGGACAAACCCGCCAGCATTGACCGCATCGGGCGCATTTGGTCATATTGTGTTGAAGCGTTCGTCGATCGTCCCGATCGCTGTAGCTTAAAGCCGAGGCAGGACAATTTTCCACACAGGACAAGCAACCGTTGCATTTATCGTTTACTTGGAAATAGGACATAACAACTCACCATAACTTGAAAAGAGCTTAATGCGCTATCGGTTTAAAAGCGGAGTCCGCCGGAGGCGGATGAGCCGTATATTTAAACCGGATCGCAACGCAGCCATTGGACGGAATATGCATTTTTGAGATACCTTCTAGCCGCCACCGACTAAAAGCATAAACTTAACCGCATCCCCGTCCTTTAAAATTCTCTTTGAATACTCGTCTCTGGGCAAAAACCCTTCATTATTGATCATTACCTGGATCGCCATATCCAGCTGCCCTTCCTGGTCCAGCAATATCTTACCCGCTTGGGGGCCCTTGCGGTCCACAATGTGAGCAACAAGATCCGACAATGTCCCGTCGGTTATTTCCAGCAGTGACTTTTTGCCAATCAACTTTGATAACGTCGGCAGCCCGAGAGATTCTATCTGGATTTTCAATGGATACCTCCAACAAATTTGTTCATTAAGATGAACAGAATTAGAGGCGATCATACCATTATTTAGTTGTTTGTCAAGTAAATCAAGCTAGGATCGCCCCAATTGGAATGATGGAATGCTGGAAAATTGGAAAAATGGGTCCTGACTGCCGCATATCATAGCTAATGGCACGGAGAGGACACTGCAAGAATAGGTAAATGGCATAGTTCTTATAGAAGATAATGTTTAAATTTGCCAAATAACTATTGTTCATCATAATGAACCAATATGCCTATATGCTCACCTGTGAATTGGATGATAAAATAATTTCAGCATCTTCTGCATAATTTCTGAAAGATCTAATATGGTTTACAATGTGGCACAATTTCCTTGACTTCCGATAGCAGTTAATATAGCTGACATATAGCTATTTAGAATCGGCCCAACAAATAAATTCGGGTAAGCGGCTAAATTTTATTCACCGCATTAGAATTATCCAATTATTTCATACAAAAGGCCATTCTCAGCGATGTCATTTTCTGCCTGTGGCTTACTTGCGTGGGCCACTACCCCCTTTCGTTTAGTCGTAACCCTATTGCATATTGATATTTAGCAGAAACCTAAGAGGAAAGCTCACCCCAAAGGAGGAAAACATGAAACAAAGATTTTTCGTGCTCAGCACTGTATTCGTTGTTGCATTCGTATGGTTAATTGCCGGCCCGGCTGCTTATGCTGCCGAACCGATCGTAATCGGCGTACCGACCTCATTGGGCTTTTTGGAAGGCAAAGAAGCCCACAAGGTGGTTCAAATGGCTGTCAGTGAAATCAACGCCAAAGGCGGCGTGACTGTCGGTGGCACCAAAAGGATGTTGAAGGTGGTAGCGACCGATTTGCGTGATGCCGCGCCCGGGGTTCCGGTCCCGGAAGCATTGCTAGGCCTTGAAAAAATGATCCTGGAACAAAAGCCCACAGCCATCGTTGTCGGACCGTTTCGCTCAGAAGCGTTAATCGCGGGCATGGATCTTATCGCGAAATACAAAGTTCCCATGCTGGGAACTATCGCCATGAGCCCCGGTTCGGAGGCCAAGCTCAAAAAAGATCCCGAAAAATATAAATACATTTTCAGAACCTGCCTCAATGCTGTTCATCTGGTAAAATACCTCGCCGGAAACATGGCCCTGATTAATAAGGAATTCGGTTTCAACAAGGTGTATGTCCTGCATCAGGATGTGGCCTGGGCACGCGCGACCGCCGGATTTGTGAAGAAAATGTATTTCGATAAAGCCGGTTGGGAAGTGTTGGGCATGGAGGCCTATCCTACCGGTACTTCGGATTTCTCATCCGCTTTAATGAAAACCCGATCCAAAGGGGCGCAGGTGATTATGCCGATCTTCGATATGCCCCAGAGCGGAATTCTGGTCAAGCAGTGGAAGGCCATGAAGGCTCCTGCTTTAATAGCCGGATTCATATCGCCGTTAGCAGGTTCCGAGGCCTGGAATACGTTCGATGGCAAGATCGGCGGTGCAATGAATAGTATTTTCGAGCTGGGCAGCGCCATCGCCTCGCCGAAAGTGCCCCGGTCCGTGGAATTTTACAACAAATACAAAAAAACTTACGGCAAACCGCTTCAGGCCGGACACGGACCCGCGCCCGCTTACGAATCCGTCTACATTCTGGCCGAGGCTATCGAACGTGCCGGCAGTCTGGATCCGGATGCTATTGTGGCCGAGCTCCAAAAGACGGATCGCATGGGGGTTATGGGTAGAATTAGATATGATCAGGGAAACCAGGTCGTATACGGCAATGACCCCGGTGAAACCGCTGTTGCTGCTGTTTTCCAGTGGACCGAAGACGGTAAACGCAAGATTGTTTTCCCGGAATCGATTGCCGAGGCAAAAATTCAGCTGCCGCCGGGATTGAAATCCCTCAAATAGCTGCTGACTTTCAAAGCTGTGTGCAACTGATATTCACAACTTTCCGTAAACAGAACTTCATATATAAGGGAGTACTGGAGTCTTTGATTCCTGGAGTGATGACGATTTAGAATCCCAATTCTAATATCAGGGCAACTTCGTCACCCTAAAGCTCCAACACTCCCTTTGTATATTTAGGCAGTCATTCAAAAACAATCGATTTAATACATAATCCGAAATCACAGATGAGTTAATTTTATGTTTCTGGGCACAGTAGTATACGCACTGGTAAACAGTGTTATCCTGGCGCTTATGGCCATTGGCTTTAATTTGACCTTCGGGATCAGCGGTATTGCCAATTTTGCCTACGGCTCTCTGTATATCTTTTCAGCCTACACGAGCTGGATGCTGTTAAACCTGTTAAAGCTTCCTTATTTCGTCTCGGCCGCTTTATCAATTTTGCTTACCGCCCTGCTGGGAGCACTCATGTATCGTTTTGTGCTTCAACGGGTTCGCGGCCAGGCGCTTTCCGAGGTCATCGCCACATTTGGTATCGGGTTGGCGATTCTCGAGTTATTCAGGTATCTGGGATTTGTGGGTTTTGAATACACACTGCCGGTTTTTATCGACCACAGTTTTTTTATTTTAGGTGCCTATGTCGATATGCAACGCATCCTGATCGTCATCATCGGCGTCCTGCTGATTATCGGGCTGTGGTTTTTCACCCATCACACCTCACTGGGGCTTGCTTTCAGGGGTATCGCTCAGGATGAGCGAACGGCGCTCAGCCTGGGAATCGACTCAGACTGGATTGCAACCGTAGCCGTATCGTTCGGTGCCGGTTTGGCAGCGATTGCCGCGACCATCATTATACCCCTGGGCAGCATTTCACCCGGTGAAGGATATGATGTACTGATCAAAGCCCTGGCGGTGTGTATTATCGGTGGTCTAGGGAGCACGGGTGGGGTAATCGCCGCCAGTTTCATCATCGGTTTTGCAGAACGTTTTACCGATGCCTACATCGGCTCGCACTGGACCATGATCGTCAGCCTGGCAGCCATTTTGATCGTGCTAATCGTCAAACCTTCAGGGCTGTTCGGAGAGCAAAAAGAGCTGGAAGAAAGAATCTGATCGATTTTGGATTTCGGATTTCGGATTGCGGATTATGAATTGAAGAAAATGAAACGAATCAGAATCCGATCACTTTTTAACAATTTAATTCACCCAGTTAAATACTTGCCCAATGAAATGCGTAGCCTATTTCATCGGGGTTTTCGTAGAAAATGAGCGGAGCGGATTTAACCGGGGCTATTTATCTAACTACATATGGAAAAGCGCAAAGAAAGAATTGACAGAGGAATCAAGGCCAGGTCACAGGATATCTTTGCTTTAAGCTCCTGGCGCGAAATGCTTTATCTGGCGGCCCCGCGACTGCTACCGATCATGGCATTTCTCCTGCTGCCGCTTATTTTGGGCGTTTACTGGCAGAAAGTCTTATTGTCGGTCGCCGTCTTTGCCCTGCTGGCCATCAGCTGGGATATCCTGGCCCAGGCGGGCATGATATCATTGGGCCAGGCCCTGTTTTTCGGGATGGGCGCCTATGCCTCGGGTATCTTAAATCACTATTGGGGATGGCACCCCCTGATCGCCATGCCCAGCGCAGCTGTGATAGGCGGGTTGATCTGTACTGCCCTTCTGCTACCGGTACTCAGGCTGCGTGGGATTTATTTTTCCATGGTGACCCTCATCATTCCACTAATGATGGTTCGCATCGTGGAAGCCACCAAAATATTCGGAGGAACCGAGGGACTCACCGGAATGACGCCGCTGCCTTCAAGATGGGTTGAACTCTATTTGATAATGGGGGTATTGATGGCCGCACTTTTCGGTTTCCGGCGTCTGCTGGGTTCAGACTACGGCCTCATCTTGAAGGGCATCAATGACAACGACCGTTCGGTAATAAATGCCGGCATTAACATTTACTGGTACAAAACCCAGGCTCTGTTTATTTCCAGCAGTATCGGCGCTTTTGCCGGCGCATTCATGACCCACGTATACATGTTTGTCGGCATGCCGGTATTTGCCCTCGATTACTCAATTTTACCCATTGCGGCCGCTGTGGTAGGCGGGCCTGGAACCCTGGCAGGAGCCACCCTGGGGGCATTTATCCTGGTGCCCCTGTCCGAAGTATTGCGGGGTATCGGCGGTTTGAGAATTGTATTTTACGGATTGTTCCTGGTCGTTTTTATTGTTGCTTTGCCGGAAGGAATCTTTCACTACGTTCAACGAAAGTATCACCAGTTTGAAAGATGGGTGGAGGTGGATTGATGGGTTCTTCTGCTTTGCTGAAATTAACCGGTCTTTACAAAAATTTTGGTGGTGTACAGGCTATTCAGGATTTGAGCTTTGAACTGGCGGAAGGTGAGCTATTGGGTCTTATCGGACCCAATGGATCCGGTAAAACCACGGCCGTAAACCTGATTACCGGTTTTGTGAAGCCCTCCGAGGGAGAAGTTCATTATCGCGATCGTAATATTACCGGCATGGCTCCCTATAAAATTGTCCGCCTCGGAATTGCGAGGACCTTTCAGATGGTCAAGCCATTCTATCAATTGCCGGCCTATAAAAATATGATTATTCCCCTGTATTCACCCAGGGTAAAAAAGCTGGTGGGAGGCAAATACGGCGACCGCGACGCTGTGGCGCTGGATCTTCTGGAAGAAGTCGGGTTTGAGCGGGATTCGTTGGTGGCTTATAAAAGTGCCAGTGTCCTGCCACAGGGATATCTCAAACGCCTGGAATTGGCCAAAGCGATTGCACTGCAGCCGGATTTGATCATCCTGGACGAACTTTTCTCAGGGCTGAGCCTGGCAGAAGTTGCCAGTATTGTGCCCATCATCGAAAAACTGCGTCTGGAAGGCAAGACCATCATTATGATCGAACACCGCCTGAAGGAACTGTTCCGAATCGCCGATCGGGTGGTTGTACTGAATTTTGGAGAAAAAATTGCCGAAGGAAAAGCCGCTGACGTCATGGAAAGTGACGCGGTCAAAAAGGCCTATCTGGGGGCAGAAGCGTAATAGAGCTCATAGCTGATAGCTCATAGCAAAAAATAAAATAACACCGAATCTAACGGGCGAACAGGCGCAACGGGCAAACGCTAAATGACGGAGTAATTTATGTTAGAAGTAAAAAACCTGATGGTTTTCTTTGAAAATGCGCTGGCCATCAATGATCTCAGCCTGGAAATAAATGAGGGCGAAATTGTCGGCATGATCGGGTCCAACAGCGCCGGCAAAACAACGTTGATGAACTCCCTTTCCGGTTTAATCATTGACATGCGCATTAAAGAAAAACGCAAAGGCGGGGAACGGATCAATCTATACGGCAACATCATATTTAACGGCGAGGACATCACCGAAACCAGGCCGAGCGAGAGGGTGAAAAAAGGAATCGTCCTATGCAGAGAACGACATCCGATTTTTCCGGAGAGCAGTGTTCTGGAAAATTTGAAAATCGCCGGTTATCTGAAAAAAAGGAACGAAGTCAAAGAATCCATCGATTACGTATTTGAACTGTTTCCGGCACTTTCGAAATTAATAACCCGCAAGGCAGGTTTTATGAGCGGAGGGGAACAGCAGATGCTGGCCATTGGTATGACCCTGGTCGTCAGGCCGAAACTGCTATTACTGGATGAACCGCTTCTGGGGCTGAGTCCGATGATGCAGCAGGTGGTGATGGAAGCCGTCGTCCATTTAAAAGAAGATTCAGGCATCACAGTCCTGCTTAGTGAACAATTTGCCAGGCCTGTTTTGCCCGTCATCGACCGAGGCTATGTGGTCGAAAACGGCATGCTGGCACTTTACGGCACAGGAGAGGAATTAATGAATAATCCTGAGATTAAATCCGCTTACTTCGGCATATGAGGTTTAAACGAATGACAAATTCCAGTAATCCCAATATATTTTCATCCTTTGCGACGGCAGCCGAACGTCATCCGGATAAAACCGCCGTGTATTATCTCGGCACCCGATTTAGTTACCGTAAAATTCAGAAGCTGTCGGAGCGCCTTGCGGCGGCCCTTAGTGCAAACGGAATCAAAGCCGGCCAGAAGGTGATGCTCTATATTCCCAACAGTATTCACTGGGTCGTCTCATGGCTGGGTGTTCAAAGAATCGGTGCCGTCGCCGTCCCCATCACACCAATATACACCCCCCACGATATCAACTACATTGCCAACGACAGCGAAGCCGAAGCCATTATCTGTGCGGACACCAATTTCGGATACGTGACCAGTATTCTGCCTGAAACAGGTCTTAAAAAAGTTATTGTCTCCAAAATGGCGGATCTGCTGCCCTGGTGGAAACGCTTTTTCGGCTTCCTGTTCGATATAATTCCCAGGGGAAAAATTGCCCTGGACCAAAACACGTTTTCATTCAGAAAGCTGCTGTCCCAGTATCATGATCCATCTTCGTTCGTTCAAGAGCACAACCGTGACGGTGATGTCATCGCCGAAATACTGTACACCGGTGGAACCACCAAGTTTCCCAAGGGAGTTCCGATCACCCACAATCTTTTCCTGGTGTCAGCCCTCGAGCAAATCACGATGAGCAGCCCGCTGTTTGCCCCCGAGGAAAATGTTGTCATGGGCAATGCCCCCCTGTTTCATATTCTGGGGCAAACCTGCAGCCTGGCCACCCTTCTAACCGGCGGCAGTTTAATCCTGCAACCCCGTATCAACATGGACGCCGCCTTTGACGCCATCCAACGCTTCAAAGCAAAAACCATGATCGGCGTTCCGGCGATATATCGCATGATCCTGGAGCATGTCCGCCTTCAGCAGTATGATCTGAGTTCCCTGGAATATTGTTTCAGCGGTGGCGATGTACTGCCGGGTGAAATCGGCAAGCGCTGGAAGGAAAAATTCGGCCGTCCCATTTACCAGGGTTATGGCGCCACCGAAACCTGCGGCGGTGTCTCTATGTGCCCGGTGGATGCAGAAAACCCGCCCAAAAGTGTTGGCCGCATCGTCAACAGCAAAAAAGTTAAAATCGTCGACCCCGCCTCGCTGGAACCCGTTAGACAAGGTGAACCCGGGGAATTACTGGTATCTTCGACCCACATGGTATCCAGTTATTTAAACAAACCTGAAGAAACCGCATCGTCGTTTGTAGAGATAGACGGGCAAAAATGGTATCGCACAGCCGATATTATGGCCATGGATGAAGACGGCAACCTTTACTTTGTGGACCGTACGGTGGATACCATCAAACACAAGGGCTATCGGATATCGGCCTCGGAGATCGAGTCAGTGCTCCAGGAACATAATGCCGTCATTGCATCCTGTGTGGTCGGTGTGCCCGATGAGAAGGTCGGTGAGCGCATCAAAGCCTACGTGGTTCTCAAAGAAGACATCAAGGGCATCACCGGCTATGAACTTATCAAGTGGTGCCGCGAGACCCTGGTTTCTTATAAGGTTCCCCATTACATTGAATTCCGGGACATGCTTCCTAAATCTAAAGTCGGCAAACTGCTGCGTCGCGAGATTCGCAGTGAAGAAGAGAGAAGAAAAGAGGCGTAACTAAACATTAGTATCCCGTTTCTAATTTTGGGCTTGAGTATTGCAGGCACTCTCTTCTGCTGTTGGGCGCATGAAAAAATAGCCCACGAACCCTGAGAACACAAGAGCGGCCCAGAAGAGAAATGGGCATCCAGGCCCAAATTTTGCCAGCCAATTCCCCACTGGCGGTGCAAAGACATTGGCCATACCAAGTTGTTTTTTGGAAAACCAGATACCACACGTCTTATGGATATTCATCGGGATTGACCATTGCGCAAAGCCTGTAATGAGGGTCGTAACAACCAACATCGTGAAGCCATTGGAAAGGCCCCGCGCTGCACCCGTTATCCCCATAAAAATACAAGCAACTGCAAGTGTCCGCCTGGGTCCGAAACGGTCACCGACGGGGCCACCGATGAGACCTACCAAAATGCCCAACATAGAGCCGAGACCCCATATCCAGCCTATCTGCACCAGGCTCAAGCCCAGTTCTGTGGAAATTTCATCAAACAGCACCGGCAGCGACATTTGCGGCATTGCCACAACAAATGTGAATGTAAATGCTGATATGGTAAGAACCAGCCATTTGTAAGATTCTGGCTGGGCATGAATTGTGGGAGCTTTCATAAGAACTGTTGGATACGAATTAATCTTGCTTTTTAATGTGCGTTGAGACATTAAACATAATTTATTCCATGGAAGTATTATAGTAAGTCCCGTGAGATTGCAAGTGGTGGGGCACCGCACAGAGAGGCCCGTCAAAATCGGTGATATCCATATAGAAAATGGTAACCTCATCGGAAATGGTTAGTTGCAGAGCATCCATCGCCGGTAGGTATATTTTACCTCACCCGCAGGCGCCTGCATCAAAATCGACATTGACAATCAGCCCCTCCTTCGATAGTCAAATAGACTTGGACCATGTACAGACCTAAATTGTGAACCTGAGCAGGAGACAAATTGGTTTGGATTTTAATCCGTGCACCAAACACAAAGCGGTTAGAAAAACCGTTCGCAAATTCGCTGAAACGGAACTCGGCCCTATCAGCCACGAAATTGACCGCGACTCACGCTTCCCCCGGGAAGTCATTGAGAAGATGGGTCCCTTGAATTATTTTGGCCTGCAGGTTCCCAAAAAGTACGGAGGGGCCGACCTCGATACCATCAGCTATGCCATTACCATCGAAGAAATATCCCGGGTATGCGCTGCCATCGGCCTTTGCGTAACGGTGCATAACAGCGTGGGGGCCTATCCCATTGTACGCTTTGGCACCGAAGACCAAAAGAAGAAATTTCTGCCGTTGCTGGCCAGCGGTGAGTACATCGGGGCCTTTTGCCTGACGGAAGCCAATGCCGGTTCCGACGCCGGAGCAGTTGAGACAACGGCCATTTTTGAAGGCGGAGAATACATCATTAACGGCACCAAAGTGTTTGTAACCAATGGCGGGGTTTGCGGCCTGGCGCTTATTTTCGCAATCACGGATCCGGATAACCCGCGCAGCGGCGCCAGTGTGTTTATGGTTGAAAAAGGCATGTCCGGTTTTTCGGTTGGCGAATTGGAAGATTTGTGCGGCATGCGCGCCAACCCTGTATCCTCTCTGTTTTTAGAAGATGTCCGTTTGCCGGAAACCCATTTACTCGGACGGCCGGGCGATGGCCTAAAAATCGGCCTCAGCGCTCTGGACACCGGACGCATCGGCATCGGCGCCCAGGCCTTGGGGATCGCCCAGGCGGCCTTTGAAGCGGCGGTAAAATATTCCAAAGAACGCCAGCAGTTTAAAAAACCGATCGCTTCCTTTCAAACCATCCAGAACTACCTGGCCGACATGGCCACTGAAATAGACGCTGCCCGACTTTTATTGTATCGCGCCTGCGCCTTCAAGGATGCCGGCCAGCCCTTTGGCGCCGAGGCTGCCATGGCCAAACTTTACTGCAGCACCACCGCTACAAGGGTAACCAACCTCGCCCTGCAAATACACGGCGGTTATGGCTACAGCAAGGAATACGACGTGGAGCGCTATTTCCGGGATGCCAAAGTCACCGAAATATATGAAGGTACCAGTGAAGTCCAGAGGATGGTTGTTGCGAGATCAGTGCTTTCTCAGTTGACCTAGAATCGAAGGTGTTCAAAGTATTCGATACATTTTGGTGAACCAACTATGCTAAAAATCGTCGTTTGCATAAAGCAGGTTCCAATGGTTTCGGAGCTGCCGTGGAATCCGAAAACGGGTACTTTAAAGCGGGAGCTGGCCGAAGGTATGATGAACCCGGCCTGTGCCCATGCCCTCGAGGCCGCTTTACAGATAAAGAGCAAGCACGGCGGCAGCATTACCGTCATCACCATGGGACCGCCCATGGCCGAAGAAGTTCTCTATGAAGCCATGGCGATGGGAGCCGATAACGGTATCCTCCTGTCCGACCCGGCCATGGCCGGCGGAGACACTTTTGCCACTTCCTTCACGCTGGCGCGGACCATCGAAAAGCAATGCCCGGATTTTGATCTAATCCTCTGCGGGTGCTTCACCAGTGACAGCGAAACCGCCCAGGTCGGGCCCCAGCTGGCTGAAGAACTGGATATTCCAGCCGCCGCCAATGTCGAAGACTTCGAAATTAAAGGCCGCCAGGTGCGCATGCAGCGGGAATCTGACAATTTTCTAGAAATTATGGAGATGGCCATGCCCGGGTTAATGACAATTATGACCCGCTCCTATGTGCCCCGCTACCCGACTCTGGAAGGTCTGGACGAAGCTTTTGAGCATCCGCGAATCAAAACTCTCAAAGCCAAAGATCTGGGATTGGATTTAAAGGTAATTGGCCAAAAAGGGTCCCCGACCCGGATCATCAATGTGTATTCTCCAACCGCTGAAAAAAAGAATGATGTCTTGAAAGGGACCGCTAAAAAAGTCGTCGATGATATTTTTACCAGATACGGAGATAAAATCAGCGGTGTCATCGGAAAAGATCTAAAAAAGCAATGACCGTTCAAGGTTCTGGGTTCAGGGTTTTCTGCAGTTCGCAGTTCTGTTGTTCTGCGGTTTGCTATTTATTCGACCTTGAACCATATGTGTTGGGTCGAAGAACGAGACCCAAACCCTGAACCTTGAACCCAGAACCTTAGACCTTCTTATCACCTGAAATCTGAGCCTTTGAACCATCAAACGTTGAAGCTATGAACCAATCGAAGCAGTCAATATGGGTCTTTGCAGATTACCGCAACTATTTCCAGAACCGGGTAACTCTCCAGCTCCTGGCCAAGGCCAATGAACTGGCATCCGAGTTGGATGCCGAAGTCTGTGCCGTGGTATTTGGTTACGAGACTGACGAATATGTGGCTGAATACATTGCCCACGGCGCTCACAAAGTTCTGGTGGTTGAACATCCGAGCCTGAAAGAATACAGCGTTGAAAAATATACCATTTTAATGGATAAATTTGCCCGGGCATACGGACCGGAGATTATCCTGATCGGCGCCACCTCGTTCGGTAAAGAATTTGCTCCCCGGGTAGCCAAGCGCCTTGATACCGGACTCACAGCCGATTGTATCGGATTGGAAATTACGGCTGATGGGAACTTGTTGCAGATCGCACCTTCTTTCGGCGGCAACCTGATTGCCGAGATCATCACCCCCGACCACCGTCCTCAAATGTCTACCGTGCGACCCGGAACTTTTCAGGAATTTCCACACAACGATGACCTGCGCGGAGAAGTTGTAGGCCTGAAAATGCCTGGAAAAATGCCCGCCGATCGTCTGCGGCTCGTGGCCTACGAACGTCAGCCCGAACGTGACCAGAGACTCGAGGAGGCCAAAATAGTGGTATGCGGGGGACGGGGTATGGGCAGCAAAGCAAAATTTAAAAAATTATTCGAGCTTGCCGGGCTGTTATCGGGTGAAGTGGGTGCCACCCGGCCCATAGTTTATGCCGGCTGGGTTGATGATGAAACCCTTATCGGCCAGGCCGGTAAGCATATACAACCCCGGATTCTTTTTTCCTTTGGCATCAGCGGCGCCATCCAGCACACCGCCGCCCTTACCGACGCCGACTTTATCATCGCTGTCAATAAGAACCCCAATGCCACCATGATGAAAATGGCCGATGTTGCTGTTGTTGCCGATGCCAACCAGGTATGTTCCGCCTTAATCAAAACTTTAAAAGAACGGATTCAGAGTAAAGCCGATTATTCGGATTAGCAGCGATAAGCTCAAAAATTTAAATCCAAAATTTTATTCAATGAATTTTACCTGGATTTTGCATGAGTCCTCCAGAGGCGGATAAATCGGAGGCTTTCATTTGCAGGATTCAAGTTTTATTTTTTGGAAAGCTTGACCGGTTCGCGGCCGGGAGCAGCGATTCCGCGGCGCTCGAGCAGCGACCCGTCCTGCCGGTAAAGATCGACCAGCGCCTTGAGGTAGTTGGCAAGGGCGCGCACTTCTGCGATCCGGCTGACCAATAGATCGCGTTGAGCTTGGGCTACCTGAAAGCTGGTTGATTTCCCCACCCGAAATTTTTCGGTTTCGATCCGAAGTTTTTCCTCATCAAATTTGCGGGTGACCGATGAGGCGCTAATCTGCTGCTTGGTACGGTTGACTTCGATGTAGACGGTGCGAACATCGACTTCCACAAGCTGTGAAAGGTTCTCAAGCGCTTTTTCCGCCTGCTCCCGACTCAGCAGGGCTTTCCGGTGCCGGGCATTTGCATCCCGATTATAAACAGGATATTGAAATCGAATTCCCCCCAGGGCATCATAGCTGTCTTCGCTGATATTGCGAATCGATTCACCAAAGGAATTTGCATATCCGCTTTTGCCAAGCGTGATGAAAAGATCCATCAAGGGCAGCAATCCATTCTGGGTTCTGACAAGCTCCAGATCGCCGCGTAATATTTCCAAGCGGGCCTCGTTTAAAATCGGACGCATGCGCATCGACACGGCCACGTGAAGCTCAACGTCCTCCAGTTTGATATCGGGTAAGGTCGGCTGATGGATTAAATCAATTTCCCGTTGCCAGAGTCCGGGTCCCGCAGGATTTAGTTGCCGCAACAGCTGCAGGCGAATAGATTCCTTGTTGGCCCGCGCCTCGATGAGAGCCTGCTCCTGTGCCGCTACCTCAGCCTGGACGGCTGCCAATTCAGATTTGGCCAATCGGCCGACGGTAATTAATTCATTGGTTTGGTTGAGTTGCTGACGGGCCACCTTCAGTGATTCCTCGACTATTTCTATCTGACGCCTGGCCAGCGCATAGTCCCAATAGGTTCGTTCCACCTCCGCCACCAGAAATTCGGTGAAGCCCCGCAACTCATATTCCGACATGCGCGTATCCAGGCGGGCCTGTTGCAATCGGACCAGATTGACGTCCGACCCATATCCTCTTAAAAGCGCCTGGGTGACCGTCATCCCCAACCGGGTCGCATAAAACCTGTCCTCGTAAAGTGAAGAGTCATCCACTCGCGCGCTGCCCTCCAGCGCAACTGTCGTGCCGGTCGGAAAAAATTGCTCCAGTGATATGATGCCGTCGGCGGAGTCGTTGGTGAAATCTTCGGTTTCAGATCCGGACCTTGAGAGACGTTCCCCTTCAACTCTGCCGGCTGTAATTTCCGCGTTTGTAACCGGATCGAAAACAGCTCTTTCCTGATCCTCAACGGTTTGCTGAATCGCGGGATTTAATCTTTGCACCACTATAGAGCGGTTGTTTGAAAGCGAAAGCAAAATGGCATCCGTGATGCTGACTTTCAATGTCCCGGGCGGTACCGCCGGCGGCGCAATCTTTTCAGGTCCCTCAATGGCCTCCAATTGCATTTGCACCGCTGTATCGGCAGGCACATTCGGTCCTCCCGCCGCACGGTCAATCCGTTTTTCGACCAGCGCACAGGATGCCGATGCCAGCAACAACCCGCACAACCCAACGACGCCAACCAGACGATACAACGCGTTAGCAAACCTCATATCATTTCCCCACAAATCCCGACCGCACTCCCGTGGCGGTCAGCTTTTTCGAATTCACCGGGCCTTGCCTTTCGGGCGACAATTTTGTTGGTGTTTTTTAAAGCGCATTTGCCCGAGTATATAGTTTTTTGCATCCCCAAGACAACCGAAAACTTTTTTTAAATGTTATGAGTCATCTTACCCTATTCACAGGGAAACACAACGCTCACGGAACATCATGTGAATCCCTTCATCCAACATTTTTTGGTTGCAATATCATCCTTAAAAGTGCATGCTTTTTCATCTCGGCCAAAACAACACTTGCTGTATTGAAGTACTCAGAATAAAGCGGGAAAAGGCGGTTTACCATGAAATCGGGCGGCCCTAAAATATTGTTTTTGACAGTTCTGCTGATTGGAGCGGCAGCAGCAGGCTGGTTTATCTTCACTCAAATCCAGAACCGAAACGAATCGGACAAGGGTGTTAAGTCTTCACGACCAATACCGGTAGAGGTTGCCCAGATTCAGCGCGGGCCGATCGCGTCACAACGGACATTTAGCGGTGAGTTGGAAGCCCTATTCGAGTTTGTTGTCGCTCCGAAAGTGAGCGGCCGCGTGGAGCGTGTGTTGGTAAATATCGCCGATCGGGTAAAGCGAGGTCAGGTTGTTGCCGAGTTGGACAACGCCGAGTACATCCAGGCCGTCGCACAGGCCGAGGCTGATCTGGTGGTGGCCAAGGCCAACCTTGCCAAGGCCGGCAGCGATCTGGAAATCGCGACGCGTGAGTTTAAGCGTACCGAGTCCCTATTAAAGCGGGGAATCGCTTCTGATTCTGAATTCGATGCGGCCGGGCAGGATAAATTAGCAAAGCTGGCTCAACTTAAAGTCGCTGAGGCCCACAAGACCAAGGCGGAATCATCGTTGGAAACTGCAAATATCCGGCTCGGCTACACCAAAGTGACCGCCGGCTGGACCGGTGGCAACGAGTATCGTCTCGTGGCTGAGCGCTATGTGGACGAAGGTCAAACCGTTGGGGCCAACGCGCAGTTGCTCTTGATCGTCGAACTCGATCCCATCGTAGGGGTGGTTTCTATCACCGAAAGAGACTACGCTCATTTGAAGCCCGGACAGCTCGTTTCCCTGAAAACGGACGCCTATCCGGACGAACAGTATATGGGCCGCATCGATCGCATCGCCCCCGTCTTCCGCAAGTCCACCCGCCAGGCGCGGATCGAAATGATCATCGCCAACCCGCAGCAACGGCTTAAACCCGGAATGTTCATACGGGCCACAGTGGTATTGGCCCAGGTGCCGGAGGCCACGATCATTCCGCAGCAGGCCCTGACCATCCGTGATGATCGCAGCGGAGTTTTCATTGTCAGTCAGGACGGGAAATCGGTTGTTTGGCGCGAGGTAAAGGTCGGCATCCGCCAAGGCAGCCGGGTGCAGGTGGAAGGCGATGGATTGTCCGGCCGGGTGGTAACTCTCGGACAGCAACTGGTGAGGGATGGCTCGGCCATCATGATTCCTGACGTGCAGAGCGAGACTGCTGACGGCCATAAAAAGGTGAACAGCCAATGAATCTGCCGAGCCTCAGTGTCAGGCGCCCAATTTTCGCGACAATGGTGACCCTGATCGTGGTCATCCTGGGGTCGGTCTCTTTAAGCCGGCTGCAGATCGACATGCTGCCCAACATCGAACTGCCGACGCTGAGCATCCGAACGGATTACGAGGGGGCCAGCCCCGAGGTTATGGAGCGGCTGGTGACCCAGATTATTGAAGAGATCGTGGCCACGGTGCCCGGCGTGGAGGAAATTACATCAACATCGTCCGAGGGCCGAAGCAGGGTTCGCGTCAGTTTCGTGTGGGGAACGGAAATCGACACTGCCGCGATTGACGTTCAGGGCAAACTGGAAGACGAGATCAACGAATTGCCGGATGATATCGTCAGGCCCCGCATCCGCAAATTCGACATCGCCAGTTTTCCGGTGGTCCTGCTGGGGATTTCCAGCAACCTCGATCCTGTAGAGCTCACAGAGTTAATCGAAGTCCAGATCCGATATCGCTTTGCCCGCATTCCGGGTGTAGCGCAGGTTGACGTTTGGGGAGGGTTCAACCGCGAGGTCCGGATCGAACTGGATCCGGACCGGCTCAAGGCTGCGGGTCTGCCGTTGGACCGGGTGCTCGAGGCCATTCGCGATGCCAACCTCGACCTTCCGGCAGGCAAAATCGAACAGGGCCGTTATGAGGTCACGCTGCGCGCACCGGCCGAGTTTGTCAATCTCGATCAGATTCGCGACACGGTGATCGTCCAGCGCGACGGGGCGGCCATGACACTCGGTCAAATCGCCGAAGTCAAAGACACCTATGAGAAACTGACGCGCATCGTGCGCGTCAACGGTGGACGCGGTCTGCGGGTGGCGATTCGCAAACAGGCCAATGCCAATACGGTCGAAGTATCCAAGCGTATTCTCGACGAAATCGAAGCGGTCAACAAAAGCTTTCCACAGATAAACGTTGTCCCGGTCATCAACCAGGGCAACTTCATCGAGCGCTCAATCGCCAACGTTGCCCGCTCGGTCCTTTACGGGGGCGGACTGGCCATTGTGGTATTGCTCTTTTTCCTGCGCAGCATCCGCAGCACGGTGGTGATTTCCCTATCGATCCCGATCTCGATCGTGGCCACTTTTGCGTTAATGTTTTTCGGAGGATTCACCCTCAACCTGATGACCCTGGGCGGGCTGGCCCTGGGGGTCGGAATGATGGTCGACAGTTCCATCGTCGTGCTTGAAAATATATTCCGCCGCCGCAGTGAGAATGGCGAAGCGCCGGAGCAAGCCTCGGTGGAAGGTGCCCGGGAGGTCGGGCCGGCCATCGTCGCCAGTACCATAACCACGCTGGTAATTTTTCTGCCGTTGATTTTCGTGCGCGGCGTCTCGGGCATCCTCTTCAAGGAACTGGCGTACGTAATCATCTTTGCGTTGATCTGTTCGCTGACGGTAGCACTGAGTCTGGTGCCCATGCTGGCGTCCAGGCTCCTGGCATCCAGCCAGCAGCACCTCAAGGAGTCGACGCCTCAAACGAATCGCTGGGCCGCCGCGGCCAATTCCGTTTTTTCAGATCTCGAAAACGCTTATCTGGGTTTGTTGCGCTGGGTCCTGGGTCATCGCCTGTTCACCGTCTTGGGGGCTGCAGCAATACTCGGCGCAAGTATGCTGCTCTTGCCCCTGATCGGCAGTGAATTTCTGCCCCCCAGTGATGAGGGCGAGGTTCGTGTAACCGGTAAGATGGAAATCGGCACCCGGCTCGACCTGGTCGATCGGCAGACACGCATAATGGAGCAGATCGTCCACCCGGCTGTACCTGAGGCTGTGGCGTCGGTGGTCAGTGTCGGTGCCTCCGGCTGGCGGGCCGACGCAGGCTCAGAGGGTGAAATACGCATGTCTCTGACGGCGGCCGCCCGACGCGAGCGCTCCAATGTGGAAATCGCCCAGGATTTGCGCCGGCGGTTGGACGGCCGCATCCCCGGTATGGAGACCCGTGTCCGGGCACCGCAGGGTCAGTTTTTACTGGAAAGAATACTGGGCGGTGACGAGGGACTAACCGTAGAAATCCGCGGCTACGAGCTTGCCACCCTCGACGCCCTGGCCGAGAGCGTTGCCAAGTTGATCGTGGATGTGCCCGGCATCACGGATGTTCAGACCAGTCTTGAAGCCGGCATACCCCAGCAGGAAATCCGTGTGAACCGGGACAAAGTCGCCGATCTCGGCCTGAGCGTTCGCGACGTCACCCAGCTCCTGCAAACCGCGGTGGCTGGTTCCAAAGCCGGGGAGTACCGAACCGGTGGCAACTCCTATCGCATACTCGTGCAGCTCAAGGATGCCGAAAAACGATCACTAAACGAGATCCTCAACCTTACCTTGACCACTGCCGCCGGCGAAAAGGTGGCCCTGCGCAACGTTGTCGCGACCGAAGCGAGCCGCGGCCCGATTCTGATCGACCGCAAAGACCAGCAGCGCAGGGTCACGGTCCAGGCCAATGTCGCGGGACGCGATCTGGGCTCTGTGGCTTTGGACGTGCAGACCCTCCTGGATCAAATCCCCCGTCCCGTGGGTTATGATCTCACAGTCGCTGGAAAATTCGAAGAACAGCAAAAGGCGTCAAGGGAGCTGGTCATCTCACTCGTGCTGGCATTGATCCTGGTATACATGGTGCTGGCCTGCCAATACGAATCTTTAAGGGACCCACTGGTTGTCATGTTCTCGGTTCCTTTGGCGGCGGTCGGCGTCCTGGTTACGTTATTTTTCACGAAGACCACCCTGAACGTTCAGTCATACATCGGCTGCATCATGCTGGGGGGCATCGTGGTCAACAACGCGATTCTCCTGGTGGACCAGGCCGGTCGATTGATTCGCGATGGGATGGGTACCCGCGAGGCTGTATCCGAAGCCGGTCGTCGCAGATTGCGACCGATTCTGATGACAACCCTGACAACCATCCTCGGCCTGCTGCCGCTGGCTCTCGGCATCGGAGAAGGATCCGACGCCCAGGCCCCACTGGCACGCGCAGTCGTTGGCGGCCTCACCGGGTCGACCCTGATCACCCTGGTACTTATACCGGCGGTCTATTCATTGTTCCATCCCGGACCGAGAAGCCGTAATTTACCGAATGTATAGCGCTTGACATCATGAATAATTATTATTACAGTCTAGACTATCTTAGTCTGTTATATCTTATATTTTATTTAAAAGGATAACAAAATGAAGGAACTTTGGCAGCTACAAGATGCAAAAAATAGATTCAGTGAGGTAGTTCAAAAAGCCTTAGAAAATGGACCGCAAATCATAACGCGTAGAGGCATAAAGACCGCAGTGGTTATGTCGGTGAAGGATTATCAGCAATTAACCGGTCCTAAAATTAACATCGTCGATTTCTTCCACAAATCACCTTTGCAAGGTGTTAATCTTGATTTAACGAGGAATAAGGATCTTGGAAGGGAGCTTGATTTTTGAATTATTTAATGGATACCTGCGTAATTTCAGAATTAGTAAAGCCAAAGCCGAATGCAAAGGTTATAAAATGGCTTCGCTCTTGTCAGGATGAAAGCCTATTCTTAAGTTCGCTGACCATTGGTGAAATTCAAAAGGGAATTTCCAGGTTGCCGAACTCTCGCAAAAAAATTAAACTTCAGAATTGGCTGGATTCTGAATTAATCCAAAGATTCGACGAAAGGATTCTTGGAATTGATTTCAAGGTTGCTCAAAAATGGGGAGAAATGCAGGCCGCATCTGAAATTGCTGGAATTAAAATGCCCGTTATCGACAGTTTGATAGCATCCATTGGAATCGTGTTTGATATGACGGTTGTTACAAGAAACACAGCGGATATGAAAAATAGTGGCGTAAGACTATTCAATCCCTGGGAGTAATGTTTCTCCATGCCCGCCGAACCGAGATGCCGGATATGGGATATTTACCGAATGAAAAATGATAAAACAGGACTACATGCCAGGTCCGATCCAGTTGATCCCAGAGGCACCCTGGGGACCTTTTCAGGTGTATTCACCCCCAGTGTATTAACCATATTGGGTATTATTTTATTTCTGCGTCTGGGTTTCGTGGTCGGCAATGCCGGGCTTGGCCGGGCACTGCTAATTCTGGTTTTAGCCAATGGCATTTCGGTATTGACCAGTGTCTCCCTTTCGGCCATTGCCACCAATCTGAGGGTTAAAGGCGGCGGTGATTATTATCTGATTTCCCGCACCCTGGGCCTCGAGTTCGGAGGAGCGATCGGTATTGTTCTTTTCCTGGCGCAGTCCGTCTCCATTGCATTTTACTGTATCGGTTTCGGTGAAGCGGTCGCTGCAATGCTGACGACTGAATTCAGACACCTTCCCCAGATTATTGCCGCGCTGGCGGTGTCTTTTCTTTTCATCTTCGCCTGGCTCGGCGCAGACTGGGCCACTAAGTTCCAATATGTGGTCATGGGCATTTTAGCGGCGGCGCTGCTATCATTTTTTGTCGGCGGCTATATCAAATGGGACACGGCCTTGCTGGTCCAAAACTGGTCTGCACCGCCATCGAGTCTGGGTTTCTGGGTCCTGTTTGCCATTTTCTTCCCGGCAGTCACCGGTTTCACCCAGGGCGTAAGCATGTCGGGGGATTTAAGTGACCCCGGCAAAAGCCTACCGCGAGGCACTTTTACCGCCGTCGGCGTCTCAATTATTGTCTACTTTTTATCGGCCGTTGTATTTGCCGCCGCCTTGCCGGCAGATGTCCTGAGGGGTGACTACGGTGCCATGAATCGCGTGGCCTATATTGCGGTGGTGATCACTACCGGTGTCGTTGCGGCAACGTTGTCTTCAGCCATGGCATCTTTCCTGGGCGCCCCCCGCATCCTGCAATCATTAGCCGGTGATCGAATCTTCCCTTTTTTAAATCTCTTTGCCAAAGGATTCGGGCCATCTAATAATCCGCGCCGGGGTGTGCTACTGTCCGCGGGGATAGCCTATGCAACCATCGGTCTGGGGCAGCTCAATCTCATCGCGGGGGTGGTGTCGATGTTTTTTTTGATCTCCTACGGACTGTTAAACTATGCCACCTACTTCGAGGCCCGCTCGGCCAGTCCTTCGTTTCGTCCCCGGTTCCGCTATTTTAACAAATGGCTCAGCCTGACCGGCGCCCTGGCATGTCTGGGCACCATGATGGCGGTTGATTTTCGCGCCGGTATCGTTGCAGTTGCCGTGCTGTTCGCCATTTTTCAATATCTTAGACAAACGGCCAGGCCTTCGCGCTGGGCCGACAGCCGCCGCTCCCACCATATCCAGCGCATCCGGGAGCATTTGCTGGCAGCAGCCAACGAGCCGGAGCATCCGCGCTACTGGCGTCCCCAGATTCTGGCATTTTCCGATGATTCAGAGCGACGTGGTCAGCTGCTGCGATTTGCGTCCTGGATCGAAGGGGGCAGCGGCCTCACCACCGCTGTAAGGATCATTGAGGGTGAAGGACTGAAAATGCGGAAGCTAAAGATGGAAGCTGAAGCTCAACTCCAAAAGGATATTAAAAAAGACGATGCCCGGGCCTTTCCGCTGGTAGTCGCCGCCCCGAATCTCCAAATCGGTATCCAAAGCGTTGTGCAGGCCTATGGCATCGGCGCCTTAAAAGCCAACACCATTTTGCTCAACTGGCTTGGGGATTCATCCAAAAAAATTCTGGGCCTCGGTGGTGGGGAATTCGGCCGTAATATCCGATCGGCATATATTTACGGCTGCAATGTTGTTATTCTGGATGTCAAAGTCGACAAGTGGACGGCCATCGAAGAAACCGAAGAGCAGCAACGATATGTTGATGTCTGGTGGTGGGGCGATGCCACCAGCCGGCTCATGCTGCTGATGGCCTATTTGATGACCCGACATGAGAACTGGGATCAGTCAAGGATACGACTGCTGGCCGTCGATGATGGCAGCCGAACCGATCTGTCCATTGACAGCATCAGAGAAATGCTGGAAGAAGTGCGCATCGAAGCAGACCCTGATATCGTCCGTGATGTCGACGCTGATACTTTCGCAGAATATTCAGCTGAAGCTGCTCTGGCTTTTATCCCCTTTCGTATCAAAGACAATGAGATTTTCGACCCGTTCGGCAACCCCATGGAGAAAACGCTTTTTCTTTTGCCGGTGACCGCGATGGTTCTGGCTGCCGAAGATATCGAGCTGGATACGGATCCCGAAGAAGGCAAGGCCGGCGAAATGGCCGAAGTTTTAGATACGATAGATGATACCAGAAAAAAAGCCGAGGCAGCAGCCAAAGAAGCTGAAAAAGCCACAGCTGCAGCAGAAAAAGCCAAAGAAAAAGCAGAAGACATGAAAAAGAATGCCGACGGCGCTGACTCAGATACGCTCGCTGCCGTTGAGAAGGAAGCTGGCGAAGCCGAAAAACAGGCCGTTAAAATGACCCGCAAAGCCGCCAAGGAATCAGCAAAGGCTGAGACTGCCGCTCGCGAGGCAGAGTCCTCCGGTGTTTTGCCGGCGGAAGATAAAGCATAAGCCAAACACGGAAAAGCAATTTGAAAGACTTAATTCAAAATTATAGTTTTGACGGAAATGTTCGTAAAAATGCGGGACAAAAATTTTGCTAACTAATTTATTCGGGAGGATATAAGCATGGAAATGAAAATGCCTGTTGGAAAGGCCAAGAAACGTGCAGTGGAACTTATGTACCAGGGATATCACTGAGGACCTTCCATCCTGCAAGTTATGTGGGAAGCATATGATCTGGACAATGAAGATTTTCTATGGACTGGCATTCCATTTCTGGGAGGTATCGGTGGCTATCAGAATGCCCCGTGCGGAGTGGTGTCGGCCTCTGCCGTGTGTATTGGGCTGCGGCAACGCTGTCCGCTGAGCGATAAAGAACGAGCCAAACAGGCCCGCCACGCCGTACGCACCTTTTCGGCGAAAATCGTCACAGAATTCAACCAACATTTCGGAGACATCACCTGCCAAAGACTCCTTGGCATGGACTTTTCTAAACCCGGTGTATACCAGAAGTTTCTGGAATCGGGCGTCTGGAAGGACAAATGCGTAAAGTATGTTGAGTTCATGATAGAAAAGCTTTATGAACTTGAGGAAGACAGGGGGCTGTTTGTTCAGGCACAGTGATACCCTGAACGATTATAAGCAAGTTCTTCCGGATATCCCCAATGATGATTTGCCGAAACGCAAGCAACCGATAAAAAATATTTAGTCTGAGAATTGGACGTTTATCCAACTTAGATATCATTTCACTGCTCTTCCCATTTTCGTAGGCCCGATCTTCGGGACCTGGGGCTTCTGCTCGATCACCCGCATTGATCTCCATTTGCCTCCCAGAAATCGCAGATAAAAGGCCACACCCAGTGAAATAACATAAGCGGTTGCAAAAACCCAGGCCACCATCAAGCCAAATCCCAGCACCTCCACCGTCAGGTAGACCGGTATGATCAAGATGAACACGGATAAGAAGGTCGTCATAATCATTACAAAACGCGTGTCCCCGGCGCCTTTAATAGCAGAACAGAAAATAATATTCATCGTATCAAACAGGCAATAAATGGCTACAAATCGCAAAAGAACGACGCTGTAGCCATAAATCTCCGCAAACCCTTCCGGGTCTGCCTGATGTGCAAACGGTGCTACGAAGAGGTCCGGCAGCAAAACATAGGCTGCTGCAATGCTGGCCATGTAAAAAAAGGTCAGGTGAAATCCGGAATATACGGCCGACTGGGCGATGTCAGGTTTTTGCGCGCCCAGGTACTGACCGACAAGCACAGAAATGGCAATGCCGCATCCGATCATGGGCATGAAAGCCAGGGTGTTGATGTTGAAGGCAATATTGGTAGCTGCCAGGCTGGCGGTTCCCAGCCGCCCCACAACCAGAACGAATCCGGTAAAAGCACCAATTTCAAGGAAAAACTGCACACCCGAAGGGAAGCCAAACCGCAGAATCCGGCTCAAAAGCTCCTTTTCCAGGCGCCACCCTCTTCTGGTGTGGTATATGCTGTCCTTTTCGCCGGAGAACAACAGGACGAAAAATACCAGCAAAGAAAATATGCCCGCCAATACAGTTGCAATGGCAGCGCCTCTGATGCCAAGCTCCGGAAAACCCCAATGACCGAAAATCAGGGCATAGTCCAGGACAAGGTTTACCGCAGTGGTGGCGATATTAACCCACATTACAGGCCAGGTCCTGCCCCGACCGCTGAAAAATCCGGAAAGTGCATAAGACCCGATGTAGGCACCGCCGCCCAGGCACAGGATTTGAAAATAAATGACCTCGTGCTGCTGAATTTGAGGGCTGTGGCCGATCAGCCGAAACGTCGGCTCTGCCAGAGGAATGACGCACAGCAGGACAAGCCCACCGATCAGGGAAATATAGATCCCCTGCCAGAGGGCCGGGCCGATGCGATGATAACGCCTGGCCCCGTAGTACTGGGCCACAAAAGTGCTGACATAACCGGCCGTACCCATGAAGATGCTGATGATGGTAAAATTGAGCATGCCGGCCGGCATAGCCGCCGCAATTGTTTCCGGTGAATACCACGTCAGAAACATCCGGTCCACGAAATGCTGTATCGACCAGGTGGCGGTGCTCAAAATTAAAGGAATCGCTACGACAAGTACCTCCCGGTAACCGCCATCGCTTTTCCATTTGTGTTTCAGGTATTTCATATTTTATTTTTTAGACCGCATCAACGGCCATCCCGAGCACAGCACAGGATTCCTTGAATAAGCTGTATCAAATAATTATTTCTAAATTCAGCTAAAAGTAACCGGATCAATTAGCCTGCCTTTGCTCACAAGTCAAGCACAACCCCGGAATGAACTTCCATATCCAAATTCCAACCTTCATTTGTCCAAGGCAAAATGATCATGATCGATCATTTTTTCCTTTTCATTTACTTTCCGATAGTGGTAGGAATTATAATTTAACCCTGATTCATCATAAGCAAAATGGAATAGCTGAAAAATGGAAACCGGAAATCACTTTAAAGTGCCTGCGTCAGAGATTGATTCGCGAACGCGCAAACTTCAGCAGGTACTCCAGACAAAAGAAATAGATGGTCTTTTCATTGTCCAGCGGGTGGATCTGTTTTATTTCTCGGGAACAGCCCAGAACGGCTTTCTGTATATTCCGGCTGAAGGTGTCCCCTTGCTGTTCATCAAACAGTACCTGCCCCGAGCTGAAGAGGAGTCATCGGTCGGCAACATTATAAAAATACATTCAATCAAAGAAATTCCCGGATTGATCATGGATCATTGCGGCAAACTGCCTGCCACAATCGGTTTTGAGCTGGATGTGATACCTGTCAACGATTTCATTTTCTACCAGGGCCTTTTTCCAGGTAGCCAGTGTGTCGACGGCTCGCCACTTATATTAAAATTACGAAGAATAAAGTCGCAGTGGGAAATAGTCCAACTGGAAAACACGGCGGAAATGACCCGCAAGACCTTTGAATATATGCGCGCTGCGATTCAGGCGGGAATATCCGAAATGGAATTTGCCGGCATGTTTGAAACCTATGCCAGAAAGCTCGGCCATGGCGCCAGTCTTCGTGTGAGACATTACCAGACTGAGGGCTACCCCTGGCATGTTCTCAGCGGTAAAAGCGGGGGCATGGTCGGCTTGCTGGATTCGCCAGCCAGTGGTAGCGGTACTTCGGCAGCCTTCCCCGTGGGAGCCGGCAGTAAAAAGCTCTGTGCCAATGAACCGATCATGGTTGACCTGGGTTCGGTGTTAAACGGCTATCACATGGACGAAACCCGCATGTTGGCCATCGATTCCATGCCCAAACGCGCAATGGACAGCAGTCTGGCTGCCATTGAAATTCACGACAGTGTCATTGAAAAAGCCAAACCGGGGATCACGGTCGGCGAACTGTTTGAGCACTCGGTTCGATTGGCAAAATCTCTGGGGCACGCAACACCCTATCTGGGCCCCCCGAATCACAAGGTTTCCTTTATAGGCCATGGTATCGGCCTGGAGTTGATCGAACCCTATATTATGGCCAAGAATAGAAACCACCAATTGGAAGCAGGAATGACCTTTGCCCTGGAACCCAAAATGGTATACGAAAACGAGTTCGCCGCCGGCGTGGAAAGTGTATTTCTGGTAACCGAGACCGGCACACGGCTGATCAGCAAGGTACCGGTGGAAGTGTTTGTGTGCTAATAAGTTGATTTAGTTTATTGAGTTGAAGCAAATATCGATAGAAGGAAAGATCACTGAAATGGCAAAGATCGGAATTCCGAAACCTAAAACTGCTGAAGAAACATCACAATTAATCAAAGTAGCCTTAGGAGATGAGAAGGCCGACCTGGCCGTTATAAATGCCAAAATTGTAAATGTCTACACGGGAGAAATCCTGGAAGATCAGTCCGTCATCGTTAAAGGTGAATGGATCGCCTATGTGGGCCAAAACGCCGGGAACAGCATCGGACCGCAGACAGAAATTATCGATGCCCGGGGACAAACGGTTATACCGGGTCTGATTGAAGGGCACACCCACACTGCCTGGCTGTATACCGCCTATGAATTTCTCAAACATGTTATCCCCGGCGGTACCACCACGATTGTTACCGAAACTTTTGAAGTATACCCTGTTAGCGGCTACGACGGCGTGGTTGACTTCCTCGAATCATTTAAAGACCAGCCGATTAAAATCTTCGGCACTGCCCCTGCAATGATTTCCATCAGTCAGGCCGCCCGGGGAATTCCGTCTGCAACGCTTGAGAAACTGCTGGCCCGGGAGGATGTTCTCGGTCTGGGAGAATCTTACTGGCAGGCAGTGCTGCAGGCGCCCGATAAAATATTGCCGCTGTATGAGCAAACTTTGACGGCGGGTAAAACCATAGAGGGGCATTCAGCCGGCGCCAGTGATAAAAAGCTGGCCGCCTATGTGGGTTGTGGAATATCATCCTGTCATGAGCCGATTAACGCCAACCAGGTTCTGGAGCGTATGCGAATGGGTCTGCATATCATGATTCGTGAAGGCAGCATCCGCCGGGACCTGGAAGAAATTGCCAAAATTAAGGATAAAAATATTGATCTCAGGCGTTTGATACTGTCAACCGACGGTGTTGAACCGGAAGATCTGCTGGAAAAAGGTTTCATGGAGTTTGTGCTGCAGAAGGCCATAAATTGTGGGTTTGACCCGGTTGCGGCTATTCAAATGGCCACCTTGAATGTGGCCGAACACTATTCACTGGACGCTTTCATCGGTGGTATCGCACCCGGGCGTTATGCCGACATGGTCATCATTCCTGACGTTCAAACAATCAACGCCCGTCTGGTCATCAGCAAGGGCCGGGTAATTGCCCGTGAGGGCAAAATTCTGGTCTCTCCCCGCAAACACCGGTACACAAACAAGAGCCTCAATAGTGTTAAACTTCGACGGGGTATGGAGCCAGCGGATTTCAGCATCCGCATAGAAAAAGATACCGCTAAGATCAAGGTCAGGATTATTGATATGGTAACCGATCTGGTGACCGCGGAATCAGAAACCCAATGGCCCGTCATCGATGGTCAGCTCAATCCCGACATTCATCAGGATGTCGTCAAGGTATCTGCCATCGATCGAACCCACCATCCCGGCAAGATTTTTAACGGCTTGATCAAAGGATTTGGCCTTAAGTCCGGGGCCATGGCCTGCAGTGCGGCCTGGGACACATCGGACATCATTGTTGTCGGCGCCGATGATGTCGATATGGCCTGTGCGACCAATCGCATCCATAGGCTTCAAGGGGGGGCCGTCGTCTGTGCTAACAGCCGGATTCTCGTTGAATTGCCCCTACCCGTTTTCGGAATCATGTCGGATCTGCCGATAGAAGACATCGCTCGCCGATTAAAGGAAATTAAAAAGACTGCATTCGAACTTGGTGTCCGGCACCCGGATCCACTGCTGACCCTGGTTACCCTGACCGGCGCTGCCATTCCCTATCTGCGGATCTGCGAGGAGGGTCTGATAAATCTAAAAGATGGCAAAACGCGGTCGCCGTATACGACTTGATAAGATCATCGGACGCATTAATATAATGGGGTTATCTTTTTGAAATCACTACTACAAAGAAGAGATTCATAGCATGGGAAAAAACGATTTATTGGATGGTAAAAAAATCCTTGTGGTTGACGATGAGCCGGATATCCTGGAATCACTTGAGGAACTGTTGTCTATGTGTGACGTTGTGACGGCTTCCAGTTTTGAGACGGCCAAAGCATGTATCGAACAGGGGCCGTTCGATCTGGTCATTTTGGATATCATGGGCGTTTCCGGGTATGATTTGCTGGAGCTGGCTACCGGAAAAAATTTGACCGCCGTCATGCTCACAGCCCACGCACTGACCCCGGAAGACATTGTCAAGTCCTACCGGGAAGGGGCTGCCTATTTTTTGCCGAAAGAAGAAATGGTCAACATCACCTCGTTTCTGGAGGAAATCCTGGAAGCCCGGCAAAAAGGGAAAGGCACCTGGGACAACTGGATGAATCGGCTCGCCGGTTATTGTGAACGCACCTTTGGCGATAAGTGGCAGGACACCGAAAAGGATTTTTGGGACAGATTCCCCTTTTACTAACCAATAACCTATATCCAATAACGTATCATTGATTGATCATCGGTCAATGATGACCGGGCTAAAAAATGAAAAAATCCGATAATCCCAAACCGGCTACCCTGGCTGTATGGGGGGGAGAGAAGGCCCCATTCTGGGAACGCGCCACCCAGGTACCGGTGGTCCACAGCGTTTCCTTTGGCTATGAAGATATGGATGAGTGGTTGAGGACCGGCCAGGGAAAGACAGCCGGACATATTTATAGCCGAAACACCAATCCCACCGTCCAGGCCTTTGAAGAAAAAGCGGCCCAAATGGAAGGTGCCGAAGCCGCCACCGGTTTTGCCAGCGGCATGGCTGCCATCAGCAATACGTTATTTACCTTTCTTTCCCCGGGAGATCGGATCGTATCCATAAAAGACAGCTACGGCGGAACCAACAAGTTGTTCACCGAGTTTTTACCCCGCTTTCAAATTGATGTAACCTTGTGCGACACCACGGATCACGGGAGCATTGAAAAGGCGGTGGCTGAAGGCTGCCGGATGTTGTACCTTGAAAGCCCCACCAACCCTACCCTCAAAGTTGTCGACATCGCGGCTCTCGCCCGGATAGCGCATGAAACAGGAGTTCTGGTGGTTGTCGACAGTACCTTTGCCACACCGATTCTTCAGAAGCCCCTTGAACTGGGAGCCGATCTGGTACTACACAGCGCCACCAAATTTCTGGGAGGCCACGCCGACGCCCTCGGAGGTGTTGTCTGCGGCCCATCGGATTTGATTGCACAGATTTATCATTTCCGGGAAATCAACGGTGCCGCCCTCGACCCCATGGCGGCCTACCTGCTGCTGCGCGGTATGAAAACCCTGGATTTAAGGGTTCACCGCCAAAGTGCGAGCGCCTTGAAGATAGCCCGCTATCTGGAAGGGCACAAAAAAATCGAGCAAGTTTTCTACCCCGGGCTTGAATCCCATCCCCAGCATGAGGTTGCCAAAAGCCAAATGACAGCCTTTGGGGGGATTTTGAGTTTTTCTATCAAGGGCGGGTTCGAGGCTGTCTGCAGGGTATTGCCCCGGTTAAACTACGCTCATCGCGCCGCCAACCTGGGTGCAGTGGAAACTATCGCGGGTCCTCCGGCCACCACCAGCCATGTGGAGTGTACAGTCGAAGAAAGGGCCGCCATGGGCATACCCGAAAACCTGGTGCGCTACTCAGTCGGCATTGAAGATGCAGATGATTTAATATCGGACCTGAATCAGGCACTAGCGGAAGTAGATTAACAGGTAAACGACTTATGTCGGCTATCTTTTCAATCAAGAATTCTTACCGCTATGGCAGTGATAGACCTTTCGTCCTCTATCCCTCTGCCGACATTGACTTCGGCATCAATTTTGGTTGTAAACTTTTCTTCAATTATCAAGGCATTCGCACCTTGAGTGGCTGCCTCTTTCTGCATCATCTGAAGCAACTCCGCCCAGGGATGGTTAAAATCCCCATCTGCGGTGACCCACCCAATTTCCACGTATTTTAGATCCGATGGCGGACTCTTGTATATCTTGACTGGCCCTTCGTAAGGTGGATAAGTTTTACCCGTGGGAGTGAACTTTACTTTTGCACAACCAGAAAAGATTAAGCAGACTAATATCAGAACAAGTAATGCATAGTTCTTTTTCATGTTACCCCCTCTAAGACCTAATATAGATCTCGGTGAGTTTCAGATTGAGCTGAGCCTGATTATATTCCTCAATTCGATCTATAATCCAAGATCGCGGTTAATTAGTATAACCTTTATTCTATCTTTGGGATGTGATTTTTCATGAATCGTCCAAATATTGCAGATCCTGTCGGGACTTGTGCAGTCCATGCAGTAGGAAGTTTTTACACAGGGTGTTTTTTTCCCATGCCTTATGGCGTTAGCAGGGGCTGCGATATTCTTTATACGATTCATTGCCTCATCAAGATTTGAGACTATCTTATTGCGACCAACCATGATAACGACCACTTTAGGGCCAAAAGTAATACCGCCGACACGGTTTCCTATCATATCCAGATTTACAAGCATTCCGGACTCTATTACTGCATTGGTGCCTGTAAAAAATAGGTCGGCCAAAATTGCCTCTCTGCGACGCTTTATACTTTTATCACGGGATATACTCTCACCAAAGGTTTCAATTAGATGTATCCCTGATTTTTCTTTAAAGTATTGCAGTATGCCGGTTGAGTAGAGGGTTAAGGAATCTCCCCAGGAAACAGTTTCTATATCTATTTCGGGCAAAATCTGGTCAATAACAATTTTTTTGGCATCAGATGGGGTTTCAGCAATAAACGCGTCAAAATTATTTTTTTCCAATGCACGCTTACAGTCGTTTAATCTTAGTTTCCAATATTTTTTCATTGTCATATTAGCAGTTATTTTTATAGTCTCTGCTAATTGGATTAGACTCTTTTTCCGGTTGATACCCCGTGGCTTGTCGTAGCGAAGCGCAGATCCCGCTAATCGGGGCGGGGTGGAATTGTTCATTCTTCGGAGGATCTTGTTTTGGGCTGCTCTTTAAATGAACAACCCCGCCGCAAGCAACGGGGTATCAAACGGAAAATTTTAGACGCCCCAAGGGGCGGGGAATTAAACCCTCGTCCGCCGCAGGCGGATTAAACTTTTAAAAATTATTCCTACCCCGGATTGGTTAAAATGCAGCACTTCGCCTTTTAGTTTTATACCTTGATCAATTTTTGTTCCCGGAATAAACAGTTTAATTATCTGACCGGCCTTGAATCGGCCTCGCGTTTCTATAAAGGCGCCACCATTGCTGATATTAGAAATCAATCCTTTAAAATGTTGATCCCTCGACGCAAAAATCACTGGCTTCGAGTATCGCTTCCTGGGATGTTTTCTAGATTCTTGCCCCGGCAGCGTATCGGTTCCTGTTAGATATTGCTTTTCATTGATATAACTAAATTTGGTGCCATAACCAAAATCAAAAAATCCACCTATTAAATTCTTTTGCCACAGTATTTTTGCTTGAAAAAATTTAGGAGAATCAGGAGAGGCGGCGCGAGAAATGAATGTTGAATCTTCAATGCCTATGATAATATCTTTCCCCACTTCTAAGGCAGTATTGGTCTCAAGATAAACACCCTTTTTATTAAAGTTTACCATCCTGGCATTATAGATATAAATATCATTTATTTCTTGCACCCAAACAGGCACTTTATGAAATTTGCGATCACCATCTCTCTTTTCAATATATCGTATCATTTGGTTATCACCCTGATCTTCGATTCAATTATGTCTCTTATACATGCAAAATTCATGCAAAATCAAATAGTTAAGTCTGAAGTTGTAATATCAGGAGGTTATCAGTTTATAGGAATAGTTATCGGAGATAATTTATAAAGTAAATGTTATAAAAACTGGGAAATCCATTTCACATTTATTCGAACCTTAAAGTCGATAGGGAAGCAACGCCGAAACCGTATTAGGGGCCTCGTGCAGGTACAGAGTTTGATATCCCGTTCGGATGCCTCTCCCGCTTCAGCGCCGATCCCGATACAGCCATGTCTGTCGCAGCAGCCGCGCCGGCGGGTTCGGCGGTCGGAATTGCCAATTCCAAGACTCGCTGAGCAATAGGCTCAGGAGCAGGGTCAAGAACTGCAACGGGGATCGCACCAAAACCGGCAAAGACCGAAACGCGATCTTTACCACCCGCAAGGATAGCATGGCCTGGCGCAGCCGCCGGAGCCATTCTTCGGATGTCAACCGGTAATCCTCGGTCCCGTCGACTTCCTCGATCAGGTCGAAATACCCTTCCGCACACCGCCGCAACTGACCAACCTCCGGATAATAGCCACCCCAACCCCGCTCCAGAACAGCCCAATGGAAATTGTCCGAACCCCAACGCAGGGCAAAAGGGTTCCTTAATAGGTCCAACGGGTTTGCGGGCTTTCGAAAGAAGTGAATCGTCGTTGTGGCGAACCGGCGCGCCGTCGAATTGAGATCAATCAGTCGGTGAACCCTGGCAAACAGGTGACGGTAAATGTCGTCGCTCCTTCCGGCCCCGGCATCGGTCGGCTGGACGAAGTGTTCTATCGACCCGTTGGCGATCACCCCGTCGAACGTCCGATCCCACTCGTCTGGAATCATGCAGTAATCGAGGAGTTGGACGTCGAGATTCTTTTGGCGGCAGCACCTCATCTGTTCGGCAGAGATCGTGATCCCGACCCCCTCAGCGTTGCGCTGCCGGATCCGTTCCAAGAGGGTCCCGTAGCCACAACCGATGTCCAATACGCGTCGGCCTTGCTCGCATCGGACCTCGTCCAACAGGTAGTCGAATTGGTTAGCCTGGGCCTGTTCATAAGGCGTTTTGGGATTACCGTGATAAATCCCCTCAGTAAGGTCGAACAAGCCGCAGGCCGGGAAGAACCTATCAAAGGCCGAGTAACAGCTGGCGACCTTTCCCCAATGCTGAGCCTTCGTCGTACGCTTACTGGGCGATGGATGGGAGTTTGTGTCCGTCACAATGCACCCGCCTGACATGATTAGGTATGTCGATTCTGATTTTTAAAACGGAACCTATTTATGACAACCGCTATAACCTAGCGATTCGAAATCTTATTTATTAAGACTGTAACGAAAATCGCAGTGGGGTGCCCCTTCCATAATTGTCTGGGTTCTTTTAAGCGCAACTTCGGGATTAAATCCTTCGATCAGGGCATAATCGCGGGCACAGGATAACGCCGTGCCAAGCTCGCGAATCCCCAGCTTCTCATAAAGCTCGGCATAACGGCAGCGCGTAACGTTAAAGGAAAAGACATCCCCGGTCTGTTCGATGACATCGATTTTAAGTGCATCGTCCATGGTCCAAAATTTCAATGACTCTGCAAAATGTTGAAACGTGACGCCGCCCATAAATCCGGCAAGTTCGGCACCTTGCTTTTTGGCAATATTTACGATGGTATCACGCATCACTGCCAACACTTTTTCACGTCCAAAGGCTTTACCCATCGCATCAAGCATCGGCGCCAGTATGCGGGCTTCTACCTCCCGTCTGGTCAATACACCGATTCTATCATTGAGATTGTCCTCGGGAGCATGATCGATTGTATAAGGGTGATCTTTTTTATCCTTTTCGCCTGACATAGGGAGTCTCCTTTCCATATAAAGAACTAAAAACGGTTTTACAGGAGCCACCACTTGCTTTCAAGCTATATTTAGACACTGAACCTGATTTTATATCAAATCAGGGACTTCAACTTTATGAGATTGAAAAAAGACGCTCCTTTTAATCCGACGGAGGCGGACCATCATTCCATTATTTCACAAGTGAGGCTAAAACAAAGACCTCAATTAGTAACATATAATTTATAGAAAACTTAAAAATCCGGAAACTAAATCATCAGCGCTCTTGACACTTTACAATTGGCTGCCAGTTGTTTTATAAAGAAATAGACTAACAGGATTGATACGTCCCATCTGGAAGGAGATCTAAAATGAGCGAATTCGGAGAAAAATTAATCGATTTGAGAACCGAGCGCGGACTTAGCGTTAAGCAGGCTTGCCAGAAAGTCGGTATTCCTCAATCCAGATTAAGTGAACTGGAGAGAGGGGTGCGGATACCCACCGTCGGTCAAATTGAAAAACTTGAAAATTTCTATGAAGCCGGACCCGATGAACTCGCAGAATTGGCGAAATTATTTGAAGAAAATTTGAATGGTTAATCCTTTTACAGATTTCTCACCTATGAGACTCCTTGCAACAATAATCTTAAGTTGTCTTCTGGTTACCTTCGGCCTGGCTGGTGCCGGAGCCGATCAGCAGGCCAGCAATACGATTTCCAGCTCAGCAGGCGGGTGGCAAAAACTTGCCGACGGCCTTGAGCTTGGCATTTTCGAATCCCCGCAGCCCTCTGAAATCGGGGACTCAAAAATCCGAATCTTGAGGATCGATCCCGGACGCTATGAATTAAAATTGCTCAACGCCTCTGTCTCTAAAAAAGGCCGTTCTTTGACCGCCAGACAATGGTGCCGTCAAAATGGACTGGTAGCCGCCATAAATGCCAGTATGTTCCAGGCCGATTATAAAACCAGCGTGTCATTTATGCGCACCAGAACCCACGTCAACAATCCAAGAATTTCCAAAGATATGACCATACTGGCTTTTGACAGACTCGGGACCGGAGCTCCTGAGGTAAAAATCATTGACCGCCAGTGCGAAGACTTCAAAATCTGGAAAAATAAATATGGAACTCTGGTCCAGAGCATTCGCATGATTTCCTGCAAAGGCAAAAACGTGTGGCGGCAGCAAGCCAAAAAATGGAGTACAGTAGCAATTGGAATGGATAAGGCAGACAGGGTGCTGTTTATCCACGTCGGCTCGCCGTACAGTACGCATGACCTGATCAACATCCTCCAAAAGCTTCCACTTGATATTGCCCGGGCAATGTATACTGAAGGTGGATCCCAGGCTCAGCTGTATATTAAAACCGGTGCACATGAATATGAGTTCGTCGGTCATTCTGAAATAGATTTTAGCAACAAAGCTAGTTCACTGTTTTCCTGGCCAATTCCCAATGCCGTTGGGGTATCTCTTAAAAAGGATTAGACAATGACCCAGAAATGTTTGTATGTCTTTATAGCCGTACTTTTTGCGGTTATGACGGCATGTTCGGGTACCATGCAGGGTGTTGTGCGCAAAGATGCCAGAAGAGTGCCATTTAGCTATTCGGATTCGATGATCGGTACAGCTGACCTACAGGTGGCGTTGCACGACGGGGAGCGTTTTGCAGGACGCGTTGAAAGAGGCACAGAAAATACCGCAATTGATTCCAGCGCCACGAACAACGCCGACAGATTTGAAGCAGTGGAATCCTTTGACGGAAACGCAGACGCTGTATTGTCCGGCAACAGGGGGAATATCATGAAATGCCGGTTTCGTTTAACTGATATCATAATTGGCTTCAGCAGCGGTGGATTTGGGATCTGCCAGGTTGCGGATGGGAGGGTTATCGATATTTTCTTTTAAAAAGATTAAAAAGATTGGCTTGAAAAAGCCAAAAAGTTCGCAAGAACCTTGCCGGCCAAGTAAAGAATGGAGAAATCCCATGAAATACATGGTAATGCTGTTCACCGCTATGCTTCTTATCTCCACGGAAGCATATGCAGGCGAAGCAGATGTCATTGAGGTGGATGTTAAACAGACTATCGGAGATACTTACTTTTTCAAGGTTACGGTGCGTCACGCCGATGAGAGCTGGGACCACTATGCCAACAAGTGGGATGTGGTAGCACCCGACGGCACAGTTCTTGGAACTCGCACGCTCTACCACCCCCATGTTGATGAACAGCCTTTTACCCGCAGTTTGTCCGATGTGAAAATTCCGGAATCCATACCAGAAGTTACTGTCCGGGCCCATGACTCTGTTCACGAATATGGAGGAAAGAAGATATATTGGAGATAAAAATATGAGGTCAACCAATGATTGAAATTCGCATATATGGAAAACTCCGCCGCTTTGCACAGGACTTCCCAATCGACAGCGATAATACCATCCGGGTCACTACCGACTCGGGTGAAACCTTGGAAACCCTTTTGGCCAAGCTGAATATGCCCGTTGATGAGATTTATTCTATTTTTTTCAATTCTAAATTGCTGGCAGCCCGGTGCGGTATGGCTTCAATGGTCGGATATCGACAGGTACGAAAAAACCCTTATAATTGGGATTTAAAGATAGCTGTAAAACCTTCAGACCGTATCGGCCTGTTCGGCCGGGATATGGCGGCGCTGGTCGTTTAAAAGCCATCTCAAAAATGTCTTTTGGCCCAATGTCTTTGTTGGTACCTCGTTTCAAATCCTCGAAATACTCAAGTATGCCTCCGGTTTGAAACGCGGCCCCGCCGTGATCTTGAACCAAAATCCTATTTTTGAGATGGCTTTTGGAAGCCATCTTTAAAATGTCTTTTGGCCCAACGGAAATTGGCACATAGAAAGGATAACATTTATGCGAAAACCGATGATGATCACCATACTAATTACTTTGCTGGGATGCTCATCCGCCTATTACGGTACAATGGAAAAGCTGGGCTACCACAAGCGGGATTTGATGGTAAACCGCGTCGAATCTGCCCGTGACGCCCAGGAGGACGCTAAGGAAGAGTTTGAATCTGCCCTTGAAAAATTCAGCAGTGTTTTGCAATTTGACGGGGGAAAACTAGAAGATAAATACAATCAGCTGAAGTCGGCATACGACAAAAGCAATGCACGGGCAGAAACCGTACGGGAACGCATTGAATCCGTAGAGGATGTGGCCGAAGCACTGTTCGCGGAATGGGAAGAAGAGTTGAGCCAATACTCCAACGCCAGTTTGCGTCGCAGCAGTGCCCGTAAGTTAAGCCAAACCAAACGGCAATACTCCCAGCTAATTAGCTGCCATGAAGCGGGCCGAAAGAAAAATGGATCCGGTTCTCACCGCCTTTCATGATCAGGTTTTATTTTTGAAACACAACCTGAATGCCAAAGCCATCGCCTCCCTGCAAACCGAACTGGGCTCTGTCGAAGCCGAAGTGAACTCTTTAATCAAGGATATGGAAGCGTCCATAAAAGAGGCCGACGCATTTATCAGCGCGATGGCGAAAGAGTGAAACGAAATCGAAATTGGGCCCGCCCCGGTGTGACAGCTTCGATTAATTGGCCCCAAATTGGAACGCCTGATGAGCTAGAGTTTTAATAGAAAATCATAGCAAAATAGGGATGAGTTAGGAAATGCGGAATACGGAACCAAAAAAATTGAGCCAATTGAAGACGCGAGATGTTAAGAAGTTGCTGAAAAAGCTGGGTAACCCCGAGCATGCCGCAGTCAGTCAAAGATTTTTTAAAACCGGCCCGGGCGAATACGGTGAAGGAGATACTTTTATTGGCATCCGGGTGCCGGTGCTCAGAAAGCTGGTAAGGGAATTTAAAGATTTGCCTGTCAGCGAAGTCGAGATCCTGCTCCGATCCCCTATTCATGAAGAACGGCTGCTTGCAATTTTGTTATTCGTTCATATTTTTAAAAATAATGATGATGGCGTACAAAAGGATATCTACGAACTGTACCTGAAATCCACTGAATTTATCAACAACTGGGACCTGGTGGATGCCTCGGCTGAGCATATCGTCGGCGCCTATCTGAGGAATAAAAGCAGGCGCCCCTTGTATCGCCTGGCCCAATCAAAAAACCTGTGGGAACGAAGAATCGCCATCATGGCAACGTTTCATTTTGTCAAACGCCACGAGTTTTCTGAAACGCTAAAAATCTCCTCCATTCTGCTCTGCGACCGGCATGATTTGATTCACAAGGCCACCGGTTGGATGCTGCGCGAAATCGGAAAGCGAGACCTGAAGACTGAAGAGACATTTTTAATCGAGCATTATAAAAAAATGCCGCGCACCATGCTAAGATATGCCATTGAAAAATTCCCGGAGGAAAAAAGACAGCGCTATATGAAGGGAAGCATTTGAATTCGGAATTGGGATTTTCGAAAAGGTCATTTACTTATGAAACAATTTGCAACGCTGATGATTGTTATCGGAATTTCAACCCTGCTTGCCTGTGCTGGGACCCAATCAGGAAGCACGGGGACAAAAACCAATGCCAGGCAGATTACCCCCATGCGAATTAAGGATATAACCGGTGTCGAATGGCATCTGAAAAAGATGATAACGGACCGCAAATCCATTCCCCTGTTAGTAGATACGAAAAATACCTTTTCATGTGATGAAGACGGTAAAGTAGCAGGTGTTGCTTCGCTAAACCGGTATTTCGGAAACTTTACCCTCAAAGAAGAGGGTGAAATTACCTGGAGCAAGGCTTTCGGTATGACCCGTATGGCAGGTCCGCCGGATCTGATGGAGCAAGAGGCCAGGTTCATGCAAGCCCTGCCCCAAACATCCCGCATATATCTGAAAGGTTCACAACTTATATTGGCCAGCGAGGACAAATCAACATGGCTTGAATTCCAAAAAGCTGATAATTACTAATGCGATCATATTAATTTAGACACCCCCTCGGAGCGCGCAACTGCGCAGAATAGTTCTCAACCCGATGTCTACTTATTTCCGCTCGCATTAGTAAGTGGATCTTGCCCGGTTGCAAGATGATAGGGTATAAACATGTCTGTGTTTAAAAAATGTACCTGCTGCGATAATCCCTGGTTTACCCGAGAAGAATTCATGGGAGACGATAAGCTTGATTTCGTTGGCTATCAGGTTAATTTCAGTAATCTTGAACTGGGCTATTTCCTTTTCAACCATCTGACTTGTCAATCCACCATTGCTGTTCATGCCGGCCTTTTCAAAGACCTCTATGACGGCCCGATATTTTCAGAACGCCAAACGAATACCGAGAACTGCCCCGGGTATTGTGGCGACAGAGACGCGTTCGGCCCCTGTGACGCGGAATGTGAATGTGCCTATGTCAGGGAGATCATTCAAATTGTGCGCAGGTGGCCGAAAAATGAATGTCCGCCGACCAAAATCGCCCGGGAAGGTTGCTGAGAAAAAAATATATTATGTTTACCCATGCCATTGCCCGGAAGCCGGGAGCGAATTTTGCACAGGGACTCACATCGGCCGTCAACAAAGAACCGCCCCAATATGAAAACCTCGTCAACCAGCATGAAGAATACATCGCTGCACTGAAATCCATCGGGCTTGAAGTGATTTTGCTCGATGCGTTGCCGGATCATCCCGATGCCTATTTTGTCGAAGATACCGCTGTGGTTGCAGCCGATGTTGCGGTCATCACCAATCCCGGGGCCGACGCCCGCAAAGGCGAAGAAAAATCTATTGCCCCTGTCCTGGCCAACTACCGCAAAACGGAGACGATTCGGCCTCCCGGAACCGTGGACGGCGGTGATGTGCTTCAGGTCGGCAAACATTTTTTTATCGGAATATCGGAACGAACCAACCATGAAGGCGCCGGTCAGCTGGGTCATATTTTAAAGGGTTATGGCTATACCTGCACAACAGCTGCTGTAGGTGAAGGGCTGCACTTTAAATCCAGTGTCAATTATGTCGGAAAAAACACACTCCTCGTCACCGAGGATTTTGCCGCAAATGCGCAACTGAAAGGATATGATACTATCGTCGTTGACAGGGAAGAATCATATGCAGCCAACACCCTGTTTATCAATGATCACCTCCTTATTCCCCGGGGTTATCCCGGCACCCGTAAAAAAATTGAAGCTCTGGGATTTAAAATAGTCGAACTGGACACCAGTGAGGTGCGCAAGATGGATGGGGGGTTGACCTGCATGTCGCTCAGGTTTTGAAATCGGCTGCCAGAGTCCCTCAAATGGCCGATAGCTGCGTTGCACACCGCTTCAAAATGCTCACGTACTGGCGTGTGTACGCTCCGCTTTTGAAACGATGAGCGCCTTGCTCTCAACCATCTGAGGGACTCTGGCAGCCGATTTGATATGGTAACTTATATGTCTCAATTAAGTGGGTTGAATAAAATTTCCAACTACACAGATAAAAACCAGAATTGATTCTATCCAAACTTTATAACTCATTTAGAAATTATAGGCTGAAAGGAGAACGGTGATGCTGCCTGAAAAACAGAAAGAGAAATACAGAGAATTTTATGACGCGGCGCGCTATAACGAAATTCTGGAACCAAAAACCACCCTCATGCTTCATCTGGCATCCGCTATGGCCATCGGGTGTTATCCGTGAATGGAGAATTACCTTGGTGTAGCCAGGGAAGAAGGACTGACCGATGAGGAAATCGGTGCGGTACAATCCGTTGTAATGGCAGTTTCCGCCGGCAGGGTTGGGGCACAATTCAGGGATGCCTGTGCATTGGATTAGAATTGAAACCCGGCAATTATGAAACTTGCGGGGGCGGCTTCCAGCCTCGATCCTGGTACATCTTAAAAAAAGCCTTAATATTGGTATTAGAACCTGTATCGCTTCGACTATAAACAAAGGAGACTCCCTATGGCGGAAGAAAACTTAATGGATGGCAAAAGAGTATTGCTGGTTGACGACGAACCGGATGTGCTGGACACCCTGGAAGATCTGCTGTCGATGTGTGAGGTAGTCAAATGTACCAACTTCAAAGCCGCCAGGGATTACATGCAAACCCAGTATTTCGATATGGCGGTATTAGATATTATGGGCGTTGAGGGCTATGAGTTACTTGACATTGCCGTTGGCCGTAATATCACCGCCGTCATGTTGACAGCCCACGCCTTAAGTCCCGAAAATGTCGTCAGGTCTTACAAAGAGGGCGCCGCCGCTTATTTGCCCAAAGAAGAAATGATCAACATCATGTCATTTCTGGAAGACATTTTAAAAGCCAAAAAACAGGGTAAAAATCCCTGGACAAGCTGGTACGGAAGGATGGCATCCTTTTTTGAAAATAAATTCGGTCCCAACTGGCAAAAAAACGACAAGGATTTCTGGGAAAAATTTCCATTTTATTGATTGCACGCAGGCACTTAAATTTGATGAACATCCTAAGTGATAATACTAAATTAATAGATCAAAGGAATTAGCTTTTTTGTCTTGGCCGCATATTTGACAAACTCTTCTCCATATTTTTGTTTGAGATAGTTTTCTTTTAAGGGAATAAGAATTAGAATAAAAATAAATCCCATCGAGGCAGGTATTATTAGGAGTTGAACTTGATGTGCAATAATTGCCAAGCCTATAAAAAGCACAATATCACCAAAATAGTTGATATTTGTTGCATATTTGAATAATCCGCCTGTATAGATACGTCCGGTGTTCTCGTCCTTCTGTTTCCAGGAATAACGTAAATATTCAGAAGATGAATTTAGATATGACCCTAGAACGAATAACAATATTCCGATAACTTCGATTAACCCTACAGGTTGACGATATTGGCCGCTCGTATAGGCAATATAGGGAAAAATCCACGGCATTATGTTCGCAATAATGATAGCTTCAATCCAATACATTTTTCGCCGAAAGAAAACAAATAGTGAGAATAACAACCTCAAAAGGTAGATACACATGCAGGATATGATAAGTACGTTTCGTACTAAATTGCCATTGATCTTGTAGGGCTTGAATATCGTATTCATTTCAGATACTTCAAAGAACATCAGATAACCAGAAATACAAATGGAGCCGCATATTGCGAACGCAATAAAAGCTTTAGGCAAATAAGATCCTTCGTGTACATTACGGAAAATCATCGGAATAATTCCAGCTCCATCACTACAATCGATTCCATTATCCTACAATAAGACAAGATCTGCAGCCGACAATCCTTCGGCAGGTATGGGTTCACGTCTGAAAGAAGCGAATTCAATACCCTCTGCTTCTTCATAACTTTTCCCTTCAACTTTATAAATGGGAAAATTAGTCATGAACATATAACGATCCTGGATTCCAGCAATCTGGTTTTCAGTTTCTCCGGTCTCAACTACAATTGCATTGCCAAATCTATTTTATAGAAAGTGTGTTCACTTTAATTGATACCGAGGATAGCTAAACCTATCAATATTGGTGGAATTTTTTTAGATACCATTTGCGGAATCCAGCTTTTCATAGATCCACATGCTGATACAGATATCGCAATTCGTGTAAAATTGCAAAGTTACTATATACTATACTACGAGCAAGTATGCCACCTCCTTCAAAATAGATAAACGCCGTCTCAGTTTTGAAATTCAGCGCTTAATTATTAAATAATAGACATCTTTATTATACAAAATCATACTATTCTCCTTTATTGTTTTGCTGATTTGTAACGTACAATCCTTGCACAATCTTTTGAAAATAAACACATTTCACCTAAATTTATTCAAATGGCACAATTATTGAACTGCTTGTGAAGAAATTAAGCGATTATCTTTTCCTCCCTAAGGAATTTATCTTCTAGTTTAATTCTTTTCCCGCCTAAGGAATTTATCTTAATAGTTTAATTCTTATCCCGCCTAAGGAATTTTTCTTATAGCTTTATTCTTTCAAAGGGGAGGAACCGCATGAAAAAAGTCATTATTTTCAGTCTAAATGATAGTGCTCCAGCGAATCCCAATTTTCAAGACTATTCGGAACTTCCAAATAATGATCTATCGGCGCTTGGCCTAATCGTCGGGAACGTAGTGCCAAAATCCGGCTTCTTTACTAGCCGAACGGGCACTATATCTTTGCTAAAGGCTCAACATCTCTTGATGTAACTTTTTACGGGGTGGCAATTGCATTGGGAGATGTCATGGAAGAATTTTTCTTCTATAAGAAGTTAATTGCTTTAACTGCGGCTGGTTGTTGTCTTCCGGTTTTTTTTCTGTGGTGCAGACCACGTGTTCTGCCGCTGAAAAAATCCAAGTCAAAACTGCGGGTTAAATGGATCGGTGCCGTCTTTGGGGCCCTTTTCCTGTTGCTGGCCGCAGAAGCAGTGTTGGCTGCGCCTTGTGACATAACATCCGGCGCACCGTTAATCAGGCATGATCTGACTGCAGCTCCCAGTACCAGCAACAGTTATTGCGAGTTGTGCGGCACCGGGTATATCACCATCGTCATCTCCAATCCGTATGATGAAGACACTGATATGACCAGCATGACGGTGGAGGAGAACCTGGGCACTTCCGGGCTCACCTATGCTGGTGCAATCCAAGCCTGGGTCAACGGCGTTCCGGTGGCAGGACCGTCAGACCCCGACGTCACCGGCGGCAACAATCAAATCCTGACCTGGACCTCGACAGAAATTGATGAACTGGGCAGATTGGCCGCCAATGCCAACCCGGGCGTCGCCACCAACATCACCATCCGGTTTTCAGTCACCCGGAACGACCCAACCGACCAGGAAGACCTAATCATCGACGACCGCACCGTTGTGGCAAGCCTGACGTACACGTCCGTGGACGTCAGCGGTTTGCCGGTTGTTCAATGTCCGGACATGCCGGCCACAGCCTCCGATACAGATATTCTACCACTGCGCGAGCCCAATCCCACCGTTACCAAATTGGGGCGCAATGTAGATGCCGGTCAGGACGTAGGTGAATACTCGCAACTGGTCTACGGTAACAATGACGACGATATCATCTGGCGGATTGAGGTGGACAATTCCGCCGGCACGGCTGATTTGCAAGACCTGAGGTTGGACGATGTGATGGATGTCGGCAGTCTCGGCATCACCGATCTTCGTTACATCTGTGACTCGGAAGTTGCCGCCAATAATGTGGCGGTCAACAACGTGGTGGATCCCAATGCCTGCATTGCGTTTCCCACACCGCCATTAGATTATGATGTGGATATGCCTTTTGTTGCGCCCACTGCGGTGGATGTACCTGCAGGCAGTTCAACTAATCTCTACCTGGTGAGCAAGATTCCCAATGTACCCAACGGCTCATGCTCTTCCGACAGGAACAACACCATATCGGATATTCGATGGGGGTGCGATGCCGAGCCGCCGGCTGGTGACATTGGGACGACTTCTTTTGGCGCCAACCCGGGGTCGGCCACGGCCACCTTAAACACGCTCTCCAACAGAACCCTGGGTATTGTTGTGGATTACGATGGTATTGACGCCTCCAATCCCTTTGCCGGCGCCAAAGGCCGAGTGATCATCACCATTACCAACAATAGCGGTGGCACGGTCAGCGACCTTGTGCTGACCAATGATCTGCCCCCGGAATATATGGTGGATGCAACCTTTACGCCGACCATTGTGGCAAATGGTGCGTATGGTGATTATGACGGATTGACCAACCAAATTACCTGGGACAACCCCAATGGCGATCTATTGCTCAACAATTTCCCTAAATTTACCCTGACCAGTGACAATACCACCAACGACGGTCATGGCAATCTACTGCGCCACGGCGATCAGTTGATTATCACTTTCGGCATTATTCTGGTGCGGCCGGCGTCTTATGATAAGGAAGCCGATGTCGATGTGCTTATTGAGTCACCCAGTGACGGCACCGACCCCAACCACGCCACTGATTTGGCCGGTCTTCCCAATGTATTGGACGTCGAATTCGAGAACTTCTGCACGCCCGGTACCACAACAACCATTACAACGAACACCTCCCACACGCCTCAACCAGAAGATCTGGATATACAATTTACCGCCGGCGCCCTGGAATTTATTCTCACCGGTGATCCCAACCAATTGTTGGACCTGACCGTTGAACTGCATAACCGTGGCGGTCATGACGCTTATGACTTCACCGCATATGTGGCCTTTGGCCAGACCATGGAAGTGAGAACCGTTCCAAGTGGATGCACTCTCATCAGCGATCCGCGGCCATGGACACTGGAAGAGTGGCAGAATCCAACAGGCTACCCTGCCAGCGCGGCTGTTTATGACTGCACCGGAGCGCCTGGAGTGCCCATTGACCGCGGAGACTCGCTGGATTTTATATTTCAAGTGCGCAAAAGTCAGGTCGCTGCCGACATACTCGCCGATGACTTGACCTTTCGCGCCGACGTGTTCGGCGAGATCAGAGATTTCGGCGGTAACCTGTTGACCGTTCCGGACATCACCGTCCCGCCAAGAGGCGATGGCGGGACCATGCGCGCCAACAATTACAGTCACGACGCCTTGCGGGCGCGCGTAGTGGGGTTTAATCTGCTCAAGAGCGCGCGAGACTGCACCGAAGACACAGCGGTGTGGCCTGTACCACCAACGGATCTAGAGGTCCATATCGGCGAAGAGTGTACCTATTTCATCGAGTCGGGCGGCTGGTTCGGCTTTCAAACACCTGGCTGGACCTTCATATCGGTACAGGATATTGAACTGGATGACGAGTTGCCGAATGGTCAGGGTTGGATCGTCTCAGGTGACCCGTCACCTCCCGAGAACACGCACCCCGATATTGTCAATGTTGCCCGCACCCCCAACCCGCTAAACCAACTGGATGAAGGGTGGGTAAATTGGTCTTTTAACTTCGGTGTACCGATAACCCAAATGGGCCGCTGGTTCCGACGCACCATGACCACCCGCATACTGAACGATCCCCTCAATTCCAGTGGGGTGCCCAACCAGCATGCGGCCGCCAGCACCAATACGCTCAATTCGCGATTTTGGGCAACCTTTGAGGACAGTGTTTCGGGATTCACCGTGACCCGTCAGTTGGGTCCCGGCACCGTGGGTTATCCCCGAGTTGACATAAGGCGGGTCTCCCTGACAGTCACCGAACCCGAGCTCACGGTGGTAAAAGAGGTCTGCAACGAATCATTATCGGGAACAGGCGGCGGCCCCGGGTGTACCCCCTGGGTCACAGCGGCAAATAACGGCGATGCCTTGAACACCTATATCTACCGACTGACCGTCACCAACGAAGATGAGGCTGGCACGCCCCTAACAACCCGCGCCCCGGCTTATGACGTGACCGTCACCGACACCCTCGACGGCAGCGATCTGGCCTATGTGATACCTTTTGGCAGTGACGGCCTGAACAACGATGGCGACGGTGCCACCGACGAGGGCGCACCAGGTGAGGGAAGCATCAGCAACAACACTGTCAGGGATCTGCCTCCCGACCCGGCTGTGCTCACCTTCTCATACACCCACAGTTCAGCCCTGGAGCGCATCACCGCTGGCGATTCGGTACGACTTTATTACCGCGTCGATTTTGACGATGATGCCGCGCCCCTGCAAACTTTTACCAATTCGGCCTATGCCACTTATGATACCTTGGAAGGGAATTTCGGCAGCATGTCCGACCCGCCCCTGCGCGCCAATGGCGATATCGGTGGCGCACGGATCTATACCTCACCCACAGCCAGTGCCGATGTACAGATCATCCCCATTGAAACCCAGCCCAAGCGTATTGTCGCCCTGTCCAACACCCCCACCGCCGGGGCTGGCACCCAGGGCGTCTCCATCGGCGAAGAGATTGAATACCGGCTCAATACTTTGCTGCCGGTAGCCCTGCTGCGCAACTTCGTGATCCGTGATGAGCTCCCGGCAGGCATTATTTGCAGCGAAGCTCCCCAGGTGAACCTGGACGCGGCACCCTATGCCGCGGCCGGATTCGATCCCGGTGGTACAATTACGCCCACTTGCACCGATAATCTGGTGGAATGGAATTTCGGCAACCAGCGACTCACCAACGGTACGGCCGGCCTGGGCAACCGTTACGATTTCGAGATCGGATTCATAGCCCGGGTGGCCAACACCGCCGGCAACAACGATGGGGATACCATCACCAATGGCGCGCCATCCACCAATGCCTACGCCCGATATGTGGACGAGCAGGGCGCCACCATCACCCAGAACTTCAATGAGGTGGATATCCAGGTGCGCGAACCCCTCATCGATTTGACCAAGTCCTTTGCCGTGGCCAATGCCGATGCCGCCGATGTGCTTACCATAACGGTCACAGCTACCAATAACGGCACAGCCACCGCCTACAACCTGCGGGTGCTGGATGATTTGACCGGCAGCAATCTGACCTATATCGGGAATGAGGGCGGTAGCGACCCGCCCGACAATATCGACACCTCTATAGCCAACCGGCCCATCTTCAGCTGGAGTGCCCCCAACGGCATCGACCCCACAAGTAACATTAGCTTTACCTTTGAGGTGCGCGTGGACAATGGGGTAGAGCCCCAGGAGATTCTGGACAACACCATCCAGGCCGCTTGGACCTCACTGCCGTCACAGAACACTGCCTTGATCAATGGCGGTGCCGGACCCATCGGTCCTGACGGTGAGATTGACGGCATGCGCATCGGCGCCTTGCCCAATGCGGGCGATCCCATCAACGACTATGAAGCCACGGCCACTGACGACGTGCTCGTTCCCGAGGTGGTGCTGACCAAGACCGACCTCAATCCGGCGGTGATCCCCACCATTGGCGTGCACAAATCGTTTCAGATCGATATCACGCTGCCCGAAGGGGTCACCAACAACCTGGCCGTTGCGGATACCCTCAACAGCACCGGGCTGAGCTATGTGCTGGAAAATGAGGCCGCCTTCGATATCACCTATACCTTCCAGGGCATCGCCACCATCAACGGGGTGGCGCCCGGCGAAGCAGCCCTGACTGCTTTCCCGGCGGATGAGACCAGCAACAGCGCCGTCTGGAATATCGGCACCGTGGTCACCCAGACCGAGAACGACACCAGCACCAATGCCATCAATCCGCTCATTCGCATCAATTACTTCGCCCGCATCAACAACGATGCGGATACCGACGCCGGCGATACCCTGCAAAACTCGGTGGATGTCACCTACACCCACGGTGAGACCGGTGCCATGGTCACGTTAACCGAGACCACGGCGCTCCAGACGGTGGTGGAGCCCTCCCTGGGGTTGGCCAAGTCCGTGGCCAATATCACCGCTCCGGGTGCGCCCCAAGCCGGTGACATCCTGCGCTATACCCTGACCTTCACCGCCGCCGGCGGCGCACCAGGGGACAACTTCTCCGACGCCTTTGACCTGCGCATCGACGACACCCTGAGCCTGGGCCTGATCTACAACGGCAACCCCACGGTGAATGGTGCTGGCAACACCATTGCTGCACCGGTGCTGGCCGGCAACGGCGTCACCACACCCCAGACCTTACGCTGGTCCCTGGAAGACGCCAACGCCGACATCGTCATCACCGAAGGCACCGTGGTCACCATCACCTACGATGTGCTGGTGGACAATAGCGTGCTCATCGGCCAGAGCTTGACCAACAGTGTCACCGCCCAGTGGACCAGCCTGGACGGCCCCAGCGTATATGAACGCAACGGCACGGGTGCGCCATGGAATGAGCCGACAGGGGCCGCCTACAATGATTACTTCATCGGTCCGATCTCCGCCACAGTGGTGGTAGGGGACAATACCGCCACCGTCAAGACCCGTCTGCTGGACACCTTTGGCGCTGGCGATGACGTGGTGCGCATTGGAGATATTCTGGAATACGAACTGCGCCTGTCGCTCCAGGAGGGCACCTACAATAATGTTACCGTGACCGACACCTTGCCCCAGGGGCTGCTCTTTGAAGAGATCGCCAGCATCAACGGCGACAGCACAGCGCCTTACGCGGCGGTGGCGCCCTTTGCACACCCGGATATACCGGCCGCGAGCATTGTTGTGGCAGGCAATGCTGCCGCAGGCCCTACTACCGCGACCATGACCCTGGGAAACATTGTCAACCAGGCCGATGGCAACGCCGCCAACGATGTCTTCATCATCATCTACCGGGCCCGGGTGCTCAATCTGGTCCACGCGCAACTCAACAACATCGCGCTGACCAACACCGCGGCCATGGGCTACGACACCGTCAGCGGGCCCGCCACCACGGTTACCGACACTGAAACGATAGACGTGCGCCAGCCAAACCTCAGCGTGGCCAAATTGTCCGCTCCCGTTGATGGCTCTGTTGTGGCCGCCAACCAATTGATTACCTATACCATTGACGTCACCAACAACGGTACAGCCCCAGCCTATGATACAGTCCTGCGAGATATTCTCCCCGTGGGCATGCGCAACGCTGGCGTCAGCGTGACGAGCGTTGAAATGCCTCCGGGAAATGCCCTGGCAAACCTGGCCCCGGCCTACGATGCGACCACCGGCGTGGCCACCTGGGATTTTGATACCGGCACCGCCGATCAATACACCATTCCGGCTGGCGTAACCCTGCGCGTGGTCTACCAGGCCCAGACCGACGCCGGGCTGGCGCCGGTTATGACCCTCACCAATCAGGCTCAGGTTCAGCTCTACTACTCCTTTGACGACGATGCCGTGCCCACTTTGGGGGCGGCCGTTGGGGTGCGAGAGATTTACGGTTCCAGCAATATGGCCAGCGTTACCTTTACCACCGCTGGCGCCGCCGCATTGGATAAGGGCACAACCTTTGCTGAAGCGCCCATTGGTCAACCTTTCACCTACCGCATCACCGTGCCTGCCACGGCCCAGCCTACCGCGCTGCACGATGTGCGTATCCTGGATGATTTGAGCGCTTCGGCTGCGTCCCTGACCTTTATCAGCGTGGCCAAGGTCTCTGGTTCCGAGCCATGGACCCCAGTCAATACCGGCAGTGCCACCAATTTGGTGATCGAAGATACCACCGTCGGTATCGATATTCCGGCCGGCGGGCAGATTGAAATCGATATCACCGTGCGTCTGGTGGATACCCAACCTACCGTCGATCCGCCGCCGGCCCCCAATAACACCGGCGCACTCTTTGGCAACACGGCAACCTACACCTACAACCAAATCAACGGCGATGCCGGGACCCAACAGGCCGGCGGACCGGACACCTCTCCGGATATCGACATTGTGGGTCCCGACATGCTGGTGATGGACAAAAGTGGTCCCGCCGACATGAGCGTGGGCACTCCGGCCGGTTTTGTTCTGGACATTGAAAACACCTGGTCTGGTGCAGCCTGGAACCTTACCATTGTGGATCGCCTGCCCGATGACCCGGTCAACGGCGGCACCTGTGGCGCCGGCCCCAGCAATATCACCGCTCAATTCTTTGATGGCGGAGGGACGCCCACATCAGGCGTGCTGGTGGCGGGCACCGACTATACGGTGAATTTTGATGCATCCACCTGCGAGTGGACCCTGCAACTGCTTTCTGCCGCTGGTCCCTTGCAGCCCAGCGAGCATCTCATCATCAATTACGAGTCCGAGTTGGACCCGGATACTGTCAATGCCGTCCCGCTCATCAATGTGGCCGGCGTCACCAGTTGGTATGGCTATGACCCCAATGCGGCCGACGCCGATCCCCATCAATACACCTATGCGCTCACCGACGGCACCCCGGACGACCCTAATGATCAAGAGGATGACCATACCATCAACACCCATGCGCCGGACCTGGATTTTTTCAAGCACGTGCGCAATGTCACCACCGGCCAGGATCCGGGTCTCAATGCCAGCCCCGGCGATACCCTGCACTACACCCTCGAAATTATCAACAACGGCCTGGGAGGACTGACCAACTTCTCCATCGTGGATGAAGTCGATGCCCTCAACAGCCCGCCGTTGTTTGTTGCCGGCAGCCTGATTTTAACCAGTGTGCCCGGTGGAGCGGTCACCACCGGCACCGATCCCCTGGGCGGGACCAATGGCACCGGCCTGATCGATGTGACCAACCTCAATATTGATGCCGCAGGGGGCGCTAATGACCGTTTGGTGGTCGAGTTTGAAGTCACCCTTGTGCCGGTGATCACCAACGGTACCGTGGTGCTCAACCAGGCCGGACTGACATCTATCGTACCCGCCACCATTTTAAGCGACGATCCCAATGTGGTTGGCGATACCAACCCCACCGAAACCCTGATCAGTTCAGCGCCTGAATTTCAGGTACAGAAGATCTCCACGGACATGACCGGTGATCCCGCCGTGCTCATGGCCGGTGAAACACTGCGCTATACCATCAGCATCAAGAATATCGGTGACGAGGATGCGGTCAATGTGACCTTGAGCGACTTCACACCGGCCAATACCACCTATGTGGCCAGCAGTACGACCCTCAATGGAGCGAGCGTTGCCGATCCGAGCCCCGGCGTCAACCCGCTGCATGCGGGCATTCTGATCAACGCCCCCGAAAACCTCACGCCAGGCTATATGCGGGCCGACGCCGCGCCGGGGGCCACCAACGTCGCCACAGTGATTTTCGATGTGGTCATCGATCCCACCGCAATGAACGGTTTGATTATTGAGAACCAAGGCTTTGTGAGCAGCGACGGTGAGGGCAGCGGGCCTCAACCGGATCAGCCGTCGGATGATCCCGGCACGCCGGTGCCCGACGATCCCACCCGCGATGTCGTGGGCAATGTGCCCTTGCTATACGCCCATAAGACCGTTGCCATATCAGTGGACAACGGCACGGTAGGCATTGTGGACCCGGGTGATACCCTGCGCTACACAATCGATATTAGCAACTCCGGCGCCATAGCGGCCACAGGCGTGGTGCTCACCGACGCCATGCCCACCAATACTACCTATGTGTTGGCATCGACACAATTGAACGGTGCACCACAGGCGGACGTCGGCGGCCTGTCACCACTCGTTGGCGGCTTGTCGGTGCAATCTTCCGACAACCCGGGAACTGGGATTGTATCCGCCGGTCAAAACGCACAGGTCACCTTTGAGGTCACCGTAAACGCAGTACCGGCCGGTACCATTATCAGCAATCAGGGTGATTTGACCTCCAATGAGTTGCCGCCGGGCCTCACCGATGCTGACGGCCTGCCCTCCAACGGGTACCAGCCCACCATTATCGTGGTGGGCGATGCCCAACTGCTCACCATCACCAAGGAGGTGGCGGTTGTGGGCGGTGGTCCTGCCCTGGTGGGCAGTCAATTGGAATACACCATCCGGGTCACCAATGTGAGCAGCGTGGCGGCCACTAACGTGGTGGTCACCGATGACCTGGGGCCGCCCCTAAACGCTTTGGTGACCTATGTGCCCGGCTCGGGCACTATGGACGGCGCTCCGGCCGGAGTAACCTATGTCGGCGACGTACTTACGGCCGATTATGCTGGCACCTATGGGGATCTTCCCGCGGCCGCAACAAGCGTGGTGCGTTTCCGGGTGCAGATTAACGCGGCCGTGGCCATCGGCACCACCATCACCAACACCGGTGTGGTGAGTTGGAACAGCCCGGCCCAGACCGACGCGGCCAGCGTATCCATCGATGTGGGCGGCACGCCGGGCAGCGCCGCTCTTAACGGTAACGTCTGGCACGACGCCAATCTGGACAGGATCTATGACAGCTCCGAGCAACGGCTCCAGGGCTGGTCGGTGGCGCTCTATCGCAACAGTCAGTTGGTTACGACGGTGACAACTGATGTCAACGGAGTCTATCGACTGAGCGGCCTGCTGCCCAACCAGGGAACGGCCGACCTGTTTGAACTGCGCTTCAGCGCACGGGGCGCAGGCCCCAGTGCGGCGGCCTTGGGATATGCCGACTCGGCGTTTACCGATGGTCCCCATCGCATCAGTGATATTGTCATTGCTTCGGGGGGCAATCTGCAGGATTTGAACCTGCCCATCCAGCCCAATGGCACGGTGTACGACTCGGTTGTACGCGTACCCATTCGCGGTGCCAGGCTGTCAATGCTCAACGCGGCCACCGGAACGCCCGTATCGGACCTGTGCTTCGATGACCCCAACCAGCAAAATCAGGTTACAGCCGATGAGGGCTTTTACAAATTCGACCTGAACTTCAGCGATGGGTCCTGCCCTCCAGGTGGTGCCTATCTCATCGAGGTTACACCGCCGGCCTCCGGCTACCAGGCCACGCCGTCGCTAATCATACCGCCGAGCAGCGACGCCGCCACCGCGCCGTTCTCTGTTCCGGCCTGCCCCGGCGGCCCCGACGATGCGGTGCCGGCTACACCGGGATACTGCGAGGTCGTGGCCTCTCCTGCGGTGCCGCCGGTATCGGTTCCGCCGCGCACTGCCGGCACCATTTACCATCTGCATTTGCAGTTCAGTGACGGCAGCGTTCCCGGTCAGAGCCAGATCTTCAACAACCCCATCCCCATCGATCCTGAAATGGATGGGGCCACGGCCATCGCCAAAACCACATCCAAGATCAACGTCACCCGTGGAGCCCTGGTGCCTTACACCATCACCGTGACCAACGTTTTCGGTGTCCCGCTGTATGATCTGAGCATCATCGACCGCTTCCCGGCCGGATTCAAATACGTGGCTGATTCGGCCCGTATGAACGAAACGGCGGCCGAACCGCAGATCAACGGCCGGGAGATGGTCTGGGATGGCCTCCAACTGCAAGCGAATGAGCGAATTACCATCAAGCTGCTGCTGGTGGTTGGTTCCGGCGTTTCCGAAGGTGAATATACCAACAGTGCGCTGGTGTTCGACAACACCATCGGCGCCAACATCTCAGGGGAAGCAACCGCCACCGTGCGGGTCATTCCCGACCCGGACTTCGATTGCACCGATGTGATCGGCAAGGTGTTCGACGACGGCAACCTGAACGGTTATCAGGACCCGGACGAGAAGGGTCTGCACGGGGTCCGCGTGGTGACGGTGCGGGGCCTGATCGCCACCACGGACCCACATGGACGCTTTCACATTACCTGCGCGGCGGTACCTGACGAGGATCGCGGCAGCAATTTTATCCTCAAGCTGGACGAACGCAGCCTGCCCACCGGCTATCGCCTGACCACAGAAAATCCACGCGTTCAGCGCGCCACCCGCGGCAAGATGATCCGATTCAATTTCGGAGCAACCATCCACCGCGTGGTGCGTATCGATATCGCCGGCGGCGTGTTCGAGCCCAATACCACTGAAATGCGAATGCAGTGGATACCCAAGATTGCCCTGTTGCTTGAAGAACTGAAAAAGGCACCGTCCATACTGCGTCTGTCGTATCTTGGCGATATTGAACGAGAAGGTTTAGTCCAAAAACGTCTAGAGACATTGAAGAAGATAATTTCTAAAAAGTGGAAACAGTCGGGTGGTGACTACCGGCTGACCATCGAAACCGAAATTTTCTGGCGACGCGGTGCGCCGCTTGCCGGTCAGTGATAACAGAATGATGGAACCTATATTACATAACCTGTTCATCATGATGAGATATTTGCTGAAGCACGCTATCGCCATCTTGTGTTTGTGTGTGGTCACTTTGGCAGGCGCAGAGACTGCTTTATGCGCAGAAACAGGTATAAGGGAAACGAATGCGGACGGAGAGGCGGTGGAGATGCATCTGCCGGTTGACCAGTCCATAACTTCGTGGATCCATGATCCTGCCATCTTTGAAAAGGATGAGGGGGATCGAACGGAGATGCGTGAAGTCGTTGAGCAGGATGTTAAAACGATCAAGCTTGATAACCTGGTTCCACCCATCCATTTCGGTCTTGGTGAAGTGGAAATTCCCGAGAACTACCTAAAACTTCTACGCGAAGTGCTCGACAGCATGCGCGATCGCACCAATGTGCGACTCCACTTTATAGGTCATACCGATTCCCTGCCGCTCAGGGGGGACCTGATAGAGCAATACAGCGACAATGTGGGGCTGTCGCGTGAACGGGCGGGCACCGTGGCCGAATATTGCCAGCGCGCCCTGGACCTTCCGCCCGAAGCCATTTCCTATGAAGGGCTCGGTGACAGCCGGCCGGTTGCCGACAATGCGACTGAAAAGGGGCGGCAGCTCAACCGGCGCGTGGAAGTGCAGGTGTGGTACGATGAAATCAGCGAAAAGCTGGTCGAGAAGGAAGTGATCGTTCCCCTTGAGGTCAATCGCATCAAAGTGTGCCGGACTGAGACAGTCTGCAAGTTGCGCTACAAGGAGGGCCATTCCCATAGGGCGCGCGTAAAGAATCTGATTGCCCCCCTTCATTACGACGAAGGCTTTGCGGATGTGCCCGACGTATTCCTGGGCCAGATCCGGCGTGCGTTTGCCAATTTCAACGGCAAACAGAATCTCGTCGTCAAGTTTATCGCCTATACGGATAACATGCCCCTGAAAGAACGGAATGAGCGCATCTACGGCGACAAAACCGGATTCTCCAAAGCGGTTGCCCGTCGCATTTCACTCGCTGTTCTGGAAGCGATGGGATTGTCCAATGCCGCTGTTGAAAGCGAAGGCAGGGGAGCGTCGCAGCCCATCGCCTCAAACGATACGCAAAAAGGACGAGCGTTGAACCGGCGTATCGAAGTCGAGTTCTGGCATGACGATCCATTGCAGGATCTGCCCGATGAGCCCCAACTATGCCCTGACACCACCGGTGCCGAAACCCTCACCCTAATCTACAACCCGCCGTCGGGCGACATCGATCCGATCCTGTTTGAAAACGGACAACCGGTCATACCCGTAGGATACACTGAGCATTTGCAGCAGATTTTGGATCAAATCAGCCACAAGACCAACGTTCGTTTACGGTTTGTCGGCTATACAAGCAATAGGCGCCTCGACCGGCGTACAGCTGCAGTTTACGGGGATGACATCGGTTTGTCCATGGCGCGCGCGCGCCGTTCCATGGAGATCGTCCGTGAAAAAATGGGATTGAACGAGGGGCAGACGGAGTTCGACGGGCGCGGCTATGTCCAGTCCGCCGACGTAGTAAACGCCGGCTTTGTCGAGTCCGATACGTCACGTGTCCAGGTACAGGTTGTCTACGATGAGCCCGTCGTCCTTGATGACTACGAGGGTGTGGAGATCACCCCGATAACCCGCGAGGTGCGTACGGCGGATCCTTTTGGGTTGAATTTAATGCGTATTACGGTCGACGGAAAGCCCCTTGATGATCCCGGCAAATGCAGCTCGGACGTGCAGCGCTGCACTGACGTCGCCCTCCAGGAGGCCGGCATCCAGTTCAAATACGATGGTCTGAAGCTGGAACCGCGGCTGAACGTAACCGCCTGGCCACGCAGCATTCGTTATCAAGATCTGGAAGATACGGAGTTTCCCGAAAACCGGGTCCACTTCCGCCTGTACACCAATTACCGCAGCTTTATTCAGCGCGCGGAGGTCAGAATTTTTAACCAGGAACAGTCCGTCCGCGACATACCCATCGCTGTTGTCCCGATGGATGCCGACGGCAAGGCACAATGGCGGTCCGAGTTCGAATCTTTCTCCGCGCCGGTGCGCAAGCTGCAATATTTGGTGCGGGTATACGACGCCAAGGGGCGTTTTGACGAAACCAGACCGCAGCCTCTGTGGGTGCTCGATCAAATAGATCAGTCGGCTGCCCAGGCCGATTTCGAACAGGAGCTGCTGGCCGGTTATGGCGAGAGTCGTATCGCCATTCGGAATATCCCGATTCGCGGCGGTACGGTGCAGGCGTACGGCACCGCCATTCCTGAAGGACACCGTGTATGGATGGCCGGCTATGCCGTACCCGTGGACGGCAAGGGCCGTTTCGTCGCTGAAGAAATACTGCCGGAGGGCACGCATGCCGTCGAGGTGGCCGTGCTGGACCAGTTCGGCAACGGTGAGCTGTTTTTGCGTGACCTGGCATTGAAACAGAGCGACTGGTTTATAGTGGGAATTGCCGACCTGACCCTGTCAGGCAACAAGACCAATGGGCCGGCCGAGCTGCTGGCGCCGGAAAAACCCCAATACAGTGAAGACTTGAGTACCGATGGTCGCCTGGCGTTTTACACCAACGGTAAATTTAAAAACGGCTGGTCGCTGACGGCCAGCGCCGATACGCGCGAAGCACCTTTGGACGAGATCTTTTCCAATTTCATGGATAAGTCCCCCGATGCCCTGTTCCGGCGTATGGATTCCGGATATTCACTATCCGACCTTTGGAGACGACAGCACCGTTGTAGAGGATGCGCCGACCCTGGGCAAGTTTTACGTCAAAGTCAAAAAAGATGAAACCTACGGGCTCTGGGGCAACTTCAAGATCGGGTACCTGGATAATGAGCTGGCGCAGGTGGACCGTGGGCTGTACGGCGCCAACCTGCATTACCAGCCCCTTGACACCACTGGTTTCGGAGAGCCGCGCCTCCTGTTGGACGGGTTTGCCGCGGACCCGGGTACCGTCGCGAAACGCGATGAGTTCCTCGGATCAGGTGGTTCGCTCTATTTCCTGCGCGAGCAGGACATTCTGGAGGGCTCCGAACGTGTGCGCATCGAGGTCCGCGACAAAGATTCTGGAATTGTTGCAGCGGTCAAGAGCCTGACGCCGCTGCTCGATTACGACATCGACTATCTGCAGGGGCGCATTCTACTGACGAAGCCCCTGTCCCCGACCGCGGACGACAATCTGCTGGTGCGTGACAACTCGATCAGCGGAAATCCTGTATTCCTGGTGGTTCGCTATGAATACACGCCGGGCTTCAATGACCCGGATACGCTGGTCGTCGGCGGCCGGGCTCACTACTGGTTCAACGACCATATCAAGCTTGGTGTGACCGCCAGCCGGGACGAAGAGGCGGACATTGAAAACAGTCTGGGCGGTGCGGATTTGACCCTGCGCTGGTCCGCCGATTCGTGGCTCAGGTTCGAAACAGGCCGCAGCAACGGTTCGGGGCTGTTCACATCGGCCTCCGTTGACGGCGGTTATGATTTCATTACCACGGATTTCTTCAGAGACAGTGAAGACCCTGCCTCGGCCTATCACGTCGAGGCCAGTGTCGGCTTCAACGATGTCTTTGATAACAGGCGCGGCCGGGTTACCTTCTATTATCAGGATCTGGAGGCGGGTTATTCGGCACCGGGTCAGACCGCCGCTACGGATTTGACCCAATACGGCGCAGCGGCGGAGCTTCCTTTGACCGACCGTCTGGGCGCTCGTGTAAAAGCGGACAAACAGATTGAGCATAAGGGGCTACACACGGTGTCCGGCGAACTGAATCTCGATTACCGGATGGGTGAGCATTGGACCTTGAGTTCGGGTGTGCGTCATGACAGCCGCGAGGACGATTCCCCTGTCGTGCCTGCGACCCAGGAAGAGGGTGATCGCACGGATGCGGTGGCCCAGTTGCTGTACGATTCGCGCAAGCAATGGACGACCTATGGGTTTGCGCAGGGAACCATTAAAACCAGCGGCAATCGTGAAGACAACGCCATGATCGGTGCCGGGGGCAGTTTGCGTTTGACCGACCGGTTCACCGTCACCGGTGAGATCTCCGGAGGAGATCGCGGTCCAGGTGGCAAAATCGGGACCACGTATTTGTATTCCGACCGCACCACGATCTACAGCAATTATACCCTTGAGAACGAGCGGACGGACAATGGTCTGCGTGCCAGGAGGGGTAAAATGGCTTCTGGTTTCCGTACCCGTTATTCGGACAGCGCCAGTGTCTACCTTGAGGAGATATATACTCATGGCGATGTGTCTACGGGGCTGATGCATTCCACCGGTGTGGAGCTTACGGCCACTGACCGCCTCAATTTTTGTGCAAATGTCGATTACGGAACCCTCAAGGATCGTCAGACCGATGCCGAACTCAAGAAAAAAGCACTGGGATTGAGCGCCGGTTATGGGTTCGACAACCTGAAAATCTCCAGCGCCCTGGAATATCGAGTCGACGATAGCGAACAGCCGGATGCCAGCTCCTCCAAACGTACAACCTGGCTGCTCAAAAACAGCCTCAAGTACCAGCTGTCGCCCGACTGGAGACTTATTGGCAAGTTCGACTATTCCCACAGTGAGAGCTCACTGGGGCAAGACTTTGACAGCGATTATACGGAGGCGGTTGTCGGCTATGCCTATCGCCCTGTGAAGCACGATCGCCTGAATGCGCTGCTCAAGTATACGTACTTCTACAATGCCCCGTCGGACGAACAGTCGGCCGGCACCGATACAAGTGTCGTCCAGCGCAGCCATATCGGATCAGTGGATGCCATGTATGACTTGACCTCCCGCTGGACCGTAGGGGGTAAATACGCCTACCGGCACAGCGAGGTCGCGCAGGATCGAGAGAACGAGGAATTTTTCGACAGTCGCGCCCACCTGTATGTGTTGCGCGCGGACTGGCATTTCATCGACCGCTGGGATGCCATGGCCGAGTTGCGTATGTTGGATTTGCCCGATGCAGAGGACCGTCGCAGCGGTGTACTGGTGGCGCTATACCGCCATCTGGGCAATCATATCAAGTTAGGGATAGGCTATAATTTCAGTGATTTTTCGGATGATCTGACCCAGATGGATTACGATCACCAGGGTCTGTTCATCAATCTGATTGGGAAGATGTAGATCCGAAGGTGATAGGCCGGTGGATCTGCCGGAAAGGGCTCGAAAGGGCTCCGAACCGAAGTTTAATAACGAACGCATGCGAGGGAAAAACCATGCTCTATTGGCTGAAAGTCATCGTTGCAGGGATTTTGATGCTTGGATTGAGTTTGACCGCTTCCGGGCAGGAAGTCTCAAAAGAACAGATTAAGGGACTGGATGAACAGGTTCAGGAAATAAAGAGCGATGTTCTATCCATTGCGGCCCAACTGAATCAGCTTGAAGAGAGGCTGCTGTACCCGTCCAACACACAGATTGCGGTCTTCGTGTCACTGGTCGGCGACGAAAAGTTCCGCCTTGACTCGGTAGAGATTCAATTGAACGGCACGCCGGTCGCACACCACATATACACTTACAAAGAACTCGAAGCCCTGCAGAAGGGGGGGGTGCAGCGCATCTACACCGGCAATATCCGCGCCGGCGAACATGATCTGCAGGTGTTTGTGATCGGCAAATCCGCGGAAGGCGTTGACTTCCGGAAAAATGAGCACTTCAAGGTCAACAAGGATGTGGGGCCCGAGATCGTGGAAATAGCTCTGGCTGCACAAGATATTGTGTTTAAGGATCGGTAGCTCATGGTTAGGTTGTTTGTATTAATAACAGGTCTGATGTTTGCCGTATCTTCGGCGATGGCGGGTACGTCCGCTCCGAAGGCGTTGAAGGATCTCTATTTCGGAGAGTCGCTTTACTACGCCTTTCAAGAGGACTGGTTCGATGCAATCGCCAGACTCGACACCGAACTGGCGCAGCACCATGGGCTCGATGAGCCCAAACTGGATACCCTCTATTACCACATCAACCACGCTGAGTTTGCTGTGGGTGATTTCGAACTGGCATACCGGATGCACCTGCGTGCCGGACGTGCCATCACGGCAGTCATCGAGGGTAACGTCGAGGAACCGGTGCGCAACGAAGCCATCTTCCGCCTGGCAAAAATCTATTTTCAGAAAGACCAGCCGGTCAACGCCCTGTATGCCGTAGAGCGGATCCGGGGAACCGTACCGCCGAACATCCGAGACGATCTGTCTTTCCTGCATGCCCAGATCCTTATGGCAAACGGCCGCTTTTCCGAGGCCGCGCAGATTCTGAGAGATCTCCAGGATGCGAAAAGCCTCGAAGGCTTTAACACCTATAATCTCGGTATTTCCCTGCTCCGGGACGGCAAGAAGCAGGAAGGACGCCGGTACCTTGACCTTACCGGTCAGATCGACGCTAATAACGCGCTCGAACTAGCGGTCAAGGACAAATCGAACCTGGTTCTGGGTTCAAAACTTCTGGATGAAAGCAATTTTGAAGGCGCCAAGCAGGCACTTGATCGGGTGCGCTTGAAAGGCCCTTTCTCCAACCGGGCGTTACTAGGATCGGGATGGACGGATGCCTTTCGGAACCAGTTCGAGAGGGCCCTGGTGCCCTGGAGCATTCTGGTGACCCGGCAGGTTACAGACCCCTCCGTGCAGGAAGCTATGCTCGCCGTTCCCTATGCCTACGGTAAGCTGAATGTGCACAGCAAAGCGGCACTGATGTACGGCAGCGCGCTGGAGAAGTTCGGCACCGAAGTCGACAAGCTCAGCGCATCGATCAAGAGCATCCGCGAAGGTCATTTTCTGCAGGCTCTAGTGCGGGAAGAACTGGAACAGGATGCCAACTGGGTCGTCAAGCTGCGGGAACTCCCGGAAACTCCCGAAACCTACTATCTACTTGAATTGATGGCCTCCCACGATTTCCAGCAATCCCTGAAAAACTATCTTGATCTGGAGGAATTGCGCAAGAAGCTGGAATCCTGGGAAAACGATCTGGACGCCTTCGAGGAGATCATCGAGCAGCGCCGGACCTATTACGAGCCGCTGCTTCCCGCTATCGACCGGGAATTCCGCCGGCTCGACTCGCAGATGCGTCTGCGCCTGGAGCAGCGGGACCGGATCGAAAAACGACTGAAAACCATGCTGGTCGTGCCGAGACCTGATTACCTGGCAACCTCGAAAGAGCGCATCATCGGTGAACAGATCGCACAACTGGAACAGAAACTGAGTGCCGACGGCACGGCCGTACCCGGAGAGATCAATGCCCGGATCAAGCGTTTGCGGGGGGTGCTGCACTGGAACATCTACACGGACTATGACCGGCGCTTCACCGAAGCGCACACGCATCTTCGTGAATTGAATCACGTGGTGGATCAGTTGAAAAAGCAGTACAACGCCTTTGTGCGCACCCGTCAGGCCGCCACGCAAAGCTACGAAGGCTACGACGATGGAATCCGCCGACAGCGGTCGCTGATCCGGGAGGCCCGCACAACGGTGTCAGAATTGATGGCACGCCAGGGCCATATGCTTGAAACCATGGCCGTCAACGAGCTGTCCAGACGCCGCGAGCGGCTGGCCGAGTTCCAGATCAAGGCACGCTTTGCCATGGCGGACAGCTATGATCGTGCCGTCAGGGACCAGACCCAGGAGAGGTTGAGTCAATGAGCAGGATCCGGCTTTTCATATTATTGCTGCAGATAGTGCTGATAGCCTGTCAAACGACCGGCGACAAGGATACGATTGCAGGGTTGCGCCATGTGCAGATCGAAATCAAAGAAGAAAAAATCGAAGGCGGGATCGACAAAGCGATGCTGAGTTATCAACGCTTTCTGGAGGAAACGCCGGGTTCGGCCCTGGCACCCGAGGCCATGCGTCGTCTGGCCGACCTGAAGATCGAAAAAGAATACGGTACCCTCCCCGGGGGGTCTGAGCCCACCGGGCAGGCAAAGAAAATAGTGCCGCCCGTCCGAGAACACACGGTGCGTCCTGAGAATTCTTCGATCACCAGCGGGCAGTCGGACTCGGCCGTGACCCACAGTCCGGTCTACGACGAGTCCGAGGAGGACTTTGAAACACGGGCAACCCGGAGAGAGCCGGCAGCCGGTGCGGCTGCGACGGCAGACGAAAACACCGAAGGCGCAGATGATCTGGATCGGGCCAGTACCCGCGAGGCCTTGGCGCTTTACAAGAAACTGCTCCACGATTACCCCCTGTACGAACGCAATGACCAGGTACTGTATCAAATGTCACGCGCTTATGAGGAACTTGGCCGGACCCAGGAGGCCATGGAGGTCATGGACCGCATAGTGCGCAAATTCCCCCGGTCCCGTTACATCGATGAAGTGCAGTTCCGGCGTGCGGAATACTTCTTTGCGCACAAACGCCACCTGGATGCCGAAGATGCCTATACGAGCATCGTGGAGATCGGTATCGGTTCGTTCTACTACGATCTGGCTCTGTATAAACTGGGCTGGACGTTCTACAAGCAGGAGCTCTATGAAGAGGCTTTGAATCGATTCATTGCGCTGCTGGATCACAAGGTTTCCGTGGGATACGACTTTGAACAGACCGAAGATGAGCCGGAACGCAAGCGCACGCAAGACACCTTCCGCGTCATCAGCTTGAGCTTTTCCAACCTCGGCGGAGCGGACTCGGTGGTGGAATACTTCTCCCGTTATGGCAAGCGCACCTACGAGGACAGCGTTTACAGCAATCTCGGCGAATATTACTTTGACAAACGCCGCTATGCCGACGCCAGTGCCACCTACAATGCCTTCGTGAGCCGGAATCCGTTCCACAAGCTGGCACCGAATTTCCATATGCGCGTGATCGAAATTCATGCCGGCGGCGGATTCCCCAGTCTGGTCCTTGATGCCAAAAAGTCATTCGCCACGAATTACGGTTTGAAGGCCGAATACTGGAAGTATTTCGAACCCGGTGCCCGTCCCGACGTCCTGGGGTATCTGAAAACCAACCTGATAGACCTTGCCAATCATTATCACGCCAGCTACCAGAAACCGCGCGAAGCCGAGGACAAGCCGGCGCATTTCAAGGAGGCGCTGCACTGGTACCGGGAATTTTTAAGCTCGTTTCCGGCGCAGAAGGATTCGCCGGACATCAACTATCAACTGGCGGATCTGCTGATGGAAAACCGCTCGTTTGGCGAAGCGGCTGTGGAATTCGAGAAGACCGCCTACGGTTATCCGCTGCACGAAAAATCCTCCAAGGCCGGCTACGCGGCGGTCTACGCATACCGGGAGTACCTGCATGTCGTCACGGCGGAGAACAAAGATACGGTCAGGCAGGAGGTCATCCGCAGTTCGTTGAAATTTGCCGACGCCTTCCCGAAGCATGAGAAGGCGGCCATCGTCCTCGGGGCGGCCGCAGATGATCTTTATGCCATGCAGGAGTTTGAACAGTCATTGGCTGCTGCAAGCAAGCTGACCGATACCTTTCCCGACGCCGAGATTGAGGTCGTCCGTGCGGCCTGGCTGGTCATCGGCCATTCGTCTTTTGAGCTTATCCGCTACAGCGAGGCTGAGACCGCCTACCTTAAGGTGCTGAAATTGTTGCCCGAAGATGACAAGTCGCGCGGCGGCCTGGTCGACAATCTCGCAGCATCGATTTACAAGCAGGGTGAGCAGGCCAAAGACGCCGAGGATTTTCGGCTTGCGGCGGATCACTTCTTGCGGGTGGGCCGTATGGCACCGACCTCGAAAATCCGGCCGAACGCCGAATACGATGGCGCAGCTGCCTTGATCGAGCTCAAGGATTGGGACGCGGCAACCGCCGTTCTGAAAGGATTTCGCGAAAGCTTCCCCGGACACCCATTGCAGCCAGAGGTAACCAAAAAGATGGCCTACGTTTACAGGGAAAACAAACGGCTGTCCCTGGCGGCCAATGAATTCGAGCGCATCGAAAGGGAATCCCAGGATGACGAGGTCAGACGAGAGGCCCTGCTGATCGCTGCGGAATTGTACGCAGAAGACGGCAGCCAACTGCGTACGCTTGAGGTTTATCGGCGTTATGTGGCGTATTTCCAGCAACCGGTGGAAGTCAACCTGGAGACACGCAACAAAATCGCTGAAATATTAAAGCAGCAGAACGATTTGGAATCCTATCTGAACGAACTCAGGCAGATCGTTGCCATCGACGACGCCGCCGGAAATGCCCGAACCTCGCGGACCCGCTATCTTGCCGCCAAAAGTGCCCTCGTGCTGGCCGAGTCGGCTTTCGATAAGTTCACCGGCGGTCAAACTGGTACAACCCTTTGAGCCGAATCTGCAAAAGAAGCGCAACCTGATGAAAATGGCGGTGCAAAAATTCAGCCGTCTCATGGATTATGAGCTGGGAGAATTCACGGCAGCGGCGACATTTTATCTGGCCGAAATTTACAGTGATTTCAGCCAGGCCCTGATGACTTCCGAGCGTCCAAAGGGGCTGAGTGCTCTGGAGCAGGAACAGTACGAACTGGCCATCGAAGAGCAGGCCTATCCGTTCGAGGAGAAAGCCATCACTGTCCACGAGAGCAATCTCGAACTGATTTCCCGGGGTGTATACAACGAATGGATAGAAAAAAGCCTGCAGAAATTGGCCGTATTCGTACCCGTACGCTATGCCAAACCGGAAGAGGCCAGCGCCATCATCGGTTCGCTGGAAACCTATATTTTTGAAGTTGAGGGCCCGGCGACGCCCGCGGCAGCGGTATCCGAAGGGGAGAGCGAACCCGCTGATCCCGGGGCAGTTGGACTGCCCGGGGCTGCGACGGAGACCGAAACTACAGAGCCTGCTCCGGTCGAAGAACCTGAGTCTGCCGAAGCCGGCCGATCTTCAAGCCATGCGGGTGATAAACTTGTCCAACCGGAAGCCGTGGTGCAAGGAGAAAAATTTGACGGAGAGGAAGCTGTGCAATGAAAAGAATGGAAATCGGAATGCTGCAATGGCTAAAAACACGAACACGCACCGGTTGGGTGATCCTGGCAGTGGTGCTGCCGGTTCTATCCGGTTGTGCCACAGATGGAAGGGTTGAGCCGGAGCCGGTCGTTCAGGAAGCTTCGGTGACCCAAGGGCCTACGGGGGCGCAACTTGCGGACGGCCGCCAAGGATTTGTCATCACGGAAGTTCCTCAGTTGGACGATGCGGCGCGCAGGGATTTCCAGCGCGCCGTCGCCATGCTCAATGACGGGCACAATGAACAGGCCGTCGACCTGTTGGAGAAGGTCATCGAGCAGTCGCCGGGCGTTACGGCGCCTTATATCAACCTGGCGATCGCCTATCGGCACCTCGACAACCTGGAACAGGCCGAGACGCATCTTAAAACCGCGCTGGATCTGGTCCCCGGGCACCCTGTCGCCTGTAATGAATACGGTATGCTGTATCGCAAAACCGGGCACTTTGTCCAAGCCCGGGCAATGTATGAAAAAGCGCTCGAGCGGTTTCCGGGATACTATCCGGTGCACCGAAATCTGGGAATTCTCTGCGATCTCTATCTGGATGACCTGGAATGTGCCCTCGAGCATTACGAGATTTACGGCCGGGCCAGGCCTGAAGATGAGACGGTTCAATTGTGGATTGCGGATTTGCGCAACCGGCTCAAAAGTCGATAAGGAGGCAACATGTATCGCAAATTATCTCTGTGTCTGTGTTTAGTCCTGTTCACGGCCGTCACGGCCGTGGCTCAAGACGCGGAAACAAACAAGAAACAGGACGCCAAGGAGATGTCCGGTATGTCCATCGTCGGCAACGATGAAGCCCCGAAGTCTCTGTATATTGTTCCCTGGAAAAGTTCGGAAATCGGCGTGGAGACCAGCTTGAATACGTTGTTGAACGAGGGCGATGTACCGGTTGATCGAGATGTTTTCAAGCGGCAGCTGGATTTTTATATCGTCAGCACCGCAGAATAACTTCATTGTAAGGGAGATGTATCATGGAAATTTTTTATTCAATCGTGGGATTTTTTCAAAAGGGTGGACTGTTCATGTACCCCATTATGTTTGTGTTTGCGGCCGGCATGGCCATTGCGGTGGAGCGCTGGTTTCAGCTGAACCGCATCCGCAGCGCCAACCACAGTATGTGGAAATTGCTGCAGCCGGTACTGGTCAAAGGTGAGTTCGACAAGGCGCGGCAAATGGTTAACAAGAACAAATCCACCATCTCGCAAATGCTGGCAATGGGACTGGCGCGCCAGGGTGCGGTCCGGCGTCGCGACGACATCGAAATCGCCATGGAAGAAAGCATGATGGAGATCATCCCTCAACTGGAAAAGCGCACCCCATATGTGGCACTGCTGTCGAATATCGCCACCCTGCTGGGGCTGCTCGGCACCATCATGGGGCTGATCGAGGCATTCACCGCGGTGGCCAATGCGAACCCCGCCGAAAAGGCGGATTTGCTGTCCGCCAGCATATCGGTGGCCATGAACACCACGGCCTTCGGTCTAATGTCGGCGATACCGCTTCTGCTTTTTCATGCCAAGCTGACATCGACCACGGGTCAGATCATAGACAGCCTGGAGATGGCATCGGTCAAGGCGCTTAACACTATCTCCAATTTTGCCAAGCGCCAAATCGAGGTGAGTTGATTATGACCAGACGAAATCATAAAAAAAGGCGGATGCAGGAAACAGGTCAACTGGATGTAACCACTTTCCTGAACCTGATGGTGGTGCTGATACCGTTTTTGCTGATCAGCGCCGTTTTCTCACGCGTGACAATCATGGAGTTGAGCGTTCCGACCTCCGCGGGCGGATCGGAATCGAACCCGCCGAATTTCTCGATTGAAGTGATCGTGCGTAAAACAGGATTGGAGATCGCCAACGGGTCGTACGTTGAAGCGGCGATTCCGAAAAAAGACGATCAATACGATATGGAGATGCTGTCGGAAATGCTCATGCGCCTGAAAGCCCAGTACCCGGACAAGGAAGACGCAACGATCCTTCTGGAACCTGAAATAGCGTACGACTATCTGATTCAGATCATGGACGCGGTACGCGGCGCTGAAGTCCGGGAAGATGGCAGCGAAGAGGCTCAGAGAATGTTACTGTTTCCCGACATATCCATAGGAGACGCACCATGAGAAACAGCAAACGCATTAGACGGATGGGGCGAAACAAGAAAAAGGTGATCGGTTTGAACCTGACGTCCCTGATGGATGTTTTCACTATTCTGGTGTTCTTTCTGTTATTCCACGCTTCCGGCAGCGAAGTTATGGAAGCGCCCAAGCAAATCAAGCTGCCCGATTCCGTGGTCGAGACCAAGCCGAGAGAAACCGTGGTGATCATGGTCAGCCCGGAAACGGTGCTGGTTCAAGGCAAGGCCGTGATGAGCACCCTTGAACTGCTGGATGCCAAGATGGAGACGGTTGCTGAAATCACTGAGCGGTTGAAGCAGATTGAACAAAATATTATCGGAATCAGCACCAAGACGGTCGTTGAAAGCAAGGAGGTCACTATCCTTGCGGATAAAACGATACCGTTTCAAGTGCTTAAAAAAATAATGTCAACCTGCACGGGTTCTGGATACGGCAGAATTTCCCTTGCCGTCGTTCAGAAGGCCGAACAGGGATAGTGGAAAGGCAGCGATGACTTCCTTATTAGAACAAGAATTGGCGCCGCTCAACGCCCAGATCGAGCAAATCCGCGAAAAGCGCGAGATGCTCAAAGAACAATTGGGCGTTGTAGCAGCAGAGCTCGAAAAGTTTTCCGCCGCCAGACAGCGGTTCGATGCGTTACAGGATGTCTGCGATGCACTCGACAAACTAGCGGAACTGGAAGCGGGGAAACTTTTCTGGAAAGGAATCCCTGGGGAGGCGGATGCCGCCGGACACCTGGAACGGATTCGAGGCCGCGTGGACCGCTTCGAACAGAAGATCAGTGAGATTGACGAAAAGCAGGCAAGGTTCCAGGCACAGATCGACAGGCGGAACGACGAGTTGGCCTATCTTCAGGAAGAAGTCCAGGAAGCCTATGAGCGTGAGGAACGGCGCAGGGAAGAGTTTGTCATTGAGCGGGAGATCTCACCTGTTCCTTATCGTGCCATGATCATGCCCTGGACCAAGGAGACCGAGAGCGAAAGGCGCTTTCACCGCGCAGCTCTTGTGGCACTGCTCATCTGCATTTTCTTCGGTATTCTTATTCCCCGGGTGAACCTACCGCTACCGAATTATACGGCCGCTGTGGTAGTCATACCGGAACGATTGGCCAAGCTGGTCAAAAAGGAGCCACCCAGGCCGTCACCGGCGCCCAAGCCGGTGCCGAAAGAGCCCGAGGAAGAGCCCCGGAAGATGAAGGATGAGTCCAAACCCGAACCCGAGAAGAAAAAACCGGACAAAGCGTTGAAGAACAAAACTCCGAAACCGGAGCCGCCCAAGGTGGCCAAAAAAGGCGGCGGAAAATCTTCGGCAGCTCGCAAAAATGCAGAACGCGTCGGGGTTCTGGCTTTCAAGGATACGTTTAAGGATCTTATGGACGAAACCCCTGTTGCCAAGCTCGGCACAGAGGCCCGCCTAAGCCGGAAAAGCTCGAGCGTGGCAGGGCAGGCAGTGGCTCAGCGCTCGCTGGTGGCAATGCAGGCGCAGGGTGGATCCAGCGGTGGTATCGGCAACTCCGGGATCAGCCGCAATATCGGAAACGGCAACGGCGGCCGTCTCGGTGGCAGCGGTATCGGCAAAGGCAGCGGTGGCGGCAACGGCAACGGTGTCGGCTTTACCACGGTAGAAAGTTCCATTGCGGGCGTGGGGGAATCTTCGAGACCGCTGAGTGATGGACCCGAAGCGGGCCGAACAGACGAAGAAATCCAGATCGTTTTCGACCGATACAAGGCGGCGCTTTATCGGATTTACAACAGGGAATTGCGCAAAAACCCGACCTTGCGCGGGAAGATTTTGTTGAGAATCAGCATCGAAACCAGTGGTGCGGTGTCCCTGTGTATGGTGGAGTCAACTGATCTGGAGTCGCCTGAACTCGTCGATAGGATTGTGGCACGCATCAAACGGTTTAACTTCGGCCCGAAAGAAGGTGTGCCGAAGATGACTATTCTGTATCCGATCGACTTTCTGCCTGCGGCTTAGTGCTTGGATTCGCAATTACAGTGACATGTAAATACTAGCCATTCAACGTAATTGCTTACTCAGCACTATGTCCTGAGTGAGTAAATAACTCATCGTATTTACGAATCGATGGACTTAGGAACGGTCGCTTGCAGGAAGGAAGACAATTTTCAGGAGGAAAGCGATGGAATTCTACTCATTGGCGTCAATCGTAGCATTTTTTCAAAAGGGTGGGCTGTTCATGTACCCCATTTTGTTTGTGTTTGCGGCCGGCATGGCCATTGCGGTGGAGCGCTGGTTTCAGTTGGGCCGCATCCGCAGCGTGAACCGCAAAATGTGGAATGTGCTGCAGCCGATACTGGTCAAAGGTGAGTTCGACAAGGCGCGGCAAATGGTCAACAAGGACAAATCCACCATCTCGCAAATGCTGGCAATGGGACTGGCGCGCCAGGAAGCGGTTCAGCGTCGCGACGACATCGAAATCGCCATGGAAGAAAGCATGATGGAGATCATCCCTCAACTGGAAAAGCGCACCCCATATGTGGCACTGCTGTCGAATATCGCCACCCTGCTGGGGCTGCTCGGCACCATCATGGGGCTGATCGAGGCGTTCACCGCGGTGGCCAATGCGAACCCCGCCGAAAAGGCGGATTTGCTGTCCGCCAGCATATCGGTGGCCATGAACACCACGGCCTTCGGTCTAATGTCGGCGATACCGCTTCTGCTTTTCCATGCCAAGCTGACATCGACCACGGGTCAGATCATAGACAGCCTGGAAATGGCATCGATCAAGGCGCTTAACACCATCTCCAATTTCAATCGATTTGAGTTCGAGACGAGTCCTGAACTTTCGGATGGAAACCTATCGGAGGATGTAGATCGGCAGGTTCCGATCAGAACGACCCAAGCGGCTGCAGAAAGCCCGGCTTAGGTCTGAAACAACAGCGGACAGCCTGCGCTTTCCGCAAGCTCCAGGCAAAGGCTGGTGGAGGCGCCTGGAAAAGATAGTTGACTGATAACGCCACGGATGACCGGTGCGCGATATTCGTCACATTCGGTACCCGTCTTTTCATATCGCTCAGATAGAAAACATGGGGACCTTCACGGGTTTGGCGGCCGTTTTAACGTTTGTCGGTCTGCCATCATTCCAGCAATCTGGGTAATTCCGATAGGTCTTTAATCTCAACTTGCGGTTTGCCGGGAAGGCGTTCCGGGCTCTGACCAAATCGGTTAATCCAGGCAACGTTAAATCCGAAGGCGGCTGCACCTGCCGCATCCCAGGCATTGGAAGACTGAAAGACGATCTCTCCCGGTTTGACACCCAGCGCATCCACCGCAATCTGGTATACGCGGGGGTCCGGCTTGAATACCCCGGCTGTTTCAACGGAGAATATTTGGGGTATCATCGATTCAAGCCGGGAGTTTTTTACAGCCGCCTCAAGCATCGCCGGCGTTCCATTTGAAAGTATGGCAATTTCAAAACCACGCGTTTTTAATTCAGACAGTGCCGCAGGTACTTCCGGATAACAGTCCAATTGCAGGTAGGCCCCCATCAGATCCTTGCTAAGTTCGGGATCCTGTATGCGGTGCATCTCGAAGGCGAAATCAAGCGCCTCCCGGGTCACCTGCCAAAAATCGGCGTGCCGTCCCATTAAGCTCCGCAGCCAGGTATATTCCAGTTGTTTGGTGCGCCAGACGGCGGATACCCGATCGGCGATATCCCCGAGTCGATCGCGATGCTTGCCAACCGCGGAGTGAACATCAAATAGGGTTCCGTAAGCATCAAACACACAGGCCTTGATACCACTAATTGCTGGCTTCTCCGACATAAGGTCCTCCTGTCTATATGTGCTGAGTTTCCAATTACTCAATGCATATGCGAATTGGGAATGATTGACAAGTATAAAATCCCGGCGCCCCGAAAAATTAAAGTTCCGGGTGAATTTGCCGAACAAACCTTTATCCCTTTTCATTTAGCGGAAATTTTTCTATTGAATAGGCCATATGTATGTTAACCACCGGCATGGTAAATTAAACTCAATTTAGCATGGCAAAGGAAACAGAATAAAATGAGTTTACAAATGAATATAGCGCCTGAATCTGAAAATTTAAAAACAGGTGGACCTGATAATGAAGCCCAACTCAACAGGGTATGGAGACGAACTCGTTGAAATTTTTCTAAAAGCGGGCATCCTAACCCCTGAGCAAGTTCAGCATGCCCGGCGCGTTTCATCAAAGATAGAAACCAATAAGCCGCTGACAGTTTTATTCCAAGAACTCAATTATATCACCCATGATCAAATTTTGAATGCATTGGAAGATATACCCATCTCAATGCCCCTGGGTAACCTTCTGGTGGAATTAGGTCATATTGGCCAGACTGACTTGAAGCTTGCCTTAGACATCCAAGCAAATGATAATTTAAAAAGAGATCTTGATAAAGTTCTTATCGACCAAGCCCTTTTAGACGAGAAGACCCTGCTGCAAACAAAGGCTCTTAAGGTCGGTTTACCTTATATCGACTCTGATTTTTCGGAAATCGATCGAACGCTTCTTTCGATGGCACCGGTTAGGTGGTTTTCAGCACATCGTTTGATCCCTGTGCGCCGTGAAGCGAATGGAGTCCGGATCGCCTTTGTAGACCCTTAGCAGCAAGCAGGATCAGGAAGCTGCCAGACAGATATACGGTAATAACCTCTTGTGCGCCATCACCAGTATGGCCTTTATCGACAAGGTCATCGAACGGTTGGAGCGCGGAGATAAAAGACGGCAAACCGCATCTGATAGCGAAAGCGCTACTATAAAGATCGTCAATAAAATCATTCTTGCGGCGATTGAGAGATCCGCCAGTGACATCCACATTGAACCTTTCAGTGATAAGTTGCGCGTTCGTTTTCGGCAGGACGGTGTTTTAATTCACTTCGAAAATTTTCCCAAAGAGGTTATTCCATCACTGACCAGTCGCATTAAAGTGATGTGCAATGTCGATATTACGGAAAAAAGAAGACACCAGGGTGGACGAATACTTTTCGAGTATCCGGATGGAGAGCTTGACCTGCGCGTTTCGTTTTATGTCTCTGTCCATGGTGAAAAGATTGTTATACGCCTGTTGAATCGAAAGGGCCTGCTTCTGAAGATTGAGGATGTCGGGATGTCAAAGCAGATATTGGAGCGCTATAAGAAAGAGGCTCTTTATCAGCCAAGTGGTGTCATCCTGATCACAGGTCCTACCGGTTCGGGGAAAACCACGACCGTTTATAGCTGCATCAATAGCATCAATGATCCCCAGACCAGCATTATCACCGCCGAAGAACCCGTTGAGTATGTGATTGAGGGTATCACCCAATGCTCTATCAATCCAAAAATAAACCTTACCTTTGAAGAAACCCTGCGTCACATTGTCCGCCAGGACCCGGATGTGATCGTAATTGGGGAAATTCGAGACAATTTTTCAGCTGAGGTTGCCGTCCAGGCCGCCTTAACAGGGCATAAAGTACTGACGACATTTCACACTGAGGACAGTATCGGCGGTTTGATTCGCCTATTAAAGATGAACATTGAAGCGTTTTTAATTTCCTCCACAGTCATAAGTGTCTTGGCCCAACGTCTGGTGCGGAAAGTATGTCCAAATTGCAGCGAGCCGTATAAGCCGACAACTGCCGAACTGCAAAGTTTAGGTTATACCGCCAAGGATATCATCGACATGCCATTTCAGAAAGGCCGCGGTTGCTCCTATTGTCTGCATACCGGCTATAAGGGGCGCATCGGGGTTTTTGAACTACTCGTCCTTGACGAATTCGTTCGCAATGCCATTATTGAAATGAAAACAAGCCAGGAAATCCGTCGGATCAGCATTGAATCAACGGGCCTTTTAACTTTGTTTGAGGATGGAATTTATAAAGCCGCATCGGGAATCACAACTATTGAGGAAGTTCTCCGCTGCCTTCCCCAACTCCAAAAACCACGGCCTTTAGAAGACCTGGGAAGATATTTAGGAGGATTATGATGGCCGACCCAAGATCTTTTGTTGAAATAGTCAACTCTGAGTTACGCTCTAATAAAGCTCAGTTGCCCGTATTTAACAAAACAGCCATGCGAATACAAAACGAAATCAACAAAAGCGATCCTGATGTTCGGTTGATCGAAAAATTAATTGTAAGTGATCAATCGCTAACGAGTGAAGTATTAAAAATCTCGAATTCATCTTTTTACAAAGGTCTGCAGCAAATAGCAACTATTAACCAGGCGGTGGTGCGTTTAGGAATCAACGAAGTTTCAAATATCATCACGGTTGTCACGCATAAAAATCACTTCCGTTCCAGGGATCCAATTTTAAATGATATTATGAAAAAGCTATGGCAACATTCTGTGGGATGCGCCGTCGGGTCGCATTGGTTAGCAAATCATTGCGGCCTGCAGGGGATGAAACATGAATCCTTTTTTGCCGGCCTGCTTCATGACGTAGGAAAACTTCATATCCTAAAAATCGCCGATAATTTGCAAAAAAATAACGGGACCGGTATTCAACTTTCCAACTCTCTGCTAACCGAGGCTATGGATAGTTTGCATACCGAATGCGGCTATGCACTCATGTGCCACTGGAACTTGCCCGAAAAATATCGTGAGATAGCCCGGGAGCACCACACCGAAGAATTTGACTCCAAAAACTTATTGCTGGCGATGGTGAGAATGGCAGATAAAGCCTGCCATAAACTGGGGATTGGCCTGGGTGTAGATCCTTCGCTGGTTTTGTCTGCGGCACCTGAAGCTGGCGTGTTACGAATATCTGAAGTGAATCTTGCGAATTTTGAAATATTTTTGGAAGACACTCACGTGTTCGAGTGATAAATATCCGGATTTAGTTGATCTTTCCTTCGAATTCCAAGGTCAGGCCCGTAAGTGAACATCTGAAGGGATAGCGCTGCCAGAATCTATCGGTTTGGGCGGCTTGCCTTTATGGAGAATATTCATACGAACTAAGGGTTTGGGACTGCGACTAGTCAAGTCAGTTCACCTCTTACTTAATCCTTGAAGAATTGCCTCGGGCGTCATCCTCAAATCGGTTAGCCTAACGCCGGTGGCATGACAAATTGCATTGGAGATGGCGGAAGCGACATTCACCATGCAGCCTTCGCCAATACCCTTGGCGCCGAGCAGGCCCGTTGAGATTATTTCGAACAGCCCCGGAAAAATAAACTTCGCGGCAACGCTGATCCTCTCTGCCTGTCCGGAAATGATGCCAAGGTTTGGGGGCGTGGCAGAAAGCACATGGCGCATTTGTTGCCCCCACAGCGGACATCCCTCATTAATTTTCATGCAGGTTTCAGGTCTTTTTCTTTTCCAGGATATCCCTTTTTAGAACTGTTTTACGCACTTTCCCGAGGGCGGTCCGGGGAAACTCATCCATAATCATGACCTTTTGGGGCCATTTATAGCGCGCCAGATGTCCTTCGCAAAAGCCGATAACTTCCTCGGCCGTAAGGTCATTTCCGGGTTTTGGAATCACAAAGGCGCAGCCCACTTCCCCCCAGGTTTCCTCCGAAAAACCGACGACAGCGATATCTTCTATTCCGGGATGATTTCGTAAAACCCGTTCGATCTCGGCCGGATATACATTTTCGCCGCCGGAAATATACATGTCTCTTTTGCGATCGACAAGATAAAAATAGCCATCCTCATCCATGCGGGCCAGATCTCCGGTATGCAGCCACCCGCCCCTGATGGTTTCCTCGGATTTAACCGGATCCTGCCAGTATTCCGTCATCATGATGGATCCTCTGACAACAATTTCGCCAATCTGCCCGGTCTCGCAGGGACGCCCCTGTTGATCAACAATCTTGACATCGGCATGAAAAACAGGTCTGCCCACCGAACCGGGTTTGCGCAGGGCATCTTCCTCATGGGCCCACAAAAGAATGGAAGTTTCCGTCTGGCCCATAATCTGGCGCAGTGAAAACCCGGCTTCCTGGAACTGGGCCATGAGTTCCGGCGTCAACTTTTCACCGCCAATGGCGGCAACCTTCAGGGAAGAATTGGCGGCCGCTCTTACCAGCTGCCACCTTGACTAGGGACTTGTAGACCGTCGGGACCCCCAGAAATTTAGTGACCTGATATTTGTGGATATCCTCATAGGCCTTGCGGGGTTCGAAACTGGGATGAATAATCAGTGTGCCCCCTTTATAAAAAACCGGCGAAGCCTGGATAAAAAGACCACCGGAATGAAAAAGCGGCAGAACAATCAGCATGATGTCATCGAAGTGGAGTTTAAAAAAAATATCAGCGTTCAAGCAGTTAAAAAAGGTCTTGCGATGGGAAAGCACCGCACCTTTTGGTTGTCCGGTGGTACCGGAGGTGTACATGATGACGTGGGGTTCTTCGGGGGTGGCCGGGGCCATGGATTCGGTCAGAAAAGGGCGCTGCCCTTCACAGGCTTTGGTCCCGGCATGATAATCGAGGATTTCACCGGAATCTGGGCATTCAGGGATACTGGCCAGCAACATCAATGGTCTGCGATCGTTCAGATTAAGGTGATAAAACGGTCTCACCATATTCGCTTCCAAAAACAAATAGCCGCGGACGAGAATTTGAAAGGGTGTAATCCAGTTCAGGTGCTGCCAGACGGTAATTTACGGGTACAAAAAGGGCTCCCAGTCGCGAGCAGGCCAGGTAGAGCTCAAGAAATTCGGGGCAATTGCTCAACATGACAGCAACCCGGTCCCCTTTTTCGATTCCCAGGGATTGAAGCCAGCAACAGGCTTGATTAACCTTTTGGTGAAGCTCTAGATAACTGGTTTTACTATCTTCGTAAATGATGGCGGTTTTGTTCGGATGCAATACGCTCCAGCGCTTAACCCACCAGGCGATGTTCATAGACTTGATCATTCGTTTTCCTTTAATTTTAAAATGAAACCTTTGATCTATAACATATTTAGCCTCATTCATAAATATTAATAACATCTATAGCGATTGAGGATAAAATAGCATTTTATTCGAAAAGATAAGGTTCCCAAAAAAATGAATTTGCTTTATAGTGATGGCAGATCTAAGGAGATTGCGATGAAGCGAAAATCTGGTTATCTAATTGCCCTGCTTTTACTGCCGCTAATGGTAACCGGCCAGACAGCTGCCATCGAAATCGATTTCAGCAACGATCATTCATCGATCCGGTGTACCGATGGTATCGTGCATGTGGGTGATAAGGAGCAGGGAGTTCTGGACAAATGCGGCACTCCCGTGGCAATAACCGCGGGGGATTCGGATTCGTATAATATCTGGCTATATCAGGTTGGTGCTTCGAAGTTCATGTACTACCTGGGATTTCTGGACGGCAAACTGGAAAGAATTGTCAGCAGGCCGTGTATTAACAACGACCCTAACTGTTATGATGCACGATAAACAGATGGCAGAGAACGGATGACGAGGCAGAAATTGTGCTTCACGTCGTGGCTATCCCGCTTTAAAAACAACGGGATGCAAGCAAAAGCCACTCCCACCACATTTATACCGCTTTTCTAAAATAGCTTCCGCAATACGGAAGGAAGGTATCAGTGGTTGTAGAAAAAAACGTTCAAATATCGGATCGTTTTTTTTGACAACCGCTATATCCCCTCAGTAGGTTCACCGCAACATCATCATTTCAGAGGGTGGTCGTGGAACCTTGCCGCGATAAATTGATTTTTGAGACTGCTACTAGTTCAGGGTTTTGAGGATATCATCATTGCCTAACCAACCGGTCTATGTTAGAAAAATCGAATGACTTCATTAATTCGCCTGGATAAAAAAACGCGGGAAGCATTGCTGGACAGCATCGTGATACTGACCGGTTTTTTTTGGGGACCCGATTCCGAAAGCAGCCGGGAGATACGGCAGGGATCTTTTTTCAGCCCCTTTGGGGAATTGGAGCCCCGGGTAACATACGAACCTCGCCGAACTCCTCTCCGGCCTTAAAGATACGATCAACGGTTTCCCAGACACCCAGACACCCTTTTTAACAACCTCGAAGAAGCCTATGTACGCCTGTTTATCAATTCCCGCGACGGAATTACCGCTCCCTTGTACGCTTCCTGCTATATCGATAACGACGCCTCCGGCGAAAACGCTCCCTTAATGGGTCCCCCCGCTGTTTTAATGAAACAACGATTTGAATCCAGGGGACTGTCGCTGTCGGATACCCTGCATGAACCACCCGACCATCTGTCGATTGAATTGGAATACCTTTATTTTCTACTGAAAAAAGGGTGGTCTGACAACGATCCCGCGCTATTGTCCGAAGCCGTTTCTTTTGCGGGTGAAACCATGCTGCCCTGGGTAACCATTTTACGAGAACGCATCGCCGATGAAAACCGTTGCCGTTTCTACCCGCTGATCACCTCTGTTGCGGTCTCAATCATAGCTTACCTGAGCCGGCAAACATCTTCAACCTGATTGGTTGGAGACCCAAAAAGAAAAGGGCACAACATCTCAGTGCCCTTTCCATTCTGGGATGGGACCGGGCGCTAACCACCCGGTTTGAAACCAATCTAACGGTTACGAGTATTCTTGATGGAGTAAGATCCATCCTTCTTGTATGCCACTTCGGCTTCCAGATAATAGACCTTTTTCAGATCCGGCTTCAAGTCCTGGAGCATGTAATAGGATTCACCGCTTCGGGCCCCGGTTGAACAGACAAAAACAATGGGTTTGTCGGCCGGAAGATCACTTATTTTGTTCTCGAGTTGATCAACGGGAATATTGACCGCGGTCTGGAAATGGCCGGCAGCAAACTCATCCGGATCCCTCACATCGACAAGGTAAATGCTTTGCGGATTATCTTTTATAATTTTTTTAAACGTCACAAGGTCAATCGAGCCTTCTTCTCCACCGGCTTTAACCTGAACGGCTGCAGGGGCTGCACCGTAAACCTTTTTCCAGGCCGGATAACCCGCAGAAAATACCTTAACGTTTGTGTATCCAAGCTGAACCGCCTTCCTGGCGGATTGATGGCTCAGCTTTCAGGTGAACCCTTCGCAGTAAAAAATAAGCGGCGTATCCTTAGCGGCCGGCAGTTTACCTTTTAATTTTTCAAACTCGCTGTCCGGAATGCTGATGGCCGAAGGGATATAGCCTTTGTCATATTTGGCCTTTTGGGGTCGTGAATCAACAACCATCACCTGGTTGGTGGCGATCTGGTCGGCCACATACTCAACGGATACCGAGGCATAACTGCCTTTGGCTTTCATCCATCCGGGAAATCCGTCGGAGAAAACTTTAACATTGGAATAGCCGAGTTTTTCCGCCTTCCTGGCGGATTTATGACTCAGCTTTCAGGTAGGTCCCCCGCAATAAAAAATCAGCAGGGTGTTTTTATCGGCGGGCAGTTTATCCGTCATCTTAGCGAACTGACTGTCCGGAATGTTGACTGCGGTGGGGATGTGCCCCTGCACATATTTCGGCTTACACGGCCGCGAGTCAATGATCATCGCACCCTCGGGTTGCGGAACTTTGGCATATTGCTGCACCAGGGCAAGATCCGCGATGTTGTGAAACTGCCAATCCGCTGTTGATTTGCCGGTCTCCTGGGTGGCAGCGCATCCAAATACAAATGCTATCACCAGCAGTATAAAGACCGGCAGCCAGCGTGTTCTTCTAAAATTCATAGTGGCTTACCTCCTTTTATGATAATCGGTTAACTATATGCCTGCTGGTGCTTGATTCGCAATTACAGTGACATATAAATATTAACAATCCAACGAATTGCTTACGCAGCACTAAGTCCTGAGTGAGTAAATACGTCATCGTATTTACGAATCGATGGACGTAACCATGGAAAAACCAGTCAGACCTACAGAAAAACACTATTTTTTTCCCAGAATTCCCGGTCCATATGAACATTGCCCGGCAGGGTGGGCGTAACCGCCCAGTCCAGCTGACGTGTTCCTTCGCGGTAATAGATGTTGGGCCGGGTATTGACATGGGGGGCATTCACCCGTACCAGCTTTTCTTCCTTGACCATCCGGCTGATTTCACTTTGCGGATCGTTAAGATCCCCAAATGTTCGAACTCTGGTCGGACAGGTCGCCACACAGGCAGGCTCCTCTCCGCGTTTTAAACGCTGTTCGCAAAAATCGCACTTATCGGCCCGCCGGGTACCCGGATCACGATAGCGGGCCCCGTATGGACAGGCTGATACGCAGTTTCCGCAACCAATGCATTTCAGCGGATCGATCACCACAAGTCCATCCGCCTGTTTATAGGTCGCATCCACCGGGCAGGCCGCCACACAGGAAGGGGTCTCACATTGCATGCACTGCCCCGGTTGGAATTCAGATTTACTGGTGCCGCTCATATCCCACAGGGGACGGATCCAGTTTCTCCAGAAACCCTCGGGGACATTGTTTTCCACTTTGCAGGCAATCAAACACGCCTTGCAGTCGATACATCTGGATGCATCAATGACGATCCCGTATTTTTTCGGTTTGCTATCCTTCATATTCAGGTCCCCTCGATTCAGCTATTTTCAGGTATGATGCGGTTTCAGCGGCACCCTGGTTTCAGGTGTCAGGTGTCAGGAACAAAAGCCGGTGATTCGATGCCTGTAACCCGCACACCGCGACGCGTAACTCGCAACCCGTGCCTCGTTACACTTTTCTGACTTCTGATTTCTGTCCTCCGTCATCTGTTTACTGACACCTGAAACCTGACACCATTCTTATACTTTCTTTACGCTGACAATGGTCTCATGCATGGCCATATTGCCTGAGATTTCATCGGCCTCATCTATCAAAACATCCACGATACAGGCGCCTTTTCCGAAAATTTTCGACAATCCTTTTGAAATCACGCCAAATCCGGTATCCATATAAACCGTGTCCGGCCGGATCGCTTCGGTCACCCTGGCTTTCAGCTGTCCCCTGCCCGACCGGGCTTTTAACTTCGACCAGGTCTGCCTGCCGGATAGCAAGCTTTTTAGCCGAATCAGGATGGATCCACAGGGTATTTTCCGGCTCCAGTTCCCAGAGCAGTGCGTTGTTGGTACTCGCGCTCTGGGTAATATAGGCATTGCGTCCCACCACCATCCTGAAACGATTTTCCGGCACGTTTTGCGGGGGATGGTACATCGGCATGGGATCAATTCCGTTTTCCGCATAACGTTCATTGAAAAGCTCGATTTTCTTGGAACGCGTCTTGAAGGGTTTGTCTTCATGGATTCCATGACTGTGACCGACAATATTATAAACCCCGTCGTTCTTTAGGGCCTGGGCGACTTCGGGCAGTTTCTTCAGCTGGGCCTTGCGAAAGTCTTCAACCGTAAAGTCGAAATGCTCGCCCAGATCAAGCCGCTTGGCCAGCTCCTTGACGATCCAGAAGACCGGCTTTGATTCGAACATGGCCGGAACGACGGGGTCCCGGGTCAGTACGCCGGAACATGATGAGGAGGCCAGAAAGGCGGAAACCGGGTCCTGTCTTTCCAGATAACTGGGTGCCGGTAAAACCAGGTCCGCCATCCAGGCTGTATCACTCATGGCAATATCGACGGTCATCATAAAATCCAGCCTATGAATCATCTCAATGGTTTTTTGGCGATTGGCACCGGTCTGCATGGGATTGGTTTTATAAGTAAACCAGCCTTTTATCGGATACGGTTGGCCCTCGATGACCGCGTCACGGGTGTGTTTGAAGGAGCCTTCCTCATCAAACATCATCTTAGCCCGGCCGGCATCGATCCTGTCTTCAGGGTTGTCATCATAAAACGGGGCCTCGTAAGGAAGAGAACCGGTTTTAATTTTCTCAGGTAAAATCAAGCCTCCCTTTTGGTCCCAGTTGCCCAGCAGGGCATTGACAATGGCAAAAGATCTACGAATTTGGGTCGAATCCTTGTAATCCGAGCTGCGGCGCCCGGGATACACCATTGCGGCAGGAGCAGCAGCAGCCATTTCCCGGGCCAGCCGGCGGATATCCCTGGCTGGAATTTCAGTTTCCGCTGCGGCCCACTCCGGGGTGTACTCCCGCACATGGGCCCGGAGCTTTTCAAAGCCATAAGTCTTTTCGGCTATGAATTTTTTGTCATAAAGACCCTCTGAAATAAGAACATGCGCAATGGCCAGAAAAAAAGCCATGTCGGTACCCGGTTTAATGGCATACCATTCATCGGCCAGGGCCGCAGTCTTGGTAAAGCGCGGATCCAGTACCACCAGTTTGCAGCCGTCTTGCATGGCCGTCATCAGGTCGATACTGTCGGGGGTCACCAGGGCTTCGAAGCGGTTGGCGCCCGGCATGATGACATATTTAGTATGGATGACGTCAGGCGTGGGAACCACACCAAAGGTATCCAGGAAGGCCCGGTTGCGACTCAGCAAACAGTTGGATTCATGGGATATGACATTATAGGAGCCGTAGACTTCCGCGAACTGGTGGACAAAAGTGGACTGCATGTCGGTGCCGGCCATGAACAGAAAGCCGCAGCGGGTATACTCTTTGCCGATCCGATCCAATTGTTCGGCGGCATGGTCCAGGGCCTGATCCCAGGTCAATCGCTGCCACTGGCCTGCGCCCCTTGCCCCTTTGCGCAAAAGCGGATATTTAAGGCGATCCGGATCATAAAGCTGTTTGACCCCCGCATTTCCCCGGGCACATAGCATCCCGCGCGATTTAAGTGATTTAGGATTGGGATCGAGCTTTTTGACAACGCCGCCTTCCACCCTGGCGATCAGCCCACACTTGTTAAAGCACATGTCACAGGCCGAAAATCGCTTTTGAATCTGATCTACCGCTTCTTTTGAGTCTGAAGGAACCAGGGCATGCAAAACACAGCTCGGGCCGCCCACCGCTGCTGCAACTGCTGCGGCACCGGAGAGCTTCACAAAATTGCGGCGAGTTAATGTACCATTGATTTTAGCCGACATAATTACTTCTCCAAATAGGCTTATTTTATGAACACCATATACTGGTTTCTGGGTACTAGGTAATAGGTATTGGGTATTAGGTACCGGGTAATAAGTACTGGATATTGGTCGCTGGTCACTGGATTCCGGATTTTTCAATCCGAATTCCAAAATTCAAAATCCGTAATCGAAGAACCCGCAACTCGCAACCCGCAATCTCGCATCATTACTTGCATTTGGCCGGAGACGGCGAATCAAATGCATGCCCCCAGAGATGGGCATACAAGTCGTTTCGGTCTTTTTCCGACAGATTAGCCCACTCTTTGCTGCACGGCAGTTTGTCGATGGCGTTAAAAACCTCTTCCCACTTTGCCTGGGTTTTATCAATGGGACTCAGGGCCTTGGCTGTTCCACCCTCGACGTGGCAGGCTCGACAATTTTTCCGGAAAAGATACTTTCCCTTACGGGCGTTGCCTTTACCTTCCGCCATGACCATCCCGATGGAAACCAGCAAAAACACCATAATGATTAAAATAGCACCAATTTTTTTTAACATTTTTTCCTCCTTGTTCAGTTATTATTTCTATAATTCGATATTCGTCATTCGTTGTTCCTATTCGTCATTCGCTTCTCATTCCGATATGGGCCACTCCGAGCCCGAGTTTGTCGAACCGACCGCCGGTCTCGATGGGGTCCCCCTCGTAACCCAGGGCCTGGTAATCGATGTAGTTGGTTTTGCCGATTAACTCCTCCACATCCCGACCCATTTCGGCCAGAGATTTAAAGTCAACGCCTTGGTGAACCAGGTCCTTGAAACTCACATCCGACCGTTCCTGGTGGCATTTCCCGCAATAGGGTGCTTTGGCCAGGGAAGCATGACATTCGGAGCAGGACAGTGCCTGTTCTTTGGGAACGACTTCATGGGTCAAACCCCAGTACATGGTGGTTTCCACAAACTCATATTGGCCGCTGTAGGCCAGGCCGGCAGACTTCATTCCATCCCGCGAGGCCTTGTCCCAATCCCAGTGTTTCCAGTACCCCCCCCAAAGCTGGGGGGCGATCAGATATTTATAGACGGCATCGCTGATCTGTTTTCCCTGATGGACCTTGAAGGGGTAAATCCTGGACGCCGGGTCGTTGATATCACCCACGGGTTGGGTTAATTCCGTTGTGCCGTTTTCATTAATCCGATCGCCGAGAAGATAGCGTTTGACGGTCCCGTTGTACCAGCGATAGGTTGGTTTAACAGCTTCTTTCCATTTAAAAGTACCTTTCTTTTTAGCATAGGTTGGCTTGCCATACTTGTCATTGGGCAGTTTGCAATCCTGCCCGGCCGTAGACCAGTCCCAGAAGATTTTAGTCGGATTGCTCTTGGAATAAACAGGTATGTGGCAGGTCTGGCAGGCCACATGCCGGGAGTGTTTATTTAAATGGTGATCGATCAGCTCGCTGCCGATATGGGGCTTGTCCGTATGACAGTACTCACAGGAAAGGTCCCCTTCCACCGCCGCCACGGATATGCTGCGCCCGGAAATCATGTGATTGCGGGTCTTATGGCAGTCCTGGCACCGGAAATCCAGTCCCCCATCGGTAACCCCCATGTGGACATCATGATGCTTGTCCGGCTTGGCCAGCATGGAACTCATGTCGCCGTGCTTGACCGCATCACCTCCGCCGCCGCGAAAATGACAGTTTAAACCGCAGTTGGCCCGACTGGGTCGACCCACATTTTGGGCAATGGCAACCAGGTCCAGGTTCTTAACCGGAAATCCGGCGGCCGGAGGCGCTTTTTTATACTTTCCGGTCGTATCGTGACAAACCAGGCAATCGATCTTGGACATATCGGTAAAATCAAAGTCTTTGTCTTTCCACCCGTAGCCGATGTGGCAACTCGTACACCGCGGCCAGTTCCCGTTCAAGTTGATGCAAAAATTGTTGATGGTGGCATGATTCTTCCCCAGATCGATTCTTTTTTCCTGACCGACAGTGTAAGGAGATGGGCCATGCCACTTCCAGTGGGCGGTCTTTAAAATAGCTTCGCCTTCCTTCTGGTGACAGGAAAGGCAGTTGCGGGTCACCGCCAGGGCGTCCGCATTGCCCTCCAGCTTGACGAGCTGATTGTGGTTCGGCACCTTTTTGGCATGGCAGGCCAGGCAGTCGGTGGGCGCCCGGGTATCCAGTGTGCGGGCAATCGGTCCTCGCACCATGGCACTGTAGAGAACCGGACCGCGGGTATGGGGCACCTGCTCCGATTGTTCGTGGCAATCCATGCAAAGCTGGTGATAAGCGCCCTTCAGGCCCGGCGTACCCAGGTCCTTGGCATTAAATGGATCCCCATGGCAGACCGAACAGGCCACCGGCTCCACAGCTTCGGCTTTTAATTTGACCATGGATACCGGTTCGCCGTATATATCCTGCTCTTCCCTGGGCATCCGGTGATGGCAGATGGTACAGTCTTCCAAAACATTGGCATGTTTGCTGTGCATGAACCGCACCGGTCCGTACAGATCGCTGTATTTGTTGATTACCGGGCTGTTGAGCACAGCCACTTTGGGTGCATCGGCAATCGAAGGGGTAATGTTCTCTTCCAGGGGCAGCAGCCGCTTCAGGGTCTGATCCGCCTCAGCGTCGGAAGGGCTCCCAAAGATCATCAGGGTACCCGTAAGGGCCAGCACGACCACAGCCGTGGTGGACATTTTCTTGGGCTCCGCTCCCAGGACCGGAAATATGAACACAAACACCCGGTACACGAACATGAGGGTGGCGATGAGCCCCACCGTAATAAAAATTTCCCCCAGGGCCGGAAAGTACTTAACAATCATGTAGGGCGGCGTATAACTGACCACAAAGACGTTGATGCGGTTTAAAAGGATTCCCAGCACAAAAGTTGCGGATACAAAAAACAGCCACCCGGCTGATCGGCGGACCCTTTTGAACATCAGGAGCACAAAGGGCAGAATCACGCCGAAAAGGACCTCGACGACAAACGCATTGGTCTGGAAGGTCCCGTCCAGCAGATAAACATAGGTGCCGCGCACCATCATATCCCCAATTTTAAATACCAGATAGATCCCCATTAACAGCGGCATAAATTTGGCCAGCGGGGTTAGGACGTCCATTTCCGGTTGGCGGCCAAAAGACTTGGATACCAGAATAGACTCAAATGCGACCATGGGATAACCGGCGGCAAAGGCCGAAAGCAGAAACAAAAGCGGCAAAATCGGCGTGTACCAAAGGGGGTGGACTTTGTAGGAGGCGATCAGCATCAAAGATCCCAGGCTGGACTGATGCAGGCAGGACAAAACGATGCCGGCAATAATAAAAAGGAACATGACTTTGCCCAGAATTTTTTCAGCAAAGGCAAGAAAAGCCTCTATTAGATTGTTGAGCCCGGCCAGAGGACCGGGCAGCTTCACCCGCCCCTTAAAACGCTCCACCACAATGGGTAAAAATTCAATATACAGCACATGCAAATAAATCATGACGCACATGGCCACTTCAAACAGGACGGAATTCCCGTTCCAGTTATACAACGGGCTGGTAATATTCCAGTAGCGACCGATATCCACCAAAAGTCCCAGCACCACAAAGGTATAGCCCAGCATGGCGGTCAGCAGGGCCGGACGGATGACGGCATGATACTGGTCGCGGTTGAAAACATAGGCAATGGCACCGGTGGTGAATCCCCCGGCAGCCAGGGCCACGCCGGATGCCACGTCGACTCCGATCCAGAGGCCCCAGGGAAATTGATTGTTGAGATTGGCGACTTTACCGATACCAAAGAGAAAACGTGCGGCGACAAAAGCCAGGCCCACGGCGATGAGGGCCAGCATGACCATCACCCCGGGGGTTAAAAACTTTTCTTCTTTAATCGGCGCTGCTTCAGCGTGCATATTCATTGGCTGCCTCCTTTCGCCTCGGTATCGCTTTTCATGTCTTCTTTAGCGCCTTTTAAATAGCCGGTTACGCCCATGATGCCGCCCAGAGCAGCGTAGAGGATAATGGGCGCGGCAAAGTACTGGAACAGGCCGTGCTGGATCGATTCGGTCAGTCGCGGCGGCGCCTTGGTACCCAGTTTGGGAAAACCCACGGTCTCAAATGGTTCGGAGGCAAGATACAGCCAGGAGGTTCCGCCGACTTCATGTTCCCCGTAAATGTGATCCACATACTTGCCGGGATTGTTTTTTATCTTCCAGCGCGCCAGTCTTAAAAGCTCGGATTTCTTCCCGAAGGTAATGACTTCCCTGGGGCAGACCTGGGCACAGGCCGGCAGCCCGCCGTCTTTGATATAATTGAAACAAAACGTGCATTTTCGGACCTCGGGGGTAAGGGCGTTGTGATATTCATAGGCCGGGACCTGAAAGGGACAGGCCACCATGCAGTAGCGACAGCCGATACATTTGCCGGCGTCGTATATGACCGATCCGTTGGGCTGCTTGGTGAGCGCCCCCACAATGCAGGCTGAAACGCAGGAAGGATCGTTGCAGTGCATGCACTGGAACTTGACAAAGGTTGGACGGGTGCGCCAGGTCAAGGTACCGATGTTTTTGGGGTAATATTTATTGACGACGGTATAGGAGGTCTCATCCATGCGCCGCTCATTTTCAAGCACCGTCATCTCCTCGAACGATTCCTTTGGTTGGGGAAGGCCGTGCCGCTGGTTGCAGGCCTCTTCGCATTTGCGGCAGCCGACGCACAGGGTCGTATCCACCAGGCAGCCATTGGCATTCTCCGAAACAGATGGAGCCTGGGTGGCATGGCATGCCGGGTCGGATTTTACGAATGACGCGGCGGCCATTGCCCCTGAAATTTTAAAAAAATGCCTTCGATTAATTTCCATGGTTTTTCCCCGTATATTGATTTTATTCCTATTAAACTATTAACAAATAATCCGCCGACGGCGGAATAACTCAGGTTCTTTCCCCTATCCCTTTTGGATGGACAACTGGTAGACATCGCCTGCTTTTTGCTGATTGACCAGGATGTCTTCAGATCGGTCGACGATCATGGTGATATTGGCCACCACATCCGGGTCCTGGGTCAAAACTTCCATTACCTCATATGCTCTCAGTCCATTCATCGCACTTTTGAATTTGAGCAGGCTGACCGGCCATGCGATCCCAACAAGGCTCAGTTTTGAGGTTAAGGTCATTTTTTTACCCCGCTGAAAATTCTTAAGAGCTGTTATTATCCACCAATCGACTTTGCAACAGCCGTGCCTAAATTTAATAACTTTTGAAAACTTATAAACTATTGATATTCATACAAATATTTTCTTATATTTATCTTGCATTTGAAAAGTGTTTAATGCTATTTAAACAAGTGTTTAAACAATTAAACATATATTTAAACATCGGGGATGATACAAATGAACGATCTGGAAATCAATCGCTATTGGAAAAAGATTGTCGCCACCATGAACGAGGGCCTGATGCTGGTAGGACCGGATGGGACCATTGTCATGGTAAACAAGGCCTTTGAAGAACTCACCGGTTATGCCGCCAATGAGGTGATCGGCAGACCATGCACCCTGCTTGAATGCGATGCCTGTGAAGGCACCATGAAAGCCTCCGCCCACCGATGGTGCAAATTATTCGAAGAGGGCCAGGTGATCAAATGCCGCTGTCATCTGTTAAAAAAAGACGGCACCTATGTATCGGCGCTTAAAAATGCAGCTGTATTGAAAGACGACAATGGGTTGGATATAGGAGCGGTGGAAGTCCTGACAGATCTCTCCGAACTTGACCGGCTGGATCAGAAATTGCAAATGCTGTCACGCCAGCTGGGAGAAGAAGACGGATTTCACGGTATTATCGGCAAATCCCAGATCATACAGAAGGTATTTGATGTGATTCAAAAAGCGGCTAAAAGCGAGGCACCGGTCATCATTTATGGTGAAAGCGGCACCGGTAAGGAACTTGTTGCCCGGGTCATTCACCTGTTGGGCGACCGCAAAGACGGTCCTTTTGTCCAGCTCAATTGCGCCGCCTTAAATGAATCACTGCTGGAAAGTGAGCTGTTCGGTCATATCAAAGGGGCGTTTACCGGGGCCTATCGCCATCGCAAAGGGCGGTTTGAAGCAGCCAGCGGCGGAGACATCTTTCTGGATGAAATCGGCGATGTGCCGCTGTCTATCCAGGTGAAACTGCTCCGGGTTCTTGAAACCAAAAAATTCGAGCATGTTGGCGATGATCGGCCCATCGCGGTGGATGTTCGCATCATAACGGCCACCAACAAAAATCTGGAAGAATTAATTGAACAAAAACAATTCCGCAATGATCTGTTTTTCCGTATCAATGTTTTTCCGATCCATCTGCCCCCGCTGAGAAAAAGATCGGAGGACATCCCCCTTTTGGTTGACACCTTCATCCAACGCATGCGGTCGAGGACCGGGAAAAATATCGCACGGTTAACACCGGCAGCCATGGAACGCTTTATGGCCTATCGCTGGCCCGGAAACGTCAGAGAACTGAAAAGCGCCCTGGAATTTGCCTTTATTCTGGCCGAGGGGGACGTAATTGACCTCGATCAGCTGCCGCCAAAAATAGTCGCCCACAGCCAGGGGCTATCCACGACTTACCAGATGCACACGAAGGCTCGCGACCAGGAAATCACAGGCAAACCGCAGACGTTTTTATCCAATATAGGAGACGCCACTGAAAAAAAGGCCTTAATTGAAACCTTGAAAAAAACCAATGGTAATCAATCCCAGGCAGCCCGCATCCTGGGAATAAACAGGGTAACGGTTTGGAACCGTATGAAAAAATACGGTATCGACTTAAAGAAAGTTATGACGACGTGAACGAGCACATACCGATCAATTCGGGTGAATCCATCCGCCTGGGTGCACCCTTTACCCTTCTGAAAATGCTTGATTTAGTGTCCGGTCTCGTGCAAACAAGAGAAAAAATATAATTCCAATTACCAATCGGAGGTCCATGTGAAAATTATAGATGACGCGCTCAAAGAAGGCCGTACCACCCTCACCGAATACGAGTCCAAAAAAGTTCTGGCATCTTACAACCTGCCGGTTACCCGCGAGGAACTGGTAAGCAGTCCGCAAAACCTTCTTAAAGCCACCGGCCAGATCGGCTATCCGCTGGTTATCAAAGGGTGCTCGGCGGAGATTGCTCACAAAACTGAAAAAGGCCTGATCCGGGTGGACATAAGAAACGATGAAGAGGCCACCACGGCGTTCAAGGAAATCAGCACCATCATGAATGGTGCTTCAGGCGGGACTGTTCTGGTACAACAGCTGGTTAAAGGAAAGCGCGAGTTGGTGGTGGGGTTGACCCGTGACGCCCAGTTTGGTCCCTGTGTCATGTTTGGCCTGGGGGGCATATTTACCGAAATATTAAAGGACACAGTGTTTCGTGTGGCACCGCTGGAAAAACAGGATGCCCTGGATATGATGCAGGAAATCAAGGCCTGCAAAATCCTGGAAGAAGTCAGGGGTATGGCCGCCGTGGATAAAGATATGCTGGCTGATATGCTGATGACGGTGGGAAGAATCGGAATCGAAAATGATGCCATAAAAGAAATCGACATCAATCCGGTGATTATTTCCGGCGGTAAACCGGTGGCAGTGGACGCCCTGGTGGTGCTGAAAGAATCCTGACGAAAAGGTCAAGGCAGTAAGGGGTGGTCATTTGCGTCCGCCCTTTAATTTTTTAGCTCGCCTGCTGCCGCCAAAATGGTCAAAAACATTTCCACGGTGTCACCGCAATCTCCGGTCCTTTTTCCATAACCGTCCGGATGTTCAATGGCCTCCCGCCGGTCATGACGAAAGGCCATCTCCAGGTAGTGATCCGAATGTTCCTGCCAGAAATCGAATTTCTTTTGTTCCATTAAAATCTAATCAATGATCGCAGACATTTCCGCCAGTCTGCAGTGAATTGTCCAAATACTGTTTTACCAGCTCCTCAGGCGCCAGTGCCGAAGCGCCAACAATCACCTTTATATTGTTTTGGGCAAAAAGGTCCAACGCCCTTGCCCCCATTCCACCGGCAATAATCACATCGGCACCCTGGTCATGAAGCCATTTTGGCAGCACGCCGGGTTCATGGGGCGGCGGGACCAGGGTCTCCTTATTCTTGATCTGATTGTCCTCAACTTCAACAAGAGCAAATTCCTGACAATGCCCGAAATGGGCCGTAAGTTTTCCTTCGGCTAAAGGAATTGCAAATTTCATAGTAAAAAACCTCCTTTGATAATTAGTGAATTAATCGTATGTTATAAAGCTATCCTAACTCCAGCTTTTCTGCCAGCCGTTGCCAGGTATCCCGGATGGCCTCGCCGACCGTTGATTGGCCATTATATTCAAAAACGGTTTGGACCTGGATCATGGCTTTGGTGAAAATCGGATCAAAAGGAATGCGTCCCAAACAGATAATACCTTTGTTTTCGGCATAGTTTTCAATCTCCCGGGTCAACTCTAAATTGAGATCAAACTTGTTGACACAGATCATGGCCGGGACCTTGAAATGGGCCGCCAGCTGGGCCACCCGCTCCATATCGTGTTTGCCGGAAACAGTGGGTTCGGTGACAATGAGCACGGCACTGGCGCCGCCGATGGATGCAATCACCGGGCAGCCCACCCCCGGAGGACCATCGGTGAGGATCAGATCCAGTTTTTTTGATTCGGCCAGTTTTCTGGCTTCCTGACGCACCAGGGAAACCAGTTTGCCGGAATTTTCCTCGGCAATGCCAAGCCGGGCATGCACCATGGGTCCTAAGCGGGTGTCCGAGACAAACCATTCCCCGCACGTGTTTTCCGGAAAATCAATGGCCTTCTCAGGACAGAAATGAACACAAACTCCGCAGCCTTCGCAGTCAATGGAGTTGACTTCATAAGCGGCGCTGATGGCATCCCAGCGGCACATCTCCCGGCATAGACCGCACTCGGTGCACAGCTCGTTGTTTATCGCGGCGGTGTTTCCGGACTGAAATTCAGTGCGCCGCACGACTTTGGGATCCATGATTAAATGCAGGTCAGCCGCATCCACATCGGCATCACATAGTACTTTGTTCTCGGCCAGCGAGGAAAAAGCTGCCATTAGACTGGTTTTGCCGGTTCCGCCTTTGCCGCTGATGACAATTAATTCTTTCATGGGAAAATTCTCTGCTGCCGATCGAGTTGAGTCTTTATCTTCTCATAAAGCTGGCAGAATTGTTCCCTCCATTCCGGCATCACGTCCACGATCATATCACCCCGGGAATAGGCCTCGGCAATGCGCCGATCAAACGGTATTTCCATGAGAATCGGTAAATTTTGATCGGTGGCGTAGGCTTTAACTTTTTCGTCTCCCATATCAGAACGATTGATAACCAGCCCGCAGGGGATATCGAGAATTTTGGTTGCACCGACCGCCAGCTTTAAATCATTAAGGCCGAATGGGGTGGGTTCGGTGACCAATAAAACAAAATCAGCCGGTTTCATGGTCTCGATCACCGGGCACGAGGTCCCCGGGGGGCGTCCACAATGGTCAGTTTGGCCGGATCCCGGTATGACAACACTTCTTTGATCAAAGGCGGTGACATGGCTTCGCCCACCCTCAATTTTCCGTGTATGAATTCGATGCCGTTGAGATGACCTTTTTGAAGGACACCCAATTCCCGGCCCTTTTCCGTGATGGCATCCTCGGGACAAACCGCCATGCAGCCGCCGCAACTGTGACACAGCTCCTCAAAAGCCAACACCGTTTCAGCAACAACCACAATAGCTTTAAACGCACATAACTCGCCGCATTTTCCGCAGAGGGTGCATTTGTCCATATCGATTTCAGGCACCGGGGTGGTAACGGTATCCGTGCGCTCAAAAACAGGATGCAGAAACAGGTGTGCATTGGGCTGCTCGACATCACAGTCCAACAACTGAACGTTTGTCCCGATGGACAACGCCAGATTGGTGGCCACGGTCGTTTTACCGGTCCCTCCTTTTCCGCTGGCAACACTGATAATCATTGGCATACTCCGTCGTTAGCTGTCTTAAATCCGCCGGAGGCGGAAAAAGGTTTAATTCCCTGACCCTTGGGGCGATTATATATATTCTGATTGATTCCCCGTTGCTTGTCGTAGCGAAGCGGAGATCCCACCACTCGGGGCGGCAGGTTATTTATTTCTCGTCGCTGGGATCGGCTCTGAACTCCCGGATTATCTCAGTCACTGTTTTTTCAACATAATCGATGACGGATTCCAACTTATCCTCGGGCAGCGTCTCGATATCACCGGATAGTTCTTCAACGACTTCTTCACTTAAATTCGCTGTGCGGTGAACCAGATATTTTTCCACCTGTCCTTCACCTCTCAGTTTACCGCAGCCCCCGGCCACCCCGACGAACTCGTCGTCCACAAAAATAGGAACGGCAAACTTCATCAGACCGGCATCGCATTCGTCGATGATGGTTTGACGATTCTTAACGGCCCGTGCAGCAATATTTTGATGGGCAACCGAGCAGATGGATTGCAAGCCTTTTTCGGTTTCCCGGATGGCCGGACACAGTCTGTTGGACCAATTCTTAAAATCGGTAATCCTGATGCCCCGGACATCATAAACCGCGGGATTGAGCCCCGATCGTCTATTTATTTCTTTCTCAATCTCTACCCATTTCTCTACTGACATAATGTCGACAAGTTCCATAACCTCTGTCTCCCTCACTATCAGATGCCGGTATTTGGCTAAATCCGACGTTTTTTTAATCCCGCTGCCGGGTGCTTATTCCGCCCTGTTGACCGCCTCCTCTACCACCCATATCGCTGCCGGTCAAGCCCCTTCCCCGTCCCAAGCCACGGCCACGCCCCATCCCCCTTGCCGCCCTAACGGCATGCGCAGACAAATTGGCCTCGGTCGCAGGTGCCAGCTCACCATTGTTATACCCAGTGCCCCTCCACATCCGCTTCCGAGGCGACTGCAAGTTCTCCATTATGAAACTGCTTAATAACATCTGCCACACTCCCGCCGGCTCCGGTAAAAATTTTTACGCCGGCACGTTGCAGCACCTCAAAAGCTTTGGGTCCACAGTGTCCCGTAATAAGCGTATCGACATGATGATCAGCGATGGTTTTCCCGGCCTGAATGCCGGCTCCCTGGGGGAGGTTGAGGTTCTGGGTGTTTTCCAGAGCTTCAAAATCCATCGTCTCCGCATCCACAAGAATGAAATAGGCCGCCCGGCCGAAACGCGGATCTAAATTAGAATCTAAGTCCTTACCTGTCGATGAAATGGCTATCCTCATTATTTTGCTCCCCTTCTTTTGGCGGTTTTCACCAATATTTCGTATTCAATCGGATTATAGATTTATCGATATGACATAACCGATATTATGAGTATATGCTCAAAACTACTTTAAGGGCTCGCAGAAATATTGTCAAGGTTTTTTTATAAACTTCGCTAAATATATCTCGTAATTTTTTAGGATGGGTTGGACATAAAAGCTTCATGTCCGGTTATTTCGAAATGTTAACGATGGCGGGGGGATGAATAATACCATTTGAAAATTTCCTCTGTCGTCGCCTATTGATTTTCAGCGAAACAATCGTTGCTTTCCGTGCCTTTTTTTTATAAATTCAGCCAGTTTGTCATGATAGGCACCTAATTTAATAACCAACAGATGGGAGACCAGGATTGGAAAACAGCTGGAATTTAGGCAAAATGAAGGGCACCGGCGCCCTGCCGAAGACCGTCATATCTCCCATAGATGGAGCGGAAATGGTTCTGATATGAAGATCTATGAATCTCTGGCAGTGGGACAGATATTGGAGAAAGGGGCTGCCCAGGTTCCCGATAAAATCGCTGTGGTCGATGGCGCAAAAAGGGTTACCTACGGCAAGCTGAATTCCATGGCCAATGCCCTGGCAGTCAGTCTGGCAGAAATCGGATTCAAAAAAGGGGATCGGACCGCTATTTATATGCCCAATTCCATAGAGCTCATGGTGGCGTTTTATGCGCTGCAGAAATTAGGAGTCATCGTTGCCTGGGTGAATCCATTGTATCGCACGACCGAAGCCCAATTTATACTCAAAAATTCGGAAGCCAGAGCGGTGTTTATCTTCAGTGACTGGGATGGAAACAATTACCATGATGACGTCCTAAACCTTAAAAATGAACTGCCGGACCTGGAGTTTATTTTCGCCGTTGGCCATAACCTAAGCCAGGGGGTGTATTCCTTCTATGATTTAATAGACCGGGGAATGGACCAAGCATTTAGTTCGGTGGCTATCGATCCCCCAAAGGATCTTGCCATGCTGCTATACACCTCCGGGACCACGGGTCAACCCAAAGGGGCTATGATCACCCAATATGCCGCTGTAAGGGCGGGATGGGAGTACTCGTTAGGTGTCCAGGCCTCTTCAGAGGATATCTTTATCGGCTTTTTACCCATGAGCCATTCTTATGGCTGCGGATCGATTCTGATCCAGCCCCTATTGCTCAATTCAACGGTTGTATTGATGGATCAATTTGAAGTGGAAAAGGCGTTCCAACTCATCGAACAGGAAAAGATCACGCTCCAATTGGGCTCTCCTACCCACTATATCCTTGAGCTCAATCACAAAAACCGCTCAAAATATGACCTTGGCTCTCTGCGAGCCGGCTTGATTGCCGGCATGATCGCACCCGAGGGCCTGATAACGCGGGTCGAAAAAGAGATGGGGATATATTTAACCTCGTTCTGGGGGGCTTCCGAGGTTGGCCCGGGTGTGGGAACCATGTGTCCCTATCCTTCGACTCTGGAAACCCGAGAAAAGTACATCGGCCCGCCCGTGGCAGATACGCGCATGCGGGTTGTGGATCCTGTCACTCATCAGGAAATGGAAGATGGTGAGACTGGTGAATTGAGCCTTGCCGGCTGGCATGTCATGCAGGGCTACTGGAAAAATCCAGCCGAAACCCAAAGCCAGATTATCGATGGATGGTTGCACATGGGTGATCTGGCCTCCAGGGACAAAAACGGCTACATGAAAATTTTCGGCCGAATCAAGGATTTGATTAACCGCGGAGGATATAAAATTTATCCCTATGAGCTTGAATGCATGCTCATTGATCACCCCAAAGTTGAGCAGGTTTGCATCGTCGCCACCCCCAACCCTGTCCTGGGCGAATCCATCTGTGCTTGTGTAATTACACGGTCAGGTCAAACCGTAACCCTGGAAGAAATTCGGGACCTAATGAAGGATCAAATCGCCCCGCATAAATTGCCCGATGAGCTTTGTATCATGGAAGATTTCCCCAAACTTTCCGGTGGTGTAAAGATCAAGAAATTCGGCCGCGGAGGCCTGGCGGAGCTGGCTGAAAAGGACGAAACCAGGCAAAGAATCCGAAAAAAGTAAGGAGGTAAAAGATGGGTGATGTCAAAAAAGTAAGGACGGCTTGCCGTCAGTGTCATGGAGGTTGTGGTGTAATCGCCCATGTGCAGAACGGTAAGGTCATCAAGGTCGAAGGCGATCCGGAGTCTCCGATCAGCCACGGCACACTGTGCAGTAAGGGATTGTCGGTTACCCAGATGGCCTATCATCCCGATCGTATCCTACACCCCATGCGGAAAACTGCGCAGGGTTGGGAACGAATTACCTGGGATGAAGCGCTGGATACGATTGCCGACAAGTTTAATGCCGTCATTGAAGAATACGGACCGGAGTCGATTGTTGTCGGCCAGGGTACCGGCAGGGATTATGAAAGCCATCTTTACCGGTTTGCCAATCAACTGGGAACACCCAATGTGTTGACGGCCGGACACATGTGTTATGTCTCGCGCGTTGCATCAACCCTGGTTACGGTCGGCAACCTTCCCATATGTGATTATGAAGGCGGACCCAAATGTATTGTTTTATGGGGCTGCAATCCACAGTGGACCAACCCGGATGAATATAAGGGAGAGGGATTCTGGCGCGCCTATAAAAAAGGGGCCAAGCTGATTTGCATCGATCCACGCAAAGGATTCACGGCCAAGAAAGCTGATCTCTGGTTGCAGTTGCGGCCGGGAACCGATGCTGCCCTGGCTATGGGTTTTCATCATGTTATTCTGGAGGAAGAACTTTACGATCGTGAATTCACCGAAAACTATATCAACGGTTGGGACGCTTTCATGGAAAGGGTTAAAGACTATCCCCTGGATAAAGTGCAGGAGATAACCTGGGTGGATAAGGAGCTAATCCGTAAGGCCGCCAGAATGTATGCCAAAACCAAGCCGGCCGGTATTCACTGGGGGGTCCCCACCGAACAGACTAACAATTGTGCTGACAGCACCCGCATCCTTACAGGATTGATGGCAGCTACCGGCAATTTGGATACGCCCGGAGGCAACGTCCTTTATGTCAATCCACCCACCCGCACGGTGGCAGAATTTTCCCGTCATAAGGATCTTTCCAAAGAACAACGAGCCAAAAGACTGGGCGGCGATCAGTATAAGCTGGGTGCCAGGGTGGCCTTTATCACTCCCAAAGTAGCCTGGGAAGCCATTCTGACCGGCAAGCCCTACCCTTTGAAGGCCGGATTGTTGTGTGGAACTAATCCGGTAACAACGCGGGCAAACGCCGGAGAAGTTTACGAAGCGCTTGATAAATTGGAGTTTCTGGCCGTTATTGATTTTTTCATGACACCCACTGCCGATCTCGCTGACATTTTTTTGCCAGCCGGCACCTGGCTGGAGCAAGATCATGTGGCGGATAATTGGAAGCGGCACGGGTATGTTCTGGCCCGACAGAAGTGCGTAGAAATAGGTGAAGCCTGGCAGGATCACAAAATTTTCCAGGAGCTTGGCAAAAAAATGGGCCAGGAATGGTGGGACACCGTGGACGATGCCCTTGACTACCTTCTCGAGCCTGCAGGATTGACCTGGGAACAGTTTAAAGAGGTCGGCTATTTAAAGGGTGAGATGGTTTACCACAAGTACAAAGAAAGGGGTTTTTCAACCCCGACAGGAAAAGTGGAGCTTTATTCAACCGTGCTGGAAAAATGGGGATATGATCCTTTGCCCAAGTATACGGAGCTTCCCGAAAGCCCGGTGTCCAAACCGGAGCTGTTGGATCGCTTTCCCTATATTCTCGACGCGGGTCTGCGCACGCCGACCTTTTTCCATTCAGCCAACCGCAACCTTCCCTGGCTACGGGAAATCCGCCCCGATCCCATCGTGGAGATCCATCCGGACACCGCCACTGAGCACGGGATCGAGGAAGGCGATTGGGTTTTAATCGAATCTCCGCGAGGCGGTGCCAGTCAACGTGCCAAATTTAACGCTGGTATCGATCCCCGGGTAATTGTGGCCGAGCACGGGTGGTGGTACCCTGAATTTAAGGAACACGGCCATGGCTGGAACATTTCCAATATCAACATGCTGACGGATAACGCTCACGAATCCATGGATCCGGCCATCGGCGCCACCAACCTGAGGACCTGTTTGTGCAGTATCACGCGGACGGCGGAACCTGATAAGTGATCGCAATGGCGGTGGAAGAAGAAATACCGTTTCGAGACAGCTTAAGTTATTGGTCTTCCACCACCTTCGGTCCCGACAAAAACAATGCCTGGATTGTGATGTTCGATGGTGCCTACGTGCTCAGCTATTATAAGACGAATAGATATCATGTCCGTTGTGTACGAAGATAAATATGATCCAATACGATCTCAGCGATAAAGAGGAGGAAGATCAATGCCGAAAGTCTCTTTAATGTTTTACAAGAAAGACTGCATGGGTTGCCATGCCTGTGAGGTGGCCTGCAAGCAGGAACACGAACTGGGTGTCGGGCCGCGTCTGGTGCGGGTCATCGAAAAATCATCTGATTTTTTTCCGGTCTATTGTCACCATTGCGCCCACGCACCGTGCAAGCAGAGATGCCCGGTGGACGCTATTTCACGAAATGAATTGGGCCTGGTTCTGATTGATGAAGACCTGTGTATCGGGTGTAAAGAGTGTTTGGAAGCCTGTCCTTTCGGGGCCATGCAGTACAATGATGATCAGGAAACCGCAGTAAAGTGCGATCTGTGCATCGATCGCCTGAAGAACAATCAAACCCCGGCCTGCTACTCGGTTTGTCCCACGCGCTGCATTTCGTGGGGAGAAACAAAATCACTTTCCGAGCGCGTCATTCATGAGGCCCTACCGCAGAGGATGAAATAGCGTATTAGAATCTTAGTTGTTATTTCTTTGCATTTTATGAAAAAAAAGTTTTGCCACCAAGACACCAAGACTCGAAGAATAATATTAACCAAAGGTTTCACTTTGTGTCTTGGTGCCTTTGTGGCAATCTGTTCCGGCTAGTCCGGGTTAGGATTTTGCCGAATCCAATTCGACCAAGTCGGAAACATTAATCTCAAGCATTTTAACACTGGCCAATATGCGGACGGTGTTGCGGGCCAGGGCGGGAAAGTTTTCCCCGATCCGATTTAGTTCTTCGGCCGTCTTTTTCATCAACTGAATTTTAGCGTTGATCTTATTTAAATCTATGCCGGGGTTCATGGTTACCTCTTACTTCTTGTCTTTTGACTTCCTCAAATCTTTGAAGCGTTTGGCTTTGACCTCGTATCTGGGCAGGGTTTCACAACCACAGATCTCAATGTCATAGCGCAAATTGGTCTTTAAGCGAAGCTGGTCGGCCAGCTCGGATTCAATCAGCCGGCACTGGTCCTGGTCCTGGGTCTCCATCCAAAACTTCCACCTTCAGCTGAATGCGCTCGGCATCGCCGACTTTATCCACGATCACTTCGTATTCATCGCCCAGGCCGTCCACACTGCGAACGACTTCTTCAATGGCGGATGGTGCCAGCAGCACCCCTTTGACTTTGGTGATATCATCGGCCCGGCCGACCACCCCGCCCTTGATCAACCGGGCGGTTCGCCCGCAGGCACAGGGCTCGGCCGCCCATTCAATGACATCCTTGGAGTCAAAGCGGACACAGGGCTGGGCCTGGCGATCAAGGGCCGTGATGATCATCTTGCCGCGGCGTCCCGGCTCTTCAATAATTTCGCCGGTTTCCACATCTTCGATTTCCACCAGAAAAAGGGCTTCATTGACATGCATCCCACCCGGCTGCTCGGTGCACTCAAACGACCAGGCGCCGATTTCAGTCGCCCCGGCATGATCATACACTTTGGCATTCCAGGCATCTTCCAGGCGTTTTTTGGTGCTGGGGATACTGGCGCCGCATTCGCCGGCACAGGTGATCTTCTTGATGGTCAATTGGGATGGATCGATGTCCATTTTCATACGCGCCGTCTCCGCCATCCCCAGAATATAGGTCGGCGTGCCCATCATGGCGGTGGCCTGCAGTTCCTGAATTTTAAGAATCCGGGCTTTGGTATCCAGCACCCCGCCCGGAATCACTTCACAACCGATTTTTTCGGCCGCATAGTGCCCGGCCCAGAAGGCCACAAAAATATTATAGCCAAAGGGAATAAAGACGCGGTCCCGGGGGCGGTAGCCCTGGGCCCAGAGGATGTATGACCAGCACTCGGTCCACCACTCCCAATCCTGCCAGGTATCCGGCTGGTAGACGGGCTGCCCGGTGGTGCCGCTGGTCTGCCGGAATATCGTCACCTCTTCCAGGGGCACACAAAGTGCATCGCCGTAGGGAAACGGATCTTTGCCCTGGATATCCCGCATCATGGATTTTTCGACGGTGGGGACCCGGCGAATATCTTCAAAAGAACGGATGTCCTGCGGCGTTATGCCGGCATCGTGTATAGTTTGCGGTGAAATTTGGAATGATCATAGGTCCACTGAAAAATCTTGCGAAACTTCTTGAGCTGAAGTTCGCGAATTTTTCCCGCGGCAAGGTTTCCAGGACCGGATTCCAAAATAGTTGATTCGATTTTCATGGCTTAAACGTCCAATAATAATAATGAAGTGAATGAATTCCTCCGAACAACATTGAGTTGGAGTAATGGAGTACTCGGAGTATTGGGCTACAGGGTTTCGGATGATCGGATTAAGCTATCAAAATCAGATTCAATCCGCCTTAAACCGCATTACTCCAGCACTCCACTACTCCGAACACTCCAGCTTTATGCCCTTCAATACATCAGATTCGGCAAAAACAGAATAATCTGGGGAATAAAAATCAGAATGATCAGGCCCACGATGACGGCAATCAAAAACGGTATGATGCCCTTGAAGATGGATTCCAGCGGAACGCCGCCGATAACGCTCTCGGCCACCCCATACACCACGTAAACATTGATCCCCACCGGTGGCGTGATCACCCCCATCTCGGTGACCATCACGATAATGACACCGAACCAGATGGGGTCGTAGCCCAGACCGGTGACAATCGGAAAAAATATCGGAATGGTCAGCATCACAAGCGCCAGGGCATCCATAAAGCATCCACCCAGAAAATAGACCAGAACAATCATGCCCATGATCACAAAGGGCGGCAGATCAAAGCCACCGATCCAGGAAGCGATGTTAAACGGAATACGGGTGATGGCCAGAAACTTACCGAAGACAACCGCACCGGCAATCAATAACAGGACCATACAGGATGTCCTGAGGGTTTCATATAAAGATTTGACAAACCCCTGCCAGGTAATCTGGCGCCTGATCAATGAAACCACCAGAACACCGAAAGCACCCACGGCGGCAGCCTCGGTCGGTGTGAAAAACCCGAAGAAAAGGCCGCCCATGACCAGGCCAAATACGGCCAGGGTATCAATTAAGACCGGTAAGGGACCGGATTTTCTCTTTCCAGGAAAACCTCTCTCCCGGCGGACCCTGTTCCGGAGCAATACGGCAGCAGGATATAAATAGAGATGATAAAGAGGATGGTAACGAAGATGGCCGGAATAATCCCGGCAACAAACAGCTTACCGATGGATTCTTCGGTCAGAACACCGTAGACGATGAGAACAACACTGGGCGGCATGATCATGCCCAGTCCACCGCCCGATGCCACCGAACCGGTGGCCAGCTCATCGGCATATTTATAGCGTTTCATCTCCGGCAATCCCACCGTTGCCATGGTGGCGGCAGTGGCCGGACTCGATCCGCAGACCGCGCCAAAGGCCGTGCAGGCCGATACGGTGGCCATGGCCAGCCCGCCCCGGGTGCTGCCCAGGAATTTATAGGCCGTATCGTATAACCGGGCGCTGATACCGCTGTTAAAGGCCAGCTGGCCCATGAAAATAAACAGGGGGATGGTGGTCAGCCCGTAGGAGGAGAAAACCTCGTAGATATTTCGGGAAAGAAGATTCAGCCCCCCCTTTAAGGAAATCATGATGCTGAAGCCTAAAAACCCGATCATCGTCATCACATAGGCCACCGGCATCCTTGAGAAAAAAATAAGGACCATGACAGCGATGCCGATGATGCCGATCGTGGTGGGGCTCATGTTGATTTTAGCTTTCTGATATTATTGAGTATATCCCTTAGAATGACCAGGGTGAAGGTCAGCAGGCAGAAGGCCGTCACATAAATGATCAAGATGCTCGGGAAGCTCAAGGTTCATGGAAACTTCGCCCGATTCTTTCATGGTATTGGCATAAACCGTCATCCGCCAGGTAACGACGGCAAACAGAATTAGGCTGATAATTCCGGTACAAATATCAATGATGGTCTGGGTTTTCTCGGAAAATAACCGCACGATAATTTCCACGCCGATATGACCCTGAACCTGGTGGGTATAGGGCATGGCCATGACCACGGACAGTATGGCCATATAACCCACAATTTCCACCGAACCGAAAATGGGATGGCCAAAGGCACGCCCGACGACATCGACGCAGGTCAACAGCATCATTCCCACCAGACAGACTGCGCCAATGATTTTCATTTTATCCAGAATCCACTGGATGATTTTCCAGAAAAAATCCATGCGAATAAACTTACTTGAATATGCTGTAAATAATTAATCACAAAACCGATTGGAACAGAAATTATCCGCTTTTGGGTTTCATAACGGATTTCGTGATAATAAGAATTCAGAAAGCCGTAAAAATCAGGTGGGCCCTTGATAGGACCCACCCTCTAGCATCTACTGCAGGCTGTTCAGTGTTTTGATTGTGAAATCAACGATCTCGGTGCCATTGAATCCTTTTTTAGTCATATCTGCGGCATAATCAGAAATAATCGGCGCGACTGCTTTTTTCCACCGTTCACCTTCTTTGGCATCGAGACCGATAATTTGACCGCCCTGGTTCAGGAAAAAGACAATGCCCTTGGCATCGCTGGTGTCCCAGGCCTCGCCATGTTTGTCAATCCATTCCATGTTGATCTGCTCGATGATTTTTTGGTTGGCGGCCGATATGGCATTCCACTTATCCTTGTTCATGACCACAAAAAATGAAGTGGTATAAGCGGCCGTAAAATCAGCGGTGCAATACCGGGTGACCTCTCCCAGCTTCCAGCCTTTGTTGGCCTCAAAGGGATAAACCGCACCATCCACCACGCCTTTTTGAAGCATCTGGTAGGTTTCCGGCATGGGTTTGGGCACCGGTGTGCCGCCCAGGGCCGTGACCACCGCCGCACTGGTACCATGCCCCCTGAATTTGAGCCCCTTCATGTCCTCCATCTTGCGTACCGCTTTGCTTTTGGTGTGAATGAGACCCGGACCATGGGCATGCAGATACATCACCTGGGTATCCATAAGCTCTTTGGGCATAAATTTTTTATAGACCGCATTGATAACCTTGGTGGCCACCGTACCGCTGGTATATCCCAGGGGCAGATCAACAGCCGCCATCACCGGAAACCGGCCGCGGGTATAGGCCAAAACCGAAAAACCGACATCCGAAATTCCTTCCACGACGCCGTCATAAACCTGTCGGGCTTTGGTCAGGGTTTGGCCGGGATAATATTCCACCACGACCTCTCCGTTGGTGCGTTTTTCGACTTCCTTGCACCAGGACTCGGCCAGTTTGCTCTGAATATGTCCGGGTGGGAAAAAATTGCTGTAGGTGAGTTTGACGGAAGCGGCCTCGGCAGTTACGGGGCTCATGAAACCCAATGCCAGCCCAACACAAAAGATTAACAGAAATGTAAAAATTTGCTTTTTCATGTGCCTTCCTCCTTTTTGTGCTCAAGGGTTAATGGTCAAGAAATGACCGAAGATAGGTCAAAAATTTGGGATAGACCTCCTATTGTGACTAATATATAGCTACTTAATAGCTATTATATCTCTCGTCAATACAAATTTTTGAAGAAAAGATAGCAAAAACAACCTATACCGTGCCATGGTTTAGATCAACTAAATTTTAAGTGCGGACTTGATACCAGTGATCTTTATGATATAGATCGTTATCGATACCTGTTTTATAGGACACAAGACAGAACCCGTTTTTAGCTATCTCAAACGATGGAGAGGGACATGGATCAAAAGGTCAAAGAAGCAATTGTAAGCGCAGTTAAAAATGAGCCGTTTGCCCGGGCGTTGAATATGGAGCTGGTGGAGTTGGAAAAGGGTCATTCAGTGGTGCAGATGATCTATGAACCCGAAAAAATGAACAACATCTATGACCGCGCTCACGGAGGTGCCCTGTATGCCTTAATTGACGAGGCCTTTGAAACCGCCGGCCAGACGGACGGTACCGTGGCCGTGGCCCTGAATGTCAATGTCACCTATGTGTCCAGTCCCAAACCCGGCCTGCAGTTACGGGCCGAAGCCAACCGGGTAAGCCAGACCAAAAAAACAGCCAGCTACGATATCAAGGTCACCGATCAAAATGGAAACCTGATTGCATTGTGTCAAGCGTTGGCATTTGACACCGGCAAGCCGATACCATTTCTTTAATCCAACGAAGGCGGATTCCCCAGGCGTGGTTAATCCCCCGCCCCCTGGGGCGATTGCAAATATTCGGATTGATGCCCCGCTGTTTGAAGCCGGGTAGTCCATCGCCTTGTTGTCTCCCCTCTTTTATGGGGATTACAGCCTCACTAGACGCTAATCCCTAACTGCCATCTCTAATCACCCGGCACGATTGTATATCAAACGTCACTTCACCAATATTCATATTTGTCTTGTCTCGAAAGCCAGCCGCAAAATGCATAAAACGATACACATCGGCAAAGTTGGTTGCCAAGCCAACTGAGATACGAATTGCACCGGCACTCTTGTTGCCCCGGTGCTGAATCACCCTCAAAAAATGAGGCAAGCTCAAATCAGGCCCATCATCCAATCCGGCCTTCATATCCTCCGTCGTCAGCCCTTCTGCAATTTCACCGGCTCCGGGATTGCAAAAGCAGCCAGTGCGCAGCGAAATGCCCTCCTCGTTCGCCAGTTCTTCCAGGCGCCGATAATCAAGAAGCCGTTTATCAGGCCCGTAGAAGTTGAGCGTCACCGTTCCGCCGCGCATCTGCGTATCTGACGGACCATAAATCCGGACCATCGGTTTGCCGTTGCTGTGCTGCAATGAAAGCAAATTTTCGAGCAACCAGCCGGTGAGGCAATGGACCCGCTTCCCAATGGTGTTAATTCCCACCTTCTCCAGGTGCTGCAATCCGGTTTTGACGGCCGGGATGTTCAGATAATTTATCGTACCGTCTTCAAAAGCGGCTTCGCCAGGCGACAAATAATAGCCGTTGCCCTGCACGCTAGCAAAGTTTACGGTACCGCCTGCAAACCACGGTCGTTTCATCTTCTGAAAAACCGCTTTGCGAATTAGCAATGCGCCAATGCCCGTCGGGTAACCAAACATTTTGTAGAAAGATACGGCTACAAACTCCGGTTTAACCACACCCAAATCAAGGCGACTGGTTGGTACATACGCCGCCGCATCCAACAATACATCCAAACCTTTGCTATGTGCTTGTTCAATCAAATCCAGTGGATGCTTTACGCCGGAATAGTTGGATTGAGCTGGGAAAGCAAACAGATTGTTTAGATCCATATCCACCGAATTTTGAACATCATCTAGTTTTGCCCTATCTATGCGCAAATCCGGGGTTGTTAAAGGCACATAGGAAACCTGTGCCCCTTTGGCCTTCGCAAATTCACGGATGCCATTGACAGAGTTGTGATTGTCAAAGGTGAGAATCAAATGACTGGCAGGTGCAAATGGATAAGCTTCCCCAACCAGCTTTAGTGCACTGCTGGCATTGGCCGTAAAAATGGCAATATATTCATCCGGTGATGCATTAAAGTAGCGAAGAACATATTTGCGCGTACCCTCAACCAGGTCTGTCATTGCCAGGGAAGTGGGGTTTGCAGAGTGGGGATTGCCGAGTACGCTGGTACGTAGTAACTCCATATGTTCAGAAAGTTGCGATTCGCTGTACAGCCCGCCACCAGTATAATCTAAGTAAACTTGCCCGTTAGCATCAAGTCGCTGATATTGGGTCTCCCGCCATTTATCTAATACCGAAGTTTGATTAAACGATGGATAGCTTTCAACAAAAGCCGAAAATCCATCTGCCATCTGATCTAATTCATATCTGTTTTCGTGTAATACTTCAGGGGTTGTGTTCATGGGTGCACTCCTTAAATGAGCAGGAAAAGCAATGTCGGTCATCGCCCACATAGCTTTTGACTTTGGAATAAATAGGGCAAGCTAATAGTTTTTGCAAGAATTATAGTTGCAGGTTGCCTGATGGTGAATTTTCAAGGATCCGAAAAATTGGTGGATCAGGCGAAATCCAAAAAAAAGGGCTGCGGCAACTATGCCGCAGCCCCATGATTTGGTTAGAGAAGGAATTATCAGAATAATCCGTGCTCCTTCAAAATGACCTTAAATACGATCGCGGGATCTTTTAAGGCAAGTTTATAAATTAGGTCATCTCGTGAAGCCCGACGCCGATGGTAGTTATCATTGTGGCGATGAGCCTTTTTGTAAATATGTCTATTTCGGTGCGGTCGCCTGGATTTAAAATGTTTTCTTTCCCAGCGGCGATGGTGATTATCATAATAATCATGATGATGGTCAACATCTTCAGCGATATGTCTATCACGCTGATGTCTCAAGGGTTTTAAATGCTTGTTGTTCCAGTAGGGTTGATGCTTTTTTGCTTTATAATGACCGTAAGCTTTTCTTTGAGGTTTATGATGCCGGTCACCCCAATCATCTGCAAATGATACACCGGAAATTGCAAATACCAGAGCCGCTGCGCCTATAATAATTTTCTTAATTTGTGTCTGCATGATTTTTCTCCTTTGTCTGTTAAAGATTTTAACCCATAAGACGGACTCCCCCCAAAAAAAGTCTACATTGTAGACCAAATGGAATGCCTAAGCGTCTATTAGGGTAAAACGCCAAGAAGGGAGAAATTTGAAATGAAAAAACTAAAACATAACGATGGCCGCCGTTACCGGCACTATAAAAAATCGAATTGGAATTGGGATCATTAGAGATGGACGGCCTTATGTGAGGTGCCTGAGGAATGCTCAATCATAATCATTTTAGTCAAGTTAATATAGACAAGTCAATGCATTCAGGGTATTATGGTAACCGGAATGCTGGTGGCGGATCGCAACAGGAGAAAAAATCTGACATCCTAAAATGGCTTCAACAGATGATAGCAACAAGACCTCGGGCACTTCTACACAACTTGTCTTACTGGTCAATCAAGCTAAAGGTGGAAACCGATCCGCTTTCGCCCAGCTTATTGATCAATTTCAGGCCGATGTGTTCAGAATGGTTTATTATCGAATCCGGTCCCGCGCAGACGCCGAAGATATTGCCCAGGATGTTTTCTTGAAGGCATATCAAAAAATTTCGAGTATTAAAGATGCTTCACGATTCCGCGGGTGGCTTTTCAGCATTACCTTGAATCGCATTCGCGATTTTCAGCGTAAAAAACGTTTTCGGTCCTTATTTAAAGCTGAAGACGAAAACATTGAATCCCAGCCATCGTCAGAAAAAGGCACCGATCAGCCCGATGCCTTGGATCATGTTTTAAGAGAGGACTTCTGGCGACAAATTCGATTGATATTGAATAAGCTGTCCAAAATGGAACGCGAGGTGTTTTTGCTGCGATTTTTTGATCATCTCAGCCTTAACGAGATCGCAGGGGCCTTGAAGAAAAATGAAAGTACAATTAAAACCCATTTATACCGCGCGCTTGCGAAGTTTAAAAAAGAACCGGGGATGCGCCAATTGCTAAAAGAGGTAATCCAGTGAATTTAGCTAAGGAACAACATTTAGATGAACAACAGCTGATCCAGGCGGTTGTTGACGAAAACGACCTGCCCCGGTCCATGCAGGCACATCTGGTGTCATGTCACCAATGCCGTTCCAGCAAAGTAAGCTTTGAACAAGAATTGGTGCACCTGGGGCAACTAGCCGAGCGTTATTCGCCGCCACCGCAAAGGAAAATAACGATACCGGTGCATGAAGCCAGTAGCTCCCGCTGGAGCTTTTTGAACTGGCGCAATGCCATCGGGGCTGCCGCCACTGTCGCCGCCGTTCTCTTGGTCTTTTGGGGAACAACCAGTGTACGCAATCTAACTGAGTTCGGAACCGCTGGCGCCCCCTTGGAACTAATGGAAGCCAAACGGCTTATGACGGAAGTAAACATGTTGGTCGAAAATGCCCTGCCGCCACTGTATTTGGAACTCACAGCTGAATATAAACCGGATTACGACAAAGAATTTTATCAATTTTTAATTCCTCAGATCGAGTCCTAAACCTTAACCTCTGACGGATGGAAGAGAGGAACGTCATCATGTTAAGAAGCGCATTCAGTTTCATACTGCTGGCCATTTTTGTGATGTCCCCTGTTATGGCATTTGGACAGGAGGTCCCTGCTGGAAAGTGGTGGTATAATCCCAAGATTCAAAAAAATCTAAATCTGAGCAAAAATGAAATCAAACGCCTGGATAAACTTTTTGCCAAAAGCCGCCGCAAGCTTATAAAACAAAAATCTGCGGTTGAGCACCAACAATTTGAACTCGATCAACTGTTAAGTGGCCAAGACGTAAACAATACTGCTGTAAAAAAGCAGTTTCAAAACCTTGAAAAAGACCGTCAAAATCTTGCCAATGAACGCTTGCAATTTGTGATTGGTGTCCGCAACATTCTGGGGCCCGAACGTTTTCAGCAACTAAAATCAAACTACCAGAAGTGGCAATAATGATCAACACCGCCGGGACTTCCCGGGCTTGACCGGAAATTGGGTAATCGCTTGTAACCAATTAATAATTTCTCATGGGATATATTTTTTACTTTAGTATCGGAAAATCAGCCAGTGGTCGGCAATTTTATGGATCCGGAGAAAATTCTCATTTCGAGCGATATCCTGGGAAGGATAGAGGCTATCTGCAAACGGCATTTCTCCAATGAAAACGATCAAAACGAAAGCTATGTCTTTATCATCGACAGCCTGAAGGCCGATAATTTTAAGCGCCTGCGGGCCTATAAAGGCAAAAGCAAACTAAGCACCTACCTGTATTCTCTGATCAACTCCCTTATTATTGACTTCAGACGCAAAAAATACGGCCGCAGGCGTATACCCGCCGGTGTGGCAAAGCTCGGCACGTGGGCCGAGGCTGTCTACCGCCTTGTTTGCTGGCAAAAATTTTCCTTTGATGATGCCTATGATTTTTTGCAGATCGAGGGCTTGTTCGAAGGATCCTATGAACAGTACACAGAAGAGATTGCTCCGATTCAAAAAGCTCCCTGCCGAGAAAATCCCACCTTTCAATCTTTAAATGAGGTTGGTTCCAAGTCCCTGCAGAACATGAACGGCGCCCGTTCTAATCCGCTAGAGTTTTTGATTGGTAAGCTTGACCATATAAGACGAATCAAAGCGCTCAAGATTATTCGGGAGACAACCGCGGAGCTGTCACAAGAAGATCAGCTATTGGTAAGACTTGTATACGGCTCAGAGCAGTCTGTCAAAGCGGCAGCAAATACGATTGGGTTTTCAGCATCATCTGCCAGGCGACGGCTAAAAAGCCTTTTGAACCGTTATCGGGAAGAATTGCTCTCGGCAGGCATTCGCGAACCGTAACCTGTCCGTCTAACCAGTTAGAGGCAAATATGGGCAAATGGTTGAATAAAACATTAAAGCCGGCCGATTCAGCTGAATCCGGAAACCATGCTGACCTGGAGGATCTGGCACGGCTGGTTGATGGAACGCTTGACAGCGCTGAACGAAAGCGTTTACTTCTTCATCTTAACCGCTGTGGGAAATGTTACGAAATCCTGCAGGAAACTCTCAAAGAGGTATCTATCGAGACTTCCGGCAAACAGGCCCCCACTGCCTGGTGGAAACGGAAATCCCTTTATGCCCTGGCAGCCTCAATTTTAATTATCTTTATCATTGGCGGTCAGCTCGTCAATAAATTTCGGACCCAACCCTCCTCGGTCATTTCGGCCAAACTCACTCTAGATCAGGAGTTGAAGGATATCCTGCTGGAAAACAACGCCTTGCAGTGGAAAAGTGTCGAACGTATGCAACGTCTGATTTCAGCATTGCATAAAAAGGGACTTCAAATAAAACAGTTTGATCTTGTTGTCCTTTCAAAGCCCTACTATCAGACCAAAAGTTTGTTTGGTCCTGAGGAAATTTTGCATATCCGCATCGAAAATAATGTGGCTTATTTAGAAGTAAAAGAAATTCAATAGCAGGTTGAAAACTCATTTGCCCAATTCCGTTCTGATCACATTTGTTTTCCAAAAAATTCTCCAATAGCTGAGGGTATTCATCAGAATTTTATCACCTCTCCGATCCGAGCCGCCATTTATGCAACAATATACCTCTTTATGAACTATCCCGCCGCAAGCAACGGGGTATCAACCGGGATACTTTTATCGCCCCAGGAGGCGGGGAATTCACTCCTTGTCCGCCTCCGGCGGATTAAGTTGAGTGCCTAAAAACCTGAGCATCGTTTCAGGAAAAGCGATTGGCAATAAATTGACCCGCCACCGTGATCTGTCCGTCTACTAAGTGTGTAACCGCTTTTTTAAAATGTCCAATTGAACAAAAATTAATAGGAGGTAACGCATGCAGGTATCAAAAATTATCGAACGCATACGGATTTCACGATTACCGGTTTTACTCGGCAGGCTATTCGTCCTGCTGGGTATCGCTCTCGTCGGCCTGCAAAGTCCGGTGCTAGCAAAAACATCCCCCACCCTGCGGCTGTTTCCAACCACTGTTGTTGAAAGCATCAAGCATACCAGCGAAACGGCCAAAGCCATGGAGGCTGATCTTCAGACGGTGATTGAAAGACTAAACCAGCAGGAAGAATTATATAATGCCAGCAAATGCGAGGGAGCCGAAGCAGAGCAAGGCTGCAGTGAGATCAGCGGTCAATTGAGCCAAACGTATCTGGAAATGCTAAATTTGATGGAATCTCGTTTGCCGGTTATGGAGGATTCGGTCCGGGCCACCAATACTAGCCTGGAACGACGAATTCGCAAGGAATTGGGACGCAAAACCACCCCGCGGGGGTTGCAAAAGCTGCTTGAAAAAACACCCCTAAAATCTTCTGCCCGAGCGCCTTACAGCCGTCGCACGGGCAAATTAAGCGAAAAGTTCAAACAATACTATAGACTCGTGGCAACGGCACCCAGAACAGGATCGGGAGGCTCCCTGGCTGCCGTGGCGGCCGAGATATACCTGGACACACAGGAGGTGCAGGATCTTATCGCCCTGACACGCGATGAAATCAGTCGTGCCAAGCTGATGATAGATCTGGATCAGATGTATGGCATCATCACCCCTGAAATGTTTGAGATGGTAGGCCGGGTTAAGACAATAATATTTGGAGAAACCGGTGAAGAGGAAGGTATCCCGGATCCTCCCCAGGGCAATATCAAAGCGGAATATCAAAGTCCCCTCGATATGTAACCGTCGATCTATCAGAATTAAAATGGAGGTGAACCATCATGATAAAAATGAGTAACAAAATCAACTCGAACCGAACCGGACTTTTTTTTATCGCGGTCCTGGCACTGCTGATGTTTTCATGCGCAAATAACCAATACCTTCAGTCCTCCTGTACCTTACCATCAGGGGTGAATCTTGAAGAGGCGTTGACCCATTCTCGAGACGAACTTGGCCGATTGGAATGCGAGCGGATGTTTGACAGCTACTATGAGCGACTTATAGACGTTGCCAAACGTGATCCCGATAGGGAGAACAGGCGACGGTTCAGCGATTTTCTGATGTGGGCCAACGAGGCGGGAATTATCGATAAAATTCAAGCCCGCAACTACTACAACCGCTATTTCAACACCACCTTCATGTCGCTGCAGGACGATTTTAACGTTTGTTCCTCCTGCCCCGAAGATGCAAAAAGAGAACTTGAAGTAGAGCTACAAAATGAACTCGGCCAGAAAGAGGACGGCCTGTTAAGAGCCTGCCAGGATAAGCAGGCCTATTACGCTGCTGCTGATCAATATAATTCGATTCTCCTTTTACTGGACGCCACCTGCACGGCATGCCGTAATAACTGACACGGGAAGCTTCCTATGAAAACAACATCTTACTCTGCAACCGGTTTTTCGGCCGGATTTTTTACCGGAGCCCTGGGCGTTTTCATCATCGGAGCGACACTGCTGTACATGCTGAATATGTCGGAGGTTGTCGCCATATCCGTTTTAGAAGTACCCAGTATTCAGCGTGTGCTTTCGTGGACCTATGAAAATCTGCGGTTGTCGGTAATCCCATTCTGCTTAACTTTTTTACTTTATACCGGCTCCCTATTACGCCTAAAGCGGTTTCTTAGAAATCCAAATATCTCAGTGGAAAAAATAGCCCAGATTGACCACTTGGTAGATATTTGGATTAATCTGTTTTTCGGCATTGGTGTCATCTGGACCGCTATCGGTATGCGGGGGGCTTTGCTGGAGGGGCTCGGAGATTTAAATGCCCAGTCCGCTGCGAAACTAGGTGCGTTCTCTATCCTGCAGCGACTTGTCGATGGTGGTATTTTACTGGCGTTGTCCACCACTATATTTGGAGCGGTGGGTGGCTATCTGTTGCGGCTCGTCAAATCACTGGCAGTCGGTACCCAGGTCAAAGCCTTCTACAACCGGCTGGCAGAACAACAAACCGATTCCGTGAACTCTACCCTCCAATCCATCGATACGCGTCTCAGTCAGTTGGTATCGGGTGCAATCGAGCGACCACCGGACGGATCCACTGTGGAGAAGTAAATGAATCCCTTAATATCATCGCCGACATTTTTCGACCACCGCAGCGCGCCCCTATCTAATGATGTTGAAATGCTGCAAACAGATGTCATGCGGTTTTTTGCAATACTGTGTTTGTGCCTGATGGCTATTTTTGCGCTGGTTAAAGCCCTGCCCATGTCTCCGCCAGCTGATCAGCCCACCATTGTTGAACCCCTTGCCTTGCAGGCAGAGGCGGCATCACTGCAAAAAAAAATTGCGGTCTTAAAAGAAAAACTGGCCAGGACTCGGTCTCAGTTAGCCGCAGCAACCGCAGCCGCTGAAAGATCGACAGCTCAAGCTGCCGGTGCCGCCGCAATCGAGCAGAAAATCATGTCGCGCCTGTCAAAGGCACGCACGGAACTGGCCACGGTTTCGCAATCCCTTAAAGCGGCCCGAAACGATATCAAAGAGCGGGAAGCGATGCTGGCTAAAATCGTAAATGATATAAATGACAAGCGACGAACCCGATCAGAGTTAAGAGCTCAAATACAAAAGGAAAACCAAAATATAGAAAAAATCCAGGAAACGCTGAACCAGGTGACGGAAAAATTAAACCAACCTGTAAAACAAAAACAACAGATCCCGAGTAAAACTCCTCCGGCGCCGACCCCAGCGCAAACTACCAGGAAGGGATTCACGCTGCGGTTTGCCTCGGATTTGGCCCTGGAAACACTGATCTCCCAAAAGAAAGTAAATTTTTTTGCCCTTGCTGGTAAAAAAGCCTGGCAACTGAAATTGGCTAACACCCGGCCCGTTTATATTGCGGTTAAAACGCCCGCAAAAATCTATGAGATGGAATCGACCACCGTCCCCGCAGGCTATGCCGCAGTTTTTAGCAGACAAGTAGCTGCTTTTGGCCGAAGTACGGTGACCTGGGGTGTAACGATACCGGACCAGACGGCTGCCTCCATCAACCGGCTCATCAAGCAAAGTGAAGGGGGCGATTTGATTATCATGCCGGACGGTGAGGTGATATTAAATTGAATATGACAGGCAAAATACGAGCGGCCTTGCTCCCGTTAGCTGTATTTTTTGCGTTTCTGGCTTTCGCCGCCTGCACTGGAAATCAAGTTAGGCGCGGTGTGGATCCCACAATGGACAAACTTTCCCTCGATAAATGGCTGGAAGATACGCTTATTCCATACTTGGTGCAGCAATTCGGTCAGCACCCCCGATTTAAGGGGCAGCCTATACTTTTGGTTCGCATGCATAGTGACAATGTCGAACCCCGCATTGATGAATTGACGGACCACATCCGTGAAAAAATTATCGATTCGCTTGTCAGAGAGCCCGGCCTCGATCTTTATTGGCGGCCGGCAACCCCGCCCCATAAACATCATCGCAGCCTGGCGGATATCTCATGCGGCGATTACCTCAAAGTTCATTATTATATTGGGATCGACTGTCGACTGACAACTGTCGATCAAAACCTTGTAGTAAAGGTGCGGGCTTTGAATCTGGCCGAAGATAAATGGGTATCCGGATTTGGGCGATCATGGAAAGGCAAGCCGACGCCCGAGCAATTGGCAGCGCTAAAGCGTGAGCATCCGGATGAGTATCTGCGCGGTTTGCGTCCGCTCCCGTTTTCAAACCGCCAACCTGATTTGCTGGCTGTCTATCTGGCTCACAATCTGAGTTGCCTTTTACAGCAAGGCGAAGCCGATGATCTGGTCGTGTATGTGGCAGACGCTTCCGCCAATACTCCGGACTTTTTTAAAACCACTCTAAAGCTTGTGGGGAATTATCTGGCGCGCTTCAGGGAAGTGGCGGTAACCGACGATCCGAACCAGGCAAATGTTACCGTGGTTAGCGCCATTCATTCGATCCATAAAAATATGTACCAGATCTGGGTATCGGCCAGAGATCGCCGGGGAAAAAAATACCTGCCCGGTGCGGAGACCGAAGCCTATGTATTGATCGAGTCCGATCAACAACAGATGATGGCAGACATGCATAAAGAAAAATTGCATGCATCCGCACCCATATTAAAACAGGAAGCGCAACCGCTGGCATTAATTTCATCATTTGATTTGATCACTCCTGACAGCCAGGAGGTTTGCGCGACCGATACCCCCTGGCAGGCCGGTTCACATCGCCTAAACTCCCTTGAACATCTGCCCACCGGGGGTTGTTTGGCAGTTGAAATGCGCCTTTCATCTCCGGCCTATATTTTTCTGGTTGGCCAGGATGCGACCGGGGATTTAACGCGCATGTTCCCATCCAATTGCCCGGGCTTTCAAACAATTGATGCCTTTATCCAGCCGAGTATACTGTTTCAGTTCCCGCCGCTTTTTGACTCTGAAGCGCGGGTCCTGGGACTTGCGGGGCCGCCGGGAATGGAAAGGGTTTACGCGGTTGCCATCACGGCACCGGACCTGGCCAACCGGTTCGGATACCAGCTCGACGAACTTCAGGGGTTGTGCCAACCCGGCAAAAGTTTTCCTGAAAGACTTTCAGCCGGGGGCAGCCGGCGATCTCATGAGCGCATCAATCAATGGCAGGGATACTTAAATCACCTCGCCACCCGATATCCTGAAAGGGTGCAGTGGCGGGAATTCCGCTTCTGGCATGAGCGATCATTGTAGAAAATGACCGAGGGGAGATGTCTTAACTATGAATCCGATGAGGAAGTTTACAAAATTAATCATCTGCCTTTTCTTGCTGGGCTATGGCCAATCCGCTCTTGGTGCTGTCAAAAACAACAGTCTGGATCTTGAAGCCAGCTGGCATGATTACCTGGCCACTGATGCCCGCAAAATCCCAACAACTCGGTTCCCCTATGAACACTGTTTTAAATCGGCAGCCCAAAAGCATGATCTTCCCCTGTCGCTTCTGCTTGCTGTTGCGCGTGGGGAATCCAACTTTAAACCGAATGCAAAATCAAATCGCAACTGCCACGGCCTGATGCAAATCCAATGGCCTGAAACAGCCAAACATCTTGGAATTTACCGCCTGTCGGCTTTGTATAATCCATGCACCAATGTCAACGCTGGAGCTAAGTATCTCAAAGAACTGCTGGATCGCTATGACAATAATCTGCATCTGGCTTTGGCGGCCTACAACTATGGGCCGAATCGCATCGATAAAACGCAACTTTCCGGGCAAATCCCCGAGGGCGCTAAATGGTACAGCGGCTATATTTTCCATCATTTGGAACGTATCATGCGAGGAGCAACCGTTCCGGGCAAATCCGCCCTAGCCAACCAACCGTCATCCTATATCCGGCAAAAACACATCCCCATCATAACCTTTACCCGACCCTACCGGGCAGCCGGGCTTCTATGATCACCTTCGAAAACGGGCTCCGGATTTGAATATAGAATGGTACCGCACGGGCTTAGGCCGTTATAAAGTCGTGATGCTTTACGCAGACAAACAAGGGCTCGAAAGCGGTAAAACAAAATTGAGGCGCCTGGGAATAAAAGTCAAATGAATTGTAGACCTTTTTCGATTAGTATTCGTCATATATACACAGGAGCCCAGCCAAGAATTGGGGCCTATCGGCCCAGGCTTTAGTTTCACCCCGGAAAGGGACACCTATGCCGAAAGTTAACTAAAGGAATATTGGGTTTGTAAAGGGGATACCATCCTGAAGAATTTATTTTCAGTTAAATGAATTGGCGGGGTTGCAATGGCCGACAACAAAAAGCAGATAGGAGGATTACTTTCGTTTCTTTTGTGGCTGCTGCTGATGTACCTATCCATGGTCTCCGACGCTCGGGGTGAGGACCGGGCGCTTTTGATCGGTGTCGGCCGCTATGCCCAATTTGATGAAAAACTCCATGGTGTTAGCCTGGACATCCAAATGATGAGGGAGTGTGCCCGGTTATTGGGATTTAAAAGCCGGGCAATCAAAGTGTTGGAACATGAATACGCGTCGACTGCAAATGTCTATTCAGCGGTTGAGAATTGGCTGATCAATGGTGTCGGTCCGCAGGATCGTGTACTTTTCTATTTCAGTGGGCATGGTTCTCAGATCCCCGATGAGAACGATGATGAAAAAGACCAGTTTGATGAGGTATTGCTGCTCTATGATGTTGCCCTCAAGGAGCAGAGCAGGCACCAGACTCTGACGGGTGTGCTGGTTGATGACGACTTTAGCGCTATGCTGGCCAGGATGCAAAGCCGCAACATTTTTGTTATTTTAGATGCCTGCCATAGCGGTAGCGCCACCAGAAGCCTTCGGCTAAATCCCCGTTCCATTTCAGTAAACGATGCCCAGGTGAAATTTTTTTCCTATTCATCTTATACAGGGTCGGCCGGTGGTCGGGGCAGTTTCGATGTGCTGGAACCTGAGACCTCATTAGAATCTAGCGATCATTACGTTGCAATTTCGGCCTGCCGCGAGGGTGAGAAAACAATTGCCACGGCCCAGGGCAGCATTTTCACCCTGGGTCTGCGGCAGGTCGTCAGGTCCGCTGCAATGGCCGGGATCAATATTACGCCTGAAGAATTACAGCGCCAGACGACCAAATTTATACGAGAAGAGGTTCAATCCGACGCAGTCGCTTTTCACCCGCAGCTGGCCGGAAGTAAAAACCTCCGCGAAGCGCCCCCTGGAATTGGTTCCGGTCGCAGAAGGCAGCGGCTTTGTCCGCCACGAAATGGAAACCCTCGTGTATAAAAGCCATCAAACGCTAATGTTAAAATTGAATAAAACCTGCTTTGAAATCGGGGATGCATTGAAAATATCCGTCTGGGTGCCTGAAGCGGGATATTTGAACATCATAAGCATCAATACAAATGATCAGGCGACTGTATTATTCCCCAATCAATATCATAGCAGCAGTGCCGTGAACCGGGGCAAGCTGACCATCCCAGGGGGCCAGATGAACTTTGAGATGATAACCGATAAAAAAACAGGACCTAACCAAATTACAGCATTTTTAACCAAATCGCCCATAAACACTTATGAGCATGGCTTCAAGACGCCAGAGGATGTATTGGCGAGTCTGTCACCGAATTCGACGCGATCATTGATCTTACGTCAGAAGCAGGGATGGCTGGCAGCCGGCAAAATAACGGCCGCTATACGAAATGAGGGACAATGCCGGTGAGCTTAAATCAGTAAATCACCACATCTCACACGGCCAGAATTCCACAATTTAGATTTTTTGGTGGGGAGGGTTTCCGTGAAGCGTTTTGTCTGTTTCGGAGTTCTAATTATTTTAGCCATTTGGTGCGACCGGTCGCCGGCAATCGATTGCCGCCACGGTGCAGACTACTATTATCGGGCAAAGACAGCAGCCAATCGACAACAGAGCATTGAATGGCTGCAACGCTCGACAGCTGCCTGCCCGAACTTCAATGCCTGGTACATGCTGGGTCTGATATTTAAAGAGCAAGGTCAGAAAGATCAGGCCGTCAATGCCTTCACCCAGGCCCGAGCAACGGCCGGATCGATACAGGCCGAAGCACTGGCCCTCGGACGCAAAGGCGAGATACTGTCACAAACCGGTCATCTTCCCCAGGGCCTGCGCGACTTGGAACTGGCAAAACAATTTCATCCTGTACCCGCGCCGGATTGGCTTGAAATCGGACTCAGGAATGCACGAATTCAATCTTTCCGGCATATAATGGCGGCAGCAGATATCGCGTCATTTTTTGACGCAGGTCAATATACCAGTAAAAGCAGCAAATTTGTGATTCGTCCGACGGTGAATCTGCCCGTGCATTTTGACTTTAATCGAGCGGATTTGAATTCTGCCGGAACCCGTCAGGTTTTCGAACTGGGCCGGGCAATATCGCGAGCAAAAATGGGCCAATCTTCTTTTCTACTGGTCGGCCATACCGATAAACGCGGTACCCGCAGGTATAACCAGGTCCTCTCGGAAAAGCGCGCCCGCACAGTAAAGCGAGAATTGGAACGACAGTTTCCATCCCTGACCGGGCAACTGAAAGCTGCCGGACGCGGCGAAACCCAATTACTTTATGATGGAGACGATGAAACCGATCATAGGTTGAATCGGAGGGTGAAAGTCACCCTGATACCATGAACACATTCCACAATGGATAGGCGATGGCAATTCACATACAGAAAATAGCAGTTATACCAGTAATTGCACTTTTTATTGGCGTTTTATGTGCCTCAGGCGCAAACGCTGAAAATCATGCACTTCTGATCGGTATCGGCAAGTATAAAACCAGAATCCTGGAAGGGCCGCCCCATGATGTGGCGGCGCTCAGGGGTGTGCTTGGGTCGAAATATGGTTTCAAGCGCAAAAACATTCGCACGCTGGTCAATCAGGAAGCGGTCAAATCTAGAATTCTTAATGAAATTGAACAGCTGGCGCACGTAACCCAACCGGGGGATCGTATCTTCATATACTTTAGTGGTCATGGAACCAGTCGTCGCGATGATCTGATGGCACTGCCTCTGCCCCATGGGTCCGGCGCGCTGGTGCCGGCTGATTTCAGTGGAGATCCCAACCAATCCATACATGATCTAATGTCGCAGCTTATTGTCGGCAGGCGCGATCTGCGTCCCATGCTTGAACGCCTCGATCGGGATCGGCAGGTCCTCATGGTTTTTGATACCTGTTTTTCGGGCAACACCGTTCGAACGATTGGTGCGCCAAACCCTGCAAGTTTTAGCCGTTATATTAACCTCGCGTCAAGAAGTGTCTTTAACGAGGAACGGTCTATTGGAAGTTTTGAAGATAACTTAATCCGTGACGAACCGTATCCGTATCAAAATATTTTTTATATTTCGGCATCATCGGAAAATGAGATTGCTAAAGACATTCAACAGGACCTGCTCTTTCTTTATCCGACCATAGATGGGAAACCCCATGGTGCCCTCACAGATTCCCTTTTAAGAGTACTGGCCGGCCAGGTGCAGACGGACACCAATAATGACGGTGAATTGAGTCAGATGGAACTGTATACTGCCTTAAGGTCACTGGTTCAGCAGCGGTTCAGACAAACGCCGCAGGCGCTTCCCAAGCAGGGAGGAAACGCTGCCTCCCTGCATGATAGAGCTTTTTTCGTGCGCTCAGGCGGCGGCCTTGCTACAGCAAATAGAAGGCCGACAGCATCAAAGGCAACCATGAGGGTTCGGATCGCAGAGCAGTTGCCCGCTTTAAATGCCCATATTTCAAAGATTGATGGCGTAAGAATCGTAAACGATGACCCGGATCTCATCATCACCAAAGATGAAGATGGGGTTGTTCTGGCTCTGCCAAACAAACATCCGCTCTGCCGCTTTACGTCGTTTGATATTCATCGGGTGGTGGATCGCGTTAGACGGCATCTGCGTATTCAACCATTAATCAATCTCGTCTACCCTCAACAGCAGTTCAATGTTGAAATCGAACTAATCGGCTCATACCAAAAAAGCATTATCGGTGAAGATGAAACCTTCGGATTTGAAATTCGTACCGAGAAGCCAGCCTACTTACTCCTGATAGATGTTGACCCTTCCGGCGCTGTGCATGTTTTACACCCATTTGATAAATCTGAGCTTCAGCCTTTGGCGCCGGGAGAAAAAAAAATTCTGACGGGCAGATGCCGCGCCCTCTGGCCTTTTGGGACGGAGACCGTTAAGTTATTTGCGTTTACTCAAAAACCGAAGGCGCTTGAATTTTTGTCGGGCAAAGAAGATATTCATCCCGACTCCGCCTTATTCAAAGAACTGGAACGGATGGTTGGGTTCCACGGGATGGAACCGACCCGGGCTTCAGAACGAACAGATGTCGCTCAAGCCGCACTGAATCTTACTAGCTATTCGAAAGCGAATATGAGACAATAATGCTCCACCATGGTGAACTGCTAAGGAAATTGTCAATGCTGCGATCGCTGACCATTTTGACTTTCATCTGTCTGATCGGCCCACCCGTGCTGCGGGCTGATGTCTATCAGACCGACTACTCCTCTTCATATGCTCTGGTTGTAGGAATTGACAAATATAACCATTGGCCGAGTCTGGAATATGCTGCCAAAGATGCTGCTGAAATTGCTGCTGTTCTCAAACAAAAGGACTTTCGGGTCTTCGTTCTCACCAATCAAAAAGCCACCAAACACAATATTCTGCGCCAACTGGCGACGATTCGCAAATCCGTTGATGCAAACTCAAGGGTGGTATTCTATTTCGCCGGCCACGGTCAGACCGAGGATTTACCCGGAGGACGGGAGAGAGGATATATCGTACCGGCAGATGCAGATGCATATGACTGGGAGGGTACCATGCTGCCCATGGATCAGTTGAATCGTACGATCAAGAATTTCAAAGCCAAACATATCCTGCTGGCTTTTGACTCCTGTTACTCAGGCTTGGGCCTGACCCGATCGATAAAACGGCATCCGAAACAAGATTCCGTGTATATCAATAAAATGATGCAAACCAGAAGTATCCAGATTTTGACCGCCGGCAGCCGTTCGGAGCAGGCTTTAGAAGCCCAGGGCCATGGACTGTTTACCGATCATCTGCTGGCGGCCCTATCCGGAGCTGCGGATATCAACTTTGATGGGCACATAACTGCAACTGAAATTTACGCCACAGTACGCCCGAGCATCACCAAAGAATCCCACAGCCGCCAAACGCCGCAGTTCGGTTATATCGAAGGCAACGGAGATATTATTTTCAATAATACCCCTGCGAGTAAGGATCGCACCACCCTTTCAATTGATACCAGGGTCGCCGGCATTGATGTGTGGGCCGGAAACCTAAAGATCGGTCATCGATTAAAGGTCGGCAGACACCGATTACCGACATTTGCCGGACCGACCACCATCATCGTCAAAAAAGGCGGACAAACGCTGTATCGAGAACAGGTTAGCCTGCAGGCCAGCCAGGCCTTTCCTATCCGGATTGGATCCACCGCATCCACATCAGTTTCACCCCAACGACAACCTTTGGCGATACTGACCATAACCGATCAAAATGTTGAGGATTATTCGAATTCCATCGCCTATGATTTGGATAGTGACGGCCGGGAGGAGATTATTACCGCATCAGGCAACATCCTTTATGCGTTCAAAGCCGATGGATCGACGTTTTGGAAAAGAAAATTCAAGTTTCCGATCACGGTGAATCTAATTGATGATTGGAATTCACAGCCGGCCATTGGGTTGACAGGCGCAGATTACAACAACGTTCATCTGTTGCTTTTAAACCGCGACGGAGGAGAGTTGTGGCATCATGTCAGAAAAATCAAACATTATCATCAAGGCAGACCCGACGGCGGCGGAAGGATAGCCGGGCTGGCTGATATTAACCTGGACGGCCGCAAGGAGATTATAGCCGTCACTACGGCAGGCCACGCTCTTAAGCCTCGCGGTATCATTGTTTATGATCAGCATGCTACTGAATTATGGCGCTATCTGATGGGGCCCAAGCCACAAAATATCGTCATATGGGAGAACATCGGCGATCGGCCCGACATTATCATCGGCACATACAGTTCAGCTGACGGCAATCAGGAGATACACAACGAAACCAATGATATGCATACCTATGTCATCAGTGTCGACGGTTACGGCAAAACAAATTGGGTTAAACGGATGGGCAAATATTTCAGCGGAGTTCGTCTTCTGCTGGTTAATTCAGATAAAAATGGTGGCCCAGACTTATACGCCCATAAATTTGCGTCATCCAAGTTTCGCGAAGATGATGGTGGAATCTACAAAATTTCTAAATCCGGAAAAATTATCCGGCGCTTCGATACCAAAAACTCCATTTTGAGTCTGGCCGTTTCTTCATCAGCCTTAAACAGCGAAGAATTTTTTTATGCTGCTGACAATAAAATGAATTTGTATAAGTTGGATGGCCGATTGAATCTGATGCAAAAAAAATCACTGAAGGCCTCATCACCCGCCCAGGAGTTTAGGATAGTCGGTGTTCACGACTATAATGGCGACGGCCAAAATGACATCTTACTGTATTCCTTTGAGCGCCTTATGAGCGACAAGAACCCACTCACAGAAGGAGTAATGAAAACTAAAGTATTCTATTCCAATTTAAAATTTCAGATCTATTCGCAGGATTTATCCAAATTGATAAAAAGCATTTCCCTTTCAGAAGGATGGGAGAAACAGTATGGTTTTGCCGTCACCGATCTCAACCGTCCGGAGGTACCCCATTATCCGTTCATGGCGTTGAGTGACAAGATAACTGTTTACAATTATTAGGCTATGGGCTCTCGGCTCATCTAAAGGAGGAGATAAAGATGAAACAACTTGGAAATGGTTTACTAATTTTAGTTGCGTTTGTGTTTCTAATTTCATGTGCCAGCACCTATCCGGGCCGCTATAACACCCAGCGCGGTGCGGCAATCGGAGCAGGCTTAGGGGCACTATCGGGACAGCTTATCGGTAGAAACACAAAAAGTACCCTTATCGGAGCGGGGGTTGGAACGTTGTTAGGTGCGATAGTCGGAAACGCTGTCGACCAGCACCATCAAATCGCAAGAGAGGCGGCTTTAACGAATAGGCGAGTTGTCTATTACGATCAAAAAAACGATCATGCGATCGAGGCGATTCCGGGGCCTGAAGACCAACACACAAAGTGCCGCAAAGTGACCAAGCGCGAGTGGGAAAAGGGCTATCTTGTTAGCGAAAGGGTTGAGGAGGTGTGCGAAGGAGAAAAACTTACAAGTGATTATTAATCGCGAAATATAGATCCAGATTCCTAACTTAACCATACCAATCCTGCACGCCGTGGCTTTATCAACACCCTAAATTCCGGGCCGGTGACTTATATGAGACGTGAGCCGGATAGGGCAATCTCCCTTCCCAGCCCCTGGGCGGTCTCGGGCACCAGGGCTGTTTTTTCTTTATTGATAACCCTAAATTTTCTATTATACAAAATATTAAAATGTTACCCTAATTGAGCGAAAGTCGAGGCTGCTCCAGCTTCAAGGCGTCCGATGGCGAGGGTGTAGTCGCTTACCCCGAGCCATTGGCAATCCTCCAGAGGCGGATAAACTCTGAAGATGGGGCAGCATCGGCTTTCCCGTCGGACCGCTAACGCGGGGCCCGAAGGGCCAACAAAATGAGATTTAAAATAGATATTTACATCTCACTTATACAGAAATTATCAATTGCAAACCACATATGCAAATTGATAGCTTATTCAAAAGGTTAAAAACCTATCTCATTTTGTTTACGCTCATTTGGGGTGTTAACCTTTCAATCTATTGATGACACCCTATCGAAAATCCAGACCAGTCATTTTGATACAGATAGTCAAACCGCTTTAATAAACTAATAAAAAAATTTTGAAGATTACACAAAAACCAATACACAATGTTTCAGCCATGCAATAACCAGGTCTTCGGTGACTCGAAAATTTTTAAGGTACTTAAATTTGTTAGATGTGCTGATGTAAGATGCAAATTATCGTAATGATAGGTTTATAGCCGATATCTAAACTTCAGCCAAAGTGTGGGTTTCGTATGGCTAATATAAACCTTCGAAAAGTACCGTAGACGGTGGAATTTTTTCCATTTGAGATATGAAAACGATATCACAATATTAAATTATTACATTAGGATACTGATACGTTGGCATTTACAAGTAGTTACAGGCGGCACAGATGGTTTCTGAATAAGGAGAGTAACATCTACATTGAAATACAAAATTTAGAATATTTTTATTGAACTGAACGACCACCGTCTGGAAGACGGTGGGTTCGTTGATCGGCTGAAGCCGACTAAAGATTAAAGGATGATTCCTATTTTATATAGGCTCATAACCTTCGGTCATATCGCTCACTTTAACTTCGCCCAAAGGCGAGGGGTTTCAACCATCCCCGATGGGGACACTAATATCTTTACGTCTTTCTAAAGAATGGTGCAAGCGCTGACGAATCTTTTCCCCGAATTGTTATATGACATAAGGACTTTTTGCGAAGAAACCAAATCAAAAGGCACCCCAGTGAATTCTCTATGAGAAGGCGGTGTTCACTAACTGCCGCGCGTCAGCTCGAACAAGGATTCTTGCCCAATTCTTACCGACATTGTCAAAATCCTTTCCCGATACCGTCACTATACCTTTTTGCAATAGGTATTCTTTTTAGATCGGTGTTTTTGTCTTATCACTGTGCCCCATCAAGAAAAAACAAAAGAGGGATGAGTCTCAGAAATTAGGAATTTTCTTTGTCTAAGTCCGACCAGCAACTTTTCTTTAACATTTTTAACACTCTGTCGCAAAGATCTGACAAATTCTTGATCGCGTAATCCTTCTAAACACAAGTACGAAGCTACTGCCGGAATAGGAAAGGGAAGGTCAACCTTGTCGTAATAACCACTTAACTCTTTCGGGAAAAAGACCGTATCCCACCCTTAATGCGGAAAGGCCATAAGCCTTTATTAAAGCTATGGGTTACTATAATATTATCCCATTTATCCAATAGTGAAATCGCTGAATGCTCTTCTCCAACGTACTCTAACTCAGCCTCATCCAGTATTACTACTACACTCCTTTTCTTAGCTTCTGACACGATCTTTTCTATTTCTTCGAGATTAATAATTTGGCCAGTAGGATTCGTTGGATTATCAATGTAAATGAGCGCATAATCGCTTGTTATCTCGGGCAAAAATCTATCTCATACTAAACTTGAAATTATCTTCGGGGAGCAAAGGAACTCCCTTTATAGTTACCTCCACTGATTTTTACTTCTGTCACATATTCTTGAAATTGAGGCGTAATACCCAATACTTTAGTATCCTTTTGCAGAAACATTTTGTTTTTATTTTTTCTAGGACAGTCATAGAGCCATGCCCCAGTTTGATTTGGTGCGTGCTTAACTGTGCTTTTTCTTGCCAATGTTCTGAAATTCCCTGCTTAAT